>NZ_FWFQ01000045.1 GCF_900172235.1 Pseudoruegeria aquimaris | reverse complement strand
GGGGAAGTGGGGCCGACATGCTCTCCGGCGGCCCCGGGAACGACAGCCTGGCAGGCGCCGCCGGAAACGACATCCTGCTTGATGGTGCCGGCACGGACACGCTTTCAGGCGGCATCGGGGCCGATCTTTTCGTTCTTTCCGCGGATGGAGCCACCGACCGGATCACCGATTTCAACATCGCCGAGGACAGGCTCGATCTTTCCGCTTTCGCCATGCTCTACGCGGCCGCCCAGCTGTCGATCACCGCGACGGCAAGCGGAGCACGTATCCTGTTTCGCGGTGAAACCCTCGAGATCCAGAGTCACGACGGCCAGCCCATCGACACGGCGCTCTTCATCACCGACAGGATCCTTTCGGTGCCACGCTCGCCCAACGGGCTGATCTGGGAAGGGCAGGTTATCACCGGAGACGAGACCCCCAACACCCTGCCCGGCAGCCAGGTGGCCGATCTGATCATCGGCGCGGAAGGCAACGATACCATCCTGGCCGCGGGCGGGAATGATCTGGTGCTCGGACAGGCCGGCAACGACAACATCTCGGGTGGCGGCGGCGCCGATACGCTGAAAGGGAACCGCGGGCGCGACATCCTCGACGGCGGCGAGGGGAACGATCGCCTGGAGGGGCTCGAAGATGCCGACACCCTGCGCGGCGGGCCCGGCAATGACGTACTGATCGCGGGCGGCGGCAATGATCTCGCCCGGGGCAACCGGGGCGCAGATACGCTTTTCGGCGGCGACGGTAATGACACGCTGAACGGTCAGGAGGACTCCGACGCCGTGTATGGTGGAGCCGGGAACGACACCGTTTCAGGCGGGATAGGAGATGACACCCTCGCAGGTGGCGCCGGGACGGACCGACTGTTCGGCGAGGATGGTGCCGATACACTTTTTGGCAATGACGGCGCGGACTGGCTGGATGGTGGCCCGGGAAACGACAGGCTGGAAAGCCACGGCGCCGATGACACTCTTTCCGGCGGCGACGGCAATGACCTGCTGCGGGGCGGCCTCGGGAATGACACGCTGTTCGGAGGCAGCGGCAGCGATACGCTCTTCGGTGGCGAAGGGGCCGACAGGCTTTCAGGTGGCCGCGGTGCGGATTGGCTCATCGGAAGTGCTGGCGCGGATCACTTCGTCTTCGGCCTGGGCGACGGCACCGATGTGATCCGGGATTTTCGGAACGATCTCGACACCCTGCACCTGGAGGCCTCGCTCTGGGGCGGCGGTCCGCTGCAACTGTCCGATATCGCACATGTTCAGGCGGGCAATCTGGTGCTGGATTTCGGGATGGGCAACGTTCTCACTCTGGAAGGCATTACCGACGCCAGCGTTCTGAGCGACGACATTCTCACCTTTTAGCGGACGTTCCAGCCCGGATTTTCGCATGCGAAAACCCTGGCAACGTCAGCCGAATTCGTCCCTGATCCAGCGGGAAAGCTTCTTCTCGAAGGCCGCGTCCACACGCTTGCCTTCGAGCGCGATCCCCTTGCCCTTCCGCGAAAGCCGCACCCCCGGCACGAGCTCCTGCGGTTTCTCGGCGGCCGGTTTCGCCCCCCGCGGCACCGCCTGCGTGGCCGCCTTCGTCAGCAGGGCCATCTCCGCATCGCCATCGGCAGGCGCCTCCCGCTGCAGCCGCTCCGAAAGCCGGGCTGCGAAAGCCGGGTCCTCGGCCATGCGCTTGGCCAGTTCCAGCCCCAGGCGTTCGGAGATCCGCGTGGGAAAGCGCAGCGCGCTATCGAGCCCCTCCACGAGAGGAATGAAGGATTTGATCTTGCTCCGCTTGGCCGGGGAGGCCGTGGGGAACAAGCCCAGAAGCGCCTCTCTTTGGCTGGGATAGACCCTTTCCTGAACACTGCGCATCACGATCCGCGCGCGTTCGTAGAAGGAAAGCCCCACCCGGATCTCGTTTTCCTCGATCATCGCGAGGTAGGCCTCCGGCGCATCCGCCGGGGCTTTCACCAGGGCCAGCACCGAGCCGAAGCGTTCCGCGTCTTCTTCCGCGAGCCGGGACAGTGCCTCCAGCCGGCGCCAGCCTGAAATCAGCCCGTAGGCCCCCTGCCCGCCTTCGATCTCGCTCACTTCGATCGGCACCTGCTGGCCGCGCGCCCGGATGCTGGCGATGAGCGCCTGCATCTCCTCATCGTCGCTGGGAATGCGGTCGCGCACCAGGTGATCGCGCCGGATCGCCGCCAGCGGCAGCTTCAGGATCAGCCGCCCCTCTTCCCGGGCCGCGCGCAACTCCCCGGCGACCTCGTCCAGCGCCCCCGCCAGCGCGGCCTCGCCGGAGACCCGCGCAATCGGCGGGCCGGCGACGGGCCTCGATGATACCGCCTCCCCCTCTTCCAGGAACACCGCCGGCGTCAGCCGTTTGCGTTTGGCCATTTCACGCCCCTCCCCGATCTTCTGATACCGAATTTCCCCGCCGGATAGGGCGCGTGCTCACAACGCGGCCAACCGCCCCGATAGAGCCTGAAACGGGGAAAGCAGAGTCTTTTCGCATGCGAAAACTCACAGCAATGCCCCCTGCCCGGCTTCTTCCCGCGCGGCCAGTTCATCCCGCCGCCAGACCCCGAGCAAAAGCCGCTTGAAGGCAGCATAGGTCTCATCGAAGGTCATCCGGCCGCGCACGTAGGTCTCGCGGTTGAAATCCCGGTAGTCGGCTTCGTAGATCCCGTTCACCTGCTCCCCGGCCTGCCCGATCAGCGCGGTGAAATCCTGTTTGTGCGGGCTCAGGGTGCGGCCCATGTAGGCCTGCATCAGCGCCGCCAGCTCGGCCTGCTGGGCGCCGTCGAAGCGGGTGATCACCGCGCGCACCGCGTCCCATTCGAAAGCGATCCCCTCGCGCCCCAGCGCCCGCGCCGCGATGTTCTCGCCCTCCTCGATGGAGGCGAAGGTGGAATGCAGCATGTCGAAGAAGCGCCCGGTGGAATCGAACTCCAGGAAAGAGGCCCCCATCGGCACCAGCAGGATGTCGGCCGCCGCCAGCCCGTTGATCGTCAGGTAGCCGAGGGCAGGGGGGGTATCGATGAAGATCACGTCGTAGTCGTCGAGCACCCCATCGGCCTCAAGCGTCTCGGTGAGCGCATCCCAGAGCTTCCAGCTGCGCCCCTGCATCCGCCAGACGGGGATCTGGAACTCCGCCCAGTAGAGATTGAGCTGCGCGCCGATCAGATCGATGTTGGGCCAGTGGGTTTTCTGGATCAGGTCCGCCGCCTTCACCGCAAGCGCCTCGGAGAGCGTGTCGTCCAGCGGCACGGGATCTTCGCCCCGGCCGATCCGCGCCCGGTTCTCCGCCTGCAGGTGGCTGGCGTAATGGCGGGCCAGCAAAGGGAAGACCGTCTGCCATTCATCGCTTACCTTGCCGCCGAAGATCGAGGTCATGGAGCCTTGGCTGTCCAGATCCAGCACCAGCACCCGGTAGCCATCCAGCGCCGCGCTCATCGCCAGATGCGCCGCGGTGGACGTCTTGCCGACGCCGCCCTTGAAGTTGGCCACGGCCACGAGCTTCGCCGGGAGATCCTTGGGCCGGTAGGGCGCGTATTCCTTCGCCTTGGAGCCCTCGGTGGCGAAATGGGCGCGCAGGCGCAGCACTTCGTCCAGGGTGAACCACTTGGCTCCGCCCGCCGTCTCGCTGCGGCCCTGGGGCAGGTTTGGGTTCTGCTTGAGCACCCGGCGGAAGTGGGCCGTGGCCACGGGGATCAGGTACTTCGTGATCTCCCAGGTGGAGAAGAGGCGCAGCTCCTTGCGGCCTTCATCGTTCAGGCCCCGGCTGGCGAGATCCTCCCGCCCGCGGGCGCAGGCGGCGGCGATGGCGGCGAAGCCATCGGTGGTGGTTGGCCTGTCCAGGTCCGCCAATGCGCGATCTGGATCGATGTTGAAATAGGGGGGCTGCCCGGCCGCCTCTGATGCCATGAAAAACGCCTCATGTTAGCTGTTTTCCAACCTATACCAAAAAAATGCGCACATGGAACGGAAATACGCACAAAACACGATTTTCTAAGCATTTTCAGGGTGATTGCCCGGGCATCTAGAGGGGCGCGAGATTTTTTTATCAAGTTATTTATGAGTTATCTTATAGTTAAGGGGCTTCGGCTTTCTCGAAAAAGCTTGATTTCTCAATGGCCTGATGCGCTTTCCGGGGAGCCATGTGAATCTGATCCCACGATGAAGCGACTCTGATCCCACGTTGCGGCGATTCCGAAGCCACGTTGGCGAGGCTGGACCGGGCCTGTGGATAACCCTAGGCTGGGTGTCACTGAAACCACGAAGAAGAATCGGGCAGTGCAGGCGATGACAGGGGCAGGGACGACAGGCGGGGGGCTATTGCCCGATCGCCATCCGACGGCGGATTTCTTCGTCTGCGATATTTTCGATGCCATCCCCAAGGACGACATGGGCAGCATGGAGCACCCGATGTTCTCGCTCTCCACGCGGCCGGACCGGCGCATCCTCTCCTACGAGCACAATGGCGTCCAGATCGAGGTGACGCCCTCGGTGAAGGGGCTTGCCACGATCCACGACAAGGACATCCTGATCTTCTGCGTCAGCCAGCTGATGGCGGCGCTCAACGCCGGGCGCCCGGTGAGCCGGACGCTGCACCTGAAGGCCCACGACCTGCTGGTGGCCACCAACCGGGAAACCTCCGGCGACGGCTACAAGCGGCTGCGCGAAGCCTTCGAGCGCCTGGCCGGCACCCGCATCACCACCAATTTCGAAACCGGCGGACAGGAGATCACCACGGGCTTCGGCCTGATCGAAAGCTGGGAGATCGTGCGCCGCAGCCGGGGCGGGCGCATGGTCAGCGTGGCGGTGACGCTTTCGGAATGGCTCTTCAACGCGGTGCTCAGCAAATCGGTTCTGACCTTGAGCCGGGATTATTTTCGCATGCGAAAACCGCTGGAGCGGCGCGTCTACGAACTGGCGCGCAAGCACTGCGGCCGGCAGGAAAGCTGGCGCGTCTCGCTGGAGGTGCTGCAGAAGAAATCGGGCTCCGCCAGCCCGCGGCGGGTGTTTAGAAAGATGGTGCGCGACATGATCGCCGCCGATCACCTGCCCGATTACCACATCAGCGAAGAACCGGGCGATCTGATCCGTTTCACCCTGCGCGACGGCGTGGTGGAGACGGTGCCGCCCCCCGTGCTCAAGCCCGAAACGCTCGAGGCCGCGCGCCGGCTCGCGCCGGGGGTCGACGTCTACGCGCTGGAGGCCGAATGGCGCGGCATCTGGGCCGCCACCGGCCAGCAACGCCTGCGCTCCGCCGATGCGGCTTTCCTGGGGTGGGTCAGGAAGGGTAGGGGTGGGGCTTGAGATTCGGCGCCGAAACCGTTGTGTTGGGGCGGTGATCATTGTTCAACGAGTGCATTCCCAAAGAGGCGTTACGTAATGAGCCAATCCATTCTTCTTGTCGGCGCGGGGCTTTCGGGCGCGGTGATCGGGCGTGAGCTGGCGCAGGCCGGCCACGAGGTGACGATCATCGACGGGCGCGATCACGTGGGTGGGAACTGCCACACCGAACGCGACGCCGAAACGGGGGTCATGGTGCATGTGTACGGCCCGCACATCTTCCACACCGACGACGAGGAAGTCTGGGAGTACGTGAACGCCCACACCTGTTTCATGCCCTACAAGAACCGGGTGAAGGCCACGACGGGTGGAGCGGTCTATTCGCTGCCGGTCAACCTGCACACGATCAACCAGTTCTTCGGCCGCACCATGCGCCCGGACGAAGCCCGCGCCTTCATCGAGGCGCAGGCCGATACCTCGATCACCGATCCCCAGACCTTCGAGGAACAGGCGCTGCGTTTCGTCGGCAACGCGCTCTACGAGGCTTTCTTCAAGGGCTACACCCAGAAGCAATGGGGCTGCTCGCCCACCGAGCTGCCTGCCTCCATTCTCAAGCGCCTGCCAGTGCGCTTCAACTACGACGACAACTATTTCTTCCACCGTTTCCAGGGCATGCCGGAGAACGGCTACACCGAAATGGTGGAGAGCATCCTCGATCATCCACGCATCACCGTGCACCTGGAAACCTGGTTCACGCCAGGCATGGCGGCCGATTTCGATCATATCTTCTACTCGGGCCCGCTCGATGGCTACTTCGACTACGAGCTGGGCCGGCTGGGCTACCGCACGCTGGATTTCGAGCGCTTCACCTACGAAGGCGACTACCAGGGTTGTGCGGTGATGAATTATGGCGAGGTGGAGGTGCCCTACACCCGCATCACCGAGCACAAGCATTTCAGCCCTTGGGAAAGCCATGAGGGCTCCGTCTGCTACCGCGAGTTCAGCCGTGCCTGCGGGCCGGAGGATATCCCCTACTACCCGATCCGCATGGTCGAGGAGAAGGCACTTCTGGGGGATTACGTGGCAAAGGCGCAGGCCACCGAGGGGGTGACCTTCGTGGGGCGCCTCGGCACCTACCGCTACCTCGACATGGACGTGACCATCCGCGAGGCCCTGGACACCGCCCGGGCTTACCTCACCCATGCGGAGGCGGGCACCTGCTGCGCGGCCGCCTTGAACTGCGCGAGGTTGGAGACTTCCGCGCCCGCCTTCAGGCGCAACACGTCGTGCACCGCAGATTGGGCTGCGGTCACGAAACCCGAGACCGTATCGCTGCCAAAACTGCCGGTGAAGACAAAGATGTCGGCCCCCGCCCCGCCGGTCTGCCAATCGTCACCGGCCCCGCCGGCGATCAGATCGGCCCCGTTGCCACCGTAGAGGCTGTCATCGCCGAGCCCGCCCTTGAGCGTGTCGTTGCCGGATCCGCCGAAAAGCACGTCGGCCCCGGCATGTGCTTCGAGCCGGTCGTTGCCGTTCTGGCCAAGCATCCTGTCGTTGCCGTCGAGCCCGAACAGCACGTCGGCGCCGTCGCCACCCTCCAGCGTGTCAGCGCCATCCCCCCCGGTCAGCGTATCATTGCCCCCGGCACCGTAGAGCCTGTCCGCCCCACGGCCGCCGTAGGCGATGTCATTGTCCTCCTGGCCGTAGAGCCGGTCGTTGCCGTCGCCGCCGAACAGGCGGTCGGCACCCCGGTTGCCGCTGAGGGTATCGGCGCCGCCACCGCCGAAGAGCCGGTCGGCCCCCTGCCCGCCCAGAAGCACGTCGTTGTCTTCCAGCCCTTC
This sequence comes from Pseudoruegeria aquimaris, assembly GCF_900172235.1. Taxonomy (GTDB): domain Bacteria; phylum Pseudomonadota; class Alphaproteobacteria; order Rhodobacterales; family Rhodobacteraceae; genus Pseudoruegeria; species Pseudoruegeria aquimaris. Next base: position 6,095 of record NZ_FWFQ01000045.1, on the reverse strand, counting down.
GAGGCGGTCGTTGCCGCCGCCGCCCTCCAGCCTGTCGGCGCCCCGGTTGCCCTTCAGCAGGTCGGCCCCGTTGCCGCCACGCAGCAGATCGTTTCCGCCTTCGCCGAGCAGGGTATCATTGCCGTTGTTCCCGGCGATGGTGTCCGCCCCGCCGCGCCCGCGCAGATCATTGGCCAGCCCGTTGCCGGTGATGGTATCCGCACCCGAGCCGCCGATGGCATTCTCGATCTGCACCCCGTAGGCGATCACGACGTCATCATGGCTTCCGAAGCGCGAGAACATGCCTTCCCGCAGATCCAGCGTGACCGCACCGCTGCGGGCAGAGGCATCCAGCACATCGGTCCCGCCTGTATCCCAGATCGGATCCACCGTATTGGTGCGTGGGCCCGTATAGACACTGTTTCCGGCATTATAGGCCACCGCGCCCCAGCGATCCTGGAGCGCGAGAATGTCGAACAGCATCATCGCGTCGGCATCGGCATTGATGTCCGGGTTCTCGTCGTAGGACATCACCGTGTATTTGTTGGTGTCGAAGGCCGCCGGCAGGGTCGTGCCCCCTTCGAACGGGTGCTTCAGGGCCAGCGCATGGCCGATCTCGTGCAGGATCAGCCCCTGCCACTGCGCCTGGGAGAGATCGAGCGAATTGTCGTAGACGGCGAAATTGTCGTAATCGGCCAGGGTGCCATTGCCGAAATAGGAATAGCGATAGCCACCGTATCCCACGGTATTGCCCGGAATAGAGACTTTTCCGAGATTCATGTCGGGGTCGGCCTGCCCCGTGACTTCGACGAAATCCACGTTCAGGAAGGTTTCCACATGGGCCATCATCGCACGGACCGCCGCTTTTTCGGCAGCGCTGAAGGCCGTCCATCCGCTGTAGGCATTCCAGAGATCGCCGGGCTGGCTGTTGCCGGCAAACTGGTAGGTGATGGTGTAGCGCGCCGCGCCGGTGGTGTTGATCGGCCCGTTCAACCCGGAGAGATCGAATTGCATGGCATCGAGAATTTCCTGCTGGCTCGGCATGGGGGCTCTCCCTGAGGTCTATCTGCCCGCCAGCATAGCTCCCCAGCCCTGTTTCACGCCATACCCACAGCGCGCCCCTGCCGCTTTCTTCTCCGTGGATCGCCACCATGGCCCGGAAATGTCAGCGGAAAACCCCGTCCACATGCATCAAGACGTTGACGCCCTTCACGCCAGACGGCACTCAGGGAGGCAAACACCGGAGGCAGAACATGCGCATCGCGATGATTGGAACGGGCTACGTCGGACTTGTCTCCGGCGTATGTTTCTCGGATTTCGGCCACGAGGTCGTCTGCGTCGACAACAACCCCGAGAAGATCGCCATGCTGGAGCGGGGCGAGGTGCCGATCTACGAGCCAGGGCTCGAGGCGCTGATGGCCAAGAACGTGGCCGCCGGCCGGCTTTCCTTCACCGGGGATCTGGCGGCGGCGGTAAAGGGGGCGCAGGCCGTCTTCATCGCGGTGGGCACGCCGACGCGCCGGGGCGATGGCCATGCCGATCTGACCTATGTCTTCGCCGCCGCCGAAGAGATCGCCCGGGCGATCGAGGGCTACACGGTGGTTGTGACGAAATCCACCGTGCCCGTGGGCACCAACCGCCAGGTGCGCCAGGTGATCCGCAAGGCCGCGCCCGACGCCGATTTCGACGTGGCCTCCAACCCGGAATTCCTGCGCGAAGGCGCGGCGATCGACGATTTCATGCGCCCCGACCGCGTGGTGGTGGGGGTGCAGAGCGCGCGCGCCGGCGAGGTGATGAACGAGATCTACCGCCCGCTCTACCTGCGCGAATTCCCGATCCTCACCACGGATCTGGAAAGCGCGGAGATGATCAAATACGCCGCCAACGCCTTCCTCGCCACCAAGATCACCTTCATCAACGAGATCGCCGCCCTCTGCGAGCGCGTGGGCGCGGATGTGAAGAAGGTTGCCGCCGGGATGGGGCTCGACGGGCGCATCGGCAACAAGTTCCTGCATGCCGGCCCCGGCTTCGGCGGTTCCTGCTTCCCCAAGGATACCCGCGCGCTGGCCCGGATCGGGCAGGATCACGCCCTTCCCATGCAGATCACCGAAACCGTCATCACCGTGAACGAAGAGGTGAAGCGGCGCATGATCGACAAGGTGATGGATCTCTGCGACGGCTCGGTGAACGGCAAGACGATCGCCGTGCTTGGGGTGACCTTCAAACCCGATACCGACGACATGCGCGACGCCCCTTCCCTTACGCTGATCCCCGCCCTCGTGGGGGCCGGCGCCAAGGTGCGCGTCACCGATCCGCAGGGCCGCCACGAAGGCGAGGCGCTGCTGCCGGGGGTGCACTGGATGGAAGACGCCTACAAGGCGGTGCAGAACGCCGATGCGGTGGTTCTGCTCACGGAGTGGAACGAGTTCCGCGCATTGGACCTGAAGCGCATGGCCAAGCGCATGGCCAAGCCCCGCATGGCTGACCTGCGCAACATCTACGCCCCCAAGGATGCCAAGCGCGCCGGGTTCGAGGCCTACGTGGGCGTGGGGCGGGCAGGTTTCGCGCCGGATTCCGCAGAATCCCAGAAAGAAAAATGAGCTTCATCGCCTTCCACCGGCCTCACCTCGAGGCGGAGGACCGGGCCGCGGCTGCAGCGGTTCTGGAAGGCGGCTTTCTCACCATGGGTGCAGAGGTCTTCGCCTTCGAGGAAGCCCTGGCGGACATGCATGGGCGCGCTCATGCGGTGATGGTCAATTCCTGCACCAATGGCCACATGCTCGTCTTTCAGTACCTGCGCCGGGTGGCGGGCCTTGCCGAAGGCACCCCCATCCACATCCCGGCGACGACCTTCGCCGGCCCCGCCTTCCAGGCGCATCATGCCGGGTTGCACGTCGTACTGGCGGATACCGCCCCGCAGACCGGCGCCTCGGATGCAGCACTGCTGCTGGAAAGTGCCGAAGCAGGCTCTGTCCTGGCCCCGATGCCCTATGCCGGGGTTCCCCTGCCGGGCATGAGCGACCTGCTGGAAGCCGCCGCGAAGGCCGCGCAGATCGTCGTCGAGGATTGCGCCCATGCGATCGGTGCCCGCTACGCGGACGGGCCCGCCGAAGGGCGACTCGTGGGCAGCCTGCCCACCTTCGCCTCGATCTTCAGCTTCTACCCGACGAAAATCCTGAATGCCGCGGAAGGCGGCGTCATCCTGACCGACGATGCCGCCCTCGCCGACTGGTGCCGTGCCGCGCGGTTGCATGGGGTGGACCGCCCCGTGGCCGGGCGCTACCAGAACGGCAGCAGCGACTGGGAATACGCGCTGCCGATCATGGGCCACAAGTGCAACCCCGGCAACATCCAGGCCGCGATCGGGCGCAGCCAACTGCGGCGGCTGCCCCGAACCCTCGAACGGCTGCGCACCATCGCGGAGCGCTACATCGTGGCCTGCGACATGGCGGGGCTACATCCGATCGACGGGCAGGCGCAGGGCAACCAGCACCTGTTCGTGCTCCGGGATGTCGACCGCGCGCGCTTCCTGTCCCACATGCAGGCGCATGGGGTGCAATGCTCGGTACACTACCCCCCGCTCTGGCGCATGAAGGCCTGGGAGAGGCGCAGCTGGGAGCTGCCCGGCGCCGAGCTGTTCTCGAAGGGCTGTGTCTCGCTGCCGATCTACGCAGGACTGACGGACGACGAGATCGAGCGGGTCTGTACCGCCCTGCGCGGATACCCGGCGGCATGAAAATCCTCGTGACCGGGGGGGCAGGCTTCATCGGCAGCGCCGTCATCCGGCTTGCCATTGCGCGTGGCCACGCCGTGGTCAATCTCGACGCCCTGACCTACGCGGGTTGCCTTCACAACGTGGCCAGCGTGGCCTCCGGCCCGGGCTACAGCTTCGAACGGGCCGACATCCGGGATCGCGCCGCGCTGGAGCGGATATTTTCCCGGCACAGGCCGGATGCGGTGATCCACCTTGCCGCCGAAAGCCACGTCGACCGCTCCATCGACGGCCCCTCCGACTTCATCCAGACCAACATCACCGGCACGTTCAACATGCTGGAAGCCGCACGCCGCTACCGGGAGGAAGGACAAAGCCCCGAGGACTTCCGCTTTCTCCACGTCTCGACCGATGAAGTCTATGGCTCCCTGGGGAAGGACGGCCTGTTTTCGGAACGGAGCCCATACGCACCCAACAGTCCCTATTCCGCCTCGAAAGCAGCGGCGGATCACCTGGTGCGGGCCTGGCACAAGACCTATGACCTGCCGGTCCTCACCACGAACGGCTCCAATACCTATGGCCCTTTCCAGGCACCGGAAAAGCTTGTTCCCGTGGTGATCCTGAAGGCACTTTCCGGGGCTCCCATCCCTGTCTACGGCAGCGGAGAGAACGTGCGCGACTGGATGTTCGTGGATGATCACGCCGCGGCTTTGCTGACCGTGCTCGAAAGAGGCGCGCCGGGACGCCGTTACAACATCGGCAGCGAGACGGAGGTGGCCAACCTGACTTTGGTGAAGATGATCTGTTCCATTCTCGACCGGAAGCGCCCGGCCTGCGCCCCCCATGCCGACCTGATCACCTTCGTCACCGATCGCCCCGGTCACGACCTGCGCTACGCCATCGATCCCGGCCGCCTGCGTGATGAACTAGGCTGGCGACCTTCCGTGCCTCTCGCGGCCGGGCTCGAAGAGACCGTGCAATGGTACATCGACCATGCGGCGACCTGGCCCCCGGCCCGCCGCCGGGTGGAAGGTTCACTTTGAAGAAAATCCGTCCCTAAAGCCCCGTTCCCGCCCCAATCGCGGCCCGGCGCGCGCCCGCGGCCCCAGTGAAATGGGCCCATAGGCATCAGAATCGGGCTAGCTGGCATGGGGTTCATCCACACAGATACGTTCGGTACGGGGCAGGCCTACGCCACGTCCATCAACGATCTTCTGTTGATGGACGTAGATGGCGAGAAACGTCTCTATTCCGCGTCGAGAGACGGTGTTCTTGTCTTCGACATCAGCACCTTTCCCACACCGGTTCTGCTGGATCAGGCCAGCCGCCCGGCGATGGAGAACGGCCTTCCGCCCCCCATGAGCCTGACGGACATCACCATCGGCGACGCGCGCTATCTCCTGCCGAGCACGATCCCCGGCGGCCTGATGCGCGTCTATGCCCTTTCGGATGACGGGCAGGTCGATCGTCAGGTCGCCCTGCGGTTCCCCGCGCCCGTATCCGGCACCCTCTCCGGCTTCACGTCCGTGGACGTGGGGGGCCAGACCTATCTCTTCGCCGGCCTGCGCGAAGGCAGCGGCCTGCAACGATGGCGCCTCGGCGAGAGCCTGCAGATCGAAACCGCCTACCACGTGCCGGATACGGCCGCCCGCTTTGCCGACCGGATCAGTGCCACGGCGGTGGCCGAGCTTGGCGCCACGCGCTACCTGTTCACGGCCTCCGCCAGCGAAAGCGGCCTCAGCGCCTACAGGGTACGGGACGACGGGGCGCTGCTGGACACCGCCCATATCGGCGCCCGGGACGGGCTGGGCATCTCCGGCCCCACCGCTCTGGCTACGGCAACGGTGCAGGGTGGCACCTATGTGCTCATGGGCTGCTCCGCATCAAGCACGATCTCGGTCTTCCGTCTGCTGCCCGGCGGCCAGCTGCTGTTGACGGACCACCTTGCCGACACGCTCGCAACACGGTTCGGGAGGCTGCAGGCACTGGAAACGGCAACCGTCGCGGGGCGCACATATGTCGTGGCCGGGGGCGGCGACGACGGGGTGAGCCTCTTCCTGCTGACACAGGACGGCCGCCTCCTGCTGCGCGATACCTTCGTTGACGGAGCGGTCACGAGCCTTCGGAACATTTCCGCCATGGCACTCATGCCCGAAGGCAACAACCTGCGCATCTATGCCTCCTCCGGAAGCGAGCCGGGCATCACGGCCCTCACATATTCCCCCGGCCCCGCCGGCCTCACGCGGGAAGGCTGGCTCGGCGCCGATACCCTCGCCGGGGGAAGTGGGGCCGACATGCTCTCCGGCGGCCCCGGGAACGACAGCCTGGCAGGCGCCGCCGGAAACGACATCCTGCTTGATGGTGCCGGCACGGACACGCTTTCAGGCGGCATCGGGGCCGATCT
>NZ_FWFQ01000043.1 GCF_900172235.1 Pseudoruegeria aquimaris | reverse complement strand
AACGTCCGCGTGGTCAGGACCGTCGACCGAGACCTCTACCGCGAACGCAACAAGGTCGAACGGTTCTTCAATCGTCTCAAACACTTCCGCGGCATCGCAACGCGATACTTCAAAACCGCAGCAAACTTCCTCGCCGCACTTCACCTCGCTTGCTCAAGGCTCTGGATCAGACATTATGAGTCCACGACCTAGAGGGGATCATCCTCACCGAGCTTCGGTGCCGGGCGTCGCAATGAAAGCTCCGCGTCGGAAAACCGGATCGGAGTGCGCACCGAAGGCACGCCCTCCAGATCGACCCGCATCTCGCGATGCTGCACCTGGGGATCGGCAAAGACCTCCGCCAGGTCGTTGATCGGCCCCGCGGGCACGCCCTGATCTTCGCAGGCCGCCAGAAGCTCCGCCTTCGTCCACCCCACTATCCGGGCCTGAAGCGCGGCGGTCAGGGCGCCGCGATTGGCGACTCGGGCCGGATTCGTGACGAATCTTTCATCGCTCGCAAGCTCCGCGCAGCCCAGAAGCGCAGTGAAGCGCCGGAACTGCCCGTCGTTGCCGACGGCGATGATGATGAATCCGTCAGAACAGTCGAACACCTGGTAGGGCGCGAGATTCGGGTGGGCATTGCCCATGCGCGCGGGCGCCTTGCCCGTGGCGAGGTAGTTCATCGCCTGGTTGGCGGTGATCGCCGTCGCGACATCCAGAAGCGCCATGTCGATCTGCTGGCCCCTCCCCGTCTGGCTGCGCTGGTGCAGCGCGGCGAGGATGCCCGTCACGGCGTAGATGCCGGTGAACACGTCGGTCACCGCCACGCCGACCTTCTGGGGCTGCCCCGCGGGCTCCCCGGTGATGGACATCAGCCCGCTCATGCCCTGGATGATGTAGTCGTAGCCCGCGCGATGCGCGTAGGGGCCATCCTGCCCGAAACCCGTGATCGAACAGTAGATCAGCCCCGGGTTCACCGCCTTCAAGCTCTCGTAGTCGAGCCCGTATTTCGCCAGCCCGCCGACCTTGAAATTCTCGATCAGGATATCGGCGCCCGCCACCAACTCCCGGACCCGCGCCTGCCCCTCGGGCGTGCGGAAATCCACCACGATCGAGGCCTTGCCCCGGTTGCATCCGTGGAAATAGGCCGCGGAGGTATCGCCTTCGCGCTCGATGAACGGGGGGCCCCACTGCCGGGTGTCATCCCCGTCGGGGCTTTCGACCTTGATGACCTCGGCGCCCAGATCGGCCAGCGTCTGGCCGGCCCATGGGCCAGCCAGGATGCGTGCCAGTTCGACGACCTTCAGCCCCGCGAGAGGCGCGGCGCTCATTCGCCGAGTTTCTCGTCCAGAAGGGCGGAGAAATCGGCGTAGTTCATGTTGGAAACCTTCTTGCCGTCGATGATGAAGGACGGCGTGGAGTTGATGTCATCGGCCTTCGCGTTTTCCTCGAACCACCCAACCAGCGCCTGCGCCATGTCGGCATCCTGCATGCAGGCATCGAGCTGACCCTCGGGGATGCCCGCCGTCAGGCCGATCTTGCGCAGGTTCTGTGCGATCGTCGCCGGATCACCGGAAGACGTCCATTCCTTCTGGCCCGCGTAGATCAGGTCGGTGATCCCGAAGAAGCGCATCTCGCCGCCACAACGCGCAACCATCGACGCCCACAGGCCGAAGCGGTCGAAATAGACTTCACGGTAGATGAATTTCACCTTCCCGGTGTCGATGTAGTTCTTCTTCAGTTGCGGATAGACGGCCTTGTGGAAATTGGCGCAGTGCGGGCAGGTGTAGGAGGCATATTCGATCACCGTGATCGGCGCGTCCTCTTCCCCGAGCACCATCTCGACGATCTCAGGCGCCTGCGTTTCCTGCGCGTTGGCCGCGGCGAAGGGGGCGCTGAAGCCCGCTGCGGTTTGCTGCGTGTTGGACGTGACCCAGGCCGCACCTGCGGTCAGAAGGGCCACGGCGGCGGCGGCCAGTGCGAGCTTGCGTTGCATTTTCATGCCTCTTCAGTTTCTCGTGTTTCGGGTGATGATGTTGGCCCCCAGCCGCTCCAGCGCGGCCCGCAGGCCTTCATCGCCCACCTCCCGCGTCGTCTCCTGCGCCACGGCGCAGGCCTGCGGGGTGGGTTTTCTCGGGGTCGCCCTGGGCGCCGGCTTGAAGGCGACCTGCCCTTCGGCGAAGCCGGTGGGCGCCGTCTGGGTGATGTGGATGCGCGAGATCGCTGCATAGCCGTAGCAGGCATTCACCTTCTCGATGATGCGGGGAAGCTGGGCCTGCAGCATCGGCGCCTGCGCGCCGGTGGTCAGGACGGTGAGGGTGGCGCCGAAGCCGCCGCGCCCGTATCCCACCTTCACGGGCCGGGCCATGGCGGCGATGTCCTCGCCGACGATCTCTTCCCAATGGGTCAGCAGCCTTGCAACCGCGAAACCGCGGGCCTCGGTGGCCTTCCGGATATGCGGCTGCAACAGGCCCGAGGTGCGCTCGAAGCCGCGCATGCGTCGAGCCATCGGCTTGCTTTCCGGTGTGCCTGCCTGTTTTGCCATCTGTCTTTTCGACTCCTCGACGTTATCTTAACGCGGGCCTGAGCGGGCACCAGCGAAATAGAAATGAGAGGGCAATAAACATTGTGTGAAACCGCAGAGGCCGCAAGCCTCCTGGCCTGGTATGACGCCCACGCCCGCGTGCTTCCCTGGCGGGTCTCGCCCTCGGACCGCAAGGCCGGCGTGGCGCCGGATCCCTACCGGGTGTGGCTGTCGGAGATCATGCTGCAACAGACGACCGTGGCCGCAGTCAGAGACTATTTCACCCGGTTCACCGCCCTCTGGCCCACGGTCGAGGCCTTGGCGGCTGCACCGGACGAGCAGGTCATGGCCGAATGGGCGGGGCTGGGCTATTACGCCCGCGCCCGCAACCTGCTGAAATGCGCCCGCGTCGTCACCGAGGAATACGGCGGCCGCTTCCCGGCCGACCACGCGGCGCTGCTCTCCCTGCCCGGCATCGGCCCCTACACCGCCGGCGCCATCGCGGCCATCGCCTTCGATCTGCCCGAGGTGGTGGTGGACGGAAACGTGGAGCGGGTCATGAGCCGCATCTTCCGCGTGGAGACGCCGCTGCCGGCCGCGAAGCCGGAACTCACGGCGCTGGCGCGCTCCCTGACGCCCGCCCAGCGCCCCGGCGACTACGCACAGGCCGTGATGGACCTCGGCGCAACGATCTGCACGCCCCGCAATCCGGCCTGCGGCATCTGCCCCTGGCGCGAAGCCTGCCGAGCAAGAAAAGACACTGTTCAAGCTGAATTGCCCCGAAAATCGCCGCGCAAGGCGAAGCCTACCCGCCACGGCATGATCTTCATCGGTCGCCGGTCGGACGGGGCGGTGCTGGTGGAGCGGCGGCCGGACAAGGGGCTTCTGGGCGGCACGCTGGGCTGGCCCGGAAGCGATTGGCAGGAAGGCGCCGCGCCCAAGGCGCTCCCCCCTGCTGCGGGCGACTGGCGGGAACTGCCCGGAGAGGTGCGCCACACTTTCACGCATTTCCACCTCGTCCTGCGCGTCCTCGTGGCGGATCTGCCCCAAGGCACGGTGCCCGAGCGTGGATATTTCCTTGAAAAATCCGCGTTTTCGCCCTCCGATATGCCAACCGCCATGCGAAAAGCCCATGATCTTGCCGTGCGGCCGGCGCCCACGGCCTCGGGCTGAACACAGGAGCGTATATCCATGCTGACTGCAGAACAGATCCGGCGTTGGCACAATACCCTGCCGTTCTGGGTCTCGCTGACCGTGGTGCCCCTTGCCATCCTCGGCGCGGTGCAGGGCGGGCTCTGGGTGGTGCTCCTGCCGGTCTATGGCTGGATCGGTTTCTCGCTTCTGGACGCGCTGACCGGCCTGAACGAAGAAAACGCCGATCTCGAAACGCCCGAGGAAGATCTCTTCTGGTATCGCTTCATCACGATCATCTGGTTTCCCATCCAGTTCTGCGTGATCTACGGGATGATCTGGTGGGTGACACACAGCGATCACCTGTCCACGCTGGAAACGCTGGTGCTGTTCTTCGGCGTCGGGGTGATCTCCGGCACCATCGGCATCAACTACTCCCACGAGCTGATGCACCAGAAACCGGCGCTGGAGCGGTGGATGGCGGATCTGCTGCTGGGCACCGTGCTCTACAGCCATTTCCGCTCGGAGCACCTGCTGGTGCATCACCGCTACGTCGGCACCCCGCGCGATCCCGTTACCGCGCGCTACAACGAAGGCTTCCATCGCTTCTTTCCGCGCGTGCTGCGCCAATGCCCGCAGTCGGCCTGGAAGGCCGAGGCCGCGATGCTGGCGCGCAAGGGCCTGCCGCCCTTCCATCCGAGCAATCCGTTCCTGCGCTATGCGCTGCTTCAGGCCGGCTTCCTGCTGCTGGCCTTCCTCGTCGGCGGCTGGGCGGGGCTCGGGCTGTTCTGCCTTCAGGCCTTCGTCGCGATCTGGCAGTTGGAACTGGTGAACTACGTCGAACACTACGGGCTGACCCGCAAACACCTGGGCGACGGCAAATACGAGCACGTTCGCCCGCACCACAGCTGGAACGCCGCCCAGAAGGCCTCCAACTGGCTGCTCATCAACCTGCAACGCCATTCCGATCATCACTACAAGCCGAACCGGCGGTTCCCGCTGCTGCAGACCTACAGCGCCGAGGAAGCCCCGCAACTGCCCTTCGGCTATCCGGTGATGACGGCGCTCGCCATGATACCCCCGGCGTGGCGGCGCTACATGAACCCGAAAGTCCGGGCCTGGCGGCGGCAGTATTACCCCGAGATCGAGGACTGGTCCGCCTACAAGGCCGGCACCAACCCGCTGCCGAGGTAGAAGCGCCGCCGGCCACGCCCCGCCGCGCCCGCCCGTGCGGCCGCTCGGCCTGCCGCCGAAACCAAAAAGCCCCGCCGTGAGACACGGCGGGGAAGTAGGCGCCCTGCGTCAGGCCACAGGCACCGGCGGTAACTTGATTGTTGTGTGTGGATCAGTTGGCCCTATCGCCCATCTCCGCGCGGATCTGCTGGCGCAGATTGTCGATCGGAACGGTCTTGCCATCCTGCTTGTAGCACCAATACGTCCAGCCGTTGCAGCTGGGCGCCCCTTCGAGCGCGGCGCCGACCTGGTGGATCGAGCCACTGGTCTTGTTGGCCGCGAGAGTGCCATCGGCACGCACCTTGGCGCTGTAGCGGCCGTTCATGCTCTGCAGTTCGTCGCCGGGTGCAAGCAGGCCACGCTCCACCAGCGTGCCGAAGGGCACACGGGGCTGGGCGCGCTTGGAGGTGGAGACCTGAAGGCTTTCCGCATCGTAGCGGCGCACCTTGGCGATCCGCTTCTCGGCGATCTTGCGATAGGCCTCTTCCCGCTCGATGCCGATGAAATCACGGCCGAGCTTCTTGGCCACGGCGCCGGTGGTGCCGGTTCCGAAGAACGGATCGAGCACCACGTCGCCCGGGTTCGTCGCGCCCACAAGCACGCGGTGCAGCAGGCTCTCGGGTTTCTGCGTCGGATGGGCCTTATCGCCGTTGGCATCCTTCAGCCGCTCGTGGCCGTTGCAGATCGGGAGCACCCAGTCGCTGCGCATCTGCACGCCCTCGTTCAGCGCCTTGAGCGCCTCGTAGTTGAAGGTCGCCTTGCTCTTTTCGTCCTTCGCGGCCCAGATCATCGTCTCATGGGCGTTGGTCAGACGCTTGCCGCGGAAGTTCGGCATCGGGTTGGACTTGCGCCAGACGACGTCGTTCAGGATCCAGAAGCCGGCGTCCTGCAGCGACGCGCCAACGCGGAAGATGTTGTGGTAGGAGCCGATCACCCAGATCGCGCCGTTTGGCTTGAGAACGCGGCGCGCGGCCGCCAGCCAGGCACGGGTGAAGGCATCGTAAGCCGCAAAGGAATCGAACTGGTCCCAGTGGTCGTCCACCGCATCGACCTTCGAGTTGTCGGGTCGGTGCAGCTCGCCCTTGAGCTGGAGATTGTAGGGGGGGTCAGCGAAAATCAGATCGACGGACTCTTCCGGCAGACTGTTCATCACCTCGATGCAATCCCCGGACAATATCTGATTTAAAGGGAGCTCGAGAGCCCCTTTTGCACGTGTTTTCATCTTTTACTGCCTCGATAGATGGCGCTCTTTTTTTACTGCCTCGATAGATGGCGCTCTTTTGGCGCCTAGTTATTGTGGATAAAGATGAGACACTGGGGATTCTTCGTCAAATTCTTTTTTAAAACAGCAACTTACGATTTAGCCTTGATACAAGATATTGTGGATGGGTTTGAACGAACGCCTATGATGTGGGGTCAAGCCAAGTTTTTCCAAAGCCGCCAGATGTTGCTTGGTTCCGTACCCCGCGTTGCGCTCCCAGCCGTAGCCCGGATGCTGTTGCGCCAAATCCACCATGATGCGATCGCGCACCGTTTTGGCCACGACGGAGGCCGCCGCGATCGACAGCGCGCGCGCGTCGCCCTTCACGACGGCTTCAGCCGAGGCCTCCAGCCCGTCGGGAATGCGGTTGCCGTCGATCAGAAGGTGGTCCGCCCGCACCGAAAGCCCCTCTACCGCGCGGCGCATGGCCAGCATGGAGGCGTGCAGGATGTTGAGCCTGTCGATCTCTTCCACGCTTGCGTGGGCCACCGACACCACGGCGGTTGCGAGGATCTCCTCGTAGAGCGCCAACCGCCGGCGTTCCGACAGCTTCTTCGAATCGTTCAGGCCGGCCGGAAGCGCCGCGGGATCGAGGATCACGGCCGCGGCCGTCACCGGGCCGCAGAGCGGGCCACGGCCCACCTCGTCCACGCCGGCAACGGCGCGATGACCGCGCGCGATGGCGGCCTCCTCAAAGGAAAAGTCGGGCAGCATCTTTGTCATGCCCCCTGTTAAGCCCGCCCGCACCGGGATCCGCAATCGAAAAAGGGGAAGGGCGATGCCCCTCCCCTCGCGCTCTCTGCCGGAGCGCCGGGCTGCTCGATCAGCCGACTCAGTTGCGGGCGGCCTGGTGCCAGAAACCGTGGCGGCGCAGGCAGCTCGGCTCATAGACGTTGCGCTTGCCGTCCTTGAAGGTGTGGACCTTGTTCAGGCATTTGCGCGGAAGCTGGGCTTCGTAGCGGTAGTTCTGGCGCAGACACCAGCGGGAGTAGCCACGGTAGGTGCCGTCTTTCCCGCGGAAGGTCTGAAGGCAGCGGCCCGGCAGTTTCGCGGCGCCCTTGCCCGGCTTCCACCGCGGCTGATCGCGGTAGGGCGTGTAGGGGTGCGCCGACGGGCCCGGGCGCTCGACCTTGCGCCGCGGCGCTTCGTTGGCTTCGGAAATGGCGCTGCCGATCACGAACAGGGCCGTGGCGCCGAGAAGGATCTTGGCGATGTCATCGGAATCCGCCGCCCTGGCCTGGGTGGCGTTGAAAGAGGTAACGATCAGCGTTGCAATGGCGATCAGGGTGATGAAGATCTTGTTCATGGTCGGTTTCCTGCTGTTTGGGCTTGGGCCGTGCGGCCTGTGGGCCCAAACTGCGGCAGACTCGGAAAGACAAACAATATCAGCAGGTTGTTAGGGGATAACATCGGAATGTCATTGCATAACAAGCGGCGATTGCGCCATCTGGGAGGCATGAAACACATGCTCACCCTCTCCCTCGCGCTGCTGCTGGCCACGCCGGCCGGCGCCGCCTGCTATGCCGACTACAAGGCCAAGCAGGATTCGCCCCTGCGCCTGCACTATGGTGTGGCCAAGATCCCCGAGAAGGCCTGCTCCAAGGATCAGGCCGCGGACGTGTTGCGCAAACGGCTTTCCAAGAACGGCTGGAGCCTGCTCAATGTGATCTCCGTGTTCGACGACTCGGGACTCGAGGCCAAACGGGAGAATGCCGGTGACTTCTACCTCCGCTACTGACCTGCGCCGCTCCGCCACGAAGGTGCTCACCCTCGGCGTGGGCGCCGTCGTGATTCTGCTGGCCGCCGCCGCGGTCTTCCTGGTGCTGACCCTGCCCAGCGCCAATGCATTCAACGAGCGGGTCGAGCGCATTTTCGTCGAGAACGACGATCTGACCTCGGGGGCCGAAATCAAGCTGCTGGAAATCCTCGCGCAATCCGGCACCGCCTTTTCGGACACCCTGAGTTCCTACCGTATGGTGATTTTCGTGCTGCTGGTCTTCGCGGCGACGATGCTGGTGGCCACCGTGATCTTTCTCTTCGCGCTGCTCGTCCTGAACCGGCGCATGGGCGAAATCGAGCGCTCCGGCATTCAGGTGAACTCCCTGCTCATCAGCCGGGAGGAGAATACCGTCTACCTGAACAACATGGAGTTCAAGCTCACCGCCGCCGCCATCGAGACGCTCGGAATCCTCGCCGAAGCCCGGCTCGACGAGGACGTGCTGAGCGGGGCGCAGATCGAAGCCATGATCTCAGGGAAAGCTGAATCGGATTGCGACGAGGCCGCCGGGGCGACCCGCATCAAGCGCCTGCGCGATGCGCTGGGCAACCAGATCGTGAGCGAGCTTCTGGTGAAGACGATCGCCAAGCGTGGCTACCTGCTGGCGATCGACAAGGACGTGATCCGCATGATTTGAGCCGCCTCGAAAGCGCGCGCAACCTGGTTTCGGAAAAGTAAGGGGGAGCGTTTTTGGCCCACCGCTCCCCCTTGAGATCCGTCAGCGTCGAGAGAAAGAGAGCTTGCAGGACGCGCCGGATTATCTGTTAGCGTTAACATACCATGCGACAAGCGCTTGGACAAGGTCTTATTTGGCGCTAACAATGAGGGGCGCGCGTTGCGAGGGAGCACGAACAACTTGAAGAACGGTGATACGCCCGAGACCACCCGATCCCTGACCCTGCGGGACGTTTCCGAAGCCTCCGGCGTGAGCGAGATGACCGTCTCCCGCGTGCTGCGGAACCGCGGGGACGTTTCCAAGGAGACCCGCAAGAAAGTCCTCGATGCCGCCAAGCGGCTGGGCTACGTGCCCAACAAGATCGCCGGGGCGCTGGCCTCCAAGCGGGTGAATCTTGTCGCGGTGGTGATTCCCTCCATGTCCAACATGGTGTTTCCCGAGGTGATGTCCTCGATCAGCGCCGAGTTGGAGGACACCGAGTTGCAGCCCGTGGTCGGGCTGACGAACTACGTGCCCGAGCAGGAAGAGAAAGTGCTCTACGAGATGCTTTCCTGGCGTCCCTCCGGGGTGATCGTGGCCGGGCTGGAGCACACCGAGGCCTCGCGCGCGATGCTGCGCAACGCCGGCATCCCGGTGGTGGAAATCATGGACGTGGATGGTGAGCCCATCGACACCGCCGTGGGCATTTCCCACCGCCGCGCCGGGCGCATGATGGCCCAGGCCATCCTGAAGGCCGGTTATGAGCACATCGGATTCCTCGGCACCAAGATGCCGCTGGACCACCGCGCCCGCAAACGCTTCGAAGGGTTTACCGAGGCCCTCGCCAAGGCCGGCTGCGAGATCGAGGATCAGGAGTTCTACTCCGGCGGCTCCGCGCTGAAGAAAGGCCGCGAGATGACGCAGGCCATGCTCGAACGCTCACCGGATCTCGATTTCCTTTATTTTTCCAACGACATGATCGGCGCAGGCGGGCTTCTCTACCTGCGCGAGCAGGGAATCGATATTCCCGGTCAGATCGGCCTTGCCGGGTTCAACGGCGTCGAACTGCTGGACGGTCTGCCCCAGCAGCTCGCCACCATGGACGCCTGCCGGACGGAGATCGGCGCCATCGCCGCAAGGATCATCGCCGACCGCACCTCCGGGCAGGAAAGCGAATACGGCAAACGCGTCGAACTCACGCCGAAAATCCAATACGGCGAAACCCTCAAACGCTGAAGGCGCGGCCCGCGCCCTAGCCGCAGCTCATCGCCAGAACCCGGCTGATTTCCGTCAGCGAACGGCCGCTTTCCGCCCGCCACGTGTTGAAGGCCGCCTGCACAGCGGCCATGGCCTTCTTCGAGGCCGGCGGCTTGTCGATCACGCCCTCGGCGATCAGCCGGGCCACCACGTCACGGGACAGGATGAAACTGTCCTTCCCCATCATCCGCAGCATGTATTGGCCCGATGTGCCGCCCAGCCGCGACCCCTCCTTCTTGATCAGGGCCAGAAGCCCGATGTAATCCTCCGACGGCCATTCGGCGAAACAGCGCGCTGCGGAACCATGCGCGCGCGCGAGATCCACGAGGAAAGCGGCGTTCTCCTGCACAGAGCGGATCTTGGTGCCGTTGCGCACGATCGCGGTGTTGGTGAGCAGGCTGTCGAACCATGCGTCGTCCATCATCGAACAGGCGCCGGGATCGAACCCGCGAAAGGCCTCTTCGAAGCCCGGCCACTTGGTTTCGATGACCTTCCAGTTGAACCCGGCCTGGAAGATGGATTTCGTCATCTGCGCCAGCCACCTGTCATCACCGATCGCGGCCAGTTCCTCCGCCGGCTTGGGCGGCTGCACCTGCGCCATGACGGCCTCGACCCCACCGTGGCGTTCCGCCGAAATGGCGAGGATCTCTTCGAACGATCGCATCGCTGCCTCCCGCGTCTGAATTGCCGCCCCAGCTTACCCCAGCCCGCACCCCCGTCATCCCCGGAAATTCGCATTGCGAAGATGCACGGATGTGCGCACGCCTGGTTTACACCGGGGATCGCTTTGTGACACTACGTGCGCAGCGGCCCCGTGGCTCAACTGGATAGAGCAGCCCCCTCCTAAGGGGCAGGTTGCAGGTTCGAATCCTGCCGGGGTCACCAGCTTCAAAGTTGCTGTCTCTGCCGGAAAGGTCAGCCTCGCGTCGGGGCGAGGGCCGTCGGCCTGCACCACGCCTTCGGCGACCAGCAAGGTACCAACCGAGCTCGTCGTTGCCGCGTGCGACAGGAACGACAACGGGGTCTCGCCGCTCAAATACCTGACTATTTTAGTTGACTACGGTAAAGAGATCCTTTACCCCGCCCCGGTCACCCAGCGCGTCGCCAGGCGAAATCCCAAAAAAGAAAACGGGAACGGGACATGTTCTTTACGCGCGCCGCTGTGTCGGTCTGCGCCCTGGTTGCGGCTATGCCAGCCCTGGCGCAAGAAATCATCGAACTTGAACAGATCACCATCGAGGGTCAAACGTCCGACGGCTTCTTCGGAGAGTCGGTCGCAACGAACTCCGGCACGATCATGAAAACAGGCGATCCCATCGCCGAAACACCGCGTTCGGTCAGTGTGTTTACCGAACAGCAAATCCAACAGCGCGGCGCGCGTACGGTCGAGGATGCACTGAAATACACGGTCGGGGTGACTGCCGGTCAATGGGGTGTCGACGCCCGGTCGGACTGGTCGCTGGTGCGTGGCTTCAGCCCCACCACGCTGCACGATGGCCTGCCCGCACGCTACGGCTACTACAACGATACCACGCCGGAACCGTTCATGTTGAACAGCGTCTCGGTTCTGCGCGGGCCTGCCTCGGGCCTGTATGGCAGCGGCTCTGTGGGCGGGGTGGTCAACACCACGTCAAAGACCGCGGCTCAGGACGCGCCGAACCTGTGGCAGCTTCAGGTCGGATCCTTCGACCGCGTGCAGGGCGCGCTGGATGTCAGCGGCGACCTGAACGAGAGCGGCACGCTGCGCTACCGCTTCGTCGGCGTTGCTCGCGACTCGGAAACCCAGGTTGACCATTCGCAGGACGACGTGCTGGCCTTGGCCCCGTCGATCACCTGGCGCCCGTCCGAGGCCACCGAACTGACGGTCCTTGCCAATTACCAGAAGTCAGACCGTAGCCCGCTGATCCAGTTCGCCTCGATCTACGGCACGCTGCTGCCGGCGACGGGTTTCGGCAATGGCGACTACCTACCCAACAGCCTATTCGTCGGCGAACCGGAATTCGACAAGTTCGAATCCGAACAACGCAGTATCACCGCCATGTTCAAGCACCGGTTCAACCCGGTCTGGAGCATGAACGCCAATTTCCGCTACCTTGAGGGTGAGGCTGAATATCAGCACGCCTGGTGGGCCTTCGACAATTTCGGCACCGGGCGCTACAACCCAGACGGCACGATCAACCGAACCTTCTATCGCGCAGAGAACGAGCTGAAGACCTTGGCGCTCGACACCTATGCCACCGCCGAATACGCGCTGGGAGAGGTGCAAATGCGGAGCATCCTGGGGGCCAGCTATTCGCGCGGAACCTATGATTCCGATTTCGGATACGGAGCCCAGGTTGCACCCATCGATCCGTTCAACCCCGTTTACACCGGTTTCAACCCGATCACCGTGACCGACACGCCCGGCACCTCGGTGGACGAATGGGGCCTCTATGCCCAGAACCGCGCCACGTACGACCGCTGGGTCTTCGATTTCGGCCTGCGCTATGGCGGTATAGAAACGGGCGCCTCCAACGGCAGCTTCGGCGCCACCACGGCAGCCGCCGAGGACAGCAAATGGACGGGCAATGCGGCGGTCATGTATCTGTTCGACAATGGTCTCGCACCGTATCTGAGCTATGCAACCAGCTTCCAGCAGGACGCCATCGGCACCGACGTCAACGGAAACGCTTTCGACCCGACGGAAGGCGAGCAGATCGAACTGGGCGTCAAATACCAGCCCGCCGGCACGGCCACGCTGCTCTCGGCGGCGGTTTTCGATCTGACCAAATCGAACCTGCTGGTGGCCGATCCCGTCAATCCCGGCTTCCAGGTCCAGACCGGCGAAGCGTCCTCTCGCGGCTTCGAGTTCGAAGCCTACCAGAGCTTCGGCGATGTATCGGTTCAGGCCGCGTATACCTATCTCGACACAGAGAATGCAGCCGGCTTCGAGATCGCCCAGGTTCCCGAGCACGCTGCGTCCCTCTGGGTGAACTACGCCCCCAAGAGGCTCAGGGGCTGGCAGTTCGGCGGCGGCGTTCGCTACAACGGAGCTGCCTGGGACGGCGTGGGAATCCAGGAGACGCCAGCCTACACGCTGTTCGATACGGCCATCGCCTATGAACAGGACAACTGGCGGCTGGCGCTCAACGTCTCGAACCTGACCGACGAACGCTATGTGACCACCTGTCAGAGCGGCTCGTGCTACTTCGGCGAAGGGCGCAACGTTGCGCTGACTCTCACCTCCACCTTCTGATCCGGCTGGGTGGCCCCGAGAGTGGGGCCACCCCTCCCCTCCGAGGTTCCCCCTTGCTACGTCCGCTATTCCTTCTTCTGGGCCTGTTGGCCGCCCCTGTCTCCGCGCAGGATTTCCCAGTACGCATCGACCATGCGTTCGGCACGGTCGAGATCCCCGCTGCGCCGGAACGCGTCGTCTCCCTCAGCTTCATCGGCCACGACTTCCTTCTGGCCATGGGGGTGAAACCTGTTGCTCTTCGCAAATGGTATGGCGATTTCCCCCATGGTGTCTGGCCCTGGGCGCAGGAGGCGCTCGGTCAGGCCGCACCGATCGTCATGCAGGGCGAAATCGATATCGAGGCCATTGCCGCGATGAAGCCCGACCTCATCGTCGGCCAGTGGAGTGGCATGACGGCGCATGAATACCGCCTGCTGTCGCAAATCGCACCCACCGTCGCCCATCGCGCGGACTGGGGCCCCTATGGCGCCCCCTGGCAGGGGATGCTGCGCACCCTCGGCGAGGCCACGGGCCGTCTGGAAAGGGCCGAGGCGGAGATCGCGCGGCTCGAGACCCGTTTCGCCCGCATCCGGGCGGCCCATCCCGACTGGCAGGGCGCCACTGCCGCGATGGTCTGGGCCGGCAGCACCGGCGCCTACACCTCGCGCGATGTCCGCGGCCGGTTGCTGGGCGATCTCGGCTTCGTCGTGCCCGAGGCCATCGATGCGCGCGGGAGCCTGAACCAAACCTATGTGCGCATACCGCCCGAGGATCTGTCCGCCATCGACGTGGATGCCCTGATCTGGCTCGACGCGGGCGGCTCGGTCGAGCGCCTCAGGAACCTGCCCCTGAGGAACACGATGCGCGCCTACGCCCAAGGGCGCGAGATCTATGCCGATCTCATGCTTTCCGCCGCCCTGTCGCACTCCAGCCCGCTCAGTCTCGACTACGCGCTGGACCGCCTGGTGCCTCTGCTCGAAGCGGCAATGGACGGCGACCCGACAACCGAGGTCGCCTCGTCGCGAGAGGCGGGCATCCTTCCGATGGAGGTCTCCGATGACCGCTGAAGCTATCTTGAACCATCGCGCCATGGACGACCGGCGAGCGCTTGTTCTATTGGCATCCTGCGCCGTGCTTGTCCTGCTCTGCCTGCTGGCGCTCAGGCTGGGGTATCGTCCCGTGTCCTGGGCGGATCTGGCGCGCGCCCTGACGGCCTATGATCCGACCGACCCCGACCAGATCGTGATCCGCGGGCTCCGCCTGCCGCGCCTTGCCGGCGCCCTTCTCTCGGGGGCCGGGCTGGGGATCGCGGGTGCCCTGATCCAGGGGATGACCCGCAACCCGCTCGCGGATCCGGGCCTTCTGGGCATCAACGCCGGGGCGGCGGCCGGCGTGATCGGCGCAACCTTCCTGCTGGGCATGGGATCGCCCGCGCAATACGTCTGGACAGCGCTAGGTCGTGAACTCATAAACGGGATTCCGTTTTTGGCGGTGTGATGATTCACTTTCGGAAACGGAGGTGAGCATGACGGGCAGACACGATGTGAGCGATGCGGAATGGGCGGTGATCTCGCCGCTGT
>NZ_FWFQ01000029.1 GCF_900172235.1 Pseudoruegeria aquimaris | reverse complement strand
ACAGCGGCGAGATCACCGCCCATTCCGCATCGCTCACATCGTGTCTGCCCGTCATGCTCACCTCCGTTTCCGAAAGTGAATCATCACACCGCCAAAAACGGAATCCCGTTTATGAGTTCACGACCTAGACGGCCGGCGCGGCGGCGATGCAAGGGGCGGCGGATGCCCGCCCGCCGCTACCGGGGCACCGGCAGCCCGCTGGGCACGGCCTCGGGCACCCCGAGCCGCCCCTCCAGCCCCTGCGGATCCTCAAGCGTTGCGAGGAAGGCAAGGATCTGCTCAACCTGTGCATCGCTCAGCGATCTCGGCGCCAGATCGTTGGCCTGCGCGATCGCGTCGATCTCCTCGGGCCGCGTCAGCACCCAGTCGTCCACCGCGCCGGGCAGGTCCGGCAGCACCGCCTGCGACAGGTCATAGGCCCTCAGGGCTCCGACCGGATCGAGATGGTGGCGCACCACGCCTTCCAGCGTCGCATAGGCGCCGGTGTGCCCGTAGGGCGCCGTCTTCGTCACGTTGCGCAGGCTGGGCGTGCGGAAGCGGTAGGCGTCCTCTTCGCGGCCGGTCACGCGCATCCGCCCCACGTCGCGGTGGTGATCCTCGAAGCGCGCCGCCTTGCCGGGGCCGAACTGGGGCATGGCGATGGCGTGGAAACCGTGGTCCGTCTGGAAGCGGCCGGCGTGGCACTCCGCGCAGCCGGCTTCGCCGTAGAAGAGTTCCATGCCCGCCACTGCCTCTTCGCTCAGCGTGGCCTCGCCCCTCAGGTAGGCATCGAAGGGCGCGCTGTCGGAGCGCCATTCCACGGCGATGAAATCCGCCACCACGTTGGCGATGTCGGTGAAGCCGATGGGAGCGCCCTTGCCGAGCACCGCATCGAACCGCGCCCGGTATTCGGGGACGGCGGCCACGCGATCCGCGATCTGCGACCACGCCCCGCCCTCATGCGTCAACTGGCCGAGGCGCACGGCCTGCGCGATGGGATTCTCCGAGTAGTGGCCGGCCATCTCGTCGGCCGAGAGCACCGGAAACATCGCCTGCGCCGAGAGCACGCTCTTGAAGCCCCGAACCATCTCGGCACCGAGGGGCGTGCGGATGCCGCCGGGCTTGTCCGGATCGGCTTCGAGGCGGCCATCGTGGAACATGACCTTGAACTGTTCCGCCCCGAGGTTGAACAGCGCCGGCGCATTGCGCGGGATGCGCTGCTCGGGCGGGTTCCGCGGGTCCACCTTCCGGGCCGGGCCCAGCCCGATGCCGCCATCGCCGATGGCGAGGGACACGCCGTCCCCGGTGCCGAATTTCGGATGGTGGCACGTGGCGCAGGCCACTTCGCCGTTGCCGGAGAGGATCGGATCGTAGAACAGCAGCCAGCCCAGCTCCACCGCGGCCGGGTCGCGCGGGGTGAAGACGCCTTCGGGGAAATCCGGCTGCGCGGTTGCGGGAAGGGCGAGGGCGGCACAGGCCGCGGCCAGCAGGCTGCTCAGTGGTTTCATGGGGTTCCGGTGTCCGCGCTCAGGTGCAGATCGAGGCGTTGCAGGTAGGGGGTTTCCGGGGTCGCGATGATCGAGGGGAACTGCGGCTTGTTCACCGAATCCGGGCTGTGCTGCGGCTCAAGGCAGATGCCGCCGAAGGGCGCGTAGTGCCGCCCCTCCAGCCCGCCGGTGACGGGCGCCAGCTTGTTCGCGGTATAGGCTTGGATCGCGGGCTGATCGGTATGCAGCGCAAGGCTGAGCCCGTTGGGCGCGCGCAGCCGTGCCGCCGGCTCGGCCTGGCTGCGCGCCCTGCGCAGCAGGATGTTGCCGTCCATGCCCAGCCGCTGCGGATCGCGCAGGCGCATGATTTCGGGATCGCGGTAATCCATGTGCGGCGGCAGCGGGGCGATGTCCCCGGTGGGGATCAGATCCGCGCCCACGGGCGTCCATTCCGCGCCGTCCAGATACAGCTCGTGATCCCAGATCGGCCCCTCGCCCATCAGGTTGTAATAGGCGTGCTGCGCAAGGCAGATCGGCGTCGGGCGATCCACCATGGCGCGCATCTCGTAGCGCAGCCACCCGCCCGACAGCGCCACGGTGATCTCGAAATCGGCCCGGCCCGGAAAGCCCTCCTCGCCGTGAGGGGAGGTATAGCGGAAGCGCGCGGCATTGGCGCGGCTGTCGAGGTCCACGGCAAAGCTGCGGCTGCTCAGCCCGCCGCCCCCGCCGTGCAGCAGGTTTCGGCCTTCGTTTGCGGGCAGGATGAACTCCTCCCCGTCGAGCGTGAACCGCGCGCCGCCGATACGGTTGGCGACGCGCCCGACGATCACGCCGAGGTAGTTGGGATTGCGCAGGTAGGCGGCCGGATCATCGAAACCCAGCACGACGGGCTGATCCACACCGCCGTGGGCGATGCGCCAATCCTGCAGGGCGACACCGAGCGAGAGCAGGCAGACCTCCTGCGTGCCCTCTTCCAGAACAACCCGTTGCATCTGCCCGCCGCCGGGCAGATCTATCGCCTGAAGCCTGCTCATCGTCGCGTGCCCTGCTGTTGGCGGCCCCGCTTCAGACGAAGCGGTTCCAGAGGTTTTCGAGATATTCCTGCTTGCCCGAACGCGGCTCGGGGTTCACGCCGGAGGTTTCCACGTAGTCGGCCAGCTCTTCAAGCGTGTATCCGCCCGAGAGGATCTTCTGCCCCAGCTCGCCTTTCCAGTCGGCGTAGCGATCCGCGACGAAAGAGTCGTAGGTGCCGTCTTCGATCACGGCGGCGGCGGCCTTCAGGCCACGGGCGCAGACGTCCATCCCGCCGATGTGGGCGATCAGCAGATCCTCGGGATCGAGCGACTGGCGGCGCAGCTTGGCGTCGAAGTTGGTGCCGCCGTTGCCGAAGCCCCCCGCCTTCAGGATGTGGTAGTAGGCCATCGCCACTTCGGGCACGTTGTTGGGGAACTGGTCTGTGTCCCAGCCGGACTGGTAGTCGTTGCGGTTCATGTCGATGGAGCCGAAGATGCCCAGAGCCGCCGCCGTGGCGATCTCGTGTTCGAAGCTGTGGCCCGCGAGAATGGCGTGGCCCTGCTCGATGTTCATCTTCACTTCGTTCTCCAGCCCGTGGCGTTTGAGGAAGCCGTAGACGGTGGCCACGTCGTAATCATACTGGTGCTTGGAGGGCTCCTGCGGCTTGGGCTCCACGAGGATGTCGCCCTTGAAGCCGATCTTGTGCTTGTATTCCACCACCATGTTCAGCATCCGGCCCATCTGCGCGTCTTCCTGCGCCAGATCGGTGTTGAGCAGGGTTTCATAGCCCTCACGCCCGCCCCAGAGCACGTAGTTCTGCCCGCCGAGGCGCATTGTGGCGTCCATGCAGGTCTTGATGGTGGCGGCGGAGAAGGCGAAGACCTCGGGATCCGGGTTGGTGGAGGCGCCGGCCATGAAGCGGCGGTGGGTGAAGAGGTTGGCCGTGCCCCAGAGGAGCTTCATGCCCGTCTCTTCCTGCTTCTTGGCGAAGTAGTCCACGATCTCGTTCAGCGCCTTCGTGTTGTCGGCGAAGTTGCCCATCTCGGGGCGGACATCGGCGTCGTGGAAGCAGTAGAAAGGCGCCTGCAGGGCGGTGAACATCTCGAAGGCCACATCGGCTTTCAACCTGGCCTTGGCCATTTCGTCGCCGAACCACGGGCGCTCGAAGGTCTGGCCGCCGAAGGGATCGCCGCCGGGCCAGGCGAAGCTGTGCCAATAGGCGATGGCGAAGCGCAGGTGATCTTCGAGCCGCTTGCCCATGACCACCTCGTCGGGGTTGTAGTGGCGGAAGGCCAGCGGGTTGGTGCTTTCGGGGCCTTCGTAGGCGATCTTCTCGACGGGGAAAAATCCGGTGCTCATGGGTTCAAAGCCTTCAGTGCAGGGTAAAGCGCGCGATACTGGGCGTAGGCCGTTTCATAGGCCTCGGCCAGATCTGCGCGCGGGTCGATGGTTTCGGCCACCTTGGGCCGGGTCATGATGTCGGCCGGGGTGGCGCCTGTGTGGCCCACCATGGCCAGCCGGGCCGCGCCCAGCGCCGCGCCGAAATCGCCCGCCTCGGGCAGATCGACGGGGATGTGCAGAAGCGTCGCGATCAGTTCCACCCAATAGCGGCTGCGGGAGCCGCCGCCGATGGCCAGCAGGCGCGAAAGATCGGTGCCGGTGCCCTTCAGCGCCTCGTAGTTGTCGCGCAGGGCGAAGCCCACGCCCTCCATCACCGCCTGCGTCAGTGCGGCGTGATCGGTGGCGATCTCAAGCCCGGTGAAGGCGCCGCGGATGCGGCTGTCGTTGTGGGGGGTGCGCTCGCCCGAGAGATAGGGCAGGAAGCGCACCGCGCCGGGGCCGTCGATCCGGCTGCCCAGCAGGCCCGAAAGCTCCGCCGGGCTCTTGCCGAGGTTGCCCGAGAGCCAGTTCATGCAGTCCGTGGCCGCGAGGATCACGCCCATTTGGTACCAGGTATCC
This sequence comes from Pseudoruegeria aquimaris, assembly GCF_900172235.1. GTDB lineage: Bacteria > Pseudomonadota > Alphaproteobacteria > Rhodobacterales > Rhodobacteraceae > Pseudoruegeria > Pseudoruegeria aquimaris. The sequence continues at coordinate 32,301 of NZ_FWFQ01000029.1, read as the reverse complement.
GGAATGGCGTGGCAGAAGGTGTGGACGGCACTTGCCGGATCGGGCGCGAAGCTGCCCTTGGCCGCCAGCACCACGCCGGAGGTGCCGAGCGAGACGAAGCCGTCGCCTTCCGCGAAACAGCCCACGCCGCAGGCCGCCACGGCGTTGTCGCCGCCGCCGCCCACCACGACGCAGGGCCCGCTGATGCCCCAATCCGAGGTCAGCGCGGGGCGCAGCATCCCGGCCACCTCGCTGCCCTCCACGAGATCAGGCATCTGGTCCCGCCGCATCCCGGATTTTTCCAGGAGGTCCGCCGACCAGTCCCGCGCGCCGACATCGAGCCAGCTCGTGCCGGCGCAATCCGACATGTCCCCCGCGATCTCGCCGGTGAGCCAGAGCCGCAGGTAATCCTTCGGCAGCAGCACCTTGGCGACCTTGGCAAAGGTCTCGGGCTCATGCTTGGCGAGCCACGCAAGCTTGGGCGCCGTGAAGCCGGGGAAGACGATGTTGCCGGAGGTCTCGCGGAAACCGGGCGTCGCGTCCAGTGCGGCGGCCTCGGCGGCGGAGCGCGTGTCGTTCCACAGGATGCAGGGGCGCAGTACGGCCCCCGCCGCATCCAGAAGCGTGGCGCCGTGCATGTGCCCCGAAAGCCCGATGCCCTTCAGCGCGGAAAGCTCCTTGGGGTGGCGTGCCTTCAGTTCGGCCAGCGCGCCTTCGCAGGCGGCGATCCATTCCGCCGGGTTCTGCTCGCTCCACCCCGAATGCGGGTGGGCAACGGCGCAGGGCCGCTCGGCGGAGCCGATGAGCGCGCCGCTGGCATCCACCAGCAGGGCGCGCAGCCCGGACGTGCCGAGATCCAATCCCAGATACATCTTGTCCTCCCACGAGATCCCTTGCCGAAACCCGCCCCCTCCTCCGGCGCGGCTTTCGGTCGGCTTTTTATTTTAGCCGTTAAAATATATACGGGTGACTCGCGCCGGCTGTCAATCACTCTTCTGGCGCAGCGCGCCGAAGCAGCGCGCCGAGGGAGGTGACATCCGGCGCTTGATGCAACGCGCTCACGGCTTGCTCCACCTCGGCGGCAAGGGCGGCGCCCAGCAGGGCACGGGATTTCTCGCGCAACCGATGGGCCCTGACGTCGAGCGGCACCTCGGCACCAAGGTCATGCCTGGCTTCAAGGGTTTGGCCGTCCGCAAGACGCAGGATCACGTGGGAGGCGCTCTCGCCGATGCCCTCATCCGGGACGACGGACACCCGGTCGCGCAGAGCGGTCAGCTCCGGCCGGGCACAGGCGGCATCGGAGAAGCTGGCCAAAGCGCCGGTCTCGATCCCGGCGAGCGCCATGGCGGCGGTGAGGCGGTAGCTGAACTTGGCCTCGAGCCCGCTGCGCGGCTCAGGGATGTTGCAGACGGTCATCCAGCGCGGATGGGTGCGGATTTCGAGGGTGGCAATGCGATCGCGCGCCTCGGGCAGCGGCAGGCTGCGGATCGCCTCCAGCGCCGCGTGGGTGCCGTGGCAGCAGGCGTGAAACTTGTAGGACGTTCCCTCCAGCACGTAACGCGTGCCGAGCCCGTCCAGCGCGGCTTCGTCGGCCTCCACGTGATGGGTCGCGCCGAAGCCGAGCGGGCCTTCGAGCCCCTCCGGCGCGCTGCTCAGCCCGAGGCCCGCCAGCAGCGCCGCCTCGACGCCGGCGCTGGCGGCCTGCCCGGCATTGTAGGGCTTGCCCATGGTACCGAACTGGTTCTTCAGGCCGGCCGCGCGCGTCGAGGCCAGCCCGATCGCGCGCGCAAGCCCGGCGGCATCCAGCCCCAGCAGCCGCCCCGCGGCCAGCGTGGCCCCGAAACACCCGGCCGTCGCCGTCTGGTGGAAGCCCACCTGATAATGCCCGCGCCCCAGCCAATGGCCGATGCGGCAGCTGGCTTCATAGCCCAGCGCGCAGGCCGCGAGGAAGGCGTCCCCGCGCGCGCCCTGCCGCTCCGCTACCGCCAGCGCGGCGGGAAACACCACGACGCTGGGGTGGCCGATGTGCAGGAAATGCGTGTCGTCGTAATCCAGCGCGTGGCTGGTGGTGCCGTTGAGCAGGGCCGCCGCCCGCGCCGGCAATCGCCGCCCCCGGCCGAAGGCGCTGGCCTCTTCCATGCCGCCCTCGCTCAGCACCAGGTCGGCCACCCGCTCGGCAACGGGTTCTCCGACGCCCGCCCGCCCGACCGACACCCAGTCCAGAAGCGAAAGCGCGACCGTGCGCAGGGCGGTGGACGGGATGCTCTGCACCGGTGTATCGGCGACGAAATCCGCGATGCTGGCCGTGATTGCCATTGGCTGTCCCTCCCGATCTGCCTCGGAGGCAGGAAATCACGCCCGTTTCGAGCTGCCAAGCGGGCATTCGGGCCAAAAAATTGCTGCCCTGCCGAGTGAAGCAATCCCGGCATCGAACGGGGGAAACCGTTTCAACTCTGCATCCGCGGGTGGATCAATTTTCACCGATCTTCCAAACTGGACGGAACATTTGACCGAACTGGAGTCATCGCGATGGATTTTTTCATCGCATTCCCGCCCGGCTTCCGCGTAAAACTGCCCCCAGACGCGCAACCATATGGCCCGGTTCTGCCGCCGGGCCGGCGTGCCGGCACGGGCCGGCATGCATCCGCAGCAGGAGGAGGCCGAACGCAGCCGCATGACACAGCACCAGCCAGCGATCGACCTTTCGCCCAGAACCTCGGACGAGATCCGCAAGACCACCTGCTACATGTGCGCCTGCCGCTGTGGCATCAACGTCCACATGAAGGACGGCAAGGTGGCCTACATCGAAGGCAACCGCGACCACCCGGTGAACCAGGGCGTGCTCTGCGCCAAGGGCTCCTCGGGGATCATGCAGGTCAACGCGCCCTCGCGCCTGCGCGCACCGCTCAAGAGGGTCGGGCCGCGCGGCTCCGGCCAGTTCGAGGAAATCAGCTGGGAAGAGGCGCTGACGCTCGCCACGGACTGGCTCGCGCCGATCCGCGCCGAAGCGCCTGAGAAGCTCGCCTTCTTCACCGGCCGGGATCAATCCCAAAGCTTCACCAGCTTCTGGGCGCAGGCCTTCGGCACGCCGAACTACGCGGCGCATGGCGGCTTCTGCTCGGTGAACATGGCGGCGGGCGGCATCTACACGATGGGCGGGGCCTTCTGGGAGTTCGGCCAGCCCGACTGGGATCATGCCAAGCTGTTCATGCTCTTCGGCGTGGCCGAGGATCACGACAGCAACCCGATCAAGATGGGGCTGGGCAAGCTGAAGGCGCGTGGCGCGAAGGTGATCGGGGTGAACCCGATCCGCTCGGGCTACAACGCCGTGGCCGATGAATGGATCGGAATCACGCCGGGCACGGACGGGCTGTTCATCCTGTCGCTCGTGCATTGCCTGCTGAAGGCCGGCAAGATCGATCTGGAATACCTCACCTGGTACACCGATGCGCCCTGCCTCGTGAACTGCGATGAAAGCTCCGACGAATACGGCCTGATCCTGCGCGACGAAGAGGGCCGCGCGCTCGTCTGGGATCGCATCGAGCGCCGCCCGCGCTGCTACGACAAGCCCGATGTCTGCCCGGATCTGGGCGGCACATGGGTGAACGAGGGCATCGAGCACAGATCCGTCTTCCAGTTCATGGTGGAGCGCTACCTGAGCGAGGACTACGCGCCGGAGGCCGTGGCCGAGCGCTGCGGGATCCCGGCAGGCAAGATCCGTGCCATCGCCAACGAGCTCGCCCGCGTGGCCTTCGAGGAAGCCTTCGAGATCCAGCAGGAGTGGACGGATTTCCGCGGCAAGAAACACAAGGTGATGAAGGGCCGCCCCGTGGCCATGCACGCGATGCGCGGGATTTCCGCCCATGCCAACGGCTTCCAGACCTGCCGCGCGCTGCACACGCTCCAGATCCTGCTGGGCACCGTGGAAGTGCCCGGCGGCTTCCGCTTCAAACCGCCCTACCCCAAGCCCGTCGAGGCGCATCCCACCCCCCATTGCAAGAGCCAGCCGGGCCACCCGCTCGACGGGCCCCACCTCGGCTTCGTGCGGGGGCCGGAGCATCTGGCATTGAAGGAAGACGGCACGCCCGCGCGCATCGACAAGGCGTTTTCCTGGGAAAACCCGATGAGTGCCCACGGGCTGATGCACATGGTCATCAGCAACGCCCATGCGGGCGATCCCTACAAGATCGACACCCTGTTCATGTACATGGCGAACATGAGCTGGAACTCCTCCATGAACACCAAGGGTGTGATGGAGATGCTGACCGACAAGGGCGAGGACGGCGAATACCTGATCCCGCGGATCATCTATTCCGACGCCTATTCTTCCGAGATGGTCGCCTATGCCGATCTCGTGCTGCCCGACACCACCTACCTGGAGCGCCACGACTGCATCAGCCTGCTGGACCGCCCCATCTGCGAGGCCGACGGCGCGGCGGATGCGATCCGCTGGCCGGTGGTGGAGCCGGACCGCGACGTGCGCGGCTTCCAGTCCGTGCTCTGCGACCTGGGCGCGCGCCTGGGGCTGCCGGGCTTCGTGAACGAGGATGGCAGCCAGAAATACGCCGACTACGGCGACTACATCACCAACCACATCCGCCGCCCCGGCATCGGTCCGCTCTTCGGCTGGCGCAAGGGCGAGGATGGCAGCGAGCAGCCCGGTCGCGGCGCGCCGAACCCGGAGCAGCTTCAGCGCTACATCGACAACGGCGGCTTCCACCTGCAGCACGTCCCGGACGCGGCCCGCTACTACAAGCCGTGGAACATGGACTACCAGGACTGGGCGGTGAAGATGGGCTTCTACGATGTGCCCCATCCCTACCTGTTCACGCTCTACTGCGAGCCGATGCGCAAGTTCCAGCTGGCCGCGGAGGGCCACGGCGAGCGCCAGCCGCCCGAGCACCTGCGCGCGCGCATCAAGGCGACGATGGATCCGCTGCCGATCTGGTGGGACACGGTGGAAGAGAACCGCGGCGCCGAGTTCCCGGTGCATGCGCTCACCCAACGCCCGATGGCGATGTATCACAGCTGGGGCAGCCAGAACGCCTGGCTGCGGCAGATCCACGGCCGGAACCCGCTCTACGTGCCCACGAAGATCTGGGAGGAGAACGGTTTTGCGGAAGGAGACTGGGCGCGAGTGACCTCGCCCCACGGCGAGATCGTCGTTCCGGTGGCCCACATGGCCGCGCTGAACGAAAACACCGTCTGGACGTGGAACGCCATCGGCAAGCGCAAGGGCGCCTGGGCGCTGGAAGAGGATGCGCCGGAGGCGACAAAGGGCTTCCTGCTCAACCACCTGATCCACGAGTTGCTGCCGGAGAAGGGCGACGGGCTGCGCTGGTCCAATTCGGACCCGATCACCGGGCAGGCGGCGTGGTTCGACCTGCGCGTGCGCATCGAGAAGGCCCCCGCCCCTGACCCGGCCGAGAGCCAGCCCGCCTTCGGGCCCATCGCCTCGCCGGTGGGGCACGGGCCCAAGGTCAACCGTCAGAAGGTGGGGTGAGCGATGCGCGATGAGTTTCATGCCTCCGGCGGGGATATTTTCGGAACAAAGTGGGGCCCCAAGCGATGACCGCACTGCCTGACAGCACCGATAAGAAGCTCGGGCTCGTGATCGACCTGGACACCTGCGTGGGGTGTCATGCCTGCGTGACGGCCTGCAAGGGGTGGAACACGCAGAACTACGGCGCACCGCTCGCGGACATGGACGCCTACGGCGCGGAGCCCGTGGGTTCGTTCCTGAACCGGGTGCATGCCTTCGAGGTGCAGCCCGAGGCGGGGGCGGCGCAGACGATCCATTTCCCGAAGTCCTGTCTGCACTGTGACGATGCGCCCTGCGTGACCGTCTGCCCGACCGGGGCGAGCTACAAGCGCGTGGAAGACGGCATCGTGCTGGTGAACGAGGACGCCTGCATGGGCTGCGGGCTCTGCGCCTGGGCCTGCCCCTACGGCGCGCGGGAACTGGACCAGGACGCGGGCGTGATGAAGAAATGCACCCTCTGCGTGGACCGGATCTACAACGAGACCCTGCCCGAGGAGGATCGGGTGCCGGCCTGCGTGCGCACCTGCCCCGCCGGCGCGCGCCATTTCGGCGATTTCGCGGACCCGGAGAGCAATGTCTCGAAGCTGACGGCGGAGCGGGGCGGCATGGCGTTGATGCCCGAGCAGGGCACGCAGCCGGTGAACCGCTACCTGCCGCCGCGCCCGAAGGACACGATGGAGGAGGTGGACGTGTTGGCACCGCTGCTCAAACCCGTCGCCGAGGAGCCCAAGGGCTTCCTTGGCTGGCTCGACAAAGCCCTGGAGAAGCTCTGACATGCATCCCGCTCCTTCCGTCATTCTTTTCACGACGCTCTCGGGCCTGGGCTTCGGCCTGCTGTTCTATCTCGGCCTCGGCATTCCGGACGTGTCGGGGTTCGTGGCTTTCGTCTTCTTCTTCATCGGCTACGCGCTGGCCTGCGGGGGCCTGGTGGCCTCCACCTTCCACCTCGCCAATCCGAAGAACGCAGTGAAGGCGTTTTCGCAGTGGCGCACGAGCTGGCTGAGCCGCGAGGCCTGGCTGGCGGTTTCGGCGCTGGTGGTGACGGGGCTCTACGCGGCCTGCCTGATCTTTCTCGGCCTGCACCTGCCCCTGCTCGGGGCCTTGGGGGCGCTTCTTTGCATTGCGACGGTGTTCTCCACCTCGATGATCTACACCCAGCTTGCGAGCATTCCGCGCTGGAACCATTGGTCCACGCCGCTGCTGTTCCTGCTGCTGGCGCTCGGCGGCGGCGCGCTTCTGGCCGGGCAGGCGACGCTTGCCGGGATTCTGCTGCTTGCCGTGGGCGCGCTCCAGGCGTGGATCTGGCACGACGGCGACAAACGCTTCGCAAGGGCGGGCTCCACCATGGGCACGGCCACGGGGCTGGGCACGATCGGCGACGTGCGCCTGTTCGAGCCGCCGCACACGGGCACCAACTACCTGCTGGACGAGATGGTATACGTCGTGGGCCGCAAGCATGCGGTGAAGCTGCGCCGGATCGCGCTGCTGTGCATGAGCCTGCTGCCTGCCGCGATCCTGCTGCTGCTGCCCGTCGGCCACCTGCTGGCGCTCGTGGCCGTCATTCTGCACGTCGGCGGGGTGATGGCGGCGCGCTGGCTCTTCTTCGCCGAGGCCGAGCATGTCGTCGGCCTCTACTACGGCAAGCGGGGCGGCCCGGCGGGCGCGCAGGCCTGACGGGCGCGAGAGCCTTCCCGGGGCGGGCGCCTAGCGCGAGCGGGGGCGGCCCAGCGCCAGCGACACCGCGTAGATCGCGCCGGCAGCTACGACGATGCTGGGGCCGGCGGGCGTGTCGGCGGTGAGTGAAAGCTGCAACCCGGCAAGGCTCGCGAGCATTCCGAGGCCGATGGCGATCACCGCCATGGTCTCCGGCGTGCGGGCGAGGTTGCGGGCCGAGGCCGCGGGGATCAGCAGCAGGGCGGTGATCAGCAGCGCGCCCACGACCTTCAGCGCCACGGCCACCACCACCGCCAGGGCCAGGGTGAGCACGAGCTGTTCGCGGCGGGCGTCGATCCCGCTGGCCTGCGCCAGCTCGGTGTTGAGCGTGGCCGTCAGCAACGCCTGCCAGCGCCACGCCAGCAGCGCCAGCACCAGCGCCGCGCCGCCCCAGATCACCGCGAGATCCTGTTTCGACACCGCGAGGATGTCGCCGAACAGGAAGGCCGAGAGATCGACGCGCACCCCGCTGAGAAAGCTCATCGCCACGAGGCCGAGCGCCAGCGCGGTATGGCTCATCACGCCGAGGGCCGTTTCGATGGCATGGCCACGCGCATAGAGCGAGGAGACCGCGAATGCCATGGCCAGGGCGGTGATCAGCGTGCCCACGTAGATCGAGACCGAGAAGCCGAAGGAGAGGGCGACGCCCAGCACGGCGGCATGGGCGGTGGCGTCGCCGAAGTAGGCCATGCGGCGCCAGACGACGAAGGAGCCCAGCGGGCCGGCAGCCAGCGCCACGCCGATCCCGGCCAGCACCGCGCGCAACAGGAAATCGTCTAGCATCAGGCGGCCCCGTGATGAGGGTGGTGGTGATCGTGGCCATCGCCCGCACCGAGGTGATCGTGCTCGTGATCATGGGCGTGCTGGTAGAGCGCCAGTGCGCCGCCGGTGCCCAGCCCGAAGAGCGCGCGGTATTCCGGCATCTCGGAGACGACCGTCGGCGCGCCCTCGCAGCAGATATGGCCATTGAGGCAGACCACCCGGTCCGTGGCGCGCATCACCACGTGCAGATCGTGGCTGACCATGAGCACCGCGCAGCCCATCTCCGAACGGATCGCCTCGATCAGCCGGTAGAAGGCGGCGACGCCGGGCTGGTCCAGCCCCTGCGTGGCTTCGTCGAGGATCAGGATCTCGGGCTTCATCAGCAGGGCACGCGCCAGCAGCACGCGCTGGAACTGCCCGCCTGACAGGGCCGACATCTGCCGCTCCTGAAGCCCCGGCACCCCCACGCGTTCGAGCATCGCGGCGATCTCCGCGGCGCTGTGGCGGCGCGGCAGGCAGAGGAAACGGCGCACCGTCAGCGGCAGGTTCGCATCGAGGCTCAGCTTCTGCGGCACGTAGCCGATGCGCAGCCCCGGCTTGCGGTGGATGCTGCCGCCCGAGGGGGCCACCACGCCGAGAAGCGCGCGGATCAGGGTGGATTTGCCGGAGCCGTTGGGCCCGATCACGGTGACGATCTCGCCCGGTTCGATGCTGAGATCCACGGCGGCGAGCGCGGGTGTATCGGTGTAGGCCACCGACATGTTGCGTGCTTCGATCAGGCTCATGCCACCGCCTCCGCGCAGGCCGGGCAGGTGCCGACGGCCTCGATGTTGCTCTGGGTGATGGCGAAGCCAAGGGGCTGCGCCGCCTGCGACATCGCCTTAAGCACGCCCTGCGCCGGGGCTTCGGCCACGGATTTGCATTCGGAGCAGATCAGGAAGACGGGGCTGTGATCCTCGCCCGGATGCGCGCAGGCGGTGTAGGCGTTCAGCCGCTGGATGCGATGCGCGAGCCCGTTCTCCACCAGGAACTCAAGCGCCCGGTAGGCCACGGGCGGCTGGCTGCCGAAACCGTCTTCCGCCAGCCTCTCCAACACCTCGTAGGCCCCGAGGGCGCGATGGCGCTCCAGCAGGATTTCAAGCGTGCGGCGGCGCACCGGTGTCAGGCGCAGCTTGCGGGCGCGGGCAATCTCCTCGGCGTGTGCCAACCCCTCGTCCCGGCAGGCGGCATGATCGTGTTCGTGGAAAGCGGTCGGCTCCGGCATGGCCCATCCCCCGGCAAATTTCGAGTTGTAATGTTATTACATCACTAGTAGAGAGCCTTTCTCTAACGCTTCCCATCCGACGAGACAAGGACAACCGATGAAACGCCTGATTCTTGCGGCGGCCGCGGCCGCCGGTCTTGGCCACAGCGCATGTGCAGATGTTCCCCAGGTCGTGACGGATATCGCCCCCGTGCATTCCCTCGTGGCGCAGGTGATGGGCGAGATCGGCACGCCGCAGCTGCTGATCGACGGCGCGGCGGACCCGCACAGCTTCCAGCTCAAACCCTCGCAGGCACGCGGGCTTGCCAATGCGGATCTGTTCATCTGGGTCGGGCCCGAGCTGACCCCCTCGCTCGAACGGGCGGTGGAGGGCACCGGCGTGAAGGGCGAGGCGCTGGCGCTGCTCGGGCACGTTCACGATGGCGACGCGCCCCACCATGACGAACACCACGAGGAAGACGACCATCACGAAGGCCACCACGGCGAAGACGATCATCACGGCGAAGCGCACGACGAGGAGGCTCACGACGACCACCACGAAGGCACCGCGCATGATGATCACGCGGGCGCGGATCATGGCGAAGACGCACACGAAAGCCACGATCACGACAACCACGATGAGGGCGGGCACGATGAGGGTGGCCACGATCACGGTGGGCTCAATCACGGGGGCCACGATCACGGCGGGGTGGATCCCCACGCCTGGCTGGACCCGATGATCGCCCGCGACTGGCTGGAAGAGATCGCGCTGCACCTCGGCGAGCTGGACCCGGCCAATGCCGCCGCCTATGCGGCCAACGCCCTCGCGGCCCAAAGCCGGATCGATGCGATGATGGTCGAGATCGAAGCGCTGCTGAAGGATCGCGACCCCGGCCCCGTGCTGGTGCTGCACGATGCCTATGGCCATTTCACCGAACGGTTCGGCATCGAGGTCCTGGGATCGCTGAAAGCGGGCGATCACGCCGCGCCGAGCGCAGCGCAGATCAAGGCCCTGCGGGATCAGGTGGCGGCACGGCCCGTGGCCTGCATCTTCGGCGAACCCCAGCAGGACGACCGCCTGATCCGGGCCGTAACGGAAGGAAGCGACATCGCGATCGGGATGCTCGACCCGACCGGGGCCACCCTGCAGCCCGGCCCCAACCTCTACGAGGCGCTGATCCTTTCGATGGCCACGAGTTTCGCCACATGCGGGGCCGGGCGGTAGGCGCCCGCGCGAAAGAAAACCCCCCGGCAGATTGGCCCATGCCGCCGGGGGGCTTCTCGCATCGCTGACAGGCACGGCGGCTTGCAGGGCGCCGCGCCCGGAAGATCAGCGGATGCGTTTCTCGGTTTCGGCGTCGAAGAAGAACAGGTTCGCCGGATCGAAGGAGAGGCCGACCTTGCCGCCGCGCGGCATCGGATCGTCTTCGCGGGCTTCCACCACGAGCCGGTCGCCGTTGGCGGCATTCGCGTAGACGTAGGAGACCCCGCCGAGGGATTCGGTGATGTCCACGGTGTGGCTGTCGCCCTCCGGATCCACCCGGATGTGCTGCGGGCGCAGGCCCACGATCACCTTCGAACCGGCGGCCGGAAGCGCCACGCTGGCCGGGGCGACGGCATCGCCGAGGCCCGGCATCCGCACGGTGCCGCCCTCTTCCACCACGCCTTCCACGAAGTTCATCGCCGGGGAGCCGATGAAACCGGCCACGAACTTGTTGTCGGGATCCCGGTAGAGATCCATCGGCGCGCCGACCTGCTCGATGTTGCCGAGCCGCAGCACCACGATCTTGTCGGCGAGCGTCATCGCCTCGACCTGATCGTGGGTCACGTAGATCATCGTGGCGCCGATCTCCTTGTGCAGCCGCGCGATTTCCACCCGCATCTCCACGCGCAGCTCCGCGTCGAGGTTGGAAAGCGGCTCGTCGAACAGGAACACCTCCGGCCCGCGCACGATGGCCCGTCCGATGGCGACTCGCTGGCGCTGCCCGCCCGAAAGCGCCTTGGGCTTGCGCTTGAGGTAGTCGTCGAGCTTCAGGATGCGGCTGGCCTCGCCCACCTTCTGCTTGATCTCGGCCTTCGGAACCCCGTTCATCTTGAGCCCGAAGCCCATGTTCTCCTCCACGGTCATGTGGGGGTAGAGCGCGTAGGTCTGGAACACCATGGCCACCCCGCGTTCGGCCGGGTCCACGTGGGTCACGTCGCGCCCGCCGATGGAGATCTGGCCCTCGCTGGTTTCCTCCAGCCCGGCCACCATGCGCAGCAGGGTGGACTTGCCGCAGCCCGAGGGGCCGACGAACACGCAGAACTCGCCGTCCTCGATCTCCAGGTCCACCCCGTGGATGACCTGCACGTCGCCGTAGCGCTTGATCACGTTGCTCAGTTTCAAACCTGACATGAATTACGTTCCTGTTCTGGTGGTCTGGGCGGCGGCATCGGGGAAGCGCCAACTTTCGGCCTCCCCGGCGATGCGCCGTGCGGTCTCGGCGATCACCGGCGCGAGCGCGGCGAGATCGTCCAATGTCTTTCGGGTGTTGGTGGTGGTGACCGACAGCGCGCCGAGCACACGCTTGCTCTCGCTGAGGATCGGCAAAGCCACGCAGATGATCCCGGGCTCGTGCTCCTCGCGGTCGAAGGCGTAGCCGCGGGCGCGGATGTTGGCGAGCTCCGCGCGCAGTTCCTCTTCGGAGGTCAGCGTGCTGGGGGTGAAGCGGTGGTAGCTCTGCTGGCTCAGGATCGGGGCCAGCTCTGCCTCCGGCAGATAGGCCAGCATCGCCTTGCCCACCCCGGTGCAATAGGCCGGGCCGACCTTGCCGGCCTGCGAGAACATCTGCACCGGCTCGCGCGCGTTGCGCTTGTCCACGTAGAGAACCTGCGCGTGATCGAGCTGCGCGAGGTGGACCGTATCCCCCACTTCGAGGCTGAGCGCATCGATGAAGGGGCGCGCGATCGGGGCGAGCGAGCTTTGCGTCCAGGCCGCGTGGGCCAGCCGCACGAGGCGCACGCCGGGCGCGTAGGTCTGGCGCTCGGCATCGAAGCCGAGCATGCGCTGGTTGGTCAGCGTCTGGATGAGTCGGTAGGTCGTCGCCTTCGGGTAGGGGCTCTTGTCGAGGATCTCGGAGAACCGCACGGGCCTGCCAAAAGACGCAACGAGGTCAAGCACTTCCAGTGCCTTTCCCACCGTCCCGTCGCCTCCTGCAACTGCCGTCATATCCGTCTCCTCCTCCTGCCGGGCGCTCAATTCGTGATCACCCGACACTTGACAAGCATAGTCGAGTCGCGATTAAGTTTTCAATATGCGAAATTAAGTTTCACATAATGGAACCACCGCGGGAGGACAACATGGTTTCCAAAATGAAGATGACGCTCGCCGCTCTGGCGAGCTCCGTTGCACTTGTCGGTCCGGCATTCGCCGATCTGTCGGGTGATCTGAAAATCTTCCTCGACACTTCCAACCCGGCGCCGCGCGCCACGATGGAAGCAATGATCGCCCGCTTCCAGGAGAAGCACCCCGATCTGAACATCGAAACGACGGTGATCGACCGCGAGGCCTACAAGACCCAGATCCGCAACTTCCTGACGGCGGACACGCCGGACGTTGCTACCTGGTATGCCGCCAACCGGATGCGCCCCTACGTGGAAGCCGGCCTCTTCGAGGACGTTTCCGATCTCTGGGCCGAGCCGGAAATCGCCGAGAACCTCGCCTCCACCAAGGGCGCTCTCACGATCGACGGCAAGCAGTGGGGCGTGCCCTATACCTACTACCAGTGGGGCGTGTACTACCGCAAAGACATCTACGAAGAGCTGGGCCTGACCGAGCCGACCAACTGGGAAGAGTTCAAGGCGAACTGCCAGAAGATCGTGGATTCCGGCCGCGCCTGCTTCACCATCGGCACCAAGTTCCTTTGGACGGCCGGTGGCTGGTTCGACTACCTGAACATGCGCACCAACGGCTTCGACTTCCACATGGATCTGGCCGCCGGCAAGGTCTCCTGGGAAGACGAGCGCGTGAAGCAGACCTTCATGAACTGGAAAGAGCTCATCGACATGGGCGCCTTCATCGACAACCACCAGACCTACAGCTGGCAGGAAGCCCTGCCGTTCATGGTCAACGGTGAGGCCGCCGGCTACCTGATGGGCAACTTCGCCGTGGCACCGCTGCGCGAGGCCGGCCTGACGGACGATCAGCTGGACTTCTACCAGTTCCCGGTGATCAACCCCGACGTGCCGCTCTCCGAGGATGCCCCCACGGATACGTTCCACATCCCGGCCAACGCCTCCAACAAGGAAGCCGCGCGCGAGTTCCTGCGCTTCGTGGTCTCCGCGGAAGAGCAGACCGAGATCAACAGCGGCAAGAACCTCGGCCAGCTGCCGGTGAACGCGAAATCCGCCGTGGATGACGACAAGTTCCTGAAAGAAGGCTTCGCGATGCTGTCGTCCAACTCGCCGGGTGGCGTGGCCCAGTTCTGGGATCGTGACGCACCGGCCGAGATGGCCAAGGTCTCCATGGAAGGTTTCCAGGAGTTCATGGTCAAGCCCGAGAACCTGGACAAGATCCTGGCCAAGCTCGAGCGTGCCCGCGGCCGCATCTACCAGTAAGGGCTGACACCCTTTCCTGATCGGCCCGCCCTCGCGCGGGCCGATCTTTCCCAGCATTCAGGATTTCTGTCATGGCCGATACCGCCGCTCTTCAGACATCCGTAGACACCCGCAGTTGGTTCCATCGCAATCAGCAGAGGATCGCCCCCTGGCTCTTCCTTGCGCCGGGCATCCTGTTCTTCCTCGTCTACGTGATCTTCCCGGTGTTCCAGTCGTTCAACCTCTCGCTCTACGAGTGGGACGGCCTCGGCACGAAAGAATACGTGGGCCTGCGCAACTACGAAGATCTCTACTGGGAGTTCGTGGACCGCGACGCTTTCTACGTATCGCTCAAGAACAACCTGATCTGGCTGCTGCTCTACCTGCTGGCGATCCCGGCCGGGTTGATGATCGCGCTGTTCCTGAACCAGACCGTCACCGGCATCCGGCTCTACAAATCGCTGTTCTTCTTTCCCTTCGTGATTTCGCAGGTCGTCGTCGGCCTCGTCTTCTCGTGGCTCTACGATCCCACCTTCGGCCTGCTGAACGTGATGCTCGGCTGGGTCGGGCTCGGTCCGATCAACGTGCTGGGCAACGAGAACCTCGTGACCTACGGCATCATCGCCGCCGGCCTCTGGCCGCAGACGGCCTACTGCATGATCCTCTATCTCACCGGCCTCAACGCAGTGGACCCGGAGCAGATCGAAGCCGGGCGGCTGGACGGCGCCAAGGGCATGCGGATGCTCTGGCACGTGGTGCTGCCGCAGCTGAAGCCGGCCACCTTCATCGCCTTCGTCGTCACCATCATCGGCGCGCTGCGCTCCTTCGACCTCATCTCCATCATGACGCAGGGCGGCCCCTTCGGCTCCTCGCGGGTGCTGGCCTACTACATGTTCGAGGTCGCGCTGTCGGAATACGGCTTCCGCATGGGCTACGGCGCCGCCATCGCCGTGGTGCTCTTCCTGATCATGCTCTGCTTTATCGCCTACTTCCTGTGGTCGATGTACCAAGAAGAAAAGGGGCGCTGAGATGTTCCCGACTCCGATCGAAAAACAAAGCCGCGCCGCGCAGCTCACCTACCAGTCGCTGCTGCCCATCGCGCTCTTGATGTGGCTGGCGCCGCTCCTGGCGGTGGCGCTCTTCTCCATCAAGCCCGACGCCGATTTCACCAACGCCAACTACTGGGGGCTGCCCTCCTCCTTCGAAGGGCTCACCAACTACGGCAAGGTGTTCTTCGAAAGCGACATGCCGCGCTACCTGCTGAACTCGGTGCTGATCACCGTGCCCACGGTGATCGGGGCGGTGGCGCTCTCCACCATGACCGGCTTCGCGCTCGGGGTGTACAAGTTCCGCGCCAACCTGTGGATCTTCTTCATGTTCGTGGCCGGGAACTTCGTGCCCTTCCAGATCCTGATGGTGCCGGTGCGCGACCTGACGCTTGAGCTCGGCCTCTACAACACCAAGACGGGCCTCGTGCTCTTCCACATCGCCTTCCAGACGGGCTTCTGCACGCTCTTCATGCGCAACTTCATCCGCGCCCTGCCCTTCGAGCTGATCGAAGCGGCGCGCGTGGAGGGCGTGAGCGAGTGGCGCATCTTCTGGTATGTCGTGCTGCCGCTGATGAAACCGGCGCTCGCGGCGCTGGCGGTGCTGATCTTCACCTTCATCTGGAACGATTACTTCTGGGCGGTCGTGCTCACCCAGGGCAGCGAAAGCCAGCCGGTCACCGCCGGGATCACCTCGTTCAACGCGCAGTATCGTGCCGCCTACCACCTGATGAGCGCGGGCTCCATCGTGGCCGCGCTGCCGCCGGTCGCGATGTTCTTCCTGATGCAGAAGCACTTCATCGCCGGCCTTACTCTCGGAGCCGTCAAGTAAATGCAGACATGGCGTCTTGATGACGGGCGGCAGAGCATCGCCTTTGCCGCCGACACCGGGCTTCCCGAGGTCTTCTACTGGGGCGCTGCCCTGCCGGAAGGCGAAGATCTCGCGGCTCTCTACGCGGCCAGCCGCTCGGACGTGACGGGCGGGATGCTGGACGACAACCCGCCGCTCACGATCTGCCCGGAGGCCAGCCAGACCTTCCCCGGCCAGCCGGGGCTGCGCCTGCGCGATGCCAAGGGCAACGCGCTCACGCCGCGCCTTGCCTTGCGCGATGTGGTCAAGGGCGGGCAGAGCCTCTCCTTCGATCTGGCCGACGACGCGCTCGGCCTGCGCTACTCGGCGGCCTTCAGCCTTGATGCGGAAACGAAGATGCTCACCGCCCAGGCGAGCCTTGAGAGCGAGGCCCCGGTGATCGTCGAATGGTTCGCCGCGCCGGTGCTGCCCGCGCCGCAACAGGCCGGTGAGATCATCGATTTCTCCGGCAGCTGGATCGGCGAGTTCCGTGAAAACAGCACGCCCTGGGCACCCGGCCTGCGGGTGCGCGAAAGCGTCGTGGGCCGCACCGATCACGCCCATTTCCCGGCGGTGATCCTGCCTGAGACCGGCGCAACCAACACCCAAGGCGCGGCCTACGCGCTGCACCTCGGCTGGTCAGGCGGGCACCGGATGATCGCCGAGGAACTGCCCGACGGGCGCCGCCAGATCCAGTTCGGCACCGCTTCCGGAAGCCACCGGGGCCCAGTGAAGGCGCTGGCCACGCCGAAGCTCTACGCCACCTGGTCCGGAGAGGGAATGAACGGCTGCGCCACCGCCTTCCAGCACCACCTGCGCGACCGCGTGATCACCTGGCCCAAGCCCGGCGCGCCGCGCCCGGTGCACTACAATTGCTGGGAAGCCATCTATTTCGACCACGATCTCGCCACCCTCACCGAGATCGCCGACATCGCCGCCGATCTGGGCGCGGAGCGCTTCGTGCTGGACGACGGCTGGTTCGGCAAGCGCGACGACGACACCACGAGCCTCGGCGACTGGCAGATCGACCCGCGCAAATGGCCAGACGGGCTGACCCCGCTGATCGATCACGTCCACGGGCTGGGCATGAGCTTCGGCCTCTGGTTCGAGCCCGAGATGGTCAACGAGGAGAGCGAGCTCTACCGCGCCCACCCCGAGTGGCTGCTGGGCGCGCCCGATCAGCTGCGCGGCCGCCAGCAGCTGGTGCTCAACATGGCCCTGCCCGAGGTCCGCGATCACCTCTACGGCTGCATCGCCGCCGTGCTGCAGAGCCATGCGATCGACTACATCAAGTGGGATCACAACCGGGTGCTTCCGGTCTCCGACGCCGCACAGGCCGAAGGGTTCTACGATCTTCTCGCCCGGCTGCGCGCCGCCTTCCCCGAGACCGAGATCGAAAGCTGCTCCTCGGGCGGCGGGCGCATCGATTTCGGGGTGATGGAGCATTGCCAACGGGTCTGGCTGTCGGATTCCAACGACGCGCTGGAGCGCCAGCGCATCCAGCATCCCGCCGCGCGTTTCCTGCCCTCGGCCGTGACGGGCTCCCACGTCGGGCCGCGCCATTGCCACACCTCGGGCCGCGTGCTCTCCATGCCCCTGCGCGCCTGGACGGCCGCGCAGCGCCACATGGGCTTCGAGATGGATCCGCGCGAACTGACGGAAGAGGAGGCCGCCACCCTGAAGGCGGCCACCGCGTGGTACAAGGCCAACCGGGATTGGATGATGGCCGGGAGCATCCTGCGGCTGGACGCGACGGACCCGGCGATCACCGCCGAGCAGCAGATCGCGGCCGATGGCAGCCGCTTCGCCCTCTTTGCCGCCCACACCGAGGCCTCCACGCAGATCCTGCCGCGCCCGCTGCGGCTGACCGGCCTCGATCCGCAGGCCCGCTACGAGCTGCGCCTGGCCACGGCCGCGGACGTGCCGCGGCTCTCCCGCACCGCCAACGCGCTGAAGGACGGCCCCGTCACGCTGACGGGGGCCGCGCTGATGCAGCAGGGCCTGCGCCTGCCTTGGTCCTTCCCCGGCACGATCCATGTGGTAGAAGGGCGCCGCCTATGACCCGCACCATCCCCGCAGACACCCCCGCCGGGCCTGCTGCCCGCCGCCAGAGCGGCAGCCGGCCCACGCGCATCACGCCCCCAACCGGAGAGAGCAGATGACAGCGACATATCCAGATCTCGAAGGCGCGTCCGTCTTCATCACCGGCGGCGGCTCCGGCATCGGCGCCGCGCTGACCGATGGTTTCCTCGCCCAGGGCGCCCGCGTGGCCTTCGTGCAGCGCTCCGACGCTTCGGCCTTCGCCGACGCGATGGAGGCCAAGCACGGCAACCGCCCGCTGTTCCTGCCCTGCGACGTGACCGACATTCCCCGCCTCAAGGCCTGCGTCGCCGAGGCCGCCGCGGCCCACGGCCCGATCACCGTGATGGTGAACAACGCGGCCAACGACCAGCGCCACGACACGCTGCAGGTGGACGAGGCATTCTGGGACTGGTCCCAGGCCATCAACCTGAAATCCTACTTCTTCGGCTGCCAGGCCGTGATCCCCGGGATGCAGGCGGCCGGGGGCGGCTCGATCATCAATTTCTCTTCGATCTCCTACATGATGGGCGGCGCCGGCTACCCCGCCTACACCGCGGCCAACTCCGGCATCAACGGGCTCACCCGCTCGCTCGCGCGCGAGTTCGGGCCCGACAGGATCCGCGTCAACGCCCTCGCCCCGGGCTGGGTGCTGACGCAGAAGCAGAAGGACATGTGGGTCACCGAGGAGGCGCTGGCCGGGCACCTCGCGCGCCAGTGCCTGAAGGAGCCGCTGGTGGAAGAAGACATCGTCGGGGGCGTGCTGTTCCTCGCCTCCGAGAGTTCGCGCATGATGACGGGCCAGGCCCTCGTCATCGACGGCGGCGTTGCGGTGACGGGCTGATGAGCGGCGAACGGGCATATTGCGACTGGATCGCCGTCGACTGGGGCACCTCGCACCTGCGCGCCTATGCCATCGCCGGCGATGGCGCGGTGAAGGCCGAGGCCGCCTCGCAGAAGGGCATGGGCGTGCTCGCTCCCGAGGAGTTCGAGCCCGCCCTCCTTGAGATCATCGCCCCCTGGCTGGGCGATCAGCCGATGGACATCATGGCCTGCGGCATGGTCGGCTCGCGCCAGGGCTGGACGGAAGCCCCCTACCAGCAGGCCCCCTGCAAGCCGCTGGACGCGAGCTTCGCAGTGCCGCAGGTGCGCGACCCCCGCCTCAACGTCCGGATCGTGCCGGGGGTGAAGCAGCTTTCGCCGGCCGCCGACGTGATGCGGGGCGAGGAAACCCAGATCGCCGGCTTCCTGGCCTGCCACCCGCGGTTCGACGGCATCCTCTGCCTGCCGGGCACCCACACGAAATGGGTCGAGGTGAGCGCGGGCGAGATCGTCAGCTTCCAGACCTACATGACGGGCGAGATGTTCGCGCTTCTGTCGAAGCAGAGCGTGCTGCGCCACTCCGTCCAGACCGACGCCTGGGACGCCGAGGCCTTCGCCGATGCCCTCGCCGATACGCTGAGCCGCCCGGAACGGCTTGCGGCGCGGCTCTTCGGGCTGCGGGCCGGCGGGCTGGTGGCGGACCTGACCCCGGCCCAGGCCCGCGCGCAGTTGTCCGGCCTGCTGATCGGCGCCGAACTGGCCGGCGCGCGCCCCTACTGGCTCGGGCGCCAGATCGCCCTGGTGGGCGCCCCCGCCCTGACCGACCTCTACGCGAGCGCGCTGAAGGCGCAGGGTGTCACGCCCCTGTGCGAAGAGGGTGCCAAGATGACGCTGGCGGGCCTTGCCGCCGCAAGAGACAGCCTGAAGGAAGGATCGAAATGAGCCGCCCCCTGATCGCCATTCTGCGCGGGATCACCCCCGCCGAGGCCAGCGCCCATTGCGCGGCGCTGATCGAGGCCGGGATCACCCGGATCGAAGTGCCGCTGAACTCGCCCGATCCGCTGCATTCCATCGGCCTGATGGTGCAGGATTTCGGCGATGACGCCCTGATCGGCGCGGGCACCGTCCTCACGCCGCAGCAGGTGCGCGACGTGCACGACACCGGCGCCCGGCTGATCGTTTCGCCCAACGCCGACGCCGAGGTGATCGCTGAATCCAAGCGCCTCGGCATGGAAAGCTTCCCCGGCGTGCTGACCCCGACGGAGTGTTTCGCCGCCCTGAAGGCGGGCGCGGACGGGCTGAAGATCTTCCCTTCCTTCCTGCTGGGCACCGAAGGCCTGAAGGCCATCAAGGCGGTGCTGCCGCCGGAGGTGCCCGTGTTCATGGTGGGCGGTGTCGGCCCCGAGAACTTTGCCGAGCTCATCGCCGCCGGCGCCGCCGGCTTCGGCATCGGCTCCTCGCTCTACAAGCCGGGGCGCTCGGTGCAGGACGTCGCCGCGGCTGCGCGCGAGATGGTGGCCGCCTATGACGAAGCGGTGCGCGCATGAGCAACGACGTGTTCGACGACCGCCGCCTGACGCTGGGCGAGGGCCCGCTCTGGCATCCGCTTCGCAAGCAGTTCTTCTGGTTCGACATCCTCAACCGCCAGCTCTGCTCCAACGTGAACGGCGAAGCCCTCACCTGGCAGTTCGACGAATATGTCAGCGCCGCGGGCTGGATCGATCGCACCCGGCTGCTGATTGCCTCGCAGAGCCAGCTGTTTGCCTTCGACGTGGAAACCGGCGCGCAGGCGCACGTGGTGGCGCTCGAAGCCGACGATCCGGTGACCCGCTCCAACGACGGCCGCGCCGACCCCTGGGGCGGTTTCTGGATCGGCACCATGGGCATCAACGCCGAGCCGCAGGCCGGGGCGATCTACCGCTATTACAAGGGCGAGTTGCGCCTGCTGTTCCCCGAGATCACCATCTCCAACGCGATCTGCTTCGCGCCGGATCGCTCCTGCGCCTATTTCTGCGACACGGACGTGGGCATCATCATGCGGCAGGGGCTGCGCGCCGACACCGGCTGGCCCACCGGCCCGGCGGAGGAATGGCTCGATCTCGGCGCCGACGGGCTGAACCCGGACGGCGCGGTGGTGGATGCCAACGGAAACCTCTGGAACGCGCAATGGGGGGCGGGCCGCGTCGCCTGCTACGGCCCGCATGGCGGGCTGCTGCAGACGCTTTCGGTCGGGGCCGCACAGGCCACCTGCCCGGCCTTCGGCGGCGAGGACGGCACGGATCTGCTCGTCACCTCCGCCTGCGCCGATCTGGACGCGGACGCGCTGGCGGCGGATCCGCTGGCCGGCGCGACCTTTCTCTTCAAAGGGCTGGCCAAGGGCCAGCAGGAACATCAGGTGATGCTGTGAAACGCACGCTAGGCGTCTGCTACTACCCCGAACACTGGCCCGAAGCGCAATGGGCCGAAGATGCCGCCCGCATGGTGGAGGCCGGGCTTTCCTGGGTGCGCATCGGCGAATTCGCCTGGTCGCGGCTGGAGCCCGCGCCGGGCGATCTGCACTTCGACTGGCTGGACCGCGCCATCGAGGTGCTGGGCGCGGCCGGGCTGAAGGTGATCCTCGGCACCCCCACGGCCACGCCGCCGCGCTGGGTGCTCACGAAACACCCCGACATGCTGGCCGTGGACGCGCAGGGCCGCCCGCGCGGCTTCGGCTCCCGCCGCCACTACT
This sequence comes from Pseudoruegeria aquimaris, assembly GCF_900172235.1. Taxonomy (GTDB): domain Bacteria; phylum Pseudomonadota; class Alphaproteobacteria; order Rhodobacterales; family Rhodobacteraceae; genus Pseudoruegeria; species Pseudoruegeria aquimaris. The sequence goes on along the minus strand of NZ_FWFQ01000029.1, from coordinate 10,962 downwards.
GCTTCAGCCACGAAGGCTACCGCGCCGAGTGCCGCCGCATCGTCACCCTCCTGGCCGAGCGCTACGGGAAGAACCCGCATGTGCAGGCCTGGCAGACCGACAACGAATACGGCTGCCACGACACCGTGCTCTCCTATTCGGAGAGCGCCCGCAAAGCCTTCCGCAACTGGCTGGCGCAGAAATACCAGAGCCCCGATGCGCTGAACCGGGCCTGGGGCAATGTCTTCTGGTCGATGGAGTATGCGAGCTTCGACGAGATCGACCTGCCCAATCTCACCGTCACAGAGCCCAACCCCTCCCACGTGCTGGCCTTCCGTCGTTTCAGCTCCGACATGGTGGTGGAGTTCAACCGGCTTCAGGCCGAGATCCTGCGCAAGCACACCGATGCGCCGCTCATCCACAACTACATGGGCCGGATCACCGAATTCGACCACTACGACGTGGGCGCGGATCTCGACGTTGCCAGCTGGGACAGCTACCCCATCGGCTTCCTGTCGGACCGGCTGGAAGGCACGCCCGAGCACAAGGCGCGCTTCCTGCGGCAGGGCGATCCCGACATGCAGGCCTTCCACCACGATCTCTACCGCGCCGTCGGCAAGGGGCGCTGGTGGATCATGGAGCAGCAGCCCGGCCCGGTGAACTGGGCTCCCTACAACCCGGCGCCGCTGCCCGGCATGATGCGGCTCTGGGCCTGGGAAGCCTTCGCCCATGGCGCCGAGACCGTCTGCTACTTCCGCTGGCGGCAGGCGCCCTTCGCGCAGGAACAGATGCATGCGGGGCTCCTGCGGCCCGACAGCGTGCCCTCGCCCGCGCTTGCCGAGGCCGCGCAGGTGGCCGCCGAGATCGAGGCCATGCCCGAGGTCGGCACCGCGCGCGCCCAGGTGGCGCTGGTGTTCGACTACGTTTCGGCCTGGGCCTGGGACACGCAGCCCCAGGGCGCGGATTTCGATTACTTCCGCCTCACCTTCGCCTTCTACCGCGCCCTGCGCCGTGCCGGGCTCTCGGTGGACATCCTGCCGCCGAGCACGCGCGATTTCACCGGCTACAGGCTCGTGCTCGCGCCGGGGATGATGGCGATGGAACCGGAGCTGCTCGCCGCCCTGCAACAGGTGGAGGGCACCGCGCTGATCGGGCCGCGCAGCAACACCAAGACGCAGGAACTTGCGATCCCGGTGCCGCTCGGCCCGAACCTTCCGGGCATGGACGCAACCATCGCCTTCACCGAGAGCCTGCCGCCGGGCACCGAAGTGCCGCTGGAGGGCGGCGGCCGCTTCCTGCACTGGTTCGAGCAGATCGAAGGCAGCGCAGAGGTGGTGCAGCTTACAGCCGACGACCGCCCGGCGATTCTGAAGGCGGGCGCCTTGCGCTACCTGGCGGGCTGGCCCTGCGAGGAGACGCTTCTCGGCCTCATCCGCGCGCTCTGCGCCGAGGTGGCGATCGAGACGGTGGAACTGCCTGACGGGCTGCGCATCCGCGATACCGCCACCCACCGCTTCTACATCAACTACGCCCCGGAACCCCTCCCACACGCAGGCATCACCGTGCCCGCCGCCGGGGTGCACTGGGAACCGCTCGGGTGAACACCGGCGCCGATCCGGCGGGCCATCTGGGGCGCTGCCCCCGGTGCGCCCTCGCGGCGCACCTCCCCCCAAATACCTGAAACCGGAAGACGGGGCGCGCCCTGCCGGGAGCGCCCTCAGGCCAGCGAAGAGATCGGCACGCTGCGCAGGCCCTTCTCCCGCGCCGCCCAGAGGAACCAGTCCAGATCCTCCGGGCGCATGTAGCGGGCGCCCCCGGCCTCTTCGGGCGCGCAGATGGCATGTCCGCAGAAGACCCCCACCCCCTGCCGGTTCCCGATCTGGCGGAAGCGCTTGGCGTAGTAGGTTTCGTCGAGCGCTGGGTTGGAGGCCATGTCGAGGCTGCCGATGCAATCGACCATCCTGTGCCCGCTGCCGTCGTAGACGCGGCCCGCGGGCCGGTCCGCCGGGCCCAGCCGCCGCAGGATGCGGAAGCGGCGCAGAAGCGGGGCGATCAGGGTTTCCTCGGCCTCGTGGTAGGGAAAGGCGAAGCTCTCGGGCGCGAAGCCGCGCCGCCGCAGGATTTCGAGGCCCGGATCGATTTCGCGCTCCATGTAGACTTTCGCGCTGCCGGTGGCGAGGAACTCGGACGCGCGAGGATGGGTCATGGTGTGATAGGCGATCTCGTGGCCGTCGCCGGCCAGCAGATCCAGCGCCGCGAAGTCTTCATCGCCAAGCTTGTCGGGGCCTGAAACGAAGAAGGTCGCGCGCGCGGCATAGGCGGCCAGAAGGCCACGGGCGCGCCGCCAATGGGAGATGTGGCGGTCATCGAAAGTGAGGCAGATTGCCGAACGGCCCATGCGGTTTCCTGTCCTGTGCAGGCCTCGCCGGGATCGGCGGGCGGTGCTGCCCGCATGCTGCACCGACAGGCCGGCGGCATCAACCCGCCGAAGGCGCGTCCCGCCTTCAAGAAAACCCGCGCAAAGGCCAATGGATTCGGCTAGTCTGCCCACATGACCCGGGGCAGCGAAATGGGCGGCGGAGGCGATGGCCTCCAGCCGCAGATGGCGGTCTTGAGCCGAGCCGCCTGGTATTCGCGTTGGCGGGACAGGGCCGGCAGCACCCATATGGCGCGGCAGATCTGCGAGGCGGCAGCGGCAGGCGATTCCGATGCCCACGCCGTGGAGGGGCAGGCCCTGCGCACCCTCGCCTGGCAGGCGAAGTGGCTGGGGCGGTTTCGCGAGGCCGAAGGCCATTGCCTGGAGGCCGAACGCCGGCTCGCACCGGACGGGGCCTCGGCGGCGCTGGTGGATGTCTACTCGATTCATTGCGTGATCGCCTACAGCCGCAACGACTTCGCAAGCGCGCGCGAGTTCATCGAATCCGCCGCCCGGATGCTGGACGAAGACATGCCGCTGGAAACCCGGCTGGACGTCATGGCGTCGGAAGCCCTGCTCATGCGGCACACCGGCAAGCCGGGCGACGCGCTGCGGCGGATCAACGAAGCCCTGACGCTGGCTTCCGGCCCCGAAGCCGCGCGGCTGGCGCACAACCGCGCCCGGCTGCTGAACCAGCTCGGCGAAAAGGCCAATGCCTTCGATGCCGGGCGGGAGGCCGTCCAGCTGGCCAGAACCCATCGCAACCGGGTCGTCTTTCCCTACGCCTGCGAGGTGATGGGCCAGGCCTGCCGGGCCAACGGGCAGCTCGACGCGGCGGCGGACATCCTGCGCGAAGGCCTCGAATGCGCCCACGAGGACGGCGACCTGCGGGCCGTCTGCCAGATCCACGAACAGCAGGCGATGGTGGCGCTGGACCGGGGCGATGCGGAAGCCGCCCTGGCCTTGCTGCGCGACGGGCTGCTGATCTCGGAACAGATCAACTACCCGCTGTGGCGGCGAAACTTCCTGCGCAAGCTCGCCGAGGAATACGAGCGGCGCGGGGACGCCGAGGAGGCGCTGGCCGCCTACAGAAGCCTGCTCGCGCTGCTGGACCGGTCCACGCGCTAGCGCCGCCTAGCCCAGCCTGCCCCAGCCGCCGCCGCCCGGCGTGCGCATCTCGAACAGCCCGCCCGCAGGCACCTCGACCTCGGCGAAGCCGGCCACCTTGCGGCGGCTGCCATCCGGCAGTTCCACGAAATCCTCCCCCACGGCGCCGGGCGCGCCGCCTTCGGCGCCGAAGGGGGGCACGCGGCGGTGCGAGCACAGCGTCGTCACCGTGACCGGTTCGAGGAAGCGCAACCGGCGGATCACCCCGTTGCCGCCGCGCCACCGCCCGGCGCCGCCGGAGCCGGGGCGGATGCCGAAGTGCTCCAGCCGCACGGGGAAGCGCTTCTCGAGGATCTCGGGATCGGTGCTGCGCGTGTTCGTCATGTGGGTCTGCACCGCGTCGCAGCCATCGAACCCCGGCCCCGCGCCGGTGCCGCCCGCGATCGTCTCGTAGTTCTGGAAGGCCTCGTTGCCCCAGACGAAATTGTTCATCGTGCCCTGCGATCCGGCGATCACGCCAAGCGCGCCGTAGAGCGCGTTGCAGGTGGCCTGCGACACCTCGGTGTTGCCCGAAATCACCGCCGCCGGGTAGCGCGGGTTCAGCATGGAGCCGTCGGGGATCACGATCCGCAGCGGCTTCAGGCAGCCCTCGTTCAGCGGGATCTCGGCGCCGACCATGGTGCGGAAGACGTAGAGCACCACCGCCCGGCACACCGCCGAGGGTGCGTTGAGGTTGCCCGCGTGCTGCGCGGAAGTGCCGGTGAAATCGATGACGGCCTCCCGCGCGTCCGCATCCACCGAGACCTTCACCCGGATCTCCGCGCCGTGATCCATCGGGTAGACGAAACTGCCGTCCTTCAGCCGTTCGATCACCCGGCGCACGCTTTCCTCGGCGTTGTCCTGCACATGGCCCATGTAGGCGATGACGACCTCCGCGCCGAAGGTCTCCACCACCTTCAGCAGCTCGCGGCGGCCGGTCTCGTTGGCGGCGACCTGGGCTTTGAGATCGGCCATGTTCTGGGCGATGTTGCGGCAGGGATAGCGGCCCGACGACAGCACTTCCTCTACCAGGGCCTCCTGCAGCACGCCCTGCGAAACGAGGCGGACGTTGTCGATCAGAACACCCTCCTCCTCGATGCGGGTGCTGTCGGGCGGGGCGGAGCCGGGGGTGCGGCCGCCGATGTCGGCGTGGTGGCCGCGCGAACCGAGCCAGAAGCGGATCTGCCCCTCCACGAAAACGGGGGTGACCACGGTGACATCGGGCAGATGGGTGCCACCGTTGTAGGGCGAATTCAGCATGAAGGCATCGCCGTCGCGAATGGTTCCGGCGTTCTCCCGCATCACGGTCTTGATGCTGTCCGACATCGAGCCGAGATGCACCGGCACATGGGGCGCATTGGCCACGAGATCGCCGGCGGCATCGAAGATCGCGCAGGAGAAATCGAGCCGCTCCTTGATGTTGACCGACCACGAGGTGTTGGCCAGCGTGGCGCCCATCTGGTCAGCCACGGACATGAAGAGGTTGTTGAACACCTCCAGCAGCACCGGATCGGCCTCCGTTCCGGCCGCCGGCGGGCGGGCCTTGGCTTCGATGCGCTCCAGCACGAGATTGCCGAAGCCGTCCACCTCGGCGGCCCAGCCGGGCTCCACCACGTTGGTGCCGGTGGCTTCGGTGATGATCGCGGGGCCGGTGACGCGGGTTCCGGCGGGCAGTGTTTCACGCCTGAGGACGGGCGTGTCATGGCGCACCCCGCCGAAGGTGACGGGGATGACGCCGGCCTGTCCGGCATCCTGTCCGGCTTCCTGCCCGCCGTCGGCTCCGGGCAGGATCGGCGCCGGCGCTTCGCCGGTCTCCCCGATGGCCTCGACCCCGACCATCTCGAAGAACAGGTCGCGTTCGGGGGAGACGAAACCGAAGCGGGCGCGGTGGGCGGCCTCGAAGGCGCGCGTCATCTCGGGCACCGTGCCGAAGGGCACTTCGAGCGACTGGTGGGAGCCTTCGTAGCGCAGATGGGCGCGCGCCTCGATCCGGATCTCCGCCTCAGGCACGCCCTGTGCAGCGACTTCCGCGCGCGCATCGGCGGCCAGTTCAGCCTGCGCCGCCTGCGCCTCCGGAAGTGCCGAGAGCGGCAGATCCAGTTGCCGTTCGCGCAGGGCGCGGATTTCGGCAAGGCCCATGCCGTAGGCCGAGAGCACGCCCGCGAAGGGATGCAGGAACACCTTCTCCATGCCTAGCGCATCGGCCACCAGGCAGGCGTGCTGCCCGCCGGCGCCGCCGAAACACTGCAACGTGTAGCGGGTCACGTCGTGGCCGCGCTGCACCGAGATCTTCTTGATCGCATTGGCCATGTTGTCCACGGCGATGCGCAGGAAGCCCTCGGCCACGGCCTCGGGCGCCATCGCCGGCTGGCCCGTCTCCGCGGCGATCTCTTCCGCCAGCCGGATGAATTTCTCGCGGACGATGGCGGCGTCCAGCGGCTGATTGCCTTCGGGGCCGAAGACGGCCGGGAAATGCGCCGGGTTCAGCTTGCCGAGCATCACGTTGCAATCCGTCACCGTCAGCGGGCCGCCGCGCCGGTAGCAGGCCGGCCCCGGGTTCGCGCCGGCGCTTTCGGGGCCGACCTGGAAGCGGCCGTCCCGGAAGGACAGGATGGAGCCTCCGCCGGCGGCCACGGTGTGGATGTCCATCATCGGGGCGCGCATCCGCACCCCGGCGACCTCGGTTTCGAAGGAGCGCTCGTATTCGCCCGCGTAGTGGCTCACGTCGGTGGAGGTGCCGCCCATGTCGAAGCCGATGAGCTTCTCATGGCCCGCGGCCTGCGCGGTTTTCACCATCCCGACGATGCCCCCCGCCGGGCCGGAGAGGATCGCATCCTTGCCCTGGAACAGCCGCGCGTCGGTCAGCCCGCCGCTGGACTGCATGAACAGCAGGCGCTCCGCCCCGCCCTGCCCCACGTCCAGCGCCCCGGCCACCTGCTCCACGTAACGGCGCAGGATAGGCGAGAGATAGGCGTCCACCACCGTCGTATCGCCACGCCCGACGAGCTTGGCGAGACGGGAGACCCTGTGGCTGGCGGAAATCTGGGTGAAACCGATCTCTTCGGCGATCTCGGCCACCCGTGCCTCATGGGCCGGGTTCAGGTAGGCGTGCAGGAAGGCGATGGCGACGGCGCGGTAGCCTTTGTCAAAAGCCGCTTGAAGGGCGGCACGTGCCGCGGCCTCGTCCAGCGGGTGCACGGTCGCGCCCTCGGCATCGAGGCGCTCGGGCACTTCGGCCACCTCGGAATAGAGCAGATCCGGCCGCCGGATGGCGAGATCGAACAGGCGCGGGCGTGTCTGGTAGCCGATCAGCAGCAGGTCTCGGAAGCCTTCGGTGATCAGCAGCAGGGTGGGCTCGCCCTTGCGCTCCAGCAGCGCGTTGGTGGCCACGGTGGTGCCCATCTTCACCGCCCGGATGGCGCCCTGGGGCAGGGGGTCCCCGTCGGAGAGGCCGAGCATCTCGCGGATGCCCTGCACGGCGGCGTCGCGGTAGCGCTCGGGGTTTTCGCTCAGGAGCTTGTGGGTGCGCAGTTCCCCATCGGGGGTGCGGGCCACGATATCGGTGAAGGTGCCGCCGCGATCGATCCAGAATTCCCACTCAGCGCCAGTCATCGTGCCCTCGTCCCTGCCAGTGATCGAGGACCTGCTTATTGCGGCACGGGGTCGATGTCGATTGCCTATTCCGCCGGATCGCCGCTCGGACCGTCCGCGGCCTCGGGTGGGGGGACGGGCGCGGGCAGCATCTGGTCGGCGTCCTCTCCGCTGAAGCCGTCTTCGCTGAGGACCACGGCCAGCGGCCGCGTGCCCGGGAAGGCGGCGAAGAGGATCATCATCATCGAGGTCAGCGGCACCGAAAGGATGGCCCCGGCGATGCCCCAGAGCGCCCCCCAGGAGGCCAGCGATATCATGATGACGAGCGGGCTCATGTTGAGCTGTTTGCCCAGCAGGCGAGGCTCGATGTAGTAGCCCACGACGTTCTGCGCCACGATGAGGCAGGCCGCGAGCGAGAGCGTCGTCTCCATGCTTTCATACTGGCCGACCGAGACGAAGACGGGCAGCAGGACCGCCACTAGCGAACCCACGTAGGGGATGTAGTTGAAGACCCCGGTCAGGATCGCCCAGAAGGCGGCGAAATCGATGCCGAACAGCAGCAGGATGGCGAAGCAGACCCCGCCGAGCATCACGTTCACCAGCGTCTTCAGCGCCATGTATTCGCCCACCTTGTCGATCATCTGGTTGATCACGAAATGGGCCCGACGGCGGGTGTCGGCGGTGCGGAAGAGGCGCTCCATCTTGATGTTGAAGAAGCGGGCCTCGATGAGGAAGAAGAGCGCGTAGATGAAGATCAGGAAGACGTAGATGATGGCGTTGGTGATGGCGCCGACGCCGTAGCGCACCGTGTCCTGCATGTTCAGCCGGCCGGAGAAGAGATCCTGCAGCGAGTGCCATGTCACGTCGGCCTCGTAGCCGAAACGGGCGGCGGCGTTGTTGAGCATGTTGGAGAAGGCATCGCCGTAGCTCGACGCCTCCCGCGCGACCTGCTCCACGTTGCGCGCAAGCAGGGCGGCCACGAGCAGCAGCACGGTGAAGGTGAGAAGAAAGGAAATGCTCATGCGCAGCCACTGCGGACAGGCCGGCCCGATCACCGGAATGCGCCCGGCCTGCGTGGCCAGCGCGTTCAGCAGGAAGGCCACGAGGCCGCCGAGGATGATCGGGATGACGATCCCCGCCGCAACCTTCAGCATCCACCCGCCTGCCGCAAGGGCGATGACGATGGCGCAGAAGGTGATCAGGCGGATGGGCAGGGCGGAAGAAGGCATACTTCGGGCTACCACACGTGCCGCCGGCGGAGAAGACGGAACCTGCGAAGGTGCTTCCCCGAAAGCCATTCCGGCGCTAGCGTGGGCCGAAGCCACCCGAAATCGGGGCAGATCCGGGAGGAGAGAATGACCGATCCGCAAGCGACAACCGCACGCGCCGACAGCCTGCGCGCGTCCCTGGCCCGCAATGCCCGGTTCTACATGCTGCAGGCGGGCGTGATGCTGCTGGCCGGGCTCTTCGCGGTGATCTACCCCTACACGACGGGCCCCGTGGATACGGAGGTCATCGCCTGGCTGCTGTTCCTCTATGCCGCGACGCTGCTCGTCGGCCTCCTGCTGGGCAAGCGGATGCGGGGCATCGTCATGCAGCTTCTTGCCATGCTCACGGCGGCGATGGCGGGCTTCGTGATCCTGATCCAGCTCACCGAAGCCGCCGGCTTCGCCATCATCCTGATCGGGCTCTTCCTGCTGCTGGAGGGCCTCGCGCGCCTGCGGCAGGGCCTCGGGCTGCGGCCCCGCACGCCCTGGGTGGCGCTGACCATCGGCGGAATCGTTCCGCTTGCGGCCTCCGGCTTCCTGCTCATTTTCCAGGACGGGGTGAGCGGGCCCCAACTCGCCTTCGCCGTCGGCGCGAGCCTGATCGCCTCCGGTGTCGGGCTCGGCACCGCGGCCGCCCGCGCCAGGAAGGAAGCTGCCGGGTCGGCAGCCTGAGGCAGGCGCTGCCGCCAAATCCGTGAGAGCCTCCGCGCGGGGCGCCTGAGGGCAGGTCTTTTGCGTGAATTCTTTTGCAATGAAGCCCCAAACCTTTAGGCTTCCAATATTATTTTCTCCACGGGAGGTTTTCATGAGTCGTAGTTCAATCAGAAATGCCTTGAGTACGGGGGCGATCCTCGCCGCCGCGGCATTCGCAGCGCCCGCGACGGCACAGGAGTCCCAGCCAAAATTTCCTCATCATCTGGGGGGATGACATCGGCTACTGGAACGTGTCTGCATACAATCAGGGGATGATGGGATACGAGACACCCAACATCGACCGCATCGCCAAGGAAGGCATGCTGTTCACCCATGGATACGGCGAGCAATCCTGCACGGCCGGGCGCGCCTCCTTCGTGACGGGCCAGTCCGGTTTCCGCACTGGCCTTCTGAAGGTCGGCCTGCCGGGGGCCAAGGAGGGTATCTCGGAAAAGGATCCGACGATCGCGGAATACATGAAGTCCAAGGGCTACATGACGGGCCAATACGGCAAGAACCACCTCGGCGATCTGGATGAGCACCTGCCCACCAACCACGGGTTCGACGAGTTCTTCGGAAACCTCTACCACCTGAACGCCGAGGAAGAGCCCGAGAACGCCGACTACCCGAAAGATCCCGCCTTCCGCGAGAAATTCGGCCCGCGTGGCGTGATCAAGTCCAATGCCGACGGCTCCGTGGAGGATACCGGCCCGCTGACCAAGAAGCGGATGGAGACCATCGACGAGGAAGTCACCGCCGGCGCGCTCGATTTCATGGATCGCGCCGTGGAACAGGGCAAGCCCTTCTTCCTGTGGTACAACACCACGCGGATGCACATCTTCACCCACCTGAAGGAAGAAAGCCAGGGCGTCACCGGCCTCGGCATCTACCCGGACGGCATGGTGGAGCATGACACCATGGTCGGCCAGATGCTCGACAAGCTCGACGAGCTGGGCATCGCCGACAACACGGTGGTGATGTATTCCACCGACAACGGCGCCGAGGTCTTCTCCTGGCCGGACGGCGGCACCACGCCCTTCCGCAACGAGAAGAACTCCAACTGGGAAGGCGGCTTCCGCGTTCCGATGATGATCAAATGGCCGGGCGTCATCGAACCGGGCCGAACCTCCAACCAGATCATCAGCCACCTCGACTGGTTCCCGACGTTCATGTCCGCGCTCGGCGATCCCGACATGAAAGAGCGGATGCTGACCGAGGCGCCCTTCGGCGAAGGCAACGAGCCGGTTCACCTGGACGGCTACGACTTCATGCCCTACTTCCGTGGGGAGACCGACAAGGGCCCGCGCCGCGAGTTCTTCTACTTCTCCGACGGCGGGGACCTGATGAACCTGCGCTACGACCAGTGGAAGGTCGTCTTTGCGGAGCAGCGCGCCCACGGCTTCGACGTGTGGCAGGATCCGCTGACGCCGCTGCGCCTGCCGAAGGTGTTCAACCTCTATTCCGATCCCTTCGAGAAAGCCGACCACGAGGCGATCAACTACTCGCAGTGGCGCCTGGAACGGGCCTACCTGCTGGTGCCCGCCCAGGCGATCGTGGCGGACTTCCTGGCCACCTTCCAGGATTTCCCCCCGCGGCAGAAGCCCGGCAGCTTCTCGATCGACTCGGTTCTGGAAACGCTGCAGACGAACCAGGGCGGCTGACCCCACTCCGAACCTTCACCACCAAAAGGGGGCGCGGCGCGCCCCCTTTTCCGTGCCCACAACCGGCAGCCGCTCCGCGCCTAGGTCGTGAACTCATAAACGGGATTCCGTTTTTGGCGGTGTGATGATTCACTTTCGGAAACGGAGGTGAGCATGACGGGCAGACACGATGTGAGCGATGCGGAATGGGCGGTGATCTCGCCGCTGT
>NZ_FWFQ01000050.1 GCF_900172235.1 Pseudoruegeria aquimaris | reverse complement strand
ACAGCGGCGAGATCACCGCCCATTCCGCATCGCTCACATCGTGTCTGCCCGTCATGCTCACCTCCGTTTCCGAAAGTGAATCATCACACCGCCAAAAACGGAATCCCGTTTATGAGTTCACGACCTAGCCCCCTTGCATTGACCGCTGGTTTGCGCCTCACTGCTGCAAAGATCGGAGGCCGCCTTGTACAAGCTCATCGGCAACACCCGCAGCCGGACGTTCCGTGTCCTCTGGATGCTGGAGGAACTCGGCCAACCCTACGAACACCTGCCCGCGGCGCCGCGTTCCGACGAGGTGACGGCCCTGAACCCGTCGGGCAAGGTGCCCGTTCTGATGGTCGATGGCACGGCGCTCACCGATTCCACCGCGATCCTGACCTATCTCGCCGATCGCCACGCGGCGCTCACCTTCGCCCCCGGCACGCTTGAGCGCGCCCGGCAGGACGCGCTGACGCATTTCCTCCTGGACGAGTTCGACTCGGTGATCTGGACGGCCGCGCGCCACAGCTTCATCCTGCCCGAGGAACTGCGCGTGCCCACGGTGAAGGACAGCCTGAAATGGGAGTTCGAGCGCAGCCAGCGCCTGCTGGCCGACAAGCTTGGCGATGGCCCCTTCCTGATGGGCGATCGGATGACGATCCCCGACATCATCGCCACCCATTGCGGCACCTGGGCCGTGGCGGCGAAATTCCCACTCGTGGACGACAGATTCAGAGCCTATTTAAGCCGAATGCGCAAGCGCCCGGCCTATCAGCGATTGACGGCCGAGGCCTGATGCGATGGGGGTGATGATCGATGGAACATACCTGACCGAAGATCCCGGCCCCGACACGACGGAAGGCGGCGCCTTCAAACGGGCCGCTTCCACCATCCGGAACTGGATTGCCGCCGGCGGCCCCCACCCTCCGGAGCCGGGGCGCTATCACCTCTACGCGGCATGGAACTGCCCCTGGGCCCACCGCGCGCTCCTCGGGCGCGCCGTGCTCGGGTTGGAGAGCGCGATCACCGTATCCCACGCTCTGCCGCGGCGCACCGAGGACGGCTGGGTATTCGAAAGTGACGGCGCCTTCGCGGACACCGAGTTCGGCGCCGCCGCGCTCCATGAGGTCTATGCCCGCCAGCGCCCTGCCTATACCGGGCGGATCACCGTCCCCCTGCTCTGGGATCGCGCGGAAGGCCGTATCGTCTCCAACGAAAGTGCCGACATCCTGCGCATGCTCAACGCCTTCGTGGATGGCGAAGGGCTCCATCCGGCGCAGCATCGGAACGCCATCGAGCGCAGGAACGCAGAGATCTATCCGAAGCTCAACAACGGCGTCTACCGCGCCGGTTTCGCCCGCACGCAGGAGGCCTATGACACGGCGGTAGCAAAGGTGTTCGAGATGCTCGACAGGCTCGACGCCCACCTCGACTCCCGGACATATCTCTGTGGCGACGATCTCACCGAAGCCGATCTACGCCTCTTCCCCACGCTGGCCCGTTTCGACGTGGCCTACCACTACGCCTTCAAATGCAACATCCGGCGGCTGAGCGACTACGGCGCGCTCTGGGCCTATGCGCGGCGGCTCCATGCCCGGCCCGAGATCGCGGCGACGGTGCGTTTCGACATCTACAAACAGGGGTATTTTTCGCCCTCGCCGCTGCGCAACCCCCTCGGGATCGTGCCGGCCGGCCCCGAGATCGACTGGTCAATATAGGCTCTATTTAAGCCAATTCGCCGCAGATTTCCCGGCCCAGAGGCCCGTGGCAAGGCAGGCCGTCAACAGGTATCCGCCCGTCGGCGCTTCCCAGTCCAGCATCTCGCCCGCGCAGAACACACCCGGCGCATCCTTCAGCATCAACCCGGCATCGAGCCCGGCGAAGGACACGCCCCCGGCGACCGAAATCGCTTCGTCCAGGGGGCGCGGGCCCGCCAGCGGGATGGGCAGGGCCTTCAGCCGCTTCGCCAGCTCTTCGCCGGACGGCACCGGCCGGGCGCATTCCTGCACGAGGGCGATCTTCACCGGATCCATCCGCAACGCCTTGCGCAGCCTGTTCGAGAGGCTGTCCTTGCGCGAGGCCCGCGCAAGCCGCCGGGTGATCTCTGCCACATCGTGATCGGGCAGCAGATCCAACACCAGCTCCGCCCCTTCACGCAGGGCGCGTGAGACTGCGTAAATCCCACCGCCTTCGATCCCCTTTTCCGAGATCACGAACTCCGCGCGGACGCGCTGACTGCCTGCGAGGATATGACAGCCTTTCACCGGCGCACCGAAATGGCGCGCCATGTGCGGGCTCCAATTCACGCGAAAACCCATGTTGGCCGGTTCGAACGGCGCGACGCGAATGCCCCGCGCTTCGAGCAGCGGCCTGAAACTGCCGTCGGAGCCCAGCCGCGCCCAGCTGGCGCCCCCGGTGGCAAGAATGGCCACATCGGGCGCCAGAGCCCTGGGGCCGTCCGGCGTTTCGAAATGGAAATCGCCGTTCTCCCAATCCGTCCACCGCCAGCGCGTGCGCAGGTCGAGCCCGGCCTCGCCCAACCGGGTCAACCAGGCCCTGAGCAGCGGTGACGCCTTCATCGCTTTCGGAAAGACACGCCCGGAACTTCCCGTGAATAGAGGCTGGCCCAGGGCCTCGGCCCATCGCATGACGTCACCCGGCCCGAATGCCCTCAAAACAGGCTCCAACACGGGGCTTTTCTCGCCAAACGCTGCGAGGAAGCGATCGAAGGGCTCGTCCTTGGTGAGGTTCAGCCCGCTCTTGCCGGCCATCAGGAACTTGCGCGCGGGCGAGGGCTTGGCCTCCGCCACGATCACCCGTGCCCCGGCCGCAAGCAGTGGCTCGGCGGCCATGAGCCCGGCCGGCCCGGCTCCGATGATCAGCGCGGTTTTCAAAGCGGATGCTCCTTGCTTGCCACCGTGCAGGGCTACATCATCGCCAGAAGCTTTGCAAAAGGCCCCCTCAAATGGACGACACGCCGATCTGCCCCCTCTGCCAGCGCCCGATTCCGGCCACCGCGCCCCAGAGCCTGCATCACCTCGTGCCGCGGCTGCGCGGCGGCAAGGGCGGCCCCACGGTGCTTCTGCACCAGATCTGCCACAATGAAATCCATGCCTCTCTGAGCGAGACGGAACTGGCGCGCAGCTTCAACACGGTCGAAGCCTTGCAAGGCCACCCCCGGCTCGCCAAATTCATCGCCTGGGTGGCGAAGCGGCCGCCCGACTTCCACTCCAAAACCCCAGGAACGCGGCGTCACCGCCGCTAGCGTGATCTGGATCAAGGCAGCGCCCCATGCGCGGCCCATATGGGATGTGAAACAGAAAAGGAGGCCAGGATGGCACTGCACTACAAGGAATTCCCCTCGGAAGGGATCGTGGAAATCCGCGTGGACGGCAAGGTTGATCGGCAGGAGTACTTCAACGCGATCAACCAGCTTGAGAGCTTCATTTTCGACCACGGCACCGTGAAGCTCATCGAGATCGTGGATGATTTCGACGGCTTCGACCCCCGCATCGTGTGGGACGGACTGAAGTTCGACATGAAATACATCCCGAGCATCACCCATTGCGCGATCGTGAGCGACGTGGGCTGGATCGCACCCCTGTCCAAGGCCGCCGGGGCGCTTGTCTCCACGAAACTGCGGACGTTCTCGATGGCCGATCTGGACGCCGCCCGCGCCTGGGTGCGGGCGCCGGAGTAGGCGAAATCAGGCTCTGTTGAGGCCTAATTGCCCTGGCAGAGCCCCTTGATGCCCCGCGCGATGTCCGGCTTCGCGGCAAGCACGTCGGCCACGAGTTCCCGGACCGTCGCATCCAGCGCCTCGGGGGTGACGATCCTGTCAAAGAGACCAAAGGCGAGAGCCTCTTCTGCCGTGATCTTCTGACCGGCCATGAGGATGAGCTTCGCGCGCGCCGGGCCGACGAGAGCCGAAAGCCGCGCCGGGTCTGACGGCTGCGGCAGGTAGCCGAGCTTCATCACCGGGTAGAACACCTTGGCGCCAGGCACGCCGATGCGCAGATCGCAGGCCAGCGCCATGCCGCAGGCGCCGCCGGCCAGCGTGCCGTTCAGGGCGGCGATGGAAAGGCCCGGCAGCGCGGCGATTGCACCGGAGAGCCGCTCCCACTCCGGGGAGACCGCCAGATCCGTGGAGCGGATCTCCTCCAGGTCCGCCCCGGCCGAGAACACCTTTCCGCGCCCGGTGAGCACGAAGGCCGCCGCATCCTGAGCGGCCTCCGCGATGTCGGCAAGCTCGGTGAGCATGGCCTTGGTCAGGGAGTTGGCCTTTTCCGGGCGGTTCAGAGTCACCACCCAGAGGCTACCCTCCTTCCGAAGCTCGATCACGCCGAGAGCCCCAGCGTGGCGCGGATGGTTTCATCGCGCAGAGAGATCTCCTGCCCGAGATAGGCGTCGGCGTCGGGCGTGCACATCCACAGCAGGCACTTGGCCGGCCAATCGGCGGGGATATGCACGCTGAAATCCAGCTGGCTCACCGGGTTGATGCCGCTAGCCTTGATCTGAACCTGCATCTCGGTCGCCACGGTGCCGGGCGAGAGCCCCATGATCCGCAGGCCGCTTTCGGCCAGTTCCTTGTGCAGGCAATCCGTCAGCATGGCCGCGCCCGCCTTGGAGACGCAGTAGTGGCTCCAGCCTTCGAGTGCATTGTGGGCGGCACCCGACGAAATCGTGATGATCGTACCGCTGCCCCGCGCCGCCATCGCGCCCGCCACCGCGTGGGCGCCGTTGAACACGCCCTTCAGGTTGATGTCGATGACCTTGCTCCAGGCGGCGGGATCGGCATCCGTCAGGCGCGCGATCGGCTCGATCACGCCTGCATTGTTGATCAGGATGTCCGGCGTGCCGAAGCGCTCCGTGGCCGCTTCGACCATCGCTTTCGTGCCGGAATAGTCACTGATATCCAGTGCGACGGCCATGGCGCGCGGGCCGATCTCCTCGGCCAGGGCGGCTATCGCAGCTTCAGAGCGCGCCACGAGCACCACGTTGGCGCCCTCCCGTGCGAAGAGGCGCGCGGTTTCCGCGCCGATGCCACGGCTCGCGCCGGTGATGATTGCGGTTTTTCCGTCTAGCAGGCCCATGGGATCCTCCGTTCTGTCGCCCTGTCCTACGCCAGTGGAGGTGAGCTTTCCAGCCCGCTATTCCCCTTGCCTTCCCGCCGCGCCTCGGGTCAACTTCCCGGCAAAGCAATTTCAGTGAAAGGGTTTTGCCATGACGCGCCACTTGTCTCGCACTTACTTGGGGAGCGCTGCCGCCTGCGCGATCTGCCTCTTTTCCGCGCCGGCCGCCTTCGCCGATCTGACGGCTGATGACGTCTGGCAGCAGTGGCGCGGCTACATGGAGCGCGCCGGCTACGACGTGAAGCCGGGCGCGACCGATGCCAACAGCGGAACGCTCACGGTGAGCGACCTGGCGCTGACCATGTCGATGGAAGGCACGGATGTTTCGATGACGATGCCCGAGATCACCTTCCGCGAAAACGGCGACGGCACCGTGGACATCGGCTTCCCGGCCAGCTTCCCGCTGGACGTGATGGTCAAGGAGGGCGGCGAAGACGTGGCCCTGACCATGACCTTCACCCACGAAGGCCTCGCGATGACGGCTTCCGGGGATCCGGAGGAAACGACCTACGACATGGCCGCCGACAGCTTCGGCATCTCGCTCGACAAGGTGGAAGCGGAAGGCGAAACCTACGAGGACGCCGCTTCGGCAACGATGGAAGGCATCGCCGGCCGTTACGCGCTCTCCGCCGGCGAGGTGATGGGCTACATGTCCGACCTGACCGCCGACTCGCTGAGCTACACAGTGGACATCGCGGATTCCGAAGGCGCGGTGAAACTGGATGGCAGCCTCACCGGGATCACCTCGAAATCCACCGGCTCCATGCCGAGCGAGGGCGATCCGGAAGACATGGCCAAGTATCTTGCCGACGGGTTCTCCGCCGATGCGACGATGGGCTTCACCGGCGCAAGCTACGCGATGGAGGCCGGCGGCGAAGGTGAAACCGTCTCTGTTCAGGGGCAATCGGGCGCCGGCGATCTGGGCGTGACCTTCTCCTCGGGCGGGATCGGCTATTCCGGTGCGCTGACGGATCTGGTGCTGGCCATCTCCGGCTCGGAGATCCCGCTGCCGAGCATCGACATCTCCATGGGCGAATACGGCTTCAATTTCCTGATGCCGGTATCGAAATCCGACGCGCCGGAAGATTTCGCCAGCGCCATCCGCTTCGTGGACCTGACGGTCTCCGACATGATCTGGGGCCTGTTCGATCCGGCCGGCGTGCTGCCGCGCGATCCCGCCACGGTGGAGATCGATCTCTCGGGCAAGGCGAATTGGGCCGTGGACATCTTCGACCCCGAGAACGCCGAGGCGATGATGGGCGACAGCCTGCCGGGCGAAGTGCACGAGCTGACCCTCAACGCGCTGCAGGTGAAGCTGGCGGGCGCCGATCTGACGGGCTCCGGCGCTTTCACCTTCGACAACGACGATCTCCAGACCTTCCCGGGGATGCCCCGCCCCGAAGGAGCGGTGAACCTGAAGCTCGTCGGCGGCAACGGCCTGCTCGACAAGCTCGGCCAGATGGGGCTGATGCCGGAAGAACAGTTGATGGGCGCGCGGATGATGCTCGGCCTCTTCGCCCGCCCCGGTGACGGAGAAGACACGCTCACCTCCACCATCGAGATCGACGCCAACGGTGGCGTTCTGGCCAACGGCCAGCGCCTGCGGTAGGCCCGGCCCTACCAGCGAAGAACACGGAAAAGGGGGGCATGGCCCCCCTTTTTTCATGCCCGCGCCGGGCCGGGGTTGCGGCAGGGCACCGGGGCGGCTACCTCGGAAGCATGAATGCAGCCCACTGAGCAGACAGACAGGATCCGCATGACAGACCGCCTTGCCACTTTCACCGAGCAACTCCTGGGCGCCGCGCGGCGTGCCGGCGCCGATGCCGCCGACGCCATCGCCGTCGATGGCACCTCGGTGTCGATCGAAGTCCTCAAAGGCAAGCTGGAGCACGCGGAGCGGGCGGAGGGCGTGGATCTCGGCCTTCGGGTCATGGTGGGCCGGCGGCAGGCCTGCGTCTCCGCGTCCGACACCAGCGCCTCGACGATCGAAACCATGGCCGAACGCGCCGTGGCCATGGCGCGGGAAGCCCCGGAAGATCCCTATATCGCGCAGGCAGAGCCGGGGCAGTTCGCGACGGAGTGGGACGCCGCGGCCCTCGAAATGGCCGATGGTGCCGATGAACCTTCCGCGGAAACGATGCAGGCCTTGGCACTTGAGGCCGAAGCCGCGGCACTGGCGGTTTCGGGCGTCAGCCAGGTCCAGGGGGCTGGCACCACCTACAGCCGCCGCGCCATGCACCTGGCCACTTCGGCCGGGTTCTCCGGCGGATACGCGCGCACCGGAAGCTCTGTCTCCTGCGTGGCCATCGCCGGCGAGGGCGCGGCGATGGAAAGAGACTATGACGGCGATTCCCGCACCTTCTTCAGCGATCTGCGTTCCGCCACCGAGATCGGCCGGCTGGCCGGCGAGCGCGCCGTCGAACGGCTCGGCGCCCGCAAACCGCCGACCGGGGCCTTCCCCGTCCTCTACGACGAGCGGATTTCCGGCGGCCTGATCGGCCACATGCTCGGCGCTCTCAACGGCTCCGCCATCGTGCGCGGCTCCTCCTGGCTGCGGGATGCGCTCGGCGAGGAAATCCTGCCGGCCTGGATCACCGTGGAGGAAGATCCCCACCGCCCCCGCGTTTCGGGCTCCCGGCCCTTTGACGGCGAAGGCCTGCCCACGCGCAGGCGCAGGATCGTGGAAAACGGCGTTCTCACCGGCTGGACGCTGGATCTCGCGACCGCCCGGCAACTCGGGATGGAAAGCACCGCCAACGCCGCGCGGGGCACCTCTTCGCCGCCCTCCCCGAGCGTTTCCAACGTGCGCATGACGCAAGGCGAAAAGAGCCGCGCGGAGCTGCTTTCGGAGATAGGCACTGGGCTTCTGATCACCTCGATGATCGGCACTTCGATCAACCCGACGACGGGGGATTACTCCCGCGGCGCCTCCGGCTTCTGGGTCGAGAACGGCGAAATCACCTACCCGGTCAACGAATGCACCGTCGCCGGGAACCTGCGCGACATGCTCCGCCGCCTGACCCCGGCCAATGACGCGCGGACGCATCTCTCCCGCGTGGTGCCTTCGCTGCTGGTGGAAGGGCTGACGCTTGCAGGCGCCTGATGAAACCGCCGACCTCGATCTGCTGATCGAGGCCGCGCGGGAGGCCGGCGAGATCGCCGGGCGCTACTGGAAGAACACCCCCCGCACGTGGGACAAGGCGATGGGTGCCGGGCCGGTGACGGAGGCCGATCTGGCCATCGACGAGATGCTCCACGACCGCCTGCGCAGTGCCCGCCCCGGGTATGGCTGGCTGTCGGAAGAGACGGAGGACGATACCAGTCGCCTCGAAAGAGAGACGGTTTTCATCGTGGATCCGATCGACGGAACCCGCGCCTTCATCAACGGATCGCCCACCTTCTCCCACGCGCTCGCCGTGGTCAGCGGCGGCCGGGTCGTGGCCGGTGTCGTCTACCTGCCGATGCTCGATCGCCTCTTCGCCGCCACCGCCTCCGGCCCGGCGACGCTGAACGGCGCATCGATTCAGGCGTCCCGCGCCAGCCGGATGGAAGGCGCCGCGGTGCTGGCCGCGAAATCCAACCTCGAACCCCGGTTCTGGAAGGGCGAGCCGCCGGCCTTCGAAAGGCACATCCGCTCCTCCCTCGCCTACCGGCTCTCGCTGATCGGGCAAGGGCGCTTCGATGCCATGATCACCTTCCGCCCGACATGGGAATGGGACGTGGCCGCGGGCAGCCTGATCGCCCAGCGCGCCGGGGCCGTGGTGAGCGATGCAACCGGCGTACCGCCGCGGTTCAACGGCAAAAGCGCGCAGCTTCCGGGCATGATCGCCGCCGCGCCGGCTCTTCACGGCGCCATCCTGGGTGCCGCGCGGCCCTTCCCCGCGGCCGGTTAGGTCGTGAACTCATAAACGGGATTCCGTTTTTGGCGGTGTGATGATTCACTTTCGGAAACGGAGGTGAGCATGACGGGCAGACACGATGTGAGCGATGCGGAATGGGCGGTGATCTCGCCGCTGT
>NZ_FWFQ01000041.1 GCF_900172235.1 Pseudoruegeria aquimaris | reverse complement strand
GAAGCTGTTCATCTCATCATCGAACCCCCGAAAGAGCCCTAGAGACCAGATATGCAAAACGTCGATCCGTCGATACAGACCAAACCGCCCGCATATCTCTTCAAGTCACCAATAATGTCAAAGAGCGAACCCAGCTCGGACCAAAACAATCTAGATGCGCCCTAATTGGTACGGCGCGTCCAGCCTGCTATCTTCCTGTGCTCGGCCACCTCGTTAACCGCTCGCTGCGGCCCGTCTGATGTCCCGTCAGCGCCTCAGCGCCGCCGGTGAGGGGCTATTTACGGATGGGTGCGGAGAGTCGCAAGAGGGAAAACGACAAAAATGTAAAAAAGGGCGATTTTTTTTGCCCGCCCCTCCCGAAGCCGCCGTTTTCAAGGGCGGATGAGGTATGGCGCCCCCGTTGCGGGCCTCAGCGCACCGGCATGAGCTTGTAGAACAGCCGCGCCGGAAGGAATCGCCCGAGGCGGAAGACCAGGGAAAAGGCAAAGGGGAAGCTCGTCTGGAATCGCCCGCTGCGCAGGGCGCGCATCACGTGGTCTGCCGCCTCCTCCGGCGTCATCAGCCCCGGCATGTTGAAGCTGTTCTTCTCCGTCAGCCGCGTCTGGATGAAGCCGGGGTGCACAAGCTGCACGCCCACGCCCGTTCCGCGCAAATCGGCATAGAGCGTTTCTCCGAGGCTCATCAGCGCCGCCTTGCTGGCACTGTAGCCGACGGCGCCGGGAAGCCCCCGGAAGCCGGCGAGCGAACCGACGAGCACGATGCGGCCGGACTTGCGGCCCAGGAAGGCGGGCAGGATTCCGTGCACGATGCGCAGGGCGCCGGCGTAGTTGACGTCCATGATGCGCTCGGCGGTTTCCAGATCGAAGTCCCGTGCCGTCATCGGGTCATAGGCGCCGGCGCAGTAGATCACCGCGTCGACATGGCCCACGTCCGCACAGGCCGCAGCCACGGAGACCGGATCGGTCACGTCCATCGGCAGCGCGGCCGCGCCCGGCAGGCCGCCCGTGAGCGCCACCAGGCGCTCGGCGTTGCGGGCCGAGAGCACCAGTTCCGCGCCGGCGTCCGCGAGGCTTTGCGCCAGCGCACGCCCCAAGCCCTCGCTGGCCCCGACGATCCAGTAGCGCTTGCCGGTGAAAAGATCACGCGGCGGCATTTTGCCCTCGCATCGTGGCAATGAGTTCGGCGACCTTGATGCCGGCCTTGCGCATCTCGGACTTGTTCATGATCGCGCCGTTTTCCATCAGATACATCCAGTCCGTCACGTCCAGCACGTGGCCACCGGCATCTTCCTTGAGGCGGATCCGGTAGGTCATGCGGACCGTCGCCCCTTCCATCCGGCCGTGGGCCTTTCCGATGATGTCGTCCGCTTCCGCGGTGAAGGTGCCGTCGTTGCCCATGGTCAGATGCCAGGCCCGGTTCTGCACGTCGCCGGAGGAGTAGTGGAAGCGCTCCGTCAGGATGCCGCGGCTGCCCTCCCAGCTGCCCTCCATCTCGGCCACGAAGCGGGAGACGGCGCGCCCGGTGGGCCCGAAGATCACGCCTTCGGACTGGATCGGGCCGCTCAGGTGCGTCCGGATGTCGAAAGCGGGGGAGGTGCCGATGTATTGCGCGCTCTTCTGGGCGCGGAAACTCAGGAAATAGCTGCGCGCGGCGATGAGCGCGAGCACCAGAAACAGGGTCAGGGCGATCAGGGACATGGCATTGCCTCATTGGAGTTCGAAGACATCAGGACACCTCGCGCGCCGGCGGCGGGACAGCGCGCCGGTAGGTGGCGCCGCGCAGGCGCAGGCGAAGGGCCTGACGGTAGATCAGGAAGACGGTGCGCAGGGCCCCCAGCGGGCGGCGCAGCAGCAGGGCGTGCGCCAGCCCGGCACTCGTCAGGGGGCGGGTCTTTCCGGTCAGGGTCGCCACGACCCCTTCCTTTCCGTTTTCGAGCGTGATGCGGATCGCGATTTCTCCGGGCTCGATGCGGAAGCGGAACACGTAGTGGCCGGCGATCTCCTGGAAGGGAGATACGTAGAAGATCTTCTCGGCCTCGATCACGTTGGCCGGGGTGATCGGGCGCAGATCGGGGTTGGCGCAGAAGTAGCAGTGGCGGCCGCCGAAAGTGTTGTTGACCTCGGCGATCACGGCCAGGAGCGCCCCGTCACGCTGCGCCAGCCAGAAGCTGACCGGGTTGAAGGTGTAGCCTAGGCAGCGTGGCTGGGTGAGCAGGCGCAGATCGTAGCTGCCCGCGGCAAGCCCGCGCTCCGCGAACACGCGCCGCGCCCAGGCCGCCCCCTCCCCGGCGCCGCGCGCGCCGCCGTGATCGGCGTCATGCACGGAGGCGAGATTGAAACGGTTGCGCGAGAAGAGCGCGCCGCGTGCCGGGGCGTCGGGATCGATCAGCAGGAAATCGACCCCGTAGCGAAAGGCATTGGCGATGCCGCCGCGGCGGGCATGACAGGTTTCCCCGGCGATATGGAGCGGCGCGAAGCTCATGCCGCGATCTGCTCGGCACGGTCGATGCGCTCGGCGACGGCGACGGCGCTCGCGAAACCGTCCTCATGGAAGCCGTGGCGCAGGTAGGCGCCCGCGAACCAGGTGTTGTTCTCGCCCTGAATCGCCTGCACGGCGGATTGCGCGCGGATCGCGGCCCGGTCGAACACCGGGTGGCGGAAGGTCTTTTCGTCGTAGATCAGGTGTTCACGGACCGGGCGGCGCGGGTTCAGGGTGACGAAGAGCGGATCGCTTTCGGGGATCTGTTGCAGCCGGTTCATCCAGTAGCTCACCCCCACGGCGCTGCCCTCGTCGGTGGACTCGGCCTTGTAGACCCAGCTGGACCAGGCATCGCGCCGGCGCGGCATCTGCTGCTCATCGCAATGCAGCACCATGTGGTTGTCCTGGTAGGTGAGCGCCCCGAGCGCGGCCTGTTCGGCCGGAGTCGGCTGCTCCAGCAGGCGCAGGGCGTCGTCGGAATGGCAGGCCATGATGACCTCGTCGAAGGCTTCCGCCGCACCGTCCACCGGCTTCACGACCACGCCGGCACCCGTGCGGCGCACGCCGGAGATCGGGGTAGCGGTGCGCAGAGACGCGCCTTCGGCTTCGAGCCGCGCGGCCAACCGGCTCACGTAGGAGATGCTGCCCCCCTGCACCGTCCACCACTGGTGCTGGTTCCTGTGGCTCAGCAGCGCGTGGTTCTTGAAGAACTGCACGAGGGTGCGCGCCGGAAAGGAGCGGATCATCTCCGGCGGGGTGGACCAGATGGCCCCGCAGATGGGCGTCAGATAGTAGCGCTGGAACCACTCGCCGAGGTGCAGATCGCGCATCAGGTCGTCGATCGTCACGTCGTCGGACTGCGCCGCGGCCTCCGCCCGTTCGTTGAAGCGCAGGATATCGCGGACCATGCGCCAGAAGGCCGGGCGCAGGGCGTTGCTCCGCTGCGCCAGCAGCGAACGCGGAGTGCGCAGGCCATATTCGATACGCCCGTCATCCACGGAGGCGCCGAAGCTCATGTCACTCTTGATCACCGGCACGTCCAGATCTTCGAACATGGCGGTGAGATGCGGATAGGTCGCGTAGTTGAAGACGATGAAGCCTGTGTCCACGGGCTGATCCCCGTTCCGGCCGGCGATCACCGTGCGCGCATGCCCGCCGAGCCGGGGTGCGGCCTCGAACAGCGTGACATCGTGGCGAGGGGCCAGGAGATAAGCGGCCGCGAGGCCGGAGATTCCCCCGCCGACGATGGCAATGCGTTTGCGGGGCGAGATCGGAGCATCGAAAGACATGAACGTACCTGTGTTGTTGTGCAGAGGTTACGGCCTCAGCCCCTCTTTGGATCACCCTGCGGCCGAAAACTTCCGCGCGGCGACGGGCGGCAACACCCTGCGATACTTTTTTCTCGTTTCTTGGTGATCCACTTGGTCCGTGCCTGCGTAATCGGTTTATGGTTGCCTTGAGCGAAGATCTGAAAACGCCCAAGCCCGCGCTGTCGCGCGCGGCCCGGCGTGCTTCGGACTCGAATGCAGGAGGCACCACGCTGACAGACCGCAGCGCAGAAGACCGCGAGTATACGGAGCAGACGCTCTGGATGCTCGCCGTGAGAGACAAACGTGACAAGGCCGCCTTCGGGTGCCTGTTCGATTTCTATGCACCGCGTCTGAAGGCGATGATCCTGCGCAACGGGATCAGCGGCAGCCACGCGGAGGACATCGTCCAGGACGTGCTGCTGACGGTCTGGAACAAGGCCGGCCAGTTCGACCCGCAGCGCGCGGGCGTCTCCGGCTGGATCTACCAGATCGCGCGAAATCGCCAGATCGATCTGGCCCGGAAATACAACCGCCCCGTCCCCGAAGAACTGCGGACGGAGGACCGAACCGAGGAAGAAGCGGGGCAGATCCTTGCCCTTGAACAGGAAACACAGAAGCTGAAGCGCGCCCTGGCCGCCCTCCCTGAGGAACAGAGGGAGATGGTCGAAAAGGCCTACCTGGGCGAGCTGACCCATTCCGACATCCGGAACATGACGGGCCTTCCACTGGGCACGATCAAATCCCGGATCAGGCTGGGGCTGGACCGGCTTCGCAACGAGCTGAAAGACCTGCGTTGAGACCATGTCGGACGTAAAACATCATATCGCGGACGATCTGCTGGCGGCCTATGTCTCCGGCGCGCTGCCGCACCCCTATGCGATCGTGGTCGCGAGCCACATCTCCATGTGCGACGAATGCCGCGTGCGCCACGAGGCACAGCTCGCGGTGGGCGGCTCCGTGCTTGAAACACTGGAAACCACCGAGATTACGGCGGACATGAAGGCCCGCGTCATGGACCTGCTGGACGACACCCCGGCCAAGCCCGCCATCCGTGTTCCGCGGCGCCAGGGCATCTATCCAGGCCCCGTGGTCGAAGCGCTCAAGGGCGGGCAGCCGAAGTGGCGTTCTCTCGGCATGGGCGTGAAGCAATCCATCCTCTTTGCCGGCGAAGAGGGCAGCGTCCGGCTGCTCTACATTCCGGGCGGCCAGGCCGTGCCGGAGCACGGGCACAACGGGCTGGAGATGACCCTCGTTCTTCAGGGTGCCTTTTCCGACGAAGGCGGGCGGTATGGCGTCGGCGACGTCGAGGTGACGGACGAGCACGTCGATCACGTGCCCACCGCCGAGCCCGGCCCGGCCTGCATCTGCCTTGCGGCCACCGATGCGCCGCTGCGGTTCAAGGGCTTCGTGCCGCGGCTGCTGCAACCCGTCTTCGGGATCTGACGCGAAGCGGGCCCGCGAAGCGCGCTCAGCCGCTCACCCCTGATCAGAAGCCGCCGCGGGTTCGCTCTCGCTGGCGGCTTCTTCGTATCCGACGACCTCCGCCAGCGTCGTCCAGATCGCCACGAAGAGCCCGGCCAGCACCGGGCCGAGCACCAGCCCCACCGCGCCAAAGGTCACCAGCCCGCCCAGCGTGCTGACGAGAATCAGGATGTCATGCATCTTCGCGTCCCGCCCCACGAGGGCCGGGCGCAGCAGGTTGTCCACCGTGCCCACCACGCCGGCGCCCCAGATCCCGAGGCCCACGGCGGCCCCCGTGGCCCCGGTGGCGAGCAGGTAGATCACGCCGAAGAAGATGATCAGCGTCGGGCCTATACCCGGTACGACGGAGAACACCGCCATCACCACGGCCCAGAAGGCGGCCCCCTCGATCCCGGCCACCCAGAAGCCGAGCCCGCCCAGCGCGCCCTGCACCACCCCGATCAGCAGGGTGCCCTTCACCGTGGCCCGGCTGACGGACACCACCCGCTCCCACAGCAGCGCCTGCACGTCCGGGCGCAGGCCGGTATAGGCCAGCAGCACCCGCGCTATGGGGGTTTTCATCTGCAGGAAGAAGAACATCGCGTAGAGGTAGATGAAGCCGGACAGCACGAAACTCGCGGTGCTGCGCGTCACCGCCGAGATGGACGAGACGAGGAAGCCGGTGACGGCGGAGGCGATGCTGGCCGCGGCATCGCGCAGGCGTGGCAGGATCTCGTTCATCGTATCCGGGGCGATGACCCATCCGGGCAGCCAGTCCGGCAGGGTGACGGCCTGCGGATCGGCCGCCACCTCGTTGAGCAGCCGCACCACCGAGCTCGCCACGCCGGCCGCCTGCTGCGAGGCCATGGCGATGATCCCGAGCAGCGGCAGCAGGATGATCACCGCGACGATCAGCATCGTCACCGTGCTGGCCAGCATCCGCCGCCCCTTCAACAGGGCGTTCGTGCGCTCGAACAGCGGCGCCGCCAGCGCGGCGCTGATCGCGGCCATCACCAGCGCGATCAGGAAGGGCCGCACCATGTTGAGGAAACCGGCGGTGATCAGCAGCGTGATGACGATCAGCGTCAGCCAGCGCAACGCGTTTACCGTCTGCGGGAAATGCGCCCGGACGGCCTCCGGGCTCCTGTCGTCTTCGGTCATCTTCGCGCTCATCCGGTGAAGCTTTTCCCGGACGCTAGCGCATCACCGCCGCGATGGCCCGCCTTTTCTGGCGCGATCGCGGCGCGATGGGGATCAGGCATTGAACAGGAAGTGGATCACGTCGCCGTCGGCGACGACGTAGGTCTTGCCCTCGGCGCGCATCTTGCCCGCGTCCCGCGCGGCCTGCTCGCCGCCGAGCGTGACGTAATCGTCGTAGGCGATGGTTTCGGCGCGGATGAAGCCGCGTTCGAAATCGCCGTGGATGACGCCGGCGGCCTGGGGCGCCAGCGCGCCCTTGCGGATCGTCCAAGCCCGCGCCTCCTTGGGGCCGACGGTGAAATAGGTCTGGAGGTTCAGAAGCTGGTAGCCGGCGCGGATCAGACGATCGAGCCCGGCTTCCTCGAGCCCCATCTCGGAGAGGAACATCTCGGCCTCTTCCGCGTCGAGCTGGCTGATCTCCTCCTCGATCTGGGCGGAGATGATCACATGGGCCGCGCCCTGCGCCTCGGCCATGGCCTGCACCTTGGCCGAATGTTCGTTGCCGGTGGCGGCCGAGGCTTCGTCCACGTTGCAGACGTAGAGGATCGGCTTGGTTGTGAGCAGCTGGAGGTTCTTCCAGGCCTTGGCGTCCTCGGCGTCCACTTCCACGGTGCGGGCGGGGCGGCCGTCTTCGAGGGCCGCCATCGCCGCCTTCAGCAAGCGCTCCTGCTGCACGGCTTCCTTGTCGCCACCGCGCACCTTGCGGGTGATGTTCTGCAGGCGCTTCTCGATGCTCTCCATGTCGGCCAGCATCAGTTCGGTCTCGATCGTCTCCGCATCGGCCACCGGATCGACGCGGCCGTCCACGTGGGTCACGTCGCCATCCTCGAAGCAGCGCAGCACGTGGGCGATGGCGTCCACCTCGCGGATGTTGGCCAGGAACTGGTTGCCAAGCCCCTCGCCCTTGGAAGCGCCTTTGACGAGGCCGGCGATGTCCACGAAGGTCATGCGGGCGGGGATGATCTGCCTGGAGCCCGCGATCTCGGCCAGCTTGTCGAGCCGGGCATCGGGCACGGCCACGTCACCGACGTTGGGCTCGATGGTGCAGAAGGGGAAGTTCGCGGCCTGGGCGGCTGCGGTCTTGGTCAGCGCGTTGAAGAGCGTGGATTTGCCCACGTTCGGCAAGCCGACGATACCCATCTTGAAGCCCATGGCCCTTGTCCTTCTCGATCGCGTGTGAAACTTCGCAGGCCTCTTAGGCCCTGAGAGGCTGCGGGGCAAGGGGGCTTGTGGTAGGCTGGACCAAGGAGAGGAGCCTTGCCATGAACCCCACACCCTACCTGACGTTTCAAGGAAACTGCGCCGAGGCGCTTGCCTTCTATGCCGATGTCTTCGGCGGCCGGATCGACATGATGTCCAAGGCCAGCGAGATGCCGCCCGACGCCCTGCCCGGCCCGCTGCCGGAGGAGAAGAAGGACTGGATCATGCACGGCGGCATCGTCTTCGACGACGGCGCGCTGTTCGGCTCCGACGACATCATGGGCGGAACGCCCCCGATGCAGGGGGTCTCCATCCACATGGATTTCGACACCGCGGCCGAGGGCGCCGCCGCCTTCGAGCGGCTCGCCGAGGGCGGAGAGGTGCAGATGCCCTACCAGGCCACCTTCTGGTCTCCCGGTTTCGGCACCCTGCGCGATCGCTTCGGGATCAACTGGATGATCAGCACCAACGAGCCGCTGCCGGAAGCCTGACACACCCGGCGCAGTTTGCGCCGGCCCCCATTGCTTTTCCGGCAAAACTTCTGCACATCGGGTCGTGCTTTGACCGAAGGACGCCCAATGACACGCATCGACGCCAAATTCGCCGAACTCGCCGCCGCAGGCCGGAAAGCCTTCGTGGCCTACGTCATGGCCGGAGATCCCGACTACGAGACCTCGCTCGAAATCGTGAAGGGGCTGCCCGGCGCCGGTGTGGACGTGATCGAGCTGGGCCTGCCCTTCACCGATCCGATGGCCGACGGCCCGACGATCCAGCTGGCCGGCCAGCGCGCGCTGGATGGCGGCATGACGCTTCAGAAGACGCTGGATCTGGCCACCGAGTTCCGCAAGACCGACACGACGACCCCGATCGTGCTGATGGGCTACTACAACCCGATCTACAGCCGCGGCGTCGCCCGGTTCCTCGAAGACGCCAAGGCCGCCGGGATCGACGGGCTGATCGTGGTGGATCTGCCGCCCGAGGAGGACTCCGAGCTCTGCATTCCCGCACAGGAAGCCGGGCTCAACTTCATCCGCCTCGCCACGCCCACCACCGATGACCGCCGCCTGCCCAAGGTGCTGCAGAACACCTCGGGCTTCGTCTACTACGTGTCGATCACCGGCATCACCGGCGCCGCGGAAGCCGAGGCAGCGGACGTGGCCCCCGAAGTGGCCCGCATCAAATCCGCGGCCAACCTGCCCGTGATCGTCGGCTTCGGGGTGAACACCCCCGAGAAGGCCAAGGCCATCGCCGGCGTCGCCGACGGCACCGTGGTCGGCTCGGCCATCGTCAAGCAGATCGGCGAAGGCAAATCGCCGGCCGAGGTGCTGGCCTTCGTCAAGACGCTTGCGGACGGCGCCCACAGCGCCTGACATTTTCAGAAACGGGGCGCCGCGATAGCCGTGTGCGCCCTTTTCAACCGGGCAATGGACGCCTAGCGTTGGGGCACCCAGTCTCAACCGGTCTTCGAAATGCCCATTCCCACGAAATTCATTCTGCTCAGCAACGCGCGGTCCGGAACCTCGCTGGTCATGAGCACGCTCAATTCGCATCCTGACATCTGCTGCCACGGGGAAATCTTCCACCCAAAGCCCCGCTTCCACTTTCGCGAGATCTGGTCCGATCATCATGATCCGGCGGATTTCGAAGGCGCGCCGCTCTCTCTCGCCAGGGCCGTGCTCGACGATCCACGCACCGCAGAGCGCTTTGCCGTCGTCGGCTTCAAGATGTGGAAGGCACAGGCCCCCGGCGCCTGCAAGGCGCTCTGCCGCGATGCGGCCCTGCGCAAGATCATCCTCGAACGGAAGAACAAGCTCGCCACCTTCTCTTCCGGCATGCTTGCCAAACAGACCGGCGTCTGGAACCTATCCGGCGACCGCAAGGCCGTGGCGATCAAGGCGGAGAAACTTCCGTTCAATGCCGAGCGGTTCCGCAAATACGTCCAGACGCAGCGGGAGGTTTTCGACTTCTACGAAAGGCACGTCGAGGGTGCGGTGCTGCGCGTCTCCTACGAAGAACTGAACCGTGAGGCCTTCGACGGAATTTTGGCGTTCCTCGGCGTTGAAAGCGCCGAACTGACGGAAGGCAAGAAGAAGCTGCACTCCTCCGACATCCTGAACCGCTTCTCGGAAGATCGGCACCCCGAAATCCTTCGAACACTGGATGAACTCGGACACCCGGAATGGGTCAAGGAGGCGCCCGCCACCTAGCTCCCTCACCCGGCTTCGCGTTTCCTCTTGCGACAAACGCGCGATATTGGTAACAAGTTTTTACCAATATCGCCCTTTCAGGACATGCACCATGACCGTGATCACCGAGATCGAAGACCTGCGCCGCATCTACAAGCGGCGCGTTCCGAAGATGTTCTACGACTATGCGGAAACCGGAAGCTGGACCCAGCAGACATTCCGCGAGAACACCACCGATTTCGCGAAGATCCGCCTGCGCCAGCGCATCGCGAAGGACATGGCCGGCCGGTCCACCCGCTGCAGGATGCTGGGCGAGGAATGGGCCATGCCCGTCGCCCTGGCCCCGGTGGGGCTCTGCGGGATGCAGCACGCCGACGGCGAGATCAAGGCGGCGCGCGCGGCCGAGAAGTTCGGCGTGCCTTTCACCCTTTCCACCATGTCGATCTGCTCGATCGAGGACGTGGCCGAGCACACCGAGAAGCCGTTCTGGTTCCAGGTCTACACCCTGAAGGACGATGATTTCATGCGCCGCCTCATCGCGCGGGCCAAGGATGCGAAATGCTCCGCCATCGTGATCACGGTGGATCTCCAGGTCATGGGCCAGCGCCACAAGGATCTGAAGAACGGCCTCTCCGCACCGCCCAAGCCCACCCCGGCCGCCATTCTCGACGTGATGACGAAATGGCGTTGGGCGCTCGGTATGGCCCAGACGAAACGGCGCTTCTTCGGCAATATCGTCGGCCACGCCAAGGGCGTCTCCAACGCCGCCTCGCTGTCCTCCTGGACGGCGGAAGCCTTCGACCAGTCCCTGGACTGGGAGCGGATCAAGGAACTGCGCGACATGTGGGACGGCCCGGTGATCCTCAAGGGCATCCTCGACGCCGAAGATGCCAAGCAGGCGCTGAACGTCGGCGCGGATGCCATCGTCGTCTCCAACCACGGCGGCCGCCAGCTGGACGGCGCCCTTTCCTCGATCCGGGCGCTGCCCTCGATCATGGACGCCGTGGGCGACAAGATGGAAGTGCATTTCGACAGCGGCATCCGGTCCGGGCAGGACGTGCTCAAGGCCCGCGCGCTCGGCGCGACGGGCACCATGATCGGGCGCGCGTTCGTCTATGGCCTCGGCGCCATGGGTGAGGAAGGCGTCACCAAGGCGCTGGAGGTGATCCACAAGGAACTGGACACCTCGATGGCCCTCTGCGGCAAGCGCGACATCAACGACGTGGACCGCGACATCCTGCTGGTGCCGGAGGATTTCGAAGGGCGTTGGGCCTAAGCGCGGCGCCTGGCGCCTGCCCGGCCACGGGCGGGCGCGCGACGGGTTTCCACACAGCGGGCGCTCCACTCCCGCCGCAGAAGGGGGCAGAGCCGGTCAGGCCCCGCCCCGCACCGGCATGTTGCCCAGCTTCCAGATCGCCGGCAGGATGGTGGCCACGATCGCGCCGGCGAACAGGAACGCCACCCGCAGGCCGGCGTATTCGGAGACCAGCCCCATCAGCGTCGGGCCGGCGAAGAAGCCGATGAAACCCAGCATCCAGGCCCGCGAGATGGCCACACCGATCAGGTGTTCGGGCACCCGCTTGCCCAGCACCGAGTTGGCCGAGGGCACGATCACGGCCATGCCCAGCCCGAGGATCCCTACGCCGGCGATCACCACCTCCTTCGTCGGCGCTAGCGCGATCACCACCGCCCCGACCGCCCCCAGAAGAGCCGAGTAGAAGATCACGCGCGCCTCGCCGAGCCGTTCGGAAAAGAACTGTCCCGACAGCCGCCCGACCCCCATCATCATGCCGAGCATGAAGGGGCCATAGCCCCCCTCGCCCGCCGGAGCGCCCAGCGTGCGCTCGATGTGCAGCGCGGACCACGCCTCCGTCGCGTTCTCGCCGATGAAGGCGGCCAGCAGGAT
The DNA here is from genome assembly GCF_900172235.1 of Pseudoruegeria aquimaris. Taxonomy (GTDB): domain Bacteria; phylum Pseudomonadota; class Alphaproteobacteria; order Rhodobacterales; family Rhodobacteraceae; genus Pseudoruegeria; species Pseudoruegeria aquimaris. The sequence continues at coordinate 4,257 of NZ_FWFQ01000041.1, read as the reverse complement.
GAGGCTGGTCAGCACGACGGCCGTCCAGGGCATCGCCGCGCCCACGCCCGCTTCCTCCGTGCCCGCCCCCTCGCCATCCACGCGCCCGCGCCCGGCCCACATGATGGCGACGAGCCCGAGGCTCAGAAGCGCGAGCACCGGCAGGATCGTGCCCGGCCCGTATCCGGCCTTGCGCGCCACCCCGGTGGCCAGCGCGGTGAAGCCGAAGGCGAAGGAAAAAGCGGCGTGGTTCACGTTCATGAGGTGCAGCCTGTGGCGCGCCTCCAGCACCCCGAGCCGCATATTCGCAGAGATGTCGAGCATCGCCACGCTCATGCCGATTCCGAGGAACGCAAGCGCCAGCCCCGGCACGCTTCCGGCGAGCACGGGAAAGAAGAAAGCCGCCGCCAGTGCCACGCCGAACACCGGCAGCACGCCGCGCCCCAGCAATGCCCCGGCGCGCGGCGCGAGATACATGGAGGTGATCCCCCCGACGGCGGAGACCATCATCGCCAGGCCGAAATCCGCGTCCGAGGCATTCACCCCCGCCTTGATGTCGGGCACGAGCGCCGAGAACCCGCCCCAGAAAACACCCACGGCGGCGAGCGCGGCCATCGGCGCGCGGGAAATGGCAAGGGTCTGCCTGAATGACATGCTCTGGATCTCCGGGCTGGCGGTGCGGGCTCGAGTCGGCCTTCACGACCACCCGCTTGCGCCGCAGCCTAGGGAAGCCCGTTAGCGCTGCCAATAGCCCTTGTCCGCGCCATCCGCGAAGGCCCGCGCGGTGCCTCTGCCGGGAGGCGAGAATCGGCTTTTCTTTTTGGTCGTTCTCTTTTATACGCGCGACTTCACCGGGCCATACACCCTTGGAGGATGGCCCTCACACATACCTAGGAGAATTCCAATGGCTGGTCAGATTCCTGATCTTGAAGTCACGGTGCGCACGGGGACAGGCAAGGGGGCCGCTCGTCAAGCACGCCGTGAGGGCCTCGTGCCCGGCGTCGTCTACGGCGGCGGCGAAGATCCGCTCCCGATCAACATCCGCTACAACGTCCTCTACAAAAAACTGAAAGAGGGCCGCTTCCTCTCCACGCTCTTCAACCTGAAGATCGAGGGCAAGGAAGACGTGCGCGTGATCTGCCGCAACGTGCAGCGCGACGTGGTGAAAGACCTGCCGACGCACCTCGACCTGATGCGCCTGCGCCGCACCTCCAAGATCAACCTCTTCATCCCCGTCGAGTTCATCAACCACGCCGATTCTCCGGGTCTGAAGCGCGGTGGCGTTCTGAACGCCGTGCGCCCCGAGGTGGAACTGATCGTGACCGCCGGCGACATCCCCGAGAAGCTGGTCGTGGATCTCACCGGCCTGAACATCGGTGACACCGTGACGATCTCCGCCATCGAACTGCCGGAAGGCACCAAGCCGACGATCGACCGCGACTTCGTGATCGCCAACATCACCGCCCCCTCCGGTCTGCGTTCCGCCGACAACGAGGAAGGCGAGGCCGAAGAAGCCTCCACCGAAGAGGCCGCAGCCGAAGAATAATCTTCGCACGGTTTCTGCAAGACTTCCGAAACGCGGAAAAGGCCTGCCTTTTCCGCGTTTTTCTTTCGGGGGCCGCCCTATTGCCCGCAGGGCTCCGCCCTTGCGACAGGCCTGTCACGCCGCTAGGACAGGATCAGCATCAGACCACCGGAGCAGCCCATGCAACTCTTCGTCGGCCTTGGAAACCCGGGCGCCAAATATGCCGGCAACCGGCACAACATCGGCTTCATGGCGCTGGACCGCATCGCGGCGGACCACGGTTTCTCGCCCTGGCGCGGAAAATTCCAGGGCGCCGTGAGCGAGGGCCGTTTCGGCAGCGAGAAGGTGGTGCTGCTGAAGCCGGAAACCTTCATGAACCTCTCCGGCCAGTCCGTCGGCGAGGCCATGCGTTTCTACAAGCTGGCGCCGGAGGACGTCACCGTCTTCCACGACGAACTCGATCTCGCGCCCGGCAAGCTCAAGGTGAAGACGGGCGGCGGCCATGCCGGCCACAACGGGCTGCGCTCCATCCACCAGCACATCGGCGAGAGCTACCGGCGCGTGCGCATGGGGATCGGCCACCCCGGCCAGAAGAACCTCGTCTCGTCCTACGTGCTGCGGGATTTCGCCAAGGCCGAGCAGGAGTGGCTCGACGACCTGCTGCGCGGGATCTCCGACGGTGCAGCCGATCTCGCCGCCGGCGATCAGGCCCGCTTCATGAACGCCGTGAGCCTGCGCATGAAGCCCCCGAAGAACCAGAACCGCGCAGCCGGCGCCGCCGCGAAACCGGCGCCCGCGCCGGCGCAGGAAACGTCCGGTCCGGCGCCGGATAAGGGCTCCGAGGATTCCCGTTCGCCGCTTCAGAAACTCGTGGACAAGTTTCGCTGACGCCCTGCCGCTGCGTCATGTTTGAATGCCCCCGCCTCGGCGTGTTTCCTTCCGCCAAAGGGAGGACATCATGAGAAGATTTCTCAAGGCACTCGGCTTCGTGCTGCTGGCGCTCGCCGTGTCGGCGGCCATCATCGGCATCTGGAAACGCGAGGAAATCGCGCGGCTGCTGGCGGTGAACAGCCTCTTTTCCGAGGAGAAGATCGTTTCGAATTTCTCCCACATGGACCGCGCCTTCCTTCACGTGGAGGTGCCGCGCGGCGACGGGCCGGTGAGCGACCTGCCCCGCGGGCCCGAAGCGGCGATGCCCGAGGGCTATGACGCCTGGGTAAAGGCGCGCAACGTGACGGCCATCGTGGCCCTGAAGAACGGCGAAATCCGGCACGAAGCCTACTACCAGGGCACCACGGCGCAGGATCGGCGCATCTCCTGGAGCGTGGCGAAAAGCTACCTCTCCGCGCTGCTGGGCGTTCTGCTGGAGGAAGGAGCGATCGCCTCGATCGACGATCCGGTGATCCGTTATGCACCCTCTCTCGAAGGCACCGCCTACGAAGGGGCAACGATCCGCAACGTGCTCAACATGGCCAGCGGTGTCGTCTTCGACGAGAACTACCTCGACCCGAATTCCGACATCAACAAGATGGGCCGCGCCATCGCGCTGGGGCAATCGCTGGACGATTTCACCCGAGGCCTGACCGAGACCTTCGCAGCGGCGGGCGAACAATGGCAATACGTCTCGATCGACACCCACGTGATCGGCATGGTGATCCGGGGCGCCACCGGGCGCGGGGTGGCCGAGCTTCTCAGCGAGAAGATCATCGCGCCGCTCGGGCTGGAGGAAAGCCCCTACTACGTGACCGACGGCGAAGGCGTGGCCTTCGTGCTGGGCGGGCTGAATCAGCGGACCCGTGACTACGCGCGCTTCGGGCAGATGATCCTGCAGGACGGCGCCTACGGCGGGCGGCAAATCGTTCCGGCGGCATGGCTCGCGGCCTCCACGGCCCCCAGCGCCCCGAAGAAGACGGGCGCCATGGGCTACGGCTTCCAGTGGTGGATCCCGCCCAACGCGGAGCCCGGTGAGTTTCTCGCGCAGGGCGTCTACGGGCAATACATCTACTTCAACAAGCGCCTCGGCGTGGTGATCGCCTCGAACGCCGCCGACAGGGGCTTCCGGGAAGAGGGCGTGAGCGATGCCAACATCGCCATGTTCCGCGCCATCGCCGGCGCACTCTGATCCCACGGCGCCTTGCCTTGTCCGGCAGGGCGCCTAACCTATTGGGCACACCAGCCCTCGGGAGCCACATGATGGACAAGGACCCTTCCGTCAACATCTACGGAGAACCGCTGATCCCCTGCTCCGCGGAGCCGGTCACCGGCTTCTTCCGCGACAGCTACTGCAACACCTGCGCGCAGGATGCCGGCTCCCATACCGTCTGCGCGGTGATGACGGCGGAGTTCCTCGCCTTCTCCAAATACGTGGGCAACGATCTCTCCACGCCGCGGCCGGAGTTCGGCTTCGCGGGCCTGAAACCGGGCGATCTGTGGTGCCTCTGCGCGGGGCGCTTCCTGCAGGCCGCGCAGGAGGGCTGCGGGCCGAAGGTGAAGCTCGCCGCCACCCACCAGCGGGCGCTCGAGATCGTGCCGCTGGACGTGCTGCAGGCCCACGCCACCGACTAGGTCGTGGACTCATAATGTCTGATCCAGAGCCTTGAGCAAGCGAGGTGAAGTGCGGCGAGGAAGTTTGCTGCGGTTTTGAAGTATCGCGTTGCGATGCCGCGGAAGTGTTTGAGACGATTGAAGAACCGTTCGACCTTGTTGCGTTCGCGGTAGAGGTCTCGGTCGACGGTCCTGACCACGCGGACGTT
>NZ_FWFQ01000039.1 GCF_900172235.1 Pseudoruegeria aquimaris | reverse complement strand
CCGTGGTGACCGGTCGCGTCGAGCGCGGCGTGATCAACGTGGGTGACGAGATCGAGATCGTGGGCATCCGCGACACGCAGAAGACCACCTGCACCGGCGTTGAAATGTTCCGCAAGCTGCTGGACCGTGGCGAAGCCGGCGACAACATCGGCGCGCTGCTGCGCGGCATCGACCGCGAAGCGGTCGAGCGTGGCCAGGTTCTCTGCAAGCCGGGCTCCGTGACCCCGCACACGAAGTTCGAAGCCGAAGCCTATATCCTGACGAAGGAAGAAGGCGGCCGTCACACCCCGTTCTTCGCCAACTACCGCCCGCAGTTCTACTTCCGCACGACGGACGTGACCGGCACGGTGACGCTGGCCGAAGGCACCGAGATGGTGATGCCGGGCGACAACATCTCCTTCACGGTGGAGCTGATCGCTCCGATCGCGATGGAAGACGGTCTGCGCTTCGCCATCCGTGAAGGCGGCCGCACCGTCGGCGCCGGCGTGGTGTCCAAGATCATCGAGTAATCGCTTCCGCGATACGCGAATTGGCGAGGGCCGCTCCGGGTGAGCGGCCCTTTTCCTTTGTCTGGCGCCGCATTCAGGCGCTGGTGCCCGACCGAGGGCAGGGGGCGCTGCCCCCGCGGCGCCTTGCGGCGCGCCTCCCCCGGGATATTTGAGGAACAAAGTGGGCCCCGGCTTGCGGCCGGAAACACCCCAGCTTGCGGGAATTCAGAGCAGGGGCTTTTCGTGGCCGCAGAGCGCGTCGGCGCGATCGCAGAGGGCGTTGAGCTGCGTTTCGAGCGCGGCGCGGAGGTGTTCCATCTCTTCTTCCGAGGGTTTTCTGGGAATGGTTTCGGAGAAGGGCTCCAGCAGGATGACGCCGGTGTTGAAGGGCAGGGGCACGATCAGCCTGTCCCAGGAGCCGAGGCGGAACTGGCGCTTCACGGAATAGGTGGCGAGACCGATGGGGCATCCGGTGAGGCGGGCCCAGGCGACGGGCACGGTCTTGGCGACGCGTGCGGGGCCTGAGGGGCCGTCGACCGCGAAGCCGACGGACACGCCCTCGCGCATGCGCCCGACGATCGTGCGGGAGAGCGCGACGTGGCTTGTGCCGCTGGGGAGCGGGATCGTCTGGAAGCCGAATTCCTCCTGGATCAGGCCGACGAGACGGCCGGCCTTCGCCGCCGAGGTCACCGAGCAGATCGGGCCGTCTTCGCGCGGGGGGAACAGGTAGGGCGACAGCATCAGGCGCTGGTGCATCACGCCCATGATGATGGGGTTGCCGGCGCGCACGTCGGCCGCGATGGCTTCCATTCCGTGGATCTCGAAGCGGCTGGTGCGCCAGACGAGGCGGATGTAGCCGGCGAAGAGCCGGGCCACGAAACGGTTGAGGCGTCTGCTGTTTCCGATGCGTTTGCGAAGTTTCAAGGGTGGCCCTTTCTGTTGCGCCCGGAATTAATGCCTCTCCGTCCGGCGATCAACATCCCCGCTCATTTGCCGCAGCGCGGTTTCCGCCTCGGCGTCTTCCGGCACCGGCAGTTCCAAGTCGAAGCCTTCGATCACGGGGTTCTGCAGCGATGCCAGCCCTGCGCTCGGTTGTCTTCACCGAGGGAATCGCCGGCCTCGGCCCCATGGCCCAGGCGGTGATCTGAGCCGATCTCCGCCCTGCCGGAAGGGCCGCCCGCCTGCCGTTGCGGCGGCGATGCGGCGGGCGGTGCGTTTTTTTGCGAAGCGCTCTTGATTCCCCCGAACAGGCGTCGTAATCCAGCGCACGGCCTAGGGGTTTAGCTCAGTTGGTAGAGCATCGGTCTCCAAAACCGAGGGTCGTGGGTTCGAGTCCCTCAGCCCCTGCCAGGCCGCCCAAGGGCGCGCCGTGACGCCGCCGAGAAACCGCGCGCATGATGCCACCATGACGCGAAAACCGGGATCGAGCGAGCTCGTGCCAGACCGACTGACAGTCTTCCTGCACATCGGCGCCCACAAGACGGCCACCACCCACTTACAGAAACTGCTGGACCGCAATGCCGACCGGCTTGCCGCGGCCTCGGTGCGCTACGTCGGGCCGAGCACGCTGCGGCCCACCGGGCTGAGCCTGCGCCAGTTCCTCGGCCTGGAGGACGGCAGCCGCCCCGGCGCCGCCGAATCCGTCCTTCGGGATCTCGCGGGTGGCGCGGATACGGTGATCCTGTCGGAAGAGAATCTGCTCGGGCCGATGTTCCAGGGGGATGCCGGGCAGCTGTTCCCGCTCTATCCGAAGGCCGATCTGCGCGTGGAGCGCATCGTGCGCGGGCTTGCGGGCTGTGATCTGCGCCTGATGCTCTCGGTGCGGGAGCCTGCCTCCTATCTGGTGTCGGCCTACAGCCAGGCGATGCTGCGGGGGCGCTACGGGCGCTTCGTGGATTTCGTGGCCGGGGTGGCGCCGGAGCGGATCCAGTGGTCCAACCTCGTGAAACGTCTGAGCCTGATCGAGGGGCCGCGCGAGCTGATTCTGTGGCGCTACGAGGATTACCGGGCGCTGCTGCCCCGGCTGTTGTCGGAGATGATGCCCGCCGAGGCCGCCGCGGCGCTGGATGCGCCCGAAGGCATCGCGCACCAGGGGCTTTCGCGCACGGCCGTCGCGGTGGCGCAGGCCTGGGCGGAGGACGACCCCGAGGAGGCAGGCCTTGCGAAAGCCGCGCGGGAGGCCTTCCCAGTGGGCCCGGAACACCCGGCCTACGATCCCTGGCCCGAGGCGATCAAGGCCGAAAGCCTTGCCGCCTACGAGGCGGATCTCGCCGCGGCGGCGCGCCTGCCCGGGGTTCGGCTGCTGCGGCCCTGAGGCCGGCCGGGCGCGAAATCCGCTCTCCCGCCGATCACGGAAGGGCGAGCTTTGGCCGGCCGGGGCGCCCCCGAGGCGCTATTGACTTGAAAACCGCGGCGGATGGCCGTATCTGCACAGCGTTCCCTACAAAGGCAGACGACAGAATGGCAACCAAGACGAATCCGCTTCAGTTCATCCAGCAGGTGCGGGGCGAAGTCTCCAAGGTGGTTTGGCCCACCCGCCGCGAGGTGGTTCTGACGACCGTGATGGTCTTCATCATGGCAACGCTGACGGCGATCTTCTTCTTCTTCGTCGATCTGCTGATCCGCACCGGGCTCACCGGCCTGCTCGGGATGTTCGGCTGAGCCCAGCCGGTGCTTGTCATTTCGGCGGGCAGGCTGTAGGTAGCGCGAACCTTCCCAATTCTGGCGTGCTTCGATTCGAGTCGCACGCCGTTTTATATTGCGGAAACAACAGTTGAATTTCCGGGCACGGCCCCGGGCGATGCGAGGACGAAGGCAAGATGGCAAAGCGGTGGTATTCGGTGAGCGTGCTCTCGAACTTCGAGAAGAAGATCGCCGAGCAGATCAAACACGCCGTCGAGGAAGCCGGCCTGCAGGATGAGATCGAGGAAGTTCTGGTGCCGACCGAAGAGGTCATCGAGGTGCGCCGGGGCAAGAAGGTCTCCACCGAGCGCCGCTTCATGCCGGGCTACGTGCTGGTGCGCATGGAGATGACGGATCGGGGCTACCACCTGATCAACTCGATCAACCGCGTCACCGGGTTCCTTGGGCCGCAGGGCAAACCGATGCCGATGCGCGACGCCGAGGTGAACCAGATCCTCAACCGCGTCGAGGAGAACCAGGAAGCACCGCGCACGCTGATCCGTTTCGAGGTCGGGGAGAAGGTGAACGTGAACGACGGCCCCTTCGAAGGTTTCGAAGGCATGGTGGAAGAGGTGGACGAAGACAACCAGCGCCTGAAGGTGACGGTGTCGATCTTCGGCCGCGCGACCCCGGTCGAACTGGAATACACGCAGGTGTCGAAAGGGGCCTGAGTGATGCCCCCGGCCCGTGCCGGGGTAAGCCGTGGGAGGTTCGGCGGGCGCGCCCGAACGGCCTGACCACACAACGTGAGAGCCCCGCGGACGCGTTCGCCGGGGCGTTGGAAAAGGAAAAGTCAGATGGCCAAGAAGCTTGCTGGCACCATGAAGCTGCAGATCCCTGCAGGCAAAGCCAACCCGTCGCCGCCCGTGGGCCCCGCCCTCGGCCAACGCGGCATCAACATCATGGAATTCTGCAAGGCGTTCAACGCCAAGACGCAGGACATGGAGCCCGGCGCGCCGTGCCCGACCGTGATCACCTACTACCAGGACAAGTCCTTCTCGATGGACATCAAGACGCCGCCCGCGTCTTACTACCTGAAGAAGGCCGCTGGCCTGAAGCCCGTCGGCAAGCGCAACCGCCCCAAGGGTGCGGAGAAGCCCGGCCGTGAAACCGTGGGCACCGTGACCGTGGCCCAGGTGCGCGAAATCGCCGAAGCCAAGATGAAAGACCTGTCCGCGAACGACGTGGAATCGGCAATGCAGATCATTCTGGGCTCCGCGAAGTCCATGGGCATCGAGGTGAAGTAATCATGGCAAAGCTCGGAAAACGCACCAAAGCCGCCCGCGAAGCTTTCGCCGGCAAGGAAAACCTCTCCGTCGAGGAAGCCGTCGCCCTGATCAAGAGCAACGCGTCCGCCAAGTTCGACGAGACCCTTGAGATCGCGATGAACCTGGGCGTCGACCCGCGTCACGCCGACCAGATGGTCCGTGGCGTCGTGTCCCTGCCCAACGGCACCGGCAAGACCGTGCGCGTCGCCGTCTTCGCCCGCGGCCCGAAAGCGGAAGAAGCCCAGAAGGCCGGCGCCGACATCGTGGGCGCCGAGGACCTGATGGAAACCATCCAGGCCGGCACCATCGAGTTCGATCGCTGCATCGCCACCCCGGACATGATGCCGATCGTCGGCCGTCTCGGCAAAATCCTCGGCCCGCGCAACCTGATGCCGAACCCGAAGGTCGGCACGGTGACGATGGACGTGGCCGATGCCGTGGCCAAGGCCAAGGGCGGTGAGGTCCAGTTCAAGGCCGAGAAAGCGGGCGTCGTGCACGCCGGCATCGGCAAGATCTCCTTCGACGAAGGCAAACTGGCCGAGAACGTGCGCGCCTTCGTGGACGCCGTGTCCAAGGCCAAGCCGTCCGGTGCCAAGGGCGCTTACATGAAGAAGATCGCGCTGAGCTCCACCATGGGCCCCGGCGTGACGATCTCCGTGGAAAACGCCACCGGCAACTGAGTCGTGGCTCGGGCAGCAGAGAATTGAAGAAGGGGCGCCTCGGCGCCCCTTTTTTCGTCAGATGCCGTTCGTTTCGGCCGTGTGCTGCCGAAGATCGCCGGGTTTCAGCCCCTTGCAAGATTTCGTTAAGGTTTTTTGCGCCATAGTCCCCCCACTTTTTGCGCGGCAAAGGGCAGGGTGTGGCAGAGCACGTGGAAATATTCCGGGATCGCGATCTTCTTCCCCGCCTCGCCGGGGTCGGGATCATCTTTCTGGCGTCGGCCTTCTTCCTGCCGTTGCCTTTCGTCGCCGTCGCTCTCGGGGCCGTGGCCCTGAGCGAGATCTGGCTTTATCAGCTGCGCCGCCGCGCTGCCCGCGCAGGGCAGGAGGTGCCCGCGGGGCCGAGCATCACGCTGATGCTCCTGGCGAGCGTCGGCATGATGGCCAATTGCGCCTTTCTCGCCGCGAAGGGCGGGCTGACGGAGAATGTTCTCGCGCTGGCCATCCTCGTGGGGGCGCTGACCCACACGATGCTGATCCGCGAGCACAGTTTCGGTGAACGGGTCGCCAAGCTGGTGCCGCTGATCGCGGCGGCCATGTTCCTGCCCGTGGCACAGGCGCTCAACGGCGCCACCGCGCTGGACGTCGTGGTATTCGCCTTCATAATCGCCTTCCTGCTGCTCTATCTCTCGCTTGCCTATCGGGTAAACCAGCGCTACCGGGCGGAAATGGCCGAGGCGCGGGCGCGGGCGGAAGCCGCCAACCGCGCGAAGGATGAGTTCCTCGCCGTCGTCAGCCACGAGATCCGGACCCCGCTGAACGGCGTCATCGGGGCGGCGCAGCTTCTGCAGGACGAGCCGGACGGGCCGCGCCGGAAACGGCAGCTCGATCTTCTGGAGCGCTCCGCGCGCGATGCCGAGCGGATCGTGACGGAGCTTCTCGACAGCGCCAAGATCGAAGCCGGGCATTTCACGCTGGCGCCAGGCCCGGCGGACCTTAAGGAAACCTGTGCCGAACTGGTGGAGCTCTTCCGCGGCCTCGCGGAGGAGAAGGATCTGGACCTGAGGTTCGACGTGGATCCCGCGCTCCCCGACATGCTCGAATTCGACAAGATGCGCGTGCGCCAATGCGTTTCCAACTTGCTGTCCAACGCTCTGAAATATACCGATGCGGGCCACGTGAGCCTGCGCATCGGGCGCCAGCCTGGGGTGCGGGGCGGCGTGGAGGTGCGGGTCCGGGACACGGGCGCGGGCATCGCGCGGAAGGATCAGGCGCGGATCTTCGAGAAATACCAGCAGATCGAAGCGCGGGAGGGCGCGTCCGGCGGTGCGCTCGGGCTCAACAGCACCGGGCTCGGGCTGCCCATCACCCGCCAGCTGGCACGGCAGATGGGCGGCGATGTCACGCTCACGTCCCGCCCTGGGCGGGGCTCGGAGTTCGTTCTGACCTTCCTGGCGCCGGAGGTGTCCTGCCCGGCCTCGCAGGGGGCGGAGGTGGTGCCGGCCCCTGTCCAGCGCTCGGAGCAGGGCTCGGTGCAGGCCGTTCCGCAACCGGCCGATGCCGGCGGCAGGGGCGGGGCTGATGCCGTGGCCGCGGGCGCCCGGGTGTTGGTGGTGGACGACAACCGGACGAACCGCACCATCGCCGGGGCCTTCCTGCGGCGCATGGGGCATGAGGGCATCGAGGCGGATCGGGGCGAGCGAGCGCTGGAGCTGCTGCAGGTGGAGCGGATCGATCTCGTCCTGCTCGATCTGAACATGCCGGGGATGAGCGGTATGGAGATGTTCGAGGCGATGCGCGCGCTCGGCGGGCGCATCGCGCGCACGCCGGTGATCGCCCTGTCGGCGGAAAACCCGGATCAGGCGGAGCCCCGGGTCCGCGCGATCGGCATGGACGGCTACGTGGCGAAGCCGATCGAGCGGCGCGACCTCGAGGCCAAGATCACGCGGGTGCTTGCGCGCTCCCGCAAACGGGCCCAGGCCGCGCGGATGAAGGGAGGGGGCGCCGCCCCCGCCCTGGCGGAGGAGCGCCTACGCCACGGCACCTGAAGCGGCCATCCTTCCGCCCGGAAGAACCCGCTCAATCGGGGGCGGGCTGTGCTGTTTCGCGCCCTGATCCTGCGCCGTGCGGTGGCGCCCGGGCATTCGCACTTGCTCCCGCGGCCAGAACCTCCTAAGAGGCAGTCCTGCACCAAAACGCGCGATTCGTCGGGCGTCGCCGTGCATTTCGTCCGAGACGGTGGGTGAGGCCTCGCCTCATAATTCCTGCCTGAGACGGGAAATGACAGAATTTGCCAGAGGAGACCTCGGGCGCATTTTGGCTTTGTCCCGTACATCAAGGACTTAAGACGCCGTTTCGACAACGGAACGGCTAAACCTGAGCCGAGGGGTGATGCCCCTCACATTTGGAGTAACGCTGTGGATAGAGCCCAGAAAGAGAAACTGGTCGAGGAACTCGGCCAAATCTTCGAAAGCTCTGGCGTCGTCGTGGTTTCCCACTACGAAGGCCTCACCGTTGCTGAGATGCAGGATCTGCGTGCCCGCGCCCGCGAGGCAGGCAGTTCCGTGCGTGTTGCCAAAAACAAGCTCGCCAAAATCGCCCTGGAAGGTAAGCCTTGTGCTTCGATTTCCGAATACCTTTCGGGCATGACCGTTCTGACCTTCTCCGAGGACCCCGTGGCAGCAGCCAAGGTGGCCGAGGACTTCGCCAAGGATAACAAGAAGTTTGAGATCCTTGGCGGTGCAATGGGTGAGAACGCTCTGGACCGCGCTGGTGTTACCGCCGTGTCGAAGATGCCGTCCCGCGAGGAGCTCATCGCTTCCATCGTCGGCTGCATCGGCGCCCCGGCCTCCAACATCGCCGGTGCCATTGGCGCGCCTGCAAGCAACATCGCCGGCATCCTCTCCACACTGGAGGAGCGGGAAGCCGCTTAAGCAACAAGAGACCTGCGTGGGGGTTGAACCCTGGCACGTTGGAACACATCTTAACGAACGGAAAACAGTACAATGGCTGATCTGAAAAAACTGGCTGAAGAGATCGTTGGTCTGACCCTTCTCGAAGCTCAAGAGCTGAAAACCATCCTGAAAGACGAGTACGGCATCGAGCCGGCTGCTGGCGGCGCCGTGATGGTTGCTGCTGGTGGTGACGCCGGCGGCGCTGCTGCCGAAGAAGAGAAAACCGAGTTCGACGTCATCCTGAAGTCGGCCGGCGCTTCCAAAATCAACGTCATCAAAGAAGTCCGCGGCATCACCGGCCTGGGCCTCAAAGAAGCCAAAGAGCTGGTGGAAGCCGGCGGCAAGGCTGTCAAGGAAGGCGTTTCCAAGGAAGAAGCCGAAGAGATCAAAGGCAAGCTGGAAGCAGCTGGCGCCGAGGTCGAAGTCAAATAATCTGCCGGGGCACGCGCCCCGCAGTGACTTGTGCATTCTGGCTGGATCCGGAGAAATCCGGGTCCAGCCGAACCTGTCTTGGAAAGGGCTTTCGTTGAGAAAGTGTTTCCCAAGGTGTGGTTCAACGATCGGGAGGGCCCGGTGGGACGGAGCCCAGGCATAGATCGAACCCCCTTGTTTCGTGTGCGGCGCGGTGCTGTGGCCCCGGCAGACTCGTGCCCGCGAAGAACGCTGAAAGGTGACCACGCGCATGGCTCAGACCTACCTTGGCCAGAAACGGCTTCGCAAGTATTACGGCAAGATCCGCGAAGTCCTGGAGATGCCGAACCTGATCGAGGTTCAGAAATCCTCCTACGATCTCTTCCTGAAATCCGGCGACCAGCCCGAACCGACCGACGGTGAAGGCATCAAGGGCGTTTTCCAATCGGTCTTCCCGATCAAGGATTTCAACGAAACCGCCGTTCTGGAGTTCGTGAAGTACGAGCTCGAGAAGCCGAAATACGACGTCGAGGAGTGCCAGCAGCGCGACATGACCTACAGCGCCCCGCTGAAGGTCACCCTGCGCCTGATCGTGTTCGATGTCGATGAAGACACCGGCGCGAAATCGGTGAAGGACATCAAGGAGCAGGACGTCTTCATGGGCGACATGCCCCTGATGACGCCCAACGGCACCTTCATCGTGAACGGCACCGAGCGTGTGATCGTTTCCCAGATGCACCGCTCCCCGGGCGTGTTCTTCGATCACGACAAGGGCAAGACCCACTCTTCCGGCAAACTGCTGTTCGCCTGCCGCATCATCCCCTACCGCGGCTCCTGGCTCGATTTCGAATTCGACGCCAAGGACATCGTGTTCGCCCGCATCGACCGCCGCCGCAAGCTGCCCGTCACCACGCTGCTCTACGCGCTCGGCCTCGATCAGGAGGGCATCTGCGACGCCTACTACGATACCGTCACCTACTCGCTGAAGAAGAACAAGGGCTGGGCCACCAAGTTCTTCCCCGAGCGCGTGCGCGGCACCCGTCCCACCTACGATCTGATCGACGCCGACACCGGTGAAGTGATCGCCGAAGCGGGCAAGAAGGTCACCCCCCGCGCGGTGAAACAGCTGATCGAAGAGGGCAAGGTCACCTCGCTGCTGGTCCCCTTCGATCACATCGTGGGCAAATTCGTCGCCAAGGATCTGATCGACGAGGAAACCGGCGCGATCTACGTCGAGGCCGGCGACGAGCTGACGCTGGAATACGACAAGGACGGCGAGATCATCGGCGGCACGCTGAAGGAACTGCTGGATGCCGGCTTCACCGACATCCCGGTCCTCGACATCGACAACATCAACGTCGGCCCCTACATCCGCAATACCATGGCGCAGGACAAGAACATGAACCGCGAGACCGCGCTCATGGACATCTACCGCGTCATGCGTCCGGGCGAGCCGCCCACCGTGGAGGCCGCGTCCGCCCTGTTCGACAGCCTGTTCTTCGATTCCGAGCGCTACGATCTCTCCGCCGTGGGCCGCGTGAAGATGAACATGCGCCTGGCGCTCGACGCCGAGGACACCCAGCGCACGCTGCGCAAGGAAGACATCATCGCCTGCATCAAGGCGCTGGTGGAACTGCGTGACGGCAAGGGCGACATCGACGACATCGACCACCTCGGCAACCGCCGCGTACGTTCCGTCGGCGAGCTGATGGAAAACCAGTACCGCGTCGGCCTGCTGCGCATGGAACGCGCGATCAAGGAGCGCATGAGCTCCGTCGAGATCGACACCGTGATGCCGCAGGATCTGATCAACGCCAAGCCGGCGGCCGCCGCCGTGCGCGAGTTCTTCGGCTCCTCGCAGCTGTCGCAGTTCATGGACCAGACGAACCCGCTCTCGGAAGTCACCCACAAGCGCCGCCTCTCGGCGCTCGGGCCGGGCGGCCTGACCCGCGAGCGCGCCGGCTTCGAGGTGCGCGACGTGCACCCGACGCACTACGGTCGGATGTGCCCGATCGAAACGCCGGAAGGCCCGAACATCGGCCTGATCAACTCGCTGGCCACCTATGCCCGCGTGAACAAATACGGCTTCATCGAGACCCCCTACCGTAAGGTGGTGGACGGCAAGGTGACGGACGAAGTGCAATACATGTCCGCCACCGAGGAAATGCGCCACACCGTGGCCCAGGCCAACGCCAAGCTCGACGAAGAGGGCCGGTTCGTCAACGACATGGTCTCCACCCGTCAGGCGGGCGAATACACGCTGCAGCCGATCGAGAACGTGGACCTGATCGACGTGTCGCCGAAACAGCTGGTTTCGGTTGCGGCCTCGCTCATTCCGTTCCTTGAAAACGACGACGCAAACCGCGCTCTGATGGGCTCGAACATGCAACGTCAGGCGGTTCCGCTGCTGCGCGCCGATGCGCCGCTCGTGGGCACCGGCATCGAGGAAGTGGTTGCCCGGGACTCCGGCGCCGCGATCATGGCGAAACGCGCCGGCATCATCGACCAGGTCGATGCCCAGCGGATCGTGGTGCGCGCCACCGAGGATCTCGAAGTCGGTGATCCCGGCGTGGACATCTACCGGATGCGCAAGTTCCAGCGCTCCAACCAGAACACCTGCATCAACCAGCGCCCGCTGGTGAAGGTGGGCGATGTCGTGGGCAAGGGCGAAGTCATCGCGGACGGCCCCTCCACCGACATGGGTGAACTGGCGCTCGGCAAGAACGTCATCGTGGCCTTCATGCCGTGGAACGGCTACAACTACGAGGACTCCATCCTGATCTCCGAGCGCATCGCGCGTGACGACGTGTTCACCTCGATCCACATCGAGGAATTCGAAGTCGCCGCCCGTGACACGAAGCTCGGGCCGGAGGAGATCACCCGCGACATCCCGAACGTCGGCGAGGAAGCCCTGCGCAACCTCGACGAGGCGGGCATCGTCTACATCGGCGCCGACGTGGAGCCGGGCGACATTCTCGTGGGCAAGATCACGCCGAAGGGCGAAAGCCCGATGACGCCGGAAGAAAAGCTTCTGCGCGCCATCTTCGGCGAGAAGGCCTCCGACGTGCGCGACACCTCGCTGCGGGTGAAGCCGGGCGATTACGGCACTGTCGTGGAAGTGCGCGTCTTCAACCGCCACGGCGTGGAGAAGGACGAGCGCGCGCTGCAGATCGAGCGTGAGGAAATCGAGCGTCTTGCCCGTGACCGCGACGACGAGATGCACATCCTGGAGCGCAACATCTACGCCCGCCTGAAGGACATGATCCTCGGCAAGGTGGCGGTGAAGGGCCCGCGCGGCGTGGCTCCGAACTCCGTGATCACCGAAGAACTGCTGGAGACGCTCTCCAAGGGGCAGTGGTGGCAGCTTGCCCTTGAAGACGAAGACGATGCCAAGATCGTGGAAGCGCTGAACGAGCAGTTCGAAGCGCAGAAACGGGCCCTGGAGCACCGCTTCGAAGACAAGGTAGAAAAGGTCCGCCGCGGCGACGATCTGCCGCCGGGCGTGATGAAGATGGTCAAGGTCTTCATCGCGGTGAAGCGCAAGCTTCAGCCGGGCGACAAGATGGCCGGCCGCCACGGGAACAAGGGTGTGATCTCCAAGGTCGTGCCGATGGAGGACATGCCGTTCCTCGCCGATGGCACCCCGGTCGACTTCTGCCTCAACCCGCTGGGCGTGCCCTCGCGGATGAACGTCGGGCAGATCCTCGAGACCCACATGGGCTGGGCCTCCCGCGGCCTCGGCATCAAGATCGACGAGGCGCTGCAGGAGTATCGCCGTTCCGGTGACATGACTCCGGTGCGCGAAGCGATGCGGATCGCCTACGGCGACGATGTCTACGAGGAAGGCCTCGCCGGCCTCGAAGAGGAAGAGCTGCTGGAGAAAGCCAGCAACGTGACGCGCGGCGTGCCGATCGCCACCCCCGTTTTCGACGGCGCCAAGGAAGCCGACGTGAACGAGGCGCTGGTGAAGGCCGGCTTCTCGGAATCCGGGCAGTCGATCCTCTACGATGGCCGCACGGGTGAGCAGTTCGCGCGCCCGGTCACCGTGGGTGTGAAATACCTGCTCAAGCTGCACCACCTGGTGGACGACAAGATCCACGCCCGCTCCACGGGCCCGTACTCGCTCGTTACCCAGCAGCCGCTGGGCGGCAAGGCGCAGTTCGGTGGTCAGCGCTTCGGGGAGATGGAGGTCTGGGCTCTGGAAGCCTACGGCGCCGCCTACACCCTGCAGGAGATGCTCACCGTGAAGTCGGACGACGTTGCCGGCCGGACGAAAGTCTACGAAAGCATCGTGAAGGGCGAAGACAACTTCGAAGCCGGCGTGCCGGAATCCTTCAACGTGCTGGTGAAAGAAGTCCGCGGCCTCGGCCTGAACATGGAACTCCTGGATGCGGAGGAGGATGAGTGAGCCAGAGGCGGGCTAGCCCCGTCTGACGGCCCCCCGGGGCGCGCGGTGCCCGCGCCGCCGCCCCTAATCCTCCCCCGCACCCTCTGACACACGAGGTATCAAAATGAACCAGGAACTCACGAACAACCCGTTCAACCCGCTGACGCCGCAGAAGACCTTCGACGAGATCAAGGTTTCGCTGGCCAGCCCCGAGCGGATCCTCTCTTGGTCCTACGGTGAGATCAAGAAGCCCGAAACCATCAACTACCGCACGTTCAAGCCCGAGCGTGACGGCCTGTTCTGCGCACGTATCTTCGGCCCGATCAAGGATTACGAATGCCTCTGCGGCAAATACAAGCGCATGAAGTATCGCGGCGTCGTCTGCGAGAAATGCGGCGTTGAAGTCACGCTGCAGAAGGTCCGCCGCGAGCGCATGGGCCACATCGAGCTGGCCTCGCCCGTCGCCCACATCTGGTTCCTCAAGTCGCTTCCCTCCCGGATCGGCCTGATGCTGGACATGACCCTGCGCGATCTGGAACGCATTCTCTACTTCGAGAACTACGTCGTGATCGAGCCGGGCCTGACGGATCTGACCTACGGCCAGCTGATGACCGAAGAAGAGTACATGGACGCCCAGGACGTCTATGGCATGGATGCCTTCACCGCCGGCATCGGCGCGGAAGCCATCCGTGAAATGCTCGCCATGATCGATCTGGAAGCCGAAGCCGAGCAGCTGCGCGCCGACCTGGCCGAAGCCACCGGCGAGCTGAAGCCGAAGAAGATCATCAAGCGCCTTAAGGTGGTGGAATCCTTCCTCGAGTCCGGCAACCGTCCGGAATGGATGATCCTCACCGTGATCCCGGTGATCCCGCCGGAACTGCGCCCGCTGGTGCCGCTGGACGGCGGCCGCTTCGCGACCTCCGATCTCAACGACCTGTATCGCCGCGTGATCAACCGCAACAACCGCCTCAAGCGGCTCATCGAGCTGCGCGCGCCCGACATCATCGTGCGCAACGAGAAGCGGATGCTGCAGGAATCCGTGGACGCGCTGTTCGACAACGGCCGCCGCGGCCGCGTGATCACCGGCGCCAACAAGCGCCCGCTGAAATCGCTGTCCGACATGCTGAAGGGCAAGCAGGGGCGCTTCCGCCAGAACCTTCTGGGTAAGCGGGTGGACTTCTCCGGCCGTTCCGTGATCGTGACGGGCCCGGAGCTGAAGCTGCACCAGTGTGGTCTGCCCAAGAAGATGGCTCTGGAGCTGTTCAAGCCGTTCATCTACTCGCGGCTCGAAGCCAAGGGTCTGTCTTCCACCGTGAAACAGGCGAAGAAACTGGTCGAGAAAGAGCGCCCCGAAGTCTGGGACATCCTCGACGAGGTGATCCGCGAGCACCCGGTTCTGCTGAACCGCGCGCCCACGCTGCACCGCCTCGGCATCCAGGCCTTCGAACCCACGCTGATCGAAGGCAAGGCCATCCAGCTGCACCCGCTCGTCTGCTCGGCCTTCAACGCCGACTTCGACGGTGACCAGATGGCCGTGCACGTGCCGCTCTCGCTGGAAGCCCAGCTGGAAGCCCGCGTGCTGATGATGTCCACCAACAACGTGCTGTCGCCCGCCAACGGCGCGCCGATCATCGTGCCGTCGCAGGACATGATCCTCGGCCTCTACTACATCACGATGGAGCGCGAGGGCATGAAGGGCGAAGGCATGGTCTTCTCCTCCGTGGAGGAAGTCCAGCACGCGCTCGCCGCCGGCGAGGTGCACCTGCACGCCAAGGTGAAGGCCCGCATCAAGCAGATCGACGAAAACGGCCTCGAGGTCTACAAGCGCTATGACACCACGCCGGGCCGCATCCGCCTCGGCGCGCTGCTGCCGCTGAACGCGAAAGCCCCCTTCGATCTGGTCAACCGTCTTCTGCGGAAGAAGGAAGTCCAGCAGGTCATCGATACCGTCTACCGCTACTGCGGCCAGAAGGAATCGGTCATCTTCTGTGACCAGATCATGAGCCTCGGCTTCAAGGAAGCCTTCGCGGCCGGCATCTCCTTCGGCAAGGACGACATGGTCATCCCCGACAACAAGTGGGAGATCGTGGAGGACACGCGCGAACAGGTGAAGGGCTTCGAACAGCAGTACATGGACGGCCTGATCACCCAGGGCGAGAAGTACAACAAGGTCGTCGACGCCTGGTCCAAGTGCAACGACAAGGTGACCGAGGCGATGATGTCCACCATCTCGAACGCCGGTCGCGACGAGAACGGCGCCGAGAAGGAGCCGAACTCGGTCTACATGATGGCCCACTCCGGTGCCCGGGGCTCGGTGACGCAGATGAAGCAGCTGGGCGGGATGCGCGGCCTGATGGCCAAGCCGAACGGCGAGATCATCGAGACGCCGATCATCTCGAACTTCAAGGAAGGCCTCACGGTGCTCGAGTACTTCAACTCGACCCACGGCGCCCGGAAAGGTCTGTCGGATACGGCTCTGAAGACGGCCAACTCCGGTTACCTGACCCGCCGCCTCGTCGACGTGGCGCAGGATTGCATCGTGCGCCTGCCCGATTGCGGCACCGACAAGGCGATCACCGCCCAGGCCGCCGTGAACGATGGTGAAGTGGTGGCCTCGCTCTCCGAGCGCATCCTCGGCCGCGTCGCCGCCGATGACGTCCTGCGCCCCGGCACCGACGAGGTGCTCGTGGCCCGCGGCGAACTGATCGACGAGCGCAAGGCCGATGCGATCGAAGAGGCCGGCGTCGCCTCCATGCGGATCCGCAGCCCGCTGACCTGTGAAGCCGAAGAGGGCGTCTGCGCCCAGTGCTACGGCCGTGACCTGGCCCGCGGCACGATGGTGAACATCGGCGAAGCCGTCGGCATCATCGCGGCCCAGTCCATCGGCGAGCCCGGCACGCAGCTGACGATGCGGACGTTCCACATCGGCGGCGTTGCCCAGGGTGGCCAGCAGTCCTTCCAGGAAGCCAGCCAGGAGGGCCGCGTGGAATTCCGCAACGCCAGCCTGCTGGAGAACGCGCATGGCGAGCCGATCGTCATGGGCCGCAACATGTCGCTCGCGATCATCGACGAGAACGACCAGGAGCGCGCCTCCTTCAAGCTGGGCTACGGCTCGAAGGTGCACGTCAAGGAAGGCATGAAGGTGGCCCGCGGCGACAAGCTGTTCGAATGGGATCCCTACACCCTGCCGATCATCGCCGAGAAGGGCGGCAAGGCGAAATTCGTGGATCTCTACTCGGGCATCTCCGTGCGCGACGAGACCGACGATGCCACCGGCATGACCCAGAAGATCGTGTCCGACTGGCGCGCCGCGCCCAAGGGCAACGAGCTGAAGCCGGAGATCATCATCGTCGATGCCGACGGCGAGCCGGTCCGCAACGATGCGGGCAACCCGGTGACCTACCCGATGTCGGTGGACGCGATCCTCTCGATCGAAGACGGTCAGGAGATCAAGGCCGGCGACGTGGTGGCGCGGATCCCGCGGGAAGGCGCCAAGACGAAGGACATCACCGGTGGTCTGCCGCGCGTGGCCGAGCTGTTCGAGGCGCGCCGTCCGAAGGATCACGCCATCATCGCCGAGATCGATGGCTACGTCCGCTACGGCCGCGACTACAAGAACAAGCGTCGGATCACGATCGAGCCGGCCGACGAGTCCATGGAGCCCGTCGAATACATGGTGCCCAAAGGCAAGCACATCCCGGTTGCCGAAGGGGATTTCGTCCAGAAGGGCGATTACATCATGGACGGCAACCCGGCGCCGCACGACATCCTGTCGATCCTGGGCGTGGAAGCCCTCGCCAACTACATGATCGACGAGGTGCAGGACGTGTATCGACTGCAGGGCGTGAAGATCAACGACAAGCACGTCGAGGTCATCGTCCGGCAGATGCTCCAGAAGTGGGAGATCTCCGACTCCGGCGATACCACGCTGCTGAAGGGCGAACACGTGGACAAGGTCGAGTTCGACGCCGCCAACGAGAAAGCGCTGAAGAAGGGCGGTCGCCCCGCCCAGGGCGAGCCGATCCTGCTCGGGATCACCAAGGCCAGCCTGCAGACGCGCTCCTTCATCTCGGCCGCCTCCTTCCAGGAGACGACCCGCGTGCTCACCGAGGCTTCGGTGCAGGGCAAGAAGGACAAGCTCGTCGGCCTCAAGGAGAACGTCATCGTCGGCCGCCTGATCCCGGCCGGCACCGGTGGCGCCACCCAGCGCGTGCGCCGCATCGCGCAGGAGCGCGACAACGTGGTGCTCGAAGCGCGCCGCGCCGAAGCCGAAGAGGCGGTGGCCCTTGCCGCGCCCTCCGAAGCCGATGCCGGTGGCTTCTCCGACGACGTGATCGGCGGGGATGAGTTCGACAACATCCTCGTGGACACCCCGGAAAGCCGCGAAGAGTAAGCGCCGCTTTCGAAAGCGGGATAAATCCAGGCCCTCCGCCAGACATGGCGGGGGGCCTTTTGCTTCGGCCCCCTTCCTCTCGCCCCAAATACCTCGGGGGAGGCGCCCGCAGGGCGGCGGGGGCGGAGCCCCCTCTTTTCACGAAGCTCCCTCAATCGCGCTTGACAGTGGCGGGGGAAACCGCCACCGCTACCCGAATGAAGGACAACACGCGCGGCGCGCTTCTGATGATCGGCAGCATGACGGGGTTCACCCTGAACGATGCCTGCATGAAATCGCTCTCCGTGGAGATCCCGCTGTTCCAGGCGATCTTCCTGCGCGGGATCGCCACCACGCTGGCCATCCTGCTCCTGGCGCGGCTCACCGGGCGGCTTTCCTTTTCGCTGCCCAGGCGCGACCGGCGGGTGATCCTGCTGCGCACGCTGGTGGAGATCGGCGCGGCCTATTTCTTCATCAGCGCGCTGTTCAACATGCCCATCGCCAATGCCACCGCCATCCTTCAGACGCTGCCGCTCACGGTCACGCTCGCCGGCGCGGTCTTTCTCGGCGAGGCCGTCGGCTGGCGCCGGCTCTCTGCGATCTTCATCGGTTTTCTCGGCGTGGTCCTGATCGTGCGGCCGGGCACGGAGGGCTTCAACATCTACTCGATCTACGCGCTGATCGCCGTGGCGCTCGTCACCGCGCGGGATCTGCTGGCGCGTGCACTGTCACCGGAGGTGCCCTCGCTCACGGTGGCCGCCGCGGCCGCCTTCGGGGTGATGCTGCTGGGGGCAGGGGGCACGGTGGGCGCCGACTGGGTGCCGATGGAGGCGCGGCACTGGGGCCTGATCGGGGGCAGCGTGCTGTTCGTCGTCGCGGGCTACGTGTTCAGCGTGGCGGTGATGCGGGTGGGCGACATCGGCTTCGTGGCGCCTTTCCGCTACACCAGCCTGCTGATCGCGCTGATCGTGGGGGTGCTGGTGTTCGGCGAATGGCCCGCGCCGCTCACGCTCTTCGGCGCCGCCATCGTGGTGGGCATGGGGATCTGGGTGCTCTACCGCGAACAGGTGGTGCAGCGCGCCGGACGGGCCGGGTAGGCATCGGGTTCAGCCGATGGCGAAGGCCGCGCGCGAGATCGCGCCGCCGTCGCGTGTCAGCTCATACAGAAGGGATTGCGCCTCGAAGCGGCGCAGGTGGCGCGCCGCGGGGGCCAGGTGCATCAGCGCCTGCAACGGGCAGTCCGAAAGCGCCGAAAGCAGCCCGGCGGCCTGCATCCGCGGCAACCACTCCGGCGAGATCGTCGAGAGATTGACGGTTTCCGTCCAGAGCCCCCCCACGTTCACCGGCTCGGGCTCCGCGAGGATCAGGTTGTAGTAGGTGAAGCCCGTGGCAGGGCGATCGGTGAAGGCGCGCGAGAGCGGCGCGAATTCACGCGCCGAAACAAGCACTTCCGTTTCTCCGAAATCATACTCCACGTTCGGCCCGCCGACGCGGATTCCCTGGTCGGGTGCCAGCGTGAAGGCGTCGGGGTTTCCGAGGGCGTTGGCCGGAAACACCATCGGCGCGAACCGCGGGAAGCATGTCATCACCGTGGGGCTCAGCGGGGTGCGGGCGATGGCCAGTACGGTCTGCAGCCCCGAAGGCGTGTGGACGCGCGTTCCCGGGCGCACGGCCTCGATGGCTTCCGGCCCGTGTTCGCAGGCCAACTGCGTGCCGGAGGCGAGGCCGCGGCAGCCCGAGGTGGGCAGGGCGGCGAGAAAGCCGAACAGCTCGCGCTGAAGAAGCCGCAGGCCGGGGCGCAGCGGCGTTTCGAAGCTCGCCATCTCCCGGTAGCCGGCCGAAAGCGGAAAGGGCGGGCGTGCCTCCGGATTGGCCGGGTGGCGCAGGAAGCAGCGGCTCTGGTGATCGACCAGGAAAAGGGCCTCGCGGGGGCCGAGCGCGGCGCCGGATGCCGTCGGCCCGGCGGGGAAGGCTGCGCAGAGGGCCTGCGCGGTCTCGTTCTGGAGAATGCAGTCGTCGGGGTGAAAGCTGTGGACAAGACCGTATTCGGTGGACCAGATTTCGATCCCGGCCAGACCGGCCGACTTGCCCTTGTTCTTTCCATCTTCCCCAACGCCCAGGTCTTGCAGGGGGTGATGTGAGTGGGCACCCGTGAGCAAGCTGGCGGAAAGAACCCCGACCATTACCGTTACTCCAAATACTGGTTAAATCTGCACATCCCCAATAAGGGAGTCGCTCGCGGCTTTAGTTGGATTGAATCTGGACAATTTGAGGGCAATTGCACCCGCCCAGGAGAAGTGACGCTGCGGCACTCCCGGAGGCGTCCGGGGACGGGGCGGCAGGGGCCGCCACGGCGCCTGCCACGGGGGCATTTCCCGTGGCTCTGTTGACAACCCCTCCGACTCCCATTACATCGCGCGTCACTCAGGCAGGGGCCCCGTGCCCCGATTGCTTGCGAAAGCCGAAACTTGAGTGGTCATGATCCGGGCAATGCGCCTCGATCCTCTGTCAAACCGCCGTGTCCGTCCCGGAAACATGAAGGGGCGTATGCGGTTTTGGCGTTTTGTCATGGGGGCAAAACGCTGTCGAGAAGCAGCGTCCCAGGGTTGGGGCGAGTATTGACAACATGCAACACGAGGACTGTGCATGCCAACGATTCAGCAGCTGATCCGCAAACCGCGGCAGCCGAAAGTCAAGCGACAGAAGTCCATGCACCTGCAGGCCTGCCCGCAGAAGCGTGGCGTCTGCACGCGCGTTTACACCACGACGCCGAAGAAACCGAACTCCGCCATGCGGAAAGTTGCGAAGGTTCGCCTGACCAACGGCTTCGAGGTGATCTCCTACATTCCCGGTGAAAGCCACAACCTTCAGGAACACTCCGTTGTCCTGATCCGCGGCGGCCGGGTGAAAGACCTTCCGGGTGTGCGCTACCACATCCTGCGCGGTGTTCTGGATACCCAGGGCGTCAAAGACCGTAAGCAACGCCGTTCGAAATACGGCGCGAAGCGTCCGAAGTAAGGAGATCCCGGAATGTCTCGTCGTCACGCCGCTGAAAAACGCGAAGTGCTGCCCGACGCCAAATATGGCGATCGCGTGCTGACCAAATTCATGAACAACCTGATGATCGACGGCAAGAAAAGCGTTGCCGAAAAGATCGTCTACAATGCTTTCGATCGCGTTGAGTCCAAGCTCAAGAAAGCGCCCGTGGAAGTCTTCCACGAAGCGCTGGACAACGTGAAGCCTTCCGTCGAGGTCCGTTCTCGCCGCGTGGGTGGTGCCACCTACCAGGTGCCGGTCGAAGTGCGCCCCGAGCGCCGCGAAGCGCTGGCCATCCGCTGGCTGATCGCCGCCGCGCGCGCCCGCAACGAGAACACCATGGAAGAGCGCCTCGCCGGCGAACTCCTGGACGCTGTCAACAGCCGCGGCACCGCGGTCAAGAAGCGTGAAGACACTCACAAGATGGCCGAAGCCAACAAGGCCTTCAGCCACTACCGCTGGTAACCACACGTCCAAGGACCCAAACCCATGGCACGCGAATATCCCCTCGACCGCTACCGCAACTTCGGGATCATGGCGCACATCGACGCAGGCAAGACCACCTGCTCGGAGCGCATCCTGTACTACACCGGCAAGTCCCACAACATCGGTGAGGTGCACGATGGTGCAGCCACGATGGACTGGATGGAGCAGGAGCAGGAACGCGGTATCACCATCACCTCCGCTGCGACGACCACCTTCTGGGAGCGCACCGAGGACGGCAAGACCGCAGACACGCCGAAGCACCGTCTGAACATCATCGACACCCCCGGCCACGTGGACTTCACGATCGAGGTGGAGCGTTCGCTCGCCGTGCTCGACGGTGCCGTCTGCGTGCTCGACGCCAACGCCGGCGTTGAGCCCCAGACCGAAACCGTGTGGCGTCAGGCCGACCGCTACAAGGTGCCGCGCATCGTGTTCGTCAACAAGATGGACAAGATCGGCGCCGACTTCTTCAACTGCGTCCGCATGATCGAAGACCGCACCGGCGCCCGCGCCGTTCCCGTCGGTATTCCGATCGGTGCAGAGAACGAGCTGGAAGGCCTGATCGATCTGGTCACCATGGAAGAATGGCTGTGGCAGGGCGACGACCTCGGCGCGAGCTGGGTCAAGGCTCCGATCCGCGACAGCCTGAAGGACATGGCCGAAGAGTGGCGCGGCAAGATGATCGAAGCGGCCGTCGAAGAAGACGACGACGCGATGATGGCCTACCTCGAAGGCGAAGAGCCCGACGTGCCGACCCTGCGCGCTCTGCTGCGCAAGGGCACGCTGGCCCTGCACTTCGTGCCTGTTCTCGGCGGCTCCGCCTTCAAGAACAAGGGTGTGCAGTCCCTGCTCAACGCCGTGATCGACTACCTGCCGAGCCCGCTCGACGTGGTTGACTACATGGGCTTCAAGCCCGGCGACGAGGAAGAGGTGCGCAACATCGCCCGCCGCGCGGACGACAATATGCCCTTCTCGGCCCTGGCGTTCAAAATCATGAACGACCCCTTCGTGGGCTCGCTCACCTTCACCCGCATCTACTCGGGCACCCTGTCCAAGGGTGACACCATGCTGAACTCGACCAAGGGCAAGACCGAGCGCGTTGGTCGGATGATGATGATGCACTCCAACAACCGCGAGGAGATCGAGGAAGCCTTTGCCGGCGACATCATCGCCCTGGCCGGTCTGAAGGACACCACGACGGGTGACACGCTCTGCGACAAGAACGATCCGGTGGTTCTGGAAACGATGACGTTCCCGGATCCGGTGATCGAGATCGCCGTCGAGCCGAAAACCAAGAACGACCAAGAGAAGATGTCCCAGGGTCTGGCCCGTCTGGCCGCCGAAGACCCGTCCTTCCGCGTCGAAACGGATCTCGAGTCCGGTCAGACGATCATGAAGGGCATGGGCGAACTTCACCTGGACATTCTGGTGGACCGTCTGAAGCGCGAGTTCAAGGTCGAGGCCAACATCGGTGCCCCGCAGGTGGCCTACCGCGAGACCATCGGTCACGAGGTGGAGCACACCTACACCCACAAGAAACAGTCGGGTGGTTCGGGCCAGTTCGCCGAGGTGAAGCTGATCATCAGCCCCACCGAGCCGGGCGAAGGCTACTCCTTCGAGTCCCGCATCGTCGGCGGCGCCGTGCCGAAGGAATACATCCCGGGCGTCGAAAAGGGCATCAAGTCGGTGATGGACTCCGGTCCGCTGGCCGGCTTCCCGGTGATCGACTTCAAGGTGGCCCTGGTCGACGGCAAGTACCACGACGTGGACTCCAGCGTTCTGGCCTTCGAGATCGCGGCACGCATGTGCATGCGCGAAGGCATGAAGAAGGCCGGCGCCAAGCTGCTGGAACCGGTGATGAAGGTCGAGGTGATCACGCCGGAGGAATACACCGGTGGCATC
This sequence comes from Pseudoruegeria aquimaris, assembly GCF_900172235.1. Classification (GTDB taxonomy): domain Bacteria; phylum Pseudomonadota; class Alphaproteobacteria; order Rhodobacterales; family Rhodobacteraceae; genus Pseudoruegeria; species Pseudoruegeria aquimaris. The sequence continues at coordinate 436 of NZ_FWFQ01000039.1, read as the reverse complement.
ATCGGCGATCTGACGTCGCGCCGTGGCCAGGTGACGGGGCAGGAACCGCGCGGCAACGCCGTTGCGATCAACGCCTTCGTGCCGCTCGCCAACATGTTCGGCTACATCAACACGCTGCGCTCCATGTCCTCGGGCCGCGCGCAGTTCACGATGCTGTTCGATCACTACGATCCGGTGCCGTCCAACATCTCCGAAGAGATCCAGGCGAAATACGCGTAAGAACCGGGTGGCGGGGTTGACCCCGCCCTACCCACCCCCAAGTAGGGCGGGGCTCACCCCGCCGTCCGATACAGAAAAGGAGCTTTGCACATGGCAAAGGAAAAGTTTGAGCGTACGAAACCGCACGTCAACATCGGCACCATTGGCCACGTTGACCACGGCAAGACGACGCTGACCGCAGCGATCACCAAGCAATTCGGTGACTTCAAGGCCTACG
>NZ_FWFQ01000036.1 GCF_900172235.1 Pseudoruegeria aquimaris | reverse complement strand
ACAGCGGCGAGATCACCGCCCATTCCGCATCGCTCACATCGTGTCTGCCCGTCATGCTCACCTCCGTTTCCGAAAGTGAATCATCACACCGCCAAAAACGGAATCCCGTTTATGAGTTCACGACCTAGTCCGTGGATTTCAGGCCCCGCGCCCCGCCCGGCACGACGCCATCCCCCATCAGTTCCTCGATGAACCCGGTCAGCAGCTGCGGGCGGCCATTGACCCCGGCCTTGCGGTAGATCGCATTGGTCTGCGCCTTCACCGTGCCTTCCGACGTGTTGCGGGCCTGCGCGATCTCGGCGGTGCTCATGCCCTTGATCGACAGCAGCGCCACGTCGCGCTCCGCCGGCGTGAGCCCCCACTCCTCGAAGCGCTCCTCCAGCACCTCCTGGAACGCGCCCGAGGCAAGGCGCAACTGGCTTTCCGCATGCCGCCCCCGGCGCAGGACTTCCCGAAAGGAGATCCAGCCGAGCCCCATCCCGAGCAGCAGGCCCAGGCCGGCCCCGATTTCCATGAACTCCCGCGTGCGCCAGCTGATCGGCTCGCTGCTCGTCCCGAACAGATCGATCAACGTGCCCCCGACGAAGAACACCGCACAGCCCGCCTGAAGGAGCAGGAGCCCCAGCAGGGCCCGGCCACCGGTTATCGCCTTCGGACGCTGCGGCACGGCTCAATCGTCCTCGTCATCGTCATCGTCGTCGTCATCTCCGCCGCCGCCGGAGCCGGAATTTCCGCCGCCCGACCCGGAACTGTCGTCATCATCGTCGTCATCGTCATCGTCATCGCGGTCGTCGTCGTCGCGGTCGTCATCGTCGTCGCGATCATCGTCGCGATCGTCATCGTCTCGGTCATCGCGGCGGTCGTCGTCGCGGTCATCGTCTTTGCGATCGTCCTCTTCGTCGCGGTCCCGGCCGCGATCCCGGTCTTCATCACCGCCCCGGCCCACAATCGAATCGCGCCCCCCCTCTTTCACGAGGTCGCGCAGGATCTCCCCCGTCCGGGGGTTCACGATGATCTCGCGTTCACGGCCCGGCGCGGTGGCCACGATACGCGTCCGGCCAAGAAGGGTGCGCCCGATGGAGATCCGGGTGTAGCCCATGCCTTTGAGCTGGTCCGTGATCTGCTCCACGGCCCCCGAGGCGTGGCCCCGCGTCGCCAGCAGCGCAAGGCCCCCGGCCAGGAATGTTCTGCGCAGCATGTTCATGCTCCCCACCTTTCAATGCCAAGGGCCCGCGCATCTCTGCACGGGCCGCCGGCCTCCGAGACGTCATGACCAAGAGGTATCAGTCGTCGTCCTCATCGTCATCCTCATCATCGTCGTCATCATCGTCGTCATCGTCGTCGTGGTCGTCATCATCGTCGTCGTGGTCGTCGTCACCATCATGGTCATCGTCGTCCCGATCATCGTCATGATCATCACGATCATCGTCGTCATCGTCATCGCGGTCGTCGTCGTCCTCACGGGAGCGGTCTCCGACGAAATCGCGATCCACGGTGCGGAACTTGAAGCCCTCGCCCCGGTCGTCGGCTTCCGCCGCCTCGGTCTCACGCTTGAGAAGGTCGCCCGAGAAGCGGTCATAGACGAGTTCGACGGTCTGGTTGCCTTTCGTCGCCTCGAACTTCATCTGCGTCAGGCCGCGCTTGATTTCGATCCGCTGGAAGCCCTGCGCCGTGAGATCCCGGACAACCCGGTCGCGGAGGCTTTCGGCCTGGGCCGCGGTGCCGACGAGGAGGAGCGCGGAGCCGGTGAGCAAAAGCTTTTTCATATCAAATCCCTTTCCTGTTTGCCGAGGCAACATGCCGTTCGGTGCCCACAGGGAAGGCGATGCGGCGGCTACAGGCCATCAGGCACGGGTTTAGACCCGGTGCCATAAACCAATGGCTGGGTGCAATAAACTGAGGTTTATGCGCGCTTCGCCCGCCGAAATGCACACGGCCGGCACTGCTGCGCGGTGCCGGCCGTGGTGTTCGGGTCATGAAAGGCGTTTGCGGCCCGGCGGGCCGTCAGTCCTTGGTTTCCATGTCGAAACCGAGCGCGCGGGCGACGGTGAAGATGTCTTTGTCGCCCCGGCCGCACATGTTCATGATGATGATGTGATCCTTGGGCAACTCGGGCGCGATCTTCATCACGTGGGCCAGCGCGTGGGAGGGCTCCAGCGCCGGGATGATGCCCTCCTGCGTGCAGCAGAACTGGAAGGCCTCCAGCGCTTCGGCATCCGTGATGGACACGTATTTGGCGCGGCCGATGTCGTGCAGCCAGCTGTGCTCCGGGCCGATGCCAGGATAGTCGAGCCCGGCCGAGATCGAGAAGCCTTCGAGGATCTGGCCATCGTCGTCCTGCAGCAGGTAGGTGCGGTTGCCGTGCAGCACGCCGGGGCGGCCGCCGGTGAGCGAAGCGCAGTGCTCCATCTTCTCGTTCACGCCCTTGCCGCCGGCCTCGACGCCGATGATGTTCACGCTCGGATCATCGAGGAAGGGGTAGAACAGGCCCATGGCGTTGGAGCCGCCGCCGATGGCGGCGATGATCGTATCGGGCAGGCGGCCTTCGCCTTCCTGCTCCTGGAGCTGCTGCTTGGCCTCCTTGCCGATGATGGCCTGGAAATCGCGCACCATCGCCGGATAGGGGTGGGGGCCGGCCACGGTGCCGATGCAGTAGAAGGTATCGCGCACGTTTGTCACCCAATCACGCAGCGCGTCGTTCATCGCGTCCTTCAGGGTGCCGCGGCCCGAAGTGACGGGCACGACTTCGGCGCCCAGCAGGCGCATGCGGAAGACGTTGGGCGCCTGGCGCTCCACGTCATGGGCGCCCATGTAGACGACGCATTTCAGCCCGAAGCGCGCGCAGACGGTGGCGGTGGCAACGCCGTGCTGGCCGGCGCCGGTTTCGGCTATGATACGGGTCTTGCCCATGCGGCGGGCGAGCAGGATCTGCCCCAGCACGTTGTTGATCTTGTGCGCGCCGGTGTGATTCAGCTCGTCGCGCTTGAGGTAGATCTTCGCGCCGCCGAGCGCTTCGGTCATCCGCTCGGCATAGTAGAGCGGGCTCGGCCGCCCGACGTAATGGGTCCAGAGATCGTCCATCTCCGCCCAGAAGCTCGCGTCCGTCTTGGCGTTCTCGTATTCAGCTTCCAGATCGAGGATCAGCGGCATCAGCGTTTCGGAGACGAACCGCCCGCCGAAATCGCCGAAACGGCCGTTCTCGTCGGGGCCGTTCATGAAGCTGTTGAAAAGATCGTCCGCCATCGCGCCTACTCCTGTCAGATCCCAGCCGGGTTTAACGGCAATATGGCACCTGGTAAAGCGAGCGCCAGTGCGAAATCGCCTCAGGGATTGGCGGCGGCGAGAAAGCGGCGGATCAGTGTGGGATCTTTCACGCCGGGCGCGCTTTCCACGGCGGAGGACAGATCCACCTGCGTTGCGCCTGTGCGTCGAAGGGCCTCCGCCACATTGGTTTCGGTGAGCCCCCCTGCAAGCATCCACGGCGTCTGCCATTGCCGCCCCGCGATCAGATCCCAATCGAAGGTGGCGCCGTTGCCGCCGGGCAGATCCGCCCCCTTCGGCGGCTTGGCATCGACGAGGATCTGGTCGGCCACGGCCTCGTAGGGGGCGATCTTGTCCAGATCCCCGGCTTCGGCGATGCCGATGGCCTTCATCACCGGCAGGCCGAAGCGCGCGCGCACCTCGGCCACGCGCTCGGGGCTTTCACTCCCGTGCAACTGGAGCATCTCCAGCGGCACCTGCGCCACGAGATCGGCGAGGAAGGCATCGTCGGCATTCACCGTGAGCGCCACGCGCCTGACGCCTTCCGGCACCGTGGCGGCGAGCCCGGCGGCCTCGGAAAGGCTCACGTTGCGCGGGGATTTCGGGAAGAAGACGAAACCGACGTAGGCCGCCCCGGCCTGCGCCGCGGCGGCGATGTTGGCCGCATCCCGCAGCCCGCAGATTTTCACTTTGACGGTCATGGCGGCCTCAGCCTGCGGCCTTGCCATCCTCGAGCAGGGCCAGAACTTCATCCTCGGGCTTGGCCTTGGTCTCGCGCAGGCGTTCCACCTCGCGCGCCAGCCTGGCCTTCTCCCGCTTCTCCCGCGCCGCCTCGGCCCGGTGCTTGTGCTCGCGGAACCACTCCCAGACGAAGCCGATCAGCAGGCCGGCGACGATGCCGCCGAAGACGATGAGGAACAGGGGCAGCTGGATCGTGGCCTGCACACCGATCAGGCCGGCGATATCGTCGGTCAGCAGGTGCAGCGTGACGACCTGGCGGTTGGCGACGGCGATAGAGACGAGGACGATCGCGAGGATCGTGTAGAAAGCATACTTGAGGTAGCGCATGGGCTCAGGCTTTTCCGTTCAGTCGGTCGCGCAGGAGCTTGCCGGTCTTGAAGAAGGGAACGTGTTTCTCCTCGACTTCGACCGATTCACCCGTGCGCGGGTTCCGCCCGATACGAGCATCCCGCTTCTTCACGGAGAAGGCGCCAAATCCGCGCAGTTCCACCCGATCGCCGCGCGCCATGGCGTTGATGATCTCTTCGAAGATCGTATTCACGATCCGCTCGACGTCCCGCTGGTAGAGATGCGGATTCTCGTCCGCGATTTTCTGGATCAGTTCCGAACGGATCATGCGTCCCCTCCTTGGCAGCCCTGAGGCAGCGCGTGCAGCTGACGCGCCGGTAGGGGTGACTATACGCGGAAATTCCGCCCCGAGAAACACTGGCATCGCGCTAAGCCACCAATTTCTTTCACGAAACCGGCGGAGTCGCGGAGCTTTGCCGATGCCGGGAGCGCTTTCGCGGCGGGAGTGGCAGGGCGCCTTGCCCCGGCGTCCACCGTGATTCGCCCTCCCCCGACGAAAAACGGCCCCGCTTTCGCGGAGCCGTTCAGCTTGTTCAGAGTGCCGGCTGGCCTCAGTTGTCGCCCTTGAGGGCGGCGCCGAGGATGTCGCCGAGCGAGGCACCGGAGTCGGAGGAACCGTACTGTTCCACGGCCTCTTTCTCTTCGGCGATCTCGCGGGCCTTGATGGAGAGGCCCAGGCGGCGCGACTTGCTGTCGATGTTGGTGACGCGCACGTCCACCTTGTCACCGACCTGGAAGCGCTCGGGGCGCTGCTCGGCACGGTCGCGGGAGAGATCGGAACGGCGGATGAAGGATTTCATGCCGTCGTAGGAGACCTCGATACCGCCATCTTCGATCGCGGTCACTTCCACGGTGATGATGGAGCCACGCTTCACGCCGTTCACGGCTTCGGCGAAGGGATCGCCTTCCAGCGCCTTCACGGAGAGCGAGATGCGCTCTTTCTCCACGTCCACCTCGGTGACGACGGCTTTCACCATGTCGCCCTTGCGGTAGTCGCCGATCACGTCTTCGCCACGGCCTTCCCAGGTCAGGTCGGAGAGGTGAACCATGCCGTCGATGTCGTTCTCGAGGCCGATGAACAGACCGAATTCGGTGATGTTCTTGACTTCGCCTTCGACCTCGGTGCCCACCGGGTGCGTCTCAGCGAAGACTTCCCACGGGTTGCGCATGGTCTGCTTGAGGCCGAGGGACACCCGGCGTTTCGCGGTGTCGATCTCGAGAACCATGACTTCCACTTCCTGGGAGGTGGAGACGATCTTGCCCGGGTGGACGTTCTTCTTCGTCCAGGACATTTCGGACACGTGCACGAGGCCCTCGACGCCCGGCTCCAGCTCCACGAAGGCGCCGTAGTCGGTGATGTTGGTCACGCGGCCGGTGTGCACGCTTTCCAGCGGGTACTTGGCTTCAACGGCGTTCCACGGATCGTCCTGCAGCTGTTTCATGCCGAGGGAGATACGGTGGGTTTCCTTGTTGATCTTGATGACCTGAACCTTCACCGTCTCGCCGATCGAGAGGATCTCGGAGGGGTGGTTCACGCGGCGCCAGGCCATGTCGGTCACGTGCAGCAGGCCGTCAACGCCACCGAGGTCCACGAAGGCACCGTATTCGGTGATGTTCTTGACCACACCGTCAACCGCATCGCCTTCGGACAGCTTGCCGATGACTTCGGCGCGCTGCTCGGCGCGGGACTCTTCGAGGATCGCGCGGCGGGAAACGACGATGTTGCCGCGGCGACGGTCCATCTTGAGGATCTGGAACGGCTGCTTGAGGCCCATGAGCGGGCCGGCGTCGCGCACGGGGCGCACGTCGACTTGCGAGCCGGGCAGGAAGGCCACGGCGCCGCCGAGATCAACGGTGAAGCCGCCTTTGACGCGGCCGAAGATGGCGCCTTCGACGCGCTCTTCGTCGGCGTAGGCTTTCTCGAGGCGATCCCAGGCTTCTTCGCGGCGGGCTTTGTCACGGGAGATGACGGCTTCGCCACGGGCGTTCTCGACGCGGTCGAGATAGACTTCCACCTCGTCGCCGACGGCGATCTCGGGAGCTTCACCGGGGTTTGCGAATTCTTTCAGATCAACGCGGCCTTCCATCTTGTAGCCGACGTCGATGATGGCCTGGCCGGCTTCGATCGCCAGCACCTTGCCTTTGACAACCGAACCTTCGTTCGGGGTGTCGATCTCGAAGCTTTCTGCGAGGAGGGCTTCGAATTCCTCCATGGATGCGTTTTGAGCCATGTGGTCTCAGGTTTCCTTTACTAGTGTTTTAGCTGGCCGCGCGGTTGTCTCCGCCGGTCTTTTTGGGTTTCAGTTGGTCCGCTGATGGACACCCCACATACAACAAGGGCCGGTGGTTGCCCGGCCCTGCTCGCGTTGTCTATGGCGTTGACCGCCCTTCTGGACAAGCGGGATATAGGGGGAATCACCCCTGCTGGCAAGGGCCTGCCCCGCTTATCCCCCTTGAAAGCATGGCCGCGCGCCGCCGATCGCTACAACAGGCCCTCCACGGCCCCGCTCCGAAAGCTCCACCTGATGCCTCAAACCACCTTCCACATCGAAGAGATCGCCGCGGAAGAGACGCTGGCCCTCCGGCAGGCCGTGCTCTGGCCCGATCATCCGCGCGGTTTCAGCCGGGTGGAGAACGACGCCGAGGCCCTGCACCTGGGCGGTTTCCTCGGCGCTCGGCTGATCGGCGTGATCTCCCTCTATGACGAAGGGGACAGCGCGCGGATCCGCAAGTTCGCCACCCTGCCCGAGGAGCAGGGCAAGGGCTACGGCAGCGCGCTCTTCTCGGAAGCGCTCGCAAGGGCGCAGGCCGCCGGCCACCGGCGCGTCTGGCTCTCGGGCCGCGAAACCGCCCGCGCCTTCTACGAAAAGCGGGGGTTTTCCGTGTTCGGCGCGCCCTACGAAAAGGAGGGCCTGCCCTATCGAGCGCTTGAACGGGATCTGACCACCGGGCTGTAGGATCGCCTCATCCCGGCAGCGCGGCCTCCACGGCGGCCACGGCCTTCGCCACCGCGTCCTCGATGCTCAGATCCGACGTATCCAGCAGGATGGCATCATCGGCCGGTTTCAGAGGAGCCTCGGCGCGGGAGGAATCCCGTTCGTCGCGCGCCCGCACGTCCGCAAGCACCTGCGCGAGAGACAGGGACGGGTCGGCCTGCTTCAGCTCGGCGAAGCGCCGGGCCGCGCGCACCTCGGCGGAGGCCGTGACGAAGAGCTTCACCTCGGCCTCGGGGCAGATCACGGTGCCGATGTCGCGCCCGTCCAGCACCGCCCCGCCCTCGCGCCGGGCGAAGCTGCGCTGGAACTCCACCAGGGCGGCGCGCACCTCGGGGATGACCGCCACCCGGCTGGCCGCTTCCGCCACGGCGGCGGTGCGCAGATCGTCGCGGGCCAGATCAGCGGGCGTCAGCGCCTGCGCCGCCGCGATCGGCGCCTCGCCGTCCAGCACACGCCGCCCGGTGGCGCGGTAGAGCAGCCCGGTATCGAGATGGGCGAAGCCGAAATGCGCCGCCACGGCCTTCGAGATCGTGCCTTTTCCGGCCGCCGCCGGCCCGTCGATTGCCACGGTGAACTGCACGGACGTTCCTTTCTGCTGCTGGAGCCTGTCATCTGATCGCGCCCCTTCCCTAAGCCCTGAGGCCGGCTGACGCCACACTCAATATCGACCCGCGCAATGCCGTGAAACCCGGCGCCGAACCTTCCACCGCCGCGCTGCCCGCGTCATCTGGCCCGCAAATGAAAAGGGCCGCCCGGATGGCAGCCCTTCGGATCGCGGTGGGAAGCCGGCGGGTCAGCCGGCCGTCCGCACGATATCCGCGCCCAGATCCGCCATCAGCGCTTCGAAGATCGGGAAGGAGGTGGCGATGGGCGCGCCGTCGTCCACGCTCACGGGATTCTCCGCTGCCATGCCGAGGCACATGAAGCTCATGGCGATCCGGTGATCCAGATGGCTTTCGCAGGTCGCGCCGCCCGGAACGTTGCCGTGGCCGCGCCCTTTCACGATCCACCAGTCCTCGCCTTCCTCGACCTCCACGCCGCAGGCGCGCAGGCCCTTGGCCATGGCGTCGATCCGGTCGCTCTCCTTCACGCGGAGTTCCTTCACGCCCTTCATCACCGTGTCGCCCTGCGCGAAGGCCGCCACGACGGAAAGAATGGGGTATTCGTCGATCATGCTCGCCGCGCGGGCCGGATCCACCTCGATGCCCTTCAGATCCGGCGAGAACTTCGCCCGCAGATCGGCGACGGGTTCGCCGCCCTCGAAGCGTTCATTCTCGTAGGTCAGGTCCGCGCCCATCTCACGCAGCGTGGTGAAGAGCCCGGCGCGGGTCGGGTTGAGCCCGATGTTGGGCACCAGCACGTCGGAGCCCTCCACGATCAGCGCGGCGCAGACGGGGAAGGCCGCCGAAGACGGATCGCGCGGCACGGCGATCACCTGCGGCTTCAGCTCGGGCTGGCCGGTGAGGGTGATCCTGCGCCCTTCGGGCACGTCTTCCACGGAGATCTCGGCCCCGAAGCCCGCCAGCATCCGCTCGGTGTGGTCGCGCGTCGCCTCGGCCTCGATCACGACGGTCTGCCCCGGCGCGTTCAGCCCGGCCAGCAGCACGGCGGATTTCACCTGCGCCGAGGGCATCGGCGTGGTGTAGGTGACGGGCACGGGGGTCTCCGCCCCCACGATCGTCATCGGCAGACGCCCCCCGGAACGCCCGTAGCTGCGCGCACCGAACAGCGCGATCGGATCCGTCACCCGCGCCATCGGGCGCTTGTTGAGCGAGGCGTCCCCGGTGAAGGTCGCCGTGATCGGCGTTGTGGCCATGGCGCCCATGATCAGGCGCACCCCGGTGCCGGAGTTGCCGCAATCGATCACGTTCTCGGGCTCGGCGAACCCGCCCACCCCCACGCCATGGACGCTCCAGTTGCCGCCGCCATGATCCACGACCTCCGCCCCGAAAGCGCGCATGGCCTTGGCGGTGTCCAGAACGTCCTCACCCTCCAGCAGGCCCGAGATCCGCGTCTCGCCCACCGAGAGCGCTCCGAGGATCAGCGAACGGTGGGAGATCGACTTGTCCCCCGGCACGCGCGCCTCGCCTTTCAGGGGGCCGCACTTGCGGGAGGTCATCGGAATGGGCGTGCCGTGGCCGGACATCTTCTATCCTTCGCGTTCGGAAATTCCCGCACCTGATAGCGCAACCGGTGGGGCCGGTCCACAGCCCTTTGCGCGCCGCGCTCAGGGCACGTAGCCGAGCCAGCGCTCCGGGTTGCGGCTGGCGATCCGGGTGAACATCTCCTCCCCCAGCACCTTGCGCAGACGGATCGAAACCGCCCGCTCCGACAGGGCCTCCTGGCGGGTCATGTAGAAATCCGATCCAAACAGCACCTTCTCCGCCAGCCCGGGCTTTTCAAGCAGCAGCGAAAGCAGGGGCGCATAGTCGTCGAAATTGAAGATCGTGTAGGAAATGTCTGTATAGAGATTGGGGAACGCGCCGCTCTCGATCATGTCCGAGATCAGCGTCACCCAGTTCTCGCGGCGGGCCTGAGGATCGTGCGGGTCGATCCCGTCGCACAGGTAGGTGCGCCAGTCGGCATCGCCGCCGAAATGGGCGAGGCAAATCCGCAGATCGGGATATTTCGCCATCACCGGCAGATAGGCCTCGGGGCTGGTGTATTCATCCGCCATCGCCTGGCTGATGCGCTTGCCCCGCACCCCTCCGCGCGAGCAATGGGTGATGATCGGCAGGTCGTGCTCAAGGCAGAACGGGTAAACCTCGTCCCGCAGAACCGGGTGGTTGGGATGGAAGCCGAGCTTCGGATAGAGCTTCACCCCCCGGAACCCCAGGTCCTCCACGCAGCGGCGCAGTTCCGCAAAGGCGCCCGGCCGGTCGGGAAACACCGTGGCGAAAGGGATCACCTGCGCCCCGTAGACGGGATCGCGCGCCACCTCAGCAAGCCCGTCGTGCTGGGCCGCGATGTCTTCCTCCACCGGGCCATGGCCTATCAGCGCCATGTCCATCGGCAGCACCACGAACCGGGTGTCGCGGGGATAATAGCGCACCACCTCCTTGAAGACCTCCAGCTGGCTCGTGCGCCCGCCGGTGCGGTGGAAGTTCTCCATCCGCACGAGCCAGTCATAGAGCGCCCCGCCCCGCACCAGCCCCACAAGCCAGCGCAGCACCTGCACCAGCCACGGAAACACGCGGAACAGATACACCGCCCGCACCGGGTAGTATTTCGGCGAATGGGCCGTGGTAAACGTGTGGACGTGGCAGTTGATCATGCGAAACTTCGCCATAAGCGGTCATACTCCAGCCGGAAATACCGCCATGATAGCAGGGATCACCCCCGCCACGCGCCACTTTGTTCCGAAAATATCCCGGGGTCCGGGGCAGAGCCCTGGCCCTGCCCTAGACGCGCCGGAACGTCAGGTAGTGCGGCGTGCGCCCTTCGCGCAGGGCCTTCTGCTCGTATCGGGTCGAGATCCAGTCGCCCCAGGGCTTGCGCCAATCCTCCGGCCCCTCGGCCAGCCACTCGAAATCGGGCCGCGTGGCCACCTGCTCCAGGGTCTGGCGCACGTAGTCGGGAATGTCCGTCGCCACGCGGAAGATCGCGCCGGGCTTCAGCACCCGCGAAAGGGGGTCGAGGTGCTCCGGCGTCACGAAGCGGCGGCGGTGATGGCGTTTCTTGGGCCAGGGGTCGGGGTAGAGCAGGAACGCGCGGGAGATGCTCGCATCGGGCAGCACGTCGAACATGTCGCGCACGTCGCCCGGATGCACCTTCACATTCTCCACCTCCGCCTTGCGGATCTTGCCCAGAAGCATCGCCACGCCGTTGATGAACGGTTCGCAGCCGATGAGGCCCACGTGGGGGTGCAGGGCCGCCTGGTGCACCATGTGCTCGCCGCCCCCGAACCCGATCTCCAGCCAGATCTCGCTCTTGCCGGGGAATACCTGCGCCAGATCCAGAGGGGTGCGCTCGGGGTTGTCTTCCCAGCTCACCGGCCCAGGCGAAAGCGCCGCGAGATCTTCCTCCAGGTAGGCCTTCTGGCTGTCGCGCAGCGTCTTGCCGCGAAAGCGGCCGTAGAAGTTGCGCCAGGGGGCGCCGGAAGGATGCTTGTCGTCGGACATGGAGAAAACCCCGTTTTTCGCGTGGCCCGCCGTTTGCACCCTTCCGCGCCTTGCGTCAAGCGCGGGCGCCGAAAGCGCGCATCGCGTAGATCAGCGGAATGCTCACCAGATACATGGTGATCCCGTAGACGGCGCCGGGAATGGCGAACTCGCCGATGCCGGCCTGCCCCGCGATCAGCCCCGCCACGGTGATGGCGACGGTGGCGTTCTGCACCCCCATCTCGATCGAGATGCAACGGGCGTCTCCCCCGCACAGCCCCAGCAGCCGCGCCAGCAGCAGGCCCAGCGCCAGCAGAAGAACGTTGAGCGTCACCAGCAGCGGCGCGAGATGGCCCACGTTGGCCACGAACAGCCCCCAGTTGGCTGCCAGCGCCCCCACCACGACGATCACGAACAGCACCAGCGCAACCCGTGAAAGCAACGGCTCGCCGCGCTCCGCAAGGCCCGGCGCCGCCCGGCGCAGCAGCAGCCCGAGGAACACCGGCACGGCAGTGATGGCGAACATCGTCACCGCGATCGCCGTGACATCGATTTCCGGGCCCGCCTCGCCCAGCAACCGCTGGGCCGACCACGCAACGAGCAAGGGCATCGTCAGCACCGCGAGCAGGCTCACCACCGCCGTCAGCGTGATGGAAAGCGCGACGTTGCCGGCCCCCATTTTGGTGAGCATGTTCGATGTCACCCCGCCGGGGCTGAAGCTCAGCAGCATCACGCCGAAGGCAAGCGCCGGCGGCAGCGAAAACACCGCCAGCAGCAACAGCGCGACGAGCGGCACCAGCACCATCTGCCCGAGGATTCCGACGATCACCGCCTTCGGCATCGTCAGGACCCGTCCGAAATCGGCGAAGGTCAGGCCGAAGCCCAGTGAAAACATGATGATGGCCAGCGAAAGCGGCAGGCCCACGTCGATCAGCATTGCATTCCTCCCCTGAATGTCAGGGGAGGTTAGCCGGGCTGGCACGATCCGCCAAACCTGTCGTTGCGGCAGGGGCCGGAAGCGGCCCGCTCACCCCTCCGTCAGAGGGCGGATTTCAGAGCGTCCACGAGATCGGTCTTTTCCCAGCTGAAGCCGCCGTCTGCCTCCGGCGCGCGGCCGAAGTGCCCGTAGGCGGCGGTGCGCTGGTAGATCGGCTTGTTGAGCTGGAGGTGCGTGCGGATGCCGCGCGGCGTCAGGCTCATCACCTGGCCGATGGCCGCCTCGATGGAGGCATCGTCCACTTCGCCGGTGTCATGGGTGTTGACGTAGATCGACTGCGGCTCCGCCACGCCGATGGCGTAGGAAAGCTGCACCGTGCAGCGCTTCGCGAGGCCCGCGGCCACGACGTTCTTGGCCAGGTAGCGCGCGGCGTAGGCCGCGGAGCGGTCCACCTTGGTCGGATCCTTGCCGGAGAACGCCCCGCCGCCGTGCGGAGCGGCGCCGCCGTAGGTGTCCACGATGATCTTGCGCCCGGTCAGCCCGGCATCGCCGTCCGGGCCGCCGATCACGAATTTGCCCGTCGGGTTCACGTGCCAGACGGTCTCGGCCGTCAGCCAGCCCTCGGGCAGGGTTTCGCGGATGTAGGGCTCCACGATGGCGCGCACGTCGGCGCTGCTCAGATCTTCCTTCAGGTGCTGGGTGGACAGCACCACCGAGCTCACGCCCACGGGCTTGCCATCGACGTAGCGCACCGAAAGCTGGGATTTCGCATCCGGGCCCAGGTAGGGCTCGGTGCCGTTCTTGCGCACCTCGGCGAGGCGGCGCAGCACGGCATGGGCATAGAGGATCGGGGCGGGCATCAGCTCGGGCGTCTCATCCGTCGCGTAGCCGAACATGATCCCCTGATCGCCGGCGCCTTCATCCTTGTCTTCCGCCGCATCCACGCCCTGGGCGATATGGGCGGACTGCTCATGGAGCAGGTTGGTGATCTCGACCGTCTCCCAGTGGAACTTGTCCTGCTCGTAGCCGATGTCGCGGATGCACTCGCGCGCGATGGACTCGATCCGGCCCATGTATTCGGTCAGCTTGTCCTTGTCGCTCAGGCCCACTTCCCCGCCGATCACCACGCGGTCGGTCGTCGCGAAGGTCTCGCAGGCCACGCGGGCCTCGGGTTCTTCCGACAGGAAGGCATCCAGAACGGCATACGAGATCCGGTCACAGACCTTGTCCGGGTGCCCCTCCGAAACCGATTCAGAGGTGAAGGTGTAGGTATTTAGGGACATGAAGGTGCTCCATTAGGGGGTATCCCGCCACGCCAGGAAGCCGTTGTGACGGTATGATTTCAAAGGCGATACCCGTTGCGCCCGCCGCGGTCAATGCGATTGGCCCCGCGCGACCCCACGGCGGCCAGCAGCAGCACCGCGAGCAGAAGGAACACCGGCGTATTGCCGAGCCGCGCATAGGCCGTCGGCGGCAGCACCGCGGGCAGCGGTGCATCGAGCGCGCCGGCCTCGCCGAGCGGCAGGGAAGCGAGGATCCGCCCCCGGCCGTCCACCACCGCCGAGATCCCGGTGTTGGCCGAGCGCACCACCGGCAGCCCCTGCTCTATAGCGCGCATCCGGGACTGATCGAGGTGCTGGTAGGGCATCGCCGACGTGCCGAACCACGCGTCATTGGTGATCTGCACGATCCAGTCCGCCCGTTCCGGCGCGCCGGCGACGTCGCGGGCGAAGCTGGCCTCGTAGCAGATCAGGGGCAGCACCTTGCCCAGCGCGCCCAGGTCCAGCACCCGCGGCCCCGGGCCGGCGCTGTAGCCGCCGCCTTCGTTGGCGGCCAGCCCGTGAATGCCGATCCGTGCGAAGAGATCGCCGAAAGGCACGTATTCCCCGAAGGGCACGAGATGCTGCTTGTCGTAGAGCGCGGCGATGCGGCCCTCGGGCGAGAGCACCGCGAGGCTGTTGAAATACCGCGCGCCCTCCCGCCGCTGCGCCCCGAAGATCAGCGGCGCCTGCGCGGCGGCGGCCATATGGGCATAGGCGGGGCTGTCTTCCTCCAGCCAGTAGGCGAAGGAGGTCTCGGGCCAGATCACCACGTCGGGCCTGCCCTCCCCGCCGGCGCTGAGGCTGAGCTGGCGGCGGAAGAACATGGTGATGAACTCGGGATCCCATTTCTGATGCTGGGGCGCGTTGGGCTGCACCACGCGCACCGTCAGCGCGCCGTCTTGCGGCGGCTCGGCGAGCCGGCCCGCGCCCCAGCCCCAGGCTCCCGCAAGGGCCATCACCACCGCCCCGGCGGCGGCAAGCCGCCCCCTGCCCCGAAACGTGAAAGGCAGGATCAGAACCGCATAGGTGAAAAGCGCAAGGCCGAAGGGGCCGGCCAGCGCGGCGAGCTGGGCCACGGGCGTGGGCAGCCAGATCATGCTGGCCGGGGCCCAGGGGAACCCGGTGAAGAGGTAGGCCCGTCCGATCTCCATCAAGGTCATCGCCGGCACCAGCGCCAGCAGCCGCGCGCGCGGGGCGCGCCCCAGAAGATAGGCCCCGCCATAGGCCGCGGCCCAGAACAGCGCGATTCCGCCGGCCATGAAGAACAGTGCGAAGGGCGCCATCCAGCCGTGCCGCGCCGCGTCCACGAAGAAGGGCTGGACGATCCAGAAATGCGTTCCGCCCACGTAGCCGAGCCCCGCCGCCCAGCCAAGCCACGCCGCATGGCGCGCCGAACGCGCGCGGCGGAGGCACAGCAGCGCGCCTGCGAGCGCCGGGAAGGCAAGATACCAGAGCGAGAGCGGCGCGTGGCCGGTTGCGCCCAGCAGGCCGAGCCCGAAGGCCATGGCAGGGAGCCGCCACCGCCCTTCGCCGCGGCGCAGGCCAGCCACCGGTTCAGCCTCGCTCACGGATCAGGCGCTCACGGCGTCAGGCACATGCACCCGCAGCCGCTTGATGCGGCGCGGATCGGCGTCCACGACCTCGAATTCCGGGCCATCCGGATGCACGACGACCTCGCCCCGCGCCGGGATCCGGCCCGTCAGCACGAAGACGAGGCCCCCGAGCGTGTCCACCTCTTCGTCGTCGATGGCGTCGGTCAGGCTGCGGTTGATCTCGGCCTCGAATTCTTCGAGCGGCGTCTTGGCCTCGGCAAGGTAGCAGCCCGGCTTTTCCTCGACCCAGAGCGTATCCTCGTCGATGTCGTGCTCGTCTTCGATCTCGCCGATCACCTGCTCGATCAGATCCTCGATCGTCACGAGACCGTCCACGCCGCCGTATTCGTCGATCACCAGCGCCATGTGGATCCGTTCCGTCTGCATCTTCTGCAGCAGAACGCCGATCGGCATCGATGGCGGCACGTAGAGCAGCTTGCGCACGATGGCGCGCAGATCCAGATCGCCGCCGCCGCCGTTGAACCCGTGCTTGAGCGCAAGATCCTTCAGGTTGACGAAGCCGATCGGCGTATCCAGCGTGCCCTCGTAGACGGGCAGCCGCGTGAAGCCGCTCTCCCGGAAGACCTCGATGAGCTCCGGCAGGCTGATGTCCTCCGGCACGGCGGTGATGTCGGCGGTCGGGATGGCCACGTCCTCCACGCGCATTCGCCGCAGGTTGAGCATCCCGGCGGCCGGTTGCGGGGCCGCAGCGGTTTGGCTCTCGGATTCGGTTCCGGTGTGTTCCGGGGGAGCAAGCGCGCTGATGATGCGGCCGAAAATTCCGCGTTCGCTGCCTGCTTCGGTCTCCTGCGCGCCAAGCGCTGCGCTAGAAGACCCGTCTGTGGTGTCGCCCATTTTCCCTTTCCAGATATGACAGGGGATCCATCCCCTAGGCTGAATATGGGTCAGGCAGACCCAGTTTCGCAAGTATCCGCACCTCGAGACCTTCCATCAGCGCCGCATCTGCATCGTCGATGTGATCATATCCCAACAGATGCAGCACCCCGTGCACGATCAGATGCGTCACATGGTCGGACATCGGCTTGCCGGCCTCTTCGGCCTCGCGCTGGCAGGTTTCGAAGGCGATGGCGATATCGCCCAGTTCAACCGGCATCCCGGGAAACTCCGGCTCCGGCGCCTCGGGCGTGCCTCCCGGCGCGTCGGCGACCCGCTCCTGCGCGGGCCAGCTCAGGACGTTCGTCGGGCGAGGCTTGTCACGGAACTCGGTGTTCAGGGCGGCGATGCGGGCGTCGTCGCAGCCCATCAGGCTGAGCTCCCAGCCCTCCGCATCGAAGCCGAGCAGCGCGAAGGTGGCGGCGGCGGCGGTTTCGGCCAGGGCAGCAAGCCCGAGGGCCTCCCAGCGCGGATCTTCGATCAGCACATCCAGTTGCACGCGGCCACACTCCTTCGCCTGCGGGTTTCGCCTGAGCGGTTCGCCACGCGCGAAACCACGAAACCCGGGCCGTCGCAAGGGACAATCGGCGCGCAGGCCGGAAGCAGGCAAGGCCGGGGCGGCGCCCTCAGCCCTGCTCGTCGGCCTCGTAGGCGTCGATGATCCTGGCCACCAGCGGGTGGCGCACCACGTCCTTGGCGGTGAAGTAGTTGAAGGAGATGCTTTCGACCCCGGCAAGGATGCGCTCGGCATCCCGCAGCCCGCTCATCACGCCGCGCGGCAGATCGACCTGGGAGCGATCCCCGGTGATGACCATGCGGCTGCCCTCGCCCAGGCGGGTGAGGAACATCTTCATCTGCATCGTGGTGGCGTTCTGCGCCTCGTCCAGCACGACGAAGGCGTTGGACAGCGTGCGCCCGCGCATGAAGGCCAGCGGCGCGATCTCGATGCGCTTTTCTTCCTTCAGCTTTTCCACCTGCTTGCCGGGCAGGAAATCGTTCAGCGCGTCGTAGAGCGGCTGCATGTAGGGATCGACCTTGTCCTCCATCGCGCCGGGCAGGAAGCCCAGCCGCTCGCCCGCCTCCACGGCGGGGCGGGAGAGGATGATCCGGTCCACGTGGCCGTTGATGAACATGTTCACGCCCACGGCCACGGCGAGATACGTCTTGCCGGTGCCGGCGGGGCCGATCCCGAAGGCCAGCTCGTTGTTGTAGAGCGCCTGCACGTAGGCTTTCTGCGCCTCGGTGCGCGGCTCGATCAGCTTCTTGCGGGTCTGGATCTCGACCTTGCCGCCCTTGAACATCTCAAGCTGGTCGCCGGCGCGCACGCCGGTGCCCTCGGCCGAGCCGCCCATGCGGATTTCACCGTCGATGTCGCCGGGCTCGACGCTGCGCCCCGCTTCGAGCCGCTGGTAGAGCGCCCCCAGCACCTCGGCGGCCTTCTCGCGGCTGTCGGCTTCGCCCATCAGGGCAAGCTGGTTGCCCCGGCGGATGATCTGCACCGAGAGCTGCTGTTCGATCTGGGCGAGGTTTCGGTCGAACTCCCCGCATAGATCAATCAGGACGCGATTGTCGGGGAATTCCAGAAGGGTTTCGTGAACGTCTTCCGATTTCGGCGGTGGGGTGAGCGCACTGATGCCCAAAAACGTCTCCGTTGGATAAAGCCTGCACAGCCATGGTGCACCCCATCCGCCTTCCACGCAAGCCGCCTGTTGCCAATCTTCACGAAACCGCCACGAAAAAGGCCGCCCCGGCCGGGGGCGGCCCGATTTCTGCGCAAGGGCGGCGGATCAGATCGGATCGGAGCCGCGCTTGTAGGGGCCGATCGCCGTGTTGGGCGGCGCGGCACCGGAGCACACGGGCTTGCCGTATTTGTCCAGCCGCTGGGAGAGGTACCCCTCGACGCCATCGTCGATGATCCAGTGGTCACAGCCGTTGGGATCGATCCAGATCCCCGCTTCCAGCTTGGAGAGATCGCCCGAATCCACGAAGCGGTCCACGCCGAGGTTCTGCTTGTCGCAGGCGGCAAGCGTGCCACCAAGTGCGAGAAGGAGGGTCACTTTTGCAAATTTCATCACTTCAACTCCCCTCAGCGGATGCACAGAACTTCGACGCGGCGGTTTTCCTTCCGCCCGGCCGCCGTGCTGTTGGATGCCTTCGGCTGGCGCTCGCCATACCAGCGGACATCGGCGATGCGCACCCCGGTGGACTGCGCCACGGCGGCGACCGATTTGGCGCGGCGTTCGGAGAGGCGCATGTTGTATTCGTCAATGGCGCGGCTGTCGGTGTGGCCCACGATGATGTAGGAGGTGGCGCCCGCGTTGCGGAAGAAGTTGGCGAGGCTTTGCCGGCCCGCGCTGCTGATCGCGCTGCGATCCGTGGCGAAGAGCGTGTCGGTGTTCATCACGGCGCAGGTGTTGACCTGCCGGCAGACCGGGGTTCCGTCACGGCGGACGTGGGGGCTCATGTAGCCTTCCCAGCCGTCGTCCATCACCCAGTGCTCGCAGCCGTCGGGATCGACCCAGATGGTAGGAACCTTTTTCTTTCCGGTAATCGTCCGGGCCTCCTGCGCGGCAACGTCCTGGGCCCCAATCCCAAGAGCCGCAACCGCCACAAGCGCACCCGCCAGTCTGGTCAGATGTTGAAACACGTCACTTGTCCTTCGCCAATCGTTTCAGGAGCTTACTGCGGAAGTGGGCACAGCGGCTCCCGTTAAATTATGACGAAGCTTAACAAATTTTTGCCACAAATGAATAAACTTTTCCTTGCGTCAGGCAATAGCAAGGAAACAATCCACAGCCCCAGCCGGGATTGTTCGCAGTTCGGGGCAACAATGCCAAGCCGCGCGCCCATTCGTTGACACGCGGGAAAAAGAGGCGATGTCAGGTCACGAGTTCACCAGCCAGCGAGTTGGGCTCGCTGCGGGTGATTCTCACCGGGCGGATGTCCCCCCGGGCCACGTCCGGCGCCTGAACGTGCACCGCGTGGAGATACTCTGACTTACCCACCATTTGACCATCCAGCCGGCCCGTCTTTTCGAAGAGCACGTTGACCGTCCGGCCTACCATCGACTCCTGCACCTCGCGCTGTTGCCGCACGATGAGCGCCTGTAGCTCCTGCAGGCGAAATGAGGCGACATCATCGTCGATTTGTGGCTTTTCTGCGGCAGGCGTGCCGGGCCGGGTGGAATACTTGAAGGAGAACGCCTGCCCGTAGCGCACCTCTTCCACGAGTGCCATCGTGTCGGCGAAATCCGCATCGGTCTCGCCGGGGAAGCCGACGATGAAATCGCCCGAGATCAGGATGTCGGGCCGCGCCGCGCGGATGCGTTCGATCAGGCGCAGGTAGCCTTCCGCCGTGTGCTTGCGGTTCATGGCTTTCAGGATTCGGTCCGAGCCCGACTGCACCGGCAGATGCAGATACGGCATGAGTTTTTCGCATTCACCGTGGGCGGCGATCAGATCGTCGCTCATGTCGTTGGGGTGGCTCGTGGTGAAGCGGATGCGCTCCAGCCCGTCGATCTCGTTCAGCGCCCAGATCAGGCGGGCCAGGCTCCAGTCGCCGCCCTCGCCCGCACCGTGGTAGGCGTTGACGTTCTGCCCCAGAAGGGTGATCTCGCGCACGCCGCGTTCCACCAGGTCGCGCGCCTCGGAAAGGATGCGATCGGCCGGGCGGCTCACCTCCGCCCCGCGCGTGTAGGGCACCACGCAGAAGGCGCAGAACTTGTCGCAACCTTCCTGCACGGTGAGAAAGGCCGTCGGCCCGCGCTGCGCCTTGGGGCGCGCCTTCAGGTGCTCGAACTTGTCTTCTTCCGGGAAATCCGTGTCGAGAGCCTTCTCGCCCGCGCGCGCCTTGGCTTCCATCGCCGGCAGGCGGTGGTAGCTCTGCGGGCCCACCACGAGATCCACCATCGGCTGACGCCGCATGATCTCCTCGCCCTCGGCCTGCGCCACGCAGCCCGCGACCCCGATCTTCAGATCGGGCTTTTCCGCCTTGAGCGGTTTGAAACGGCCCAGCTCCGAATAGATCTTCTCCGCCGCCTTCTCCCGGATGTGGCAGGTGTTGAGCAGGATCATGTCGGCGTCGTCCGGCGTATCGGTCGTCACGTAGCCCGAGGCGCCCAGCGTTTCGGCCATGCGTTCGCTGTCGTAGACGTTCATCTGACAGCCGTAGGTCTTGATGTAGAGCTTCTTGGGTGCGGACATGGATCGGGCCTTGCGGTTTTTCCGGTTCAGCCCGCGCTCCTACAGAAATCCGGAGCAGGCTGCAACGCTTGCATTGAACGGGGATTTGACGGACTTTGGCCCAAAATACAGGCCGGATCACCAAAGGGCGAACATGTTTTACCGCGACCTCAAGGATTTTCTGCGCGACGGGAAAGCCGCGCTGGCCAAGGGGCCGGTGGCGATGATCCTCGTGGAGGATCTCGTGGAAGTGGATACCACGATCCGCCACCACCAGAACGCGGGCTTCGCGCAGGTGCTGGTGTTTGCCCCCGACGAGCTCGTGCTCCCGCCCGAACTAGAAGAAACCGTGCACCGCATCCGCTACGACACCCATGCCGACGGCGCCACCCAGACGGCCGTGAACGCAGTGATCGCCGCGGCACCGGGAATCTGGCTCTACTACTGCTACAACGCCGAATATCTCTTCTACCCCTTCTCCGAGACCCGCAGCGTCGCCGAGATGCTGGCCTTCCACACCGAGGAACGGCGGGACGCGATGCTCTGCTACGTCGTCGATCTCTACGCCGGCGATCTCACCGAGCACCCCAACGCCGTATCGCTGGAAGACGCCTACCTCGACCGCTCCGGCTACTACGCGCTCGGCCGCTTCCGGGGCCGCGACAGCGAGCCGATGGAGCGGCAGCTGGATTTCTTCGGCGGGCTGCGCTGGCGTTTCGAGGAGCACGAGCCCTTCGAGCGCCGCCGGATCGACCGCATCGCCCTGTTCCGGGCCGCCCCCGGGCTGGAACTGCGCGAAGATCACACCTTCAACGACGAGGAATACAACACCTACGCCTGCCTCTGGCACCACAACCTCACCGCCGCGATCTGTTCGTTCCGCACCGCCAAGGCGCTGCGCAGCAACCCCGGCTCCCGCTTCGAGATCCACAATTTCCGCTGGCGCAACTCCACCCCCTTCGAGTGGCACAGCCAGCAGCTGATGGATCTGGGCCTGATGGAACCGGGGCAATGGTTCTGAGGGCGCGGACGCGCCGGCTCCGCTTCATCGCCCCACCTGCTTTACATCCCCGCCACAGCCGTTAGGCTCTGTCTCATCTGTCATGTGAGCACCCGGCGGGCCGCCGGCCTCACCCATTCACCCCCCAAGAAAATCGAAAGACTTCTGATGACCGAGATCAAATCGGGCGATACCGTCCGCATTCACTACAAGGGCACCCTGGAAGACGGGTCCGTCTTCGACTCCTCCGAGGGCCGCGACCCGCTGGAGTTCACCGTCGGCTCCGGCCAGATCATCCCCGGCCTCGACGAAGCCCTGCCCGGCATGGCCGTGGGCGAGACGAAATCCGTCACCATCGAGCCCGAGAAAGCCTACGGCCCGTCCCACGACGAAGCCCGCCAGGCCGTGCCGCGCGCCCAGATCCCGCCGGAGATCCCGCTGGAAGTCGGCATCCAGCTTCAGATGCAGACGCCCGACGGCCGCGCCATCCCGGTGACCGTCGTCGAGATCACCGAAGACAGCGTGACTCTGGATGCCAACCACCCGCTGGCCGGCAAGGCGCTGACCTTCGATTTCGAGATCGTCTCGATCAACTGAGCGCAGGCTCGATGCAGAAACGAAGACGGCGCCCGCGGGCGCCGTTTTTCATGGGGCCACGGCCCCGCCGATTCTTCGGATCCGCCTACTTGCGGCGCAGGCGGATCACCACGTCCACCTTGGCGATCTCCGCGCCTTCGGGCGCATCCGGCACCCGCGAGATTTCAAGCTGCTCCTTCGGGGCATCCGTGAGGCGGGCGCTGTCTTCCCAGTAGAAATGCGGGTGATCCGAGATGTTGGTATCGAAATAGCTCTTGGAGCCATCGACGGTGATCTCCCGCAGCAGCCCCGCATCGCAGAAGGCGCGCAACGTGTTGTAGACCGTCGCCAGCGAGACCTTCTCGCCCGCCTGGCGGGCGGCGTCGAAAAGGCTTTCCGCCGTGACATGGCGGTTCTGCCCGTCTCCGACGAGCAAAGCGGCCAGCGCCGTGCGTTGGCGCGTGGGGCGCAGGTCCGATGTGGCGAGCCAATCGGTGGCGCGGGTCTGGGCTTCGGTCATCATCCGTGGCGTTTCCGTCCTTGCATGCAGCCTTAGTATAAAGGGCGCAATTCCGCAGTTTCAAATGAAAATGAGTCGCGGCTTGCGCGGCGGCTCCCTTGCCCTCGGTCAAGCGGCGGTGCTAGAGGGGATCAAGATTAATGAGAACAACAGGCACAAGGGCTGCGGGAACAATGTCGGACTATCCGAACAGCTTTGACAAGGAAGATCTGCTGAAGTGCGCGCGCGGAGAGCTGTTTGGCGAGGGCAATGCCCAGCTGCCGGCCCCGCCGATGCTGATGATGGATCGCATCACCGAGATCAGCGGCGACGGCGGCGCGCACGGCAAGGGCCACGTGGTGGCGGAATTCGACATCACGCCGGACCTCTGGTTCTTCGACTGCCACTTCCCCGGCAACCCGATCATGCCGGGCTGCCTCGGCCTCGACGGCCTGTGGCAGCTCACCGGTTTCAACCTTGGCTGGCGCGGCTGGCAGGGGCGCGGCTACGCGCTCGGCGTGGGTGAGGTAAAGCTCACCGGCATGGTCCGCCCGGATCGCAAGATGCTCACCTACTACGTGGATTTCACCAAGGCCGTGCAGACGCGCCGCCTGACCATGGGCGTTGCCGACGGCCGCGTGGAGGCCGACGGCGAAGTGATCTACCAAGTCAAGGACATGAAGGTCGCCCTGTCGGCCAACTGACCCCGTCGCGAAAAGGAGTGCGCCATGCGCCGCGTCGTCATCACCGGGCTGGGGATCGTCTCGCCCATCGGCAACAACGTCACCGAAGTGCTCGAGTCGCTGAAGGCCGGCAGATCGGGGATCATCCGCGAGCAAACCTACGCGGAGAACGGCTTCCGCTCGCAGGTCGCCGGCATCCCGCAGATCGATCTGGCCGAGGCCATCGACAAGCGCCAGCTGCGCTTCATGGGGCCGGGTGCCGCCTACAACTACATCGCCATGGAACAGGCCGTCGCCGATTCCGGGCTCGAGGAAAACGAGGTGTCCAACGAGCGCACCGGGCTCATCATGGGCTCCGGCGGCCCGTCCACCTCCAACTTCTTCACCGCCCACAACATCGTGAAGGAGAAGGGCGCGCCCAAGCGCATGGGGCCGTTCATGGTCACGCGCTGCATGTCCTCCACCAACTCGGCCTGCCTTGCGACGCCCTTCAAGATCAAGGGCGTGAACTACTCGATCACCTCGGCCTGCTCGACCTCTGCCCACTGCATCGGCAACGGCGTGGAGCAGATCCAGCTCGGCAAGCAGGACATCATCTTCGCCGGCGGCGGCGAGGAAGTGGACTGGACGCTTTCGTGCCTGTTCGACGCCATGGGCGCGATGTCCTCCAAGTACAATGACGCGCCCGAAACCGCCTCCCGCCCCTTCGACGCCACCCGCGACGGTTTCGTGATCGCCGGCGGCGGCGGCGTCGTGGTGCTGGAAGAGCTGGAGCACGCGCTGGCGCGCGGCGCGAAGATCTACTGCGAAGTCACAGGCTACGGCGCCACCTCCGACGGCTACGACATGGTCGCCCCCTCCGGCGAAGGCGGCGAGCGCTCGATGAAGCTCGCGCTCTCCACGCTCGGCAAGGATCGCTCGGTGGACTACATCAACGCCCACGGCACCTCGACGCCCGCGGGCGACGTGACCGAGGTGGAAGCGGTGCGCCGCGTCTTCGGCGAGGGCAACACGCCGCCGATCGCCTCCACCAAGTCGCTCACCGGTCACAGCCTCGGCGCCACCGGCGTGCATGAGGCGATCTACTCGATCCTGATGATGGAGAACAACTTCATCGCGGCCTCCGCCAACGTCACCGAACTTGACCCGGCGCTGAAACCCGAAGAGATCGTGACCGAGCGCCGCGACAACGTGGAACTGGATACGGTGCTCTCCAACAGCTTCGGCTTCGGCGGCACCAACGCCACGCTGGTGATGTCCAAGTATCGCGGCTGACGCCGGCGCACGCCTTGCAGCCATCAAGGGGCCACCCAACCGGGCGGCCCCTTTTTTCATGGGCGGCAACCGGTTAGGTCGTGAACTCATAAACGGGATTCCGTTTTTGGCGGTGTGATGATTCACTTTCGGAAACGGAGGTGAGCATGACGGGCAGACACGATGTGAGCGATGCGGAATGGGCGGTGATCTCGCCGCTGT
>NZ_FWFQ01000033.1 GCF_900172235.1 Pseudoruegeria aquimaris | reverse complement strand
AACGTCCGCGTGGTCAGGACCGTCGACCGAGACCTCTACCGCGAACGCAACAAGGTCGAACGGTTCTTCAATCGTCTCAAACACTTCCGCGGCATCGCAACGCGATACTTCAAAACCGCAGCAAACTTCCTCGCCGCACTTCACCTCGCTTGCTCAAGGCTCTGGATCAGACATTATGAGTCCACGACCTAGCCGCCACCGCGTCGAGGCACCGCCCGGCGGCACGCCGGGCCGCCCCCGACCGCCCCCATGGGCGGGGGCTTTCAGCCCCCCGCCCGCGGTCCGGGCCAACCCTCGGCTCCGGCAATTTTGCCTTCACCCCAGCCCGAAGCTTCCGTAGGGCAGGAAGCGCACCGGATCCCCCGGCGCGATCTCCCGCGCGCCGTCTTCCAGTTCCACGAGCCCCTCCGCCCAGGAGAGCCCCGAGATCCGCCCCGAGCCTTCCGAGGCAAAAACCTCCGCTTTGCCCTCGTCGTTCAGCCGCGCGCGCAGATATTCGCGGCGCCCCGCCTTCTTGCGCTTGGAGAACGCCGCCGGAACGGCAAAGCCCGTGGGCTCCAGCCATGCCCCACCCGCAAGGACGGAGAAAGCAGGCCGCGCGAAGATCAGGGTGCAGACGAAAGCCGCCACCGGGTTGCCGGGCAGGCCGAACACCGGAACGCCCTCCCACAGGGCCAGCGCCAGCGGGCGGCCCGGCTTCAACGCGATGCGCCAGCTCTGCATCGCGCCCTCTTCCGTCAGAAGCGCTGAAACGTGATCTTCGTCTCCCGCCGAAGCGCCGCCGCTTGTCAGGATCACGTCGGCCTCCTGCGCGGCGCGGATGAGCCGGGCCCTCAAGGCCGCCCGATCATCGGCCACGTGGCCCAGGTCCACCGGCTGGTGCCCCCAGCGCCGGGCCAGGTCCAGCAGCATGGGGCGGTTTGCGTCGAAAGTGCGGGCCGGATCCATCGTGCTGCCGCTGGGCGCCAACTCGTCCCCCGTGGAGAGCACGCCCACCCGCAGGGGCCGGAAGGCCTGCACCGATGTCACCCCGACCGCCGCCAGCAGCGCCAGTTCCGGCGGACCGAGCCGGCGGCCGCCGGCCAGCGCCTCGGCGCCCTCCGCCACGTCCTCCCCAGCCCTGCGCAGGTTCGCCCCGGCCTTCACCGGGCCGGCAAAGGCGATGTGCCCGGTGTCCACCGTCACGTCTTCGTCCATCACCACGGTATCGACGCCCGGCGGCACCAGCGCCCCGGTGAGGATGCGCAGAGCCTGACCCGCCGGCAGGGCCCCGGCGTAGGGCGCGCCAGCGGCGGCGCGGCCCGGGGCGAGCGGCAGGGCGAAAGGCCCCTCGCCCGGCACGTCCGCCGCGCGGATCCCGTAGCCGTCTACCGCGCAGTTGGCGGCCGGCGGGTTGGCCCGCGCGGCCATCGCCGGCGCGGCAAGGATGCGCCCGGCCGCCTCGGAAAGCGGCAGGGTTTCGGCGGGCACGACACAGGCAAGCCCCTCGCGGAGACGGGACAGCGCCTCGTCCACCGGGGTCCAGTCCACCCCCGGCGGCAGGGCGAAGCAATCGTTCTTCAGGCGGCGTGGTGGCGTGATCGCAGGGGCCGGAGCGTCCGTGGCCGGGGTCTGCACCAGCCCCACTTCGGAAAGGATGAAATCGGCGATCGCGGCGGTGTCGTCCAGATCGAAGACGGGACGGTCCGACACCGGCACCGGGCTGTCGGCCGCCACCGCGCGCACCGTGGGATCCTCCGGCGCAATCAGCGGATTCCCGGCCTCGGCCCGGAAGGCCTCCACCTTCGGGTGCCCGTCGCGCTTGTAGCCTTCCACCAGCACCAGATCCACTGGCGCCAGCCGCGCCAGCTGTTCGGCAAGCGCGGGCTCGGGCGCGCCCCGCAACTCGTGCATCAGCGCCCAGCGGCTGCCCGACGCCAGCAACACCTCCCGCGCGCCGGCTTGGCGGTGGCGGTAGCTGTCCTTGCCGGGCTGGTCCACGTCGAAGCTGTGGTGGGCGTGCTTCAGCGTGGAAACGCTGAAGCCGCGGCCGGTGATCTCGGCCACCAGCCGCTCCATCAGCCCCGTCTTGCCTGCATTCTTCCAGCCGACGACACCAAAGACTCTCATGCGACCTCCCCGGCGGCCATCGCCCGTGCGGTTTCCAGATCCTCGGGCGTATTGACGTTGAAGAACGGATCATAAGGCTGCGCCGGGAACCGCGCGGTGGCGGTGCCGTGGCGGTCCGTCCAGTGCACGACCTTGCGCAGCCCCCCTTCAAGGGCCTCGCGCAGATCGTGGCGCAGGGCGACGGGCCAAAGGCCGAACGTCGGGTGCCGCCATTCACCGCCGTCGGGCCGCGGCGTGGCGGCAAGGGCGATCGGCTTGCCGGCGGTTTCCGCCGCCAGAAGCAGGCGCGGCACCAGATCCTCGGGAAAGAAGGGCGTGTCCGCGGCAACGCTGACAAGGTGATCGGCGCCCTGCGCGGCGGCCCAGTCCAGGCCGGCCAGAACCCCGGCCAGCGGGCCGGGATAGCCGGCGATGCCATCGGCGAGCACGGGCAGGCCGAAGGCGGCGAAGCGGCCCGGATCCCCGTTGGCGTTCAGCGCAAGGCCGCCCACCTGCGGACCGATGCGCCCGATCACCCGCTCAAGCAGGGAGACGCCGCCGATTTCGAGCAGGCCCTTGTCGCCGCCGCCCATCCGGGTGGCCTTGCCCCCGGCCAGGATCACGCCCAGAGGTTCACGCAGCATGCTGGCCTCCGCCATTCGTTCCAGATCTCATTGCGCGGATTTCCGGCGATGCTTCTTTTCCTCCGGCGGCACCGCCGTGGGATCGGCATCCCACAGGAGCCGCTCCTCCCCGGCGAGGCAGACGAACCGCTGCCCGCGCAGCCGCCCGATCACGGTGAGCCCCACCTGCCGGGCGATCTCCACCCCCCAGGCGGTGAAACCGGAGCGCGACACCAGCACGGGAATGCCCATCTGGGCGCATTTGATCACCATTTCCGAGGTCAGCCGGCCGGTGGTGTAGAGAATCTTGTCTTCGGCCGGCTCGGACTCCGCCATCATCCAGCCCGCGATCTTGTCCACCGCGTTGTGGCGGCCCACGTCCTCCATGTAGACGAGCGGCTCATCCGCGCGGCAGAGCACCGTGCCGTGGATGGCGCCGGCTTCAAGGTAGAGGCTCGGCGTGCGGTTGATCCGGGACGACAGCGCATAGAGCCACGATGTCCGGACCTGCGTCCGCGGCAGGTTGAGCCCTTCGAGCCCTTCCATCATGTCACCGAAGACGGTGCCCACGGCGCAGCCGCTGGTGCGGGTCTTCTTCTGGAGCTTCTCTTCGTAGTCCGTTTCCCGCGCGGTGCGCACGACCACGGTCTCGACTTCCTCGTCGAAATCCACGGCCACGATCTCCTCGTCCGGGCGCAGCATGCCCTGGTTGCGCAGGAAGCCGAGGGCCAGATACTCCGGGTAATCCCCGATCGTCATCGCCGTCACGATCTCCTGCCGGTTCAGGTAGATCGTCAGCGGGCGCTCCTCCACCACGGAAATCTCGATCGGCTGCCCCGCCTGATCCAACCCCGAGACGGCGCGGGTCAGCCCCGGACGGGCCGGGTCCGGCGCGATCCGATAGCCTTCAACGGTTTCCAGCCTCGCCAATTGCAACTCCCTCCCGAAACGCCTATGCGGCTTCAAGGCTCACCTTAGGGAGATATCATGCCTGCCTCCACCATCAAATCGGCCTACCTGCGCGGCCTGCGGCAGGGCCTTCCCTTCCTCATCGTCATCGTGCCCTTCGCAACGCTGTTCGGGGTCGTGGCGAGCGAGGCCGGGCTGAACGTGGCGCAGGTGCTGGGCTTTTCCTTTCTGGTGATCGCCGGGGCCTCGCAGTTCGCCGCCGTCCAGCTGATGACGGAAAACGCGCCGACGCTGGTGATCATCGGCACGGCGCTGGCGGTGAACCTGCGCATGGCGATGTATTCCGCTTCGCTGGCGCCCCATATCGGCACCGCGCCGTTCTGGCAGCGGGCCCTGGTGGCCTATTTCCTGGTGGATCAGGCCTATGCCGTCTCGATGGTCGATTACGAGGAACGGCCGCAGGAGCCCGTGGCGGCCAAGATCGCCTTCTTCTTCGGGGCGATCACCTTCGTATGCCCCTTCTGGTATGGGTTCACCCTCGCAGGCGCCTTGATCGGCGCCAGCATCCCGCCGGAATACGCGCTGGATTTCGCTGTGCCCATCACCTTCCTGGCGGTGGTCGCGCCGATGCTGCGCACGCTGGCCCACGTGGCCGCTGCGCTCACCTCCATCGTGCTGGCGCTTGCGCTTTCGGCCCTGCCCTACAACCTCGGCCTGCTGGCGGCGGCGGTGGCGGCCATGGCCGTGGGTGCGCAGGTGGAACTCTGGATGCAGCGCCGGGGGATCTGGACATGAGCGACACGACGATCTGGCTCATCATCGTGCTGACGGGGATCGGCACCTTCCTGATCCGCTTCTCCTTCATCGGTCTGATCGGCGGCCGGCAACTGCCCGACTGGCTGCTGCGCCTGCTGCGCTATACTCCAGTGGCCGTGTTGCCGGGCCTCGTGGCGCCGCTGGTCGTCTGGCCCCCGGCCACGGGCGGCGAGACGGACCCGGCCCGGCTGGCCGCCGCCGCGGTGACGCTCGTGGTGGGATACCTGACGAAAAACCTGCTCGCCGCCATCTTCGCCGGCGCCGGCACGCTGTTCGTGTTGCTGAACGTTCTGGCCTGAGCGCCCGAAACCGCGGGCTAGAGATCGCCCTGGCGGCCCAGAAGCTCCTTGTGCGTGTCGGGATCGACATCCCAGCGCACGCGGGTCTTCACGCCCGGCACCTGGGCGAAGTATTCGCGCAGTTTCTTGGGGAACATCGTCGGCTTCACCGCTTCGAAGCCGGGCACCTGCGACAGAAGGTTGCTGATCGAGCTGGCGCAGAACGAGGGCCCGACGGGGCCGTTCGCCCGCGCCAGGGCCAGGGCCATCTCCGCCACTTCCGGCGAAACCTCGACTTCCTGAATGGTGACTTTCACCGTCTCGCGGGCGTGGAAATCCTCGTAGAACTCCACCGCCTGCGGGATCATGCCGAAGATGACGTCGCCGCGTTCGGGCAGCGACTGGTGATACCAGCTGCCGGCGGGATCGAAGAGCACCTGCTGGGAGGCGGAGATCAGAAGGCCCGAGTGCAGGCCTTCGTCGTTCTGGGTGCTCACCATGGTGTAGAGCGTGATCCGGGTCGGGCCCGGATCGCGGTAGGCCACCGCCGCGATGGCCTCGTCGGACGCCCCGACTTCCTTGCCGGAACAGCCGGTGAGAACCGTGCTGGCCGCGAGGCCGGCGATGAGGGTCCGTCGATCGAGGTTCATAGGCTTCCTCCCAGTGAACCCCGCCCGGGGCCTGCGTCGGCTCAGCTGTTGAAGATCGCCAGGAAGATCAGAACGCCGATGGCGATGCCTGCCCCCCAGGTCACGAACTTGATGAAGCCCGCGAAGGTTTTCTCTTGAACGGTGATGTCCATTTCACCCGGTTTGTAGTCGGCCATGTCCGGCAGTCCCTTGTTCGTTGCTTGGTCAGCGTTTGAGCGCAGTGCTAGCCGATTTTCGGCGCCCTGTCACGGGGGCGGATTGCGGCTATTCGCCCTCCAGATCCTGCGCCAGCCGGAAGCCGATGCGTTGCGGCGGCGCGTCGGCCTCCGGGTTCGCTCGCGGCAGGGCGCGCAGCATCACGCTCAGCTGGCTGACATGCTGGATCAGCTGGGTTTTCGCCCCCGAGGGATCGGTACCGTAGAAGGTGACGATATCGGGATCGAAATACCCCAGTCCTTCGATGCGCAGCACGCCGGCATTGCCGCCCGTCATGCCCATGGCCACCTCGTGCGCGTTGTCGAGTTGCTCTTCGAAGTTGCGGATGTAGAGGATCAGCCGCTCGTAGGCCCATTCCGCCGGGCTTTTCTGCTCCACCGGCTTCTGCGCCACCCGGGGCGGCAGCGGACGCTGCTCGGCCGCGCGGGCGGCGGGATCGGTGTGCACCGCGTGGGCGCGCGGCAGCACGGCGCCCTCGGCGGCCTCGGCGGTGGTGCGGATATCGTCTTCCATGCGGGTTCCTCCCCTTGCGCGCGGCCCTCTGGGGGCGCGGCTCAGCCCTTCAGTTGCCAGAGCCAGGCGCCATCCTCCCGGCGTCGGCGCGTGACCTCGCCCCGATGCCACAGGTGAACCACATGGGCCATGGTCTCGGCAAGGGCGAGCCCGTATTCCGACGGGCCGATCTCGCGCTTGAACATCGGGGCGAAGCACTCCCCGGCGGTGCGCGGCTCGGCAAGGTGGCGCCGCAGCCGGCGCAGGGCGCCCTCGTGATTCTCGATCAGCTGTCGCATCCGCAGCGGCAGGCCGGTGAAGGGGCGCTTGTGGCCTGCAAGCACAAGATGCTCCGGGCGCGCCAAGGCGGCCAGGCGGCGGCAGCTTTCGTCCCACTCCGCCACCGGATCGGCCTCGGGCTCGGTCGGGTAGAGGCCGATGTTGGGCGAGATCGACGAGATGATCTGATCGCCCGCGATCACGAGATCATCGTCGAGGCTCCAGAAGGTGGCGTGTTCGGGGGCGTGGCCGTGGCCGATGTGCACCGCCCAGCGCCGCCCGCCCATGGTGAGCACGTCGTCCTGCCGGATGCGCCTGTAGCCGAGCCGCAGAACGCCCACGCCATCGGCGAAGTTGAACGGGCGCTCGGCCTTGCGGGCCTCGTAGATGGCCTTGTCCATCCCGGCCGAACGCCAGAAGGCAAGCTGCTCGTCGGTGGGGCGCTCCTGCACGTCGAGCGTGAGCATCCGGGCATAGAGATAGGTGGTGCGCGTGGCGAGCAGCTCGACCCCGTGTTCCTGCTGGAACCAGGCGGCAAGGCCTACGTGATCGGGGTGGTAGTGGGTCAGCACCAGCCGCCGGACGGGTTTGCCCGCCATCGGCCCCTCCAGCACCGCCTGCCACTGGCCGCGGGTCCTGCGGGTATCGAGGCCGGTGTCGATCACCGTCCAGCCGTCGCCGTCATCCAGCGCGTAGACGTTCACGTGATCCAGCGCCATCGGCAGGCTCAGCCGGATCCAGAGAACGCCCTCGGCGATCGGCACGGCCGCGCCGAAGGCCGGCGGCTCTTCGATCGGGTATCCGATCCCCTGCCGCGCGGCCGCGCCGCTCATGCGGCGAGATCGGCGTCGGTGATCGCGTAGAGCCCTTCGGCGCCTTCCTGGACATGGGCCAGAAGGGCCGCGTGTTCGGGCAGAAGGCGCTTGATGTAGAAGGTCGCGAGCCGGCTGCGCGCGCCGGTGCCGCCCTCGGCCTGCGCGGCCTTCAGGTGGTAGTGGGCACCGAGCACGCGGGCGAAGGCCCGCAGGTAGGGCACGCAGCCGGCGAAACGATCGTTCAGATCCTCGCGCCCGAGCAGCCATTCCGTCGTTTCCCGCAGCGATTCCGCGGCCGCCCAGACGGCGCCGGCCAGATCGGGAAACTGCGCCCGGCAGGCTTCGGCGTGGGTCTCGACCTCTTCGAGCAGGCGGAAGGCGGCCTCGCCGCCGTCCATCAGCTTCCGGGCGACGAGATCCATCGCCTGGATGCCGTTGGTGCCCTCGTAGATCGGCGTGATGCGGGCATCGCGGGCGTATTGCGCCGCGCCGGTTTCCTCGATGAAGCCCATGCCGCCGTGGATCTGCACGCCCTCGTAGGCGACGGCATTGCCCACGTCCGTGCCATAGGCCTTGGAGATCGGCGTCAGGAAGGCGGCACGCGCGGCCCAATCGGCCGAACCGGTGGCGTGCTGCATGTCGATCGCCACGGCACAGGCCAGGGTGATGGCGCGGGCGGCGAAGATCTCGGCCTTCATCGTGGCCAGCATCCGGCGCACGTCGGCGTGCTCCACGATGGCGCCGGAGCCGCCCTTCACCGGGGTCTTGCCCTGCTTGCGGTCCATCGCGTAGGCCAGCGCGTGCTGGTAGGCGGCTTCGGCCATGGCCACGCCCTGCGCGGCCACGCCGACGCGGGCGTTGTTCATCATCGTGAACATGGCCTTCATGCCGCCGTGTTCCTCGCCCACGAGCCAGCCCGTGGCGCCGTCGAACTCCATCACCGCGGTGGGAGAGCCGTGGATACCCATCTTGTGCTCCAGCGAGACCACCCGAAGGCTGTTGGCCACGCCCGGGTTGCCCTCTGCATCGGGCAGTTTCTTGGGCACGAGGAAGAGGCTGATGCCCTTGGTGCCGGGCACGCCGTCGGGCAGGCGCGCAAGCACGAGGTGCACGGTGTTCTCATGCAGGTCGCTGTCGCCCCAGGTGATGAAGATCTTCTGCCCCGTGATCGCATAGGTGCCGTCGCCGTTGGGCTCGGCCTTGGTGCGCAGCGCGCCCACGTCGGAGCCGGCCTGCGGCTCGGTCAGGTTCATCGTGCCGCTCCAGATGCCGGCGTTCAGCTTGGGCAGGTAGAGCGCCTTCAACTCGTCGGAGGCGTGGTTCTCCAGTGCTTCGATCTGGCCCTGGGAGAGCAGCGGGTTCAGTTGCAGCGCCA
Source organism: Pseudoruegeria aquimaris (assembly GCF_900172235.1). GTDB lineage: Bacteria > Pseudomonadota > Alphaproteobacteria > Rhodobacterales > Rhodobacteraceae > Pseudoruegeria > Pseudoruegeria aquimaris. The sequence goes on along the minus strand of NZ_FWFQ01000033.1, from coordinate 21,834 downwards.
TGCAGGCGGAGGCCATCATGTCGTTCACGGCGGTGCCGACGGAGAAGGGGAGCCCCATGCCGCCATAGGCGGGATCGGCCGCCAGACCGACCCAGCCCCCTTCGCGGATCGCCTCGTAGGCCTCGGCGAAACCGGGGGAGGAGCGCACGACGCCGTTCTCCAGCCGGGCCGGGTGCAGATCACCGTTGCGGTTGACGGGCGCGATCACCTCCTCGCACATCTTCCCGGCTTCGGCGAGCACCGCCTGGGTGACATCGCTGGTGGCTTCCGCGAAACGCTCCGTGGAAACCACCTCGTTCAGGCCGACGATTTCTTCGAAAATGAAGCGAAATTCCTCGACGGGCGCGCGATACGGCATGACCTTCTCCCTTACAGCGCTTGGAATCGGCGGAATCCGGCGCTAATCACTCTTGTTCAGCGAACACCCTAAGCAACGGCCCACAGGCGGCAACCAGAACGCAGCGTCAGAGATCATGACCCAAAACACCGAACATCTTTCCGCCTCGGAAAGTGGCGTCCAGCGCGCCGGGGAGATCCTGCGCGCCGGCGGGCTCGTGGCCTTCCCGACGGAGACGGTCTACGGGCTGGGGGCGGACGCGCGCAACGACACCCCCGTGGCGCGCATCTACGAGGCCAAGGGCCGGCCGCAGTTCAACCCGCTGATCGTGCACGTGGCCTCGCTGGAGGCCGCGCAGGCGCTGGCGGAGTTTCCGCCGGCGGCGCTGCGGCTGGCGCAGGCCTTCTGGCCCGGACCGCTGACGCTGGTGGTGCCGATGAAACCGGGCGCGGGGCTCTCCCGGCTGGTGTCCGCCGGCCTGCCCACGGTGGGGCTGCGGGTGCCCGATGCCCCGCTGGCGCAGAAGCTGTTCGAGGCCGCGGGCTGCCCCATCGCGGCTCCTTCGGCCAATCCTTCCGGCAAGATCAGCCCCACCCGCGCCGCCCATGTGGCCGCGGGGCTCGATGGGCGCATCGACGCGATACTCGACGGCGGCGCCTGCGGCGTGGGCGTCGAGAGCACCATCGTCGGGTTCGATGGGGACGCCCCGGTTCTGCTGCGCCCCGGCGGCCTGCCGGTGGAGGCGCTGGAGGCCGCCACCGGTGCACCGCTCCTGATCGGGGGCAGCAGCCCTGATGCCCCCTCCTCGCCGGGGCAGCTGGCTTCGCACTATGCGCCGGGCGCACCGGTGCGGCTGAACGCCACCGACAAGCGGGAGGGCGAAGTGCTTCTGGGATTCGGAGAGGCCCCGGGCGCCGAAGCCAACCTATCGCCGGCCGGGGATCTTCTGGAAGCCGCCGCCAACCTGTTCGACATGCTCCACGCGCTGGACCGCGCAGAGGCCACGGCCATCGCCGTGTCTCCGATCCCGGAGACGGGGCTGGGGCGGGCCATCAACGACAGGCTGCGCCGCGCCGCCGCGCCGCGCTGACACCCGCTGGAACGGTTGGCCGGGCCGTCGTCGCCCCGGCCGCACCTCAGGCGTGGCCCGCGGCGGCCGACAGCAGCAGCGGATCCACACCCATGCCCTTCAGGGCCTGCGTCCACTTGCCTTCATTCTCTCTGGAAAACAGGATCTCGTCGGAGGCTTCGCCGGTGAGCCAGCCGTTCTGGCCGATCTCGTCCTCAAGCTGCCCACCACCCCAGCCGGAATAGCCGAGCGCGAGGAAGAAGCTTTTCGGGCCGGCGCCCTCGGCGGTGTCCTGCAGGACTTCGAGCGAGGCCGTCATGCTGGCCAGGGCATTCACGCGCAGCGTGGAGCCCTTGCGGTAGTAGTCCGGGGAATGCAGCACAAAGCCCCGGTTCGTCTCCACCGGGCCGCCGAAATGGACGGTCTGCGCGGTGTCGAAACGGTCGCCGTTGATGGAGAGCTGATCCAGCAGTTCGCCGAGCGACAGATCCGGCGCCGTCTTGTTCACGATCAGCCCCATTGCACCGGCTTCGCTGTGATCACAGATGAACACCACGCTCTTGTCGAAGCGCGGGTCTCCCATCCCCGGCATGGCGATGAGGATCTTGCCCTTCAGGCGCACGGGATCGTCTGGCGTCGTCATACCGTCAAAGATGAGCTTTCCCATGCGGCAGGGCAAGGGGCGCGCGCGCACATTCACGTCCGGCTGTCCGATTTGTGACTTTCCATCCCGAAAGCGCGGCGTATTGTCGGCCCAATGAGCAGACGCAGATCTTTCCTTTCCCTCCTGTGCGGGCTGGCGCTGGCCGCCGTGATGCAGCCCGTGGCCGGCACGGCGCAGGTTCTGGCCGCCGGCGAGGCCGTCGAGGCCGAGTTCCTGCCCGGCTGGCGGCTGGAGACGGGCGAGCACATGGCCGGCATCCGGCTGCGGCTCGCGCCCGGCTGGAAAACCTACTGGCGCGCGCCGGGCGACGCCGGGATTCCTCCGCGCCTGACGCTGGGCGCCTCGCAGAACATCGCCGGCATCGCCACGCACTGGCCCCGGCCCGAGGTCACGCATCAGAACGGCATGCGCGTGATCGGCTACACCGGCGAAGTCGTCTTTCCGCTGCGCCTGACTCCGCGGGATCCCAACGCCCCGATCACCCTGCGCGGCCGGCTGGAAATCGGCGTCTGCGAGGATGTCTGTCTGCCGGTGACCCTGAACATCCGCGGCACGATGCCCCCGGGCGGTGCGCCCTACCCGGCGATCGAGGCCGCCCTTTCCGATCAGCCGATGACGGCAAGGCAGGCAGGCGTATCGGGCGTCGCCTGTCGCATCGAGCCGATCTCCGACGGGCTCCGGGTGACGGCGGAGATCCGGATGCCGCCGGCCGGCGGCGAGGAGATCACCGTCTTCGAGCTGCGCGATCCCTCGATCTGGATTTCGGAAACGAAGAACGCGCGCCGGGGCGGAACCCTCACCGCTTCCGCCGAGATGGTGGCCGAGAGCGGCACGCCTTTCGTACTGGACCGCTCCGAGCTGCGCATCTCGGTGCTGGGGCGCGACCGGATGGTGGACATCCGCGGCTGTTCCGCCGGTTAGGCCGCCCGGCCAATAGCCCCTTCCCCGAGTCGCGCGCCTATGCCGCCCCTTCCCGGGCTGTCCGGCGGCTTCGGAACACAGCCCGGGCGAGGCCCGCGAGGATGAAGGCCGCGAGCGCCAGGGCCGCGCTGCCCACGGCGAAGATCGCGAAGGCCGAGGCCATCGAGGCCGTCATGTCCGGAAGCAGCCCGGCAACTGCCGGCGCGAAGGCCCCGGTGAGGGCCACGCTGCCCATCGTCGCTGCGAAGAGCGCCAGCATTCCGAGCCCTGCGAGCAGGGTGGCCGCCCCCACGCCTCGCCCGCCCTGGCGGAAGGCGAGCGCGCGCCGCAGGGCCTGCATCATCCGCCCGAGATCCTTCTGCATCGCCACCAGTGCCGGCACCACGAGCAGCACGAGCAACATGCCGAACCCGAGCCCGTAGACCAGCGTGATGACGGTGGGCTTGAGAAACTGCGCCTGCACCGAGCGCTCGTAGAGCAGCGGCGCGAGCCCCAGAACCGTGGTGGCCGTCGTCAGCATCACCGCGCGCAGGCGGTCGGCGGTGCCGTCCACGATGGCCGGGAACAGGCCGCGCTCCTCGGCATATTCGTCGATCGTCGTCACCAGCACGATGCTGTCGTTGATGATGATCCCCGTCATGCCGATCAGACCCACCACGGTGAACATCGAGAGCGGCACCTCCCAGATGTAGTGGCCGTAGATCGTGCCCACGAGGCCGAAGGGGATGATCGCCATCACCACGAAGGGGCGCGTCCAACTGGCGAAGATCCACGCCAGCACGAGATAGATGCCGGTGAGACACATGGCGAATCCGAGCAGCGCGTCGTTCAGGAAGCTCTGCTCCTGCTCGGCAAGCCCGCCCAGCTGCCAGCCGACGCCGAAATCGCTTTCGATCTGCGGCAGGATCACTTCGCGCAGTTCCTCGACGATGGCCTGCGCGCGGGCTGGATCATCCTCCGAGATGTCACCCGTCACGTTGACAAGCCGCAGCCCGTTCTCCCGCTGCACCGTGGAAAAGCCCGTCTGGCTCTGGACGGTCACGATATCGGACAGCGGCACGTAGACGCCCTGCGGCGAGCGCAGCTGGGTGCGCTCCATGAAATCCGCCGTCAATTCGCCGGCAGGCAGCTCCACCCGGATTTCCGCCGAACGCGGGCCGTCGGGGTAGGTCGCCGCCTCGATCCCGTTCAGCCGGTTGCGCAGCACCCGGCCCAAGGTGCCGATCTCGAAGCCCAGCGCCTGCCCCTGCGGGGTAAGTTCGAGCACGAGTTCCTGCTTGTCGTAGGCGAGGGAATCCTCCACGGCGGAGACTTCCGGATAGGCGGCCACGGCGGTTTTCAGGGCCTCGGCGGCGGCTTTCAGCGTCTCGGAATCCGCACCGTAGAATTCCACGTCCAGCGCGTCGCCCCCCGGCCCGGAGCGCCAGCCTCGGAAGCTGACCGTCTCGGCAAGCGGATGCTGGCGCACCTCGTCCTGGATGGCGGCGACGAAGGCGAAGGCGGAATAGGGGCGCAGATCGGCGTCGATCAGCTCGATCGCGATGGAGCCCAGAAGCTCGCTGTCCTTGTTCTCGGAGCCGGCGATGGCGCGGCCGGTGTTGCCGCCCACTTCGGCCACAACGTAATCCAGCGGGTTGCGCCCGTGCTCCTCTTCCATGCGCTTGCCCACGGCCTCCGCCGCGCGCTGCATCTCGCGCATCATCGCCAGCGTGTCCTCGCGGCTCGCGCCGTTGACCATGGCGAAATTGCCCGACACCGAGGATTGCTCGGGCGCGTTGAAGAAGCGCCACTGGACGTCACCCCGGATGAACAGGACTGCCTGCGAAGCGAGCAGCACGAAGGCCCCCGCCAGCACCGGGTAGCGCGCCAGCACCACCAGGTTCATAAGGCGGCGGAAGAGCCTGTCCCGCACCCAGGTGAAGCCGCGGTTCACAACCCGGTTGGGCCAGTCATACCAATGCTGCTTGGCCGAATGCGCGATGGCGTGGCTCATGTGGTTGGGCAGGATCAGGAAGCATTCCACCAGCGAGGCGATCAGCACCACGATCACGGTGAAGGGAATGTCGGCGATCAGATCGCCGAAGCGCCCGGAGATCACCGTCAGCCCGAAGAAGGCGATCACCGTGGTGATCGTGGCCGAGAACACCGGCGGCGCCATGCGCACGGCGGCATTCTCCGCCGCCGTCACCGGGTCTTCGCCCAGCCTTCGGGCGCGGAAATCGGCGTGCTCCCCCACCACGATTGCGTCATCAACCACGATCCCGAGCGTGATGATCAGAGCAAAGAGCGAGATCATGTTGATCGTCAGCCCCGCCACATACATCAGCGCAATGGCGGCGCACATCGCAACCGGGATGCCCGCGGCCACCCAGAAGGCCGTGCGCGCGTTCAGGAACAGGAAGAGCAGCCCCACCACGAGGCCCAGCCCCATCAGGCCATTGTCGAGCAACAGGTTCAGGCGGCCCGTGATGGCCTCGGCGCGGGTGCGGATCAGATCGATGCTCACCTCCGCGGGCAGCGTGCGCTGCATCTCCTCGGCAACGGTTTCGACCTCGCGCTGGATCCGGATCGCATCGCCTTGGTCGGAGCGGTCCACCCGCACCGAGATCGCCGGGTTCTGCCCCACGAAATAGGCGCGGTTGCGGTCGATGCCCTCCACGCGCACCTCGGCCACGTCGCCGATGCGCAACTTGGAGCCGTCCGGGTTGGAGCGCAGCACGATGTCGGCGATCTCGTCGGCGGAGCGCTTGGCCACGCCGGTACGCACGCGCGCGCTGCCGCCCGAGACATCGCCCGCCGGATCGGCGCTGGCTTCGGCGGCGATCGCATCGGCGATTTCCGCCATCGTCACGTCGTTGCGGATGAGCGAAAGCGTGGGCACCTCGACCACCGTTTCGGGCGCGGCCACGCCGCGGATGGTGGTGCGCGTGACGCCGGCCGCGAACAGCCGGGTGACGAATTCATCGGCGAAGCGGCCCAGTTGCGTCACGTCCACCGGGCCGGTGATCACGACGTCCGTGACCCTGTCGCGCCACACCCCGCGGCGCACCTCCGGATCCTCGGCATCCTCGGGCAGGTTGCTCACCCCGTCCACGGCGGCCTGCACGTCGTCGGCGGCACGCGACATGTCCCAGCCGGGCTCGAACTCCAGGCTGATGCTGGCCTGCCCCTCGCGGGAGGTGGAGGAGGTGCTCTCCACCCCTTCCACCGTCAGGAGCGCCGGTTCCAGAAGCTGCACGATGGCGGCGTCCACGTCCTCGGCGCCGGCGCCGTCCCACTGGACGGAGACGGAGACGGAATCCACGACCACGTCGGGAAAGAACTGCGCCCGCATCCGCGGCATGGCGGCCAGCCCGGCCACGATCAGCACCACCAGCAGAAGGTTCGCCGCCGTGCGATGGCGTGTGAAGTAGGAGAGGATACCGCCCGCCTGTCCGGATAGCTGCCGCACCATGGCCTAGCCTCCCATCCGGCTTTCCAGCCGCTCCAGAACGCGCGCGGGCACCTGCGGCGCTTCGAGCTGGCCGAGGATGCGCTGCTTGACCTCCGCCGGCATCCGCGCGTTGCCCTGCACGAAGGCCACGAGCTTGGCCCGGCGCTCCTCGGTCAGGGTGACGAGTTCGGGGGCCTCGGGGATCTCGGCGTTCTCGGGCCGGATCGGCCGCACCTTGATGCCCGCGCCCAGCACCGGCGAGCGTTCGGCGACGATCTCGCGCCCGTGGATCGCCGGCGCGCGGATGAGGACCTCATCGCCCTGCCGGCGCAGAAGCTCCACGGACGCCTCTTCCAGCCTGTCGTCCTCGCTCAGGACGAGCACCTGTTCGGCGGCGTTCAGCGCGCTCGAGGGCACGCGGGCCACGCCGCGCAGGGCGGGTTCCTCGATGGCCACGGTCACGAAATCGCCCGGCCGGAAGCCCGCGGGGCTGTCGAGCCGAGCAAAGAGCATCCGCCCCGTCTGCCCCTCGCCCACCGCCGCGCTTTCGCGCGAGATGATGCCGGCGGTGGTGAGATCGAGGCCCAGCACGTCCAGCGTCACCCGCACCGGCGCGCCGATGAGGCGGCCCTCGGCGTCGAGCAGGCGCACGTAATCGGCGGTGGAGACCCGGAAGGAGACTTCGAGCGCCTCCGGATCTGTCAGCGTGGCAAGGCGTTCGTTGTTGGCGACAAGTCCGCCTTCGACGACGGAAACGTCGCCCAGAAGCCCGGTGAAGCCGGCATGGATCTCGGTGTCGGCCAGCTTGCGCTCGGCCTCGGCCACGGTGATCTGCGCCCGGTTGAGCCGGGTCTTGGAGAGATCGGCGCGCGCTTCGGCCTGCGCGAGGGACTGGCGGCGCGAAACGACCTGCTGACGCGCGGCCGCCTCCGCCAGCGCGGCGGTTTCCACGGCGGAATCCGTGCCGACGCCCCGTTCCTTCAGGCTCTGCTGGCGTTGCAGGGCAGCGGAGCGCAGGGCGAACTGCTGCTCGGCGGAGTCAAGCTCGTCCTGCGCGAGGCCAAGCCCGCGCTCGGCATCGCGCACCTCGGCCTGCGCCTCGGCAAGGTCCGCGCGGGCCCGCGCCAGAGCCGCCTCGGCGTCCGCGGGATCGATGCGCAGCAGGAAATCCCCCGCCTGCACTCTCCCGCCCTCTTCGAAGGCGTCGGCCATCTCCACGATCCGGCCCGAGGCCGCGGCGCGGATATCGAGCGTGCGACGGCTGCGCACCTCGCCGAACGTGGTGAGCACGGGGATTTCCTCGCCCGGCACCACCTGCATGACGCCCGCCGCGAACACCCGTTCGCGCGCAGGGCGTTCCCGGCGCTCCTCGGCCCTTTTGGCCTCGATCGCGGTGTAGACGGTGTTGCCCGCCCAGGCGAACAGCCCGAGCGTGAGCGCCAACAGGAACAGCCCCATCAGGCTGCGGCCCAGAAATCTCATACCCCCTGCCTTTCCATTGCCAACCGGGCAGAGCCGTCACCGGCTTCCCCAACAGTATGTGGTGCAAATACCGCTCAAGACGAGCATTTTACGGATTACACGCGCGAGGCGATCACTTCCGGCGCAGATTTTCGTCCAGCCGCGGAAAAATTTCCACGAAATTGCAGGGCCGGTGGCGCATGTCGAGCTGGTAGGCGAGGATTTCGTCCCAGGCATCCTTGCAGGCACCGGGGCTGCCGGGCAGCGCGAAAAGGTAGGTGCCCTGCGCCACGCCGCCGGTGGCGCGGCTCTGCACCGCCGAGGTGCCGATCTTCTTCATCGACACGATGGTGAAAACGGTCCCGAAGGCTTCGATCTCCTTCTCGTAGACATCACGGTGGGCCTCCACCGTCACGTCACGGCCCGTCAGCCCGGTGCCGCCGGTGGAAATCACCACGTCCACGCCCGGATCGGCGCACCAGGCGCGCAGCTGGGCGGCGATTTCCTCCCGCTCGTCGGGCAGGATCCTGCGGTCGGCCAGCACGTGGCCGGCCTCGGTGAGCCGGCTGACCAGCACGTCGCCTGAGCGGTCCTCGGCCAGCCCCCGGCTGTCGGAGACGGTCAGCACGGCGATGCGGACGGGGATGAAGGCGATGGTCTCGTCGATGCGGCTCATGGGGCTTGGCTCCTATCCGTGGCGCATTGCGGCCAGACGCAGGGCGAGGCCGGCAAAGATGGTGGCGGACACCCAGCGGATCCCCCGCTCGAACCGCGCCGAGCGCAGGAGCCGCGTGCCCAGCCCTCCGGCAAAAACGCCCACCGCGCCGTTCACGAGGAAACCGCCCAGCGCCAGAACGGCGCCATAGACGAGGAACTGTGGCAGCGTGGGCAACGCCGGGTTCACGAACTGCGGCAGCAGCGCGAGCACGAAGAGGATCACCTTGGGGTTGGTGAGATTGACGAGGAGCGCTTCGCGGAAGGCATGGCGCGCCGGGGTGACGGGCGCATCCTCTGGCGCGGTGAGCGGGGCGCGCAGCGTGCGCCAGGCGATCACCAGCAGGTAGGCCACGCCGGCCCAGCGGATCACCTCGAACATCGCCGGCTGGCGGGCGATCAGCGCCCCGAGGCCGATGCCGGCCAGCAGCACATGCACCATCGCGCCCAGCGAAATCCCGAGGCTCGCGGCCACCGCCGCGCGCCGGCCGGAGCGCAGACCCTGCCCGAAGCAGAACATCATGTCCGCCCCCGGCGTGAGGTTCAGGGCAAGGGCCGCCGGCAGGAAGGCCAGCAGGAAGGCCGGATCGATCATGGGGCCTTGGCTCCCTCCAGCAGCTTCGCCTTGACGGCGAGCAGATCCTGCCAGGCTTCGCGCTTGAAGCCCGGATTGCGCAGAAGGTAGGCGGGGTGGAACATCGGCATCGCGGGCACACCCCGGAACTCATGCCACCGTCCGCGCATCCGCGAGATCCCGCTGCGTTTGAGCAGGGCCATGCAGGCGTGGTTGCCCATCAGCACAAGCAGGTCGGGGCCGACGAGCTCGATGTGCTTCTCAACGAAGGGGCGCAGCATGTCGATTTCCTGCGGGCTCGGATCGCGGTTCTGCGGCGGGCGCCACGGCAGCACGTTGGTGATGTAGAGGCCGGCCTCGGCATCCGGCGCCGCGCGGCCAAGGCCGATGGCGTCGAACATGCGGTCCAGAAGCTGCCCGGCCCGTCCTACAAAGGGGCGCCCTTCCCTGTCTTCCTCCCGGCCCGGCGCCTCCCCGACGATCATCACCCGCGCCCGCGGCTGCCCGTCGGCGAAGACGAGGCTGCGCGCGCCGCGTTTCAGATCGCAGTGGGGGAAGGCGGCCAGCGCCGCTTCGAGCTCTTCGAGCGATCGCGCGCCACGCGCCGCCACGCGCGCCTCGGCCACCGGGTCCACCTCGGGTTCGATCGGGCGGACGGGCGGGGCGGCCGCGGGTCGGGGCGCCTGCGCGGGGCGGCCGGCCGCCGCGGCCGCGGCGGCTTTCCGCGGTGAGGGCTCGGGGATTTCATAGCGGTTGACGGGCGCGTCGAGGATCGCCTCGTCCGCTCCCATGTCCACCTGCCATTCCAGGAGGGCCTTCGCCGTATGAAAATCCATCTCCACGCTCATGCGCGCCACGCTACGCCCGCACGCCGGCAAGGTAAATCCCCGCCGCAACCGCCTTGTGCGGCGGCAAGGCGCTTTCTATAAGCGATGCCACCCGGACAAGGAGGCTCCATGACGTTCCACCACCGCCATCTCCTCGGCATCGAGCCCCTGCATCCGGAAGAGATTCGCACCATCCTCGATCTGGCCGACCAATACGTCGATCTCAACCGCCGTGCGGTGAAACACGCCGATGCGCTCGCCGGCCTCACCCAGATCAACATGTTCTTCGAGAATTCCACCCGCACGCAGGCCAGCTTCGAACTGGCCGGAAAGCGCCTCGGGGCGGACGTGATGAACATGGCGATGCAGGCCAGCTCGATCAAAAAGGGCGAAACGCTGATCGACACGGCGCTCACCCTGAACGCCATGCACCCCGATCTTCTCGTGGTGCGCCACCCCCATTCCGGCGCGGTGGACCTGCTGGCCCAGAAGGTGAACTGCGCCGTGCTCAACGCCGGCGACGGCCGCCACGAACACCCCACGCAGGCGCTGCTGGACGCGCTCACCATCCGCCGCGCCAAGGGCCGGCTGCATAGGCTCAACATCGCCATCTGCGGCGACATCGCCCATTCGCGCGTGGCGCGCTCCAACATCATCCTGCTCGGCAAGATGGAGAACCGCGTGCGCCTCGTCGGCCCGCCCACGCTGATGCCCTCCCAGGTGGGGGAACTGGGCGTCGAGGTCTACGAAGACATGCGCGAAGGGCTGAAGGACGTGGACGTGGTGATGATGCTGCGCCTCCAGCGCGAGCGCATGGACGGCGGTTTCATCCCGAGCGAACGCGAATACTACCACCGCTACGGGCTTGATGCCGAGAAGCTCTCCCATGCCAGGGAAGATGCCATCGTCATGCACCCCGGGCCGATGAACCGCGGCGTGGAGATCGACGGCACCATCGCCGACGACATCAACCGCTCGGTGATCCAGGAGCAGGTGGAGATGGGCGTAGCCGTGCGCATGGCGGCGATGGATCTGCTCGCCCGCAACCTGCGCGCCGCGGATCGGCCCGCGGGCGTCATGGCCTGAGCCCGATGCCCGATCCCGATCTCATCCCCAACCATCGGATGGTGCCCGAGGCGCCGCTCGCGGAGGGCGAGGCCGTCATCGCCAGCTTCCCCGCGGACCGCGCCACCTACGTGCGTGATCACGCCGCGATGGCCGCGCTCGCCATGGGCGGCGGCATGATCGTGCTCTGGCTGCTGGGCAACCCCCATGTCTGGACCGGCGCCGTGGGCGGGCTGGCCGCCATCGCGGTGCGGGGATTCTACCTCGCCAGCGAAGATCTCTCCGCCCGCTGGGATCTGACGGACCGGCGCCTGCTCGGGCCGATGGGTCGCAGCATCCCGCTCTCCGAGATCACCCGGATCCGTGCGCTGGGAAGCGCCGTCCAGATCATCACGCGTGGCGGCGACAAGCACCTGATCAAATACCAGCCCGACAAGGACGCCACCCGCACCGCCATCGCGCGCGCGGCGGGCCTTGCCACGGAGGCCGCCGCATGACTGCCGTGCTCACCATCTCCGAACACGATCACAAGCGCCTCTACCTCTTCGCGGTGGACGCCCCCCCGGAGGAGGCAGAAGCCCTCGTGACGCGCCGCGAGGCGCAGGACGGCGGCCTTGACTGGCCCCTGCCCGCACTCATCGGGGCCACCACGCTGAACCCCGAGTTCGTGGAAGCCTTCGACGTCTCCGAACTCGCAGATTTCGGCCTGATGCAATACCTGCACGAAGGCGGCGGCATCCCGGAAGACCAGCTCGCCCCCTTCGCGGAACAGTTGAACGCGCTCACCGGCTGGGTGGTGCTCATCACCTCCGCCGCCTTCGAGGGAACGCCGCAGGAACTGTGGCCCCAGCCGCCGCTGCGCCTGCTTGCACGCTTCGAAGAGGAAAGCCCGGCCCCGCCGCCGCCCTTCGGCCTCGAAAGCCAATCGGCCGAGGGTGTGCTGGAAAGCCCGCCCACAAAGAAGCAGGTGTCCGATGCTGCCATGTCCGGACGCATCGCGATGCTGATGCTCATCCTGATGTTCGCCCTGACCGGGGTGGTGATCTGGATTTCCGCCGGATGACGGGCAGCTGGAACGACATTCTCGCGCCGGGCGAAAAGGTGCTCTGGCAGGGCCGGCCCGATACGGCCTTCGTGGCCGGACGCAGGGATCTGATGCCAGCGATCTTCGGCCTCGGTTTCGCGCTGATCGCCCTGCGCATGTTCGTCGGCGCTTTGCCCGAAGGCGCCTTCCCGGCGCTTTTCCTGCTGCTGTTCATCGCCGCCGGCCTCGCCGTGGCGGTGGGCGGCCCGGCCCGGAACTGGCTCGGACGCCGCTTCGCCACCTATTCGCTCAGCACGCGGCGGGCCTTCATCGCCCGCTCCTGGCCGAAGCGCAGCCTCGAGTCCTATGACATCGCGCCCGACGACGTGCTGGAACTGGTGGATGACACGCCCGGATCCGTCTATTTCCGCACCCGATACCGCAACACCGCGAACGGCGCGCGCCGGGAGCGCGTGGGCTTCGAGCGCATCGCCGACGCCCGCCACGTCTACGACCTGCTCAGACAGGTGCAAAGGAGCCAGCCATGAGCCTCTTGATCGAAAACGCCCGCCTCGTCGATCCCGAAGCCCGCACGGTCGCGCCGGGCTGGGTGCTGGTGGAACACGGGAAGATCGCCGCATCCGGCAGCGGCGCGGCCCCGCAGGCGCAGCAGGTGCATGATGCCGGCGGCAAATGCCTCGCCCCCGGGATCGTAGACATCGGCGTGAAGATCGGCGAGCCGGGCGAGCGCCACAAGGAGAGCTTCCGCACCGCCGGCCGCGCCGCCGCGGCCGGGGGCGTCACCACCGTCGTCACCCGCCCCGACACCCTGCCCGCCATCGACACCCCCGAGGCGCTGGAGTTCGTCACCCGCCGCGCCAACGAGGCCGCGCCGGTGAACGTGCTGCCCATGGCCGCGCTCACCAAGGGCCGCGAGGGGCGCGAGATGGTGGAGATCGGCTTCCTGCGCGATGCCGGCGCCGTGGCCTTCACCGACTGCGACAGCGTGGTGACGGACACCAAGGTGCTCTCCCGCGCGATGACCTACGCCCGTTCGCTTGACGCCCTCGTGATGACCCACCCGCAGGAGCCGATCCTGTCCAGGGGCGCGGCCGTGACCTCGGGCAAGTTCGCCACGCTCAAGGGGCTGCCGGCGGTCTCGCCGATGGCCGAACGCATGGGGCTGGAGCGCGACCTCGCGCTCGTCGAGATGACGGGCGTTCGCCATCATGTCGATGCGCTCTCCACCGCCGCCGCCCTGCCCGCGCTGGCGCGCGCCAAATCCGCCGGGCTCGACGTGACGGCCGGCGTCAACATCCACCACCTGACGCTGAACGCGCTCGACGTGGGCGACTACCGCACCTTCTTCAAGATCAAGCCCCCGCTGCGCGACGAAGACGACAGGCTCGCGATGGTGCAGGCGGTCAAGGATGGGTTGATCGACACCATCTCCTCCTTCCACACCCCGCAGGACGAGGAAAGCAAGCGCCTTCCCTACGAGGAGGCCGCCTCCGGCGCGGTGGGGCTGGAAACGCTTCTGCCCGCCGCCATGCGCCTCTACCATGCCGAACTGCTGGATCTGCCCGAGCTTTTCGCCGCCATGGCGCTGAACCCGGCCCGCCGGCTGGGCCTGCCCTGCGGGCGGCTCGCCCCCGGCGCTCCGGCCGATCTCGTGCTCTTCGATCCCGACGCCCCCTTCGTGCTGGATCGTTTCAAGCTGAATTCGAAATCCAAGAACACGCCGTTCGACGGGGCGCGGATGCAGGGCAAGGTCCTGCTGACGCTCGTCGCCGGCGTGCCTGTCCACGGAAATCTCTGATGCCCGAAATCACCACGGCCCTGCCCCTGCTCGCCCTCACCGCCGTCGCGGCCTACCTGCTGGGCGCGGTGCCCTTCGGCATCGTCATGGCCCGGCTCTTCGGGCTGGGGGACTTGCGCCAGATCGGCTCCGGCAACATCGGTGCCACCAACGTTCTGCGCACGGGCAACAAGCTGGCCGCCTTCCTCACGCTGGTGCTGGACGCCGGCAAGGGCGGCATCGCGGTGCTGATCGCGCGCCAGTTCATCGGCGAAGACGCCGCGCAGATCGCCGGCGGCGCGGCCTTCCTCGGCCATTGCTACCCCGTCTACCTCGGCTTCAGGGGCGGCAAGGGCGTGGCCACCTTCCTCGGCACGCTGCTTGCGCTGAGCTTCCCGCTGGGCCTGATCGCCTGTGCCACCTGGCTCGTCACCGCCGCCGTCACGAGGATTTCCTCGCTCTCGGCGCTCGTGGCCGCCGTCGCCTCTCCGGTCGCGGCCGTCCTGATCGGGCGCGCGGACGCCGCCCTGCTTTGCGCCCTCCTCGCCCTGCTGATCCTGATCCGCCACAAGGCCAACATCAGCCGCATCCTCGCGGGCGAGGAGCCGAAGATCGGCAAGAAGGGCTGAGCCTCATCTTTTGACCGGAAATATCCCGGGGGAGACGCGCCGAGAGGCGCGGCCGGGGGCAGCGCCCCCGCGCGCGCCGCGCCTGCGTCGTCAGTAGCTGTAGTCGGCGTAGATCCGCGTCAGATCGCCTTCCCAGTCGCCATGGTAGCGCGCCAGAAGCTCGTCCGCAGGGACCTGCCCGCTCTGGACGCTTTCCTTCAGCGCGTTCAGGAAATGGGTTTCATCCGGAATCAGACCGCCGGCGCCCGGACGGGCGCGGGATTTCAGGCCGGCTTCGGCGATGGCCACCGCCTCGCGCGCGAGATCGTGCAGCTTCACGCCCCCGGCTTCGCCCTGCAAACCATCGACGGAGGCCGCCACGCGCAGCCCTTCGCGGGTCTCGGCATCGAGCCCCTTCACCAGATCCCAGGCCGCGTCCAGCGCGCCCTGGTCGTAGGTCAGCCCGACCCAGAAGGCCGGCAGCGCGCAGAGCCGGCGCCAGGGGCCACCATCGGCGCCGCGCATCTCGATGAATTTCTTCACCCGCGCCTCCGGGAAGGCCGTCGTCAGGTGGTCGGCCCAGTCCGAAAGCGTCGGCACCTCGCCGGGAAGCGCCGGCAGTTTGCCTTCAAGGAAATCGCGGAAGGACATGCCCAGCGCATCGATGTATTTGCCGTCGCGGTAGACGAAATACATCGGCACATCGAGGGCATAATCCACCCAGCGCTCGAAGCCGAAGCCTTCGTCGAACACGAATGGCACCATGCCGGTGCGGGCGTCGTCCATGTTGCGCCAGACGTAGCTGCGCCAGCTCTTGTGGCCGTTGACCTTGCCCTCGAAGAAGGGAGAATTCGCAAAAAGCGCCGTAGCCACGGGTTGCAGCGCGATGGCCACCCGCATCTTCTGCACCATGTCGGCCTCGGAGGCGAAATCGAGGTTCACCTGCACGGTGCAGGTGCGGCGCATCATCACCCGGCCCATCTCGCCGACGCGGCCCATGTAGGCGTCCATCAGCTTGTAGCGCCCCTTGGGCATCAGCGGCATGTCTTCGTGCTTCCAGATCGGCGCCGCGCCCAGCCCGATGAAGCCCACGCCGATCCTGTCGGAGATCGCCTTCACGTCGCGCAGGTGGGCGTTCACCTCGTCGCAGGTCTCGTGGATGGTTTCCAGCGGAGCCCCGGAAAGCTCCAGCGCGCCGCCGGGCTCAAGGCTGACGTTGGCGCCGTCCTTCTCCAGCCCGATCAGCTTGCCGCCCTCGGTGACGGGCGCCCAGCCGTGCTCGTCCCGCAGGCCTTGGAGCACGGCAAGAATGGACCGCTCCCCCTCGTAGGGAAGCGGCTTCAGCGTGTCCTTGCAGTATCCGAATTTCTCGTGCTCGGTGCCGATGCGCCAGTCTTCGCGGGGTTTGCAGCCGTCGGCCAGGTATTGCGCCAGCTGATCCCGGCTCTCGATCGGCCCGCCGCCGGACTGGGGGATAGACATCTCGAACGCTCCACTTCCACCTTTTGTGACGCCAAGAGGTGGAAGCAATCGCACGGGAAGTCAATGCAGCATGCGCTGCTCTTTCTGCCAGATCACGACGGGGTGAGCCGGCGGCTGCGTCAGGTAGCGCAGCATCTGTTCCATCGGGAAATTCTTGATCGATGAGAACACGTCGAACAGCGCGTCGACGCCTTCGGCATTGGCCGGGATGAACAGCGGCGGGGATTCGATCCCGCGCAGCACCCAGTGGGGCGCCGGATCGGGCACGGGGTCCAGCTCGACCTTGGAGAGCCCGTCCACGGAGACGGCGCCGCCGGAGAACGGCCCGTAGTAGGCGATCCGGCCTTCGTTGACGTGGACGACGCCGGGCCCGCCTTCACCCAGCCGGAACCGGGCACGCTGCACGCCGGCATAGGCCAGCAGGGCGCCGGTGACGCCCAGGATCATACCGAGAGTCGGTACGAACCCGAGCCCCCGGAACACGAGGATGATTCCGGCGGCGGCGAACACCCAACCGATCAGGAACTCCCGCCAACGCCAGAATACGGCTTTCACTTCTTTTCGCACAAAAGACATTACCAATCACCAGAAACACTTTGCCAGATGGTCATGGCCGCGACTGCGGCCGTATCTGCTCTGAGTATACGGGGACCTAGGCTAATTTGTGTCACGAAGGGGCGAGTTTTTAGGTTTTCCCGTTCCCTTGCGGAGAATCCGCCCTCCGGCCCGATCAGGATGGCCGCCTTGCCGCCCCGGCCCTGCTGCTGCAGCGCGGCCCGCGCGCCCACGAGGGTCTCGTCGCAGTAGACGAGCTGCCGGTCGGCCGGCCATTCCGCCAGCACGGCGTCCAGTTTGCGCAGCTCGGTGACCTCGGGCACGAAGGTGCCCCCGCACTGCTCGGCGGCCTCCACCGCATGGGCCTGGAGCCGGTCGCGCCGGATGCGTTCGGAATTGGTGAAATCGGTCTGGACCGGCATGATCTTCGCCGCGCCCATCTCGGCCGCCTTCTCGACGATGAAATCCGTGCGCGCCTTCTTGATCGGCGCGAAGAGCAGCCAGAGGTCGGGCGGCTCCTGGAGCGGTTTCGTCCGCCCGGCGCAGGCCAGCAGCCCGCCCCGCTTGCCGGCTTCGGCGATCTCGGCGCGGAACTCGCCGTCGCGGCCGTTGAAGATCAGGATGCTGTCGCCGACGCCCAGCCGCATGACACCGAAAAGGTAATGCGCCTGCTCGCGGGCCAAAGGAACCGTTTGCCCCTCCCCCAAAGCTGCGTCTACATAAAGCCTGATCTTTGCCGCCGACATGGACGCCCCTCGCATGAGCCAACCTTCAGAACATCCGGAAACCAAAGGGCAGGTGGCCGATGCCGTCAAGGGCAATTGGGTCGATACGCGCGCCCCGGCCTTCAGCCGGCCCTACCTGCGGCTGTCCCGCGCCGATCGCCCGATCGGCACCTGGCTGCTGCTGCTGCCCTGCTGGTGGGCGGTGCTGCTGGCCGCGCTGGCGGCGGGCCCCTTCACCCTCTGGGACGGCTGGGTCATGCTCGGCTGCGCCGCCGGGGCCTGGCTGATGCGCGGCGCGGGCTGCACTTGGAACGACATCACCGACCGCGACTTCGACGCGAAGGTGGCGCGCACGCGCTCCCGCCCGATCCCCTCGGGGCAGGTGAGCGTGCGCGCGGCCGCGCTCTGGATGGCGGCACAGGCGTTCATCGCCTTCGCGATCCTGCTGACCTTCCCGCCGCTCGCGATCGCCCTCGGCATCGCCTCGCTCGCACTCGTCGCCATCTACCCGTTCGCCAAGCGTTTCACGTGGTGGCCGCAGGTCTTTCTCGGGCTGGCCTTCAACTGGGGCGCGCTGCTTGCCTGGGCGGCGCATGACGGCACCCTGGGCTGGCCTGCGCTGGCGCTCTATCTCGCCGGGATCGCCTGGACACTGTTCTACGACACGATCTATGCCCACCAGGACACCGAGGACGACGCGCTGATCGGGGTGAAATCCACCGCCCGGCTGTTCGGCGACTCCTCGCCGCGCTGGCTTTTCGGCTTTCTCGTCGCGGCGGTTCTGCTGCTGGCCCTCGCCGTGATCGGCGCCGTGGCTCCGCTCGGCAACCCGCTGGCGCTCGTGGTGGCGCTCGGGGGCGTCTGGGCCTTCGGCTGGCACCTTGCCTGGCAGTTGCGCGGGCTACGCATCGACAGCCCCGAAACCTGCCTGTCGCTCTTCCGCTCCAACCGGGACGCGGGCCTGCTCGCTGCGCTGTTTTTCGCCGTTGCCCTGTTCCTCTGATTGATCCCCCGGCGGGCTGGCCGTAAAACTGGCGCAACTTCAAGAACAAGGACGCAGCCAACACATGCGCCTGAAATCAGCCCTTTCCGCCGGTGCGGCCTTCACCCTTGCCGGCGGCCTGTGCATTTTCGCGGCCACGTTGGCCGTGAACGTGATCGAAGACCGGACCGAGCTCGACGTGACCCGCGCCCTCGCCCTGCAGGGGTTCGACTGGGTGGAAGTGGCCGTGGACGGGTTGATCGTGAACCTCACCGGCACCGCGCCCACCGAGGCCACGCGCTTCCGGGCGCTCTCCGTCGTCGGTTCGGTGGTGGATCACACCCGCATCAACAACGGGCTGGCGGTGGCCGAGGCCGCGCAGATCGAGGCGCCGACCTTCACCATCGAGTTCCTGCGCAACGATGACGGCATCACCCTCGTGGGCCTCGTGCCCGCCCGCGCCGCCCGCACGCAGATCCTGTCCGCGGTGTCCTCCGCCGGCGGCGGCGCCGTGGTGACCGATCTGCTGGACAGCGCCAGCTACCCGGTGCCGCGCGGCTGGAATCCGGCGCTGCAATTCGCGCTCGAGGCTCTCCGCCTGCTGCCCCGCTCCAAGATCTCGATGACGAGCGAACGCGTCATCGTCACCGGCATCACCGAAAGCGCGGAGGAAAAGGCACGGCTCGAAGAACGCCTGCGCACCGAGACGCCCGGCGGGCTGGACGTGACGATCAATCTCACCGCCCCACGCCCCGTGCTCACCCCCTTCACCCTGCGGTTCGTCGTCGATGAGGCCGGCGCGCGGTTCGATTCCTGTTCCGCCGACAGCGAGGCCACGAGCGCGCGCATCCTCGCCGCCGCGCCGGGGGCCGCCAACGCGGAGTGCACCATCGGCCTCGGCATGCCCTCCAGCACCTGGGCGGATGCCGCCGTCACCGGCATCAAGGCGGTGCAGGCGCTCGGCGGCGGCACGCTGACCTTCTCGGACGCGGATGTGACCTTCGTCGCCCCGAAGGGCACGCCGCAGGCCGATTTCGACCGCGTGATGGGCGAGCTGGAGGCGGATCTGCCGCCGGTGTTCTCCCTGCATGCGGAGCTGCCCGAGCCCGAGGAAGACACCGCCACCGAGGGCGAGACCGCCCCGCCCGAATTCACCGCCACCCGCAGCCCGGAAGGGCTGGTGCAGCTGCGCGGCAAGCTGGCCAGCGATCTGGACCGGGAAGCGGTGGAAAGCTTCGCGCGGGCCGCCTTCGGCGCCTCCAGCGTCTATGCCGCCGCGCGCATCCAGGAAGAGGGCCTGCCCAGCGGCTGGTCCCTGCGGGTGCTGGCCGGCCTCTCGGCCTTCGAGGAGCTCAACCAGGGCACCCTGCGCATCGAGGAAGACCGGATCACGATCTCCGGCATCAGCGGCAACCCAGACGCCCGCGCCAACATCGCGCGCATCCTCACCACCCGGCTCGACACTTCGGACAAGTTCAGCATCGACGTGACCTACGAAGAGAAGCTGGATCCGGTCGCCGCGCTGCCCACGCCCGAGGAATGCGTGGCCGATCTGAACGCGGCGTTGGAAGAGAACAAGATCACCTTCGCCCCCGGCTCCTCCGACATCGAGGCCGGCGCGATTTCCACCATCGACAAGATGGCCGAGATCCTGAAGGCCTGCGCCGACGTGCAGATGCAGCTTGAAATCGCCGGCCACACCGACAGCCAGGGCCGCGAGGAAATGAACCTCAACCTCAGCCAGTCCCGCGCCGACGCGGTGCTCAACGCGCTGATGGCGCGCCGGGTGCTGACCTCGCACATCACCGCGAAGGGATACGGGGAGTCCGTGCCCATCGCCGACAACGGCACGGAGGAAGGCCGCGAGGCGAACCGCAGGATCGAGATCACGCTGATCCAGCCGGACGCGCCCGAAGAGCCCGAGGCCACGGCGCTGGAACAGGCCGAGGCCGAGGCTGGCGAAACGGCCGGAGCGGAAGAAGAGGCCGGGGCCGAGACCGGCGCGGAAGCCGGCGACGATGGAGCCGCTGCCGAAGGCGCCGGCCCGGATGACACGCCGTCACAGCCGGCGGACGGCACCACGGCAGAAGACCAGGACGCAAGCCCGGACGCCCCGCAAGAGGGCGCGGACAACGGGGAAGAGGACGCCTCAAATGAACAGAACTGAATTCATCGCCGCCACGGCGCTCATTCTCTTCGTGGCCTTCGCGCTCGGCTGGTTCGCCAACTGGCTGGTGCATCGGTTCACCCGCGTATCGCAGGCCGACATGGGCGAGCTGGACAAGATGGCCCAGGCCCTGCACGAGGCCGAGGAACAGCGCGACGAGGCGATCATCTACCTGCAGCAGCGCGAGGCCGAGATGACCAACGCGCAGGCCCAGCTTGAGGCTGAGCTCTCCGCCGCCATGGACGGGCTGCGCGACGCCCGGCGCGAAGCGGAAGAACTGCGCGCCTACATCGAGGCGCAGAACGCCGGGTGAGGCGGCGCGCAGCTTGAAGGTTCGCCGCGCTGGCTACTGGGTCTTGATGCGGCAGGTCTTGATCCCGAGCAGCGAGTAGATCGGGCAGACGCCGACGAGCCCGGTCACCAGCGGGACGAGGCCGACAAGGCCCCAGAGGGTCTGCGGCCCCACGAACACGAGCGACAGCAGGGCAAGGCCGAGGATCACCCGCAGAACGCGGTCGAGGGTGCCTTCGTTTCTGGACATCTTTCTTTCCTCCTTGGAAGGGATTGGATGCCTCCTTCTACCCTGCCTGCCGCCGCCTCGACGGTGACAGAGTCACCGAAGGCCTGCGGCAACCTGTTCCAGCTCCCTCCGGCTGAGGATGGCGATGCCCTTTTCGCGCTGCCGGACCCAGCCTTCCCCGGCGAAGGCCGCCAGCCTGCGCGAGACATAGGCCCGGCCCGAAGCCGTCTCGGTGGCCAGTTCGCCGTGGGTGGCGGGCACGAATCCGTCTTCGGAGGCGAGCCGCAGCAGGGCCTTGGCGAGCCGGGAGTCGAAATGCGAGAGCGCCACGTCCTCGATCAGTTGCTGGTATTCCGCGAAACGGGTGGAGATCGACACCAGAACCATCTCGCGGAAAGCGGCGTCATCGGCGAAACGCGCCCGAAAGGCCCCCGCCGGCACCAGTTCCCCGGACAGGTCCGTTTCGGCCACGCCTTCCGCGCAGTAGGTCTGATCGTTGATCAGGCAGGAGAAGGTCTGCAGGCAGACTTCACCGGGCCGGACCCGGTAGAGCACCACCTGCCGCCCGCTCGCGCCGGTCAGGGTCACGCGGATGGAGCCCTCTTCCAGGATCACGAAGCCCGGGCAGGGCTGCCCCGGCTGAAACAGGATCTGCCCGCGTTTGGCGGTGAATGGACGTGTTGCCGACAATTGCCTCTCCCCTGCTTGCCTACGGATTAGGTCGTGGACTCATAATGTCTGATCCAGAGCCTTGAGCAAGCGAGGTGAAGTGCGGCGAGGAAGTTTGCTGCGGTTTTGAAGTATCGCGTTGCGATGCCGCGGAAGTGTTTGAGACGATTGAAGAACCGTTCGACCTTGTTGCGTTCGCGGTAGAGGTCTCGGTCGACGGTCCTGACCACGCGGACGTT
>NZ_FWFQ01000040.1 GCF_900172235.1 Pseudoruegeria aquimaris | reverse complement strand
ACAGCGGCGAGATCACCGCCCATTCCGCATCGCTCACATCGTGTCTGCCCGTCATGCTCACCTCCGTTTCCGAAAGTGAATCATCACACCGCCAAAAACGGAATCCCGTTTATGAGTTCACGACCTAGCGCGTCCTTGACCTGGGTGCAGCCTCAATCTGCACGCCGTCGCGGGGGGCGGGGGAAATGCCGGCCCGGCGACGGAGACCGCGCGGCCGGCCGTATCAGGGAAGGATATCCGGAGACGGAACAGAAGAAGGGGCAAGACATGGGTGAATTCGAAACCGGCTCGGCGCGGCAACGGCGGATCCGGAAGGCGCTGTCGGTGCTTGTCGCCGCGAGCCTGCTGCTGCTGTCCATCTCGGCCATCGCCGCTTCGCCGACCCTCGCGACCGCCGGAGGCGCGGAAGCGCCGCAGGCGGCGGGGAGGAGCGGTCAGAGCCTCATTCGATCGCGCCCTTGAACGTGGCCGTGAGCCGCGCGTTCAGCGCGTGGTGGGGCTTGGCGGAGGTGCCGTAGTGCAATTCGGCGAAGGCGGCGATGTCGTTGAAGATCACCCGCGTTGCACCGTCAGCCCCTTGATGGACCAGCAGCTTCTGGCAGAAGGCATCGAGCCCGATGGCCGGGAAATCGGCCATGGCCAGGCCGCCGGGGGCAGGGCCGCCGAAGAGCAGGAGCACCGCGTCCGGCACCTCGGCGCCGAGCGATGCGGCCTCTGCGGCGAAGTCGATTTCGCCGAACCAGACGGTATCCTCCTGCGCCATAACCGCCTCCTTCAGGCTGGCGACGGCCGTGGGGACGTCCAGGCCGGTGGTCAGTTCGATGATGCCGTAATCCTGCGTGAGCGGCCCGGTCGGGGCAGCGGAGACCGGCTGCTCCATCGCGCCGGTAACGCTGCCGAGCCTTTCGGAGAACGCCGCAAGGGCGCCGCCGTCGGAGAGCCCGTGGCGGATCCGCAGGAAATCGGCGTCGGTGGTGATCGCGGCGGCCGCGTCCCCGTTGCCGTAGGCAAGCAGGCGGAAAGGCAGATCCAGCCCGGCGCGGATGTTGTCCCGCAGAAGCGCCGTGTTCACCGCCGGGTCCGAGAAGATCTGGACCCGCGAGGGGGGCATTGCCACGCCTTCGGCCCCGGCAAGGCGGGCGTGATCGATCTCCACGAGCGTGGTGAGACCGGCGCTCGCGATGGCGCGGGAGGCATCTTGAGCGATGGTGTCCACGTCGGTCTGCAACGTATCTGCAAGCGCCGGGGCGCCGCAGAAGACGGCGAGCGCCACGGGCCTCAGGACAGGGTGATTAAGCATCTTTGGTTCCTCCTCTGGGTCGGGCCTCGGCGTCGGTCGCGCAGTCACTGCCCATTCCGAGCGGGCGGCGGTTGGGTAAGTCTTGCGTATCTGGGGGCTTCGGGAAAGGGCGCAGTTGGCCAGACGGGGCGCCGTTTGCCCCCGCTGCGCCGCATCCGGGCGGCCGCGCGGGGGCCGGGGCGCTATCGCGGCCGGACCGGGGCGCCCTCGGCCGCCAGCCGTGCGCACATCGGGGCCAGGGCTTCTGCGTGGGCTTGCCAGCGATCGCGGTAACGGGTGGAAATTCCGCGGCGCACCTGTGCGAGGCTCAGGGTTTTCACCGGCCTTTTGCCCTGCTCCGGGGCAAGGCAATCGGCGCAGGGCGGGAGTTCGAGGCGCTCCAGGAGCGCGGGGATCTGCGTCTGCGGCGTTTCCACGAGGTTTTCGTAGACGACTTCGGTGAAGCGGTCTGCGTAGCGGCCCATCCAGACCTGCATCAGCCTGTGGTGGGCGGCGACGTAGCGGGCGACTTCGACTTGATCCATCGTGTAGGGGTGACCCTTCGGGGGCAGCGGGCTGCGCAGCAGCGAATAGCCGGCGGCGCGCGCATCCTTGCGGATGTAGACGAACCTGGCATCGGGCAGGGCTTCGGCAAGGGCCGGGACGCAGAGCCCGTTTTCGAGAAACTTGTCCGTCACCACGGGGCGCCCCCGTGCCATGCGCGCATGATGGCTGCGGGCCGCGCGCGCCAGTGTGGCGAGGTTTCCGGTTTCCATCGCGCGGATGGCGTGCAGGTGCACGGTGTCGTCCTCTCCGAGCGCGGTCACGTCCGGGTGGCGGGCGAGGATGTGCTCAAGCAGGGTGGTGCCGCTGCGCGGCAGCGCGAGGATGAAGATCGGTCGCGGCGCCGCTTGCGGGGCGGTGGCGTGCTGGCGGGCGAGCGGGCGGAACTTCACGTTCGGAAGCTCCGACATGCCCTTGATGTTGGCGTCGCAATCATAGTTGACGAGCCCGCGCAGCAGGCCGTTGGCCTGCATCGTGGCTTCGAAGCCCGCATCGTGATCTCCGATGTCTTCCAGGGCCTTGGCCAGTGCAAAGAGCGCGTCCGCGCGATGGTCCGGCCGTTGCCCCGTATTCCGCGCCAGGGCTTTCAGCGCCGGCAGCAGGGGGTCGTTGGCGCACCAGGGCCGCAGCCGGCCGAGCCCGAGAAACGCGTGGGCCAGCGAAGGGTTCGCCGCGAGGGCTGCGCGGTAGGCGGTTTCCGCCGCCTCCAGGTCTCCGGACTGGGCGAGGCGATTGCCGAGTTCCATCTGCGCGAAGGCCGCCTCCGGATGGTTGAAGACGATATCCCGCAACCGCCGGATCGCGGCCTCCGGGCCGTCCTCGTTTTCTATGCAGCGTGCCAGCAGCGCGTATTCCTCGAAGCGCGGGGGATCGCCGGCCAAGGCCCGCTCAAGGGTGTGGCGGCCACGCCGGTCGTCTCCGGCCTGTGCCTGGGCGACGCCCAGAACGCGCAGGGCTTCGGGCGTCTCGCCCATGTGACGGATGAGGGCGAGCGCGTGGCGCACCGCCTCTTCGGGGCGTTTCAGTTCCACCAGCGCCTGCACGAGGTTGGTCCGCGCGTTGACGTGGCGCGGGTGGTGCCGCAGCACGCGCCTCAGCGCGGCTTCGGCAGCCTGATGGCGCAGGCTGCGGTTGAGCGCATATCCGAGATTGGCGCCGAAATCCGCCACCTCCGGCGCAAGCGCCACCGCCCGCGCGAAGTGATCCAGCGCGCGCTGGGTGTCGCCTTCCATCTGCGCCGCCAGCCCGAGGACGTTGGCGCAGAAGCCATCTTGCGGGTGGAGGCGGGCCAGGGTTTCCGCCTGCTGGCGGGCGTCGGCGATCCGCCCGGCCTGAAGCAGGCGGACGAGCGCCTGTTTGTGGCCGATGGGGAGCGGGATGGCGGGCTTCGGTCTGGGGAGCGTCATGAATTCCTTGCCGTAGAAAAAGAGACAGCCCGCTCCGGGGAAGAGCGCGCTGTCAGTTGGGGATGGGTTTTCTACGGAGGGCAGGGCGGCTTCCGTCGCGGCGAGCGGCAGGAAAACGGCCGTGCTGAAAATTCGGGCAGACCGGAAGGCGCAAAGAAAACGGGCCGCCCCCTTCGGAGCGGCCCGGTGCACATCTGGGCGCGGGGCGTGGCCCGCGGCGGGATCAGACCTTCAGGTTCGGGATGATCTGCTTCTTGCGGCTCATGATTCCCGGCAGCACGACGGTGTCACCGGAAACGGAGGCGCCGAAGCTCTTCTCGGCCACGGTCTTCACCAGATCGTTGGGCACCAGCAGCGTGGCTTCCTCGGCGAGGATGTCCACGACGAAGAGCAGCACCTGGTCCACGCCATCTTCAGCGGCCACATCGGCCATGGAGGCCATCAGGCTGTCCTTGCGGTCCAGCACCATCTTGGGCGCGGTGGTCTCCAGCACGGAAACCCGGAACTTGGTGCCGTCCACGGCATATTCCTTGGAGTCCATGCGCAGCAGTTCGGCATCGGAGAAGGCGGAGACGTCGGATTTGGCCTCGAACATTTCAGACGCGTAGGCGTCCACGTCCACACCCAGCTCGGCGGCCAGCTTCAGGGCCACGGCCTTGTCGTGTTCGGTGGTGGTGGGGGAGCGGAAGTTCAGCGTGTCCGACAGGATGCAGGAGAGCGCGGCGCCCTTGATGCCTTCGGGCATCTTGGCGGCGTCCTCGCCCATCAGGTCCACCATGATCGTGGCGGTGCAGGCCAGCGGGCGGATGGTGATGTCGATCGGCTTCTTGGTGGCGAGGCCGCCCTGGAGCATGTGGTGATCGATCACCTGCACGACGTTGGCCTCGTTGATGGAGGCCGGCAGCTCGGCGACGTTGTTCGTATCGACGACGACGACGGTATCCTCGGCGCTCACGTCCTCGATGATCTCGGGCTGCTCGAACCCCCAGCGCTTCAGCACGAAGGCGGCTTCGGTGTTGGGTTCACCCAGCAGCTTGGCTTCGGCCGGGGTGCCTTTGATCTCGGAGAGATACCACGCCCAGACGAGCGGGGAGCCGGTGGAATCGGTGTCGGGGGATTTGTGGCCGAGAACTTTGACGGTCATAGGGAGGGTCCACTTGCAAAGAATAGCGTTGAATCTGGCCCGGCTTATAGGCGCGCGCGCGGAGGTTGTCACGGGAAGGGTTGTCGCGGTTGCGATGGGCCGCGAGATGCCGCACTCTGGGGGAAGGCAAGGCAAATCACGCCGCGCAAATGCGGCTTACAGGAGGGCAGGGCGGTGGCAATGAACACGCGCATGAAGCAGATGATCTACGGGGGCGGGCTGGCGCTGGGGCTGGTGGCCTGCACCCAGGCCACGATCCCGCCGGTGGCGCAGGGCCAGGCGACCTACGAACAGTACTGCGCCCAGTGCCACGGGGCCGGGGGCCGCGGTGACGGGCCGCTCGCCGGCAGCCTGCCCGGCGGCAGGGCGCCCGATCTCACCGGGATCTCGGCGGCCAACGGCGGCACCTTCCCCGCGCTCGACGTGATGAACCAGATCGACGGCTACTTCCGGGAAGGCAACCACGCCAGCCTGATGCCCGAGTTCGGCGAGATCCTCGCCGACGGGCCCACGGTGATCCTTGAAGGCGCGGATGGATCGGAAACGCCGACACCCGCGCTGCTGGCGGATCTCGCGGCCTATATCGAAACCCTCCAGCGGTAGGCGGGGCGGTGCTCTCAGCCCATCAGCACGAGGGCGAGCCACGGCACCAGCGTGAAGACGATGGTGGCGATCTTGTAGTTCGCGAGGGAGGTGAAGTAGGCGGCCGGAAGCGCCTCCTGCGGCACGCCGGTCATGCGCGCGTGGATCGCCTTCACCCGGTCGCCGAACAGCATGAGCGCGAGGGTGGCGATCAGCAGGTAGGCGATGTTGAGCAGCGCCATCAGGCCGAAGAACTGTTGCAGGGTTTCGTGGGTCATGGGGGCCTCCTCGGGTGGCCGGCAGAATCAGGATTATCTGCCCCTTTCAAACGGTTAGATGGGTATTCTCACGAGGATTTTCAAGAGGTTCCCTCGTGAGCAGACCGGCCGAAACCGCGCTCTACGCCCCGTTGAAGGCCCATCTTGAGGGGCTTGGCTTCACCGTGAAGAGCGAGGTGGCCGGGGTGGACATCGTGGCGATGCCGGGCGGTCCGCAGGCCGAGGGCGAGCCGGTTCTGATCGAGATGAAGACCGGCTTCTCGCTCACCCTTTTCCACCAGGCCATTGCGCGGCAGTCGGTGAGCGATGCCGTCTACGTGGCCGTGCCGCGCGGACAGGGGCGGGCTTTCCAGAAGGCGCTGAAGGCCAACCTCACCCTGTGCCGCCGGCTCGGGATCGGCCTGCTGACGGTGCGGCTGGAAGATGGCTTCGTGGAAGTGCACGCCGATCCGGGCCCGTACCGGCCGCGCATGGCGGCGCGGCGCAAGGCGGGGCTGCTTCGGGAGTTCGCCGCCCGCGCCGGGGATCCCAACGTCGGCGGCAGCCGCGGGCAGGTGGTGACGGCCTACCGGCAGGACGCCCGCAGGCTGCTGGCCCATCTTTCGGCCCACGGCGCGAGCAAGGGCAGCGAGGTGGCGAAGGCCACCGGGGTGGCGCGCGCCACGGCGATCATGGCCGCCAACCACAAGGGGTGGTTCCGGCGGGTTGCGCGCGGGGTGTTCGAGGCCACGCCGGAGGGGCTGGCCGAACTCGCCGAAGCGATGGCGGCGCAGACCGACGCCTGATTGAGTGCCGGGCCGGGCTACTTGATGCCGACGCCGAGGCGGAAGCCGCTGGTCTTGCCGGTGTCGCGGTCGTTGCCCATCTGGTAGACGCGGATCGTGTAATCCCCGGTCTCGGGCAGTTCCACGAAGGCGTCGTTGCCGTCGATGGAGCCATTGTAGATCGCATAGCCGTCCGAGCCGGGTGGCAGGATGTTGAAATAGACGGTGCCGTTGCCGTTCGTCCCCTCGACGGAGAGCCCGACGTTCATTTTCTGCCCCTTCCGGGCGCCGAGGACGTAATCGACGTATTCGTCTCCGATCACCGAGCCGCTGAGGGTGGCACCGTCGGTGCCGCGTTCGAACTGGACGGGGATTTTCGTCTGTGCCGCCAGTGGCAGCGCGAAGAGCGCGAAGAGCGCGATCAGGACGTGACGCATGGGGCCCCTCCTTCCGGTTGCATGGTCTCCCGGGTGTCCAGCCTAGCGGCCCGGGCGGCATCTGGCCAGCTTCCTGTATCGGGTCGGGCGTGAGCCTGCCGGTCAGCCTGCGGAGGCCGCCCGGCCGCGCCACAGGATGAACAGGCCCGAGGCCACGATCAGGGCGGAGCCCAGAAGCATCTGCGGCGTGAGCCGTTCGCCGAACACCACGATCCCGAGGGCCACGCCGAAGATCAGGCGGCTGTAGCGGAAGGGGGTCACGGCGGAGACTTCGCCCGTGCGCATGGCCTTCATCAGGCTGGCATAGGCGGCGGTGCCGCAGAGGATCGCGGCCAGCAGGAAGAGCGTGGCGCGGGCGCCCGGCAGGGCGAAGGCCGCGCCCTCCCAGACGGCATATCCGCCCCCGGCCACGATGAGCGCGAGGAGGCCGTAGAACCCGAGGGCGGCCGTGGAGAGCCCCGCCGGTGCGGCCCGGCTGGCGAGATCCCGTCCGGCGAAGCCCAGCATCCCGACGACAGCCACGAGCGAAAGCGGCGAAAAGCTCTCGGCACCGGGCTGAAGGATCACGACGACCCCGGCCAGCCCGGCGGCGATCGCCAGCCAGCGCCGCCAGCCGACCGTCTCGCGAAACAGAAGCGCCGCCCCCGCCACCACGACGAGCGGCGTGGCCTGCAGGATCACGGTGGCCGTCGAGAGCGGCAGCAGCGCGATGGCGATCATGTAGAAGAGCCGGCCCACCACCTCGAAGACCGCGCGCAGGCGCATCGGCCGGGACAGCGCCGCCGCAGAGAGCAGGGGGGTGCCGCCGAGCGCCGCGGCGCCGGCGAAGACAAGGGCGCCGCCGCAGCCGAACAGGATCAGCACCTCGCTGATCGGCAGGCTTTGCGCGGCCCCTTTGAGCAGCGCATCTTCCACCGCGAAGGCCGCCATGGAGGCGATCATCCAGGCGCTGCCGCGCAGGTTTGCGGCGCGGTCGGTGGCAATATGGCTGTGCATGGATCACGGAAGGAAGCCCCTCGGCCTGCGCCGCGGGGCCGGCCTTCAGCCCTTGGTCTTGGAAGTGCGCCCGGCGCCGGGCTGGGCGATCGGGCCGATCGCCGTCCAGCTGACGGAGGCGCGGGCGATGTGGGTGTTGTCCCACGTCAGAAACACGGCCGTGAAGCCCGTGGCGGTGACGTTCTCGGCGCTGAGATTGAAGCGCAGGTTGGTGCTCTGGTCGGCATCCGCGCCCGAAAGCGCGATGGACATCACCGGCACGTCGAGGAAGGGCTGCTTGAAGATGAAGTTCATCTCCACGCGCCGTTCGCCGTCGCCCGTCCACATGTAGTCTCCGGTATCGACGTGGTTGAACAGCTCGTCCGTCGCGGAGATCACGGCGCTGGAGGAGGACAGATGCAGCAATTGCTGGATGAAAGGTGTGCGGATCACCTCGTCTTTCATGGCGGCCTTCTTGGTTGTGTCGCTTGTGGGTTTCATGGTTCCATTGGTGCCCCAAGGGCAGGCCCGCTGTCAAAGGGGGAATTCCTGACCTGTCGGATTTGCGGCGGGGCAGGCGGCGGCGGGGCAGGCAATAACGGAGCAGGAGCGCGGGTCGGCCCCTCCGTGCTCGAAAAAAACTCTGGGGCCGATCCCTTGACAGCCCTCGGTGCCTTGCCTATTTCCGTCCCGTTAGCACTCTCCCCGAGTGAGTGCTAACACTTGGGAGACAACTCGAACTGAGGAACGAATTCGAGATGGCATTTACACCGCTTCACGACCGTGTTCTGGTTCGTCGCGTTGAGAGCGACGAGAAAACCGCTGGCGGGCTGATCATCCCCGACAGCGCCAAAGAAAAACCGGCAGAGGGCGTGGTTGTCGCTGTCGGCGCTGGCGCCAAGGACGAAGATGGCGACCGCATTGCGATGGATGTGAAAGAAGGCGACAAGATCCTCTTCGGCAAGTGGTCCGGCACCGAAGTCACCATCGATGGTGAAGAGCTGCTGATCATGAAGGAAACCGACATCATGGGCATCCTCGCCTGATCGTCGACGTCCTTCACACGACAATCTGACAGAAATTCCTAGGAGCATTCGAAATGGCCAAAGACGTCAAATTCGATACCGATGCCCGCAACCGCATGCTGAAAGGCGTCAACATTCTGGCTGACGCCGTGAAGGTGACGCTCGGCCCGAAAGGCCGCAACGTGGTTCTGGAGAAATCCTTCGGCGCCCCGCGCATCACCAAGGACGGTGTGTCCGTGGCGAAGGAAATCGAACTTGAAGACAAGTTCGAGAACATGGGCGCCCAGATGGTGAAGGAAGTTGCTTCCCGCACCAACGACGAAGCTGGCGACGGCACCACCACCGCCACCGTGCTGGCCCAAGCCATCGTGAAAGAAGGCATGAAGCAGGTTGCTGCCGGCCTGAACCCGATGGACCTGAAGCGCGGCATCGATCTGGCCACCGCGAAAGTGGTCGAGGCCATCAAGGCGGCTGCCCGCCCCGTGAACGACTCCGCTGAAGTCGCTCAGGTCGGCACCATCTCCGCCAACGGCGAAGCCGAAATCGGCCGCCAGATCGCCGACGCGATGCAGAAAGTCGGCAACGAGGGCGTCATCACCGTCGAGGAAAACAAAGGCCTCGAAACCGAGACCGACGTCGTGGAAGGCATGCAGTTCGACCGCGGCTACCTGTCGCCCTACTTCGTGACCAACCCCGAGAAGATGGTTGCCGAACTCGAAGACTGCATGATCCTGCTGCACGAGAAGAAACTCTCCTCGCTGCAGCCGATGGTTCCGCTGCTCGAGTCCGTGATCCAGTCGCAGAAACCGCTGCTGATCATCGCTGAGGACGTGGAAGGCGAAGCCCTGGCCACCCTCGTGGTGAACAAGCTGCGTGGCGGCCTGAAGATCGCTGCCGTCAAGGCTCCGGGCTTCGGCGATCGCCGCAAGGCCATGCTGCAGGACATCGCGATCCTGACCGGCGGCCAGGTCATCTCCGAAGATCTGGGCATGAAGCTCGAAAACGTGACCATCGACATGCTTGGCTCCGCCAAGAAGGTCTCCATCACCAAGGACGAAACCACCATCGTCGACGGTGCTGGCGAGAAGGCCGAGATCGAAGCCCGCGTGGCTCAGATCCGCACCCAGATCGAAGAGACCACCTCCGACTACGACCGCGAGAAACTGCAAGAGCGCGTGGCCAAACTGGCTGGCGGTGTTGCCGTGATCCGCGTCGGCGGCATGACCGAAGTGGAAGTGAAAGAGCGCAAGGATCGTGTTGACGATGCTCTGAACGCCACCCGCGCTGCCGTGCAGGAAGGTGTCGTCGTGGGCGGCGGTGTTGCCCTGGTCCAAGCCGGCAAGGCCCTGGAAGGCCTCGAAGGCGCTAACTCCGACCAGAACGCCGGTATCGCCATCGTGCGCCGTGCCATCGAAGCTCCGCTGCGCCAGATCGCCGAGAACGCCGGTGTCGACGGTGCCGTGGTGGCTGGCAAGGTCCGCGAGTCCGACGATCTGACCTTCGGCTTCAACGCTCAGACCGAAGAGTTCGGCGACATGTTCAAGTTCGGCGTCATCGACCCGGCCAAGGTTGTCCGCACCGCCCTGGAAGACGCTGCTTCCGTGGCCGGCCTGCTGATCACCACCGAAGCCATGGTTGCCGACAAGCCCGCCAAGGAAAGCGCCCCGGCAATGCCCGACATGGGCGGCATGGGCGGCATGATGTAAGCCAGCGGCTGAACATCTGTTCACAAGGAGGGGCTGCCCATCGGGCGGCCCCTTTTCCTTTTGCAGATGCCGCCTTCTTCGGCGATGCCGAAACGGCCCGGCAGGCGGGGCAGGTGATCCAAAGCGGGGCGCGGTGCGTAATACCCCAGGAATCCTGCCTGCAAACCGCTTCACGGAGCCCCCATGCGCCGCCTCGCCCTTGTCCTTGCCCCGCTTGCCTTTCTTCTCGCCTTCCCACCGGCACGGGCGGACGCCACGCCCCCCGAGATCGCGGCGCGCGTCGGGCAGGCGCAGCCGGTGGGCGCGGTGTCCTTCTCCGCGCTGGGGTTCAAGTTCTACGATGCCCGGCTCTATACGGAGGGTGGTGCCGACTTCGGGTGGGATCGGCCGTTCGGGCTTGAACTGGCCTACACGCGGGACATTTCCGGCGGGCTGCTGGTGCGCGCCACCATGCGCGAGCTGCGCCGGATGGAAGGGCGCAAGGCCGATCACCCGGAACTTGAGCGGAAGATCGCGGCATGCTTCCGCAGCGTCGGTGCCGGGGATCGTTACGTCGCCGTGCCGGCCGGACGGGACGGGGTGGATTTCTGGCTGAACGGCCGCAAGACATGCGCCCTGCGCCATCCGGGCGCGCGGGACCGGGTGCTGGGCATCTGGCTGTCCGACGACGCCCGCGACCCGGCGCTCTCCCGCAAACTGCGCGGCATCGGCTGACGTGTATCCCCGCGTCGCCCTGTTCGCGGCCATGCTCGCCTTCGCGGGCCTGCCGCTCTACGTGCACCTGCCGCGCTTCGCCACCGGGGAACTGGGGCTTTCGCTCGCCGCGCTCGGTGGTGTGCTGCTGGTGATCCGGCTGATGGATTTCCTTCAGGATCCGTTCCTGGGCTGGCTGGCCGACAGGCCCCGCGCGCCGCGCAGGGCGCTTGCGGCCCTGGGCGCCGGCGGCCTTGCCGCGGGCTTCCTCGGCACCTTTGCCTTCGCCGCCCCTTTCGGGCTGTCCCCGGCCGGCTGGCTGCTGATCTCGCTGGCGCTCGTGTTCACGGCCTACAGCCTGCTGATGATCCTCTTCTACGGCGAGGGCGTGAAGCTGGCCGCAGAGGCGGGGCCCGGCGGGCACGTCCGGCTGGCCGGCCTGCGCGAGGCGGGCACCGCCGGGGGCATCATCCTGGCCACCGCGCTGCCGAGCCTGCTGGCCGCCACCGGGCGCGAGGCGACCGCCTACCGGGATTTCGCGCTGGTGGCTGTCGCCGTCATCCTGCTTGCGACTTTGGCGATGTGGCCGCTCTGGCGGCCCAACGCCCGCAGGGCGCCCGGGCAGACGGTTCCGGGGCCAAGGGCGCTGTTCGCCAATCCTGCGCTGCGTTTCCTGCTGCTGCTGGGCTTCGTCAACGCGATGCCTGTGGCGGCCACCAGCACGCTGTTCCTCTTCTTCGTGGAAGACAGGCTCGCCTTGCCGCAACTCGCCGGACCCTTCCTGCTGCTGTTCTTCGCCGCCGCCGGGGCGACGGCACCGCTCTGGTCCCGCGTGGCGCGGCGCTTCGGCGTCCGGCGGACGCTGCTCACCGGCATGGCGCTTTCGGTTGCGGCCTTTCTCTGGGCCGCGGCGCTGGGGCCGGGGCAGGGGGCGGCCTTCGCGATCGTATGCCTCGCGTCGGGCGCGGCCGTAGGGGCCGACATGGTGCTGCTGCCGGCCCTCTTCGCCGCAACGGTGGAAGAAGAGAGCCAGCCGGAGGGGCTGGCCTTCGGGCTCTGGGCCTTCGTGGCCAAGGCCGCGCTGGCGCTGGCGGCGGGTCTTCTGCTGCCCCTGCTGGATGTCTTCGGCTTCGTGCCGGGGCAGGAGAATTCCGCCCACGCCACGGGGGCGCTCGTCTTCGCCTACGCGCTGCTGCCCTGCGCGCTCAAGCTGATCGCCATGGCGCTGGTGCTGCGGCTGCCGCGCGGGGCGGCGTCCGGCCCCGCGGCGCCGCTGCTGCGCGGCGCCTGAAGCTGCATGTGCCCCCTCGCAAGCAGCGGGTTTTCTGCTACCACTGGCCCATGAGGATTCGCCCCGCCACCCCGGATGACTACCCGGCCATCGACGATCTGGTGATCGAGGCCTTCGGGCAGGTCGACGAAGCGCGCCTGTGCGACATGCTGCGCCGGGATCGCGCCGTGGCGCTGGAACTGGTGGCGCAGGAGGGAGACGCCCTTCTCGGTCACATCCTGTTTTCCCGTTTCACCGCACCGGCGGGCTGGCTGGCGCTGGCGCCGGTGTCGGTGCGGCCCGGACGGCAGGGCAAGGGCATCGGCGGCGCGCTGATCCGCGAGGGGCTGGCGCAGGCCGCCGCGGAGGGCTGGACGGCGGCGGTGGTGCTCGGCAATCCGCGGCTCTACGGCCGTTTCGGCTTCTCGGTGGCGCAGGCCGGCAACCTGACCTCGCCCTATCCGCTCGAATACACCGGGCTGCGCTGGCTGGGAGAGCCCGGCGGCGCCCCTGCGCTGGAGCTGAAATACCCGGATGCCTTTGCCCGGCTCGAGGGCTGATCCATGCGGCTCGCCCTGCTGACGGCGCTGACGATGATCGCCTTCGCCGGCAATTCGATCCTCAACCGACAGGCCCTGGCCGGCGCCCATGTGGACCCGGCCAGCTTCGCCCTGATACGGCTGGCTTCGGGCACCGCCATGCTCGCGCTGCTGCTGGCCTTGCGGGGCGGGCTGGCGCCGATGCGCCGCAGGGCCGACCCGGCGATGGTGGGCGGGCTGACCGTCTACATGATCGGGTTTTCCTTCGCCTACCTGTCGCTGGATGCCGGGGCCGGGGCGCTGATCCTCTTCGGCGTGGTGCAGGTGACGATGTTCGCAGGCGCCCTGCTGGCGCGCGAGCCTGTGTCGGGCGCCCGCTGGATCGGGGCGGCGGTGGCCTTCTGCGGCCTGCTGCTGCTGCTCTGGCCGGGAGCGCAGGCCCCGCTTTCGCTCGCGGGCGCGGCGCTGATGATCCCGGCCGCCGTCGGCTGGGGGCTTTATTCGCTGAGGGGGCGGGGCGCCTCCGACCCGCTGGGCGACACCGCCCGGAATTTCCTCTGGTCCACGCCCTTTGCCCTGCTGCCGCTGGTGTTCACGGGGCCGCTTGCCGTCGATGGCGCCGGGTTTGCGCTTGCCGTGGCGTCGGGCGCGGTGACTTCCGCGCTGGGTTATGCCCTCTGGTATGCGCTGCTGCCGGGGCTGGGCGCGACGCGGGCGGCCGTCTCGCAACTGACGGTGCCGGTGATCGCCGCGCTGGGCGGGGTGCTGCTGCTGGGGGAGCCGCTGACGCTGCGGTTCCTGCTCTCGGCCGCGCTGGTGCTGGGCGGGGTTCTGCTTTCCCTGCGTCCTTCGCCCCGCTGACCCCTCGCCAAGGGCGGCCGCGTTGCCTATCTTCGGGGGATGAAACCGTTCCTATTCGCTGCACTGGTGTCCGTCATGCCGCTCGCCGCACAGGCCGATTGCGTCGTTCTCCTGCACGGGCTCGCCCGTGGGGAGAACTCCATGGTCGTCATGGAGAAGGCGCTTCAGGCCATGGGCTACACCACCGTCAACGACGGCTACCCCTCCACCGAAGCCCCGATCGAGGAGCTCGTGGCCGAGGTCCCGAAGGCGGCCGCGAAATGCGGCAGCGCCACCACCCACTTCGTGACCCACTCCATGGGCGGCATTCTCGTGCGCGCCTGGCTGGCGGACCATTCGCCCGAGAACATGGGCCGCGTGGTGATGCTCGGCCCGCCCAACCACGGCTCCGAACTGGTGGATCAGTTCGGTGACCTGGAGCCCTTCGAATGGCTCAACGGGCCGGCGGGCCTGCAACTGGGCACCGATCCCGACTCCCTGCCGAACCGGCTGGGCGCGGCCTCCTTCGAACTGGGCGTCATCGCCGGAGATCGGACGCTGAACCCGCTCTATTCCTCGCTCATCGACGGGCCCAACGACGGCAAGGTCTCGGTGGAGAGCACGCGCATCCAGGGCATGAAGGATCACATCGTGCTGCCGGTGACCCATACCTTCATGATGAACAACCCGCTCGTGATCGCGCAGACGGACCACTTCCTGCGGGAGGGGCGCTTCGATCACGAGATGAGCTTCTCCGACGCGCTGGCGAACCTGCGCGCCGTGCTGCTGGACGATCTGCCGATCTTCGAGCGCGGCAAGGCGCGCGACTGAGCCCGGAACTGGGCGCGTCACCCGCCGGCTTCGCGAACAACGCATTGCGTCCGGCGGGAATGGTTGCGGTCAGAAGAAGGGGCGGTCAGCCCTTCACGCGGTTGACGTGCCCCATCTTGCGGCCCGGCTTGGCTTCGGCCTTGCCGTAGAGGTGGATGGCCGCGCCGCTTTCGCGGGCGATTCCGGGCACGCGCAGCACGTCATCGCCGATCAGGTTCTCCATCACCACGTCGCTGTGGCGCTTGCCGTCGCCCAGCGGCCAGCCGGCCACGGCGCGGATGTGCTGTTCGAACTGGTCCACCGCGCAGCCGTTCTGGGTCCAGTGGCCGGAGTTGTGCACCCGCGGGGCAATCTCGTTCACGATGAGACCTTTCGGGGTGACGAACAGCTCGACCCCCATCACGCCCACGTATTTCAGAGCGTTCAGGATCTTCGCCGCCAGCAGAACGGCGTCGGTGCGTTGCGCGGCGCTCAGGGGTGCGGGCACGGTTGTGGTGGCGAGGATGCCGTCCTTGTGGACGTTCTCGCCCGGATCGAAACAGGCGACTTCGCCGTCGATGCCGCGCGCGGCGATCACGCTCACCTCGTGGCTGAACTCCACGAAGCCCTCCAGGATGGCGGGGGCGCCGGCCATGTCGGCGAGGGCGGCCGCCGCATCTTCGGGCGCGCGCAGGCGGGACTGGCCCTTGCCGTCATAGCCGAAGCGGCGGGTCTTGAGGATCGCCGGGGTGCCGATCTCCTCGATGGCTTCGGCCAGGTCCACCTCGTCGTCCACCGCGGCGAAAGGCGCCGTCAGCAGGCCGAGATCGGAGAGGAAGGCCTTTTCCACGAGCCGGTCCTGGCTCACCGCCAGCGCCTGCCGGTTGGGGCGGATCGGGCGATGGGCTTCGAGCGTGTCCAGCGCCTGGGTCGGGATGTTTTCGAATTCGTAGGTGATCACGTCCACGGAGGCCGCGAAGGCCAGAAGCGCCGCCTCGTCCTCGTAGGGCGCGGTGGTCACCGCATCGGCCACGTGGCCGGCCGGCGGGTTGGCGCCGGGTTCGAAGATATGGGTGCGGAAGCCGAGCCGCGCGGCGGCGACGGAGAGCATCCGGCCGAGTTGGCCGCCGCCGAGGATGCCGATGGTGGCGCCGGGCTGGAGCATGGTGGGGGTGTCAGTCATCTTGGGGTTCGTCCGGGATGGAGGCCGACAGCGTTTCGCGCCAGGCATCGAGGCGCTCGGCCAGTTCGGGATCCTGCAGCGCGAGGATGCCGGCGGCCATCAGGCCCGCGTTCGCGGCGCCGGCGTTGCCGATCGCCATGGTCGCCACCGGGAACCCCTTGGGCATCTGCACGATGGAGTAGAGGCTGTCCACGCCGGAGAGCGCCCGCGTCTGCACTGGAACGCCCACCACGGGAATGCGCGTCTTGCTCGCCATCATGCCCGGCAGATGCGCCGCGCCACCGGCCCCGGCGATGATCACCTGAAGCCCGCGCGCGGCGGCGGATTTGCCGTAGTCCCAGAGCCTGTCGGGGGTGCGGTGCGCCGAGACGATCTTGGCCTCGTAGGCGATGCCGAGCTCGTCCAGAATCTCCGCTGCGAGTTTCATCGTGGGCCAGTCGCTCTGGCTGCCCATTATGATGCCGACCTTGGGTTGTGTCATCCGTGCCGCGCCCCTGTTTTCCGACCGGTTCAAAAGGAAGCGGCACTATAGCCGGATGCAGGCGCGATGCAATGCGGCAGGGGGCGCCGGGCGGCCCGCCTGCCGCGGGGCGGCGTTCAGGTGTAGGCGCCTGCGGAATAGGTCAGCTCGTAGCCGTGGCTGTAGATCTCGAAAACGATGCCGAAGGGATCCTCCACGTAGACCATGCGGTAGGGTTTCTCGCCCGGATAATAGGAGCGCACGGGCATCCTCTGGCGCCCGCCCGCGGCGACGATCTTCTCCACGAGCCCCTCGACGTCGGGGTCCTGGATGGCGAAGTGGAAGGTGCCGTGGCGCTTGTGTTCGAGCTTCTGCTCCGGCGCGTAGTTGCCGGGAAACTCGAAGATCTCGATGCCGATGTCGTCGGCGGTGGAGAGATGCGCGATGCGCAGCGATCCCCAGCCCGGCCCGAAGACATCGGTGCACATCTGGCCGATGGCGCTGTCGTCCTCGGTGGCCTCGGTCGGGGGCATCACCACGTAGAAGCCGAAGGTCTCGGCGTAGAACTTCACGGCGGCGTCCAGATCGGGGACGGAGCGGCCGATGTGGGAGAAGGTGCGGGGGGCTGTCTGTGCCATCTGCGTGATCCTTTCTGTTGCGATGGGGCAAAGGTAGACAGGGCTGGCCCGTATGTGAAATTATCATTTTGGATGAATTTGATAACAAAGCGTTTTCGCAATGCTGAATGCCACCTGGCTCGAAACCTTCACCACGCTCTGCGAGACGGGCCATTTCACCGAGGCTGCCGCGCGGCTGAACATGACGCAGCCGGGAGTCAGCCAGCACCTGCGCAAGCTCGAGGCGCAGCTCGGCACCGCGCTCATCAGCCGCGACGGCAAGCGCTTCACCCTGACCCCGGCGGGGGAGGAGGTGCGCGCGGTCGGGCTTGAACGGCGGGCGCAGGAGCAGAGGCTGCGGCAGGCGATTGAGGGCGACGATCGCGACCGCGGCCGGCTGCATATCGCCTGTTCGGGCAGTTTCGCGCTGCTGCTTTTCCCGGCGCTGCTGCCGTGGATGGCGGCGGCGCCGCAACTGGACCTGCGCCTGGAGGCCGCGCCGCAGGGCACGATCCGCGATGGCGTGCTGGACGGGCGCTTCGATCTCGGGGTGCTCGATGCCGATCCACGGCAGCCGCGCTTCACCGCGCGCCGGCTCGGGCGGGAGGAGCTGTGCCTGCTGTTGCCGGCGGGCGCGGAGGAGGGCGGCGAAGGGGGCGCGGAAGAGGCGATCACGATGGAGGCGCTGCAGGCGCGTGGGCTGATCGCGCACCCGGACGTGTTTTCCTACGCCGACGACCTGCTGCAGCTGAACTTCCCCGACACCTATCCCGGCGCGGAGGCGCTGCGCCTGCGCGGGCAGGTGAACCAGATCGGCCAGATCCTTGCGCCGGTGGCGGCGGGGGTGGGCTACACGATGCTGCCGCACAGCGGGGTGCGGAGCTTCGAGGGGCGGGGCCGGCTCAGGCGCGTGGAGCTGCCGCGGCGCCGGTGGCACGATCTCTGGCTCGTTCACCGGCGCGGCCGCGTGCTTTCGGCACGGCTTTCCCATGCGGCGGTGCTGATCGCCGAGGTCGCAGCGAGGCTGCGCTAGGCAATGATGTCGGGGGTGAGCTCGTCTTCGATGCGGGCGATCTGATCCTTCAGGGCCAGCTTCTGCTTCTTCAGCCGCCGCATCATCAGCATGTCTGCGTGGGGCTTTTCCTGGAGTGCATGGATCGCCTCGTCGAGATCGCGGTGCTCGCGGCGCAGCACCTCGAGCTTCACCCGCAACACCTCTTCATGCGTCAGTTCGTGGGGGCTGTCCATGATCGGAGCGCGCGCCTTCTGCTGCCTGCCTCTGGGCCGAAAGTAACGGGTTTGGCGGGCGCAGCAAAGGGGCGAATCTCTTGCGAACCCCTGCCGGAGCACCTATATTTCGCCTGAAACGGGGGCTGCCTGCGGGGGCCCTGAAAGACCGTCGCTTACAAAAGGACGCCGACATGACCAAACTGACGCTTGGGTCCCATCCCTTCCTGCTGGGCTTCGACCAACTCGAACGCCTCGTGGAGCGCACCGCCAAGAACGGCAACGATGGCTACCCGCCCTTCAACATCGAGCAGACCAGCGAAAACAGCTACCGGATCACGCTGGCCGTGGCCGGCTTCTCGGAAGCCGATCTCGCCATCACGGTGGAAGATCGCCAGCTCGTGGTGCGTGGCCGCCAGCGGGATGACGCCGAAGGCCGCGTCTTCCTCCACCGTGGCATTGCTGCACGCCAGTTCCAGAAAAGTTTCGTTCTGGCGGATGGTGTTGAAGTCGGCGATGCCACCATGGAGAATGGGCTCCTGCACATCGATCTGAGTCGCGCGGAGCCCGAATCCGTCGTCCAGACGATCAAGATAAACAAGAAATAAGGAGGCGAGCCTTGGATAACGAATTCGAGATCCCGTCCGGGGCAAAGGATCGTATCGTCTACATTCGCCCCATCGCACTGAACGATCTTCCCGAGGAAGTCCAGGAACAGGCCATGGATGCGAAGGATCTGGTGGCCGTGCACAATTCCGACGGCGAGCAGCTTGCGCTCGTGGACGGCCGCCGCCTCGCGTTCATCCTCGCCCGCGAGCATGATTTCGAGCCGGTGAGCATCCACTGATGCCGGCCTATGCCTTCGATTGGGTGGACGCCTTCACGGCGCAGCCCTTCGGAGGCAACGGCTGCGTCGTCGTGCATGGCGCCGCCGCGATCTCCCACGAAGACAGGCTCGCGCTGGTGCGTGAAACCTCGCTGGCGGAATGCGCCTACATGGTCGGATCCGAGGTGGCGGATTTCGGCGTGCGCTACTACCTTGCCGACAAGGAGATCCCGATGGCCGGCCATCCGACCGTCGCCACGGTCGCCTCGCTGCTGGATCGCGGCATGGTGCGGCTGGCCGACGGCGTGGCCGAGTTCACGCTGGAAGTTGGCGCCGGGGTGCTGCCGATCCGGGTGGAAGAGGCGGCAAACGGTCCGCTCATCACCATGACGCAGCCCGCCCCCGCGTTCGGCAAGCTGCACGAACCTGCGCGCATCGCCGGAATCTACGGGCTGGATGCGGAGGATGTTCTGGGCATGCCCCAGACGGTCTCCACCGGCACGCCCTTCTGCATCACCGTTCTGAAGAGCCGTGATGCGCTGCGGCGCGCGCGGATGGATGTGGCGGCGCTCGAAGCCTTCCGTGCCCACGATGGCTCCGACCGCGCCAGCCTGATGGAGCCCTTCCTCGTGACGCTGGGCGGCGAAACCGAGGCGGGCGATACCTTCTCCCGGCTGCTGCTGGCGCCCCCGTCGCTGCCGGAAGATCCCTTCACCGGCTCGGCGACCGGCTGCATGGCGGCCTACCTCTGGCATCACGGGCTGATCGACTCGCCGCGCTTCGTCGCGGAGCAGGGCCACTGGATGGGCCGCCCCGGCATGGCGCAGGTCGAGGTTCTGGGCCCGCGCGAGGCGATCATCGGCGTGAAGGTCGGCGGGCAGGCCCGCGTGCTGATGCGGGGCGAACTGGCGCTCTAGGTCGTGAACTCATAAACGGGATTCCGTTTTTGGCGGTGTGATGATTCACTTTCGGAAACGGAGGTGAGCATGACGGGCAGACACGATGTGAGCGATGCGGAATGGGCGGTGATCTCGCCGCTGT
>NZ_FWFQ01000032.1 GCF_900172235.1 Pseudoruegeria aquimaris | reverse complement strand
ACAGCGGCGAGATCACCGCCCATTCCGCATCGCTCACATCGTGTCTGCCCGTCATGCTCACCTCCGTTTCCGAAAGTGAATCATCACACCGCCAAAAACGGAATCCCGTTTATGAGTTCACGACCTAGCGGGGAAACTTGGCGCCATGACAGCCTGCCTGACGATCGACAGCCCGCTTGGCCCTCTCACGCTTCACGCGCAGGACGGCGCGATTACCGCCCTGACGTGGGAGGAGGCCACCGATGCGCAGGCCCCCACGCCGCTGCTGCAGGAAGCCGCCGCCCAGCTTGCCGCCTATTTCGACGGGCGCCTGACGCGGTTCGATCTGCCGTTGCGGGTTGAGGGCTCTGACTTTCAAAAAGCGGTTTGCGCGCAGATGAGCGCCATTCCCTACGGCGAAACCCGCACCTACGGCGATCTGGCGCGTGCGCTTGGCCAGCCGGCGCAGGCGGTGGGCGGAGCTTGCGGCGCCAACCCGATCCCGATCCTCATTCCGTGCCACCGGGTGGTGGGGGCGAATGGTCTGACCGGCTTTTCCGGGGCCGGTGGCGTGGAGACGAAAGCCGCCCTGCTGCGGCTTGAAGGGGCACTGCTGATCTAGCGGAGCGGTGAAGGGAGGCCCCGCCCGCATCAGGCGTGGGATTCACGCCACCTGGCGGCCGGGAGCGGCCCTCCGGACAAGGCTCAGGCGGTGCCTTTCCGGGGCACGATCTGCTGCGCGATCCCGGCGAACAGCAGGTAGACGCTCGTCACCACGAGGCCCCAATGCGCCCAGCTTTCCGGGTGGAAATCCACCCAGGCCGCCCAGCCGGCGAAGAAGGCCCAGGCGATGGCCATGGGCAGGGAGATCGCGCGCCAGCGATCGGTGCGCACCGGGTGGATGAACTTCAGCGGCAGGAACATCGCCACCGCCAGCGCCACCACCAGCGCGAGGATGATCCAGAAGCCCGGCTTCAGCGCAAACATCACCAGCACCATCATGTTCCAGCAGCCGGGGAAGCCCGAGAAGGAATTGTCCTGCGTTTTCATGCGCGTATCCGCGAAATAGATGGCGGAGGCGAAGGTGATGACGATGATCGCGATCCAGCCCGTCCAGCCCGGCAGCAGGCCGGATTTGAACAGCGCGAAGGCGGGGATGAACACGTAGGTCAGGTAGTCGATGATCAGATCCAGCAGGACGCCATCGATCTGGGGCGCGTATTTCTTGACGTGGAAGCGGCGGGCGA
The DNA here is from genome assembly GCF_900172235.1 of Pseudoruegeria aquimaris. Lineage (GTDB taxonomy): Bacteria > Pseudomonadota > Alphaproteobacteria > Rhodobacterales > Rhodobacteraceae > Pseudoruegeria > Pseudoruegeria aquimaris. Next base: position 29,649 of record NZ_FWFQ01000032.1, on the reverse strand, counting down.
GCGGCCCGTCGATCCCGTCCACCACGAGGGCCACCACCAGCCAGAGGAACATCAGGCTCCACTTGGCGTCCGCCGCCGCCAGCATGGCGAGCATGGCGAAGACGGCCCCGGTTCCGGTGAAGAGATGGACGAATAGCGCGCGGTGTTCTGGTGTCATCGGATCGTCATGGCGCAATCGGCGCGCGAATGCAACGGCTCAGGAAGGAAGCTCAGCCGCCGCCCGCGGCCCTGGGGTGGGCTTTCTCGTAGACGTCCAGAAGGCGGGCGGTTTCCACCGCCGTATAGGCCTGGGTCGTGGAGAGCGACGCATGGCCCAGAAGCTCCTGGATGCTGCGCAGATCGCCGCCGGCGTTCAGCAGGTGCGTGGCGAAGGAGTGGCGCAGCGCGTGGGGCGTGGCGGTGGCGGGCAGGCCGAGCTGAAGCCGGGCCTTCTCCATCACCTTCTGCAACGCGCGCGGGTTCAAGGCGCCGCCGCGCACGCCGCGAAACAGCGGGTCGTCGGGCTCCATCGGGAAGGGGCAGATCGCGGTGTAGGCCGCCACGGCCGCGCGCGCGGCCGGCAGCACCGGCACGATGCGCTCCTTGCCGCCCTTGCCGCGGATCCGCAGCACCTCGGGCAGGGGGGCATCGCGCCCGGTGAGCGAAAGCGCCTCCGAGATCCGCAGGCCGCAGGCATACATCAAGGTCACGGCGGCGACGTCCCGCGCGGCCACCCAGGGTTCGGTGGCCTGCATCTCCACCGTGTCGATCACCGCGCGCGCGGCCGTCTCGGCCAGCGGGCGGGGGATCTTGCGGGTGTATTTGGGGCTGCGCACCGAGAGAACGGCCGTCGGATCGAAATCGCCGTCCTGACGGGCGAGCCAGCGGAAGTAGCTCTTCACCGCCGAAAGCGCGCGGGCGCGGCTGCGCGCTGAGGCGCCCCGGCTGCGCTCATGGGCGAGCCAGGCGCGCATGTCCGAAAGGCTGGTGGCCTTGATCCGGGCCATGCCCATGGTGCCGCCGTGGTGGCCGGCGAGGAAGGCCAAGAAGCCGAGCAGATCGGCCTGGTAGGCGGCGATGGTGTTCTCGGCGGAGGCCTTCAGCGCCTGCTGTGCGGCAAGGAAGTTCTGGACCGAATCCGTGGCCGCCGGTGAGATCATCAGGCCAGCCAGCGGCGCATGGCGCGCTCGAAGGTTCCGGCGAAGAAGGCCAGCAGATCGGTGCCTTGGTTGGGGCGGAACTGGTGCGGATCCTCGCTGCCCATCACCAGCATGCCAGGCAGGCGGCCTTCGCCGAAATCCAGCTTCAGGCAGGCTTCGGAGCGGATCCATTCGGCGGCCTCGCCGTAGATCATGTCGCTCTGCGGGATGGCCTGCCGCAGGGTGACCTGACGCACCGGCGCATCGCGCCCGGCGGTCAGGTAGGCGTCCACGAAACCTGGTTCGGCCACGCTGAGCACGTCCCCGAGCTTGCGCAGGGCCGGATCGTCCCCGGTCTGCACGCTTTCCAGCACCAGCCGGATGCAGTCCACCCGCAGGATCTCGGCCACGTCGCCGTCGAGTTCCTTCAGGAAATCCTCGAAGGTGACGGGATCGAGCATCCGCAGGATGGCCCGGTGCACCTGGTTCGTGCCGGCGAGATTCTCGTAGGCGGCGGCGATGACCGAGCGGTGGGTGTCCTCCAGCCGGTCCAGCCGGGCTTCCAGCCGCTCCATGGCGATGCCCCGAAGGTCCACGATGTTGCCGCCGAGGGCTTTCTCGTTGGCGGCCACGAGGGCGCGCATCAGATCCTGATCCTCGAGGATCACTTCCGGATCGGCGATGATCTGCTCGCGCAGGGAATTGTCAATCTTGGCGGTGCTCGACATGCCTGCCCCTTGATTATTTTCCGCAATCATACAGGGATTGGGCGCCAAAAGTGAACGGAAAATAGCGATTTTCAAACATTGTCGCCGCAGGTGTCGCAATCGCGCCCCAGGCCTCGAAAGGGGATCGCATCTTTCGCTTCCCCGCGCGCAGCGCTAGGCTCGCGCGGCGATCGAAACAGGCATCGAAACAGGCAACGAAACGGGGCGCGGACGGGGCGCGGGCAGCATGGCGGCGGAGCAGGAACAGAGCTATTTCGAGGAAGGCGCGCTGGTGGCGGTACTGACCACCCAGCCGCTGGATCGCACGCTCGACTACCGCGCCCCGGCCGGCGGCTGTTTCCTCGGGGCCTTCGTCGAAGTGCCGCTGGGGCCGCGCAAGGTCATCGGCGTGGTCTGGGGCGCTGGGCAGGGCGGGTTCGATCTCAAGAAGGCGCGCGCCATTTCCCGCGTGCTCGACGTGCCGCCCATGGGGCGGGACATGCGCGATTTCCTCGTGAAGGTCGCCGACTACACGATCACCCCGATGCCGGCGATGCTGCGGCTGGCCACCCGCGCGCCGGGCCTCGGCGATCCGCCCTCGATGCGCAAGATCTACCGGCTGGGCGAAGGCGTGCCGGACCGCGAGACGGACGCCCGCAGGCGGGTGGTGGAGACGCTCCGCGAATACGGCGGCCTCGCCTTCACGCTGGGCGAACTGGCGGAAATGGCCGGCGTCAGCACCTCCGTCATCAAGGGGCTGGTGAAGCAGGGTGTGGTGCGCGAGGAGGCCAGCCCACGCGATCTGCCCTATCCGACGCTGCGGCCCGATTTCGGCGGGGTGGATCTCTCGGAAGATCAGGCACGGGCGGCGGACGCCCTGCGGCAGGGGGTGGCCTCGGGCCGCTACGGCACCACGCTGCTCAAGGGGGTGACGGGCTCGGGCAAGACGGAAGTCTACCTCGAAGCGGTGGCTGAGTGCTTGAGGAAGGGGCGGCAAGCGCTTGTTCTTCTACCTGAAATCGCGCTGACAGCCGAGTTCCTGGATCGCGTGGAGACCCGCTTCGGCGCCCGCCCCGCGGAGTGGCATTCCGGCGTGACGCTCACCGAACGGCGCCGTTGCTGGCGCATGGTGGCCGAGAATGGGGCGCAGCTGGTGGTGGGCGCGCGCTCCGCGCTCTACCTGCCGTTCCGCGATCTCGGCCTGATCGTCGTCGACGAGGAACACGACACCTCCTACAAGCAGGAAGACGGGGTGCTCTATTCCGCCCGCGACATGGCGGTTCTGCGGGCCACCTACTGCAGCGCGCAGGTCATTCTCGCCTCGGCGACACCCTCGCTGGAAAGCTGGGCCAATGCGCAGGCCGGGAAATACAGGCGCCTCGATCTGGCGGCGCGGTTCGGGGCGTCCGAACTGCCGGAAATGCGCGCCATCGACATGCGCGCCGAAAAACTGCCGGGCGCGCGCTGGATCTCCGAGGCGCTCAAGGCGCAGGTGCGCGCGCGGATCGAGAAGGGCGAGCAGTCGCTGCTGTTCCTGAACCGGCGCGGCTATGCGCCGGTCACGATCTGCCGCGCCTGCGGCCACCAGATCGCCTGCGACAACTGCGATGCGCGCATGGTGGAGCACCGGTTCCTGAAGCGGCTGATGTGCCACCAGTGCGGCGAGACGAAACCGGTGCCCGAGGCCTGTCCGAAATGCGAGGTCGAGGGGCGGCTGGCACCCGTCGGCCCCGGCGTGGAGCGGCTGGCGGAGGAAACGGCGGAGGCCTTTCCCGAGGCGCGCGTGGCGGTGCTGTCCTCCGATCTCTTCGCCTCGGCCCGCGCGCTCAAGGCGCAGATCGGGCTCATCGCCGAGGGCGGTGCCGACATCATCATCGGCACGCAACTCGTTGCAAAGGGGCATAATTTCCCGCTTCTGACCCTTGTCGGCGTGATCGATGCGGATCTCGGTCTGCAAGGTAGCGACCTGCGCGCCGCGGAGCGCACCTTCCAGCTGATGCGGCAGGTCGCGGGCCGGGCGGGGCGCAGCGAGCGCAAGGGGCTCGCGCTTCTTCAGACCTACCAGCCCGAGCACCCGGTGATCCGCGCGATCCTCTCCGGCGATGAAGAGGGGTTCTGGCAGGCCGAGGCACGGGAGCGCGAGGCCGCGGGCGTGCCGCCATACGGGCGGCTTGCGGGCATCGTGATTTCCTCCCCAGACGTGCAGACCGCTTTCGATCTGGGCAACCAGCTCGCCCGGCAAGACGCGCCGCTGCGCCAGGTGCAGGCGCAGGTCTTTGGTCCGGCGCCGGCGCCGATCGCCCGGATCCGGGGGCGCCACCGGGTGCGGCTGTTGGTGAAGGCGGCCAAGGGCGTGCCGATCCAGAAGGCCCTGACGGCCTGGGTGGGGCAGCTGCGCGTGCCGGCCAATACGCGCATTTCCATCGACATCGACCCCCAAAGTTTCTACTGACACGCCGCCGCGGCTTAACCCCGTGGCAAGACATGTCGTGGCATGACTCGTGGACAAATGATCGGAAAGCCCCCCCATGGCGCAAGCGCTCCCCGGTGCCGGCAGGCCGGCGCCTTCGAAATACTCCCGCGAAGGGCGATTGCAGCGGTTCTGCCGCGGCCGCTTCTCCACGCTGCCCGTCCGGGCGGGGTTCGAGGTGGCCGGGGCGCTGATCGTGGCGGGGTTCATTTCGCCGGGCTGGGGGGTGATGGCGGCGCTTGCTCTGATGGGTGCCGAAGTGGTGGAACTGTGCAACGTCGCGCATGTGCAGCGCAGCGGGCTCATCCTGCGTGATGCCAAGGCGGCCAGCCATCGTCTGGCCGCCGGCTCCGCGATCTGGGCGGCCGGTGTCTGCGGCGCCATCGGCATTCTCTGGTTCGTCGGCGGGCCCGAGCTTTGGGTGCTCTGCATGGCCTTCCTCACCGCCGGGCTGGTGAACGGGCAATTGGTGGCGGGGCTGCATCCCGAATCCTTTCGCGCCAAGCTCGCCGTGCTGGCCGCGATGGTCGGCATCGTCATCGGGGACAGCCTGCTCACCCCGGAGGCGGATCTGCGCACCTACCTTGTGTATCTCACTGCCGCCGTGCTGCTGTTCACCATGCTGGCGGGCCTGTTCGACCGGCTGCGCCAGCAGAACGAAAGCCGCCACGAGGCGGAGCGGCGCCTGCTGGAGGCCAACGCGGAAATCCGCGAGACGCTGCAGCGGCTGGAGGCCTCGCAGGCGGCGCTGGTGCGCCGGGCCGAGGAGGCACGGGAACTGCAGCGGCGGGCCGAGGCCGCGAGCATTGCGAAATCGGAGTTCCTCGCGGTGATGAGCCACGAGATCCGCACGCCGCTGAACGCGATCCTCGGGATGGCCGAGGTTCTGCGGGAATCGGCGCTCTCGCCCGATCAGGCCGAGATGCTGGAAACCATCGAAGGCGGCGGGCGGGCGCTGTTGTCCATCATCAACGACGTGCTGGATTTTTCCCGCATCGAGGCCGGCAAGGCGGAGTTGGAGCAGATCCCCTTCGCCCTGGCGAGGCCACTGCAGGATTGCGCGGCCCTCTTTTCGCCGCTGCTGGATCAGAAGGGGCTGTCCTTCGAATGCGACATCGCAGAGGCGGAAGGGGTCTGGGTCGTCGGGGATGCCGGGAAGCTGCGGCAGGTGGTGATGAACCTCCTCGGAAACGCGTTGAAATTCACCGAGGCGGGGCGGGTATCGCTGGCGGCGAAGGTGGCGCCTGGCGCGGGCGGCGCCGACGCCGGCATCGAGATCGAGGTCGCCGACACCGGCCTCGGAATTCCGCAGGAGGCCCTGCAGCGCATCTTCGAGCCCTTCGAGCAGGTGGACGCCAAGACGACCCGGCTGCACGGCGGCACCGGGCTGGGGCTGGCGATTTCGCGCAAGCTCGCCCGCCACATGGGCGGCGATCTCGTGGCCGTTTCCACGCCCGGAGAAGGCAGTCGCTTCAAGCTGACGCTGACCCTGCCACGCGCCGCCGCGGCCGAGGCTCCAGCACAGGCTTCCGCACAGGCTCCCTCACAGGCTCCCTCACAGGGCCCCGAACAGGCGGCGGCTGCCGGGCAAAGCGAACTGGCCGGGCTCCTGGTGCTCGCGGCGGAAGACAACCGGGCCAACCGGCTGGTCCTCGCGCGGCTTCTGGCGGGCAGCGGCATCGATCTCACCTTCGCAGAGGACGGGGTGCAGGCTGTCGAGGCCGCGCAGGCGAGCCGTTTCGACCTGATCCTGATGGACATGTCCATGCCCCGCCTGGACGGCATCGGCGCCACCCGCCGGATCCGCGCCGCGGAGGCGGAGCAGGGCATGCGCGCGACCCCTATCGTCGCGCTTACGGCCAACGCCTTCGAAAAGGACAGGCGGGCCTGCCAGGCCGCCGGGATGGACGGGTTCCTGTCCAAGCCCTTGCGCAAGGCCGAACTGCTCGCCGAGATCCGCCGCGTGGCCTCGTCGCCGGCGGCTGTGGCCCCGAGCTAGCGGCGAAGCGAGGCGGAAGCCGCGCCTGGCAGGTGCGTGGGCAGGTGCGCGGGTGGAAAAGCGCAAGAGGCGCGAAGGGCGCTGCGGGCAGGAAAGGTCGTGCCGGGGCTTGCGGTCGTGGATGCATCAGGCGCAGGAAACGCCGGCAGGAGCGGCAGGAGCGACGGAAGGGGCGCGGGCGTATCGCCCACACACTGGCGCAGGTGCGGCCGGAGGGTTGAAGAAGCGCCGCCGGTGCCTGTCTCGAAACGCCGTCCGTGCAGGGGTGATCTGTGCGGGGGAGAACAGAACTTTGCCTTTTCCCCGGCCGGTTTCGCGCGTATCCGAGGGTCATGAAAACGGTTCACCTCGAAGATGCCGGCGCGCTGCCGCCGTGGCGCCGCCCGATCGCCCTGCTGTTTCTGACGGCACTCGCCATGCCGATCGCCTTCTCCACGTGGTCGGCGCTGCTCAACAATTTCGTCATCGAGGTGGCGGATTTCGACGGGGCCGACATCGGCCTGCTGCACAGCGTGCGCGAGATCCCCGGTTTCTTCGCGGTGGGCGTGATCGCCCTGCTTCTGCTGATCCGCGAACAGGTGCTGGGCCTCGTGAGCCTCGCCCTTCTGGGGGCGGCCACCGCCGTCACGGCGTGGTTTCCCAGCCTTTACGGCATCCTGACGATCACCATGCTGTCCTCGATCGGGTTCCACTACTACGAGACGGTCAACCAGTCGCTCCAGCTGCAGTGGATCGAGAAGAACCGCGCCCCCCAGATGCTGGGCTGGCTGGCTGCGGCCGGATCGGCGGCCACGCTGGTGATCTACGTGCTGATCGTGCTGCTCTGGGATCGCCTCGGCCTGAGCTACAACGCCGTCTACCTCGCCACCGGCGGGTTGACGGTGGCCATCGCGCTGTTCTGCCTGCTGGCCTATCCCCAGTTCGAAACCCCGAACCCGCAGCGCCGCCGGATCGTCCTGCGCAAGCGCTACTGGCTCTACTACGCGCTGCAGTTTCTCGCCGGTGCCCGGCGCCAGATCTTCGTCGTCTTCGCCGGGTTCATGATGGTGGAGCGCTTCGGCTTCGAGGTTCACGAGGTGACGGCGCTCTTCCTGATCAACCTCGTGGCCAACATGATCTTCGCCCCGCTGATGGGGCGGGCCGTGTACCGCTTCGGCGAGCGCAATGCGCTGATCTTCGAATACGCCGGGCTCGCGCTGGTGTTCTTCGCCTACGGCGGCATCTACATGTTCGGCTGGGGCGTGGTGCTGGCCAGCGCGCTCTACGTGGTGGACCACCTGCTCTTCGCGCTGGCGCTGGCGCTGAAGACCTACTTCCAGAAGATCGCCGACCCGAAGGACATCGCCCCCACGGCCGCCGTGGCCTTCACCATCAACCACATCGCCGCCGTCTTCCTGCCGGTGCTGCTGGGGCTGCTGTGGCTGGTCTCGCCCGCCGCGGTCTTCGGGCTGGCCGCCGCCATCGCACTCTGCTCGCTGGGGCTGGCGCTGCTGATCCCGCGCCACCCGGCGCCGGGCAACGAAACCCGGCTCGCCGCGATCACGCCTGCGCCAGCAGAGTAGAAGCGGCGCCCGTGGCCCCCTATATCTGCACCCCAGACGCACAATCGTGAGGCACGCCCCATGTTCGCTTTCCAGAAGAAGAAGATGCAGATGGTTTCGCCCGAGGCCGCCCTGCCGGGCCGTCCGGCGCCGATCCCCACCGCCGAGACCCATTTCGTCAGCGGCCGCCCGCTGAAGGCGCCCGTGCCCGAGGGCATGCAGGAGGCGATGTTCGGCATGGGCTGTTTCTGGGGTGTCGAGCGGATCTTCTGGCAGATCGAGGGCGTCTGGCTGACGATGGCGGGCTACGCCGCCGGCCACACGCCGAACCCGACCTACGAGGAGGTCTGCACCGGCCAGACCGGCCACAACGAGGTGGTGCGGGTGATCTTCGATCCGAAGATCGTGCCCTACGAGGAACTGCTGCGCGTGTTCTGGGAAAACCACGATCCGACCCAGGGCATGCGCCAGGGCAACGACATGGGCACCCAGTATCGCTCCGGCATCTACACCTACGGCGCCGCGCAGGCCCAGGCCGCCGAGGAGAGCCGCGCCGCCTTCGCGCCCCGTCTGGCGGAGGCGGGCTACGGCGCGATCACCACGGAAATCCTGCCCGCGCCGGCGTTCTTCTACGCGGAGGACTACCACCAGCAGTATCTCGCCAAGAACCCGGCCGGCTACTGCGGCATCGGCGGCACCGGCGTGAGCTGCCCCGTGGGGATCGGCAGCGGCGCTTGACGCGTGGCGGCAGGGCGTCTAAGCGCCCTGCAGGCCACACGCGAGGACACCATGCCCACTTTCACCGCTTTCACGACCCTTCCCGGCAAACCCGCCGCAGAGAAACTCGGCGAGGCGCTCGAGCGGATGGACCCGGAGCCGATGGGCGTGGGCGTCTTCGAGATCGAGGACGGCTCCGGCCTCTGGGAAGTGGGCGGCTATTTCACCGAGGCACCCGACGAAACGGCGCTGGCGGTGCTCGCCGCCGCCTTCGGCGCCAACCCCTTCGTCGTCTCCGAACTGCCCGAAACCGATTGGGTCGCCAAGGTGCGGCGCGAGCTTTCCCCGGTCGCCGCGGGGCGCTTCTTCGTGCACGGCAGCCACGATGCCGACAAGCTGCCCGAGGGGGCGGTGGGGCTGCTGATCGAGGCCGCGATGGCCTTCGGCACCGGCCACCACGGCACCACGCTAGGCTGCCTGCGCGCCCTTGACCGGCTGGCGGAGGGCGGGTTCGTCGGCCGCAACGTGGCCGACATCGGCTGCGGCACGGCCGTTCTGGCGATGGCCGCCGCCAAGATCTGGCCCGATCCGGTGCTCGCCAGCGACATCGACGCAGTCGCCGTGGAAGTGGCCGCGGCCAACGTGGCCTCCAACGGGCTGGAAGGGCGCGTGCGCTGCATCGAGGCGATGGGGTTTGACTCTCCTGTCCTGGCCGAGGCGGCGCCCTTCGACCTGGTGTTCGCCAACATCCTGAAAGGCCCGCTGATCGATCTCGCCCCCGACATGGCCGCGCATGTGGCCGAGGGCGGCTACGTGATTCTGTCCGGCCTGCTGAACGAGCAGGCGCCGGAGGTGATCGAGGTTTATTCCGCGAACGGGTTCAATCTCGTGCATCACGAGGAGATTGTTGACTGGTCGACGCTGACGATGCGCAAAAAGGACCAAGACGCACGCAAATAACCTAAATTTTGCCTTAATCGCCTTGTTTTCGCCACATTTCGGCGGAAAATCGGTTGTGTCGGTGGGGGCCGACCAACGGAGGCTGCTATGGCGGATGCCAATCTCCAGAGTTTCGACAAGCGACTGCGCCGGATCGACCGGCGTCACCGGAAGCTTGCGCGGGGCTATGTCCATACGATCGGTCCGGACGGGCTGATCACGTCGGCGCCGCGCCGGCGCGTGGAACGGCGTTTCCCGATCCGCGGGCTTCTGCTCGTGGCGGCCGGGGTCTTCGTATTCAAGGGATTTCTCTACGCCCAGCTCGGCGGTGCCACCTACACGCAGCGCGTGGACAAGCTGGCGGCCGGTACCTCGGTCGAGCAGGTGGGCGCCTTCATGATGCAGGCCGATCCGGCAACGCTCTGGGTGGCCGGCCATCTGAACAAGGTTCTGCCCAAGTAGGGCCGATCATCCTTAAAGAGTTTGCTCGTTTCACATGGTGAAAAGGCCGCGTCGGATCCCTCCGAAGCGGCCTTTTTCTTCCGTTGAAAGCCCGCCGAGGCGGCGGGGCCTGGCTCAGCCGCGCAGGGCGTCGAGGTCACCGCGGCTCAGGCCGATGTCGTCCAGCTCGCGATCGGTGAGCTTGGAGAGGGCCTTGCGGGTGACGCGGCGATCGTTCCATTCGATCAGCGCGGCGAAGAGATTGGCCAGACGGCCACCAAACAGGGAGCCGGTTGCCGGGCGGGAGGTTTCAAAAGCAGCCATTGGTGCCGTCCTTTCTTTCAGAGTTGATGCATTTTTGTGCGCTTGCAGGCCGGCAGATAGAGGGGAGAAAACCACCGGACAAGAGGGGTGGAGCGCATAGCATCCATGCAGTTTGTGCATGGGTCTCGTGGGCCTTAAACACCTTTTTGCAAAGGCGAAAAGTGGCTTCGGCGGGGTGTCGTTTTCAGGCCGGAATCCGGCCCTTGATGTCGCTTTTCCACCTTTTGATGCGAATTTGTGATCACAAGCATCGTCGCCGGCGCCATTGGCAAATGTTCGCGTTTCGTGCTACTCGTTGAAAAAAATCGTATCGGGCAGGGCAGTATGCGGGTTTTGGGCATCGATCCGGGGCTTCGGAACATGGGCTGGGGGGTGATTGACGCGGAGGGATCGCGACTCACCCATGTGGCCAACGGCATCATCCATTCCGTGCCCGGCGCTTTGGCCGAACGGCTGCACCAGCTCCACCGCGAGCTGACGGACATCCTCGCCACCTACCAGCCCGACACCGCCGCCGTGGAGCAGACCTTCGTCAACAAGGACGCCGTGGGCACGCTGAAGCTGGGGCAGGCGCGGGGCATCGCGCTGCTGGTGCCGGCGCAGGCCGGGCTGTCGGTGGGGGAATATGCGCCCAACGCGGTGAAGAAAACGGTGGTGGGCGTGGGCCATGCCGCCAAGGAGCAGGTCCAGCACATGGTCAAGCTGCAGCTGCCCGGCGTGAAGCTCGCCGGCGCCGATGCCGCGGATGCGCTGGCCATCGCCATCTGCCACGCCTTCCACGCGCAGACGGGCAACCGGCAGAAAGCACTCAGAAAGGCAGGCGCATGATCGGCAAGCTGACGGGCCGCATCGACTACAAGGGCTCCGACCACGTGATGATCGACGTGCGCGGCGTGGGCTACATCGTCCATGTCTCCGAGCGCACGCTCGCCAGCCTGCCGCCGGTGGGCGAGGTGGTGGCGCTCTACACGGATCTGCTGGTGCGCGAGGATCTGATGCAGCTCTTCGGCTTCACCTCGCTGGTGGAAAAGGAATGGCACCGCCTGCTGATGGGCGTACAGGGCATCGGCGCGAAAGCCTCGCTCGCCATCCTCGGCACGCTCGGGCCCGAGGGTGTCTCCCGTGCGATCGCGCTCGGGGATCAGGCCGCGATCAAGGCGGCCAAGGGGATCGGCCCGAAGACGGCGCAGCGGGTGGTGATCGAACTGAAGGACAAGGCCCCCGCGGTGATGGCCATGGCCGGCTCGCTGGGCGAGACGCTTGAGGCCGAGGCGGAGGCCGTGGTCGAGCCGGCGGAGCCCGCCCCGGCGCGGCCGGCGCGATCCGCGAAAAAGCCCTCCGGCAGCGCGGCGGCGCAGTCGGACGCGCTGTCCGCCCTCACCAATCTCGGCTACGCGCCCTCCGAAGCGGCGGCCGCGGTGGCCGAGGTGGCGGGCGAACTGCCCGAGGCCGATGCGCAATCCCTGATCCGCGCCGCCCTGCGCAAACTGGCCCCGAAAGGCTGATAGATGAGCGAGCCCGATCCCACCCTGCGCCCCGAACCGCAACCCGGCGACATGGACCGCGCCCTGCGCCCGCAGGCGTTGGAGGAGTTCATCGGCCAGGCCGAGGCCCGCGCCAACCTGCGCGTCTTCATCGAAAGCGCGCGGCGCCGGGGCGAGGCGATGGATCACACGCTGTTCTACGGCCCGCCGGGCCTCGGCAAGACGACCCTCGCCCAGATCATGGCGCGCGAACTGGGGGTTTCCTTCCGGATGACAAGCGGTCCGGTGCTGGCGAAGGCCGGCGATCTGGCGGCGATCCTGACCAACCTCGAAGCGCGCGACGTGCTCTTCATCGACGAGATCCACCGTCTGAACCCGGCCGTGGAGGAGGTGCTCTACCCGGCGATGGAGGATTACGAGCTGGATCTGGTGATCGGTGAAGGGCCTGCCGCGCGCACCGTGCGCATCGAACTGCAGCCTTTCACGCTGGTGGGCGCCACCACGCGGCTCGGCCTGCTCACCACCCCCCTGCGCGATCGCTTCGGCATCCCGACGCGGCTTCAGTTCTACACGGTGCAGGAGCTGAACGAGATCGTCACCCGCTCCGCCCGCCTGCTGGGCGCACCGGCCACGCCCGACGGCGCGATGGAGATCGCCCGCCGTGCCCGCGGCACCCCCCGGATTGCGGGCCGGCTTCTGCGCCGGGTGGTGGATTTCGCCGTGGTCGAGGGCGATGGCAAGGTCACCCGCGAGATCGCCGACAACGCGCTCCGGCGGCTCGGGGTGGATTCGCTCGGGCTGGACGGCGCGGACAGGCGCTACCTCACCCTCATCGCCGAGAACTACGGCGGTGGCCCGGTGGGGATCGAGACCATCGCCGCGGCGCTGTCGGAGAGCCGGGACGCGCTCGAGGAGGTGATCGAGCCCTACCTGCTGCAGCAGGGCCTCGTGCAGCGCACCCCGCGCGGCCGCATGCTGGCGCGCAAGGGCTGGCAGCACCTGGGGCTGGAGGCCCCGAAACGCGAAGGGCAGTCGGATCTCTTCGGCAAGTAGCCCGGCTTGAAGCGGCGCGCCCGAGCGCGTATGCCGTGGGCCGCAACCCGCCCGCAGGAGTGTCCGATGCCCGATCTCACCCCCGAAGACGTTGAAGCCCTCTTCACCCGCAGCGACGAAAGCTTCGCCTTCTCCCGCTGGGGCCGCCCGATCGTGCCCGTGGTGTTCGGGGTGGAGGACGCGACGCTCTCCGTCATCAAGGGCGCGATCGAGGCCGTGGTGGCGATGGCGGGCCACAAGATGGCGGAGACGGACCCGGAACTGGGCGCCAACCTGATGGTCTTCTTCATGCGCGACTGGCAGGAGCTTCTGGACACGCCCAACCTCGACCGGCTCGTGCCGGAACTGCCCGATCTCGTGGCCCGGCTTCAGGCCGCCGAGGCCAACCAGTACCGGATTTTCCGCTTCGACGAGCAGGGCGCCATCCAGGCCTGTTTCGTCTTCCTGCGCATGGATGCGGTGCTGTCTGAGATGCCGGCCGACACGCTGGCGCTGAGCCAGGTTGTGCAGTCGGTGCTGCTTTGGTCGGATCGTGCCTTCCACCGAAGCAGCCCGCTGGCCCTGCTGCCCGACAGCGGCACCGCCGTGCTGCGGCCCGAAATCGCCGCCGTGATCCGCGCCGCCTACGATCCGGTGCTCCCTGCCCATGCCGACACCCCGGCCCATGCGCTGCGGCTCTACGCCCGCCTTCAGGCCCGCCCCCAAAGCTGACTCCCGCCAGGCTGCCCGGGCGAAATGGCGGGTTCCCGCCTATTGCAACCGTGGTTGTCAAATTAAACTTCAACTTCGGATGACAAAATCGTAGATCAGTGGTGAGCGCGCAACAGCCGCTCGTCAACCGACTGAAACAGCACGCGGCTTCGGCGCCCCCACGGGCAGCGGGGCCGGTGTGAACGGGGATAGACATGAGCAAGTCCAAGATCCTGCTGGCCACGACGGCGAGCGTCGCCACCTTCGGCTTTCCCGCCCTCTCCGAGGAAATCGACTGGATCAACCAGATCAACACCGATCTGTCCAAGGCCTTCGGCAACACCAAGGTCACGATCTACGGCCAGATCAACCAGGGGATCCTCTCCTACGACGACGGCATCGAGTCCTCCACCTACTTCCCGGTGGACAACGCCAACTCCGGCTCGCGCATCGGCATCGAGACGGAGACGGGCCTCAGCTCCGGCTGGTCCATGGGCACGAAGATCGAGCTGGGGATCACGCCGTCCTCCACTTCCTCGGTGAACATCAAGGACAAGGACGGCGGCTGGGCCTTCGATCAGACCGACATCCGCCACCTCGAAATGTCCTTCGCCTCCGAGGCTTACGGCACGTTTTCCTTCGGTCAGGGCTCCATGGCGACAGACGGCATCACCGGAGCGGATTTCTCCGGCACCGGGGTGATCGCCGGGGTGGCGGTCTCGGATATGGCCGGCGGCCAGCTGGTGCGCGACGCGATGGGCGGCTTCACCGGGGGCAAGGTCTCTGACCACTTCGACAACATGGACGGCGCCCGCCGCTTCCGCGTGCGCTATGACTCGGCCAGCTACAACGGCTTCACCTTCTCCGGCGCCTACGGGCAGGAGGTGCTGGCCGACGACGACAGCAACGACTACTACGATCTCGCCGTGCGCTACGCCAGGACCTACGGCGACTACGCCTTCGCCTCGGGCATCGGCTACGCCTGGAACGGCGATGACGAAGAGGTGCTTTCCGGCTCCGCGGCGGTGCTGCACCAACCTTCGGGCCTGAGCCTCGCCGTGGCCGGCGGCCGCACCTCCGCCGATCGCGACTCCACCTACGGCTACGTCAAGGCCGGCTACCAGCAGAACTGGTTCAAGGCCGGCGCCACGGCCTTCTCGGTGGACTACTACAGCGGTGCGGACGTGTTCGAGGCCGGGGCCGACAGCCGCTCCGTGGGGCTGGCCGTGGTGCAGAACTTCGATCGCCAGAACCTCGAAGTCTACGGCGCCATCCGCGAGTACAAGTTCGACGGGGCCAGCGCCGACTACAAGGACGGCACCGCCATCATGGGCGGCCTGCGCTGGAAGTTCTGAGCGCGGCCACCTTTCGGTGAAACGCCATGCATGATGACGGGCGGCCTTCCTCTTGGGGGCCGCCCGTTTGCGGTGAGCCGATGCCGGGCGCCGCTGCAGGCGGGCAGGGCGCTTGCCCCGATGCGCGCGCCTGCCTATCAGGGGGGCGGAGGACATCGCAGCAGGAAGCGTTTCATGAGCCAGATCCACAGCTACCCCGTCGAAGTGTTCTACGAAGACACCGACATGGCCGGCGTCGTCTACCACGCCAACTACCTGCGCTTCATCGAGCGGGCGCGCTCCACCATGGTGCGCGAACTCGGCGTCGATCAGGGCGCGATGAAGGAGGACGAGGGCCTTGCTTTCGTCGTGCGCCGGATCGAAGCGGAATACCTCGCGGCCGCCAAATTCGGCGACCAGCTCGAGGTGCGCACCTGCATCGAGGCCGTGACGGGCGCGCGGATCCAGTTCTGGCAGGAAATCCTGCGCGCCGGCGAAAAGATCTTCACCGCGCGGCTCACGGTGGTGCTGATCAACGAAGCGGGGCAACCGGCCCGGCTGCCGGCGAATATCCGCCTGCTTCTGCATTGAAGCGGCGAAATTCGCCGCATCCTGCGCATTCTGTGGCGTTCGCGTTGAAACTGCTGTAGATTCGGCGTCAATCAGAGCCGGAGTCATCGGCCAACCGCAACAAGAGCAGGCATATGGAAACCGAAACCCTTGCGATGGCGCAGGAGATCGACTTCTCGATCCTCGCGCTTTTCCTGCGTGCAACGCTGACCGTGAAGCTGGTGATGGTGATCCTCGTGATCGCCTCCTTCTGGTCCTGGTCCACGATCATCCAGAAACTCATCGCCTTCCGCGCCGCGCGGGCGGAGGCGGCGGTGTTCGACCGGGCGTTCTGGTCGGGCGAGCCGCTGGACGAGCTGTTCGAGAAGATCGGCCCCACGCCCGAAGGCGCCTCCGAGAAGGTCTTTGCCGCCGGGATGATCGAGTGGCGCCGCAGCCACCGGCAGGACGGCGGGCTGATCGCCGGTGCGCAGGCGCGCATCGACCGCAGCATGGACGTGGCCATCGCCAAGGAGAGCGAACGGCTCAACAGCGGGTTGTCTCTCCTGGCGACGGTGGGTTCCACCGCGCCCTTCATCGGCCTGTTCGGCACGGTGATCGGGATCATGAACGCCTTCGTGGAGATCGCGCAGGAGCAGAACACCAACCTCGCGGTGGTGGCGCCGGGGATCGCCGAGGCGCTGCTGGCCACCGGTCTGGGGCTGCTGGCGGCCATCCCCGCGGTGATCTTCTACAACAAGCTCTCCGCGGATGCCGATCACATCATCAGTGGCTACGAGGCCTTCGCCGACGAGTTCGCCACCATCCTTTCCCGCCAGCTGGACAGCTGATCCATGGGGGCCGGTGTCATCCAGAAGCCGTCGGGCGGCAACCGCCGCCGGCGCCGCTCGGGCCGCCGCAGCGCGGCCATGAGCGAGATCAACGTCACGCCCTTCGTGGACGTGATGCTGGTGCTGCTGATCATCTTCATGGTCGCCGCGCCGCTTCTCACCGTGGGCGTGCCGGTGGAACTGCCGCGCACGGCGGCCAACGCGCTGCCCACCGAGCAGGAGGAGCCGCTGGCGATCACGCTCACGCAGGAGGGCGAATTGATCCTCCAGACAACGCCGATCGCGCCCGAGGATCTGATCCCCAAGCTGCGCGCGGTGGCGGCGGAGCGCACCTCCGACAAGGTGTTCCTGCGGGCCGATGGCGCGATCCCCTACGAGCGGGTCGTGCAGGTGATGGGCGCGCTCAACGCGGGCGGGTTCAACAACATCGGCCTCGTCACCGATACGGGTGGCCCCAGCCTTGACGGCCAGGGCGGCTAGCGGGGCGCGGGCGCGTGGCGTTGAACACCGGACAGAAGATCTCGGGCGTCGGGCATGTGGCGCTCATCGGCTGGATGTTCTTCGGCGGCTGGCTGTCGCAGGATGCCCTGCCGGAAGTCGAGGTGGCCGAGGTGTCGCTGATTTCGGGCGAGGAGTTCGCCCAGTTGTTCACGCCGCAACCGGTGGCCGATGCGCCGCTCGAAGCCGCGCCCGAGGTGCCGCAGAGCGAACCGGATGCGCCCGAGGCGCCCGAGGCGCCCGCGGCGGCGCCGCAGCCCGAGGCCGCCGCGCCCGAAGAGACGCCGCGCAGCGAGCCTGCCGTGCCGGACACCCCGGACGCTCCCGATGCCGCTCCCGATCTTTCCGAACTGGCGCCTGCGCCTGAGGCGGAGGTGGCCGATGCGCCGCCGCCCGCGCCGGTGAGCCCTTCCGAGGACGTGGCCGTCCTGCTGCCCAACGCGCCGCAGTCCAGCCCCAAGCCCGCGCCGCGCGTGGCCCCACAGCCGACCCCGGAGCCCAGCCCCGAGGCCACGATCGACACCGAGACCCGCCAAGAGGCCGCCCCGGTGCCCGAACCCGAGGCCGAGATCGTGCAGGAGGCCCAGGAGGCCACCGCGCCGGAGGAATCTTCGACGCGCATCGTGACGGAGGCCGAGGAGCAGCCGGAAACTGCGCCGACGCCGCCGCCCAGTGCCGCGCCCGTCACCTCGGCCCGCCCGCCCGCACGCCCGCCGCGCCCCACGCGCGCCGCCGAAGCGCCGCAGCCCGCGTCCGCCCCGGCGCAGGAGCCTGCCCCCGACAACGCCGATCAGGCCGCCGTGGATGCCGCCGTGGCCGCCGCGCTCGCCGGCCTCGCCGGCGGCGGCGAAACGGCGCCTGCCTCCAGTTCCGCCCCCGCCGGCCCGCCGCTGAGCTCGGGCGAGAAGGACTCCCTGATCGCGCAGATCTCCCAGTGCTGGAACGTCGGCTCGCTCTCCACGGAAGCGCTGAAGACGACCGTCACCCTTGCCGTCGCCATGACGCGGGAGGCCAAGCCCGAGATCGCGTCGATCCGCATGATCGGCTACGAAGGGGGAGACGAGGCCGCCGCCCGTCAGGCCTACGAGGCCGCCCGCCGGGCGATCATCCGCTGCGGCGCGAAAGGTTTTGCGCTGCCGAGCGAGAAATATGATCACTGGCGCGAGATCGAGATGGTATTCAACCCGGAGAAGATGAGGTTCAAATGATCCGTTCGAAACTCCTGATCGCCGCTGCGGCGCTCGCCATGGGCGGGGTGGCGTGGTTCGCCGCGCCCGTGAAAGCCCAGAACGGGCCGCTCCGGATTGAAATCACCGACGGCGTGATCGAGCCGCTGCCCTACGCGGTGCCCGATTTCATCGCCGAGAATGCAGCGGCCACCGAATACGCGCGCAACATTGCCCGCGTGATCGCGGACGATCTGACCGGCTCGGGCCTGTTCCGCGAAATCCCGGCGTCCGCCTACATCGCCAATGTCACGAGCTTCGACAGCCCGGTGCAATACGCCGACTGGAAGGCAATCAACGCCGAGGCGCTGATCACAGGCGCGGTGGCGGTGGACGGCAACCGCCTGACGGTGAAGTTCCGGCTCTTCGACGTTTTCTCCGGCGCGCCGCTGGGCAAGGGGCTCCAGTTCTCAGGCACCACCGACAGCTGGCGCCGGATGGCGCACAAGGTCTCGGATGCCGTCTATTCGCGCGTCACCGGCGAAAGCGGCTATTTCGACAGCCGGGTCGTCTTCGTCAGCGAATCCGGCCCCAAGGACGCGCGCCAGAAGCGGCTTGCGATCATGGATTACGACGGGGCGAACGTGCAGTATCTCACCGACAGCTCCGCCATCGTGCTGGCGCCGCGCTTCTCGCCCACGGGCGACCGCGTGCTCTACACCTCCTATGAAACCGGCTTTCCGCGCGTCTACTTGCTGGATGTCGCCACCGTGGGCCGCCGCATCCTGGGCGATCAGGCCGGCGCCATGAGCTTCGCGCCGCGCTTCTCGCCGGACGGCGGAACGGTCGTCTTCTCGCTCACCACCGGCGGCAACACCGACATCTACACGATGAACCTCGCCACCGGGCAGCAGCGCCGGCTGACCAACGCCCCCTCCATCGAGACCGCGCCGAGCTACTCGCCTGACGGCCGCCAGATCGTCTTCGAGAGCGATCGTTCCGGCACCCAGCAGCTCTACGTGATGGACGCCAACGGCGGCGAGGCCCGCCGCATCAGCATGGGCGAAGGCCGCTACGGCACGCCGGTCTGGTCCCCGCGCGGCGATCTGATCGCCTTCACCAAGCAGAACAAGGGCCGGTTCCACATCGGCGTGATGCGCACGAACGGCAGCGAGGAGCGGCTGCTCACCTCGTCCTTCCTCGACGAGGGGCCCACCTGGTCGCCCAACGGGCGGGTGATCATGTTCACCCGCGCCACCTCGGGGGCCAACGGGCAGCCGGCGCTCTACTCGGTCGACATCTCCGGGCGCAACCTCAAGCGGGTGCCGACGCCGGGGGCGGCCTCGGATCCGGCGTGGTCGCCATTGCAGAACTGATCCTCCGTTCCCAAGCCGGGGCGGAGGTGCTACTCTCACGGCCATCGAGCCAAGAAGCACAAGGCAGGGGGCAAACCCGATGAAACATGTGACGAAAGCAGGACTGCTGATCGCGGCGCTCGCGGTGGGGGCCTGTTCCAACAACCGTTTCGGCGACGGCGGCACCGAGACGATCGACCCCTCGGCCTACGGGCTGAACGGCGGCGCCGCGGGCAGCGTGTCGGACCCGACGTCCATCGCCTATTTCCAGCAGGCCGTCGGCGATCGCGTGCTCTTCGAGGTGGATCAGAGCACGCTGAACGACGTGGCCCGCAACACCCTGAACGCGCAGGCCCAGTGGCTGGCGCAGAACCCGGAATACACCGCCGTGATCGAGGGCCACGCCGACGAGCAGGGCACGCGCGAATACAACCTCGCGCTCGGCGCCCGCCGGGCCAACGCGGTGAACGAATACCTGATCTCGCGCGGCGTCGCCGCCAACCGGCTCAAGACGGTGACCTACGGCAAGGAACGCCCGCTGGAAATCTGCTCCGAGGAGAGCTGCTACTCCCAGAACCGCCGCGCCGTGACGGTGCTGGCCGCGGGCGGGCTTTCGAGCTGATCCGGCTGGCGAGGGGAAGAGCGATGAAACGCGTGTTCTCGGCGCTGGTGCTTTCGGTGGCCCTTCTGCCCGCGCAGGCCGGCTTCGCCCAGGATCGGGCGCAGACGCTGGCCGACATCCGGCAGGAGCTTTCGGTCCTCTACATCGAGATCCAGAAACTCAAACGCGAGCTGTCCACCACCGGCGCGCCCGGCAGCAATCTCGGCGGCAACACGCCGCTGGAGCGGCTCGATGCCATCGAGCGGGAGGTGCAGCGGCTGACCTCGGCCACGGAGGATCTGGAGTTCCGCCTGAACGCGGTGGTGCAGGATGGCACCAACCGCATCGGCGATCTGGAATTCCGGCTCGTGGAATTGGAAGGCGGCGATCTCAGCCAGTTGGGCGAAACCACCACGCTGGGCGGGCTGGAAGGCACGCCGGCGCCGGCCCCCGCGGTGCCGCTGCCGGGCGAAGGCCCCGAGCTTGCGATCGGCGAGCAGGCGGATTTCGACACCGCGAAAGCCGCTTTCGAGGCCGGCGATTTCCGCACCGCAGCGGACCAGTTCCAGGCTTTCACACAGACCTACCCCGGCAGCCCCCTGAGCGCCGAGGCCCACTACCTGCGCGGCCAGGCCCACGAAGCCCTCGGAGAGATGTCCGCCGCCGCGCGGGCGTTCCTCGAAAGCTTCTCCGGCACGCCCGACGGCGCGCTGGCGCCGGATGCGCTCTACAAGCTCGGCGTTTCCCTCGGTGCGCTCGGCCAGACGAACGAGGCCTGTGTGACCCTGGGCGAGGTCGAGGCGCGCTTCCCGGCGGCACCGGTGGTGCAGAACGCGCAGATCACCATGCAGAGCCTCGGGTGCAGCTGAGCCGCTTCCAGCAGATCATCGGCCGGCCCGCCTGGCCCGAAACCCTTGCCGAGCCCGAAAGGCTCGGCATCGCCGTTTCCGGGGGCGGGGATTCCGTGGCGCTGCTGCATGGGCTGGCCGAGCACTTCCCGGCCGCGCGCCTGCACGTGGTGACGGTGGATCACGGGCTGCGCGCCGCATCCGCGCAGGAGGCCGCCGGCGTGGCCGCGCTCTGCGCCCGGCTCGGCCTGCCGCACCGGGTGCTGCGCTGGCAGGGATGGGACGGGCAGGGCAATCTCCAGGATGCCGCCCGCCGCGCCCGCCGGAGACTGATTGCCGATTGGGCGCGGACCGAGGGCCTGTCGGCCGTGGCCCTCGGCCACACGCGTGACGATCAGGCCGAAACCCTGCTGATGCGCCTTGAGCGCGGCTCAGGGGTGGATGGCCTGGCTGCGATGGCGCCGGAAAGCCGGTCTGACGGCATTACGTGGCTGCGTCCGCTGCTGGCGGTGGGCCGCGCGGATCTGCGCCGCTACCTCGCCGCGATCGGCGCGGACTGGGTGGAGGATCCAAGCAACGAGGACACGCGCTTCGCGCGGGTGCGCGCGCGGCACGCGATTGCCACGCTCGGCCTGCGGGCGGAGCGGCTGGCGGAAACGGCGCAGGCGATGGCCCGGGCGCGCGCCGCCCTGGCCCATCTGGCCCACGAGACCGCGCAACGCATCGCCCGGGTACAGGGCGGGGACGTGCTTTTCGACGCTGCCGGCCTTGCCGTAAGCCCGGAAGAGACCCGCCTGCGACTGCTCGCCCACGCGCTCTGCTGGGTCTCCTCGGCGGAATACCGCCCGCGCCTGCAGGCGCTTCAGGCGGCCCATGAGGCCGCCCGGCAGGGGCGCCGCCGCACCCTGCACGGCTGCCTTCTTCTGCCGGAAGGCCCCCGCCTGCGCATCTGCCGGGAGCCGGCCGCCGTGGCCGCGCAAAGCTGCGCCGCGCCGGGCCCCTGGGACGGCCGCTGGGTGGTGCAGGGCCCGTGGGAGCCGGGCGACAGGCTCGCGCCGCTCGGTGAAACGGGGCTGGCGCAATGCGAAAACCGGCACGTCACGGGCATGCCGCGGGCAAGCCTGCTGGCCTCTCCGGCGCTCTGGCGCGGCGAGACTCTGCTCTGCGCGCCCCTCGCCGGGCATGGCCCGGCAGGGGCCATCGGGCTCCTCGGCGGCGAGGCCGGTTTCTTCGCTTCCATTTTATCGCATTGAAGAAACCTTCATGATCCTTATTTTAAGGTGACGGCCGGGAGCCATCGCTCGCCGGCCCCAAGAGTTTTGAGGAGATTTCCCTTGGGCAACGCACGAAACATCGCCTTCTGGGTCGTGGCATTCCTGCTGATCCTGGCGCTGTTCAACCTGTTCAGCGGCAACAATTCCGCGATCAACACCGCGAGCAAGAGCTATTCGGAGTTCGTGACTTCGGTGGAGGGCGGCAATGTCGCCTCGGTGACGCTGGACGGCGAAAAGGTCCTGTTCCGCGGCAACGACGGCAACGATTACATCACCATCCGCCCCGATGACGCGGAAGTGACCAACTTCCTGATCGAGAACAACGTTCCGGTCATGGCCAAGCCGCAGCAGCAGTCGGGGTTCACCTCCTTCCTGATGACGCTTCTGCCCTTCGCGCTGCTGATCGGGGTCTGGATCTATTTCATGAACCGGATGCAGGGCGGTGGCCGCGGCGGAGCCATGGGCTTCGGCAAATCCCGCGCCAAGCTTCTGACCGAGAAGCACGGCCGGGTCACCTTCGACGACGTGGCCGGTATCGACGAAGCCAAGGACGAGCTGGAAGAGATCGTGGAATTCCTGCGCAACCCGCAGAAATTCTCCCGTCTGGGCGGCAAGATCCCCAAAGGCGCGCTGCTGGTGGGCCCGCCGGGCACCGGCAAGACGCTGCTGGCCCGCGCCATCGCGGGCGAGGCCGGCGTGCCCTTCTTCACCATCTCCGGTTCCGACTTCGTGGAGATGTTCGTCGGCGTGGGCGCAAGCCGCGTGCGGGACATGTTCGAGCAGGCCAAGAAGAACGCGCCCTGCATCGTCTTCATCGACGAGATCGACGCCGTGGGCCGCTCCCGTGGCGTGGGCTACGGCGGTGGCAACGACGAGCGTGAACAGACGCTGAACCAGCTCCTGGTGGAGATGGACGGTTTCGAGGCCAACGAGGGCATCATCATCGTCGCCGCCACCAACCGCCCCGACGTTCTGGACCCGGCGCTGCTGCGCCCGGGCCGCTTCGACCGCCAGGTGCAGGTTCCGAACCCCGACATCAAGGGCCGCGAGAAGATCCTCGGCGTGCACGCCCGCAAGGTGCCGCTGGGCCCGGACGTGGATCTGCGCATCATCGCGCGCGGCACCCCCGGTTTCTCGGGCGCCGATCTGGCCAACCTCGTGAACGAGGCCGCGCTGATGGCCGCCCGCGTCGGGCGCCGCTTCGTGACGATGGAGGATTTCGAGAACGCCAAGGACAAGGTGATGATGGGCAGCGAACGCCGCTCCATGGTCATGTCCGAGGACGAGAAGAAACTGACCGCCTACCACGAGGCCGGCCACGCGATCGTGGGGCTGAACGTGCCGCAGCACGATCCGATCCACAAGGCCACCATCATCCCGCGCGGCCGTGCGCTGGGGCTGGTGCTGAGCCTGCCCGAGCGCGACCAGCTGAGCGTGACCTACACCAAGTATACCTCCAAGATCGCCATGGCGATGGGCGGCAAGGTCGCCGAGGAGCTTGTGTTCGGCAAGGAGAACGTGACCTCCGGCGCGGCCTCCGACATCCAGCAGGTCACCAAGATCGCACGGGCGATGGTGACGCAGTTCGGCATGTCCGATGCCCTGGGCAACATCGACTACGCCAACGAGCAGCAATCCTACCTGGGCAACTACCAGGGGCAGGCCAATGCCTCGCCCGAAACCCAGGAGAAGATCGACGCCGAGGTGCGCCGCATCGTGGACGAAGGCTACGAAACGGCCAAGCGCATCCTCACCGAGAAGCGCGACGACCTTGAGCGCCTGGCGCAGGGCCTGCTGGAATACGAAACGCTCACCGGCAACGAGATCACCCGCGTGATCGCGGGCGAGCCGCTCAACCGGGGGGACGATGAAGACGACACCCCCACCAGCGGCAACGCGCCTTCGCTCACCGCGATCCCGAAGACCAAGCCCAAGCGCAAGCCGGATGGCGGGATGGAGCCCGAGCCCTCCGCCTGAGGCCGCACGCAGCCGATGACGAAACGCCGCCGGAAACCCGGCGGCGTTTCTTGTTGGAGCGGTGAAATGCCCGTGGAACTGCCTTCCAAGGCCGCTGTCAGAGCAGGCGCGGGCTGCCGTCCGGCCCGTAGGCGTAACCGGCCTGCGCCTCAACGTCGGGATCAAGCCGCGCCAGCAGGTAGGCCATGTCGTCCGGGGCGAGCGTCTCGGGCGTGGTGGCGATCCGGCGGCTGTTGCGCGTGGGAGAAACCTTCTTGAGCGGAAGCGAAGGCTCCGGCAGCATGGGCAGATCGAAAGCCTGCCCCAGCGCTTCGACGAAGCCCAGCGGCGCTGCGCGCACGTCTTCGAAGCGGGCGAGTGCGAAATTCACTCCGCGGTGGCGCATCCCGATCATCGCTGCGAGTTTCACCCGGCGCATCTCGAAAATGTCGGCGTACCGCTTGCCCGTGATCGGGTGGCGATCGAGTTGCAACTCCCGATGGGCGAAGCCTTCCTCTGCGCTCACCGCCCATTTCTTCGTCCAGTTGCGCAGGGGTTTGCGGCCCACGCTGGAGTGCCATTCCGAGCGGATGAAATCGGAGAAGGGCATGTCGCCATCCTCTGGCAGGTTTCGGTGGGGCTGTCGGTACATGCCCTTGGCCCAATCCACCGCGTTGCGCGTGAGCAGCACGATCAGCGCGCCGGGCTCGAAGGCGGCCATGGCCGGAATGCCATGTTTCCAGCCGTAGATCGGGCGATAGGGCGTTTCGGTGTTCATTCCGATCAGGGTGCGGGCGAAATTCGTGCCGGAGTTCTTGTCACCGAAGACCTGGAAATGCGTCACCGGCTCGTCCGGCCGGCGCACGAGGATCGGGAAGGAAAAGCTGTCCTGCTGGGTCACCGGGGCCGCGTCCTCGCGCTGTCGTCGTTTCGTTTCAGCATGATAGGCATATCGTCCCCGGCATCAATGGCGGCCTGTCTGCCGCGACGAAACCCTTGAGTTTGATGCCGCGCCGCCGCAGGCTTCGGCCAACCCTTGGGATGGAGAGGAACCCGCCATGAGTGAGCGCGTCACGATCAGCATCGAGAACCAGGTTGCCACCGTCACGCTGAACCGCCCCGAGAAGCGCAATGCGCTGGACCGGGCGATGTTCACCGGGATCGTGGAGGCCGGCGAGGCGCTCGCCGCGCGCAAGGACGTGCGCGCCGTGGTTCTGACGGGCGCGGGCGAGGCCTTCTGTGCCGGGATCGACGTGACCAGCTTCCCCGACCTGATGAAGCTCAACACCGAGGGCGGCGGCATCATGGCGCGCAGCCACGGGGATGCGAACATCTTCCAGCGGGTCAGCCTCGTCTGGCGGGATCTGCCGCAGCCCGTGATCGCCGCGTTGCATGGCTATGCCTTCGGCGGCGGGTTCCAGATCATGTTCGGCGCCGACATCCGCATCGCCGCCCCCGATTGCAGGTTCTCCATCATGGAAAGCCGCTGGGGGCTGGTGCCCGACATGGGGGGCATGGTGCTGTTTCCTTCGGTGCTGCGGCAGGATCTGCTGCGCCGCCTGACCTATACCGGAGAGGTGTTCGAGGGCCTTCAGGCCGAGGCCTGGGGCGTGGTGACGGAAGTGTCGGCCGATCCGCTGGCGCGCGCGCAGGCGCTGGCCGCCGAGATCGCCGGCAAGAGCCCGGATGCCATGCGTGCGGCCAAGCGGCTGATAACGCTCACCGAAAAGGCCAGCCGCGAACAGGCCCTGCTGCTTGAAAGCGAGATCCAGGGCGAGATCCTGGGCCAGCCCAACCAGATGGAAGCCCTGATGGCCGGGATGCAAAAGCGCGCGCCCGTGTTCAAGGATTGAGCGGGTGGAGGCCCGCATCCGTGAAAGCTTCGCCCGCCAGGGGCTGATGCGGAACGTCGCGGCCGAGGTGGCATCGGTGGCGGAAGGCGCGGTGGAGATCCGCGCGCCGATCACCACCCAGGTCAGTCAGCAGCAGGGTTTTGCCCACGCAGGGCTGACGTTCGCCCTGGGTGACAGCGCCGCCGGCTATGCGGCGCTCACGCTGCTGCCGGACGGGCAGGAGGTCGTGACGGCGGAGATGAAGATCAACCTTCTGGCGCCGGCCATCGGCACCCATCTGATCGCGCGGGGTCGGGTGGTGAAGCCCGGTCGGCGGCTGATCGTCGTGGTGGCCGAGGTCTTTGCCGTGCAGGATGGCGCGGAGAAGCAGGTGGCGCTGATGCAGGGCACGATGGTGCCTGTGGGGGCCCAAGCGGGCGGTTGACTGCCTGTTTGGCCCGGCGGCAACGCCGGGCCGCGCCCGACCCTCCCCCCGGGAGGGCGCATTTGCGCCTCCCAGGCTCGGGCGCGTCCCTCATCGTTTTAGGCCGTCAGCCCTTCGGGCTCCGCCAGCCCGTTGGCGCGGCAGCAGGCGGTGAGCGTGTTGGCGAGCAGGCAGGCGATCGTCATCGGGCCCACACCGCCGGGCACCGGCGTGATCGCGCCGGCGCGCAAGCTCGCGGAGGCGAAATCGACATCGCCCACGAGCCGCGTGCCGCCCTCGGGCTTCTCGATGCGGTTGATGCCCACGTCGATCACCGTGGCGCCTTCCTTGATCCAGTCGCCGGGCACCATCTCGGGCCGGCCCACGGCGGCCACCACGATATCGGCGCGGCGCACCACGTCGGGCAGGTTCTTCGTGCGGCTGTGGGCGATCGTCACCGTGCAGCTGTCGCCCAGCAGCAGCTGCGCCATCGGCTTGCCGACGATGTTGGAACGCCCGATCACCACCGCATCGAGCCCGGAGAGCGAGCCGTGGTGGGCGCGCAGCATCATCAGGCAGCTGAGCGGCGTGCAGGGCACCATGGATTTTTGCCCCGTCCCCAGAAGCCCCACGTTGGAGATGTGGAAGCCGTCCACGTCCTTGGCGGGATCGATGGCATTGATGACGAGATCCTCGTTGAGGTGGCCGGGCAAGGGCAGTTGCACGAGGATGCCATGCACCGCCGGATCGGTGTTGAGCTGATCGATCAGCGCCAGGAGATCGGCCTCGGAGGTATCGGCATCCAGACGGTGCTCGTAGGAATTCATCCCCACTTCCACCGTCTGCTTGCCCTTGGAGCGCACGTAGACCTGGCTGGCGGGATCCTCGCCCACCAGCACCACGGCGAGCCCCGGCGTGATGCCGTGTTCTTCTTTCAGGCGGGCCACTTGCGTGGCGACCTTGGCGCGGACATCGGCCGCGAAGGCCTTGCCGTCGATGATCTGTGCTGTCATGTGCGTCTCCTGATGCCTTGCCGGGCCTCAGGTGCCCGGCGATCCTGCTGTGCGTCCGGGCGGGCCCGGATCATTCCGGGGTGATCTTCTGCGCCTCGCGCGCGATGGACCAGTCGATGAGCTGCGTCCAGAGCGCGGCCACGAGATCCGGGTCCAGATCGTGTTCGGCCGCGGCCCGCCGCACGTTTTCGAGCACGGCGTCCACGCGGGCCGGGATGCGCGCGGGCAGCCCTTCGGCCGGTTTCAGTTCGATGGCGCGGTCGATGTAGCCCTTCCGCTGCGCGAGGAGCGCGACGATCCGTTCATCCAGGGCATCGATGCTCTCGCGCAGTTCGGCCATGCTGTTGCAGTCTTGGGCGGCGCGGATCATCGCTTCTCTCCAACCGTGGAAATCTGCGCGTTCTGTAGAGCCTTCCGCGCCGCCCCTCAAGTCCTAGAACAGACCTTCGATCTGACCGTCCGCGTTGAGCATGATCTGCTCCGCCGACGGCACGCGCGGCAGGCCCGGCATCGTCATGATCTCGCCGCAGATCACCACGATGAATCCGGCCCCCGCCGAAAGCCGCACCTCGCGCACCGGCACCGAATGGCCGGTGGGCGCGCCGCGCAGGTTGGGGTCGGTCGAGAAGCTGTATTGCGTTTTCGCCATGCAGACGGGCAGGTGGCCGTAGCCCTGGTCTTCCCACTGGCGCAGCTGATCGCGGATCTTCTTGTCGGCCAGCACCTCATCGGCACGGTAGATGCGCTTAGCGATGGTCTCGATCTTGTCGAACAGCCCCATCTCGTCGGGATAGAGCGGCGCGAAGTTGGCCATGTCGGCATCGGCGATCTGCGCCACGCGGGTGGCCAGTTCCTCGGTGCCCTCGCTGCCCTTGGCCCAGTGCTGGCAGAGGATCGCTTCCGAGCCCATGCTGGCCACGTAATCCTTCACCGCCTGCACCTCGGCATCGGTGTCGGTGACGAAATGGTTGATCGCCACCACCACCGGCACGCCGAAGGATTTCACGTTCTCGATGTGGCGGCCAAGGTTGGGGCAGCCCTTCTTCACGGCCTCCACGTTCTCCGCGCCCAGATCGGCCTTGGCCACGCCGCCGTTCATCTTCATCGCGCGCACCGTGGCCACCACGACGACGGCGCTCGGAGCGAGCCCGGCCTTGCGGCACTTGATGTTCATGAATTTCTCGGCGCCCAGATCGGCCCCGAAACCGGCTTCCGTCACCACGTAGTCGGCCAGTTTCAGCGCCGTCTTGGTGGCGATCACCGAGTTGCAGCCGTGGGCGATGTTGGCGAAAGGGCCGCCGTGCACGAAGGCGGGGTTGTTTTCCAGCGTCTGCACGAGGTTGGGCTGCATCGCGTCCTTCAGCAGCACGGTCATGGCGCCGTCGGCCTTCAGATCGCGGCAGTAGACGGGGGAGCGGTCGCGGCGGTAGGCGACGATGATGTCGCCGAGGCGCTTCTGGAGATCGGCCAGATCGTCGGCGAGGCAGAGGCAGGCCATGACCTCGGAGGCCACGGTGATGTCGAAGCCCGCTTCGCGCGGGAAACCGTTGGCCACGCCGCCCAGAGAGGCGGTGATCTGGCGCAGGGCGCGGTCGTTCATGTCCACCACGCGGCGCCAGGCCACGCGGCGGATGTCGATCTCAAGCTCATTGCCCCAGTAGATGTGGTTGTCGATCATCGCCGAGAGCAGGTTGTGCGCCGAGGTGATGGCGTGGAAATCGCCGGTGAAATGGAGGTTCATCTCCTCCATCGGCACCACCTGCGCATAGCCGCCGCCCGCAGCGCCACCCTTCATGCCGAAGCAGGGGCCGAGCGAGGCTTCGCGGATGCAGATCGCGGCCTTCTTGCCGATGCGGTTCAGCCCGTCGCCGAGGCCCACGGTCGTCGTCGTCTTGCCCTCGCCGGCCGGCGTCGGGTTGATCGCGGTGACGAGGATGAGCTTGCCGTTCTCGCGCCCCGCGAGCCCCTTGATGAAGGCCTCGCTCACCTTGGCCTTGTCGTGGCCGTAGGGCAGGA
The DNA here is from genome assembly GCF_900172235.1 of Pseudoruegeria aquimaris. Classification (GTDB taxonomy): domain Bacteria; phylum Pseudomonadota; class Alphaproteobacteria; order Rhodobacterales; family Rhodobacteraceae; genus Pseudoruegeria; species Pseudoruegeria aquimaris. The sequence continues at coordinate 449 of NZ_FWFQ01000032.1, read as the reverse complement.
GATCCTCGGCGGGAATGCCGAGCTTGGCGCCGATCTCCTGGATCGGCTGCTTCTTGGCCTCGCGGGCGATTTCGATATCGGATTTGTAACCCATGGTGCGATCCCTGTTGTCTGGGGCCGGTTTCCCCGGCGTCTTGCACAGCTATACGCGCCGGGAATTCGAGCAAAAGGCGCTTTTCCGACCAAATCGGCCTCGAATTCGTCGAATGCGGTTTCGGATGGGAAACGGCCGTCCGGGATGGGCGGCGATTTCTCCGCTAGGTCGTGGACTCATAATGTCTGATCCAGAGCCTTGAGCAAGCGAGGTGAAGTGCGGCGAGGAAGTTTGCTGCGGTTTTGAAGTATCGCGTTGCGATGCCGCGGAAGTGTTTGAGACGATTGAAGAACCGTTCGACCTTGTTGCGTTCGCGGTAGAGGTCTCGGTCGACGGTCCTGACCACGCGGACGTT
>NZ_FWFQ01000018.1 GCF_900172235.1 Pseudoruegeria aquimaris | reverse complement strand
AACGTCCGCGTGGTCAGGACCGTCGACCGAGACCTCTACCGCGAACGCAACAAGGTCGAACGGTTCTTCAATCGTCTCAAACACTTCCGCGGCATCGCAACGCGATACTTCAAAACCGCAGCAAACTTCCTCGCCGCACTTCACCTCGCTTGCTCAAGGCTCTGGATCAGACATTATGAGTCCACGACCTAGCCTGCGAAACGCTCCCGCAGCACGTTCTTCTGGACCTTGCCCATCGTGTTGCGGGGCAGGGCCTCCATCACCTCGTAGCGGCGCGGATGCTTGAAGCGGGCGAGCTTTTCGGCCACGGCGGCGGTGATGGCATCGATGTCGGGCGTTGCGCCCGGCAGCGGGACGATCGCGGCCACGATGGCCTCGCCGAAATCCGCATCGGGCACCCCGAACACGGCGGATTCGGAGATGCCGTCCAGATCGTTCAACACGTCTTCGATTTCCTTGGGATAGACGTTGTAGCCGCCGGTGATGATCAGATCCTTGGCCCGCCCCACGATCGACAGGTAGCCGTCTTCGCTCATCTGGCCCAGATCTCCGGTGATGAAGAAGCCGTTGTCGCGCAGTTCCGCGGCGGTTTTCTCGGGCATCTGCCAGTAGCCCGAAAACACGTTCGGGCCGCGCACTTCGATCATCCCTACCGCGCCGTCCGGAACCTCTTCGCCGGTCTCCGGGTCGGTCAGGCGCAACTCGACACCGGGCAGCGGCTGTCCCACCGTGCCGGCCCGCCGTTCGCCATCGTAGGGGTTGGAGGTGTTCATGTTGGTTTCCGTCATCCCGTAGCGTTCGAGGATGCGGTGCCCGGTGCGTTCGGTGAAGGCGACATGGGTCTCGGCCAGGAGCGGCGCGCTGCCGGACACGAAGAGGCGCATGCCCGCGGCGCGCTCCCGCGTCAGGCGCGGATCATCCAGCAGGCGGGTGTAGAAGGTGGGCACCCCCATGAGCATCGTGGCGTGGCCCATGGCATCGAGAATGGCGTCCTTGTCGAAGCTGCGCAGGAAATGCACGCGGGCGCCGGCAAGGAAGGACGTGTTCAGCGCCACGAAGAGCCCGTGGGTGTGGAAGATCGGCAGCGCGTGGATCAGCGTGTCCTGATCGGTGATCTGCCAGAGATCCACCAGTGCGAGCGTGTTGGACAGCAGGTTGTCGTGGCTCAGCATCGCTCCCTTGGAGCGCCCCGTGGTGCCCGATGTGTACAGCAGGGCGGCCAGATCGCCGGGCGCGCGGGCCACGGGCTCGAACCCGCTTGGGTGGGCCTCCAGCCCCGCCGTCAGGCTACCCTGTCCTGCCGCGTCCAACGTCAGGACGCGGGCGCCGGCCTTCGCGGCGATCGGGGCCAACCCTTCGGCCTGCGCGGGATCGCACACGAGGATGCGCGGCGCGGCGTCGTTGACGAAATAGGATACCTCGTCATGCGTGTAGGCGGTGTTGAGCGGCAGGAACACGCCGCCGGCGCGGATCGTCGCGCCGTAGAGGATCACCATTTCCACCGATTTCTCGGCCTGGACGACCACTCTGTCCCCGGGCTCAAGGCCGACGGCCTGAAGCGCGTGGGCCATCCGGCCCGTCTTCTCGATGAAGCTGGCGTAGGTCATCGGGTCCGCGCCGGGGCGTTCGAACAGGATGTCCTGATTGTCGGCGTGGGGCGCGAAGAGGTGGTCGAAGAGATGGTTGGACATCAGGCCTGTATCCTGTTCTTTCTCGTGGCTGGCTGGAGCGCGGCGCGCACGGCCGGGCTGGCGGCGATCTCGCCGGACTGCACGAAGCGCTCGTGGTTGGTTTCGATCAGCGACAGATCGTACTCATAGTTGACCATCGCGCCACCGGATTGTTGCAGCCCCTTCGGGCTGACGTCCGCCTCGGGGTGGACGGCATGGATCAGGGCGCCGTTGCCGAGGTGGAAGCGGGCGACCGGATCCAGCGGCAGCCCCGCGGCGTCCTTGGCCTCCAGCAGGTAGCGGGTGGCGATCCGGCGCAGGGTCTCGGGGGGGCAGTGCCCGGCACGCAACTCTTCCGCATCTCCGTGTTCGGGCGCGGATTCGAGCCAGCGGCACAGGCCCGGTATCGGCGACAGCGTCACGAAGTGTTCGAGCCCCGGCAGCTCCTTGCGAAGCTCGGAGACGACCTGCTTGATGAGCAGGTTGCCGAAGGAGACGCCCTTCAGCCCCGCCTGGCAGTTGGAAATCGAGTAGAACACGGCCACCTTGGTATCTTCCGCGGCGCGGGTCTCGCGCTCTTCGCTCAACAGGTGCTGGATGGAGCCCGGTATCGTCATCGTCAGGGCCACCTCCACGAAGATCAGCGGCTCTGTGGGCATGCTCGGGTGAAAGAAGGCGAAGCAGCGCCTGTCCTGCGGGTAGAGGCGGCGGCGCAGATCGTCCCACCCGTGGATGGCGTGGACGGCCTCGTAGGCCACGATCTTTTCCAGCAGGCTGGCCGGGGTCTCCCAGCTGATCTGGCGCATCATCAGGAAGCCGCGGTTGAACCAGCTGCGCAGCAGGTGCCGGAAATCCTGGTCGGTACGGGCGAGGGCGGGATCCTTGCGCACCGCCGCCAGAAGATCCCTGCGCATGGTCACGAGCGCATGGGTGGCGCCCGGTGGCTGGTTGAGCCGGCGCAGCAGTTCCTGCCGGGGCGGCTCGGCGCAGGCGCCGATGCGGCGGTAGGCCTGCGGGGTGGCCTCTGCGCGGTAGGTCGCGATGGCGGCTTCCAGCGCGTCGATATCGATTTCGAGCCCGTCGTTGAGGAAGGCGAAGAACGCGGCTCTGCCCTCGACGTCGAGCCCGGTGTAGCGATCGAGAATGGCCTGGGCGAGGCTGGGGCCCGCGACCTCGCCTTCCGTGTCCAGCAGGGCCCGGCACATTTCTTCGATGGAGCGCGCATCGGCGGTGCCTGCACCGCGGCGCCGGCGCTCGAAGAGGGTCGTCAGCATGTCGCCCAGGAAGCTGCGCTGGCTCATCCGATCGGCCTATCCAAGCCGCACGGACTGGCCGGACAGCCTGAGGGTAAGCGACAGGCCGCCCTCGTTCACGAGCCAGCGGCGCAGCACGAAACTGCGGGCTCCGCTGGCGTGCATCGGATCGGCTTCCGCGAGGGCGCGCGCCGCTTCCAGCGAGTCCGCCTGGTAGATGATCAGGCCCATGCCCTCCATCATCTGCCCGCTTTCATCCGACACGGGGCCGGCGAGGAAGAGCGCGCCGCGGGCTTCCTGTTCGGCCTGGTAGGCGAGGTGGGCGGGCAGCGTTTCCCTTACCTTCGCGGGATCGCCCGCAGGCGTCGAGAGCACGGCATAGAGCTCATGCGCCAGCGCCCCGCGCGATTTCGCTTCGGCCTTGTAGTCGTCCCATGCCGGCATCCGCTTTCCTCCCTCTTCAAGAAAATCGATTTTATTTGACTTGGGAAAAATTTATCGTCAAAAATGGCATCAAGCAACAGGGAGTTTCATATGCGTTTCATCGTCGGCACCGCCGGAGGCCCGCAGAGTGTCTTTGGCGTGGAGGGGAGCAAGGCGGTCAACTTGAGCGCGGCCGTCGGGGCCATCGGCAGCGATCTGTCTGCGCTCGCGGCGGACCCGGCCCTGCTGGCCCGGGCGCGCGACGCGATGGCGGCCGGTGGCGAGATCGTGGAGGTCTCCTCCATCACCCCGGCGCTGCCGATCACGGCTCCGGGCACCTTCATCTGCCTCGGGCTGAACTACGTGGAGCACATCAAGGAAGGCGGCTACGAGATCCCGGACTACCCGGCGCTCTTCATGCGGGGTCGCAACTCGCTCATGGCCGCCGGCGCGCCGATGGTGCGCCCCGCCTGTTCGGAGCGGCTGGACTACGAAGCGGAACTGCTCCTCATCATCGGCAAGGGCGGGCGCCACATCAGCCGTGAAAACGCGCTGGACCACGTATTCGGCTACACGGTGTTCAACGACGGCTCCGTGCGCGACTACCAGCGCAAGACGCACCAGTGGACACCGGGCAAGAACTTTGATTCCACCGGCGCCGTCGGCCCCTTCGTCGTCACCCCGGACGAGCTGCCGGAAGGCGCGAAGGGCCTGAAGATCGAAAGCCGCGTGGGCGATGAGATCCTGCAATCCTCCAACACGGCCAACATGATCTGGAGCGTGGCGGACACCATTGCGATCATCTCCGAATACACCACGCTGGAGCCCGGCGACCACATCGCGCTGGGCACGCCGCCGGGTGTAGGCCACGCCAAGAAGCCGAACCCGCGCTGGCTGCGCCCCGGCGAAACCGTCGAGATCGAGATCGAGGGAATCGGCGTCTGTGCCAGCCCGGTGATCGACGAGGTTGCCCTCTCCAACGAGGCGGCCGAATGATGGGCGAGGGCAACGAAACCCTCTCCGCCCTGCGCGCGCAGGCCCAGGAGGCGGTGCGTGCCCTGCGCGCCCGCAAGGATCGCCTGGACGACGATTCCATCGATCTGATCCTGCGGGACGCGCGCTCCCACTATGCCTGGACGGATCGCCCCGTGAGCGACGAGATGCTGCGCACGCTCTTCGAGATCACCATCGCGGGGCCGACCAGCATGAACACCTGCCCCGCGCGTTTCGTCTTCGTGCGCAGCGCGGCCGGCAAGGACAGGCTGGCGAAATCGCTCAAGGCGAAGAACATCGACAAGATGCGCGCGGCCCCGGTGACGGCGATCATCGCCTGGGATCCCGCCTACTGGCGGAAGCTCGATTTCCTCTTCCCCCATGAAGACAGGAAACCGCTTTTCGATGGCCGCCCGGACTACGCCGAGGAAACCGCCTTCCGCAATTCCACGCTCCAGGGCGCCTATTTCATGATCGCCGCGCGCGCGATGGGGCTGGATGTCGGCGCGATGTCGGGCTTCTCCAACGCGATCGTGGACGAAGAGTTCTTCAGCCAGAACGGCTGGAAATCCAACTTCCTGTGCAACATCGGCTACGCGGATGAAACGGCGCTGTTCCAGAAACTGCCCCGCTTCGCCTTCGAAGACGTCTGCGAGATCCTGTGAGGCGCTGATGGCGATCCGGCAAAAGACCCACATGACGATCAAGCTGACGGGGCAGGGCACGAGCCATGCTCGCAGCGTGACGGAAATCGACGGCAACAGCGTTGTAGTTGATGAGCCCGTGGCGCGGGGGGGCACCAACGAAGGCCCTTCGCCCACGGCCACGGCCTACGCGGCGCTGATCGGCTGCACCAACGTGATCGGCCACAAATGCGCCGCCCGGCTTGGGGTGGACATCGGCAACCTCGCCTTCGCGATGGAGGTCGATTTCGATCGCCGCGGGGTGCTCTTGATGGAGGAGGTGGACGTGCCCTTCACCGCGATCCGGCTCGATGTCGCCGCGGATGGGGCGTGCAGCGAAGATGAGCTACGCCAAGTAGCCGCCGAGACCGCGAAATACTGCGCGATCTCGAAACTGTTCGAACAGGCCGGAACGGACCTGCGCATCACGTGGCGCAAGGCCTGACGAACGACAGCATACTCAGGGAGGAGACAACATGCTGAAATCACTCGTCAAAGGCGCAGGCTTGGGCCTTGCGCTGGGCGTCATGGCCGGGCCGGCCCTCGCCACCGAAACGATCAAGGCCGTGGTGATCGACGGTTACCCGGCGCGGGCGCTCTGGGTGAAGGAGTTCACCGAATTCTTCATCCCCGAAGTGGACAGGCGCCTTGCCGAAACCGGCAACTACAAGATGGACTGGCAGGAAAGCTACGGCGGCACCATCGTGAAGCCCAAGGGCGTGCTGGAAGGCATCAAGCTGGGGCTGGGCGACATCGGCATCGTGACGACGATCTTCCACAGCTCGAAACTGCCGAGCCAGGCGCTCTCCGCCGTGACGCCCTTCGTGGCCGCAGACGCCCGCGCCGTGGCCAAGGCCGTGGACGAGATCGCCAAGGAATACCCGGCGATGCAGGCGGAATTCGACGCGCAGAACCAGGTCTACCTCGCCACCGGCGTGGTCCTCGATACCTACCAGGTGTTCTCGCGGGAGCCGGTGAACTCGCTTTCGGATCTCGAAGGCTCCAAGGTGGCCGGCGCGGGCATGAACCTGCGCTACCTCGAAGGCATCGACGGCGCCGCCGGCGTGCGCGGTGGCCTGACCGATTTCTACAACATGGTGCAGACCGGCCTCGTGGATCACGCGATGCTCTGGCCGGAGGCCGCCTCCACCTTCAAGATCGCCGAAGTGGCGCCCTACATGCTGAAGGCGGATCTCGGCGCGGTGAACTCCAAGACGATCACCGTGAACAAGGACTACTGGGAAAAGCTGCCCGACGAAGTGAAGCAGGTGCTTCAGGACGTCGCCGTGGAATACCGGGATCACGTTGCCGGTATCGCCATGGACCGCGCCCAGGCCAGCCGCGATGCCTATGTGGCCGCCGGCGGCACCATCGTCGAGATGAGCCCGGAAGAGCGCAAGGCCTGGGCCATGTCCATGCCCAACATCGCGGCGGAATGGGCCAAGGGCCTCGATGATGCCGGCCAGCCGGGTACCGAGATGCTGCAGGCCTACATGGCCAAGCTGAAGGACGCCGGGTTCGAGCCGGTCCGTGACTGGGCCGCCGAAGCGGCAACCAACTGACCCGGGGCGGCACGTGACGTGGTTCGCCAGACTTGCCGGGGGCATCGCCATGGCGGCGAATGCCTCCGGCACCCTCGTCGTCGTGGTGCTCATCGCGGTGGTGAACTACGACATCATCGCCCGTGGCATCTTCAACAAACCCTTCCACGGCGCCGTAGAGGTGGTGCAGTTCTCGATGGTCCTGATCGTCTTTCTCCAGCTTCCGGACGTGATCCGCGTCGGGCGTCTGACCCGTTCCGACGGGTTCCTGACGGTGATGCGCCATCGCCGCCCTGCCGCGGGCCGCTGGATGGCGAACGGGATCGATGCGATGAGCGCGCTGTTCATGGTGCTCGTGGCCGTGGCCATCTGGCCGGAGTTTCTGGAGATGTGGGACACCAAGGATTACTTCGGCGTGCCCGGCGTGTTCACCGCGCCCTGGTGGCCGGTGAAGCTCGTGATCTTCCTCTCGGCCTGCCTCTGCACGGTGCATTTCATCCTGCACATCTTCACCCGAACCGGGGATGACATCCCCCATCAGGAAAGCGGCTCATGACGCCCCTCGATATCGGCCTTGTTTCGATCGTCGCCATCATCGTGATGATCTACCTGGGCGTCTACATTCCCATCGCGCTCGGCATGGTCAGCTTCGTGGCGATCTGGGCCATGCGCGGCAACCTCGATCTCTCCTTCGCGCTGCTGAAGATCGCCATCGGCGACAGCGCGATGGAATACACCTTCGCGACCATTCCGCTGTTCACCTTCATGGGGCTCATCGTCTCGAAGGCCGGGTTGGGGGCCGACATCTACGCGGTGATGAACCAGGGCTGCCGCCGCATCACCGGCGGGATCGGCATGGCCACGGTGGGGGCCAACGCCGTCTTTGCCGCGGTCACCGGCTCCTCCATCGCCTCGGCCTCCGTGTTCTCCAAGATGAGCGTGCCCGAGATGCTGCGGCAGGAATACAACCCCCGCTTCGCCGTGGGCGTCGTGGCCGGCTCCTCCGTGCTCGGCATGATCATCCCCCCCTCGGCCATGCTGATCATCTACTCCTTCGTGGCCGAGCAATCCGTGGGCGAGATGTTTCTTGCCGGCGTCGTGCCCGGCATCCTGCTGGCGATCGCCTACGTCGCCGCCATCTGGTTCATGGGCCGCTTCATGCCGCGCGCCGTGGGCGGGCGGATCCTTGAGCAGGACGATCTGATGGGCTGGGGCGAGATCGCCGCGAAGACGCTGCCCATCATCGGGTTGATCGTCGTGGTGCTCGGCGGGATCTACACCGGCTGGACGACCCCGGTGGAGGCCGGTGCCGCCGGTTCGCTGCTGGGCATCCTCATCGCCGCCGTCCGCCGCCGCATCAACCTGCGCTCCTTCTGGGAGACGGTGATCGAAACCGGCCACATCACCGCGGCCATCCTCTTCCTCATCACCGCGGCCTCGATGTATGCGCGGATGCTGGGCATCGCGGGGCTGCCCAACGAATTGCAGACGATTCTCGCCACCCACGAGTTCTCCTTCTTCTGGATCATGGCGCTGCTCGTGGTGCTGATGCTCTTTCTGGGCACGATCCTCGACACGGCCTCGATCATCCTGATCGTCGTGCCGCTCTTCCTGCCGCTGATCGACGCCATGGGCCTCAGCCTCGTGTGGTTCGGCATCGTGGCCGTCGTCGCCGCCGAGATCGGGCTGCTGACGCCGCCGCTGGGGTTGAGCTGCTTCGTTATCAAGGCGACGCTGGACGATGACCGCATCGCCCTGAAGGACGTGTTCCTCGGCGCGCTGCCCTTCGCCTTCGTCATGCTGCTCGTGCTGATCCTGCTGATCCGCTTCCCGGCGCTCAGCCTTGCCATTCTGAACTGATAAGGGGGAAACCCGATGCGGGACGTGACCGCCGACAACATCACAGACGTGTTCATGAGCTACATGGGCGAGGGGATCGATCCGCGCCTGAAGGAGGTGCTGGGCAGCCTCGTGACCCACCTGCACGCCTTCGCGCGCGAGGTGAACCTGACCCACGAGGAGTGGAATCAGGGCATCGCCTTTCTCGAAGCCGCCGGGGCGATCTCGGACAAGGAGCGCCACGAGTTCGTCCTGCTTTCCGACGTGCTGGGCCTCTCCTCGCTGGTGGACATGCTGCACTCGCGCCCCGAGGGCACCTCTTCCTCGGTGCTCGGGCCGTTCCACATCTCCGGCTCGCCACCGTTGGCGGTCGGGGGTGATCTGCGCAAGGATTTCGACGAGCCGGTGCTGCTCGTGGAGGGCATCGTGAAGGATCCGGACGGCAACCCGATCCCGGGGGCCACGCTCGACATCTGGCAGACGGCGCCCAACGGGCTATATTCCAGCCAGGACCCCGACCAGGACACCTATTCCTTCCACGGGCTTCAGACCGTGGGCGCCGATGGCCGCTACGCCTTCACCTCGGTGCGCCCGGTGGAATACACCGTGCCCTCCGACGGGCCCGTCGGAGACATCCTGCGCGCCTGCGGCCGCCACCCGTGGCGCCCCTCGCACCTGCATTTCATCGCCGAGGCGGAGGGATTCCGCCCGCTGGTGACGGAGGTCTTCCCGGAGGATGATCCCTACCTCGACCAGGACACCGTTTTCGGCGTGCGCAAGGATCTGGTGATGCGCTACGAGGAGATGCCGGCCGGATCCTTCCCGGCGGAGGGGTTCGAGCTTTCGGGCAAGGTGGACGAGGGCTACCTGCGCGTGCGTTTCGATCTCACGCTGGTGCCGCGCGACTGACGGGCTCGCAGGCGCCTCAGGCGCCTGCCTGCGCTGCCGCCGGAAGGGTGCCGTTTCCGATCAGGCCGGCGAGAAAAGCGCCTGTCCGCCGGTAGTGGGCCAGCAGCCGTTCGCTGGCCAGATCCGCATCACGTGCGACGGCCGCTGCCAGGATGCCGGCGTGCTCGTCCACCACGTCGCGCTTCTTGTAGTCCAGCCCGCTGCCCGCAAGGTACCGGTAGCGGATGTTCAGATCGTAGAGTTGCGAGCAGAATTTCCTGAGGATCGGCGAGGGCGCATTGGCCAGAAGGGCCATGTGGAAATCCTTGTGGCGATCCTCGAAAGCCGGATCGCCGGCATCGCGCGCGCGCTGCATCCGGTGGTGGGCCAGCACGACGTTCTCCTCCCAGCGGTCGTCGGCCGCCGCGATGCTGGCCCGCAGTGCGAGATCCTCAAGCGTGCAGCGCAACATCAGGATTTCGTCGAAGTTCTCCGCGCTCACCTCGGCGGTGCGGAAGCCGCGCTGGTCGAGCCGCTCCACGAGGTTGTCGGAGACGAGCAGGCTGAGCGCCTCGCGGATCGGCGAGGCGCCGGTGTCGAGCCGCTGGCGCAGCCCGTCGATCTTGAGCTTCTCGCCCGGTTTCAGATCCCCGGTCACGATCATCCGGCGCAGGGCCTCGTAGGCCTGCTGGGTTGCGGATCCCTCGCCCTTGCGAGGCTCAATCTCGGCGATCTTCATGGCGATCCTTCCAGTTTCCGGTGCCGCGCTTCACCCGCCGCCCACTCTGCCTGGGCAGTTTATCGCGATTTCCCCTCTGGAACGATATAAAAATCGATTTTATTCTGTCAAACGCCGCCGCCCTTGGGCCGGCGAGGCGGCACAGGGGCCGCGGGGTGTTCGGGGCCGTTACTCAGGTCAGTCTCTGGCCCGTCTCGTGCCGGCCTCGGGCCAGCCTCAGGCGATACGCCCCCAGAGATCGTATTCTCCGGCTTCATCCACCTCGACCTGCAGGATCTGCCCTGGTGCGAGGGACTCGTGGCCTTCGTCGATGAACAGGTTGCCGTCGATCTCGGGCGCGTCGGCCATGGTGCGGCAGGTCGCGGCATCGGCGTCCACCTCGTCCACGATAACCCACAGCTTCCGGCCGACCTTCGCCGCCAGCTTGGCCTCGGAGATCTCCTGCGCCTTGGCCATGAAGCGTTCCCAGCGCTCCTGCTTCACCTCCTCGGGGACGTGATCGGGCAGGGCGTTGGAGCGGGCGCCGTCGACGTTCTCGTATTTGAAGCAGCCGACGCGATCCAGCTGCGCCTCGTCCATCCAGTCCAGCAGATGCTGGAACTCGGCCTCGGTCTCGCCGGGGTAGCCGACGATGAAGGTCGAGCGCAGGGTGATATCAGGGCAGATCTCCCGCCAGGCGGCGATCTCCTCCAGCGTTTTCGAGCCCGCCGCCGGGCGCGCCATGCGGCGCAGCACGTCGGGGTGGGAATGCTGGAAGGGAATGTCGAGGTAGGGCAGCAGGCCGTGGCCCGCCTGCGCGGTTTCCGCCATCAGCGGGATCAGATCGCGCACGTGGGGGTAGGGGTAGACATAGTGCAGCCGCGCCCAGGCGCCGAGCCGCCCCAGCTCCCGCGAGAGATCCAGGATGTGGCTGCGCACCTCGCCGTCCTTCCACGGGTGAAGGCTGTATTTGCGGTCAAGCCCGTAGGCCGAGGTATCCTGCGAGATGATCAGCAGCTCCTTCACCCCGGCCTCCACCAGCTTTTCCGCCTCGCGCAGCACCGCATGGGCCGGGCGGGACGTGAGCTTGCCGCGCATGTCGGGGATGATGCAGAACTTGCACTTGTGGTTGCAGCCCTCGGAAATCTTCACGTAGCTGTAGTGCCGCGGCGTGAGCGAAACGCCCGTGGCCGGCAGCAGGTCGATGAAGGGATCGGGGGCGGGCGGCACGACGCCGTGCACCGCGTCGAGCACCTGCTCGTATTGATGCGGGCCGGTGACGGCCATCACCGAGGGGTGGGTGCCGCGGATGTAGTCCTCTTCCGCGCCGAGGCAGCCCGTGACGATCACCTTGCCGTTTTCCTTCAGCGCTTCGCCGATGGCCTCTAGGCTTTCGGCCTTGGCGGAGTCAAGGAAGCCGCAGGTGTTCACGATCACCGCGTCGGCGCCGCCGTAGTCCGGCGAGATCGCGTAGCCCTCGGCGCGCAGCCGGGTCAGGATGCGTTCGCTGTCCACCAGCGCCTTCGGGCAGCCGAGGCTCACCATGCCGATGGTCGGCTGTCCGTCGCGCGCGCTTTCGCTGATGCGGGCCTGGGGCGCGATGTCGGGGCGCAGGGAGGGCGGGTTGGTGCTCATCGGAAGGTCTCGGCTGGCTTGGGTGGCGTTGAGGCGGGCAAGGCCCTTCCTTTAAGGCAACGGCGGGCTTGCGGCAAGCGGGGCGCGGGGCGGATGGCGCAACGAAAAAGGCCCGCGCGGGGGCACGGGCCTTGGCTGTTGGATGCGGCATGCGCGGCCTCAGCGGCGGCGATCCCGGCGCGAGGACATCGGCTGGAAGGCCACGCCCACGTGGGCTTCGCAGTAGGGTTTGCCCGGTTGCACCGCCAGGCCGCAGAACCAGAACTCCTCCGTGGCCGGATCGCCGATCGGCCATTTGCAGGTGCGCTCGGTGAGTTCCATCAGCGAAAGCTTCTTGGCCTTCTTCTCCACTTGGCGCACGGATTCCAGCGCTTCCGGGCTGATCTCGTTGGCCGAGGGCTGCGGCGGCAGAGGCTGGCCCGCGGGAATGATCTGCTTGCGGGCAGGGGTGGCCGCCACCTTCTCGGGCGCGGCCGGTTTGGGGGCGGGCTTCTCCGCCTGCGGCGCTGCGGCTGCGGCGGCCGGCGCCGGTTTCGGCGCGGCGGCGGGTTTGGCTTTAGCCGCCGGCTTGGCCGCGGGCTTTTCCTTGGCCGCCGGTTTGGCGGTGCCGCCGCCGCCGGTGCGGTTGGACAGGCCGAGCCTGTGCACCTTGCCGATCACGGCGTTGCGGGTGACGCCGCCGAGCTCCTTGGCGATCTGGCTCGCGGACTGGCCCTCGCCCCACATCTTCTTGAGGATTTCGACGCGCTCATCGGTCCAGGACATCTGACTTCCTTTTCGGTCCGCACGCGGCAGCGCGGGGCTCTGGGCGCCCGGCAATTCCATCGCGTGCCTGGGAGAATTCTGCTGGACCCCTATTCTAATCACGGAAACGCAGGATACAAGCACCTGCGACGACATGGAGACAGGGGAATCGCGATGCAGGACACCAGCACGCAGCGCTTCGACATGGGCACACGCCGGTTCGGACGGGTCAACTGGCTGGGCACGGCCACGCTGGCCAGCCGCGAGGTGCGGCGTTTCATGGCCGTCTGGACCCAGACCCTGCTGGCGCCACTGGTGACGGCGGGCCTTTTCCTTGCGATCTTCAGCCTAGCCATCGGCCCTGCGCGCGGGGCGGTGAACGGCGTGCCTTTCGCGGCCTTTCTCGCACCGGGCATCCTGATGATGACGGTCATCCAGAACGCCTTCGCCAACACCTCGTCCTCGATCATGATCGCGAAGGTGCAGGGCAATATCGTCGATACGCTGATGCCGCCGCTGTCGGCCGGCGAGATGCTGGTGGGCTATCTCGCGGGGGCCGTGGGGCGCGGTGTTCTCGTGGCCTTCGCAATCTCGGCCCTGATGTGGCTGGTGCTCGGCGTCGTGCCGGCGCATCCTGTATGGGCGCTTGTCTTCGTCGTGCTCGGATCGGCCTTTCTCGGCGGACTCGGCATCATCGCCGCGATCTACGCGAGCAAGTTCGACCAGATGGCGGCCATCACCAATTTCATCATCACGCCGCTGTCGTTCCTGTCGGGCACCTTCTATTCCATCGAAAGCCTGCCGCCGGTCATTGCCACGCTCACGCGGTTCAACCCGGTGTTCTACCTGATCGACGGCGCCCGATTCGGCTTCATCGGCGCGAGCGATGCCGCGCCCGCTTTCGGGCTCGTCGTGTGCCTTGTGGCCACCGCCGCCGTGCTCGCGCTCTGCTGGCAGTGGCTGCGCAGCGGCTACCGGATGAAGGCCTGAGGACAAGGCTGAGATTGCCGCGAGGCGGCGGGCGGGGCGGTGCCCGCGCGTTGGCCCGCCCGCTGGGCCGAGGCGGGCGGCGGCGGGGCGGGTGGATCAGGCGCTCTTCTCCTGCCGCGCGCGATGACCTTCGGACCATTTCGCGATACAGGCCATGAGGGCCTGTTTCGTCAGCGGTTTGGCGAGGTGGTCGTCCATGCCGGCCTCGAGGCAGAGCCTGCGGTCCTCGGCCATGGCGTTGGCGGTGAGCGCGATCACCGGGCATCTCGGCCGCTTGCCCTGCGCCTCGATCGCGCGCAGCATCCGGGTCGCCTCCAGCCCGCCCATGACGGGCATCGACACGTCCATCAGGACGAGATCGGGGCATCGCGCCTTGTAGGCTTCCACCGCCTCGCGCCCGTTGCGCGCGAGAACGACCTCGATCCCGAGCGGCTCCAGCATCTTGCAGGTCACGATCTGGTTCGTCCGGTTGTCCTCCGCAAGCAGAACCTGCAGCCCCGGGAACACATGCGCGCCCGGCTGCGTTTTGGGCGCGGGTTTCGGCGCTTTCTCGGGCCTGGCATCTACGAGCACACGCCCCAGCAGCCGGGAGAGCACTTCCGTCCGGGCCGGTTTGGGCAGAATGTCCTTCAGGCCGGCCTGCAGGAGGCGCTCCCGGAAGGCGGACGTATCCCCGGAGGAGAGAATGATCGCCGGGGTCTTTGCGAGATCGGGGCGTTTGCGCATCTCGTGGAAGAGATCCTCGCCGGACACCTCGGGCATGCAGTAGTCCAGAATGGCGACATCGGGCCGGAAGCCGGCGTCGAGCACCTCGAGGGCTTCCTGCGCGCTGGCGGCGCTGCGCACGTGCATGCCCCAGCGGGCGAGCCTGTCTTCGAGGATGCGGCGGTTGGTGGCGAGGTCGTCCACGACGAGCGCGCTGTGGCCTTCCAGCGAGATCGGCTCGGCCTCCACCTCCGGCTCTTCCGCGGGGGCGCAGGGCTCCAGCGGAAGCCAGAGGGTGAAGACGGACCCGACGCCGAGCGTCGATTGCACCGTGACCGTGCCGCCCATGAGCTCCGTCAGGCGGTGGGTGATCGCAAGCCCGAGGCCGGTGCCGTCGAACCGGCGCGTGGCGTTGTTGTCGGCCTGCTCGAAAGCCGCGAAGATGTGATCGATGCGGTCAGGGGGGATCCCGGTTCCGGTGTCTTCGATGGTGAAGGTGATGCCGCCGCTGGGCCGTTCGCCGACCTTGATCAGCACGTGGCCGCTGTCGGTGAACTTGACGGCATTGCCGGCGATGTTGAGCAGGCACTGGCGCAGGCGCGGCGCATCGCCGATCGCCCAGGCCGGCGTGTCCAGATCAAGATCGACGCAGATCTCAACCCCCTTCGCATTGGCGACGGGGAACAGCAGCGTGGCGACGTCCTGCACCACGGCGCGCAGATCGAAGGGGGAGTTGTCGATCTGCATCTGCCCGGCTTCGACCTTGGAGTAATCCAGAACGTCGTTGATGATTTCGAGCAGCGCGGCGGAAGAGGCGTAGATCGTGTCCGCATAGCTGCGCTGATCGTCGTCGAGATCCGTCTCCAGCAGAAGCTCCGTCATGCCCATCACCCCGTTCATCGGCGTCCGGATCTCATGGCTCATGTTGGCGAGGAACCGGCTCTTCGCGTGCTCGGCCTTCTGTGCCTCGTCGCGGGCCTTCTGCAGTTCCGCGTTGGTCCGGCGAAGGCTGTTCTGGGCGTGAAGGATGGCGAGGGCCGGTGCGATCAGGGCCAGCAGCATCAATCCGGCGATGATCGCGCTGAGCCGGTGAAACCCCTCAGTGGCGTTGGCATAGGTTCGTGAAATGTCGGTGTAGATCTCTACCGCCCCGGCCGGGGCCCCGTCCAGATACAGGGGCAGATAGGTTTCGGCGTAGTGGTCCGGGCGATCAGGTTTGGCGCGCCCATCCATGATTTCGGAATAGGGTTTGCCTTCCGCCAGTGCCTTGCTGGCGAGCGGGTTGTGCCCCCAGAGATCCGCCGGCGGCTCCTTGCTGCCGATGGAGTCGGAGACGAAGACGAGGTGGCCGTTGTCGTCGAACAATTTGAAACGGAAGACATCCCCTTGCCGCACTTCGGCCCCCAGAAGTGCGGCGGCATCGGTGCCCACCTCCCCGCTTCGGATCAGTTCGGCCAGCGCGTTCGTCGAAGAGATGCCGTGATCGTGGTGCTGCGCCCCCGCGGCACTTTCGCCCGCATCCGCGTGATGCCTCAATTGATCGGAGGCATGGAGCACCCACCCGGTGGCCCGGTGCTCGGCGAGGGTCGTCAACGTTTTCGTTGCCATCTGCTCGGTCTGCCATACGCCGATCGCCAGGGCGGCAAGGAAACCGACGACGGAAAGAAGAACGAGCTTTGAAAACCGCAACATGAAATGGCTCCTGCTGTATTGGACGCAGGATGCCCCGTCCGGCTAAACAATTCGTCAATGCCGCCCGGATAAACTATGGGCTTCCATTGCGGCATTTCAGCGGCTATCAAACTGCCCATGATCAAACGCGCCGCATATCGCACGCTCCGACGCCGAGGCTGATGCCTTTCGGCGCCATTCGCGCGTTTGTCCTGCTGCCCCCGGGCAGCCCCGCTTCCCACAGATTGACTTGATCCGATTGATCGGGCACCAAACACGCTCAAACCGGGCATTTTCCAAGGATTTCGCCATGATCCCCTCCGTTCTGCCGACCTATTCCCGCGCACCGCTCTCCTTCGTGAAGGGCGAGGGCAGCTGGCTGATCGAGGCGGATGGCCGACGTTTCCTTGATCTCGGCGCCGGGATCGCGGTGAACGCCCTGGGCCATGCCCACCCGGCGCTGGTGGAGGCGCTCACGCGGCAGGCGCAGGCGCTCTGGCATGTCTCGAACCTTTACCAGATCCCGCAACAGCAGGCGCTGGCCGACAAGCTGGTGGATGCCAGTTTCGCCGATACGGTGTTCTTCACCAATTCGGGCACGGAATCCTGCGAACTGGCCGTGAAGATGGCCCGCAAATACTGGTATGAGAACGGCCAGCCGGAGCGGGTGAACATCATCACCTTCGAGGGCTCCTTCCATGGGCGCTCTTCCGCGGGCATCGCGGCCGCCGGGTCGGAAAAGATGACGAAGGGGTTCGGCCCGCTGCTGCCGGGCTTCATCCATCTTCCCTTCGGCGATCACGAGGCGCTCAAGGCCGCGATGGACGAAACCGTCGCCGCCGTTCTGGTGGAGCCGGTGCAGGGCGAGGGCGGCATCCGCCCGCTGCCGGACGCCTGCCTGAAGGGCATGCGCGATCTCTGCGATGAAACCGGCGCGCTCCTGATCCTCGATGAAGTCCAGTGCGGCATGGGCCGGACGGGCAAGCTCTTCGCCCATGAATGGGCCGGGATCGAGCCCGACATCATGATGGTGGCCAAGGGCATCGGCGGGGGCTTTCCGCTCGGGGCGGTTCTGGCCAACGAGCGCGCCGCGAGCGGCATGACGGCGGGCAGCCACGGCTCCACCTACGGGGGCAACCCGCTGGCCTGTGCCGTCGGCGGCGCGGTGATGGACATCGTGGCCACGCCCGAGTTCCTGGCCGAGGTGAACCGCAAGGCCGCCCTGATGCGCCAGAAACTCGAAGGGCTGGTGGCCGCGCACCCCGACGTATTCGAAGCGGTGCGGGGCGCGGGCCTCATGCTCGGGCTCAAGTGCAAGGCCGCCAACACCGCCGTCGTCGGAGCCGCCTATGACGCGGAGCTGCTCGTCGTGCCCGCCGCCGACAACGTGGTGCGCCTCCTGCCGCCGCTCACGATTACCGACGAAGAGATTTCCGAGGCCCTGGCCCGGCTGGAAACGGCCGCGTGCGCCGTGGAAGCCGAAACCGCCGGCGCCGACTGACGCAGACAGAGGGGCAAGCCCCGGAACGGATAGACAGATGAATCATTTCCTCGACATCAACACCACCTCGCCGGAAGACCTGAAGGCGATGATCGCATCGGCCAAGGCGATGAAGAACGCCCGCAACGGGGCGCCCAAGGGCGTGCCCGACGCTGAGCGCCCGCTGGAGGGCCACATGGTCGCCCTCATCTTCGAGAAACCCTCGACCCGTACGCGCATCTCCTTCGACGTGGGCGTGCGCCAGATGGGCGGGCAGACGATGGTGCTTTCAGGCAGCGACATGCAGCTCGGTCACGGCGAGACCGTGGCCGACACCGCCCGCGTGCTCAGCCGCTACGTGGATCTCATCATGATCCGCACCTTCGAGGAGGCCACCCTGCTGGAGATGGCGGAATATGCCGATGTGCCCGTGATCAACGGGCTCACCAACCGCAGCCACCCCTGCCAGATCATGGCCGACATCCTGACCTACGAAGAGCACCGCGGCTCGATCGCGGGCAGGAAAGTGGTGTGGTCGGGCGACGGCAACAACGTCTGCGCGTCCTTCATCCATGCCGCCGGGCAGTTCGGCTTCGATCTGGTGTTCACCGGGCCCGAGGTGCTCGATCCGGAGCCGGGTTTCGTGGAGGAGGCGCGCGCGAAAGGGGTTTCGGTGACGATCGAGCGCGATCCCGTCCGGGCCGTCGAGGGGGCGGATCTCGTCGTCACCGATACCTGGGTTTCCATGCATGACGCCCCCAGCGCGCGGGAGCGCCGCCACAACCTGCTGCGCCCCTACCAGGTGAACGAGGCGCTTATGGCCCACGCCAAGCCTGACGCGCTGTTCATGCATTGCCTGCCGGCCCACCGCGAGGAAGAGGCCACGAGCGCGGTGATGGACGGCCCGAACTCGGTGATCTTCGACGAGGCCGAGAACCGCCTGCACGCGCAGAAGGCGATCATGCGCTGGTGCGTGGGGCGCTGAGCGCCGGACACAAGGGCGCGTAGGGCGGCTCCTGCAGCTGACCCTGCGGCGCGCTTGCCAAGGGAGGGCTCCGCCGTGCAGGTTTCGCGGGGGAGGACTGCCATGAAGATTGTTGTCGCAGGTGCCGGTGCGATCGGCGGTTTCACCGGCGGGATGCTGGCCGCAGACGGGCACGAGGTGGCCCTCCTGGGCCGCCCGCGCATTCTCGGACCGATCCGCGAACAGGGGCTCACCCTGACCGATTACGCGGGCCTCTCGATGAAAGTGCCGGCGGAAGCCCTGCGGCTGGAAACCGATCCGGCCTGCCTCGCGGCGGCGGACCTCGTGATCGTCGCCGTCAAGACGGCCGCCACCGCCGAGATCGCCGCGGCTATCGCCGCCCATGCGCCTGCGGATGCCCGCGTGCTTTCGTTCCAGAACGGCATCCAAAGTGCACGGACGCTGCGCGCCGCACTCCCGGGCTGGGACGTGCGGGCCTGCATGGTGCCGTTCAACGTGGTCTGCCCGGAACCCGGGCATTTTCACCGGGCCACCTCCGGCGACATCGTGGTGGAGGCCGGGCCGGGCGCGCTGGCCGAGGCGCTTTCCACCCCCGCGATGAAGGTGCTGGAAAGCGACCGTATCGCCGAGGTTCAGTGGGGCAAGCTGCTGATAAATCTAACCAATGCGCTCAACGCGCTCTCGGGGCTGCCGCTTCAGAAGATGTTGCTGGATCGACGCTGGCGCAGGCTGATGGCCGACCAGATGACGGAGGCCATGGCGGCTCTGAAGGCCGCGGGCATCGCCTTTCGGCCGCAAACGCCGCTGCCGCCGGCGCTGATTCCGCACCTGCTGCGCCTGCCCACCCCCCTGTTCCGGCGCATCGCCGCGCAGATGCTCACGATCGATCCCGAGGCGCGCACTTCGATGGCCTACGACATCGAGGCGGGCCGTCCGACGGAGATCGACGCGCTCCAGGGGGAAATCCTGCGGCTGGGCGCGCAAACCGGCGTGGCGACGCCGCTCACCGCCCGGATCGCGGCCCGGCTGGCGCGCGCCGAAGCCGCGGGCGGGGGCTCGCCCCGGATCGATCCGCGGGAGCTTCGCGAGGGGGGCTGAGCCGGGGCCGAGGCCGGTCAGACGGCGCTCGAATGCCCCGCGCGCGACAGGTCGTAGGCGTCGAAGGCGCGGGCGACCATGCGGGTCAGCGGGCGGCCTTCGGGGAGGATCTCGAAGCTTTCGCCGTCAAAACGGGTGAAGCCGGGGAACTGCCCCGCCACATCGCTGCACCAGCGGCCGATCTCGGCGCGGGAGGCACCGGGAAGGGCGGCGACTTCGCCCAGCGAGACCCGGAAGTCGCACATCAGCGCTTCGATCATCCGGCCGCGCAGGATGTCGTCGGCGCTGAACCTGTGCCCGCGCGAGGTGGCATAGGCGCCGCTGCGGATCCGCTGGGTGTAGGCCGAGGTGGCCGGCGCATTCTGCGCGTAGCCCTGCGGGAAGCGCGAAATCGAGGAGGCGCCGACGCCGACGAGCACGTCGGCGGTATCGTCGGTGTAGCCCTGGAAGTTGCGCTTCAGCCGCCCGGCGCGCAGCGCGGTCTCAAGGCCGTCACCCTTTACGGCGAAATGGTCAATCCCGATCTCGCGGTAGCCGTCCCAGACGAAAAGCTCGCGGGCGGTGTCGAACAGGCCGAGGCGTTCCTGCGGGGTGGGCAGCGCGTCGGACGGGATCATGGATTGCCGTTTCGCCATCCACGGCACGTGGGCATAGCCATAGAGCGCCACGCGGTCGGGGCCGAGCGAGAGCAGCTTCTGCACGGAATCCGCGATCCGGGCATGGGTCTGGTTCGGCAGCCCGTAGAGGATGTCGGCGTTCAGGCTGCGCACGCCGCGCGCCCGCAGCGCCGAGACGGCCGCCTCGGTGACTTCGTAGCTCTGTTCGCGGCCGATGATCTTCTGGATCTCGGGGTCGAAATCCTGCACCCCGATGCTGGCGCGGGTCATCCCGGCGCCGGCGAGGGCGTCGAGGCGCGCGTAGTCGATCTCGTTCGGATCGATCTCGACGGAAAACTCCGCTCCCGGCCCGAGCGGCAGGAAGGAGAAGATCGCGTCGGTCAGCTCGGTCAGCATCTCGGCGGGCAGGAGTGTGGGCGTTCCGCCACCGAAATGCAGGCGCGAGAGCCGGACGCCTTCGGGCAGATCCTGGGCCAGCAGCGCCAGTTCGGCCTTCAGCGTGTCGAGATAGGCGCGCAGCGGGGAATCGGTTCGGGTGCCCTGCGTGCGGCAGGCGCAGAACCAGCAGAGGCGGCGGCAGAAGGGCACGTGGACGTAGAGCGATATCTCGCGCCCCGCTGGAATTGTCCGGATCCACTGGCCGAAATCGTCGCCGCTTACGCCGCCGCCGAAGTGCGGGGCGGTGGGGTAGCTGGTGTAGCGCGGGACCTTGGCGTCAAAAAGCCCCAGCCGTGCGAGTTGAGTCTGCTGTTCCATGCAGGTAGCGTTAGGCGATCCCGCTTCGGGCAACTTTGATCAAGATCAACCAAACGCGCATGATGAACCTCCAGAGCCTGACCACCCCGCACGTCCAGTGCGGGAGTTGCCCCATTCGCCACCGTGCCGTCTGCGCACGCTGCGATTCCGATGAACTGGAGGTGCTGGATTCCATCAAGTACTACCGCAAGTTCGAAGCCGGCCAGACCGTCGTCTGGGCCGGCGACCAGGTGGATTTCGTCGGCAGCGTCGTGTCCGGCGTGGCCTCGCTGACCCAGACGATGGAAGACGGGCGCCGCCAGATGGTGGGGCTCCTGCTGCCTTCGGATTTCGTGGGGCGGCCGGGGCGGTCCACGGCGGCCTACGACGTGACGGCCACGACCGATCTGATGATGTGCTGCTTCCGCAAGGGGCAGTTCGAGAAGATGATGCAGGAGACGCCGCACGTCAGCCAGCGCCTGCTGGAGATGACGCTGGACGAGCTGGATGCGGCGCGCGAATGGATGGTGATCCTCGGGCGCAAGACCGCGCGCGAGAAGATATCCAGCCTTCTGGCGATCTTCGCCCGGCGCAACACCCTGCTGACGGGCGGCGAGGCCAGCGGCCGGATCGTGATCGATCTGCCGCTGACGCGGGAAGCCATGGCGGACTACCTGGGCCTGACCCTGGAAACCGTGAGCCGGCAGATCTCCGCGCTGCGCAAGGCCGGGGTGATCGAACTTCAGGGCAAACGCCACGTCATCATCCCCGATTTCGACAGGCTTCTGGACGAAACCGGGGACGATTCGGACGGCGGCTTCTACGACTGACGCCGCGCCTTCAGCGCGCCAGAAGAACCGGCACTTTCGAGGCTTCGAGCGTATCGCGCGTGGCACCGCCGAGGATCGCTTCGCGGAAGCGCGAGTGCCCGTAGGCCCCCATCACCAGCATCCCGGCGCCCACGTCCTGGACATGACGGGCCAGAACGTCGGCGACACGCGGCATCGTCTTGGCGAGGACGGCGATGTCGGCCCGCACGCCGTGACGGGCGAGCATCTGCGAGAGCGCCCCGCCGGGATCGGAGCGGTCCGGCCCGTGCTGCGGCGGATCGACCACGGCGATGGAGACGGTTTCGGCATCTTTCAGCAACGGCAGGGCGGCGCGGATCGCGGCCAGCGCCTCGGCGCTGTCGTTCCAGGCCACGACGATCCGTTTCGGGGCGTCTTCCATCACCTGGCCGTCCGGGATCACCAGAACGGGGGCATGGCCTTCGAACAGGGCGGCTTCGAGAATGGCTTCCTGCTCATGGCCGCTGCCCTCGCCGTAGGGCTGCGGCAGGATCACGAGATCCGCGTAGCGCGCCCGCAGGCCGACGATGCGCGTGATTCCGTCGATCTGGGCGGCAGCGGCGTCGCAGCCCCATGAAATCTCTTCCCGTTGCAGGCGCGATTTCAGGTCTTCCTCGTTTTTCCGGGCGCGCTCGCGCGCCTCGATCAGAAGCTCCTGCGTGATGAGGGCGTTTCCCTGCCCGTAGCAGACCATGGGCTGCGTCGGATCGACGCCGAGGCTCAGCACGTCGAGGTGTGCTTCGCCCCTGCGGGCCAGCGCGACGGCGGTTTCCAGCACGTTTCCCGTCTTCCCGGGATCGCAACTGATTGTAAGCAAAGACTTATAGGTCACGAGTTTACCCCCATTTCTGGCAAAGCAGTGATAGGGTAGGGCACACGCATTGAGTCGGCCTTGACGTCGATCAACTCGGAGCGGGCATTGTTCGCGTATTGATATGGATCAAGGTGGCTTCTCAGCAGGGCCGCCAGAACGCCACCGTCAGAAAGACCCAGTGCAAGAAAAACGAGTCGACGCTGGCAAGACGAAGGGACGCTTGAATGTCGAATTATTTGAAACTGGTCGGGCTTGGCCTGGTGACATTGTTCATGATGATCGCCGCCAACTACGGCCGAGATCTCTCCTACCAGGTGCATGCGGTCATCCTCATGCTGGTCGCGGGTGGCCTGTTCCTCTGGACCCTCCGCAACACCGACGAACCGAACCTGTCACCGGCCGCGCCGGAGACGGGCTACATGGACGGCGTTGTCCGCTACGCCGCCGTTGCAACCGCCTTCTGGGGTGTGGTCGGCTTCCTGGCCGGCACGTTCATCGCGTTCCAGCTTGCCTTTCCGGCACTGAACTTCGAATGGGCGCAACCCTACATGAACTTCGGCCGCCTGCGGCCGCTGCACACCTCGGCCGTGATCTTCGCCTTCGGCGGCAACGCGCTGATCTGCACCTCCTTCTACGTGGTGCAGCGCACGTCCGCGGCGCGGCTCTGGGGCGGCAATCTCGCCTGGTTCGTATTCTGGGGCTACCAGCTCTTCATCGTGCTCGCGGCCACCGGCTACCTGCTGGGCGGCACGCAGTCCAAGGAATACGCCGAACCGGAGTGGTACGTGGACCTCTGGCTCACCATCGTCTGGGTCGCCTATCTGGCGGTGTTCCTCGGCACGATCGTGAAGCGCAAGGAACCGCACATCTACGTGGCCAACTGGTTCTACCTGTCCTTCATCGTCACCGTGGCCATGCTGCACGTGGTGAACAACCTCGCGATCCCGGTCTCGATCTTCGGCTCCGATTCCGTGCAGGCCTTCGCCGGCGTGCAGGATGCGATGACGCAGTGGTGGTATGGCCACAACGCGGTGGGCTTCTTCCTGACGGCCGGCTTCCTGGGCATGATGTACTACTTCGTGCCGAAGCAGGCCGAGCGCCCCGTCTATTCCTACAAGCTCTCGATCA
Source organism: Pseudoruegeria aquimaris (assembly GCF_900172235.1). GTDB lineage: Bacteria > Pseudomonadota > Alphaproteobacteria > Rhodobacterales > Rhodobacteraceae > Pseudoruegeria > Pseudoruegeria aquimaris. Next base: position 60,402 of record NZ_FWFQ01000018.1, on the reverse strand, counting down.
TCCACTTCTGGGCCCTGATCTTCCTGTACATCTGGGCCGGCCCGCACCACCTGCACTACACCGCGCTGCCTGACTGGGCCTCGACGCTGGGCATGGTGTTCTCGGTGATCCTGTGGATGCCCTCCTGGGGCGGCATGATCAACGGCCTGATGACGCTCTCCGGCGCCTGGGACAAGATCCGCACCGATCCGATCATCCGCATGATGGTCGTCTCCATCGGCTTCTACGGCATGTCCACCTTCGAGGGCCCGATGATGTCGATCAAGGCGGTGAACTCCCTGAGCCACTACACCGACTGGACGATCGGTCACGTGCACTCCGGCGCTCTGGGCTGGAACGGCATGATCACCTTCGGCGCGCTCTACTTCCTGTTCCCGAAACTCTGGAACAAGGAGCGCCTCTACAGCCTGTCGCTGGTGAACTGGCACTTCTGGCTCGCCACCATCGGCATCGTGCTCTACGCCGCTTCCATGTGGGTGACGGGGATCATGGAAGGCCTGATGTGGCGCGAAGTGGACGCCAATGGCTTCCTCGTGAACTCCTTCGCCGACACCGTGGCTGCGAAGTTCCCGATGTACGTGGTCCGGGCGCTGGGCGGGGTTCTCTACCTCGTGGGCGGTCTGATCATGGCCTACAACCTCTGGATGACCGTGCGCAAAGGCGAGCCGAAAGCGGCTGCCGTTGCTGCGGCACCGGCTGAATAAGGAGGGCCGGTAGAGATGGCTATTCTCGACAAACACAAGGTTCTGGAAAAGAACGTTTCACTCCTCCTGGTCTTCAGCTTCCTGGTTGTGACCATCGGCGGCATCGTGCAGATCACGCCCCTGTTCTACCTCGAGAACACGATCGAGGACGTGGAGGGCATGCGCCCCTACTCCCCGCTCGAGCTGGCCGGCCGCGAGATCTACCAGCGGGAGGGCTGCTACGTCTGCCACTCGCAGATGATCCGCCCGATGCGCGACGAGGTTGAACGCTACGGCCACTACTCGCTGGCGGCGGAGTCCAAGTACGACCGCCCGTTCCAGTGGGGCTCCAAGCGCACCGGGCCGGATCTGGCCCGCGTGGGTGGGCGTTACTCCGACGAGTGGCACGTGGATCACCTGACCGATCCGCAATCGGTGGTGCCGGAATCGATCATGCCGAAATACGGCTTCCTGAAGGAAACCCTGATCGACGGTCGCTACATCGGTGACTTCATGGCGACCCACGCCATGCTGGGCGTGCCCTACACCGAGGAGATGATCGCCAACGCCCAGGCCGATTTCCAGGCCCAGGCGGATCCGGACAGCGACTACGACGCCATGCTCGAGCGCTATCCGGGTGCACAGGTGCGGAACTTCGACGGCCAGCCGGGGATTTCCGAGATGGACGCGCTGATTGCCTACATGCAGATGCTGGGCACGCTCGTGGACTTCTCGACCTTCACCCCGGACGCGAGCCGGTAAGGGGGCGGGATGGATACCTATTCGATCACCCGCCAGTTTGCCGACAGCTGGATGTTGCTGGCGATGTTCGTCTTCTTCCTCGGGATCGTCGTCTGGGTCATGCGCCCGGGCAGCAGCAAGGAATACAAGGACGTCGCCAACATCCCCTTCCGTCATGAAAACAAACCGGCCGAGGACATCGCGGCCGACGCGCAACGCAAGGAGGCGCGGCCATGAGCAAAGCACCGAAGAAGACCCAGGCCCCCAAGGACGTGCCCACCACGGGCCACAGCTGGGACGGGATCCAGGAGTATGACAACCCGATGCCGCGCTGGTGGCTCTGGACGTTCTACGCCACCATCGTCTGGGGGATCATCTACACCATCCTCTACCCGGCCTGGCCGCTGGTGACCCGGGCCACGCCTGGCCTTCTGGGGGCCTCCACGCGCGGCGAAGTCGCGCAGGAGATCGCCCGCTGGGAGGACGCCAACGCCGCAATCCGCCAGCAACTGGTGGATACCGAGTTGACCGCGATCGCGGACAATGAGGATCTGAACCGCTTCGCCGTTTCCAACGGTGCGGCCGTGTTCCGCACCTGGTGCGCCCAGTGCCACGGCTCCGGCGCCGCCGGCGCCAAGGGCTACCCCAACCTGCTGGATGACGCCTGGCTCTGGGGCGGCGACATCGAGTCGATCCACTACACGATCTCCCACGGGATCCGGAACGAGCAGGACGACGACGCCCGCTACTCCGAGATGCCGAAGTTCGGCGAGATCCTCGAAGAGGAAGAGATCGAACAGGTCGTGGAGCACGTGCTGGCCATTTCCGGTCAGGAGCATGACGCCGAACTGGCCGCCGCCGGGGCGACGGTCTTCGAAGACAACTGCTCCGCCTGCCACGGCTCCGAGGGCATGGGCGACCGGGAGCAGGGCGCGCCGAACCTCACGGATGCCGTCTGGCTCTACGGGGGCGATCGCGACACGCTGATCGAAACCGTGACCTACAGCCGCTACGGCGTGATGCCGCCCTGGACGGGCCGCCTCAGCGAGGCCGACATCCGCGCCGTCTCCGTCTACGTCCACCAGCTGGGCGGCGGCGAGTAGGGCTGCAACAGTTCCGCCGGCCGATGCTCGCGCAGAGGCCGGTGGTGGCACCGACCCTGATCCTGTTCGCGCGTTTCCAACAGGGTCGGTGCCAAGGAAACGGCGCCCGAGTGGTTGAGGAGCCCCCGGGAGCCGTCGGCACCGATCCCGATCCTGTTCGCGCGTTTCCAACGGGATCGGTGCCCCCAACATTCTGGCGAGGCCGGCGCGGAAGGCGAGCGAAACTCCGCGTGGGCCGGGATTGCAAACGGCACCGTCCTGCCAGCAGGCGGAGCCAGAGACGAAGGGCCACTGAAAAAGGACATCCGGACATCCGCCGCACCGCCGCCCACGGGGGCCGGGCTCGGCGATTGCCCCAAATCCTCCTTGGCGGCACAGATGATGAACCAGTCGAACACCACGCTTTCGCCCCGGCCGCGGGGCATGCTGTCGCAGCAGCATCCTGTCGCTGCGGGTCTCTGTCGCGCTGAATTGGCGCGCGAAGGGGCGCATGGTGGTGGCCGGATGCGGGCGCCGCAGCGTGCGGGCCTGCCAGAGAATTCCACACGGGAGCCGATCCGTTGAGCAGCTCAGACACACCTCCTTCCCTCTATGCCGCCAGAGAGCCGGTGTTTCCGCGCCGGGTGAAGGGCAAGTTCCGCACGCTGAAGTGGTGGATCATGGCGATCACGCTGGGCATCTACTACCTGACGCCCTGGATCCGCTGGGACCGCGGCCCGAACCTGCCCGATCAGGCGGTGCTCGTCGATCTCGCCAACCGGCGCTTCTTCTTCTTCATGATCGAGATCTGGCCGCATGAATTCTATTTCATCGCCGGCCTGCTGATCATGGCGGGCCTCGGCCTGTTCCTGTTCACCTCCGCGATGGGGCGTGTCTGGTGCGGCTATGCCTGCCCGCAGACCGTCTGGACCGATCTCTTCATCCTCACCGAACGCTGGATCGAGGGCGACCGCAACGCCCGCGTGCGCCTGTGGAACGCGCCCTGGACGGCGCGCAAGGTGCGGCTGCGGGTGTTCAAGGGCATCGTCTGGGCCATCATCGGCCTGGCCACGGGCGGGGCGTGGATCTTCTACTTCGCCGATGCGCCTACGCTGGCGAAGGATCTCGTCACCTTCTCGGCCCCGCCGGTGGCCTATATCACCATGGGCATCCTGACCTTCACCACCGTCATGTTCGGAGGCATCGCCAGGGAGCAGGTCTGCACCTACATGTGCCCCTGGCCGCGCATCCAGGCCGCGATGATGGACGAAGACACGATCACCGTCGCCTACCGCGAGTGGCGCGGCGAGCCGCGGGGCAAGCACCGCAAGGCGGAAGGCGCCGAGGAACTGGGCGATTGCATCGACTGCATGGCCTGCGTGAACGTCTGCCCCGTCGGCATCGACATCCGCGACGGCCAGCAGCTTGAATGCATCACCTGCGCGCTCTGCATCGATGCCTGTGACGACGTGATGGCGAAGATCGGCAAGCCCCGCGGGCTGATCGACTACCTCGCCCTCACCGATGCGCCGGAAGAGATCGACGGCATCCCGCCCAAGCCCGTCTGGAAACATATCCTGCGGCCGCGCACCATCCTCTACACCACCCTGTGGGCACTGGTGGGCGTGGGACTCATCGTGGCGCTCTTCCTGCGCTCCGAGATCGAGATGACGGTTTCCGCCGTGCGCAACCCCACTTACGTCACGCTCTCCGACGGCAGCGTACGCAACATCTACGACGTGCGCCTGCGCAACAAATACGGAGAGGATCGCCCGTTCCGCCTGTCGCTCACCTCCGAAGCGCCGCTGCGGATCTCGCTCGAAGGCACCGAGGAACTGGTGATCAACGTGCCGGCGGATTCGACTTTCCTGCAACGGGTCTACGTGTCCGCGCCGCCCGACAGCGCGCCCGCGAAGGCCCACCGCACGGATCTGCGCCTCTGGGTCGAGGATCTCGAAAGCACCGACCGCGCCTACAAGGACACCATCTTCAACGGAAAGGGCACGCCATGACCGCCCCGCTGACCGGCCGCAAGGTCTTTCTCTTCGTGGCCTCCGCCTTCGCCATCATCATCGGCGTCAACGTCTTCATGGCGACCCAGGCCGTGCGCACCTTTCCGGGGCTCGAAGTGAAGAACGGCTACATCGCGAGCCAGACCTTCGACGCCGAACGCGCCGCGCAGGAAGCGCTGGGCTGGGAGACCTCCCTGGACTACGCGCAGGGGCAGTTGCGCCTGACCATCCTCGGGCCGGACGGCGCCCCCGTGCAGCCGCGGAGCCTCTCGGGCACGGTGGGCCGCTCCACCAGCATGAAGGACGACATCACGCCCATCTTCGCCTGGGACGGCGCCTCCTACGTCTTCCCGGTGGATCTTGCCCCCGGCAAGTGGGATCTGCGCCTCGTGGCCACCGCCGAGGACGGCACGCGGTTCCAGCAACGCCTGCCGATCTTCGTGAAGGCTGAGTCGTGACAGCGGCGCTGCGCCCGGCGCCGGCGTCGGCCTGCCCGGCCTGCGTGGCCGCCCCTCTCGCCGAGGAGGTGGCGGATGCGCGCGTGCCGGAGGCGGGCGAAGCGCTGCTGCTGTCTCTGCCGACGATCCACTGCGCCGCCTGCATCTCCGCCGTGGAGCGCGAACTCGCGCGCACGCCCGGCGTCAGAAGCGCACGGGTGAACCTGACGCTGAAGCGGGTGAGCGTGGACGCCGCGCCCGAGGTGACGGCCGCCGCGCTCGCCGAGCGGCTGGAGGCGATCGGCTACGAGGCGCACGAGCTGGACCCGGGGGCGCTGAGCGCCACAGCCACCGACAAGGCCGGCCGCGATCTGCTGATGCGGCTGGCGGTGGCCTTCTTCGCCTCGATGAACGTGATGCTGCTCTCGGTGGCGGTCTGGTCGGGCGCGCAGGACGCAACGCGGGACATGTTCCACTGGATCTCGGCCATGATCGCCTTCCCGGCGGTGGCCTTTTCGGCGAAACCCTTCTTCACCAACGCCTGGGCGGCGCTCTCGAAAGGGCGCATGAACATGGACGTGCCCATCGCGCTGGCCATCGTGCTGGCGCTGGGCACCTCGCTCTATGAAACCGCCCATTCCGGCGAGCACGCCTATTTCGACGCGGCGCTCACCCTCACCTTCTTCCTGCTCGCGGGCCGCTACCTCGATCACCGCACGCGCGCGGTGGCGCGCTCCGCCGCCGAGGAACTCACGGCGCTGGAGGTGCCGCGCGCGCTGCGGATCGGGGCCGACGGCGCCGAGCAGGAGGTGCGGGTGGCCGAGCTTGCGGTGGGCGATCTGATCCGGGTCCGGCCCGGCGCGCGGATGCCCGTGGACGGGGTGATCTCGCAAGGCGCAAGCGAGCTGGACCGCAGCCTGCTGACCGGCGAAACCATGCCGGTCTTCGCCGAGGCCGGCACGCCGGTGAGTGCGGGGGAGGTGAACCTGACGAGCCCGCTGGTGATCCGTGCCACGGCCGTCGGGCGCGATACTTCACTGCACCGGATGGCGGACCTGGTGGCGGTGGCCGAAAGCGGCCGCAGCCGCTACACCTCGCTCGCCGACAAGGCCGCGAAGCTCTACGCCCCCGGCGTGCACATCCTCGCCGCGCTCTCCTTCGTGGGATGGTATCTCTACACGTTCGATCTGCGCACCGCGCTCAACATCGCGGCGGCGGTGCTGATCATCACCTGCCCCTGCGCGCTGGGGCTGGCGGTGCCCGCCGTCACGACGGCGGCCTCCGGGCGGCTGTTTCGCAAAGGCATGCTGATCAAGCACGCCACCGCGCTGGAGCGGCTGGCGGAGGTGGAGATCGCGGTCTTCGACAAGACGGGCACGCTGACCGAGGGCAAGCCGGAGGTGATGAACGCCGAGGCGCTGCCCGATGACACCCTCGCGCTGGCCTTCGGCCTGGCGCAGGGCTCCAGCCACCCGCTGGCACAGGCGATCTGCGACCTGGCGCAGGCGCGCGGGCTGCGCCCCGCGCAGGTGACGGAGGTCGAGGAGCTTCCGGGCTGCGGGCTCGAGGGCATGGCCGGCGGCCGCCGCCTGCGGCTGGGCCGCGCCGGATGGATCGGTGCCGCCGCACCGGAAGCGGGCACGGCGAGCTACCTGGAAGTCGCCGGCGAAGCGCCCCTGGCCATCCTGTTCCACGATCGCATCCGCCCCGGCGCGCGGGAGGCCATCGACGGGCTGAAGGCGCAGGGCATCGCCGTGCATCTTCTTTCGGGGGATGCCGAGGGGGCCGTCGAGGATCTGGCACGGCGGCTCGGCATAGAGCACTGGCAGGCCGGGGCGCTGCCCGAGGAAAAGGCCACCCGCGTGGCCGCGCTCTCGGAAGAGGGCCGCGTGCTGATGGTGGGCGACGGGTTGAACGACACGGCGGCGCTGGCGGCGGCGCATGTGTCGATTTCGCCGGCCACGGCGCTGGACGCGGCACGGGTGGCCTCCGACATCGTGCTTCTGGGCCGCGATCTTTCGCCCGTGGCGGAAGCCACGGCGACGGCGCGCAAGGCGACGAAGCGCATCCGCGAGAACTTCCGCATCGCCACGCTCTACAACGTGATCGCGGTGCCCATTGCCGTGGCCGGGCTGGCCACGCCGCTGGCGGCGGCGCTGGCGATGTCGCTCTCTTCGATCACTGTATCCCTGAACGCTCTGCGGGTAAGGTGAGCCCATGGAAATGCTCACCTACCTGATTCCGATCTCGCTGTTTCTCGGCGGCCTCGGCCTTGCGGCCTTCTTCTGGGCGATGAAGACCCATCAGTTCGACGATCCGGAAGGCGACAAGCACCGCATTCTCAGCACGGACTGGGACGACAAGCCCAAGCCTTGAGGGCCCTTCAGCGGACGCGCCCCTTGCGGGGCGCGGCAGGATCAGCCCGCCCTGCGGCGGGCGGTTTGCCTCCGGCGGGGATATTTTTCGAACAAAGTGAAGGTCAGCGCCAGGCGAAGAAATCCGGCGCGGCGCGGCAGAGCAGGGTTTCGGCGAGCTCTGTGCCCAGGGCCTTGGCGTCCGAAGCCGGGCCGGTGATCTGGTCGGCCAGTTTCTCGCTGCCATCGGGGCGCAGGATTTCGCCGCGCAGGGTGAGGGTGTCTCCGGCGATGTCCGCCAGCCCGGCGATGGGGGTTTCGCAGGAGCCATCCAGCCGGGCGAGGAAGGCGCGCTCGGCGGCGAGGCGGGTGCCGGTTTCGGTGCAGTGCAGCGCGGCCAGCAGCCGGGCGGCGCGTTCGTCGCTTTCGCGGCGCTCGATGCCGATGGCGCCCTGCGCCACTGCGGGCAGCATCTCTTCGGGCGCGATGGCGGCGGTGGCGACCTCGGGGGTGCCCAGGCGGTTGAGCCCGGCCATGGCGAGGAAGGTGCATTGCGCAACGCCGTCGGACAGCTTCCTGAGCCGGGTCTGCACGTTGCCGCGGAACTCCACGACCTTCAGGTCGGGGCGCACGTTCAGCAGCTGGGCCTTGCGGCGCAGCGAGGAGGTGCCGACCACGGCGCCGGGGGGCAGCGCGGCGATGTTCGGGTGGTGGTAGGAGATGAAGGCGTCGCGCACGTCTTCGCGGGGCAGGAAGCAGTCGAGCACGAGGCCTTGCGGCTGCTCGACCGGCATGTCCTTGGAGGAATGCACCGCGATGTCGATGGTGCCGGCGAGCATCGCTTCCTCGATCTCCTTGGTGAAGAGGCCCTTGTTGCCGATCTCCTTCAAGGGGCGGTCGGCGTCGATCAGGCTGCGGTCATCACCCGTCGTCTTGATCACCACGATCTCGAAGGCGGCCTCGGGCAGCTGGAAGGCGGCCATCAGCCGGGCGCGGGTTTCGCGGGCCTGCGCCAGCGCCAGCGGAGAGCCGCGGGTGCCGATCTTCAGGGGCTGTTCGGGAGAAGGGAGGGCGTGCGTCATGGCGCCTTGATAAACGCGGCAAATCGGCCTGACAACGCCCATCGGCTTGACATCATGCCGCTGGCTTGAAAGGTCGGTTCCGCAAGTCAGACAGCGGGGAACCCATGGCCCAGACCAAGACGATCCTGAAGGCGCTCAACGGCGAAACGCAAGACGTGCCGCCGATCTGGATGATGCGGCAGGCCGGGCGTTACCTGCCCGAATACCGCGCGACGCGGGCCAAGGCCGGGGATTTCCTTTCGCTGTGCTACACGCCGGAGCTGGCCGCCGAGGTGACGTTGCAGCCGATCCGCCGCTACGGGTTCGACGCCGCGATTCTCTTTGCCGACATCCTGCTGGTGCCCCAGGCACTGGGGGCGGATCTCTGGTTCGTGACCGGGGAGGGGCCGCGGCTCTCCACCATCACCACGCCGGGCGAGTTGGCGGCGCTGAAGCCGGTGGAGGACATCCACGAGGTGCTTTCGCCCGTCTACGAGACGGTGAAGATCCTCTCGCGCGAGCTGCCTGTCGAAACGACGCTGATCGGCTTCGCCGGCGCGCCCTGGACGGTGGCCACCTACATGATCGCCGGGCGGGGCACGCCCGACCAGGGGCCGGCCCATGCGCTGATGCAGGCCGATGTGGCCACCTTCGAGGCGCTGCTGGCCCGCATCACCGCCGCCACCATCGAATACCTCTCCATGCAGATCGAGGCCGGGGCCGAGGTGGTGAAACTGTTCGACAGCTGGGCCGGGTCGCTCAAGGGCGAGGCCTTCGCGAAATACGCGCTTGCGCCGGCGAAAGAGATCATCGCCGCGCTCAAGGCGCGCCACCCCCACGTGCCCGTGATCGCCTTCCCGCGGGAGGCCGGCGAGAACTACATCGGTTTTGCCAAGGCGACCGGCGCGGATTGCGTGGCGCTGGACAATTCGGTTTCGCCGGAGTGGGCGGCGGAGCACGTGCAGGTGGATGGCTGCGTTCAGGGCAACCTCGCCTCCAGCCACATGGTCACCGGCGGGCAGGCGCTCGTGGAGGAAACCCGGCGCATCGTGCGGGCCTTCTCCAAGGGGCCGCATATCTTCAACCTCGGGCATGGCATCACGCCGGACGCCGATCCGGACAACGTGCAACTGATGATCGATACGGTGCGCGAGGGGCGGCGTTAACCGCCCGTCTCCACGGACAGCCCGGAGGGGGACGCGCCCGGAGAGACCCGGGACAGCCCGTTGACCGGAACCTCCACCCAGTCGCTGGTGCGCCCGTCGGGCCAGATCACCCGCAACTCGGCTTCGTCTGCCATGCCGAGGCCGAAGTGGAGCCCGGCGGCATCGCCGCCGGCATGGCCGCCGCCGACCGTAATCTCGCGCAGCTGGGTGCGTTCGCCGGCGCGCAGTTCCACGAAGGCGCCCACCGCGCGGGTGTTGGGGGCGGGCTGGTGCAGCTCGACGAGCGCCCAGTTCCCGGTGTCGGCCGTTATGTTCTGCCAGGCTTCCGCCGGCGCGCGGCGGTTGACGACGAGCAGATCGAGCAACCCGTCGAGATTGAAATCCACCAGCGCCGCGCCACGGCCGCGTGCCATGGAGGCCACGCCGGCCTCGGCGCCGCGTTCGGCGAAGGTGCCGTCGGGCTGCTGGATCAGCAGGTTGTTGGGATCTTCCATCGCGGCGGAGGGCATCTGCTCCACGTTGCCCTTGGCGACGAAGATATCGTCGCGCCCGTCGTTCTGCACGTCGCCGAAGGCCACGTGCCAGCCGGTGGAGGGGCGGCCGTCGTCGCCGAGGTAGGGCCGGTGCGCGGTGGTGCCGCTGTGGTAGCTCGCATCTTCGTAGACCGGGCCCGAGGCGCCTTCGGCGAGGGCTTGGAACTTCTGATCCCCCATCGAGGTGAGGTAGACTTCCTGCCGGCCGTCGCCGGTGACATCGCGGGTGGCGATGCCCATGCCCCAGAGCGCGTAGGGCTTCCATCCGTCTTTCTCGGTGTAGGGGCGGGGCGTGGGCTCCATCGCCCAGAGCTGCTCCTGCCCGCCCTTCACGTAGTAGTGGCGATCGTTGGAGACGCGCAGGTCCTGCCGGCCGGTGCGGGACCAATCGGTGAACAGCATCGACAGCGGGCAGAACCCCGGGGCCAGGGGCAGCGGGGCGGCGTAGCGCGCGCCGTCGGGCCGGTGGAGCTCGCCCTCGTCACAGGTGCCGAAGGGGCCTTTCGGGTCCGCGCGATCCACGTAGTTGCCGAAGGCGAGCGTCGGCAGGCGCGCGTTGCCCTCCCAGGTGGCGGAGAAGGCCGTGGTCCAGCCGTCCGTGCGGCTTTCGTAGCCGAGAGCGGCGCTGAAGGGTTCGAACCGGCAGTCGCCGAGCCCGCGCATCAGGCGGTTTTCGCCGACCCGCAGGATGGCCAGATCGAGGGTGCCGTCGCTGTCGATGTCCAGCGGGTAGGCGCCCGTCACGCCCGTCAGGGCGAGGGCCTCCGGGGTGGCCTCAGAGAAGGCGATCGGGGCGCCGGGGGCTTCGGTGGTGTTTGCGAGCAGCATGGCCGGGTTGCCGCCGCCGGCCATGTAGGCTTCGGGCAGCGCATCGCCGTTGCAATCGAAGACGGCCACGCCGCCGCCGACGAAATGCTCCCAGCCGCCGGCATAGACGTGCTCGGGGATGGTGACGGGGCTGAAGGCGGGGTCGCCGGCGAGGGTCGGGCCGGCGAAGAGCGGCAGAAGCCCGAGGGCAACGGCTTTAGGCAGCATCGGTGATTTTCCTGATGGCGAGGTCCGTCACGCCGTCCATCGCGAAGGCGGCGGCGCCCTTGGCCCACATGAGATCGCCCCACTTGTGGATGCGCACCTCGGGAAGGGGGGCATCCACCTGGATCACGGCGGCCTTCATGGCTTCGAGCACCTCGTCGGCGTAGAGGTAATCGAACTGCATCCGCTCGCCGGATAGGATGATCAGTTCCGGATCGAAGATGTTGACGATGTTGGCAAGCCCCATGGCAAACATGCGGCCGGCCCGGTGGAAGATGGACTGCGCCGTGGTGTCGCCGGATTTCGCCTTGCGGAAGAGCATGTCCAGCGTGGCGTTCTCGGGATCCTGACCGGAGAGCGAGCCGGTGATGCTGGCCTCGCGCAGAAGCGCGTAATCGGCGACGTAGGCCTCGAGGCAGCCGCGCTGGCCGCAGCGGCAGAGCGCGCCGTCCAGGTGCACCTTGGTGTGGCCGAACTCCGCGCCGCAGCCGCGGGTGCCGCGGTAGAGCGCGTTGTCGATCACGATGCCCATGCCCACGCCGTGCTCGATGGTGACGACGATGAAATCGCTCACCGTCTTGCCCATGCCGAAGAGCTGTTCGGCCATGGCGACGAGGTTGGCGTCGTTGTCGATGAACACGGGAAGCGGCAGCCGGGCCTCCACGAGATCGCGCAGGCCGACGTTGCGTTCGGTCATCGAGGGGGACCAGTAGACGAAGCCGCGCGGCGCATCGATGATGCCGGCCACGCCGATGCCGAGCCCGGAGATCTGCGACACGTCCATGTCGGCCTCCTGCGCCGCGGCGCGGACGGAGGTCTCGATGAACCCGGCCATGTCGTCGGGCGAAAGCTTGGAGGCGGGCAGGGCGGCGGTGTATTCGCTCACCGTGTTGCCCTCGAAATCGATCAGCGCCACCATAACGTTGCGGTTGGCCACCTTCAGCCCGGCGACGATATGCGCATCGCCCCGGATCTTCAGCGCCACGCGCGGGCGTCCGCGGCGGGAATCGGGCTTGCTGTCCGGTGCGATCTCCTCGATCAGCCCGGCCTTTAGAAGCTCCGAGGTGATGGAGGTCACGGTGGCCGGGCTCACGCCGGTCTTCTGGGCGATGTCAATGCGCGCGATCTGGCCGGACTTGCGGATCGTCGAGATGACTTTCTGCCGCCCGGACTCGCGTTGATCCGTCGCCGTGCTCGCGCGGTCGATTCGTGCCAATGTGATGTCCTCCCGGAGAAGTATATTTCACAGAATAAAATAATTCTGCAAGCGCGCAGAGTGCCCCCACGCGGATAGTTAGCGCAAACATGTTGATAAACAGGGTGTTACGAGAAAGTGACGCAGGGTGCGCGTATTTAATTAGACCTTCAAAATAAATAATGCTAGAACCTCTGCAGCCGCTGCGAATCCACTAGGACGCAAGGGAGAGCGGCGGCGATTGAACTCTAGGGAGGAAATCATGAAAAAATTCACCGGTATTGCTGCGGGCGTAATTGCCGCGACCATGGCCACCACGGCGCTGGCCGATGGCGTCGTCGTCGGCGTGAGCTGGTCCAACTTCCAGGAAGAACGCTGGAAGACGGATGAAGCCGCGATCAAGGCAGCGCTCGACGCCGCGGGCGCCGAATACATCTCCGCCGACGCGCAATCCTCGTCCGCCAAGCAGCTGTCCGACGTGGAAAGCCTGATCGCCCAGGGCGCCGACGCCCTGATCATTCTCGCCCAGGACGCCTCTGCCGTGGGCCCGGCCGTCGAGGCCGCCGCCAACGAAGGCATCCCGGTCATCGCCTACGACCGCCTGATCGAAGACAGCCGCGCCTTCTACCTGACGTTCGACAACGTCGAAGTGGGCCGGATGCAGGCGCGTGCCGTGCTGGAAGCCCAGCCGAAGGGCAACTACGTGATGATCAAGGGCTCCCCCACCGACCCGAACGCGGATTTCCTGCGTGGCGGTCAGCAGGAAGTGCTGCAGGCGGCGATCGACGCGGGTGACATCACCATCGTCGGCGAAGCCTACACCGACGGCTGGGTGCCGGCCAACGCACAGCGCAACATGGAGCAGATCCTGACGGCCAACGACAACAAGGTCGACGCCGTGGTCGCCTCCAACGACGGCACCGCCGGCGGCGTCGTGGCAGCTCTCACCGCACAGGGCATGGAAGGCATCCCTGTCTCCGGCCAGGACGGCGACCACGCTGCCCTGAACCGCGTGGCGCTGGGCACCCAGACGGTCTCCGTCTGGAAGGATGCGCGCGAGCTCGGCAAGGCCGCCGGCGAGATCGCCGTGGCTCTCGCCGAAGACGGCATGGCCAAGATCGACGGCGCCGTGGAATGGACCTCGCCGGGTGGCACCACCATGATGGCGAAGTTCCTTGCTCCGGTTCCGATCACCCAGGAAAACCTGAACGTGGTGGTCGATGCGGGCTGGATCTCCAAGGAGGCGCTCTGCGCCGGCGCGACGATCGACTACTGCAAGTGATCTGAGCTTTCCGCTCCTCCGCCGCTTCGCGCGGGGGAGCGACCCTTTACGAAATTTCCTGACATTGCTGTAGGCTCTCACCGGGTGCGCGCTTCCTGCCGCCACTGGCCTGCACCGCAATGCGTGACGTCCGCGATCGGGGGAGGACACACAACATGCAAGACCAAGCCAAGAAATTCTTTGCCAGCCTGGGGCTCGATACCAGGCTGCTGGGGATGATCGGCGCCCTCGTGGTGATCTGGATCGTCTTCGGCATCGCGACCGACGGGCGGTTCCTGTCACCGCGCAACTTCTTCAACGTTTCCGTTCAGACGGCCTCGGTGGCCGTCATGGCGACGGGCATGGTCTTCGTGATCGTGACCCGGCACATCGATCTCTCGGTCGGCTCAATGCTGGGCTTCATCGGCATGACCGTGGCGGCGCTGCAAGTGCAGTGGCTGCCGCAGATCGTCGGGCTGGGGCATTGGTCGATCTGGATCATCGCCGTTTTCGCCGCCATCCTGATGGGGGCCGTGCTCGGCGCCTTCCAGGGCTGGATCATCGGCTACCTCACCGTGCCGGCCTTCATCGTGACGCTCGGGGGCTTCCTGATCTACCGCGGGGCCATGTGGTGGGTGACCAAGGGCCAGACGCAGGCGCCGCTCGATCCCACCTTCCGCCTGCTGGGCGGCGGTGCCGAAGGCACGCTGGGCGAGACCCTGAGCTGGATCTTCGGCATCATCGCCGCCGTTGTGGCCGTGGCTGTCATGCTCATGAGCCGCCGCCGCAAGGCCGATCACGGCTTCGTCGTGAAGCCGGTCTGGGCCGAGGCGATCATGGTCGGCCTCGCTGCCGGCCTGATCATCGCATTCGTCTGGATCATGAACAGCTACCCGATCCCCAAAGGCGCGATGAAGCGCATGACGGAAGCCCGCGGCATCGAATACACCGAGGATCTCGTCTGGAACCACGGCGTCGCCATCCCGGTGCTGATCCTGCTCGTGGTCACGGTCGTGATGACGGTCATCGCCACCCGCACCCGCTTCGGCCGCTACGTCTACGCCACCGGCGGCAACCCCGAGGCGGCCGAGCTTTCCGGCATCAACACCCGCTGGCTCACCGTGAAGATCTTCGCCCTGATGGGCGCGCTCACCGGCATCGCCTCGATCATCGCCTCCGCTCGCCTCAACGCGGTGGACGTGGGCCTGGGCACGCTCGACGAGCTGCGCGTGATCGCGGCGGCCGTGATCGGCGGCACCGCCCTGAGCGGCGGCTTCGGTACCATCTACGGCGCGGTCATCGGCGCGCTGATCATGCAGTCGCTGCAATCGGGCATGGCCTCCGTCGGCGTGGACGCGCCGCTTCAGAACATCGTGGTGGGCTTCGTGCTCGTCTTCGCGGTGTGGGTCGACATCGTGTACCGTCGCAAGACCGGCGCTTAAGGGGAGGAAAGACAGATGGACAAGAAAACCCCTCTCGTGGAGATGAAGGACATCCACATCTCCTTCGGTGGCATCAAGGCGGTGGATCACGTGTCGGTGGATCTCTACCCGGGTGAAGTGGTGGGCCTGCTGGGCCACAACGGCGCCGGCAAATCCACGCTCATCAAGATCCTCTCCGGGGCCTACAAGGCCGATGGCGGCGAGATCTGGATCAACGGCGAGAAGGCCACGATCAACAACCCCCGCGACGCGCGCAAATACAACATCGAGACGATCTACCAGACGCTGGCTCTGGCCGACAACCTCGACAGCGCCTCCAACCTCTTCCTCGGCCGTGAACTGGTGACCCCGCTGGGCATGGTCGACGATGATGCGATGGAGGCCGAAACGCGCAAGATCATGGGCCGGCTGAACCCGAACTTCGAGAAGTTCTCGGCCCCGGTCTCGGCGCTCTCAGGCGGCCAACGGCAGTCCGTCGCCATTGCGCGCGCGGTCTACTTCAACGCCAAGATCCTGATCATGGATGAGCCCACCGCCGCGCTCGGCCCGCACGAAACGCAGATGGTGAGCGAGCTGATTCAGCAGCTGAAAGCTGAAGGCATCGGCATCTTCCTGATCAGCCACGACATCCACGACGTGATGGAACTCTGCGACCGCGCTTCCGTGATGAAGAACGGCAAGCTCGTGGGCACGGTGGACGTGGACAGCGTGACCGATGACGATCTGCTGGGCATGATCATCCTCGGCAAACACCCGCACGAGAAGGCCGAAGCGGAGGGCTGATGCCCTTGGCCCGGAACTCCTGAGGCCCGCCGCGACATCGCGGCGGGTTTTTCGTTTGTGGCGAAGGCTTTGCAAGCCCAACCGCCTGATCTACCCTGAGGTGAACCGGGCCGGATCATCGTGGCCCGCACCTGCCGGAGGCTGGCATGGCATTGATAACGGGCACACGGGTCGTTCTGGCGGTTTCGCTGCTGGTCACGGGATGGTTCCAGGATTGCAGCGGCGGGCCGGAAGGTGTGGCGCTGGGGGAAACCGCGCGGGAGCGGGTGTCACTCACGGCAACCTCAAGCCAGATCGTCGTGGCGCTGCCGGTGGCGGAAGGGGCTCCGGTCGAGCCCGGCACCGTGCTCGTCCAGTTGGATGACCGTATCCAGACCGCGAACGTCGCGCTTGCCGAAGCACGGCTGGCCTCGGCGCAGGCCGCGCTGGACAAGCTCGTGGCCGGGGCGCGGCCGGAAGAGATCGCGGTGGCCGAGGCTAATGTGGCAGCTCGAAAGGCGGAACTGCGCGAGGCCGAAAGTGTCTATGAACGAGATCGCCGGCTGGTGGAGGCGGATGCCGCCACGGTGGCGCGGCTGGAGGCCGACGAAGCCCGCCGCGACGCCGCGCGGGCTTCGCTCAGCGCGGCCGAACAATCCCTGAAAGAACTGCGCGTCGGCGCGCGGGAAGAGGATCTGCGCCGCGCCCGCGCCGACGTGGACGCCGCGGAGGCGGCGCTTGCGGCAGAGCGCGCCCGTCTCGCCGAACTGACGATCACCGCCAGCCGTGCCGGTATCCTCGACAGCCTGCCCTGGAACCTCGGGGAGCGGGTGACCGTGGGCAGCCCCGTGGCCATCATCCTCGCCGGCGAAGCACCGCTGGCGCGCGTCTACATTCCCGAGGCACACCGGGCAGGGATACGGGAAGGGGATCGCCTCAGCGTCCATGTGGACGGCGTTCCCGAGCCCTTGGAAGGGGTGGTGCGGTGGATCAGCGCCGATCCGGCCTTCACGCCCTATTACGCGCTCAACCAGGAAGAACGGGGCCGGCTCGTCTATCGGGCGGAGATCCTGCTGCCGGAGGCCGATCCCGATCTGCCGCTGGGTATCCCCGTGCAGGTGGATCTGCCGTGAGCGGGCTTGCTGTCGAAGCCAGCGGACTCACCCGGGCCTTCGGAGAAAAGCGCGCGGTGGATGCGCTGGATCTGGCGGTGCCGGCGGGCACGATCTTCGGGTTCCTCGGGCCCAACGGCTGCGGAAAAACCACCACGATGCGCCTGCTGACGGGCCTGCTGCGCCCCAGCGCGGGCGCGGCGCGGGTGCTGGGCCACGCGCTGCCTGCCGAGGCCGAGGCGCTCAAGCGCGAGATCGGCTACATGACGCAGACCTTTTCGCTCTACCGGGATCTCACGGTGGCGGAAAACCTGCGTTTCACCGCCGACATCCACGGCATGAACGCCGCCCGCCGCCGGCGGCGGATCGACGATGTGCTCGCGCGGTTCGATCTGGAGGATCTGACGCGCCAGATGGCCGGCTCGATGAGCGGCGGGCAGCGGCAAAGGCTGGCGCTTGCGGCGGCGGTGCTGCACGAGCCGGGGCTGTTGTTTCTGGATGAGCCGACCTCGGCGGTGGACCCCGAAACACGCCGCGATTTC
Organism: Pseudoruegeria aquimaris; assembly: GCF_900172235.1. Classification (GTDB taxonomy): domain Bacteria; phylum Pseudomonadota; class Alphaproteobacteria; order Rhodobacterales; family Rhodobacteraceae; genus Pseudoruegeria; species Pseudoruegeria aquimaris. Next base: position 42,987 of record NZ_FWFQ01000018.1, on the reverse strand, counting down.
TGGGAAACGCTGTTCGATCTTTCGGCCGCAGGGGTGACGATCATCGTCTCCACCCATTTCATGGACGAAGCGGAGCGCTGCCAGCAGATCGCCATTCTGGATCAGGGCCGCAAACGTGCCGACGGAGCACCAGACGCGCTGATGGCGGGGCTCCCCGCGCAGGTGGTCCAGGTGGAGGGCGGCGATCTCCGTGCCGCGAAACGCGCCATGCAGGGCCGGCCCTCGGTGATCAGCGTGGCGCAGATCGGCACGCGGCTGCGTGTGCTCGTGGATCGTTCGGAGAACGATCCCGTGGCGCTGGTGCGCGAGGCCGTGACGGCGGGGGCAGAAGCCCATGTGGTGCGGCCGAACCTCGAAGACGTCTTCGTGGTGGCAACACGGCACGCGCCGGGTGAGGATGCCGCGGCATGACGGCGCTCAGGCGGATCCTCGCGGTGCTGCGCAAGGAGATCTGGCAGCTGCGCCGGGACAGACTCACCTTCGGCATGGTGGTGATGATCCCGTTGATCCAGCTTCTGCTCTTCGGCTTCGCCATCAACACCAACCTGCGCCACATCCCGGCGGTGCTGGTGGACCACAGCCAATCCGGCCTGAGCCGCGCTCTGGTGCAGATGGTGGAGGCCACGCAGGTCGTCACCTTCACTGAGCGCACCGTGGACGTGGACGAGGCCGAACGGTTGATCGCCGGCGCCAAGGTGCGCGCGGCGTTCATCATTCCGGAAGACCTTTACCAGAGGGCCGTGACCAGCCCGGCCACCGGCTTTGCCACGCCGCCCTCCACCGATGACGTCACCGCGCGCCCCGTGGCGCAATGGATCGTGGATGGCTCCGATACCGTGGTCGCCGGCGCCATCCGCAGCCTGCGGGCCATGCCGCTGGCGGAGCTGTTCCGCAAGCCGGCCAACCGCAGCGTGCCCACCTTCGAGGTGGCCTTCTACTACAACCCGGAACAGCGCACGGTGGTGAACATCGTCCCCGGCCTCGTTGGGATCATCCTGACGATGACGATGATCATGTTCACCTCGGCGGCCATCGTGCGCGAAACCGAGCGCGGCAACACCGAGATGCTCATCACCACGCCGATCCGCCCGATCGAACTGATGGTCGGCAAGATCATCCCCTACATGGTGATCGGTTTCATCCAGGTGGGCATCATCCTCGGGCTCGGGAAACTGGTGTTCAACGTACCGATGCAGGGCACGCTGGCCGATCTCTTCGTGGTGACGCTGCTGTTCATCCTTGCCAGCCTTTCGCTGGGGCTGGTCATCTCCACCGTGGCCAAGAGCCAGCTTCAGGCGATGCAGATGACGGTGTTCTTCCTGCTGCCCTCGATCCTGCTCTCGGGCTTCATGTTTCCTTACGAAGGGATGCCAGTTGCGGCGCAGCGCATCGCCGACGTGCTGCCGGCAACCCATTTCATGGTCGCGATCCGGGGCGTGGTGCTGCGTGATGCGGGGCTTGCGGAGCTGTCTGGGCACCTGTGGTTCCTCGCCGGCTTCGCCATCCTCGGGCTCATCGTCGCGGCGCTGCGGTTCCGCAAGCGGTTGGACTGAAGCCGAAACGGCAACACCGCCGCACGCGGATGCGCACGGCGGTGTCATTGGAAGCCTCGTGGTGCGGCCTGTTACTTCATCAGCGCGCGGGCGGCCTCCGGGCCGAGGGCCTCGGGCCGCTCGCAGGTGGTGGTGATGTCGAGCACCTTGCGGCTTTCGCCGGCCGCGAGGATCGAGGTCATCACGTCCACCGCGTGCAGGGCGAGCTCCTGGTTGCAGCGGTGCGGCCGGCCTTCCTGGATGGCGATGGCCATGTCGGCGAGCCCGGCGGTGCGGTAGTTCGCGCGGCCTTCCTTCTCGTCGTTGACCACGGCGAAGGGGTGATCCCAGCCCCCCGGAAGGGCGGCCGGCTCCGTCTTGTCCGTCATCTCCAGCGTGCCACCGAAGAAGTTCGGATCGGGCACGTAGAGCGTGCCGGACTCGCCGTAGAGCTCCATGTTGCCGTGGCGGTGGCTGAAGACGTCCCAGCTGGTGCCAAGCGTCACCACGGCGCCGGAGTGGAATTCCAGCAGCGCGTGGATCGTGGTGGGGGTGGTGACCTCGACGTATTCGCCGTGGCGCGGCTGGCTGGTGATGAGCCGTTTGGTGCGCGGGGTGGCCGTCATGGCCGACACGCGGGCGACCGGGCCGATCAGCTGGATCAGGTTGGTCACGTAGTAGGGGCCGATGTCGAGCACCGGGCCGGCGCCGGGCTGGAAGAAGAAATCCGGGTTGGGGTGCCAGTGCTCCAGCCCGAAGCTCATCACGTGGGCCGTGCCCGAGGTGATCTTGCCCACCGCGCCGGAATCGATCAGGTGGCGCGCCTGCTGATGGACGCCGCCAAGGAAGGTGTCGGGCGCGGAACCCACGCGCAGGCCCTTCTCTTCCGAGAGCGCCTTGATCTGCTGGCCTTCTTCGAGGGACAGCACGAAGGGCTTTTCGGAGTATACGTGCTTGCCCGCGCGCAGCGCCGCCATGGAGGTTTCGAAATGCGCGTTGGGGATGGTGAGGTTGACGATGATGTCCACGTCATCCGCCGCCATCAGCCCTTCCACGCTTTCGGCGCGCACGCCGAATTCGCCGGCCCGCGCTTCCGCCGCGGCCGGGTTGATGTCCGCCACAGCGCGCACCTCTATGCCCTTGAACAGGGGGGCGAGGCGCAGGTAGGCCGCCGAGATGTTGCCGCATCCGAGGATGCCGACGCCAAGAGTGTCTGCCATGGTGCTTGGCCTTTATCCGAAGGTTTTCAGGTTGTTGATGGAGCGGGTCGCGAAACGGGTCAGATCGTTCGGGTTGTCGTGTTCCATCACGAAATACTTGGCCGGCGTTTTCGTCTTCACGGCGTTCAGGATGGCTTTCCAGTCCATCACGCCCTCGCCGACATCGGCCCAGCCGTCCTCGTCGGCGTTTTCGCCCTCCGGGGCGATGTCCTTCACGTGGATCGCGTTGATGCGGCCGCCGTAGCTGTCGATCCAGGCCATGACGTCGGCCCCGCCGCGCTCGATCCAGGCGATGTCGGCTTCCCAGGCGAGGCCCGGCGCGTCGTCGAGGATGACCTTGAGCGGGATCGAGCCGTCGGCCTGCGGGATCACCTCGAAGTCGTGGTTGTGCCAGCCGAAGGCGATGCCTTCGCCAGCGAGGCTGTTGGCCACCGCGTCGAGCCGCTTGGCGAAGCCGGACCAGCCGGCGCTGTCGGAGGGGCGCTCGGAGGCGTCGAGATAGGGGGCGAAGATCGCCTCGATCCCGAGGGTGCGCGCGATCTTCACGACGCCGGCGAGATCGTTCTCGAGGTCGATGAGCCCGACGTGGGCGGTGGGCATGGAAAGCCCGGTCGCGTCCATCGCCGCGCGCACCTTGTCGGTGTCGCCGTAGAGCGCGCCGTAGCCTTCGACGGCCTCGTAGCCGAGGGCCGAAATGGTGCGGAATACGTCGTCCCACGGCGTGAAGTTGCGCGCCGAGTAGAGCTGGAAGGAAAGGGTCATGGGTCAGATCCTGTTTTCGGTCGCCTCGTCGAACAGCGAAACGCGTTCGGCGTGGAAGCCAATTGTGATGGTGTCGCCCTCGCGGACGTCGGACTGGCCATCCATGCGGATGCGGATGCGCTCGCCGGCGAGCTGGGTCCAGACCAGCGTGTCGGAGCCCATCGGCTCCACGATCTCGATGACGGCCTGCGTGTTGAACGGCGCGGCCTCGGCCTCGGCGCCGGTCAGGATGTGCTCCGGGCGGATGCCCAGCCACGCCTTGCCCGGCGACCGGCCCAGCCCGTCGAAGGCGTAGCCGGCGAGGGGAATGGATACGTCGCCGGACAGGAAGACATCCGTGTCACCGGTCTGGATGTTGCCCTGCAGGAAGTTCATCGAGGGAGATCCGATGAACCCGGCGACGTATTTGTTGACCGGGCGGTTGTAGATTTCGCCCGGGGCGGCAAGCTGCTGGATCTTGCCGCCTTTCATGATGGCGATCCGGTCGGCCAGCGTCATGGCCTCGACCTGATCGTGGGTGACGTAGATCATCGTGTTGTCGAGCTGGTTGTGCAGCCGCTTGATCTCCACGCGCAGGTCGGCGCGCAGCTTGGCGTCGAGGTTGGAGAGCGGTTCATCGAAGAGGAACACGTCCACGTCGCGCACCAGCGCGCGGCCGATGGCCACCCGCTGCCGTTGGCCGCCCGACAGGGCGGAGGGCTTGCGCTTGAGCAGGGGCTCGATCTGCAGGATCTCGGCGGCGCGGGCCACGCGCTTGGCGATCTCCTCCTTCGGGATGCGGGCGTTCTTGAGCCCGAAGGAGAGGTTCCCCTCGACCGTCATCTGCGGATAGAGCGCGTAGGACTGGAACACCATGCCGATGCCGCGCTCGCTGGGCTCGGACCAGGTGACGTTCTTGCCGTTGATGAAGATCTGCCCGCCGGAGACGTCCAGCAGCCCCGCGATGCAGTTCAGCAGGGTGGATTTCCCGCAGCCCGAGGAGCCGAGCAGGACGAGAAACTCGCCCTTGCCCACGTCGAGGTTGAGGTTCTGAAGCACCTTCACCGAGCCGAAGTTCAGATCCAGGTTCTTGATGCGGACGGACGGCTCCGCGAGCGTCTGCGGGGTGTCGATCGCGATCTCCGCGAGGTTTTCGGAAGTGTATCCCATGACGGATTATCCTTTCACGGCGCCGGCAGCGATGCCGCGGACGAAGAGTTTGCCGGAGGCGAAGTAGATGACGAGCGGAACGAGGCCGGTCAGCAGGGTGGCCGCCATGTTCACGTTGTATTCCTTCACGCCCTGCACCGAGTTGACGATGTTGTTGAGCTGAACGGTCATCGGGTAGAGATCGGGCTTGGTGTAGATCACCCCGAAGAGGAAGTCGTTCCAGATGCCGGTGACCTGAAGGATCATCGCGACCACGAAGATCGGCAGGCTCATCGGCAGCATGATGCGGAAGTAGATCCCCCAGAAGCCGGCCCCGTCCACGCGCGCGGCCTTGAAGAGCTCTTCGGGCATCGCGGTGAAATAGTTGCGGAACAGCAGGGTCAGGATCGGCATCCCGAAAATCGTGTGCACCAGCACGAGGCCCCAGAGGCCGCCGTAGAGGCCCAGCTCGCGCAGCAGGATCACGATCGGGTAGATCATCACCTGGTAGGGGATGAAGGCGCCGAGGATCAGGATGGTGAAGAACACGTCCGCGCCCTTGAACTTCCAGTTGGCCAGCGCGTAGCCGTTCACCGAAGCCACGGCGATCGACAGGATCACCGAGGGCACGAGGATGCGCACCGAGTTCCAGAAGCCACGGCTCAGGCCGTCGCAGTTGATGCCGGTGCAGGCTTCGGCCCAGGCCTTGACCCAGGGCTCGAAGGTGATCTCCATCGGCGGGCCGAAGACATTGCCCATGCGGATCTCGGGCATGCCTTTCAGCGAGGTCACGATCATCACGTAAAGCGGCAGGGCGTAGTAGATGGAGACCATCAGCAGCGTGCCGTAGAGCATGATGTTCTTGCGGGAAAAGCGCTTGCGCGGTTTGGGGCCCCAGGGTTCGGAACCATTCTGTGCGGTCGTGTCAGCCACGTTTCTTGCCTCCGAATTCGAGATAGGCCCAGGGGATCAGGATGATGACGACGCTCAGCAGCATCATCGTGGAGGCCGCGAAGCCCTGCCCCAGGTTCTGAGCCTGGAACATCTTGTCGTAGACGTATTTGGCGGGCACTTCCGAGGCGATGCCGGGGCCGCCCGAGGTTTGCGCCACCACGAGATCGTAGACCTTCACGATGCCCGAGGTGATCAGCACCAGCGCCGTCACGAAGACCGGGCGCATCATCGGGATCACCACGAAGATGTATGTTTTCCACGTCGGGATGCCGTCCACGCGGGCGGCTTTCCAGATTTCTTCGTCGATGCCGCGCAGGCCGGCCAGCATCACCACCATGATGAAGCCCGAACCCTGCCAGATGCCGGCGATCAGGATGCCGAAGATCACGATGTCCGGGTTGTAGAGCGGATCGAAGGTGAAGCTCTCCCACCCCCAGCCGCGCACCACGCTCTGGATGCCGAAATCCGGGTTCAGGATCCACTGCCACACGAGGCCCGTCACGATGAACGAAAGCGCGAAGGGATAGAGCAGGATGGTGCGGAAGGTGTTTTCGAAGCGGATCTTGCGATCCAGCAGCGCCGCCAGCGTGAAGCCGATGACGAGGCTCAGGACCAGCGAGCAGATGCCGTAGATCGCGAGGTTCTCGATGGACACGAGCCAGCGCCGCGTGCCCCAGAGGCGCTCGTATTGGTCGAGTCCCACGAAATCCAGTTTCGGCAGGAGCCGGGATTTCGTGAAGGAATGGACGATCGTCCAGACGGTGCAGCCGATGAAGACGAAGACTGCCGTCATGATCATTGGAATGGATGCGATTTTTGCGTTCAGGTTCCGAAACAACCTGACCGGCGGGCGCACGTCTTCCGTGCTCTGCCCCTGAATTTCAGCGATGGCCATGGGCCTTCTCCCCCGATTGAAACGCGGCGCGAAAGCTGCGCCTCGCGTTTCAGAACGTGCTGGCCCGCAGCAGGGGCCAGCACATTGGTTTCAAGATCAGTCGGCGCTCGCGATGATCTCGGCGTAGCGTGCCTGGGCATCTTCCGCGGTGATCGACGGGTCGTTCCAGAACTCGACCATCAGGTCTTCGATCTGGCCGGTCGTGTCGGCGGAAAGCACCTGGTTGCCGTCAGGCAGGATGTTGCCCTTGGCCAGGATGTCGAGGCCCTTCTTCATGCAGTCGTTGGCGGCGGAGAGATCGATGTCGCCGCGGACCGGAAGCGAGCCCTTCTTGAGGTTGAAGGCCACCTGGACTTCCTTGGACAGCATCAGCGAGGCCAGTTCCTTCTGGGCCTTGGTGATTTCCGGATCGTCGTTCTTCGGGAAGTAGAAGGCATCCCCGCCGGTGGAGATCACTTCGTTCACGCCGAGGCCCGGAAGGCAGGTGTAGTCCACGCCGGCGACCTGGCCGGCCACCTGGAATTCACCCTGCGCCCAGTCGCCCATGATCTGGCCACCGGCCTGGCCGGTGATCACGAGGTTCGTGGCCTGGTTCCAGTCCTGCACGTTGGAGTTGGCGGCCATGGCGCGGGCCGCGGCGGCGGCCTGGAAGACCTTCGCATACTCGGGGCCGGCGGCCACTTCGGCGTTCTTGTTGGCGTTCACTTCGAGCCAGGCGTCGGGGCCTGCGATGGCGACCGTCAGCACGCCGAAGGCGCCGGAGGATTGCCACGGCTGCTGGCCCATCGCCAGCGGGATCTTGCCGGCGGCTTCCAGCGCCGGGGCGGCGGCCACGAATTCGTCCCAGTTGGAGGGCACGTCCACGCCGGCGTCGGCGAAGGCCTTGTGGCTCAGCCACATCCACTGCCAGGAGTGGATGTTTACCGGCACGCAGTAGATCTTGCCGTCCACGGTGCAGCTGTCGAGCAGCGAGGTCGGGTGCACGATGTCGCGCCAGCCTTCGGCCTCGGCCACGTCGGTGAGATCGAGCATCAGCCCGGCTTCCACCAGCTCCTCGGCCTGGCGGCCGTGGTTCAGCTGGGTGGCGTGCATCGGGTCACCGCCAAGGATGCGGCTGATGATGATCGGGCGGGCAACGCCGCCGGAGCCGGCGATGGCGCCGTCCTTCCAGGTGTGGCCCGTTGCGTTGAACGCTTTTGCGAACTCCGCCACGGCTGCAGCTTCGCCGCCGGAGGTCCACCAGTGGGTGACTTCCAGTTCGGTGGCAGAGACGGCCGTCGCTGCGCAGAGTGCGGTGGTTGCCGCAAAAAGGGTACGAATAGTTTTCATGTTTCTCCTCCCTGAGACCCGGATGGATATCATTCGGGCTGCAATCGATTACAGACTGATGAAGCATTTGCACGGCAGGCTGTAAACGATTACATATAGGAAATGGATTTAGGCCGAGTCTGTCAATAGGCTTGGTGGGGTAGGATCGGAAACCCACCGCAGGCGTTGAATAAAAGGGTGGGTTCGAGTGTCGGAAACCGTGAAGATCCAGGATGTGGCGAAGGCGGCCGGCGTATCGACGGCCACGGTGAGTCGCACCCTCAGCAACCCTTCCGTCGTCTCCGAGCGCACCCGGAAGGCGGTGCTGGAGGCCGTGCGGGCCACGGGGTATCGCGTCAACCGGGCGGCCCGGAATCTGCGCACCCAGCGCACCGGATCGATCCTCACGCTGATCCCCAACATCGGCAACCCTTTCTTCTCGCAGATCATCGCCGGCATCGAGCAGGTCTTCTCGGAGGCCGAATACAGCGTGCTGGTTTCCGACACCGCCAACATCGGGCCTGCGGGCACGCCGCTGTCGCATGTGTTCCAGGACGGGCGCGCCGACGGGGTGATCGTGCTGGACGGCATCCTGCCGCTTTCCTCGATCGAGTCGGTCAAGGGGACGCCAAACGAGCATCTCGTGATCTACGCCTGTGAATGGGCCGAGGGGGCGGGCATCCCTTCGATCCGCTCCGACAACCGTTCCGGCGCCATCCAGGCGGTGAACCACCTGGCCGATCTGGGGCACAGGGCGATCGGCCATATCTGCGGCCCGGAAGACAACGTTCTGACCGGGGTGCGGCGGGCGGCCTTCTTCGAGGCGGCCGAGGCCCGCGGGCTGGACGTGCGGCCGGAATGGGTCTTCCCCGGCGATTTCAAGCTCGCTTCCGGCGCGGCCGCGGCGGAGGCCTTTCTCGGCCTGAAGGAGCGCCCCACCGCGGTGTTCTCGGCCTCGGACCTCATGGCGATGGGCTTCATCAGCCGGCTGTCGGACGCCGGCGTCCGCGTGCCCGAGGATCTCTCGGTCGTGGGTTTCGACGACATCGATCTCGCCCCCTACTTCCGGCCCGCGCTCACCACCATCCGGCAGGATCGCATGGAACTGGGCCGCATCACGGCGCAGACCCTGCTTTCGCGCCTGCGTAGGCCCACGGAAGTGCAGCCCGATTTCCTGCACATCGTGCCGGTTGAACTGGTGGAGCGCGCCAGCACCGCCGCGCCTGCCCGCTAACAACACGGTGGACAGATTGCCGAGAATCACTGAAACATGACGAAGTAAACGATTACATCGACCCATTTGGACCGTAAAACACCCGGAAGGAGCCGGGGCGCCACGGCCCACGGGAGGAGGGTTCACATGAAAACGATCAAGGGTCCTGCGCTGTTCCTTGCGCAGTTCGCAGGCGATGACGCCCCGTTCAACAGCTGGGAGTCGATTACCAAATGGGCGGCCGACTGCGGCTACATCGGCGTGCAGGTCCCCAGCTGGGACGGCCGTCTCTTCGATCTCGAAAAGGCCGCCACCTCCAAGGATTACTGCGACGAGATCAAGGGCGTCGCCGCGGCCAACGGCATCGAGGTGACGGAGCTTTCGACCCACCTGCAGGGCCAGCTCGTGGCGGTCCATCCCGCCTATGATGCCGCCTTCGACGGTTTCGCCGCGCCGGAGGTGCGGGGCAACCCCAAGGCGCGCCAGGCCTGGGCGGTGGACCAGGTGAAGAAGGCGCTCACCGCCTCGCGCAACCTCGGCCTCACCGAACACGCGACCTTCTCCGGTGCGCTGGCCTGGCCCTACGTCTACCCGTGGCCCCAGCGCCCGGCCGGGCTGGTGGAGACCGCCTTCGATGAACTGGCAAGCCGCTGGAGACCGATCCTCGATCATGCCGAGGAGAATGGCGTGGATGTCTGCTACGAGATCCATCCGGGCGAGGATCTGCACGACGGCGTGACCTTCGAGATGTTCCTTGAGCGGCTCGACGGCCATGCCCGCTGCAACATGCTCTACGATCCCAGCCACTACGTGCTGCAATGCCTCGACTACCTCGACAACATCGACATCTACAAGGACCGGATCAAGATGTTCCACGTCAAGGATGCCGAGTTCAACCCGACGGGGCGGCAGGGGGTCTACTCCGGCTACCAGAGTTGGGTGGACCGTGCCGGCCGCTTCCGCAGCCTCGGCGACGGGCAGGTCGATTTCAGCGCGATCTTCGCCAAGATGGCGGCCAATGATTTCTTCGGCTGGGCCGTGGTGGAATGGGAATGCGCGCTCAAGCACCCCGAAGACGGGGCGCGGGAGGGTGCGCAATTCGTGAAGGATCACATCATCCGCGTCACCGAACACGCTTTCGACGATTTCGCCGATGGCGGCACGGACGAGGCGGCCAACCGGAAGATGCTGGGCCTCTAGGCCTGGCTGAAGGCGCGAAGCTCAGGGAGGATCAGGCAGATGGCAATCACAGGGCGCAACGACGGAACGGCAGGGCCGATCCGGCTGGGCATGGTCGGGGGCGGAAAGGACGCCTTCATCGGCGCGGTTCACCGCATCGCCGCACGGCTCGACGGCAAGTTCGAACTGGTGGCCGGAGCGCTCTCCTCCACCCCTGAGCGGGCGCTGGAAAGCGGCCGTGCGCTGGGGCTGGCGGAGGATCGGATCTATTCCGATTTCACCGAGATGGCCAAGCGCGAGGCGCGGATCAGGAACGGCATCGAGGCGGTGGCGATCGTCACCCCGAACCACGTGCATTACGCCGCCGCGCGCGAATTCCTGAAGCGTGGCATCCACGTGATCTGCGACAAGCCGCTGACGTCCAACCTCGCGGACGCCAGGAAGCTGGTGAAAGCGGCGGAGAACTCCGACGCGCTCTTCATCCTGACGCACAACTACACGGGCTACCCGCTGATGCGGCAGGCGCGCGAGATGGTGGCGGCGGGCGATCTGGGCGAGATCCGCCTCGTGCAGGTGGAATACGTGCAGGATTGGCTCACCGAACACGTCGAGAACAAGCAGGCCGAGTGGCGCACCGATCCGGCGCGCAGCGGCGCGGGCGGGGCGACGGGCGACATCGGCACCCACGCCTTCAACCTCGCGCGCTTCGTCTCGGGGCTGAAGGTGGAAAGCCTTGCGGCCGATCTCCAGAGCTTCGTGCCGGGCCGCCAGGTGGACGACAACGGCCATGTGCTGCTGCGCTACGAGAACGGCGCCCGCGGGATGCTCTGGTGCTCGCAGGTGGCGCCGGGCAACGAGAACGGGCTGCGCCTGCGCATCTACGGCTCCAAGGGTGGGCTTGAGTGGGGGCAGGAGAACCCCAACGAGCTGTGGTTCACGCCCTTTGGCGAGCCCAAACGCCTGATCACCCGCGGCGGGGCAGGGGCATCGGAGGCCGGAAACCGGCTCACCCGCGTGCCGCCGGGCCATCCCGAGGGCTACCTCGAAGGGTTCGCCAACGTCTATTCCGAGGCCGCGGCCGCCATCGAAGCGGCGCGCGCCGGGCAGCCGGCACCTGCCGGCACGCTCTATCCGACGGTTCAGGACGGGCTCGAAGGCGTGCAGTTCGTGGACGCCTGCGTGCGCTCTTCCAGCCGCAACGCCGCCTGGGTGAAATTTGGCTGATCTGCCCGACAACGGCCTCTGGCTGGGCCGCGTCTGGCGCGCCGATCTGGGCGGGCCGGGCGTCATCACTCTGCGGGCGGGTCGCGTGCTGGACATCACCAGCCGCGCGGCCCCCACCGTGCGCGACATCTGCGAAATGGAGGATCCCGCCGCCTACCTGCGACGTGCGGAAGGCGAGGACCTATGCGCCTGGGCTGACTTAGAAGCCGCGCCGGTCGGCGATTTGAGCCAGACCCATCTGCTTGCCCCCTGCGACTTGCAGGCGGTGAAGGCCTGCGGCGTGACCTTCGCGCGCTCCATGGTGGAGCGGGTGATCGAGGAGCAGGCGGCGGGCGATCCGGCCAAGGCCGAAGCCATCCGCGCCCGCGTCGGGGCCGCGATTGGAGACTCCCTGCGCAACGTCAGGGCGGGCTCGGAGGAGGCTGCGCGGGTGAAGGCCGCGCTGATCCGAGAGGGGCTTTGGTCCCAGTATCTGGAGGTCGGCATCGGCCCGGATGCGGAGGTCTTCTCCAAGGCGCAGGTGCTGTCGTCCGTGGGGCACGGCGCCGACGTGGGCCTGCATCCGATCTCGGCGTGGAACAACCCGGAGCCGGAGGTGGTGCTGGCTGTTTCCTCCAAGGGGCGCATCCTTGGCGCCTGCCTCGGCAATGACGTGAACCTGCGCGACGTGGAAGGGCGCTCGGCGCTGCTGCTGTCGAAGGCGAAGGACAACAACGCCTCCTGCGCCATCGGGCCGATGATCCGCCTGTTCGACGAAGGTTTCACGCTCGATGACGTGCGCGCGGCGGAGCTGGACATGGTGGTGACGGGTGAGGATGGCTACGTGCTGCACGGCCATTCCTCGATGAAGGAGATCAGCCGCGACCCGGAAGACCTGGTGGCCCAGACGATCGGGCGGCATCACCAGTATCCGGACGGGCTGATGCTGTTTCTCGGCACGCTCTTCGCGCCCACCGAGGACCGCGACGTGCCGGGCGAAGGCTTCACCCACAAGATCGGCGACGTGGTGGAAATTTCCGCGCCGGGGCTGGGAACCCTGCGCAACCGGGTGCGGCTCTCCACCGACTGCGCGCCCTGGACCTTTGGTGTGCGCAGCCTGATGGGCTACCTTGCGGGCCGGGGGCTGCTTTAGGCCCTGTTGAGGGAGACCGCAGCCATGGCGGCCACGCGCGTATTTCGGACACTGTCGGCAGAAGAGGTGGCGCTGGCCGTGGACTGGGCAGCTGCGGAAGGCTGGAACCCCGGACTTCACGATGCGCAGACCTTCCATGCCGCCGATCCTGGGGCCTTCGTGGGCTGTTTCCTCGGTGATGAACTGGCCGCCGTGATCTCGGTGGCGCGGCAAAGCGCGGGGTTCGGCTTTCTCGGTTTCTACATCTGCCACCCCGATCTGCGAGGGCAGGGGCACGGGCTGGGGCTCTGGCAGGCCGCCCTGCAACGGCTGGACGGCGCGACGGTGGGGCTGGACGGCGTGGTGGACCAGCAGGAGAACTACAGGGCGTCAGGCTTCGTCTATGCCCATGCCAACACGCGTTTTGCAGTGGACCCGGCGCGGCTGCCGCAGGCCGGGGATCTGGGCGCGGTTCCGGCCCGTATGGACGCCGTGCACGGGTTGGACGCGGAGGTAGCTGGCTTTTCCCGCATCAGCTACCTGCGGGCGTGGCTCGCCCAACCGGATGCCCGATCGCTCATGCTGATGGACGGCGCGCGCTGCGCCGGTTGGGGCGTGGCGCGGCCCTGCCGCGAAGGCACCAAGATCGGCCCATTGGTGGCGGAGAGCGCGGAGCAGGCCGAGGCGCTGTTCCTGAGTCTTGCGAAAGGCGCTGCGGGGCCAGTGTTTCTGGATGTGCCGATGCCCAATGCGGCGGCGGTGGTCATGGCGGAACGGTTCGGGATGGAAGCCGTGTTTGAAACCGCCCGGATGTATCGCGGGCGTGCGCCGCAGGAGGATCTGGCGCGGCTCTACGGGGTCATGAGTTTCGAATTCGGCTGACGGGGGAAGGGGGGCTCCGCCCCCCGTCCTTTGCAAGGACTCCCCCCGAGGTATTTGCAGCGAGAGGAAAGGATCAGCGGTTCTCGATCGGGGTATAGGGGCGCTCCTCGGGGCCGTTGTAGAGGGTGAGCGGGCGCAGCAGGATGTTCTGGCGCTGTTGTTCGATGCACTGGATCACCCAGCCGGGCACGCGGCCGATGGCGAAGATCGGCACGTAGAGATCCATCGGGATGCCGTGCAGCTGGTAGATGACGCCGGAATAGAAATCGACGTTCACGTTGAGCCCGTGGCGGGCGTAGGGTTTCATCGCCTCCACCACCGCCTGCAGGATCTCGTACCATTCGGGTTGGCCCATTTCCTCGGACAGCGCCTTCACGCCGTCGCGCATGTGCCGCGCGCGGGGATCCTCGGCGCGGTAGACCCGGTGGCCGAATCCGGTGACCGGTTCGCGGTTCGCGCGTTTGGCCTTTACGTAGGCGGCGGCGTTCTCGGGGCTGCCGATCTCCTGCACCATTTTCATCACGTCCTCGGCAGCGCCCCCGTGGGCGGGGCCGGCGAGGGTGGAGAGCGCGGTGACGATGGCGCCGTGCAGGTTGGCCTCGGTCCCCACGGTGACGCGGGCGGCGAAGGAGGAGGCGTTGGAGCCGTGTTCGGCGTGGAGGATGAAATCCACGTCCGCGAGCCGTGCGGCCTCGGCGCTGGGCTTTTCCCCCTTCAGCATCCAGAGCCAGTTGGCGGCGTGGTCGAGCGCGGGATCCGGCGCGACCGGCGTGCGGCCGTTGCGGATCGCCTCGTGGGCGGCGACGATCATCGGCACCTGTGCGGTGAGGCGGATGCCGTTCTCGATGAAGGCCTGTTCACCGACCTGCTGGCTGGTGGGCTCCAATGCGGCGAGGGCGGAGACTGCGGTGCGCAGCACGTCCATCGGGTGGCCGTCTTTCGTGGCGGCGATGATCGCGTGGATCTCGTTAGGCAGGGTGCGGGCGGCCTTGAGGCGGGCGCTGAAGGCGGCGAGCTCCTCCGCGGTGGGCAACTCGCCGTAGATCAGCAGGTAGGCGACTTCCTCGAAGGTGGAATGGGTGGCGAGATCGTGGATCGAATAGCCGCGGTAGGTGAGCGTGCCGGCGGCGCCGTCGATGTGGCTGACGCCGGAACGTTCGAAATAGATGCCTTTCAAGCCGCGATTGATCTTGACGGTGTCGCTCATCTCTTCATCCTTTCAGCCCATGGGAGGCTGCATGTCTGTACTTGAAAACGTTTATGAATCGGCCCGCGCGCGGCAGGCCCGGGTGATCTTGCCGGAGGCCGAAGATGCGCGGATAGCGCAGGCGGCGGAGCGGCTCGTGGCCGAAGGGCTGGCGCGGCCGGTGCCGCTGGCGGATGCCAGCGAGGCCCATGTGGCCGCGATCCTGAAGCAGCGCCCGGGCAAGGAGGCCTTCGCGCGGCGGCTCCTGGAGAAGCCGCTGGTCCGGGCGGCTGCCATGGTGGCCTGCGGAGAGGCCGATGCGCTTGTGGCCGGGGCGGCGAGCCCCACGCGGCGGGTGATCGAGGCGGCGCAATTCGCCATCGGCATGGCCGAGGGGATCGCCCTGCCGTCTTCGAGTTTCCTCATGCGTTTCCCGGACGGGCGCGAGGCGCTCTTTGCCGATTGCGCCCTCAACGTGGCGCCGGATGCCGATGGGCTGGCCGACATCGCCACGGCCTCGGCGGCGACGGCCCGCGCCCTTCTGGGGCGCGCGGAAGTGGCCTTCCTCTCCTTCTCCACGCTGGCGTCCGGGGCCGGGGAGAGCGTGGATCGCGTGCGCAGCGCAACGGAAACCGCGCGGGCGCGGGGGCTTGCCGCCATCGGCCCGGTTCAGGCCGACGCGGCGCTCAACCCGGAGATCGCGACGCGCAAGGGCATTGAGGCCGGCGCGCCGAATGTCTTCATCTTCCCGTCGTTGGATGCGGGCAACATCGCCTACAAGCTGGCGCAGGAACTGGCCGGCGCGCAGGCACTGGGGCCGCTGTTGCAGGGCTTTGGCAAACCGGTCTGCGATCTGAGCCGGGGCGCGAGCGTGGAGGATATCGTGGCGGCCACCGCCGTGACGCTGGCGCTCGCCCAATAGGCCCCGCGCGGGGCATGTGCCGCGCGGGTCTGCCATTTTAGGCGCCCTTCTGGGGGCGCATGTCGGCGGCGGAGATCCCGGCGACGGCCACCGGCTTCTTCATCGCGTCGCGGCGGAAGGGCTCGCCCAGTTCCTGGTTGATCATGGCTTCGATGAGCGTGGTCTTGCCGTGCTCCATCTGATCCTTGATCGCCGTGTTCAGGGCTTCCGTCAGCTCGTCCATCGTGCGCGCGACCACGCCTTGCAGGCCGCAGGCCCGGGCGATCCCGGCGTAGGAGACCTGTTCGTCCAGTTCGGTGCCGACGAAGTTGTCATCGAACCAGAGGGTGGAATTGCGCTTCTCGGCGCCCCATTGGTAGTTGCGGAAGACGATCTGCGTGATGGCGGGCCACTCGCTGCGGCCGATGGCGGTGAGTTCCGTCACCGCGATGCCGAAGGCGCCATCCCCGGCGAATCCGACGACCGGCACGTCCGGGCAGGCGATCTTGGCGCCGACGATGGCCGGAAGGCCGTAGCCGCAGGGGCCGAAGAGGCCGGGGGCGAGGTATTTGCGGCCCGCCTCGAAAGAGGGGTAGGCGTTGCCGATGGCGCAGTTGTTGCCGATGTCGGAGGAGATGATGGCGTCGCGCGGCAGGGCGCTCTGGATCGCGCGCCAGGCCATGCGCGGGCTCATCCAGTCGGGTTTGTCGGCACGGGCGCGTTCATTCCAGGTGGTGCCGGGGTCGTCCTCCTCGTGGTCCATGCCCGAAAGCTGCTGGGCCCAGCGGGACTTGGTTTCGGCGATCCGGGCCTTGCGTTCCTCGCGGCCCTCGTCGCCGGCGGTGTCGGAGAGTTGGGCGAGGATGCCCCGCGCCACTTTCGCTGCGTCCCCGACGATGCCCACGGTGACGGGTTTCGTCAGGCCGATGCGGTCGGGGTTGATGTCCACCTGAATGATCTTGGCATCGGTGGGCCAGTATTCCATGCCGTAGCCGGGGAGCGTGGAGAAGGGGTTGAGGCGGGTGCCGAGGCAGAGCACCACGTCGGCCGCCTTGATCAGTTCCATCCCGGCCTTGGAGCCGTTGTAGCCCAGCGGGCCGGCAAACAGCGGGTGGGAGCCGGGGAAGGCATCGTTGTGCTGGTAGCCGACGCAGACCGGCGCATCCAGCCGCTCGGCGAGTTCCCGGGAGGCTTCGATGCCCCCCGCCGAAAGCACCACGCCGGCGCCGTTCAGGATCACCGGGTTGCGCGCCTCGGAGAGCAGTTTCGCGGCCTCGGCCACGGCGCCTTCGCCCCCGGCGGGGCGCTCGAATTCGACGACGGCGGGCAGGGTGATGTCGATCACCTGGGTCCAGAAATCGCGCGGGATGTTGATCTGCGCGGGCGCGGAGGCCCGTTTGGCCTTCATGATCACGCGGTTGAGCACTTCGGCCACGCGGGAAGGATCGCGCACCTCCTCCTGGTAGGCCACCATGTCTTCGAAGAGCTTCATCTGCTCCACTTCCTGGAAACCGCCCTGGCCGATCGTCTTGTTGGCGGCCTGCGGCGTGACCAGCAGCAGGGGCGTGTGGTTCCAGTAGGCGGTCTTCACGGCGGTGACGAAGTTGGTGATGCCGGGGCCGTTCTGGGCGATCATCATGCTCATCTTGCCGCAGGCGCGGGTGAAGCCGTCCGCCATCATCCCGGCGCTGCCCTCGTGGGCGCAGTCCCAGAAGGTGATCCCGGCCTTCGGAAACAGATCCGAAATCGGCATCATGGCGGAGCCGATGATGCCGAAGGCATGTTCGATGCCGTGCATCTGCAGGGTTTTGACGAAGGCTTCTTCGGTCGTCATCTTCATCGGTCGCTGTCTCCATCCTTGAGGGAATCTCTGCCGGGCGCGCATCGGCGCGCGCAGGCGTTTGGGGCCGAACCTACTGTGCCGGCACGGCTTGCGTTAGGGCCAGATGCTTGGGTGGGGTATGGCCAGAGCCGGGGGTCAGGACGTGCTCTGCTCGATGGCGCGGGCAATTCGCGCGATGCCCTCGGGAATCCGCGACGCTGCGATGGAGGAATATCCGAGCCGGTAGAAATGGCCCGGCGGGTTGTCCTGAAGGAACATCGGGGATCCGGGCTCGATCAGCACGCTTTCGGCGCGCAGGTTGCGCGCCAGAACCCCGGTATCGACGCCTTCGGGCGCTTCCATCCAGAAGGAGGAGCCGCCGAAGGCATTGGCGCCGGCGATCTTGAGCCCGTGGGTGCGGATTGCCTCCTCCATCACGGTGCGCCGCTCGTGGTAGGCGCGGCCCATGCGGCGGATCAGGCTGTCGTAGTGGCCCAGCGACAGGAAATAGGCGGCGGTGCGCTGGATGTGGCCGGGCGGGTGGCGCAGGATGGCGGCGCGCAGGGCGCGGGCCTCGCGGATGAAGGGCTCCGCCCCCACGAGGTAGCCCAGCCGCAGGCCCGGAAACAGCGACTTGGAGAACGAGCCGACATAGATCACGCGGCCGTCTCGATCCATGCTTTTCAGCGCGGGAGAGGGGGCCTTGAGGAAGGACATTTCGAATTCGTAGTCGTCTTCCACGATCATGAAGTCCCGCTCCGAGGCCATGTCGATCAGCTTCTGGCGGCGCTCCAGGGGCATCGTCACCGCTGTGGGGCAGTGGTGGCTGGGCGTGGCGAAAACCACGTCCAGATCCTCGGGCAGGGCTTCGGGCGGCAGGCCGTCGGCGTCGATGTCCACGGGGTGGGTGATGCAGCGCGTCTGGGCGAGCGCGTTGCGCAGGCCGGGGTAGCAGGGGTTTTCCATCGCCACGGTGCGGCGCTGGTTCAGCAGCACCTGCGCCGCCAGCCAGAGCGCGTTCTGTGCCCCCATGGTGACGAGGATTTCCTCGGGGCGGGCGAGGATGCCCCGGCGCGGCAGAGTGTGGCGGGCGATGAACTCGATGAGCTGCGGGTCGTCCCTTTCGTAGTAGTCCGCCGTCAGAGCCTCGAAATCGCGCTGCCCGAGGGCCTTCACCGCGCAGAGCCGCCAGTTCTGGTGGTCGAAGAGCGTCGGGTCGGTCTGGCCGTAGATGAACGGGTAGCGGTATTCGCGCCAGTTTTCGGGGCGCCGCAGGCTGGGGGCGCCGGCGAAGCGCTGGCCGAGAGCGCGGTTCCAGTCCACCGCGCGGGACGGAGCCTGTTTCGGCGGCTCGAACTGCGGGGTGCGCGGCGCGTTCTCGGACACGTAGTAGCCCGACCGCCCGCGGGAGGTGAGGTAATCGTCGGCCATCAACTCGGTATAGGCCAGCGTGACGGTGATCCGGCTGACGCCGAGCTGCTGGGTGAGCTTGCGGGAGGAGGGCATCTTCTCGCCGGGCTGGAACCGCCCCGAAAGAATGCCCTGCGCCACCATCTGCTGGATCTGCTGCTGAAGCGTGCCCTCCATGCGGGGATCGAGGAACAACGTTTCAGCGGGAATGGCCAAGGCAGATCTCCATCTGGCATTACGCGGGTGGAGATCTGGATGTATCACGCCGCCCCGCCGAGGGCCAGAGCCCGCATCCGGGGCGGCGTGACGGTCCGCGCGCGGGTGGAGGGCCGCGCAGCGGAAGATCGCGGAGATCAGGCGGCGGCGATGACCTTGGTCAGCGCCTTGTCGACGGCCTCGGTGATGGCGTCGA
The DNA here is from genome assembly GCF_900172235.1 of Pseudoruegeria aquimaris. Lineage (GTDB taxonomy): Bacteria > Pseudomonadota > Alphaproteobacteria > Rhodobacterales > Rhodobacteraceae > Pseudoruegeria > Pseudoruegeria aquimaris. Next base: position 23,848 of record NZ_FWFQ01000018.1, on the reverse strand, counting down.
TGTCTTCGGCGGTGCAGATCAGCGCGGGGCTGAAGCAGAGCGTGTTGTTGAAGCCCGGAAGGCTGCGGTTCGTGACGCCGATGATAACGCCCTGCGCCATGCAATCGGCCACCACGGCCTGACAGAGCTTCTCGTCCAGCGGCTGCTTGGTCTCGCGGTCCGCCACCAGTTCGGCGCCGGCAAAGAGCCCCTTGCCGCGCACGTCGCCGATGACGGGGTGTTTGGCCTTGAGTGCTTCGAGGTTCGCGAGCAGGCGTTCGCCCATCTTCGTGGTGTTCTCCAGCAGGCCCTCGTCCTCGATGATGCGCATGTTTTCCAGCGCCGCCGCCGGGCCGGCGGTGCAGCCGCCGAAGGTGGAAATGTCGCGGAAGTAGCCCATCGGATCGCTGGCATCTTCCTTGAACATCTCGAAGACCTTCTCGGTGGTCACGCAGCAGGCGATGGCCGCGTAGCCCGAGGCGACGCCCTTCGCCATGGTCACGAAATCGGGCTTGATGCCGTAGTGCTGGTAGCCGAACCATTCGCCGGTGCGGCCGACACCGCAGACGACCTCGTCGATGTGCAGCAGGATATCGTATTTCTCGCAGATCTCCTGCACGCGCTCCCAGTAGCCTTCCGGCGGGGTGATGACGCCGCCGCCCGCCGTCACCGGCTCGAGGCAGAGGCCGCCCACCGTCTCGGGGCCTTCGCGCAGGATCACCTCTTCGATCAGATCCGCGGCGGCGCGGCCGAAGTCGGCGCCGGAGAGGTGGCCGAGGCCCAGCTCTTCCTTGCGGTATTCGAGGCAATGCGGCACCCGGACGAAATCCGGCGCGAAGGGGCCGTATTGCGCGTTGCGCTCATCTTGCCCGCCGGCCGACATCGCGGCCAGCGTGGAGCCGTGGTAGTCGCGGTGGCGGTAGAGGATCTTGGTTTTCTTGCCGCCGTATTTCTTGTGCGCGATCTGGCGGATCATCTTGAAGGCCTTCTCGTTGGCCTCCGATCCGGAGTTCACGTAGTAGACGCGGCTCATGCCCGGCATCTTCTCGATCAGCTTCTTGGCGAACAAGGAGCCGGGGATGGAGCCGGCGGAATTGGCGAAGTAGTTCATCTTAACCAGCTGTTCGCGCACCGCGTCGGCGATGCTCTCGCGGCCGTAGCCCACGTTCACCGTCCAGACGCCGCCGGAGACGGCATCGAGGTGCTCCTTTCCCGTCGCATCCCAGACGCGCATGCCCTTGCCTTCGACGATGATCCGGGGATCGATCGTTTCGAACGGCTTGTGCTGGATCAGGTGATGCCAGAGGTGGGCGCGGTCGGCTTCGATGACTTCGCCGAGATCGTTGGACTGGAAGTTGGCGTTCATGTCGGGCACCTCGGTTGGGTGGGCTGGAAAGGGTGCCGGCCCGTCGGGCGGCGGCTGTGTGAGGGCCCCGCGAATCCGTTTTCGCGGGCTGCTTGATCTGGCGTCAATCTGGGTGAGTTCGGGAGCCACCCATAGGGCCAGTATTGCCGGAGCTTTGATGCCAGAAATCGCCTCGTGCCCGTTGGAGCGCGGGGGGTATCGGGCGGCAACCTCCAGCGAAACAAGGGGAATTGGCGCGCGGCCGCCAATCCTCCGCGCCGCCGTGGGCAGACAGGGCGGCTGCCGCACGGGAAACTAAACGTTGACTGGTGAGGGGGTTTTTTTACGCTTCGGGGGTGCCGCTTCGCAGAATTGCGCCCCGCGGCGCATCCGCATGGGCCCAGGACACGGCGAACAAGGCCGGCCGGACCGGGGCGGAGCATGACTGCCGCTGCGGCGGCAACCAACACGGGAGAAACGAATGACTTTGAAATCCAAGCTGATCGGTTCCGTCGCCGGGCTTGCCGCCCTCGGAGCCGTGCAGGCGCAGGCCGCCGACGAGATCACGGTGGCCTACTTCCTGGAGTGGCCGATGCCGTTCCAATACGCCAAGGCCAAGGGAATGTATGACGAAGCGCTGGGCGTGAAGGTGAACTGGGTGTCCTTCGACGCCGGCACCGCCATGTCGGCGGCCATGGCCTCCGGGGATGTGCAGATCTCCGTTTCGCAGGGCGTGCCGCCCTTCGTCGTCGCCGCCTCCGCCGGGCAGGACATCCAGGTCGTAGACGTGGCGGTGAGCTACTCCGAGAACGACAACTGCGTCGTGGCCGATGCGCTGGAGATCGACAAGGACAGCGCCAAGGAACTGGAAGGCAAGAAGGTCGGCGTGCCGATCGGCACCGCCGCGCACTACGGCTTCCTGAAGCAGATGGACCACTTCGGCGTGGACATCGGCACGATGGAGATCGTGGACATGGCGCCGCCGGACGGCGCGGCCGCCTTCGCGCAGGGCAGCCTCGACATGGTCTGCGGCTGGGGCGGTGCGCTGCGCCGCATGAAGGAGCACGGCAACGTGCTGCTGACCGGCGCCGAGAAGGAAGAACTGGGCATCCTCGTCTTCGACGTGACCAGCGCCCCGGCGAACTTCGTCTCCGAGGAGCCGGAACTGCTGGCCAAGTTCCTGAAGGTGACCGCCGACATGAACGCCATGTGGAACTCCGGCGAGCACACCGACGAGATGCTGCCCGTCATCGCCAAGGATGCCGGCATGGACGAGGAAGCCACGGCCGAAACCATCGCCACCTTCGTGTTCCCGAGCGTGGAAGAGCAGCTGGGCGAGAAATGGCTCGGCGGCGGTGCGCAGGAATTCATGAAGGGCGTCGCGGGCGTCTTCGTGGAAGCCGGCAGCATCCCGAGCGCGCTCGACAGCTACGACGCGGCCGTCAACACCGGCCCGCTGATGTCGGCCAAGGGCATGTAAGCCAGGCCTGATGCCAAGACATCGGAAGGGGCCACGAGGAACATTCCCGTGGCCCCTTCTTTCGAAAGCATACTGCAAGCTTAAGGGGACAAGAGCGTGGGCTTGTCGATAGACAACATCTCGATGCGGTTCGATCTGCCGAACGGAACATCGGTGCAGGCACTCAAGAACGTGTCACTGGACATCAAGGAAGGGGAGATCATGTCGGTTCTCGGGCCTTCCGGCTGCGGGAAGACGACTCTTCTCAACATCATCGCGGGCTTTCTCGCCCCCACGGAGGGCGAAATCCGCCTGCACGGCAAGCCGGTGCACGGGCCGAGCCCGGAGCGCGGCATGGTGTTCCAGAAGGGCGCGCTGTTCGAATGGATGAACGTGCGCAAGAACGTCGATTTCGGCCCCCGCATGAAGGGGATGCCGAAGAAGCAGCGCGACGAGATCACCGATCACCTTCTGGACGTGGTGGGATTGCAGGACTTCAAGGAGAAGGCCGTCTACGAGCTTTCCGGCGGGATGCAGCAGCGGGTTGCGCTGGCGCGGTGCCTGGCCAACGAGCCGGACGTGATCCTGATGGACGAGCCCCTCGGCGCGCTGGACGCGCTGACGCGGGAGAAGATGCAGGCGCTGGTGCTGAAGCTGTGGAAGGAGAGCGGAAAGACGGTGATCCTGATCACCCACTCCGTGGAAGAGGCGCTGCTGCTGGGCGAAAGGCTGCTGGTGATGGCGCCGCGCCCCGGACGAATCCACAAGGAATACCAGCTGCCCTTCGCGGACAGGGGCGTGGGCGCGGATCTTCGCGACGTGAAGAAGAGCGAGGGCTTCGCCGAGACCCGCGATGAGATTCTTTCGATGATCTGGGAAATGGAAGAAGAAATCATGGGCCGCACGGAGGCAGCACAATGACGATCCTTCTGATCTACGTCGCCATTTTCCTCGGCGCTTTCGTCGTCGTGAAACTCATACGCCGCGGCATGCGCAAGGCGGTGGACTACACCAGCCTGAAGACCGTGACCTTCGGGGACGAAAGCGCGGTCAACGCCGACAGGGTCGCCTCGGTGATCTCGGTCGTGGCGATCTTCCTGATCTGGGGCGCCTTCACCGGCTCCAAGCTCGTGCCGTTCCACGTGCCCGGGCCGTTCCTGGGCGAAACCAGCTTCACCTACACCGCGCAAAATGCCGCCGGGGAGACGGACGACGCCACCGTGACGGTGAACGTCTTCAAGGTCGGCGATGAAGCCGAGGCGCCCGAAAGCGGCGGCGGCGACGGTTTCGCCAAGGATGACGGCGCCAAGATCGGCGCCTGGCGCTCCGGCCTCGTGCGGGTGATCCGCAACGACGAGGGCGGCGATCAGGAGGGCTACGGCGTGATCGCCGTGGACGGCCAGCCGATCGCGCCGGAGGAAACCGTGAAGGTGGCCGACGGCACGGTGTTTCTCACCGCCAAGGGCTCGCTCAACTTCACCCCCGCCAAGGGGATGCAGATGGAGCCGATCTGGATGCCCGCGCCCGAGGCTGTCTGGGCAAGGTTCATCGAGATCTTCGGAGACGGCTACCAGGGCGTGACGCTGCTGGAGCATCTCGGCTGGTCGTTGTTCCGGGTGGTCGCGGGCTTCGTCCTCGGCAGTCTCGTCGGCATCCCGCTGGGCTACGCGATGGGGCTTTCGGGCTGGTTCCGCGGCTGGTTCGATCCGATCGTGGAATTCATGCGCCCGGTGCCGCCCCTTGCGCTGATCCCGCTGGTCATCATCTGGTTCGGCATCGGCGAGACGGGCAAGATCGTTCTGCTGTTCCTTGCGGCGCTATGGATCATGACGATCGCGGCGCGGGCCGGGGTTTCCGGGGTGAACATCTCCAAGGTGCACGCCGCCTATTCGCTCGGTGCCTCCAAGCGCCAGATCCTGACGCAGGTCATTGTGCCCAACTCGCTGCCGGAAATCTTCACCGGCGCGCGGGTTGCCATGGGTGTCTGTTGGGGCACGGTGGTGGCCGCGGAACTCGTGGCCGCCGAGATGGGGGCCGGCAAGATGATCGTGGCCGCTTCCAAGTTCCAGCTCACCGACATTGTGATCATGGGGATCATCCTGATCGGTGTCATCGGCTTCGGCATCGACATCCTGATGCGCAAGGCCGAGGAATATCTCGTGCCGTGGAAAGGGCAGTCCTGAGCTGTTTCGGCTGACGCTGCGAACGGAACCGGCGCCTTGGGCGCCGGTTTTTTGTTGGGTGCCATTGGGGGACATATTTATTTGCCGCCGGGCGAGACACTTCTTTTTGCCAGGCTGGAAAGCTCTAGATCCCGGCCTGCGTGATGAAGAAGCGCGCAAGGATCGGCAGGATCGCACCGCCCATGGAAGGTGCATTGGGGCCGATGGTGCCGGGCACGATTTCGAGCGGGCTCAGGCCGCGCAGGTCCAACGCCTGGAAGCGGGCGTTGGCCTTGGCGGCGATCCTGTCGCGCACCTCGCCGGGGAAGCCTCCATCCACCACGATCGTCGGGAAATCGATCACAGCGCTGATCGCCGCCGCCGCCATGGCGAGGTTCTCGGCCACAAGGTCCTCCCACTCCGTCACCAGCGGCCCGAGATCGCCCCAGCTGTCGGGATGTTCCCAGAGCACCGAGGGATCGCTGCCCGCCGCACGCAGGCGGTTTTCGAGCGTGAAGAGCGAGGTTTCGTCCAGCAGGGCGGTGTAGCCGGGGCCGCGGCCGGGCAGGGGCATGGCGCCCATCGCGCCGGCGTTGCCGGTCGGGCCTTCGAAAACCGCGTTGTTCAGCACGATGCCGCCGCCGATGAAGAAGCCGATGAAGAAGTAGCAGTAGTTCTCGAACTCGCGCCCCCGCCCGAGCGCCAGTTCGGCGCCGCAGGCGGCCGTGGCGTCGTTCTGCAGGTAGGTCGGCAGTCCGGTGGCGGCCTCGATCTCGGCGGCGAGATCGAAATCCCGCCAGGCGGCCATGTCCTCCGGCGAAGCGCCCACCTGCGCGCCCCAGTTCCACAGTTCGAACGGCGTGGCGATGCCGATCCCCGCGCAGCGGGCGCGGGCCGCGGGGGGGAGTGCGGCCAGCATCTGGGAGGCCCCCTTGCTGGCGAATTCCACGATCCGGGTCGTCTGCGGATTCCGGTAGGCAATGCGGCGGCGCTGCAACTCCCGGCCGATGAAATCCATCAGCACGAGATCCGCGCTGCGGCGGCCGACTTTCAGCCCGATCGAGAAGACGCCCTCCGGGTTCAGCCGCATCGGGATCGACGGCTGACCCACCTTGCCCTTCACCGGCTCTCCGCGCAGCAGCAGCTCTTCTTCTTCCAGCGCGCGCATGATGACGGTCACCGTCTGGGCCGACAGGCCGGAGAGGCGGGCGACCTCGGCGCGCGAAAGCGTTTCGTGGCGGCGCAGGAGCGAGAGCACGAGCCGCTCGTTGTGTTCGCGCACGCGCGCGCTGTTGGCCCCGCTTCTCAGCGTCGAGATCCGCGCGCCCGGCGGTGGGGGGCCGTCTGCTCTGTCTTCACGTTCCACGGGAAAGCCTCCTCCGCTCCCTGCCGGCGATTGTCAATCGGTTCCATACATAAATCAACTTGATTTATTTATTGACAGGAATCGGCAAAGCGTGTGTCTTGAAACGCGTCGCCCGGCCCGTGGAGGGGCAAAGGGGCACGCTCAGAGTTCTAGGGAGGAACCTCATGACCATTCGCAAAAGCCTTTTCGGCAGCGCCGTCGCCGCCATCGCCCTGTCCGCCGCCCCCGCCTTCGCGGACGGCCACGGCATCAGCGCCTGCCTGATCACCAAGACCGATACCAACCCCTTCTTCGTGAAGATGCGCGAGGGCGCGACGGCCAAGGCCGAAGAGCTTGGGATCACCCTCAACAGCTACGCCGGCAAGGTGGACGGCGACCATGAAACACAAGTGCAGGCCATCGAGACCTGCATCGCCAACGGCGCAAAGGGTATCCTGCTCACCGCGTCCGACACCGCCTCCATCGTGCCCGTCGTGAAGCAGGCGCGGGATGCGGGCATCCTCGTGATCGCGCTCGACACGCCGCTGGAGCCCATCGACGCCGCCGACATGACCTTCGCCACGGACAACTTCCTGGCCGGGGAACTGATCGGCAAATGGGCCGCCGCGACGCTCGGTGAAGAAGGCGTGGCCAACGCCCGCATCGCCACGCTCGACCTCGCCGTCTCCCAGCCGACGGTGGATGTCCTGCGCAACCAGGGCTTCCTGCAGGGCTTCGGCATCGATCTGGCCGATCCCAACGTGATCGGCGACGAGGACGATCCGCGCATCGTCGGCTCCGACGTGACGGCCGGCAACGAGGAAGGCGGCCGCCGCGCGATGGAGAACCTTCTGGCCAAGGATCCCTCCATCAACGTGGTCCACACCATCAACGAGCCGGCAGCGGCCGGGGCCTACGAAGCCCTTAAGGCGATCGGGCGGGAAAACGACGTGCTCATCGTCTCCGTCGATGGCGGCTGCCCCGGCGTGCAGAACGTGGCCGACGGCGTGATCGGTGCCACCTCGCAGCAATACCCGCTGCTGATGGCCTCCCTCGGCATCGAGGCGATCGCCGCCTGGGCCAAGGACGGCACCAAGCCGCAGGCCTCCGACGGCAAGGATTTCTTCGACACCGGCGTGGCGCTCGTGACCGACCGGCCGGCCGAGGGCGTGGACTCGATCTCGGTGGAAGAGGGCATGAAGCTCTGCTGGGGCTGAACCCTGCTCCGCGCCCGGCTTGACCGGCTGGGCGCCGACGGCTCACACTTGACCTTATGAGGGGGCGGGGCTGCGCGCCCCGCCTCTTTTCTCATGCCCGACGCAAGGGCCAGGAGGAAACATGTCGGAGACCGACAACTACGAAACGGCGGCCAGCCGTGACGGGGATTTCGCCTCGTTCGACGACCACAAGAAAGGCCTGCTCGGCCATTTCCACAACGCGCTTCACACCAACCCCGCCCTCGTGCCGCTGATCGTGCTCGTCGCGGCGGTGATCGGCTTCGGGATCCTGCTCGGCTCCCGCTTCCTGTCGCCCTTCGCGCTGACGCTGATCCTGCAGCAGGTGCAGATCGTGGGCGTGCTGGCGGCGGCGCAGACGCTGATCATCCTGACCGCCGGCATCGATCTTTCGGTGGGGGCGATCGCGGTCCTGACCTCGGTCATCATGGGGCAGTTCACCTTCCGCTACGGGATTCCCGCGCCGGTCTCGGTGGTGATCGGCCTCGGCGTCGGCACCGCGCTCGGCGCGGTTTCGGGCTGGCTCGTGAGCCGGGTGAAACTGCCGCCCTTCATCGTCACGCTGGGCATGTGGCAGATCGTGCTGGCGGCCAACTACCTCTACTCCGCCAACCAGACGATCCGCAGCCAGGATATCGAGGCGGAAGCGCCCTTTCTGCATTTCATGGGGGTGAAGCTGCAGTTCGCCGGCGCCACATTCACGCTCGGCGTCATCGTGATGGTGCTGCTGGTGCTCATCCTCGCCTATGCGCTGAAATCCACGGCCTGGGGGCGGCACGTCTATGCGGTGGGCGATGATCCCGAGGCCGCGCAGCTGGCCGGGGTCAATGTGCACGGCACGCTGATGAGCGTCTACATGCTGGCGGGCTTCATCTGCGCGCTGGCGGGCTGGGTAATGATCGGGCGCTTCGGCTCGGTGTCGCCGTCCGCCACCACCGGGGTGATCGGCAACATCCAGGCGATCACCGCCGTGGTGATCGGGGGCATCTCGCTCTTCGGCGGGCGCGGCTCGATCCTCGGCGCCTTCTTCGGCGCGCTGATCGTGGGTGTGTTCGAACTGGGCCTCCGGATGGCCGGGGCGGATCCGCAATGGACCTTCCTGCTCATCGGTGTGCTCATCATCGCCGCGGTCGCGGTGGACCAATGGATCCGGGAGGTCTCGTCATGAGCGTGGAACCCATTCTCAAGGGGCGCAATCTCGTCAAGCGCTACGGCAAGGTCACGGCGCTGGACCATTGCGATTTCGATCTGCTGCCGGGGGAAATCCTGGCGGTGATCGGAGACAACGGCGCGGGGAAATCCTCGCTCATCAAGGCCGTCTCAGGCGCGGTGATCCCGGATGAGGGAGAGGTCTTTCTCGAGGGGCGGAAGGTGAACTTCCGCTCCCCCATCGAGGCCCGCGCCGCCGGGATCGAAACCGTCTACCAGACGCTTGCCATGTCGCCGGCGCTTTCGATCACCGACAACATGTTCATGGGGCGCGAGATCCGCAAGCCCGGCTTTCGGGGCAAGTATCTCCGCCAGCTCGACAAGCCCGCGATGGAGAAATTCGCCCGCGACAAGCTGAGCGAACTGGGGCTGATGACGATCCAGAACATCAACCAGGCGGTGGAGACGCTCTCGGGCGGCCAGCGCCAGGGCGTGGCGGTGGCGCGTGCGGCGGCTTTCGGCTCCAAGGTCATCATTCTCGATGAGCCCACGGCGGCGCTCGGCGTGAAGGAAAGCCGGCGGGTGCTGGAATTGATCCTCGACGTGAAGTCGCGGGGCATCCCGATCATCCTGATCAGCCACAACATGCCCCATGTCTTCGAGGTGGCGGACCGCATCCACGTGCACCGACTGGGCCGCCGGCTCTGCGTGATCGATCCGAAAGAGCACTCGATGTCGGATGCCGTGGCCTTCATGACGGGGGCCAAGGAGCCGCCGGCGGAGGCCGTCGCGGCATGAGCGAGGCGGCGGCAGAAGCCATCGCCGCGCGCGCGGCCGGTCGCAGCCGTTTCGTGGTTGCGATCGCCGGGGCGCCCGGTTCGGGCAAGTCCACCCTTGCCGAGACCATCGGCGCGATCCTGGGCGAGAGGGCCTGCGTCGTGCCGATGGACGGCTTCCATCTCGACAACGCGCTGCTGGATGCCCGTGGCTGGCGCTCCCGCAAGGGGGCGCCCCACACCTTCGATCTGCACGGGCTGCGGGATCTGATCCTGCGCCTGAACAATCCCCGCGAGCCCGTCTACTACCCGATCTTCGACCGCGCGGCGGATCTCTCCCGCGCGGCGGCGGGCTGCGTGCTGCCCGAACAGCAGATCGTACTCGTGGAAGGCAACTACCTGCTGCTGGATCGGCCGGGCTGGCGGGATCTGAAGCCGCTCTTCGACATGTCGGTCTTCCTGCGGGTCGATGTCATCACCCTCCAGCAGCGGCTCATGGCCCGCTGGGAGGGCTACGGGCTCGGCCCGGCGGAGGCGGAAGCCAAGACCGCCGGGAACGATCTGCCCAACGCCCAGCTTGTGACGGAGGAGTCGCTTCCGGCGGATCTGGAACTCGTGGACGGGATACTGGCGCGGCATGGGCGGATCTGATGCCTGACTGATTTTCGGGCTGTTGCCCGTTTAGCGGGCAGCGGCGCACGGCCGGCGGGGCGTGAACCCCCCGCCCCACATGCAATCCGGCGGCGGCAGCGCTAACATCGGGGCAAGCAAGCCACCGGAGCCCATGCCCGCCAACCCGCCCTTCCTCGTTGTCACCGATCTGGACGGCACCCTTCTGGATCACGAAAGCTACGACGCCCGCCCGGCGGAGCCGGCGCTCGCGCGCCTGCAGGCCGCCGGCATCCCCGTCGTTCTGGCATCCAGCAAGACGGCGGCGGAGATGGCGCCGTTGCGCGCCGCGCTGGGCCTCGCCCGGTTTCCGGCCATCGTCGAGAACGGGGCCGGCCTGCTGCCCTCGGGTGCGGGCGCGGCCGAAGGCGATGCGGACTACCGCCGTCTGCGCGCCGCGCTCGATGATCTGCCGCCCGCCCTGCGCGCGCCCTTCCGGGGCTTCGCCGACATGAGCGTGCCCGAGATCGCAGCCCTCACCGGGCTTCCCGAGGAGGACGCGGCGCTTGCGGCCCGGCGTCAGTTTTCCGAACCGGGGGCCTGGGGCGGGGACGAGAGCCTTCTGGCGGCGTTCCTGGAGGAACTTTCCCGGCGGGGCGTGAGCGCGCGGGAAGGTGGGCGCTTCCTGACGCTCTCCTTCGGGGCCAGCAAGGCCGACCGCCTCGCCGAGATCGCGCAGGCCTATCCGGGGGCCGGGATCATCGCGCTGGGCGATGCGCCCAACGATCGCGAGATGCTGGAAGCCGCCGATATCGCGGTGGTCGTCGCCAACCCGCACCGCCCGCCGCTTGCGCCTCTGGCGCAGGAGGGCACGCGGCCCGTGATCCGAACCGAGGCTCCGGGGCCGCAGGGCTGGAACGCCGCAATCCACCAGATCCTCGAAACGAGGGGCCTTTCGTCAACAAGGAGCCGGTCAGATGGCTGACTTTCACCAGAACGGCAATGTCGCCACCCTGCACAACCTGCGCACCAACGCCCCGGGGGCGCTGGAGGCGGAACTCGCCAGCTTCGCCCAGAGCCGCCACATCGGCCTCATCCTGCCGTCGCTCTTCTCCGAACTGGAAGGGCCAGCGCTGCCCAACATCCTCGATGAGCTTGCGCAGGTCGGCTACCTGCATCGCATCGTGATCGGGCTGGATCGGGCCGACGCCGAGCAATACCGCCATGCCCGCGCCTTCTTCGGCCGCCTGCCCCAGCAGCACGTGGTGATCTGGAACGACAGCCCCCGGATGAAGCAGATCGGCTCGCGCCTCGACGCCCTCGGCCTGAACCCCGGCGAACGCGGCAAGGGGCGCAACGTGTGGTTCTGCCTCGGCTACACCATCGCCTGCCAGGACACTGCCGTGGCCGCCATCCACGATTGCGACATCCTCACCTACGAACGGGAGATGCTGGCCCGGCTCGTCTACCCGGTGGCCAATCCGAATTTCCCCTATCAGGTGGCGAAGGGCTACTACCCGCGCGTGGGCGAGAACAGGATGAACGGCCGCGTCAGCCGGCTGCTCGTCTCGCCGCTGCTGATCGCGCTCAAGAGGGTGATCGGGGATCGGGACTACCTCGATTACCTGCGCGCCTTCCGTTACCCGCTGTCGGGCGAGTTCGCGATGCGCACCGGCATCCTGCCCGATCTGCGCATCCCCTCCGATTGGGGGCTGGAGATCGGCGTGCTGTCGGAAGCTTGGCGCAACCTCGCGCCGAAATCCGTCTGCCAGGTGGAGATCTCCGACAACTACGACCACAAGCATCAGCCCCTGAGCGAGGAAGACGCCTCAACCGGCCTGTCACGCATGTCGGTGGACATCTGCAAGGCGATCTTCCGCAAGCTTGCCGCCGATGGCACGGTGTTCTCGGAAGAGATCTTCCGTTCGCTCAAGGCCACCTACTACCGCTCCGCGCTGGACCTGCTGGAAAGCTACTACTCCGATGCGCGGATGAACGGGCTCACGATCGACCGCCACCTCGAGGAACGCAGCATCGAGCCGTTCGCCCAGAACATCGTGCAGGCCGGGCATGTCTTTCTCGAAAACCCGGCCGAAACCCCCTTCATCCCCACGTGGAACCGCGTGCACGCCGCCGATCCCGACCTCATGCGCGACATGCGTGCCGCGGTGGCGGCGGACGAGGCCGAGTTCGGCTGAGGCGCCGCTCACCCCTTTCGGCGGTTCGTGATCCAGCGGCACTGGTAGGGAGCGAAGGCGATGTTGCCGTGATCGGCCGCGATCCGTTCGCCCGAGAGCAGGTCCACCCAATCCTCCCCCTCGATCAGGTTGATCGAGAAGGGGGAGACTTCCACGGTTTCGGCGCTGACGTTGTGCAGGGCGAAGATCGATTGATCCCGGTCCAGGCTCTGGCGCCAGACGCCGAAGATCCGTTCGTCCAGCTGCAGGGTGAACTGCGTGGCGTTGGGGTGGAAGGCGGCGTGCGCGCAGCGGATGCGGATGCGCTCGCGCAACCCGTTCATCACCTGCGCCTGCGGCGTCTGCGGATCGTCCAGAAGTGCGCGCAGGGTGGGGTAATCCCAGCGGTGGCGGTTGATCGAGCGGTTCTGCCCGGTCTTCTCCACCGCGTCCAGATCGTTCGGGCAGGCCGTGACCGAATGGATGTAGAAGGCCGGGATGCCTTCGAGCGCCATCATGATCGTCTGGCTCGTGAGGAAGCGCGCCACCTGCATGTCGTCTTCCCCCGCGAAGGTGCCCTTCATCGCGTCGAAGAAGGTGATGTTCAGTTCATAGGGGGCCTCGCCGCCATCGGGCAGCGCCCGCATGTTCACCCGCCCGCCGAAGGCCTTCACCGCGTCGATGACCCTGCTCTTCTCCTCTTCCGGCAGCACGCCTTCGGCGGGCCTCATGCCGATGCCGTCATGGGAGGCAGTGAAGTTGAGATAGGCGCAGCCCAGCTGCGCCGGCGGCATGGTGACCTGCCAGCGGTTCAGGTAGCGCGCCGTGCCCGAGAGCATGGCGTGCAGCACCAGCGGCGGCAGGGTGAAATTGTAGACGGCGTGGGCCTCGTTGCGGTTGCCGAAATAGGAGAGGTTCTCTGCGTTGGGCACGTTGGTTTCGGTGAGCAGCACCACGGTTTCGCTGGCGTAGTCGCACAGAAGGCGCATCAGCTGCACGATGGCATGGGTCTGCGGCAGATGGATCGAGGGCGTGCCCACCTCCTTCCAGAGGAAGGCGACGGCATCGAGCCGGATGATGCGCACGCCGTTGTCGATGTGCAGCCGCATGATCCGCAGGAATTCCAGCAGAACCTCGGGGTTGCGGAAATCCAGATCCACCTGGTCATGGCTGAAGGTGCACCAGACGTGGCGCTTGCCGTTGGCGGTTTCCACTTCGCGCAGCAGGGGATGGGTGCGGGGGCGCACCACGGAGGAGAGATCATCCTCGGGGCTGGCCTCGAAGAAGAAGCGGTCATAGGGGGCATGGCCCTGCAGGTAGCTGTTGAACCAGTGGCTCTGGCTCGACACGTGGTTGAGCACCAGATCGCTCATCAGTTTGAACTCCTCCGCGATGCGGTTGATGTCGGGCCAGTCGCCGAGAACCGGGTTCACCGCGCGGTAGTCGGTGACGGCGAAGCCGTCGTCGGAGGTGTAGGGAAAGAAGGGCAGGATGTGCACGCCGTTCACGGTGCCCTGCATGTAGCTGTCAAGGAAGTCGCGCAGGATGTCGAGCGGCTTGTGCGCGCCGTCCACCACGGAGTTTCCGTAGGTGATCAGCAGCGCGTCCTTCTCGCTCCAGAGGTTGTTGCCCGGCTTGCGCGCCCGCTTGCGCCGGGAGGAGCCGTCCGGCCAGAAGGCCTCGACGATCTTGGAGGCCAGGATGTCGGCGTCCACGTCGGGGTAGATGCGGGCGATCAGCGTGGCGATCTTGGTGGAAAAGGAGGTGCTGGGGTCGGACATGGGCGCGGAGACCGGGCTTTTCTGGGAAGGGGCAGGCGGGATCAGGCCCGAGCCTTTCCAATGAAACCGGTTTTGACAAGGCCGTTTTCACCGAAACTTCCGAAACCGCCGGGCAGGGGGCGCTGCCCCCGCCGCGCCCGGGCGACGCGGCTCCCCCGGGATATTTCAGGAACAAAGTGGGGGCGCAATTTCCGGCTTCGAATATCCCGGAGCGTGGGGCCGATCAGCCCTGCCGGCAATACATCTGGTACATCAGTTCGACGGTCCGCCGGGCGCGGTCGTCGGCGATGGAGTAGTAGATCGCCTTGCCTTCGCGGCGCGTGCGCACCAGCCCTTCCTGCCGCAGCCGGGCGAGCTGCTGGCTGACGGCGGCCTGCCGGGTGCCGAGGCGCGCTTCGAGTTCGGAGACGGATTTCTCGCCCTCGACGAGGTTGCACAGGATCATGAGCCGCCCCTCGTGGGACAGCGCCTTGAGCAGCGCGGCGGCCTGCTCGGCCCGCGCCTGCATGTTGTTCACGATCAGGTCCGGCCCGGTGTTCTCGGCAGTCGAGGTCAAGGATCGCTCCGTGGTTCGCCCGTTCTCGCCCGACATATAATCGCGCTTCGGGGCGATTGCGAGGGCGTCCTTACGCCTCCGGTGCCGGCGCGCCGCCCTCGAAGGCGTTGCCGTTGGTGTAGTCGCAGGGGGCTTCCTGCATCTCGAGGTGCAGGTTGCTTCCCGTGTAGGGGTGCGCGCGGGCGAGATCCTCGTCGAAGTCGATGCCGAGGCCCGGTGCCGTGGGGGGGAGGATGTAGCCTTCTTCCCAGGTGATCGAATGCTTGATCAGGGCGAGGTGGAAGGCGCCGCCGGTCTGGATGGTTTCGGCGATCAGCAGGTTGGGCAGGGTTGCGGCGAGGTGGATGTTGGCGGCCCACTCCACCGGGCCGGCATAGAGGTGCGGCGCCATCTGCGCGTTGCAGGCCTCGGCCAGCGTCGCGATCTTCTTCGTTTCCCAGAGCCCGCCGGAGCGCCCCAGCGCCGGTTGCAGGATCGTGGCCGCGCCCTGCCGAAGCACCTCGGCGAACTCGGCCTTGGTGGTGAGCCTCTCGCCGGTGGCCACGGGCACGGAGGTGGCGCGGGCGACCCTGGCCATTTCCGCGATGTTGTCGGGCGGGATCGGTTCCTCGAACCAGAGCGGATCATAGGGCTCGATGGCCTTCGCCATGCGGATTGCGCCGCCGGTGGAGAACTGCCCGTGGGTGCCGAACAGCAGATCGGCCCGATCGCCCACGGCTTCGCGGATGGCGCGGCAGAATTCGGCGCTCATGGTGATGTCGGTGCGGGCAGGCTGGTGGCCGCCGCGGAAGGTGTAGGGGCCGGCCGGATCGAATTTCACCGCGGTGAAGCCGAGTCTGACCATTTCGAGCGCGCAGTCCGCAGCCATGTCCGGCGAGGTCCAGAAGGGCTTCATCGGCTGGTTTTCCAGCGGGTAGAGGTAGGTGTAGGAGCGGATGCGCTCGTTCATCATCCCGCCCAGCAGCGCCCAGACGGGGCGGTCGAGCGCCTTGCCGAGGATGTCCCAGCAGGCGATCTCCAGCCCGGAGAAAGCGCCCATCACGGTGAGGTCCGGGCGCTGGGTGAATCCCGAGGAATAGGCGCGGCGGAACATGCGCTCCACGTTCTGCGGGTGTTCGCCCTGCATGTGGCGCGCAAACACATCTGAGATCACCGCTTCCATCGCCTTCGGGCCGACGGAGGCGGCGTAGCATTCGCCGTAGCCGGTGATGCCGCAGGCGGTGGTGAGTTTCACGAACAGCCAGTAGCGCCCGCCCCAGCCCGGGGCCGGGGGAGCGACGGTGAAAATCTCGAGATCCTGAAGTTTCATGCTAGAATACGATCACGTTGCGGCGCGCGGCACCTTTGCGGGTATCCTGCACGGCCTCGTTGATCTTCTCAAGCGGCCAGCGCGCGCTGACCAGCTCGTCGAGCTTGAGCCGGCCCTGGCGGTAGAGATCGATCATCCAGGGGATGTCGCGGGCGAGCACCACGTCGCCCATCTTGGAGCCGATCATGCCCTGCCCCAGCGCGGCGAATGTGGCCGGATCGTAGCGCGCGGTATCGCCGTTGTGCGGCATCCCGACCATCACCAGCTGGCCGTTGGCGGCCAGCAGCGCGGGCGCTGCCTCGTAGGCGGGAATGGCGCCGACGGTGACGAAGACGGCATCGGCCAGCCGCCCGCCGGTCAGGGCCTTCAGGGCG
The DNA here is from genome assembly GCF_900172235.1 of Pseudoruegeria aquimaris. GTDB lineage: Bacteria > Pseudomonadota > Alphaproteobacteria > Rhodobacterales > Rhodobacteraceae > Pseudoruegeria > Pseudoruegeria aquimaris. The sequence goes on along the minus strand of NZ_FWFQ01000018.1, from coordinate 7,592 downwards.
CCGGGCTGATCGGCTTCGGTGGCGAGGATGCCGCCGGTGGCGCCGAATTCGCGCGCGGCCTCCAGTTTCTCGGGGAGCATGTCGATGGCGATGATCTGTGCGGCGCCCGCGATATGGGCGCCCTGGATCGCGTTGAGCCCCACGCCGCCGGCGCCGATCACCACCACCGTCTGGCCGGGGCGCACCTGCGCGGTGTTCACGGCCGCGCCGGCGCCGGTGATGACGCCGCAGGCCAGCAGCGAGGCCGGTTCGGGGGCGATGTCGCCCGGCAGGGGCGCAAGCTGGTTTTCCTGCACCACGACCTTCTCGGCGAAGGCGCCGCAGAACATGGCCGCCTCCACGGCGGTGCCGTCGCCGAGCGTCAGCGTGGGCGGCGCGCTGCGGTCGCCCTCGCAGGCCACCGGGTGGCCGGCGCCGCAGGGGCTGCAGTGGCCGCAGGCGCGGATGAGCGTGACGAGCACCCTGTCCCCAAGCCTGTAGCGGCTCCTGCCTTCGCCGATGGCGGTGACGCGGCCGGTGGCCTCGTGGCCGTAGACGGCCGGCAAGGCGCCGCCCCATCCGCCGTCCATGTAGGAGATATCGGAGTGGCAGATCGCGCAGGCCTCGACAGTCACCTCGACTTCACCGGGCAGGCACGCCCGCAGGGACACTTCTTCGATGCGCAGCGGCTCTCCGTGGGTGTGGCAGACGGCGGCTCGGATCTTCTGCATTCTGGCCTCCTTGGCAGGGATCGGCCCAGACTGCGCCGCAGGGCCGCCGGCGCGCAAGCCCATGAAACGACACGGGATGTCGCTTTCTTCAGGTTTCCGTTGCGTCGCGGGGCAGGGCGGGGCGGTGCCGCAGGGCCACCGCCAGGCAGACGCCCATCAGCACCATCGACAGCAGGAAGGGCGCCCCCGGAAAGAAGGGCGACGCCCCTTCGCGGCTGAACAGGCTGAAGGTCTGCGTCATCACCAGCGGCGAGAGGATCACGGCGATGGAGGCGATGCTTCCGAGCAGCCCCTGCAATTCGCCCTGCTGGTTGTCCTGCGCCATGCGCGACATCATCCCCTGAAGCGCGGGCCCGGCCAGCGCGCCGAGGGCGGTGAGCGGGGTGAGCACGAGGACGGCCGTGCCGGAAGGCAGCGTGGCGATCAGCAGGAAGGCGAAGGCGTTGAACACGAGGCCGAATAGCAGCGTCCGGTATTCCCCCAGCCGGGGCAGGATCACCCGGATCAGCCCGCCCTGGATCAGCGCCATCGAGATCCCGAAGGAGGCGAGGCTCAGGCCGATCATCTGCGGGCTCCAGCCGAATTTCGCCTGGGTGAAATAGGCCCAGACCGCCGGGTAGACGAAGAAGGCCAGCTGGTAGAGGAAGAAGATCAGCAGGAGCGGGCGCACGCCCTCGAGCTGCGAAATGGCCTTGAAGGCGCCGAAGGGGTTGGCGCGGCGCCACTCGAAGGGCCGGCGGATGCGGTCGGTCACGGTTTCGGGCAGCACGAAATAGCCGAGCACCACGTTCAGCCCGGCAAGCACGGCGGCGGCCACGAAGGGGGCGCGGGGGCCGAAGCTGGCGAGCAGCCCGCCGATCAGCGGGCCGAGCACGAAGCCCATGCCGAAGGCCGCGCTCATCAGGCCGAAGTTCTGGGCCTTCTTCTCAGGGGCGGAGATGTCGGCGATGAAGGCGGCCGCCGTGGCCTGCGTGGCGGCCGTCACCCCGCCCACGAGCCGGCCGAGGAGAAGCAGCCAGATCGTCCCGGCGACGGCCATGACCACGTAGTCGAGGCACATCACCACGAGCGAGATCAGCAGCACCGGGCGGCGGCCGAAGCGGTCCGAAAGGCTGCCCAGCGTGGGCGAGAACAGGAACTGCATCACCGCGAAGGCGGTGGCGAGGATGCCGCCCCAGATCGCGGCGGAGGCCAGATCGCCGCCCTGCACGTCGCGGATCAGGTCGGGCATCACCGGCATGATGAGGCCGACGCCCATCGCGTCGATCATCAGCGTGAGCAGGATGAAGATGAAGGGCAGGCGTGCGCTCATGAGCCGTTGCGCCCGGCGTCGCGCGCCGCCTGCGCGAAGGCGCGAGCGTCCCGCGGTGCAGTGCCCATCTGGGCGGCCGGCGTGAAGATGGCATCCAGATCGAGCTCGGGCCATCGGGCGGCCGCGAGGCTGCGCAGGGGGGCGCCGGTCGTGCGCGCTTCGGCGCAGAGGGCTTTCACCGCGGCCTGTGCCTCGGGGCGCGGCATCGACCGCGCCAGCGCGAAGCTCAGCGCTTCGGCGAAGCCGAGGCCGCCGTCACCCTCCACGCGGGCGGCCATGGCCTCGGCGTTCGGGCGCAGGCCTTCGGCCAGTTCGCAGGCCACGGCGAGGGCGCGGGCGGTGCCGAGGCAGAGCTGGGGCAGGAACATCCATTCGAGCATCCAGGCCGCCGGGTCGCGCTGCTGGCGGTGGATGGCCGCCTCCTGAAGCGAGGTGTTGAGCGCCGCCGCGCTGCGCCCGAGCGCCACGAGCAGCATGGGCAGCGTCGGGTTGTGTTTCTGGGGCATGGTCGAGGAGGCGCCGCCGCCCGGCAGGGTGATCTCGGCCACTTCGCCCTGGTTCAGCAGGGTGAGATCCTCGCCGAATTTCGCAAGGCTCGCGCAGAGGCCGGCCATCCAGCCGGCGAAGGCGGCGAGGCCTTCGCGCTGGCTGTGCCAGCTTGCCCCCGGATCGCCGAGCGCAAGCCCTTCGGCCAGTTTCGCGCGCACCTCGGGGCCCTTGTCGCCCATCGCCGAGAGCGTTCCCGCGGCGCCGGAAAGGCTGACTTTCAGCACCTCGGCCCGCAGCGCGGCGAGCCTCGTGCGATGCGAAAGCAGGGGGGCGCCCCATTCGGCGGCCTGCGCGCCGAAGCTCGTGGGCGTGGCGATCTGGGCAAAGGTGCGCGCTGCCATCGGCAGATCGGCATGGGCCTCCGCGAGGGCGGCGAAAGCCGCGAGCGCCTTCTCGAGCCGGGCTTCGAACAGGCCGAACAGCTGGCGCAGACGCAGGATGAGCCCGGTGTCCTGGATGTCCTGCGAGGTGGCGCCCCAATGGACGTATTGGGCATGCTCCGGCGCGTCCATCGCCTTGCGGAAGGCCTCCACCAGCGCCGGCACCACCACTGCTGACTGCCCGGCGCCGGCGGCGAGCCCGGCCGGGTCGATCTGGCATTCGAGGCTCGCGCGATGGATGAAAAAGGCACTGTCTTCGGGGATCACGCCGCAGGCGCCCTGCGCCTTGGCGAGCGCGCCTTCCACGATCATCATGGCGCGCACGGTGGCGCTGTCGGAGAAGAGCCTGCCCGCCTCTGCGTCGAGGAAGAGATCGCGGTAGATCGCGCTGTCGTAAACGGAAGCTGCCATGGTGCCGTCCTGCCTGATTGCCTATCCCCATTCTTCCAGCGCGCGCTGGAAGATGGCTGAATCCACGTTGCCGCCCGAGACCACCACGAAGACGGCATCGCCCTCGATGGCATCCCCGTGATAGAGCGCCGCCGCCAGCGCCGCCGCGCCCCCCGGCTCGGCCACGATCTTGAGCCGCGTGAAGGCGGTGGCCATCGCGCAGAGACAATCGGCCTCGCTCACCACGATGCCCGGCCCGCAGAGCCGCTTGAGGATGGGGAACGTCAGATCGCCGGGGCGGGGGGTGATGATGGAATCGCAGATCGAGCCCGAGGTCGCCGCGTTGCTCTCGATCTCGCCCGAGATCAGCGAGCGGGTCACGTCGTCGAACCCTTCCGGCTCGACGGGGCGGGGCCGCAGGCCGGGGGCCTTGGCCTCCAGCGCGAGCGCGACGCCAGACGTCAGCCCGCCACCGCCGCAGGGGATCAGCACGTCGGCCTCCGAAACGCGGCGCAGCCGGGCCTGCTCGGCGATCTCGAGGCCGATGGTCCCCTGTCCGGCGATGACCTGCGGCTCGTCGAACGGCTTGATCAGCGTGAGCCCGTGTTCCGCGGCCAGCCGCGCGCCGATCTCGGCGCGGTCCTCGCTGGCGCGGTCGTAGAGCACCACCTGCGCCCCGAGTGCGCGGGTGTTCTCGATCTTCAGGTTGGGCGCATCCGAGGGCATCACCACCACCGCGCGGATGCCGAACATGCGCGCGGCATAGGCCACGCCCTGCCCGTGGTTGCCGGAGGAATAGGCCAGCACGCCCTTTTCGCGGATCGCTTCGGGCAGCGAGGCGATGGCATTGTAGGCGCCGCGGAACTTGAAGCTACCGGTCTGCTGAAGGCACTCGGGCTTCACGTAGACGCGCCGGCCCGCGATCTCGTCCAGGAACGGCGAGTTCAGGATCTGGGTGCGGCGGCGGTTGCCGGACAGCCGGGCGTTGGCGGCTTCGATCATGTGGATGTTCATGCGAGATCCTCGAGGAAGGCTGAGATCACGGCGAGGCTCTCGGTTTCGTCGAGGAAGGGAACGTGGCCCCGTCCGGGCACGTCGGCAAAATGCATGTCGGGCCGGCGGCGGCGCATCTCGGCGGCGGTTTCCGGGCTAAGGAGGTTGGAGTTGGCGCCGCGGATCAGGGCCAGCGGCAGCCCATCCAGGGCGTCGAACAGCGGCCAGAGATCGGGCATCGGCGCCGCGCCGGCGGCCTCCACCGCGTCGCGCAGGCGCTTGTCGTAGCGCAGTTCGAGCCCGGTCTCGGTCTGTCGGTAGTGGTTGCGGGCCTCGGCGATCCAGCGTTCCATGGGCACGCCGGCGAAGCCGTCCATCAGCTTCGCGCGCGCCGCGGCGGCTGCCTCGATCGTGCGTTGTGCCGGGCGGCGCCCGAGGTAGCCCATGATGTCCGAAAGGCCCTCGGCGGCGATCTCGGGGCCGATGTCGTTGAGGCAGACGCCGAGCAGCCGATCCTTCGCGGTGGCGGCCAGCGCCATGGCGATCAGCCCGCCGCGCGAGGTGCCCAGGATTGCCGCTTTCTCAATCCCGAGATGATCCATCAGTTCCAGAACGTCCCGCGCTTCGACGGGGATGGAGTAGCTGTGGAAATCCTCGGCATAGTCGCTTTCGCCCCGGCCCCTGTAGTCCGGGCGGATCAGGCGGACGCCGTGCAGGTGGGGCGCGACGTGATCGAAATCGCGGCCGTTGCGGGTGAGGCCGGCAAGGCAGAGAAGGGGCGTCCCCTCCCCCTCGTCGGTATAGGCGAGCGACAGGCCGTCGCTGGACGTGAAACGCTGTATCAAAGGGATTGGGCCAATTCCGGAATGGTGGTCAGATCTGTCAGCCTATTTGCCGGAACCCAGGGCAGGCGGTCAACCGGTTCGCCGGCCCGGTTGACCCAGACGGTGTGAAACCCGTAGCCGGTGGCGCAGCCGGCATCCCAGCCGTTGGAGGAGACGAAGAGCACTTCCTCCCTGGCGCAGCCGAAGCGCTGGCCGACCAGATCGTAGACGCGGGCATCCGGTTTGAAGACGCCGACGCTTTCGACGGAGAGCACATCGTCCAGCACATCGCCCACGCCAGCGGACTGCACGGCCCCCTCCAGCATGGCGGGCGAGCCGTTGGACAGGATGGCCGTCTGGTAGCCAGCGGCTTTCAGGGCGGCCAGCATGGCGGGCACCTCCGGGTAGGCGGCCAGCTCCCAGTAGAGCGCCAGCAGCCGTTCACGCAGGGCGGCGTCGCCGGCAAGCCCCGAGGCCTCCAGCGCCCAGTCCAGCCCGTTCTGCGTGACTTCCCAGAAATCCGCGTGTGCCCCCGCGACGGCCCGTAGCCAGGTGTATTGCAGCTGTTTGAGCCGCCAGTCGCTGGCGACTTTCACCCAATGTGCCGCGAAAGCCTCGCGGCCGGGTTCGGCGGCGGCCTGCCGGGCGGCGGCAGCCACGTCGAACAGCGTGCCGTAGGCATCGAAAACGCAGGTGGTGACGGGCATTGGGCGCTCCTTTCGGTCGTGAATCGCGGCGAGAGTGGCACGAGACCGCGCGCGGCGCCAGTTGTCGTGCTAGGCTGCCGGCGAAACGGCAATCGGGAGGCGATGATGGCTGGCAAGGAAGAAGCCCACGGCAGGATCTGGTGGAGCGAATTGATGACGCGGGACGTGCCCGCCGCGCTGCGCTACTACGAAACCGTCTGCGGCTGGCAGATCTCCGAGATGCCGATGCAGGATCCGGCCATGGGCACCTATTACATGGGCTCCCGCGGCGGGCAGCCGGTGGCGGGCATCATGGACATGGGGCCCCTGGCAGGCATGGAGGAGGTGCCGCCGCACTGGTTCACTTATGTTGCGGTGGCCGATCTGGACGCGGCGCTTGCCAGCACGCGCCAGCAGGGCGGCGAAGTGCTGCGAGAGGCCTTCGAGGTGCCGGGCGTCGGGCGGATCGGGATCGTCACCGATCCCGGCGGCGCCGCGCTGGGGCTGATCACGCCGGCCTGAGGGATCGGGCCGAGGGGGCGGAGCGCACCCGCGTTCAACCGAGCGCGTCCGGGCTGATCGGCAGTTTCAGGAAGGCCTCGATCGCGGCGCGCGTGTTGGCGCGGGTGTCCTCGCGCTTGTATTCCTGCACGAAGCGCCCCAGCAGCTGGGAGGCGATGAAGAAGGGCAGGGTTGTGGCTTCTTCGCGCGGATCCAGCAGCCCGCATTTCAGGAAGGCTTTCAGATCGGGCTCCGAGATGCCGAGCCGCAGGCGCCCCGAGGGATGCGGATGGGTGATCTGGAGGTAGACGAGAAAGCGCGCGATCTCCTGGGTGAGCGCCATCCAGCTTTCGCCCTGGATGTCCAACCCGTAGAGCGTGCCCTGGTGGAACGTCAGGTTGAGGGTGGTGAAATCGCCGTGGGTCGCCGCCTGGCAGACATCCGCCCCGGCCACCAGCGGTGCGCGCCGGTGCATGTTGTCATGCAGCCGGGCGGCCAGCGCCTGATCGTCGGCATCGGGGATGCGCGCCGGCAGATCGGCGCGTTTTTCCACCCAGTGGTGCGGGCCGAACCTGGCGAGCCGCTGGCGCCCCGACGTGTAGCGCTTGAGCCAGCTGCCACACTGCGCCACCAGCCGCCGCCGCTTGGCGGCATCGGCCTTGGCCATGACGGCATCGAGCCGGTTGCCCGGCATGAAGGAGAGCACCGATAGCCCGGCGTCCGGGAAGGCCTGCACCATCCGCATTGCCTGATAGGGGCCTTCGGCCATGAAGCCCTGAAGATAGGAAAGCTCCGCCGCCTGCCGCTCGACGGTCTCCGAGGCCTTCTCGCCGTTGAACAGTTTGAAGATCACCCGCTCGCCGTCCAGCTTGCCGATGAAGACCGCGCTCTCGGGGCTGGCCTTGATGAATTTCTGAAGCTTCGCCCCTTTCAGGGCAGGGGTGTGAACGATGATGCCCTTGAGCCGGGTCGCGGACTCGTCCATCCGGCCGATCTGATTGGCGAAGCGGAGTTTCATGCCGCGCGGCTCCTGCTGTGCATGTGTCAGGGCGAGACTAGGTCGTGGACTCATAATGTCTGATCCAGAGCCTTGAGCAAGCGAGGTGAAGTGCGGCGAGGAAGTTTGCTGCGGTTTTGAAGTATCGCGTTGCGATGCCGCGGAAGTGTTTGAGACGATTGAAGAACCGTTCGACCTTGTTGCGTTCGCGGTAGAGGTCTCGGTCGACGGTCCTGACCACGCGGACGTT
>NZ_FWFQ01000031.1 GCF_900172235.1 Pseudoruegeria aquimaris | reverse complement strand
AACGTCCGCGTGGTCAGGACCGTCGACCGAGACCTCTACCGCGAACGCAACAAGGTCGAACGGTTCTTCAATCGTCTCAAACACTTCCGCGGCATCGCAACGCGATACTTCAAAACCGCAGCAAACTTCCTCGCCGCACTTCACCTCGCTTGCTCAAGGCTCTGGATCAGACATTATGAGTCCACGACCTAGGCGCACCGGCGCGCCCAGATCACGACCCGGCGGTTGCGCGGGCTTACCCCGGGCTCGCCTTCCAGGGGCTCGCTTTCGCCCCTGGCTTCGACGGCGATTTCCATCCGGTCGGGCCCCAGACGCTCAAGCAGCATCTCCCGCACACGCTCGGCCCGCTTGCGCGAGATCTGCATGTTCAGGGCTTCCGGGCCGGCCGTATCGGAATGGCCGACGAGCAGCAGGCAGGCACCCGCCATCACCTCGGTTTTCAGCACGTCCGCCAAGGCCTCCAGACGGGCGCTGGAGTCCGGCGTGAGCCTGTCCGAGCCCGATTGGAAGAAAAGCACGTCCGTATCCATGTTTACCGGGCTGTCCGCGCGCATTGCCGCGGATGCCGGCGGCGAATCATGGGCAACGGACGCCCCGGCGGCATCCTGAGCGCGCGCCGGCGCGCCGAAAGCGAGACAGGCGGCGAGGGCCAGCACGATCGGTGCGGGCCGGGGCAGGAAATCGGCATGGGGCATGAGCGCGGCTCCATCAGCGGGAATCGTGGCAGGTCCCCTTCAAGGTTGCTCCAAAACCCTAACATTTTCTGAATGTTGGAAGGTGCAAACAACTGCGCGCAAGCAGCCGGATGTTTACCCTATGTTTCCGACTCGCATGCATACCTCGGGGCAAGACCGGCAACCGGAGGACCACATGCCGCAAGCCCGCCACACCTGGATCGATGCGCTTCGCCTGACGGCCGGGGTCTCCATGATCGGGCTGCATGCCTCCTCGGATGCCGCGGGCCAGCCCTACCCCGATGCCACCGTGGCCGAGAAGGCCTTCCCCCTGATCGCGCGCGCCTTCATCTATACCGCGCGCACGGAGCTCTTCTTCCTGATCTCCATCTTCCTGCTGCTCATGGCCCTTGATCACCGCCCCCGCAGCTATGCCGAGACCATCGCCCAGCAGGCGCGCCGGCTGCTCGTGCCGTTCCTGTTCTGGACGCTATTCTACGCGGTCTGGAACTTCCAGAAAGCCACCGCCTTCGGCTACCTGCCCGGCTATGCCGCCAGCCTCGCGGATCCGGAAACGTGGCTCCGGTTTCTGCTCCTCGGCGAGAGCAAGTACCACATGCATTTCCTGCCGACCCTCTTCGGCATCCTGCTTGCCTATCCGCTCTACCGCATCGCCGTGTCGCGCCCTTGGCTGGGCCTGCTCTTCGTCGTCGGGCTCGCCCTGAAGCGCGAGGCGGACGTCTACCTGTGGTCGCATGCGCAGGAGTGGGCCGCGTTTCCCTACCTGCTGCGCGCGGTCAAGATCCTCTCCTACGGCGGCTACGGGCTGCTTGCCGGGGCCTTCTACGGCCTGTTCCTGAAGCATGGCCGAGGCACATGGCCCCGCTGGGCCCTGCCGCTGGCGGCGGCAACGGGACTCGGCCTGCTGGCGATCAAGCTCTGGCACATGGGGCGGGTGATGCAGCGCGGCGACTGGGACTACAACTTCCTGCCCGGTTTCTGGGCGGATTACACCATGCCCGCGATCCTGTTCCTCTGCGCCATGCTGATGGCCTCGCGCCACTGGCCGGAACGGGTGTCGCGCGTGGCCCCCTTCAGCTTCGGCCTCTACCTGTGCCACCCGATCTTCCTCGATCTGGCCGAGATGGCCACGGCCCGCAGCGCCTTCCCGCCGACGTCGGAATTCCTTCTGGAGATCGGCTTCGCCGTCATCGCCACGAGTTGCTTCGTCCTAGCCCTGTCCCGGATCCGGAGCCTCGCATGGACGATCGGCCTCGGCCCCCTTCCTCGCCCGCGCTGGCAACAAACGCCAAACATCTCTCAAGAAAGGCGAAACGCCCATGTTTGAAGTGTCCGAAAAAAACGGCGGGATCACCGTCCTGGCATTGCGTGGCCGCCGCTTGCCGAGCCCGCTCTACCCGGCGCTCGAAGCCCTGATCTCACGTCAGATCGCCAGTCACGCCGCGGGCATCATCCTCGATTTCTCCTCCCTGCGCCGCGCGGAGTTTTCCACCTTCGCCGCCCTGCTCGAAATCTACCGCGCCTTCGATCCTCGGTGCCGGCTCGCCTTCTGCGGCCTGCCGCCCCTTCCCGGCTTCGAGGAAAGCAGCCACCCGATCACCGATTGGCTGCCGCTCTACCCGGATTGCAAGGCGGCCCTGGCCAGCCCCGAGTTTCGCCCCCTGCGCCTTGCCGACATGCAGGCCCTCGTGCTCGCCGGCGCGCGCCACCCCGGCCCGCCCTCTCACAATGTGCCGCTCAGCCTGCTGCCCGTGTTCGGAACATCTCTGCTGCACGGCGTCCTCGGCGCCCTGGTCTCCGAGGGGCTCGTCGGCATCACGCTGGATGCAGGCACGAACGGTGCCGAAATCCGCGATCACGCCCGCAGCGCGGCGATCAGTGCTCGGGGGCTGACCTTCTACAACAATGCCCATGCGCCCGATGAAGCCGGATCCGCCCTGCTGGCGCTGCAACGGGATCTGAGCCTGTTCGACCGTGAAACGCTCGTCGTCTTCGGGCACAGCCATGGCCTCCCACCCCTGGCGGATCTGATCGAAGCGCATCGCACTAGCGGGGCCGACGCCACTTTCGCCACCGCCTCCGGCCTCGTGCCGCCGGCAGCCCCGCAGGATCCCGAAGCACAGCGGCCGGCCTTTGCCGGGGCCGCGGTCTTCTCCTCCGGAGCCCTCGACGGCCTCGCCTGCACCCCTGGCCGGGGGCTGTTTTCCATGCTTCTGCCCGACATGATCCGCCGCGGGCAGACCATCCGCTTCGCGGCATTCGACGAAGCGGACGGCCTCGTCGCGAACAGCGGCGTCTATTTCAACGTGCTCCGGGCATCTCTCGCAAAACGCCTCGGCACGGCGCGAAGCGACGGCATCCTGATCGAACCGGGGGCCAAGGTCTCCCGGCGGGCCAGGATCGAAGGGCCCTGCTTCATCGGGGCAGGCGCGGAAGTCGCGGCCGGGTCCCACCTCGCCGGCCCGACGATCATCGAGCCCGGCTGCACCATCGGCCGCGGCGCCGAGGTTTCGGGGAGCGTGCTGATGTCGCATCTCGAAACCGCGCGCGGCGGCAAGCTGCACAACGTCATCGCGGCCCCCGCGTGGAAGCTGCCGATCACCCCGATCCTTCCGGCCGGAAGCCGCGGCGAACCTCCGAGGCTCGAAAGCGCGCCCGCGCCCGCGGCAACACAGCCCACGCCGATGCCCGCCGAACCCCGCCTTGCCCTGCCATGAGCCTCCCGATGGAAAGCTTTCACTTCACGCCCTTCGAGCACCGGCAACCGCCCCGCGCGCAGGCACCCTCGCAGCGCCACCTGCGCCTCTGGCATTTCCTTGCCGCGATGAGCCTCGGGCTCGGGGCCTGGTATCTGCACTGGCGGTGGACGGCGACGCTCAACCCCGACGCAATGATCTTCTCCGTTCTGGTCGCGAGCGCGGAGACCCTTGCCTACGTCGGCTGCATCCTCTTCTTCCATGACATCTGGGCCCCGAAAGACACGCCGCCCGCACCTCCCCCACGGTCCCGTGCCGAGGCCGGGCTTGCAGGCGACGGCCCGATCCGGGTGGATATCCTGATCACCACCTACGATGAGCCGCCCGAGATCGTGGCGCTTTCGATCCGCGCCGCCCGCGCCCTGCGCCTGCCGGAAGGGTGCGAGGCTAACGTTTACGTACTGGACGACGGAAACCGCCCTGCGATGGCGGCGGTCGCGCAGCGCGAAGGCGCGCTCTACATCTCCCGCGATCGCAACACCGGCTTCAAGGCCGGCAACCTGCGCAACGCGCTGCTGCGCACCGATGGCGATTTCTTCGTGATCTGCGATGCGGATACGCGCCTTTTCCCGCGGTTCCTGGAGAACACGCTCGGATACTTCCGCGATCCCGCCGTCGCCTGGGTGCAGACACCCCATTGGTTCTACGACATCCCGGCCAATGCCGACGGCACCGGCGAACAGGACGTCTTTCTCTGCGACCCGGGGCTGTTTTTCGACATCATCCAGCGCCGGCGTCACCGCAACAACGCATCCTTCTGCTGCGGGGCCGGCTCGATCCACCGCCGCGAGGCCGTCTTTGCCTCCGCGCTGATGGAATATGGCGCCCGGGCAGCAGCCCCTGCCGAACGCAGGTTCGCCCTCGCGGCCCGCGATCTCCAACCCTTCCGCTATCACGTGTCCGAAGACATCTACACCTCGATCCTGGTGCAATCCGATCCCGGGGGACCCTGGCGTTCCGTCTACCATCCGCAGGTGGAAAGCCGCATGCTCAGCCCTTGGGGCCTGAAGGCCTGGGCCGCCCAGCGCCTGAAATACGCCGGCGGCAGCCTCGATATCCTCTTCCACGACAACCCGCTGATCCGAAAAGGGCTTCCCTGGCGCACGCGGCTCCACTACGGCGCGACCTTCTGGTCCTACCTCTCCTGCCTCTGGCTGCCGATCCTGCTCGCCGCGCCCGTGGTGGCCCTTTTGACGGGCACGGCCCCCTTGCGCGCCGGCATCGGCGAGTTCTTCCTGCATCTGCTGCCCGTGCTGATCGTCACCGAGCTTGCGCTGATCGCCGGCTGCTGGGGGCAGGATGTCAGCAAGGGCCGGCTGCTCGCCATCGCGACCCTGCCGCTGACGCTCAAGGCCCTCTGGCAGGTGATCCGGCGCCGCAAGATCGGCTTTGCGCCCACGCCGAAGATCCCGCTCTACTCCGAGGCTCTGCGCATCATCTGGCCCCACCTTCTGCTGATCGGCATCTCCCTTGCCGCCGCCGCCTACGCGCTCTGGCAGGCATCACTTGGCCAAAGCAGCCTCGGCCTGCCGTTCCTCCTCGTCAATCTCTTCTGGATTTCCTGGAACATCTACATGCTGTCCGCCGCACCGCGCGCAGCCCTCTGGCGCCCGAAGGCGAGCCGCTGAACATGCGCCCCGACCAGCAGCAAGGAAAGATCACGCCATGCAGACCCTGATCCGCCTCTACCGCCCCAACCTCGCCTTCCTGCTCGGGCTCTGCGCGGCGGCGGCCCTCGCCTTCTTCATCGAGCGACAGACCGCCGAGTTCAGCTACGATCCGCAATCCCAACGCGGGTTCGAGTCGCTTCCCCCGCCGCTCCCCCTCGCGCAGCAGTTCCCCCTTACCGAGGCGGACATGCAGGCCGCGCGCACGGCCTGGGCTTATGTCGCGGCCAATACTCAATGGGATACGGGCTTCGTGAACGCCGTGGACGGCTACCCGTCGGCCACGTTGTGGGATCTCGGCTCCTACATTTTCGCCCTGGTCTCGGCCAACCGGCTCGGCCTCGTCGAGGACAGCGAGTTCGACCGGCGTGCGCGCCTGTTGCTGTCCTCTCTCGAAACCATGCCGCTCTTCGAAGGGCTCCTGCCCAACAAGGCCTATGACACCCGCTCGCTGGCGATGGTGGATTACACCAACGCGGCCACCGAAGGCGGCGTCGGCTGGTCCGCGATCGATCTCGGCCGTGTCGTGGCCGCCCTCAAGGCGCTGCGGCTGCATGCCCCGCGCCTCACGCCGGAGATCGATGCCGCGACGCAACGATGGGCCTTCGATGCCCTCGTCGAGAACGGCACCCTCGTCGGGGCCGCGCGCGATCCGGACACCGGCGCCAGCCTGCGCCTGCAGGAAGGGCGCCTCGGCTATGAGCAATATGCCGCCCGCGCGCTGATGACGGCCGGCCTCGGCGCCAGCCGGGCGGCTTCGGCTGCCGGGGTCGTCAGGTGGACGGAGGTCGAGGGGATCCCGGTTCCAGCCGATCGCCGCAGCCATCACCGTTTCGACGCCATCACCACGACCTTGAGCGAACCCTTCGTTCTGATGGGGCTGGAAATGGGCTGGGATGACGACGCCTGGCGCGAGGCCTCGCAGATTTTCCGCGCCATGCAGTCCCGCCACCTGCGCACTGGCACCTTGACGATGCTGTCGGAGGATCACGTGGACGAAGCGCCGTTCTTCCTCTATGGCGCCGTTCTGGGAAATGGCGAGCCCTGGGTTGCTCTCGCCGAAGACGGCAGCCGGCATGATGCCCTTCGCAGCGTCTCGCTGAAGGCGGCGTTCGGCTGGGAGGCCCTCCTGGGCGCCCCCTACGCCGAACAGGTCAAATCGGAAGTCATGGCCAAGACGGCCACGCCCTCCGGCTGGCTGGCCGGGATCTACGAATCCGACAGCCGCCCCAACACGGCGCTGACCCTGAACACGAATGCCGTCATCCTGGAAGCGCTGCACTACAAGATGTTCGGGCCGCTGGTTCCGCCGGGGCGCATTTGATCGCGGCACCGGCTTCCGCCGGCCTATCCCGGCCTGTCGCCGCCCACGCGATGGAGCCCCTCCCGCGCCACGGAGACGGACTTCAGAACCGCGTAGCACGGCAGACCGACACGCAGGCCAAGTGCAGCCTCGCTGCGCTTGGTGACGCGGGCAAGCAGGCGCATCCCGCCGTTTGCCAATTGGATCAGGCTGCCCGGGCCCTGCCCGGATTTCACCGCGCTCACGGTGACCGGCAGGATATTGAGCGCAGAGACCCCGACAGGCCGTTCAAGCGCAATCATCACGTCCTGCGCTTCTACCCGAAGCCGGATGCTTTCACCCGGCGCGGCGTCACACCCCGGCAGGTAGAGCCGTCCGCCATCCACCGCGACTTCGGTCAGCCCGTCGCCATGCACCTGCACCACGCGCCCCTGAACGATTGCCCCGGCAGCGCGCACGCCAAGCACCGGAGCGACCTCGGGATCGGCGAGGATATCTCCAGCCGGGCCGGACGCGGCGACCTGCCCGCCGTCGATCACCACGATGGTATCGGCCAGCCGGGCGGCTTCAGCGATATTGTGCGTCACGTAGAGCACGGGCACGTTCCGGCCTTTGCTCAACCGCTCGATGTAAGGCAGCAACTCGGCCTTGCGCGCCTCGTCCAGCGCCGCCATCGGCTCGTCCATCAGCAGCATTCGCGGCTGCGCAAGCATGGCCCGCCCGATGGCAACGCGCTGGCGCTCGCCGCCGGACAGCCCCGCTGGGCGACGGTCGACCAACTGGGCGATGTCCAGCAGCTGCAGCAACTCCTGAAACTCGGCCGGAATGCCGAGCCCGCGCCGCCGCGCGCCATAGAGCAGGTTGTCACGCACGCTCAGATGGGGAAACAGCCGGGACTCCTGGAAAACATAGCCGAGGTTGCGCTCCCTCGGGGGCAGCCAAGCACCTCTTGCGCTGTCCTGCAATACGCGCTCACCGAGGCTGATCTTCCCTTCCCGCGGACGGAGGATGCCGGCCACGGCGTTGATGACACTCGTTTTTCCGCTACCGGAGCGCCCCAACAGAACGGTGATGCCCTCCGGCGCTTCAAAGCGGATGTTCAAGCGGATGGCCGGGAAGTCATGGCGGATGTCAACGTTCAGCATCTTGGCCTCCGAGCCGCCTGGCCACGCGGGCCGATATCCACTCGGACAGTAGGATCGCGGCCAGCGAAATCGCCACGGCCACGTAGGCCAGTTCAAGCGCTGCGGCCTCCTGCCCCGGCACCTGGAGGTAGCTGTAGATCGCGATCGGCAAGGTGCGGGTTTCGCCCGGGATGTTGGACACGAAGGTGATCGTTGCACCGAACTCGCCCAAGGCCTTGGCGAAGGCGAGCACGAGCCCCGCGAGGATGCCGGGCAGCATCAGCGGAAGCGTGATCGTGGCAAACACCGCCCCGCGCCCGGCGCCCAGGGTTTCCGCCGCCACTTCAAGGCCGGGATCGATGGCTTCAAGAGAAAGACGGATCGCCCGCACCATGAGCGGAAAGGCCATGATGCCCGCGGCCAAGGCGGCCCCCGTCCATCGAAAGGCCAGGGTGAGCCCGAACTGGTCCTGAAGGAAAGCCCCCAGGGGAGCATTCGGCGCAAAGAGCAACAGCAATGCATAGCCGGTGACGACGGGTGGCAGCACGAGCGGCAAGTGGACGATCGCATTCAACAGCGCCTTGCCGCGAAACCGGCCCCGCGCAAGCGCGAAAGCCGTCAGAATTGCGAGGGGCAGGCTGAACAGCGTCGCGACGCCGGCGATCTTCAGCGACAGCCAGACGACCTGCCATTCTTCCGCTCCCAAGCCGCTCATCCCGAGCCAGCCTGCACCGGGAGAAAGCCGAAGCTCGCAAACAGGGCCTGGCCTTCAGACGATGACAGGAACTCGAGGAACGGGCCGGCGCGATCCGGCTCCAGCAGAACGGCCGGGTAGACGATACGCTCGTGGCTCGTTTCAGGGAAGCGAGCGGCAACGGCCACCCGCGACTCAGCCGCCGCATCAGATTGGTAGACGATTCCGGAACTCGCCGCCCCCGCGGCCACGAAGGCAAGTGCGCCGCGAACGTTGTCGGCCTGAACGACTCGGGGCGCCAGTTCCTGCCAAAGCCCAAGCGCCTCCAGCGCCTGTTTTCCGTAGATCCCAGCGGGCACGGCTTCCACGAGCCCCATGGCGATCCGAGGGCCAAAAAGCGCCGGCGTGATGCTCTCTTCACCGGTGTTTCCGCCCGGAGCCAGCACGACGATCACAAGCCTGTTGCCGGCGATCGAACGAACCGGCGCGGGCTTGTTCAGCTTCCCCAGCACCCAATCGCTCCACGCGGTGTTGGCGGAAATGAAAAGATCGGCGGGAGCGCCGGCCGCAATCTGGCGTGCCAGCGTTCCGCTGCCGGCGTAGACCGGCACGACCTCCGTGCCAGCCCGCGCCGCCCAGCGATGCGCTGCTTCATCCAGCACATCCCTCAGGCTGGCTGCCGCAAAGACCCGGATCGGCTCCGCCGCCCCGGAGCCTGCCATCGCCAAGGCGATGGCGAGCACACTCAGTGCCATTCGGGCTGCCCGGGCCGCACCTCTGCAAAGGAGTGTTGGCAAGCGCATGGGAAGAAACGCCTTTCCGCGATGGTTTCCAACACCGTTATACTGGCTTGACGCCACTTGGAAAGCCGACGATGCCGCGAAACAGGCCGGGCCCGCAGTATCAGTTCAAAACCGATTTGAAGTAGGCTGAAAGCGTCAGATACTCCTGCAGGTCCTCAGTAGGCAGGGCCCGCCCCCCCTCGCCTTCCCGGACCTCGGCGTCGGCCGAGACGACCCGGAGCGCTCCAGACTGGGAAGTGACGGGTTGGGTGAGCAGGATGCTTTCCTCCGAAAGGGGCGTTTCCTCCGGCGGCAGAGTGTCGTCCAGTTCGGCAAGGATGCGATCGACCTCGCGGGTGCGGAAGAGATCGATCATCTCCTGATCCGCCGGCGCGAAGGGATCGCCCGCCATTTGACCGGCGGCGGGCGGCAGCGCCGGCTCGTCGGCCATTTGTGCGGGCGCGGCTTTGCCGGCGATCAACTCCATGATCATATCGGCCACATCGGGAGGGACGTCATAATCCATTTCCAGCGTCTGCTTCAGGCTGCCCATACCGCCCGCCTCGGGCGCGACCCGCCGCTCCGAAGGTTCCAGCCCGAGGCTGCGATTGAAAAAAGCTTCGACTTCGGACGTGCGCGGGCCAGCGGTTGCCGGGGCGCTACTTTCTTCGAGATCGGCACCAAAGGCCGCGGCTGCGCCAGCGGCGCCGATGTCCGTCGGCGCCACCAGTGGATCCGCGGCCTCACTGGACGGTGGCAGAGCCGATGCACCACGCCCCGCCAGCATCTGCTCGAACGAGGACATCGCGCTTTCGAGCCGCGCGATCCGTTCTTCCAGGGCACCCACTTCCCCAAGCGGGACGTGAAGCGTATCGCCGATTTCGGGGGAAGCGCCTGACGCCACGGTCTGACGTTGCGCCGCCGCGCCGGCGCGGCTTTCCTCAAGCAGAGCCCGCAACATGGCAATTTCGCTTTTGACCTCCGCAAGATCTTCCTGCCGGCTCGGCTCGGAAGCCGCCATCGCCGCAATCGGCTCCACCGACAGGGCCGGCCCAACGGGGACGGCTTGCGGCTGGGGCATGGGAGATTGCCAGGAGGCCGCCTGGGTGATCCCGCCCGGTTGGCTGGCGCGCGAGTTCGGCACCGGCCAGCCTCGCGGCAAAACGGTATAGTCCTGCCGGGCCATGACCCAACGAAGATAGGTCGCCACCGCGGAGAAACCGACAAGAGAAATCCGCTCGAATTCCTTGCCGCCTCGCCGCACGACCAGTTCGCCGCCCGCCATCAAAAGCGCTTCGAACCGATTGTCGAGCGGCTGCAGGATGCGCGGCGGCAGCTCGATCTCGGTGACGCCTTCGGCAATGTGGAACGTATCGCCTTCCGCGACACCGTCGATCTTGAGCTGCAACTGACCGCGGGCGTTCAGGAACATGGCCAGAGCCCCTTTGCGCCCCATGCAACTGTAGGTCCGGGGCCGGCAGATCACCTCGAATACGTCGGTATCGAGCCGCGGCGCCGGAGAAAACCTTGCGTAACCATCCGGGTCGAAACGGAAATACACGCCTTCCACGAGCCCCTCCTGGAAGGTGGGCCAGCCGAAACTGCCCCTCAGGCTCTGCCGGGCTTCCTGCGCGCCGATAGCGAACAGAAGCGAAGTATCCAGGATCGCATTCTCGGAGTCGAACTTGTCTGCCGGATCCTCGGCTGTCGGGGATTGCGCCGCGAGGGGAGACAGGGCAAGCACGGAGGCCAGCCCGGCAACGAGGGCGAATTTGGACGGGCAGTTCATCAGAAATCCTCCTTGGATTGCACCGAGTGGCGAAGGGCGGGAAGCCAATCTTCCTCGCGCGGCGGATCGGGATAGTGGCGGCGTTCCCGGATGTCCTGATCGCGGTAGGCGGTGTACCAGACCTCGGTTTCCCCGCGATAGGGCGTGAGGATCGGGCCCTGCACCTTGTGCAGCAACGCCGCGAGAATGATTCCGTTGTTGTTGGCGGTGAAGATCTCGATCTTGCCCTGTCCGCGCTCGTAGAGCCCTTCATACATCCCGTTTTCGGGATCGTAGAGTTCGATCACCGCATTGAAGAGTTCGTCGGTGTAGGGCGTATCCCACAGCGCCCACAGCCCCATGGCGGCCTTGGAGGCGATCGCCGCGTGATCCGGCGAGAAATCCCCCCGTGGCGTCACGGTGTTCCAAGGGTAGCCATCCGAGAAGATCGTATCGTAGGTGAAATACGGCGGGCCCTTCACGTTGTGCTCGCTGCGCGCGGTCATGAAACCGGTCTGGCGCCAGCGGTTCTCCTGCACTTGGTAGATCCGGTCGGCGAACTCCGCCCGCCAGCCGTCGGAATGGACGCGTTCGTGGGAACTGTCGTCGTGGGGTAGATCGAAGCCGAGCTCGAGACCGTCCTGCAGGTAGGACTCGGTGACGACGTAGTTCTGGGAATGGAAGATCCGCGGATCGCGCCCGTCATAGGGCACGGCCACCCCGTAGATGCTTGCCGTCAGAAAGGGTTCGGCGCGATGGGCGAGCAGCGGCCGAAACCCCCACAGCGCGAAGCCTTTGGCGGCATACTCTTCGTAGCCGAGGCGCCCTTCCTGGGCATAGACCGTCTCGCCGGTTTCCTTGTCCACATAGGCACCGTGCAGCAGCCCCTCGTCATCGATCACATTGCGGAAATCCCACTTGAGAAGGATCGAATCCACCGAGTTGCCGAGATAGGGATAGCGGTTCTTCAGGATACGCATCCAGACGAGGAACCGCCCGATGTCGAGCGCCGAGAAACCGACTTCACCGGGCTTGTTGGTATAATCGACCTGCTCCCCCGTCTTGGTGTGATACACCTTGTTCGGCAGCTCGCCGCGGAAAAGCTTGAGATCCTTCACCGTGGTCAGCAGGCGCAGAATGCGGACATCGAACTCCGGTTTTTCGATCAGGCAAAGCTCGTAGGCAGCGACGAGACCGCTGATGTAGCTGGCCGTATCCCACAAGGTCGTGGACGGGAAATTGCCCACGCTGTTGGCAAGGCCGGTGCTCTCCTGCGTATACTTTTCGAAATAATGCCAAGCAACCCTTGCCGCCCGCATTTCGCGCTCGCTCAGGAACCCGCGGCGCGCCTTGTAGGGGCGGATGTATTCATTGTGGCGGGTATAGCCGGGCTTCAAGGGCACATCGAGATCGAGACGTTCGAAGTAATCCGGGTCCATCTCGCACATTCGGGGCGGCTTGCTGCGCGGCGTCTCACCGCGGATCAGGCTGGTGGTATGCACGGGCATGTTGCCGCGCATGAGTGCGGGAATGTTGTCCAACTCGCTGCCGGCGATGATCGGGATCACTTCCTCTTCCTGGTAGAGCAAGATGTCACGCGCCCGCGTTCCGATGCCTGCGGCGGCCGCCGTCAGGAACAGAGCGGCAAGCACAAGTACAAAAACACCATAGCCAGCTGACTTTCTTGATGTTTTCATCCCCGCCATGGCGCAGTTCCTTCTTGTAGAGATACACTCGCAGTCGTGGGTGTTCTAACGGCGGCATTGTTAACAAGCGCATAAACCGGGCCACGAAGTCCGCGCGAAATCGCTAAAATTGAATGCTTTCGCGGCCCGCCTGATGAAAAGGGAATGTTTACCCTTCCGCTCTATCCCTGCCTCATGCCTCAACCAGCGGAGCGGCCGACCATGAGCAGAATCGCCCAGCAAACAGACAAGATGAAGGCCGATGCCTCTGAGAAGGCGAGCGCGGCCACGAATTTCGAACCGCTGCGCGTTGCCGACAGGGCGTTGCCGCGATGGGCTGCCTCGCTTTCCTTTATCTTTACCGCCACCTCGGCGGCCTGCTGGCTGTCCATCGCCATTCTTGCAATCTTCTTCCAGGACATCGTCGCCGAGCAGCGCAAGTTGCACGCCGCGCTGGCGCTCGCGCTCCTCGGCACCGCGCCCCTTCTTGGGCTGGTGATCCTGGATTTTGCCCACGGCCGCGCACTTTCAGGCTATCAGTACACGCGCCAGCGCAACGAGGCCCGCGCCAGGGCGCTGATCGGTTTGCTCATCGGCGTCACGCTCACCGCCGTTCACCCCCTTCTGGGGCTGGGCGTGTTTGCAGGCATCGGGCTGAACCATGCGCTTCCCGCCGCTGCCCGGGCGCTTCGGTTGGCCGAACCCCCCTGGGACTTCACGTCGGAAGAAGCGGCGTCGGTCCTTTCCGGCCGCGATGACACCGGCCTTTCCCTCGCGCGCAAAGCGCCGCGCCCCTTCGGCCTGATGGCGGCCCCCGGCGCGCTTTCCACCGGCGTCGCGCTCCTCGTCACACTGGCCATCGGAAGCTGGCTGATGGCGCAGCAGATCGTTGCAACGGCGGCGATGCCGGGCCTTCTGCTGATCGTCATCTGGGCGGTTCTGGCGAGCGCGAAGCCCGTCTGGCCCGAAGCCGAGGCAGAGAAACTGCCCGAACCGGCGCAGATCGAACGCATCCCCCTCCCCGAGACAGAAGAGCAGGCTAGCGGCCCGGCCGGGCTGCGCGTACACCGCCTGACCGTATCCGAAGCTGCCCAAGGCGCCCTGTTGCGGGATATCGAGATCACCCTTCCGCCCGGAAGCGTGACCGGCCTCATCGGCTCCTCTGCCGCAGGGAAATCCCTCCTTCTCAAAGCCTTGGCGGCGCCTCAGGATCTGTCCGGGCTTTCCGTGGCAGGCCACGCGTCCTACAATGAAGAGGACCTCTGGGAGCGCAGCCGGATCGAGGTTCAACCACCTTGCGTCCACCTGCCCGCCGCGCCGCTGATCCTGCCTGTTTCCGCGCAGGACAATCTGACCTGCTTCTCCGGTGAGGCGCTCGGCCTGCGCGCAAGAAAGGCGCTGGAGCAGCTCGTCTACTCCGCCGACGCGGCCGACAGGATCCTCGCGGCCCAAGACGCGTCGCGCCTCTCGGCCAGCGAACAGAAGGCCCTGGCCTTCGCCCGGGCCTTCCTGCTGAATCCGGGCCTCTACCTGATGGATCGCCCCGAGGATGGCGCATCGGAGCGGCTGCTTGCAGCCCTGGCCGAACGTATCCGCACCGAACGCCGCGCCGGGCGCAGCTTCCTGGTGGCGACGGAAAACCGCGGACTTCTGGAACTCTGCGACAGCATGATCGTGCTTGAGGGCGGGCGGCTGATGGACGTGGGCCCGGCGCAGGAGATCCGCAGCCGGATGGCGGAAGGCTGGTCCCGTTTCGTGACGGAAAACACGCTCGACGCGGAAGATGCGCTGCACCTCTGGCTTCGCAGCCACTTCCGCCGTCGTGGAGACGAAGGCAATCGCCGCAAGGCCTGCGTCGTGGGCAGCGAACTTCTGGCGCTCAGCGCAAGCGAGGCCAAGGGGGGCACACGAGAAAGGATCCGTTTCGATTTCAAACACTTCAAAGGGTTCTGCCAGCTCGAGATGTCCGACACCGGGGCCGCTATTTCCAACGCCCAGATCGAGAACGCCCGCAGCCGGCTTCAGGAGTCCGGCGAAGTGCTGAACCGCGACCCACTCGTGGAAATCCTGCGCCACAGCCTGAGCTTCGATCAGCGCATCAGCAGTGACCGCCGGACGATCTCCGTCCAGATCGAAACCTATGATCCGCGCATGGCTCCCCCCGTCGGGGCGGCGACGCGCGTCTGATGGCCGTTCGGAAAGGAAAGCGCCCCATGCCACGCGCACCGCTGAGACCCTTCCGCCTCGTCATGCTCATCGCAGCCCTCGCGCTGGTCGCGGCCGGCGCCCACTTTGCCTGGACCGAGACCAGAAGCATCCGCGTCGCGGACACCGGGCAGTACATCGGAGCCCTCCAACCGGTGGACGCCCCGGTCTACGTCACCTTGCCCGCCGGCGTGCCGCTGCAGACGATCCTCGTGGAAAACGGCGATACCGTCCGAAAGGGGGAGACAGTGGCCCTCGTCGACCGAAAAGAGCTGGAGAGTGCCATCAGCGAAGCCCGGTTTCGCCTAGAAGCGGATCGCGCACTGATGCGTTGCTTCGGCCAGCTGAGCCGGCCAGGCGGACGCGTGCCGCCCAGTGAGGGCGTGGCAGGCTCCACGGCACCGTTCCGGCTTCTCTCCGCGTTGCGGCGCTGCGAGGAAGCGGATCAGTCGATCCAGGCCCTCGAAGACAAGCTGGCGGCGAAGGCGCAGCGGCTGGACACCCGGGTCGAAATTGCCCAACGGCGCAAGAAGCTGCTGGTGCAGGCGGCGCGCAACCCGGAGCTGCCGATCTCCGAGCGGGAAGCGCTTGCGAAGGCTGCCATAGAGGCCGACACCGAGATCGCCGATCTGGAAGACGCCAGGAGCCGTCTCCTTGAAGAGGGCGAAGCCGAGCTGAAGAGCCGCCGCCTTGAAATCGCGGAAGAATTTGCTGCTCTTGGCGAATCGGTCCGCTCCGCGGAACGCCAGCTGCGCCTGATGGAGCGTTTCCTTGAATCCCCGCGCCTGACGGCTCCTTCCGACGGTGAGGCGCAGGGCGTCAGGACGCGTTCGGCACTTGCCGCACCCAGCGAAGATCTGCCGTTGATGCGCCTGTCCCACCCGGATCCCCAGGCCTACGACATCCGCTTTCGCATCAGCGAACGCGAGGCTGTCTACATCCCTGCCGGCGCTCAGGTGCGCATCGTGCCGATGGGCGCGATGCACGGGCGCCTGCCCCTGACCGGCACGATCTCCGGTTTCCTTCCGATGTCCGATGGTGAGGCTACAGGCGATACGGAAAGCGATAACACGGTCATCGCGACCGTGGCTCTCAGCGAAGACAGCATCAAACGCATGGCCAACCGTTACAAGGGCCTCGCCTTTGCCGGCGAAGGTTCGGCCAGCCACATCACCGTGGAACTCGCGCCCGTTCCCCTTGGCGATCTGATCCAGGGCACCACCGAAAGGCTCGGCTGGGCCGAAGGCCTCCTGCGCTTTGCCTTCTGAAGGCCGGCGGACAAGGCGGGCGAAGCCCCCCGGGGGGCGCGCGGGATGAACAACGGCTGCGACGCTCGCACAAGGCCAAGGCAGATGATGGATGCGCTTTCGCCCGTGGCCAGCCCCGATGGCCTCCCCACTGGGCAGGATTGGAGCATCCGGCTTGAGATCGCTGCGACGCATAGGCCAGCCGCCACACGCTGCCCTGATCTTTTCCGGAACGGGCCGACCGCGGCAAAAACCGCTCCGCAAACCGGGCCGCAAACTGGCCTGCTGGCGGCTTTTTCTCTGACGTTGATTTGATTGGTACGGGCGGCCGGGCTCGAACCGGCACGGCCTTGCGGCCTGAAGATTTTAAGTCTTCTGTGTCTACCATTCCACCACGCCCGCGGAAGGTGCAAACAGGGGCGACAATAGCCAACGCTCCGGCAGTGTAAACCGGCTTTCGTGCCCCGGATGTTAAAGCCACATCGCGTGGATTGCCCGACCCCAGCCCTCTTCGTGCGGGCCCCGGCGAGGGGCACCATCGCTTGCCCTCCCCCCAATCGTGAGGCACATCCTTTGCGCCGCGCGCCGGCGCGGCGCGAGGCCGGGCGTCAGCGCGGATCGCGCTTGACCGATCATGCGGCCTCGGGCAGCGTCCGGGCATGTTTCCGATCCGCGATCACAACCCCTCGCAAAGGCCGCCTGTCGTCACCCTCGCCTTGATTGCAGCCAACGTGCTGATCTTCCTTGGCTATTGGGGCCTCTTGGCGGATCCCTTCGCCACCGCGGCCTTCTATGACCGCTGGGCCATGCGACCGGGTGAGATCGTATCCGGGCAGGATCTGCACACGCTGCTGACATCGATGTTCCTGCATGGCAGCGTGATGCACCTGGCCGGCAACATGCTTTTCCTCTGGGTCTTCGGCGACAACCTCGAAGACACGCTCGGGCACCTGCGCTTTCTGCTCTTCTACCTGCTCTGCGGGGTCGCGGCCGCCTTCGCCCACGTGCTTGCCGCCCCCGCCTCGGGCATTCCGACCGTCGGGGCCTCGGGCGCGATCGCCGGCGTGATGGGCGGGTATCTGCTGCTCTACCCGAAGGCGCGGGTGGACGTGCTCTTCATCTTCATCGTGGTGTTCAAAATCATCCCGATCCCCGCCTGGGTCGTGCTCGGGGTCTGGCTCGGGCTGCAGCTGTTCAACGGCATCGCGACGGACATCACGGGCGGCGGCATCGCCTACTGGGCCCATGCCGGCGGTTTCGCCATCGGTTTCGTTGCGCTGCTGCCCTTCTGGCTCAACCGCGGCGGCCCGGCCTACTGGCGCAGGCACGGCGGCCACCCGCCCCACCCGGAGGCGAGCTACAGCCTCAGCCCGAGCCGCATACCCACCGTAAGGAGACGACGATGACCCACACCCTGACCTGCCATTGCGGCGCGGTGGAACTGCGCGTGCGCCTGAGCGACGGTCTCAACACCATGCGCCGCTGCGACTGCTCCTTCTGCCGGCGGCGCGGGGCCATCGCGGCCTCGGCCCCGCTGGACGGGATCGAAGTCCTGCGCGGCGCGGACAACCTGACGCTCTACCAATGGGGCACGGGCACCGCGAAGCACTATTTCTGCAGAACCTGCGGCATCTACACCCACCACCAAAGGCGCTCGAACCCCGAGGAATACGGGGTGAACGTGGGGGCACTGGAAGGGGTGAACCCCTCCGAACTGGGTGAGATTCCGTGGTCGGACGGGGTGAACCACCCCTCCGACCGGTAGCGATCAGGCGTTGCGGATCACCTTGGCGAACTGGTTGAAGATCGCCTCGTTGCCGCAGATCAATTCGCCGTCGTCCAGAATGTTGCCGTCTTCGCGCAGCGGCTCCACGAGGCCGCCGGCCTCTTTCACCAGCAGCAGGCCGGCCGCGACATCCCACGCATGCAGGGAGCGCTCCCAGTAGCCGTCGTAGCGGCCGGCGGCCACGTAGGCCAGGTCCAGCGCGGCGGAGCCCCAGCGGCGCACGCCGGCGCAGGCCGGCAGCAGCCGGGCGAGATCCTGAAGCGTTTCGGGCAGGTCGGGGCGGGTTCCGAAGGGCAGCCCCGTGGCGAACACGCATTCGATCATCGAACGGCGGCCGGAAACGCGCAGTCGGCTTTCGTTCATCCAGGCACCGGCGCCCTTCTCGGCGAAGAACAGCTCGTCCTTCGCGGCATCGAAGATCACCGAGGCCACGATCTCGCCCTTGTGCTCAAGCGCGATCGAAATGGCCCAATGCGGCAGCCCGTGCAGGAAGTTGGAGGTGCCATCAAGCGGATCCACGATCCAGCGGCGGGTCGGATCCGCGCCCTCGATCGGCTTGCTTTCCTCGCCGACCCAACCGTAGTTGGGGCGCGCCGTCATGAGCTCTTCCTTGATGATCGCCTCGGCGGCCACGTCGGCACGGCTTACGAAATCCCCGGCCCCCTTCATGGAGACCTGGAGGTTTTCGACCTCGCGGAAATCCTTCACCAGAGAACGGCCGGCCTTGCGGGCGGCTTTGATCATAACGTTGAGATTGGCACTGCCTTGCATCGGGGGGCGCTCCTTTGTCAGGCCGCGCGTATACGCCGAAGATGCGGATTTGCCAAGCCTTCCGCGCTGCGCCCGCTGCAAGGCCGGCTTGCGCCTGCCGCAGCGTCACATCCGCTGCAGCTTCACCGGCTCGGTGCGCGCCAGCCGGATCAGGTGCGCCATGTAGGGCTTCTGCGCGTCATCGGAACGGATCGCCGCGTAAAGCCGCTTGGTCAGCCCGTGTTCGGTGATCGGCCGGGTGACATAATCGGAATTGTATTTCACCTCCCGCACCACCCAGTCGGGCAGCACGGCCACCCCGCGGTTAGAGGCCACCAGGAGCAGGATCACGGCCGTCAGCTCGGCCTGCCGGATGGCCTTGGGTTCCACCTTGGCGGGCGTCAGAAGCTCGGTGAACACATCGAGGCGGGAGCGGTCCACCGGGTAGGTGATGAGCGTTTCCTCGCGGAAATCCTCGGCCACGACGAAGGGCTTCTGGGCCAGCGGGTTCTGCGCGGAGGCGACGAAAACGGGCTCGTAGTCGAACAGCGGCGAGAATTCCACGCCGTCGAGCTTCTCCGGATCGGAGGAGACCACGAGATCCACGTCTTCCTTCTGCAGCGCGGGAAGCGCGTCGAAGGCGAGGCCGGGGCGGATGTCCACGTCCACGTCCGGCCAGGCCTTGCGGAATTCTTCGAGCACGGGAAAGAGCCATTCGAAACAGGCATGGCATTCGATGGCGATGTGCAGCCGGCCCGAACGGCCCGATTGCAGCCCGGCGAAATCCTGTTCCAGCGCCTCGATCTCGGGCAGGATCTTCTCGGCCAGCCGCAGCAGCTTCATGCCCGCCGGTGACAGGCGCATGGGCTTGGAGCGGCGGATGAACAGCTCGACCCCCGCCTGATCCTCAAGGCCCTTGATCTGGTGGGACAGCGCGGATTGCGTGATGTGCAGAAGCTCCGCCGCGCGGGCCAGCCCGCCGGCTTCATGGATCGCCTTGATCGTGCGCAGATGCCGGAATTCCAGGTGCATACTGCAATCAACCTCATATTGATGATGAGAATTATGAATTTGTTTCACTGTTAGCGAAATGCGAAAAGGCTGGCAACGCCAACGAGGATTCCCATTCATGACATCGCCCCGCATCTCCTTCGAGTTCTTCCCGCCGCAGACGCTGGATGCCTCTTTCCGCCTGTGGGAAACGGTGCAGATGCTGGCGCCGCTGGCGCCGGAGTTCGTTTCGGTCACCTACGGCGCGGGGGGCACCACCCGCGATCTGACCCATGACGCCGTGCAGACGATCCACACCCACTACGGTCTCAACGTGGCCGCCCACCTGACCTGCGTGAACGCCTCCCGCGCCGAAACGCTCGAAATCGCCGAAGCCTATGCCGAAGCCGGCGTGACCGAGATCGTGGCGCTGCGGGGCGATCCGCCCAAGGGCGAAGGCCGCTTCACGCCGCACCCCGAGGGCTTCGCCAATGCCTGCGAGCTGGTCGAGGCGCTGGCCGCGACGGGCAAGTTCAAGCTGCACGTGGGGGCCTACCCCGAGAAGCACCCCGAGGCCGAAAGCGTGCAGGCCAACGTGGACTGGCTGAAGCGCAAGATCGACGCCGGCGCGGATTCCGCGATCACCCAGTTCTTCTTCGAAGCCGAGACCTTCTTCCGCTTCCGCGATGCCTGCGAGAAGGCCGGCATCGACGCGCCGATCATCCCCGGCATCCTGCCGATCCACAGCTGGAAGGGCGTGCGCAACTTCGCCACCCGCTGCGGCACCTCGGTGCCGGCCTGGCTGGATGACGCCTTCGAAAAGGCCATCCGCGACGGGCGCGAAGAGCTGCTCGCCACCGCCCTCTGCACCGAGCTCTGCTCCGAGCTGATCGAGGGCGGCGTGGAGCATCTTCAGTTCTACACGCTCAACCGCCCCCACCTGACCCGCGACGTCTGCCACGCCCTCGGCATCACCCCGGACGTGAGCCTCGAAAAAGTGGCATGAGGCGGCGCATGGCCGATTGAACCGATCGGTCCAGCCGCCTAGGCTCCGGCAGGCAGGAGGAGCCATGCCCGAGCCATTTCACGCCACATCCCCGGACGATCTGCTGACCCCGGAACAGATGCTTTCAATGCCCGGGGTCGCATTCCTGCGCGGCATTCTCGAAGGCCGCTACCCGGCACCCCCCATCTCGAAAACGCTGAACTACCGGCTGCGGGAAGTGGAGGAAGGGCGCGTCGTGTTCCGCGGCGCCCCGCTCTTTGACGCCTTCAACCCGCTGGGCACCACCCACGGCGGCTGGTATGCCACGATCCTCGACAGCTGCGTGGCCTGCGCCGTGCAGAGCCGGCTGCCCAAGGGCTCCGGCTACACCACGCTCGAGCTGAAAGTGAACATCATCAGGAGCATACCGCTCGGCATGGAAGTCGATGCCATCGGCATCTGCCAGCACGCGGGCCGCTCCACCGGGGTGGCCAGCGGCGAGATCCGCGGCGTGCAGGACGGCCGGCTCTACGCCACCGCCTCCACAACCTGCATCGTGCTGAACGGGCCGCGCCCCTCAGGGTGAGGTCAGCACGACCTTGGCCTTGGCCTTGGGCAGATGCGCCCGTGCCGTCGGGTGAACGCTTTCGGACACGTCCTGCCCGATCGTGCGCTTCCTGCGCGCCAGGAACAGCTTGCCCCAGCCCCGGTTCATCCCCACCGAGGGCGCATCGGGATCGCAGGGAAACCGGGCGCGCCAGTCCTCCGGCAGGGCGACGCCGCAGGCTTCAAGCTTCTCCAGCATCCAGACCAGCGGGATGTTGGACAGCGGGCGCGCCGCGGTGAAACCGCCGAGCTGCCCGCCCACGTCGCCGTGGGCCCCGCGGAACCACACCTGCTCCACGTCGCCGGCAAAACCCGGCGGGCACTCCCAGAGCACCGGGGCGAAGGCCTCGCGGGTTTCGTCCATGGCCAGCGCCTGGTAGCCGTGGCGGATGCTGGCGCCGAGCTGGTGGTTGTGGAAGGCATGCTGCTTCTCGGTGAGCCGCCAAAGGAGCGGCACGCGCAGGCCCAGCGCCTTCACCGTATCCCAGACCCCGACCATCTCGATCTCGACGTGGGGGTGGCAGTAGAGCCGCGAGAAGACGCGGGCGGCGTCGGACTCCGGGGCGCGTTCGTAGTGGCGGTAGGCCTGGCGGATGTGGCGCACGGTGGCGAACTGCGGGGTGAGCAGGCCGATCCTGTCGATGATCCCGGCCAGCGAGCGCACCGCGTAGGCGCCGCGCGAGTAGCCGAGCAGGAAGATGCGATCCCCCGGACGGTAGCGTGAGGCGAGAAAGCCGTAGGCGCGGCGGATCTTGCGGTTGGTGCCCCTGCCCTGGATCACGTCGCTGGTGGAGCGCCAGTTGACCCATTGAATCCCGGAATCGTAGTAGAGCGAGAGGCCGGGATCGGGCGGCAGGCTGGCCAGCAGCTTGTAGGTCAGCCCGGCGTTGCTTTCGCAGCCCGGCTCCAGCGAAGACATGGTGCCGTCGATGATGATCACGTGATCGACGGGCCCCCGCGCCTTGCGCAGGGGGGCCTGCCGGACGGGTGGCGCCAGCCCGAGCCAGCGCCGGATGCGATCACGCAGCCGCAATCTCGCCTTTCTCCTCGTTCAGCATCTGCCAGACGCGGTGCGGCGTGAAGGGCATGTCCGCCCGCCGCACGCCGGCGCAGCGCAGCGCGTCCATCACCGCGTTGGCGACGGCGGCCATGGAGCCGACGGTGCCGGCCTCGCCGCAGCCCTTCATGCCCAGCACGTTGGCCGTGGAGGGCACGCCTTCGGTGGTGAAGCCGACCATGGGCACATCCTGCGCGCGGGGCATGCCGTAGTCCATGAACGTTGCCGTGAGCAGCTGGCCCGTCTCGTCGTAGACGACATGTTCCGTGAGCGCCTGGCCCAGCCCCTGCGCCACGCCGCCATGCACCTGGCCCTCCACGATCATCGGATTGAGAAGATTGCCGAAATCATCGGTCACCGTGTAGCGAACCACCTGCACGAGCCCGGTATCGGGATCCACCTCCACCTCCGCCACATGGGCGCCGTTGGGGAAGGAGCGCCCCGGAAGCTCGGTGGTGGCGGAATGGCTGAGCAGATCGCTGCGCCCGGCGGCGCGGGCCATCTCGGCGGCTTCCAGCATGGTGCAGGTCTGGTTGGTGCCCTTGGCGCGGAATTTCTCGTCGTCGAAGGAGATCGCCTCCGGCGGAACGTCGAAGGCCTCGGCGAGGAAGGGCGTGAAGGCCTCGATCATCTTGGACACCGCGCCAAGCGTGGCCGTGGCCTGCGTCGTGCCGGAGCGCGATCCGCCGGTGCCGCCGCCCTTGGCGATGCGGTCGCTGTCGCCCTGCACGAAGTTGATCTTCTCGGGCGGAATGCCGGTGTGATCCGCGAGGAAACGGGTGAAGGCGGTTTCATGCCCCTGCCCGTTGGACTGCGTGCCCACGTAGATCGTGGCGGTGCCGTCCTCCTCGAAATCCACCCGGGCCGTTTCCTGCGGATCGCCGAGGATGGATTCGATGTAGTAGCAGAGCCCGAGCCCCCGCAGCTTGCCGGCGGCCTCCGAGGCCGCGCGGCGGGCGGCAAAGCCGGCACGGTCGCATTCGGCCTCGACGCGATCGAGCACCCGCTCGAAATCGCCCACGTCGTAGATCTCGCCGGTGGAGCTGGTGTAGGGGAAGGCCGAGGGCTTGATGAAATTCTTGCGGCGCAGCGCCCAGGGATCTTCGCCCAGATCGGCGGCGGCGTAGTCCATCGCCCGCTCCAGCGCATAGATCGCCTCGGGCCGGCCCGCGCCACGGTAGGCGTCCACCTGCGTGGTGTTGGTATAGACGCCCTGCACGTGCAGGTAGGTGTCCTGCACGTCGTAGGTGCCCATGAGCACCTTGGCGAAAAGCTCCGTCTGGATCGCCTGCGCGAAGCCGGAGTTGTAGGCGCCGAGGTTGCAGGTCGAGCGCACGCGGTAGGCCAGCAGCCGGTGGTTCTCGTCGAAGCCCAGTTCGCAGACGGTCACCAGGTCGCGCCCGGCATTGTCGCTCAGCATCGCCTCGGTGCGGTCGGAGATCCAGCGCACGGGTTTTCCCAGCACCCGCGCGGCATGGGCGGTGACGAAATACTCCGGATACATGAAGGCCTTCATGCCGAAGCCGCCGCCCACGTCGGGGTTGGTGACGCGGATGTCGTCGGGGCGCATGCCGAGGTGCGCCGCGAGATCCTTCTTCGGCCCCCAGACCCCCTGCCCGTTCACGCAAAAATGCAGGCGCTTGCCGTCGAACTCCGCGAAGCAGCCGCGCGGTTCCATCGCGTTGGCGATGACCCGGTTGTCACCGATCTCGTAGGTCAGGTGATGGGCCGCGCCGGCGAGGGCGGCGGCCGTCCCGTCTTCGTCGCCGAGGCCCCAGTCGAAGGCGATGTTGTCGGGCGCCTCGGGGTGGATCTGCGCCCCGCCGGGGCGGGGCTCGACATGCACGTCCAGCTCGTCGAAGTCGAAGCCGATCAGCTCGGCGGCATCCTTGGCCTGTTCGGGCGTTTCCGCGATCACCGCGGCGATCGCCTCGCCCACGAAGCGCACCCGGCCGTGCGCGAGGATCGGGCGCTCCGGGTCGGCGCCCTTGGAGCCGTCCCGGTTGCGCACGAGATGGCCGTCCATGCCGAGCTTCACGCCGGCGTCCAGAAGATCCTGCGCGCAGAGCACCAGATGCACGCCGGGCGCGTTGCGGGCCTCCTCCAGATCAAGCGCTGTGATCTCGGCGTGGGCCACGGGCGAGCGCAGGAAGAAGGCGTGCAGCGCGCCGGCGGGGGCAAGGTCGCCCACGTAGCGGCCCGTGCCCTTGAGAAACCGCGTGTCTTCCACCCGCTTCACGGGCTGGCTCTTGCCGAACTTGTCCATCGGGGCTCTCCCTGCTTGCGCCGTTCCGGCGAACTGTAACCCCCTTGCCCGCGGTGTCCAGAGCGGATGGCCGCGGATCGGCCACCGCGGCCCCGGCCCCGCCGGCCCGCGCGGCCCTGCTGCCTCTTTCCCTCGCAGCCCGCTTTCTGTAGAGAACCCGGGACGCGAGAAAAAACACGTGGGACCACCCGAAATGGCCATGGAAAAAACCTTCGACGCCGGCGCCGCCGAGGCCCGGATCTATGAAAAATGGGAAGAGGCGAAAGCCTTCGCCGCAGGCGCCAACGCCAAGCCCGGCGCGGAGACCTTCTCGATCATGATCCCGCCCCCGAACGTGACGGGCGTGCTGCACATGGGCCATGCGTTCAACAACACCCTGCAGGACATCCTGATCCGCTGGAAACGGATGCAGGGTTACGACACGCTCTGGCAGCCCGGCACCGATCACGCCGGCATCGCCACTCAGATGGTGGTGGAGCGTGAACTGGCCAGGAACCAGCAGCCTTCCCGCGCCGAACTGGGCCGCGAAGCGTTTCTCGAGAAGGTCTGGGAGTGGAAGGCGCAGTCCGGCGGCACCATCATCAACCAGCTCAAGCGGCTCGGGGCCTCCTGCGATTGGGATCGCACCGCCTTCACCATGTCCGGCGCCCCCGGCGCGCCCGCCGATGAGGCCGGGGGCAACTTCCACGACGCGGTGATCAAGGTCTTCGTCGACATGTACGAAAAGGGCCTGATCTACCGCGGCAAGCGGCTGGTGAACTGGGATCCCCATTTCGAAACCGCGATTTCCGATCTCGAAGTGGAGAACATCGAGGTCGCCGGCCACATGTGGCACTTCAAGTATCCGCTCGCCGACGGCGTGACCTACACCTACGTCGAGAAAGACGAGGACGGCAACGTGGTGCTGGAGGAGGAACGCGACTACATCTCCATCGCCACCACGCGCCCCGAAACCATGCTGGGCGACGGCGCCGTGGCCGTGCACCCCGACGATGAACGCTATGCGCCGATCGTGGGCAAGCTCTGCGAAATCCCCGTGGGCCCGAAGGAGCACCGCCGCCTGATCCCGATCATCACCGATGAATACCCGGATCCCGATTTCGGCTCCGGCGCGGTGAAGATCACCGGCGCCCATGACTTCAACGACTACCAGGTCGCCAAGCGCGCCGGCATCCCGATGTATCGCCTGATGGACACCAAGGGCGCTATGCGCTCCGACGGGGCGCCCTACGCCGAGGAGGCCGCCAAGGCCCAGGCCCACGCCCGGGGCGCGGCGTTCACCGAAAACGAGGTCGATGCGATCAACCTCGTGCCGGACGATCTGCGCGGGCTGGATCGCTTCGAGGCCCGCAAGCGGGTGGTCGAACAGATCACCGCGGAAGGGCTCGCGGTGATGACGATTTTTTTTTTCAAGCAGAAGACGGCATACGAGATCGAGGTCTCCGTGCCGCTCGTGGAGAACAAGCCGATCATGCAGCCCTTCGGCGATCGCTCCAAGGTGGTGATCGAGCCGATGCTCACCGACCAGTGGTTCGTGGACACCGCCAAGATCGTCGGCCCGGCGCTGGACGCGGTGAAGAACGGCACCGTGAAGATCATGCCCGAGAGCGGCGAGAAGACCTATTACCACTGGCTGGAGAACATCGAGCCCTGGTGCATCTCCCGCCAGCTCTGGTGGGGGCACCAGATCCCGGTGTGGTTCGATGCCGAAGGCAACCAGTATTGCGCGGCCACCGAGGCCGAGGCGCAGGCGAAGGCCGGCGAGGGCGTGGCGCTCACCCGCGATCCCGACGTGCTGGACACCTGGTTCTCCTCCGGCCTCTGGCCGATCGGCACGCTCGGCTGGCCCGAGCAGACGGAGGCGCTGGAGAAATACTTCCCCACCTCCGTGCTGGTGACGGGGCAAGACATCCTCTTCTTCTGGGTCGCCCGGATGATGATGATGCAGTTGGCCGTCGTCGATCAGATCCCGTTCCACGATGTCTACCTCCACGGCCTCGTGCGCGATGCCAAGGGCAAGAAGATGTCCAAATCCACCGGCAACGTGATCGACCCGCTGGAGCTGATCGAGGAATACGGTGCCGACGCGCTGCGCTTCACCAATGCGGCCATGGCCTCCATGGGCGGCGCGCTGAAGCTCGATACCCAGCGCATCGCCGGCTATCGCAACTTCGGCACCAAGCTCTGGAACGCCGCGCGCTTCGCCGAGATGAACCAATGCGTGCCCAGCGCGGATTTCGATCCGACCTCTGTGCGGCAGACGGTGAACAAATGGATCATCGGTGAAACCGCCAAGGCGCGCATCGCCACCGACGAAGCGCTCACCGGCTACCGTTTCAACGACGCCGCCACCGGGCTCTATGCCTACGTGTGGAACGTGGTGTGCGACTGGTACGTGGAATTCGCCAAGCCGCTCCTGAACAGCGAGGACGAGGCCATCGTGGCCGAAACCCGCGCCACCATGGCCTGGGTGATCGATCAATGCCTGATCCTGCTGCACCCGATCATGCCCTTCATCACCGAAGAGCTCTGGGGCGCGATCTCGCAGGAGCGCGCCACGATGCTGGTGCACGCGCCCTGGCCGACCTACGGCACGGAGCTGGTGGATGCCGATGCCGACCGCGAGATGAACTGGGTCGTGGGCCTGATCGAGAGCATCCGCTCCACCCGCGCCGAGATGCACGTGCCCGCGGGCGCCAAGATCCCGATGGTGCAGCTGGAACTCGACGAAGCCGGCAAGGGCGCCTGGGCGCGCAACGCGGCCCTGATCCTGAAGCTGGGCCGCATCGAAGCGCTGAGCGAGGCCGCCGAAGCCCCGAAAGGCGCGGTGACGATCGCCGTGCCGGGCGGCACCTTCTGCCTGCCGCTGGCCGACATCATCGACGTGGCCGAGGAAAAGGCCCGGCTCGAAAAGACACTGGGCAAGCTCGCCAAGGAGATGGGCGGCCTGCGCGGGCGGCTGAACAACCCGAAATTCGTGGCTTCGGCCCCGGAAGAGGTGGTCGAGGAGAGCCGGGCGCTTCTCGCCGAGAAGGAAGGCGAAGAGGCCAAGCTGAGGGCCGCGCTGGCGCGGCTCGCCGAAATCGGCTAAGGCCTGATCGGGCGCCCCACGGGGCGCCCTTTTTCCTTCCGCCGCAAGGATTTGCCCCATGGCCGCCAAACACGCCTTCAGCCGTTTCGATGCCCTGCTGTTCCTGGGCGGCATCACCGCGCTCTCCGCCGTCACCACCGACATCATCCTGCCGGCGACGGGCGTCGTGGCCCGCGAATTCGCGGTCGAGGAGCGGCTCGGCGCCCTGCTCGTGGCGGCCTACTTCCTGGCCTATGCCGTGGGGCAGATGTTCTGGGGCCTGTTCTCGGATGCCTACGGGCGCCGGCGCGCGCTGGTGGTGTCGCTCGTCGGCTTTTCGGCGGCGAGTTTCGCCTGCGCCTGGGCCCCCGATTTCAAAACCCTCATCGCCCTGCGCGTGCTGCAGGGGCTGATGGCGGGCACCCCGGTGATCGCCCGCGCCATGGTGCGCGACGTGGCCAGGGGCAGCGAGGCGGGGCAGCTGATGAGCATCCTCGCCGCGATCCTCACCGCCGGCACGATGATCGCGCCGGTTCTCGGCTCCGGCCTGCTCGTGCTCTTCGACTGGCCCGCCATGTTCATCGGGCTGGGACTGATGGGCCTGGCCTTCCTCGCCTACGGCCTGTTTGCGCTCGAAGAGACGGGGCAGCGCCGGCCCGAACGCTTTTCCTTCGGCTTCGTGGGCTCCGCCGGCCGGCGCCTGCTGGGCATGCGCGCGTTTCTGCAACCGATGCTGCTGGGCGGTTTCACCTTTGCCGGCTATGCCTCGATCCTCTCGATGGGGGCCGTGATCACCGAAGAGGCCTATGGCGTATCGCCGGCGGCGTTTGGTTCGATTTTTGCAATTGCGGCGCTGGCC
This sequence comes from Pseudoruegeria aquimaris, assembly GCF_900172235.1. Lineage (GTDB taxonomy): Bacteria > Pseudomonadota > Alphaproteobacteria > Rhodobacterales > Rhodobacteraceae > Pseudoruegeria > Pseudoruegeria aquimaris. The sequence goes on along the minus strand of NZ_FWFQ01000031.1, from coordinate 5,221 downwards.
AACCTGTTCGGCGCCGTCACCGTGAACAGATATCTGAAAGGCCGGTCCCTCCCGGACGGGCTGCGGCTCGCCGTGATCGTGCTGGCCGCCGCCGCCGCGGTGAACGGCGTGCTGACGCTGTTTGCGCCGCCCCTGCCCCTGTTCTGGCTGGCGGTCTGTTTCTACGTCTACGCCTTCGGGATGGTCTTTCCGCTGTCGATCTCCTCGGCGCTGGAGCCTGCCGGGGACACCCCCGGCTTCGCCTCTTCGCTGCTGGGCACCATCCAGATGACGATCGGTGCCGGCGGGGCCGTCGGCGCGACGCTGCTTTATGATGGAAGCCACCGCGCCATCAGCCTGTCGATGCTGCTGGCGGGCCTGATCGGGCTGGCCTGCTACCGCTTCCTGCGCCCCGGGCCGACGGGCTGAGCATCCTTTCGCTCTTGCACCGGGGCCCGCGTTTCAGTTTTCTGCCGCCATGACATCACCGCGCCAGACCCCGCCCGCCTTCACGCCCCTCGTGGACAGCCTGCCCGCCACCGTGCCTTTCGTGGGGCCGGAAACGCAGGAGCGCGCGCGCGGGCGCCCCTTCGCGGCGAGGCTCGGCGCGAATGAAAGCCTCTTCGGCCCGTCGCCCAAGGCGATCGCCGCCATGGCCGCGGCGGCGGCCGAGGCGTGGATGTACGGCGATCCGGAAAACCACGATCTGAAGGCCGCGCTGGCCGCCCATCACGGCATCGCCCCCGAAAACATCGTCGTCGGCGAAGGCATCGACGGGCTCCTGGGCTATCTCGTGCGCCTCTTCATCGGCGCAGGCGACCCGGTGGTGACCTCCGCCGGCGCCTACCCCACGTTCAACTTCCACGTCGCGGGTTTCGGCGGCGCGCTGCACACGGTGCCCTACCGGAGCGATCACGAAGATCCCGAGGCGCTCCTTGCCAAGGCGCGGGAAACGGGCGCGAAACTTCTCTACCTCGCCAACCCGGACAACCCGATGGGCACGTGGCACCCGGCCGAAACCATCCGCGCCATGATCGAGACCCTGCCCGACGGCTGCCTCCTCGTGCTGGATGAAGCCTACGTTGAATTCGCCCCCGAGGGCACCGCCCCGCCCCTTGCGCCGGAGGATCCCCGCGTGATCCGGATGCGCACCTTCTCCAAGGCCTACGGCATGGCCGGCGCGCGGGTGGGCTATGCGATCTGCGCACCCGAACTGGCCGGCGCCTTCAACAAGATCCGCAACCACTTCGGCGTCAACCGCATCGCCCAGGCCGGCGCGCTGGCGGCGCTGGCAGACCAGCGCCATCTGCAAGAGGTGGTTTCGGAGGTTGAAGCTGCCCGCAGTGAGATCGGCAGGATCGCCGCCGACAACGGGCTCACTGCCCTGCCCAGCGCCACGAATTTCGTGACCGTGGACTGCGGGAAGGACGGGGATTACGCCCGCCGGGTGCTCGCGGAACTGATCGCGCGGGATATTTTCGTGCGGATGCCTTTCGTGGCCCCTCAGGATCGCTGCATCCGGATTTCAGCGGGCCGCCGGCAGGACCTGGCCAAGGTTGCCGAGGCGCTTCCGCAGGCGCTGAAGGCCGCCGAGGCATAGCGCCCGCGCAAAAGTGACTTCCCGGGAAGCCCCGCTGCGCTAGAGTTGTCATCGTAGCAATCGGAGGCTCGTTTCGATGCGGGAGCACCCCGTCAAACCCGTGGAGAACTACACGACGCCGTTTCTCGTTTCGGCGGGAGTGCTGCTGTTTTCCACGCTGCTGGTGATCTGGGCCTGGCTCGGCCTGCTGGCCGCGCTGGCGATTTCCTGGGCGATGAACAAGCTTCTGGACTGGCGCCGCGCCCGCGCGTGAATGCCAGACCGCCTGGAAAGATCTACAACCAGTTTTCCAAGCACCAGACTGCCACAAAAGGGCTGCGCCTGACCGCCCCCATCGGGCAGGAACTGCCCGGCGTGCCGCCGAGCGTTCCCAAGCTACTCAAAAGGAAACCTGCTTCAGATCGGCGCTTCCGCCAGGACCCGCGTGGCTGCGTCCAGCGCGCCCTTGCCGTGGGGGATGTCGAGCGCGCGCAGGCCGGTTTCGATGGAGCCGAGCACGCCCAGCACCATGTGGCTGTTCACATGGCCCATGTGGCCGATGCGGAAGAAGCCGTGCCACGCCGGATCCTTCGGGTCGGCCATGCCCAGCCCGATCCCAAGCGTGACACCCGCATTCCGCGACATCCAGTTGCGCAGATCCGTGCCCGAGGGCGTGCCCATCCGCACCGCCGTCACCGCATGGCTGCGCAGGGCCGGATCGGCGATGTTCATCTCGATCGGGCCATCCTGCCCCCAATGTTCCAGCGCCGCCCAGATCGCGCGGGCGAGCACCGCGTGCCGTGCCCAGACGTTCTCGATACCTTCTTCGTGCACGATCATCGTGAGCGCCTCGCGCAGGCCATACAGGTGGTGCGTCGGGGCGGTGCCGCAGAAATACTGGTAGAATTCCGCCGGATCGGCCCGCTGTGTCCAATCCCAGTAGGAAGAGACGATCTCTACCCGCTTGCGGGCCTGCGCCGCCTTCTCGTTGAAGAAGACGAAGGCCATGCCCGGCGGGGTCATCAGCCCCTTCTGGCAGCCGGCCAGCATCACGTCCACGCCCCAGGCATCCATCTCGAACACGTCGCAGCCGAGGCTTGCCATGCAATCGGCCATCAGCAGCGCCGGATGCCCCGAGGCGTCCATCGCCTTGCGCAGGCCGGCGATGTCGTTGCGCACCGAGGTGGAGGTGTCCACCTGCACCGCCAGCACCGCGCGGATCTCGCCGGCGGCATCGGCCCGCAGGCGGGCCTCCACCGCGTCGAGATCAAACGTCGCGCGTTTGCCGAAATCCATCACCTCCACGTCGATGCCCATGGCGCGCGCCATCTCGCCCCAGCCGTGGCCGAAGCGCCCCGTGGCCAGCACCAGCACCTTCTCGCCGCGGTTCACGACGTTGGCGAGCGCGGCCTCCCAGACGCCGTGGCCATTGGCGATGTAGATCGCCACCTTGTGCCGCGTGCGTGCCACCGCCTGAAGATCCGGGATCATTCCCGCCACCATCTCCACCAGTTCGCCGGTATAGATGTTGGGCGCCGGCCGGTGCATGGCCTGCAGCACGCGCTCCGGCATGACGGAGGGGCCCGGAATGGCGAGGTAATGGCGGCCGGAAGACAGGTTCATCACGGATCCTCTGCTTGAAGTCCGGGGCACCTTACGCCTCTGGAATGCGGCGTCAATCGGGGGGCCGCGCCGACGGGGCCGCCTTGCCTGCCCCCGCCATTGCCGCTAAGGGAAAGACGACGCCCAGACAAGGATGAGCCCTCTTGGCCGAAACCACTTCCCACGAACCCTATGCTTCCCGCGCGCTGCTGTCCCGGCTCTGGCGGGGCTACCTGCGCAAACACATCTGGTGGATGCTGCTGGCCGCCCTCTTCATGGTGATGGAGGGCAGCACGCTCGGCATCCTGAGCTACATGCTGCAGCCGATGTTCGATCTCGTCTTCGTCGGCGGCCGGGAGGATGCGCTCTGGTGGGTGGGCGGCGCCATCCTCGGCCTCTTCCTCGTGCGCGCGATCACCAACATCCTTCAGAAAACCATCCTGACACGGGTGGCTCAGGCCACCTCGACCGAGATGCAGAGCGATCTGGTGAAGCACCTGATGCGGCTCGACAGCACCTTCTTCCAGAAGAACCCGCCGGGCGCGCTGATGGAGCGCGTCCAGGGCGATACCGTCGCCGTGCAGGGGGTCTGGTCGGTGCTGATCTCGGGCGTGGGGCGCGACATGGTTTCGCTCGTGTCGCTCTTCGTGGTGGCCATCTCGATCGATTGGTTCTGGACGCTGCTGGCCCTGATCGCCACGCCGATCCTCGTGCTGCCCAGCGCCTACCTGCAACGCTACATCCGCAAGAAGGCCCGGCAGGCCCGCGAGCAGGCCAGCCTACGCTCCACCCGGCTGGACGAGATCTTCCACGGCATCAACCCGATCAAGCTGAACCGGATGGAGGACTACCAGGCCAACCGCTTCGATCGCATCGTGTACCGCATCGTGCGCGTCGAGGTGCGCACCGCGGCGATGCGCGCGCTGATCCCGGCCATGATCGACATCGTGACCGGCGTGGGCTTCTTCGGCGTGCTGATGGTCGGCGGGCAGGAGATCATCTCTGGCGAAAAGAGCGTCGGCGAATTCATGAGCTTCTTCACCGCCATGGCCCTGACCTTCCAGCCCCTGCGCCGCCTCGGCTCCATCGCCGGCACCTGGCAGGTGGCCGCGGCCAGCCTCGAACGGCTCTACCGCCTGTTCGACGAAAAGCCGACGATCCTCTCTCCGGCCAGGGCGGCCAAGCCGCTGCCGCTGGCCAACACCCGGATCCAGCTCGAAGACGTGCGCCTCTCCTATGGTGACGTGGAGGTGCTGCGCGGGGCCAGCTTCACCGCCGAGGCCGGCAAGACGACGGCGCTCGTGGGGGCCTCGGGCGCGGGAAAATCCACCGTCTTCAACGTTCTCACGCGCATCGTCGATCCCGCCTCCGGGCGGGTCACCATCGGGGGCACCCCGGTGGCGGACTACGCCCTGGGCGATCTGCGCAGCCAGTTCTCGGTGGTGACGCAGGACGCGCTGCTCTTCGATGAAACCATCCGCGAAAACATCACCCTGGGCCGCGAGGACATCGACGAGGCCGACCTGCGCGCCGCGCTCGATGCGGCCAGCGTGAGCGAGTTCCTTTCCAAGCTGCCGGAGGGCGTCGAAACCCATGCCGGGCCGCGGGGCTCGGCGCTTTCGGGCGGACAGCGCCAGCGCGTGGCCATCGCGCGGGCGCTGGTGCGCAACGCGCCGATCCTGCTGCTGGACGAGGCCACCTCGGCACTGGACGCCCAATCCGAGATCCAGGTGCAGAAGGCGCTGGAAACGCTCTCCGAGGGCCGCACGACGCTTGTCATCGCGCACCGGCTCTCCACCATCCGCGAGGCCGACAAGATCGTGGTGATGGATCAGGGCCGCGTGGTGGACGAAGGCACCCATGACGAGCTTCTGGCCCGTGGCGGCATCTATGCCGATCTCTACCGCCTGCAGTTCCGCACCGAGGAAAACCGCTAGGTCGTGAACTCATAAACGGGATTCCGTTTTTGGCGGTGTGATGATTCACTTTCGGAAACGGAGGTGAGCATGACGGGCAGACACGATGTGAGCGATGCGGAATGGGCGGTGATCTCGCCGCTGT
>NZ_FWFQ01000037.1 GCF_900172235.1 Pseudoruegeria aquimaris | reverse complement strand
AACGTCCGCGTGGTCAGGACCGTCGACCGAGACCTCTACCGCGAACGCAACAAGGTCGAACGGTTCTTCAATCGTCTCAAACACTTCCGCGGCATCGCAACGCGATACTTCAAAACCGCAGCAAACTTCCTCGCCGCACTTCACCTCGCTTGCTCAAGGCTCTGGATCAGACATTATGAGTCCACGACCTAGGCCTGGCGCAGGCAGGCGATGTAGAAGCCGTCCATCCCGCCCAGATCGGCCCAGTAGTCGGGGCGCAGGCGCAGGCCGCCTTCGGGCGTCCGCCAGGCCGGATCCACGCCGGGCACCGCGAGCGCGGCCGAATCGCTGCGCAGTCCGGGGTGGCGCTTGAGCGCGTCCTCCACCTGGATCTCGCCCTCGTCCGGCAGCAGCGAGCAGGTGCAAAACACCAGCCGCCCGCCCGGCGCCAGCAGGGTGAGCGCGTGGTCGATCAGCCGTTCCTGCAGGGCGAAAAGCGCCGGGAAATCGCCACCGTCCTTGGCGTGGGGCAGATCGGGGTGGCGGCGGATGGTACCGGTCGCCGTGCAGGGGGCATCGAGCAGGATGGCGTCGAAGCCGCCCTCGGAGAATTCCAGCGCATCCTGCACCACGCAGCGCGCCGAAAGCCGCGTGCGGGCGAGGTTCTCCCGCACGCGGGCCATGCGGCTTTCGGATAGGTCAAGCGCCGTCACCTCCGCTCCGGCGGCGGCGAGTTGCATCGTCTTGCCGCCGGGTGCGGCACAGAGATCGAGCACCTTCTCCCCCGCCTGCGGCGCGAGCACCTTGACGGGCAGCGCGGCGGCGGCGTCCTGCACCCACCATGCGCCCTCGGCGTAGCCCGGCAGCGCGGAGACCTGCCCGGCCTCCGCCAGCCGCAGGGAGCCGGTGGGCAGGCGCGTGCCGCCCAGCCTTTCGGCCCATTCGGGCGCGTCGGCCTTGAGCGAGAGATCCAGCGGCGCGCCATTCGCGTGGGCGGCTTCCATCGCCTCGACGGCCTGCTTCCCGTAGTCCGCCACCATCTGCTTGCGCAGCCACTTTGGCATCTTGGGCGGCGGCAAAGCGGCCCAGGCCTCGGGCCCGGCTTCGGCGATCCTGCGCAGAACGGCGTTGATCATGCCGGCCTGGTGCTGGCTGTGGCGGCCCTTGCGGGCGATCTCCACCAGCGCGTTGATCACGCCGTGGGGGGCGGCGCCGTCGGCGCAGATCTCGTAGGTGCCCAGCCGCAGGATGTTGTGGACGGGCAGCGCCGGCCGCTTGCGCAGGTGGGGGCCGAGCAGCTTGTCGGCCCGCTCCAAATGGCGCAGGGTCTCGGTGGCGAGCCGCTGGGCGCGGGCGCGCTCGGGCGCCGGAAGCCGGCCCATCGGCCCGGCCTCGCCGCCCATCTCCGACAGCAGCCGCTGCTCGTCCAGAACGCCGTCAAGCAGGCGCAGGGCGGCGCGGCGGGCGGCAATGCCTTGGGTGTCGGATGCGGATTTGGCCATGGGCGCGCTTTCGTGTCTCTTGAGATCGGGATGGCCTGCCGTATATCAAGGGCACGCCCCAAGCAAGGACATGACCGATGGCCGACACGCCGAAACCGCAGACCGATCTTCCCCCCGCCGCCCAGCGCGCGCTGGCCGAAGCGAAGGCGCGCCGGGAAAAGGCCGAGGCCGAGGCCAAGGCGCTCCCGGTGGAACTGGGCGGCCGCGACGGCCCGGAACCGGTGCGCTACGGCGACTGGGAGAAAAAGGGCATCGCCGTCGATTTCTAGGGAAAAGCCGCGCGGACGACGGGCTGCGGCACGGCACGGCACGGCACGGCACGGCGAGAGAAATCGTTCGAACTCTTGGCTGTCAGGGTGTGCCTGGTTTCTTTGATGATGCGGATCGCCTGCGATCCGCTTCGCGCCCGACCCGCCCCCAAGGCGGGCGCGAAATGCGCCCACCCTCGGGTCGAGCGCTTCGCTTGTGTTGGTGCCGCGGCCCGACGAGAGCGCGGCGGCCTTGCTCCGCGCTGACGGTCAGGTGACGGGTTCGTCTTACAGCCCCAGCACGTCCATCATATCGTATTCGCCGGGTTTTTTGTCCTGCCCCCAGAGCGCGGCCCTGAGAGCGCCGCGGGCGAAGATCGCGCGGTCGGTGGCCACGTGGCGCAGCACGATGCGCTCGCCGGGAGCGGCGAAAAGCACGTCGTGCTCGCCGACGATATCGCCGCCGCGAATGGCGGAGAAACCGATGTCGCCCCGCTTGCGCGCGCCGGTGATGCCGTCACGCCCCCGATCGGAGACATCCGCAAGCTGCACGCCGCGCCCCTCGGCGGCGGCCTCGCCCAGCATCAGCGCGGTGCCCGAGGGCGCATCGACCTTGTGGTGATGGTGGGCCTCGATGATCTCGATGTCGAAATCCTCGTCCAGCGCGGCGGCCACCTTCTGGGTAAGCTTCACCAGCAGGTTCACGCCAAGGCTCATGTTGCCGGCGCGCACGATCACCGCGTGGCGGGAGGCGGGTTCGAGCTTGGCGATCTCGGCCTCGCTCATGCCCGTGGTGCCGATCACGTGGACGCAGCGGGCCTGCGCGGCCAGCGCGGCGAATTCCACCGTCGCCGCGGGGGCGGTGAAATCGATCACCGCATGGGCGCGGGCGAAGGCTTCGAGCGGATCGTCTTCGACCAGCACGCCCAGCGGCGCGCCGCCCATGCAGACGCCCACGTCCTTGCCGACCCAGTCATGGCCGGGCCGCTCCAGCGCGCCGACGAGCCGTGCCTTGCCGCTCTCTTGAATCGTGCGGATCAGCATCTGGCCCATGCGCCCGGAGGCGCCGGTGACAACGATACCGGGAAGCGTGCTCATCTGTGGGATCTCCTCGCGTGAACGTGACGCCCCGTTTAGCGGCTCTTTGCCGGCTTGGCAAAGCCCGTGGTTGCGCTGGATCGGCGCAAGGCGTAATCCACGCGCATGGCAAAGAACATCCATCATACCGGGGCCGGCCCCTCCCAACGCCAGCTGCGCGTGGGCGAGTTGATCCGCCGCACCCTCTCCGACGTTCTGAACCGGGGCGACATCCACGACCCGGATCTCAACCGCATGTCGATCACCGTGGGCGAGGTGCGCGTCTCGCCCGATCTCAAGATCGCCACCGCCTACGTGCTGCCGCTGGGCGGCCAGGGCCGCGAGGAGGCGCTGCCGCTCCTGCGCCGCAACAAGGGCGAACTGCGCCGCGCGATCTCCAAACAGATGGCGCTGAAATACGCCCCCGACCTGCGTTTCGTCCTCGACGAGACCTTCGACCGGATGGACGAGACCCGCCGCCTGCTCAGCCAGGAGAACGTGCGCCGCGACGTGGAGCAGCGCCGGGACGACGAAGAGGAGTAAGCCTTGCGCCTGCGTGCCCTCGCCTTCGGGATCTGCCTCGCCTTGCCGCTGTCCGCCGCGGCGGCGGACGCCGCGGAGCCCGATTGCACGGCGCAGGTGTTCGAAGGCGCACGCTATTCCGTCTGCACCGCCGGCGCGGATGATGATCTGCGGCTTTTCCACAGCGACGGCAACGGCAGGCTCTTCGGCGGGTTTCCCGCCGTCAACCGCGCGCTCAAGGCCGAGGGGTTGAAGCTCGCCTTCGCCACCAACGCCGGCATGTATCACGAGGACCGCCGCCCCGTGGGGCTGTTCATCGAGAACGGCCGGGAGATCAGCCCTGCCGCCGATGGCGGTGGGTTCGGCAATTTCGGCCTAACCCCCAACGGTGTGTTCTGCATCGAGCCGGGGCGGCTGTCGGTGATCGAGACGCAGGCCTACCGGGCCGATCCGCCCGCCTGCACTTACGCCACGCAATCCGGCCCGATGCTCGTGATCGACGGCGCGCTGCATCCGAAGCTTCTGCCCGAGAGCGACAGCCTGCTGCTGCGCAACGGTGTCGGCGTGAGCGAAGACGGCCAGCGGGCGTGGTTCGCGATGGCGGACGATCCGGTGAACTTCCACAGCTTCGCCCGTTTCTTCCGCGATCGGCTCGGCCTGAAGAATGCGCTCTTCTTCGACGGCAAGGTCTCCCGCATCTGGGCGCCGGAGCTGAACCGCTACGACTCGGGGCTGGCCCTCGGGGTGATCCTCGGCAAGGTCGTGCCCGAAGAGGCGCCGCTGTCGAACTGACTTTCCGCCCGGCGCGGCCGGAAACCGTTGACGGCGCGGCGCCGAGGCGGTAGCAGGCGCGCCTTATCTGTATCAGTAGGGTCGTCGCGGGCCCGGCAGGGCGCGACACAGCGAAGGAGCGGCACATGGGGCGCAGGCGCAAGGGGCGTGACATCTCGGGCTGGCTGGTGGTGGACAAACCCGCCGGCATCACCTCCAACGCGGTGGCCAACAAGGTCCGCTGGGCCTTCGACGCCAGGAAGGCCGGCCACGCCGGCACGCTGGATCCGGAAGCCACCGGCGTTCTGGCCGTCGCGCTCGGCGAAGCGACGAAGACCGTGCCCTACATCACCGAGGCCCTTAAGGCCTACCGTTTCACGGTTCGGCTGGGGCAGGCCACCAACACCGACGACGCCGAGGGCGAGGTGATCGCCGAGAGCGACGCGCGCCCGTCCGACGCGCAGATCGCCGAGGCGCTGGCGCAATTCCGCGGCGACATCCTGCAGGTGCCGCCCAAGTTCTCCGCGGTGAAGATCGACGGCGAGCGCGCCTACAAGCTCGCCCGCGAGGAGGAAGATTTCGAGATCGCCGCGCGCCCCCTCTACGTGGAAGAGCTCGAGATGATCGCCCGCGAGGACGCCGATCACGTGACCCTGGAGATGGTCTGCGGCAAGGGCGGCTACGTACGCGCCATCGCGCGCGATCTGGGCGAGGCCCTGGGCTGCCACGGCCACGTGCGCGACCTGCGCCGGATCTGGTCCGGCCCCTTCGAAGCGGAGGACGGGATCGATTTCGCGCTTCTGGACGAACTCGCCCGCACGCCCGAACTGGACTCGTATCTGCATCCGCTGGAAGTGGGGCTCGACGAGCTGCCCGAACTGCGCGCCACGGCAGAAGGCGCCGCGCGCCTGAAGAACGGCAACCCCGGCATGGTGATCGCTTCCGACGTGGAATACGGCGATGAGGCCTGGGCGTCCTTCGACGGCAAACCCGTGGCCGTGGGAGTCTACAAATCGGGCGAATTGCACCCGAGCCGGGTGTTCAACCTTTGACCTGATCGGATTTCTGCCCGGCGGCATGGCTGGACAGGAACTCACCAGAGGCAGCAAAGACCCGCAGGGCGCGCACCGCCGGGCAAAGCCTCTTGAAAGCCCGCGAACGCTACTGGGAACCCACAAGTGGCCGCCCCAACGGCGCGCCGTCGAGCGGTTTGAGCACCTCGAAGATCCGCTCCCGCATCCACGCGGCCTTGGGGTTGGCCTCGGCCCGGCGGTGCCAGACCCCGATGATCGAAGCCGCCGGCAGCGGCATCGGCGGCGCGAAAAGGCGCAGCCCGTGCTGCGCAGCTACCCTGCGCGCCAGCTGCAGCGGCACCAGCGCGATCAGGTCGCTTTCGCTGACGACCCGGCAGACACCGGAGAAAACGGGCACCGTCATCGCCACGTTGCGCGTGCGGCCGACCCTTTCCAATGCCGCATCCCCCATGGCCGCGAGCCTGCCCTCGGGAGAGAACAGCACATGCTGCAAGGCGCAGAACAGGTCCAGCGGCATCTGGGCCTCGTCGGCGAGTCCTTCGATCCGGGGATGGCCCGCGCGCGCGATCACGGCGAAAGGCGATGAGAACAGGGTCGCGGAGGTGAGCCAGCTGGGCAGATCCGTTGCCGGCACCAGCGCGAGATCCGCCTCGTAGCGCTCGAGACTGGCGATGTAGTCGGTGGGCACCAGCTCCACCAGCTGCGCCTTCAGTCCCGGCGCCCGCCGCGCCAGCAAGGCCCCCAGCCCGGGCATAAGCAGATCGGCGAAGAAATCGCTGCCGGCGATGCGGAAGCGCCCTTCCGCCCTCGCCGGATCGAAGGCGCGCGGCGGCGCGAGCAGCGCTTCCAGCCGTTCCAGCTCCGCCCGCAGCCCCTCGCGCAAACCCTGCGCGTAGTCGGTGGGCACCAGCCGGTTGCCGTGCCGGATGAACAAGGGGTCGCCCAATGCATGGCGCAGCCGCCCCAGCGCGCCCGATACCGCCGACTGCGACAGCCCCAACCGCGCCCCGGCCTTCACGGTGGACCCCTCCGTGAACAGCGCGTCCAGAACCTTCAGAAGGTTCAGATCGAAGCTCGCAAAATTCATCTGACCGATACCGCTTATCCAAAATAACCGTTTGAACGATACCACGAAGCGGCGCAGACTGTCGAAATCGAAAGCGCTTTCGCATCCCCGACGGATTCCCACCCAAAGGAGCGTTGCGATGAAAGACCTTCAAACAGACCCCGACGTGCGCATCTGGAACGATGTCCGCTACAAGACGATCCTCCCCGCCGCCGCCACCGGTGGCGCCATGAGCATCGTGGACAGCCTCTCCCCGCCGCTGAGCGGCCCGCCCCGCCATATCCACCACGACGCCGACGAAACCTTCGTCATGCTCACCGGCACGTGCCGGGTATGGATCGCCGGCGAGGAACGGCTGGCGGGCCCGGGCGAAAGCGTCTTCATCCCGCGCGGCACCGAACACACCTTCCAGGTCACCGCCGAGGCGCCAAGCCGCCACCTCGTGATCCTGACTCCGGGCGGCTTCGAAGGCTTCTTCGAGGAAATGGCCCAAGGGGCATTCCGCATCCCCGAGGACATGCCCGCCGTCGTGGAGGCCGCCGAACGCCACCACCTCACCTTCACCGGCCCGCCGCTGGAGCCCAGCCCATGAGTGACAGGCCCACCGTCTACCACATCCCCGTCTGCCCCTTTTCCCAGCGGCTCGAAATCCTGCTCGCCCTGCGCGGCACACCCGATGCGGTGCGCTTCGAGGTGGTGGACATCACGAAGCGACGCGACCCGGCGCTGCTGGCGAAAACCCGCGGCACCACGGCGCTCCCCGTGCTGGAAACCGCCGATGGCGCGATCCTGAAGGAGAGCCTCGTGATCCTGCGCTACCTCGACGAGGTGCTGCCCGGCCCCGCCCTGCGCCGGGCCGATCCGCTGGAACACGCGGTGGAATCCATGCTCATCGGCAAGGAGGGCGCCTTCACCATGGCCGGCTACCTCTACGTGATGAACCAGGACCGCGCCGCATGCGAAGAGCACCGCAAAAAGCTACTCGGCCTCTACCGGGATCTTGACGCCTTCCTCGTGCAGCACGCGCCCGACGGGCCGTTCCTGTTTGGTGAGTTCGGGCTGGCGGAAGCCGTCTTCACCCCGATCTTCGCGCGCTTCCTGTTCCTCGACTACTACGAGAGCTTCGCGCTGCCCGATGCGCCCGAGTATCGCCGCGTATCCGAGTGGCAGACGGCCTGCCTCGCCCATCCGGCCGCGCAGCAGGTCAGCCGAGAGGAAATCGTGAAGCTCTACTACGACTACGCGCTCGGCGCCGGCAACGGCGCCCTGCCCGACGGGCGCAGCGTGTCCAGCTTCGCGTTTTCTCCGCCGTGGCAAGAGCGCCCCTGGCCTCCCCGCGACAAATACGGCCCACCGGCCAGCGATGCCGCGCTCGGGTTGATCTGAAAAAGAAAAGGGGGCGCTGCCCCCGCCGCGCCCCTGCGGGGCCCGCCTCCCCCGGGATATTTGCGGGAACAAAGTCAGGCGCACTTTGTTCCACAAATATCCCGGAGCGCGAGGCAGCGCCTCGCAGGAAAGTCTTTTCCGCAACAAAAAACCCGGGCGCGAACGCCCGGGCAGTGAGTAAAGGCTGACAGGAAGGGTGATCAGCCTTTGGAGAACTCCGGATAGGCTTCCATGCCCAGTTCCGCCATGTCGAGGCCGTTGATCTCGTCTTCCTCGGAGACGCGGATGCCCATGATCCCTTTCAGGATGATCCAGACGATCAGCGAGACCACGAAGACGAAGGCGCCGATGGCGGCGAAGCCGATGATCTGGGTGATGAAGGAGGTGCCGTCGGTGTAGACCGGAACCACCAGCGTGCCCCAGAAGCCGGCCACGAGGTGCACCGGGATGGCGCCGACGACGTCGTCGATCTTCATCTTGTCGAGCATCGGCACGGTGAAGACCACGATCACACCGCCCACGGCACCGATCCAGAGCGCGCCGAAGAGCGTGGGATCGAGCGGGCCGGCGGTGATGGACACGAGGCCGGCGAGCGCCCCGTTCAGCACCATGGTGAGATCCGGCTTCTTGTAGAGAAGCTGGGTCAGCAGCAGGGCGGCCACGGCGCCGGCGGCGGCGGCCATGTTGGTGTTGGCGAAGATGCGGGACACGTCGGTCACGTCACCCACGGTGCCCATGGCCAGCTGCGAGCCGCCGTTGAAGCCGAACCAGCCCAACCACAGGATGAACGTACCCAGCGTGGCGAGGGCAAGGTTGGAGCCGGGCATCGGCACGGTGCGGCCGTCCTTGTACTTCCCGATCCGCGGGCCGAGCACGAAGGCACCGGCGAGGGCGGCGAAGCCACCGGCGGCGTGCACCAGGGTCGAGCCGGCGAAGTCGGAGAAGCCCATCTCGGACAGGAAGCCGCCGCCCCACTGCCAGGAGGCTTCGATCGGGTAGATGATGCCGGTCAGGATCGCGACGAAGATCAGGAAGGGCCACAGCTTGATGCGCTCGGCCAGGGTGCCCGACACGATCGAGGCGGTGGTGGCGCAGAACATCAGCTGGAAGAAGAAGTCCGAGCCGACGGAGGCGTAGTCCAGCGCCGCATCGGCGGCGTCGAGGCCCACGGGCTCGAGCGAGGTCGGCACGAAGAGCGCGCCGAGCAGGCCCGGAATGGTCCAGCCGTCACCGGGGTACATCAGGTTGAAGCCGACGAGCCAGTACATGATCGCGGCGATGGAGAAGAGCGCGATGTTCTTGGTGAGCTGCATCGTCACGTTCTTGGAACGCACGAGGCCGGCTTCGAGCATGGCGAAGCCCGCGGCCATCCAGAACACGAGGAAGCCGCCGATCAGGAACAGCAGCGTCGTGAAGATGTATGGGTTGATGTCGGGGGCTGCGGCGGCGTCCTGGGCGAAGCCCAGCGCCGGGAGGGCGGCCATGGAGCCGGCCAGGAGGAGGGTGTTCGTGAGTTTCATCTTGTCTCGTAGTCCCTTGTCTGCTGCGATGGACGCTCAGAGCGCGTCTTCGTTGGTCTCGCCGGTCCGCACGCGCACCGCCTGGTTCACGTCGAGGACGAAAATCTTGCCGTCGCCGATCTTGTCGGTTTTCGCGGTGGTCTGGATCGTCTCGACGACCTGGTCGGCCATGGCGGCGCTGACGACGATCTCGAGTTTCACCTTCGGCACGAAGTTCACGGCGTATTCGGCGCCGCGGTAGATCTCGGTGTGGCCGGACTGCGAGCCGAAGCCCTTGATCTCGGTCACCATCATGCCGCGCACGCCGATGGACGTGAGCGCCTCGCGCACCTCCTCCAGCTTGAACGGCTTGATTGCTGCAATGATGAGTTTCACTTCTTTCCCCTTCCGGTTGGCAGGCAGGGCCGGTGAGGGCCGGCGTGCCTGCAATTGCACCGAAGGCAGAAGGCGCGGCTTGGGCCGTCGGCGCAAGAAAAGGTCAGGGGGTCTGATGCGCATGCGGGCGGCATTCTGCCCATTTTTTGCACATTTTGGTCGCTTAGCCCAAAAAGTAGGCAGTTGCGAAAGTGCGAATCGGCAGGAACTCGCCGCTCTACATTTCCGATCACACAGGGTATCTTTCGGAAAAACACCTCAGGCCACAGAAGGTGCCGCATGAGCAGATCCGGCAAATCACGCCCGCCCCTCGTGGCGGACAAGCGATATGACGCCAAGCCCTCCGGCAAGGCGGGCAAGGCGGCCAAACCCGCCGCCAAGGGCAAGGGCAGCGCCAAGAGCAAGGCCGCGGCGCGCAAGAAGGTGCCCGCCCGCAAGCCGGCGCGCGCGCGCAACCCCATCGTGGCCTTCTTCGGCGGGCTCTTCAGCTGGATCTTCCGGCTGATCTGGGGCTTTGCCTGGCGCTTCACCGCCGTGCTGGTGATGCTGATCGGGCTCGGGGTGGGCTATTACTACGCCTCCCTGCCCGACGCGCGCGAGCTGGTGGACGGGCGCACGCGCGGCTCGGTGACCCTGCTGGACAGGGAGGGGCAGGTCTTCGCATGGCGGGGCGACCAGTTCGGCGGGGTGATCACCGCGGACACGGTTTCGCCGCACCTGAAGAACGCGGTGATCGCGACGGAGGACAAGCGGTTCTACCGGCATTTCGGCATCAGCCCGCGCGGGATCGCCGGCGCGATGCGGATCAACATGCGCGAAGGGCGCAGCCCGCTTTCGGGCCATGGCGGCTCCACCATCACCCAGCAGACGGCCAAGCTGCTGTGCTTCGGCACGCCCTATGATCCGGCTTCGGGCCAGACGGAGGCCGAATACGAGGCCGAATGCCGGCGCGGCACCATCGCCCGGAAGGTGAAGGAGGCCATCTACGCAATGGCCATGGAAGCGAAATACACCAAGGACGAGATTCTCACGATCTACCTGAACCGCGCCTATCTCGGCGCCGGCTCCCGTGGCTTCGAAGCCGCGAGCCAGCGGTATTTCGGCAAGTCCGCCAACGAGGTGAACGCGGCGGAGGCCGCCATGCTGGCCGGGCTGCTCACCGCGCCCAGCCGCTACGCGCCCACCAACAACCTGCAGCGCTCGCAGGATCGCGCCAGCGTCATCGTGGGGCTGATGGAGGAACAGGGCTACCTGACGACGGCTCAGGCCGAGGACGCCCGCACCCACCCGGCCCAGCTCAGCGAAGCCGCACAGGCGCGCGCGGGCGGGTACTTCGCCGATTGGGTGATGGACTCCGGCCCCTCCTTCCTGACCCGCGACACCACCGAGGACGTGATCATCCGCACCACCTTCGACCAGCGGATCCAAACCGCCGCCGAGGAGGCGCTGCAATACGTCTTCGAGGAGAAGGTGCGCGAGGGCTCCAAGGCCGAGGCCGCCATCGTGATCATGAGCGCAGACGGCGCCGTGCGCGGCATGGTAGGCGGGCGCAAGACGAAGGTCTCCGGCGCCTTCAACCGGGCCACGCAGGCGCTCCGGCAGACGGGATCGGCCTTCAAGCCCTTCGTCTATGCCGCCGCGCTGGATCTCGGCTATTCGCCCAACGATCTGATCCTCGACGCGCCGCTCACCATCAACATCCCGGGCTCCGGGCCGTGGTCACCCAAGAACTACAGCCGCAAGTTCTACGGCGAGGTGACACTGACCGAATCGCTGGCGAAATCGCTCAACACCTCCACCGTGCGCCTCTCCGAGGCCGTGGGCCGGGAGAACGTGGCCACCGTGGCGCGCGATTTCGGCATCGAGAACGAACTGGCCCCCGGCCCCGCCATCGCGCTGGGCACCTCGGAGACCACGCTGATCCAGATGACGGGCGCCTATGCCGGCATCCTGAACGGCGGGCGCAGCGTGGAGCCCTACGGCATCATGGAGCTGCGGCTCCAGGGCGACGACACCCCGATTTCCGGGCAGGACGGCGGCATGGGCGAGCGCGTGATCTCGGAGACCGCCGCGGGCGAGCTCGTCTACATGATGAACAAGGTGATCGAGGAAGGCACGGGCCAGCGCGCGAAGCTCGGCGATCGCCCGGTGGCCGGCAAGACGGGCACCAGCCAGGCCGCGCGCGACGCCTGGTTCATCGGTTTCAGCGCCGACTACGTGGCAGGGGTCTGGATGGGCTATGACGACAACACGCCGCTGTCGGGCGTCACCGGCGGCGGGCTGCCCGCCGAAATCTGGCGCGAGACCATGCTGCGCGTCCATGAAGGGCTGCCGATCCGCCCGCTGCCGATGATCGAGCCCAGCGCCCCGGCGCGGGCTCCGGACGTGGCCGGGCAGCAGCGCGGGCGCAAACCGGCGAACACGGCCGAGCAGGTGATCCTCGAAGTGCTCGGCACGATTCTCGGCAGGAATTGACACGGCCGGGGGCGCTGCCCCCGGACCCCGCGATATTGGCCGTCAAAAGATGACGATCAAGGCAGCTTGCGCAGATCGGCGGTGAGCTGATCGAGGTTGCCCCGGCGCCTGTCGAGCAGGGCGCCGATCTCGGAACGCTCGGTGAGCAGCATGTTCACGCCTTCGATGAAGATGTTGAAGAACTTGTTGCTGCCGGAGCGGTCGGACACGAGGAAGGTGACCTCGAAGGGCGATTCGCCACGCAGGTAGGCGGTGGTGCGCACCTCGTAGAAATTCTTGACCGGACGCGCGCCGTTCACCTCCAGCCGCCCGCCGATGAATTCGCGGAAGCGGCGTCCGTATTTGCGCGAGATGTAGCCCTGGAAGGCGCCGGTGTAGGCGCGCAGCTGGGCCGGTGAGGCGCTGCGGGCGTCCGCTCCGAGCGTGTAGCGGGCGATGGTGGGCACATCGGCGTATTTCGCGAAGAGCCGCTCGAAATCGCCATACATCGCGCGCTCCGACTTGCCGGAGTTGATGATGGCGTTGATGTCCTTCACCAGCGCGCCCACCAGCGCTTCGGCCTGCCCGGCAGACAGCGCCCGCGCCGGGGCGGGCAGAAGGGTGGCCAACGAGAGGGCCGCACCCGCGACGAGGAGCGCCCGGCGGCCCGGATCACTCGGCGTATGGGTCCGCGTAGGGATCTGCGTAGGGGTCCGCGTAGGGATCGGCGTATGGGTCTGCATAGGCATCGGCAAGGGGCTCCTCGGTTGCGGGTTGCGTGGCCTGCCCTGGATCTGCCGAGGCCGGATCGGCGTAGGGGTCAGCGTAGGGATCCGCATAGGGATCGGCAAGAAAGCCGTCTTCGCCCCCCTTCCCCCGTGCCAGTTCACGGCGGCGGCTCTGCAAGTAGACAAGGCGCGACTGCGCGTAGCTGTCCACGCTGTCATATAGGAGGGATTCGATCGTGTTCGAGTAGCGCACCCTGTCGTTCAGGCGATCGCCGGCCAGCGCCAGCAGCCCGACGACCGTGCCCGCGGTGCCGGTGACGTAGAAATAGGGGTTGGCTACCAAATCGACGACACCGCCCACGGCATCGCGCTGGGTGGAGGGGCCGAGGACCGGCAGTTCGAGGTAGGCGCCTTCGCCCACGCCCCAGACGTAGAGCGTTTCGCTGAAGCCCGAGGGATCTTCGTAGAGGCCCAGGGCACCGGCCGGATCGAAGAGCCCGCCGATGCCGACGGTGGTGTTTATGACGAAGCGCCAGCCGTTCTGCGCGAAGCCCTCCACGTCCAGCTGCAGCGCGTTCTGCACCACCATCGAGGGCAGACGGATGTTGTTGGCGAAATTGGTGATGCCCTGGCGGGCCGGCGCCGGCACCTCGGCGTAGAAGCCTCCGCCGGGGCCGCTGGCGGCGTCGAGGCGCTTGTTGGCTTCGTGGCGGCGGCGGTTGGCCTCTTCGTAGGGGTCGTTGATCCCGGTGGGCACCTCGGGGGCGGCGCAGGCCGAAAGCAGCACGAGCCCGACGGGCCATGCGCGGCGGATGCACTTTGGGATAACGCGGGCATGACGCGGGATGCGGCACACCCGGTGCATGTGTCCAAGAAGGCCTTGCCGGATCTGTTTCAAATCGATTGTCTCAAGTCGCACTGTCAAAAACACATTGTGGAACCATAACGCGCAAGACACAACACGGGGCTTACCCCCCTGACCTGCGTTCGAATTACATGCTAGCCTTCCGGGCACCAAGGGATACGGGAAAACGGGAATGCGCCAGAACTCAAGGGAAGAGGCCGGGAAATCGGAGCTGGCGGCGGTCCGCCGCGAAAGCCGGGGGCTTTACTGGTCGTCCGCGATTTTCAGCTTCTTCGTGAACCTGCTGATGCTCACCGGGCCGCTGTTCATGCTGCAGGTCTACGACCGGGTGCTGGGCAGCCAATCGGAGGAAACCCTGGCCGCGCTCTTCGTGCTGGTGGCCTTCCTCTACGCGATGATGGGGGTTCTGGATTTCACCCGCACCCGCGTCTTTGCGCGGATCGGCGCGCGCTTCCAGGTGCTGCTGGACCAGCGCGTCTTCCAGGCGATGCTGACCTCCCAGACCACGGGCCGGGGCGCGAAGTTCGGCGCCACCGCGCTGCAGGATCTCGAAGCCGTGCGCCGGCTCTACTCCACCCCGGCCTTCGGCGCCTTCTTCGATCTGCCCTGGACGCCCGTCTTCCTTCTCGGGATCTTCATCTTCCACACCTGGCTCGGGGCCCTGGCTGTCTTCGGCGGCGGGGTTCTGATCGTGATCACCATCCTGAACCAGGTGATGACCCGCCGCGCGCTGGTGGAATCGGCGAGCCTCACCCACCGGGCCGATCGCGTGGCCGAGCAGATGCGCATCGATTCGGAGATGGTGCAGAGCCTCGGGATGCGGCAGGCCGCCTTCAACCGCTGGCAGAGCCTGCGGCAGCAGGCGCTGGAGGAGGCCATGCACGCGGCCGATTTCGGCGGCGGCGCCACCTCCATGTCCAAGACGTTCCGCCTGTTCCTGCAGTCGGCGATGCTCGGGCTGGGCGCCTACCTCGTGCTGCAGAACGAGCTGACCGCCGGCGCGATGATCGCCGGCTCGATCCTGCTGGGCCGCGCGCTGGCGCCGGTGGAGCAGATCGTGGGCAACTGGCCGCTGGTGCAACGCGCCCAGAAGGGCCGCGCCTCGCTGGCCGCACTGCTGGACGAGGTGCCGGTGACGCCCCGCCGCACCGAACTGCCGCGCCCGAAGGCGAAGCTGGAAGTCAACCAGGCCACTGTGGTGCCGCCCGGCGAGGCGCAGGCCTCGCTGCGGATGGTCACCTTCAACGTCCAGCCCGGGCAGGCCACCGGGGTGATCGGCCCATCCGGCGCCGGCAAGACGACGCTGGCGCGCGCGATCACCGGCATCTGGCCGCTTGCGGGAGGGGTGATCCGCCTCGACGGCGCCGCGCTCGATCAATACGACCCGGACACGCTGGGCCGGCTGATCGGCTACCTGCCGCAGAAGGTGCAGCTCTTCGACGGCACCATCGCCGAGAACATCAGCCGCCTCACCCCCGACGCGAAGGACGCAGACATCGTGGCCGCCGCGAAAAAGGCCGACGCCCACGAGATGATCCTGCGGCTGCCCGACGGCTACGAGACCTACGTCACCGCCAACGGCGGGCGGCTCTCGGGCGGGCAGGTGCAGCGGATCGGGCTGGCGCGCGCACTCTTTGGCGATCCGGTGCTGCTGGTGCTGGACGAGCCGAACTCCAACCTCGACAACGAGGGCAGCCTCGCGCTGAACGCGGCGATCCGGCAGATCAAGGCCGACGGCGGCGCGGCGCTGATCATGGCCCACCGCCCGGCTGCGATCATGGAATGCGACACGCTCCTCGTGCTGGAAGGCGGCGTGCCCAAGCTCTTCGGCCCGAAGGACGAGGTGCTGCAACGCACCGTGGCCAACGCCCAGCAGATCCAGCAATCCAAGCAGAGCCAGTCGGCCGGGGGTGTGTCGTGAGCAGCGAGAAAAACAAGCCCTGGTCCCCGCGCGGGGCGCTGATCGTCGGCTTCATCGCCGTATTCGTGCTTGTCGGCGGCTTCGGCTACTGGGCGGCGCGATCGCAGATCGCCGGCGCCATCATCGCCTCAGGGCAGATCCAGGTGGACCAGAACCAGCAGATCGTCCAGCACCCCGACGGCGGCGTCGTGGAAGAGATCTTCGTGGAAGAAGGCGATCTGGTGCAGGCCGGGGATCTTCTGATCCGGCTGGAAAGCCGCGAGCTGCGCAGCGATCTGGCGGTGGTGGAGGGCCAGCTCTACGAGATCATGGCCCGCCGCGCCCGCTATACCGCCGAACGGGACGGCGCTTCGGATGTCGTCTTCGATCTCGAACTGGTGGAGGCCGCCGTGGCGCAGCCCTCGGTGAAGGACGTGATGGAAGGTCAGGCGCGGCTCTTCGCGGCCCGCGCGCTGACGCTGGAAAAGGAAGTGGAGCAGCTGCAGAAGCGCTCGGCGCAGATCCAGAGCCAGATCAACGGCATCACCGCCCAGCAGACGGCCCTGACCCGCCAGCTTGAACTGATCGGCGAAGAGCTGGAAGACCAGCAGGAACTGCTCGAAAAGGGCCTCGCCCAGGCCCCGCGCGTGCTCTCGCTGCAACGCGAACAGGCGCGGCTCCTCGGCACCGTGGGCGAGCTTGAGGCCGCCAAGGCGGAGGCCGAGGGGCGCATCACCGAGATCGAGATCGCGGTGCTCAAGCTGGGCGTGCAGCGCCGGGAAGAGGCGATCACCCAGCTGCGCAACCTGCAATTCCAGGAGCTCGAGCTGCGCGAGCAGCGCGCCAAGCTGCGCGAGCGCCTTTCCCGGCTCGACATCCGCGCGCCGGTCTCGGGCGTGGTGCTCTCCAAATCCGTTTCGGTGAAGCGCGCCGTGATCCGGCCGGCCGAGCCGATCCTTTCACTGGTGCCGCAGGATCGCCCGCTGGTGATCTCGGCGCAGGTCAGCCCGATCCACGTGGACGAGATCTACGCCGGGCAGGAGGTTTTCGTGCGCTTCACCGCGCTCGACACCCGCAACACGCCGGAACTGATCGGCCGGGTGGTGCGCGTCTCGCCCGACGCCTTCGTGGACGAGACCTCGCGCCAGAGCTACTACCTCTCGGAAATCGAGCTGCTGGAGGGCGAGACGGACAAACTGCCCGAAGGCACGGTGCTGGTGCCGGGGATGCCGGTGGAAGCCTACATGCGCACGAGAGACCGCACCCCGATGGCCTATCTCGTGAAGCCGCTGGCGGATTATTTCAACCGCGCCTTCCGCGAGAGCTGATTTGCCCCTTTCCCCTTGCGCGCACCGCCGATAGCGTGCGCGCAAGTGCAGTTCAGCAAGGAGCTCTCCCATGCCCGGCAAATTCGAATCCCGTCTCGCCGATCTCGGCGTCATCCTGCCCGAGGCCCCGGCACCGGCGGCCAACTACGTGCCCTACGTGATCGTGGGCGATACCGTCTACGTCTCGGGGCAGATCTCGAACGGCCCCGACGGCTTCATCACCGGCAAACTGGGCGAAACCATGAGCGCCGAAGAGGGCGCGGCGGCGGCCAGAACCTGCGCCATCGCGCTGCTGGCGCAGGTGAAAGCGGCCTGCGGCGGCGATCTGGACCGCCTCGTGCGGGTGGTGAAACTGACCGGCTTCGTGAACTCCACCGCCGATTTCGGCGATCAGCCCAAGGTCGTGAACGGCGCCTCCGATTTCATGGTCGAGGCACTGGGAGAGGCGGGGCGCCACAGCCGCTCGGCGGTGAGTGCCGCCTCCCTGCCCTTCGGCGTCGCGGTGGAAATCGAAGGCATCTTCCAGATCAAGTGAGGCCCAAATGGCGGATCTGCCGACCGTCCCGCTGCCCGAAGGGTTCCTGACGGCACCGCTCGCCCACCGCGCGCTGCATGATCTCGCCGCGGGGCGGCCCGAGAACTCGCGCGCCGCGATCGGGGCGGCGGTGACGGCGGGCTACGGGATCGAGATCGACGTGCAGCTTTCCAGGGACGGCACGGCGATGATCTTCCACGATTACGATCTGCGCCGCCTCACCGGAGAGCCCGGCGCCGTGGCGCAGCGCAGCGCGGCGGAGCTTTCCGCGATCCCGCTTCTGGGCGGGCGCGAAGGCATCCCGACGCTGGCGGAGGGGCTGGCCTGCATCGCTGGCCGCGTGCCGCTGCTGATCGAGATGAAGGATCAGACGGGCGCGCTGGCGGCGGGCCCGGACCGACTGGAGCGGGCGGTTGCGGAGGCACTGGAGGGCTACGAGGGGCCGGTGGCCGTGATGTCCTTCAACCCCCATGCCGTGGCGGCCTTCGGCGCCCTGCGCCCGGACCTGCCGCGCGGGCTCACCACCGATGCCTTCGACGACGAGGAATGGGGCCTCGTGCCGGCCGCCACGCGGGCACGGCTGCGCGGCATTCCCGATGTTGCGGCCACGGGGGCCGGCTTCATCAGCCACGACGTGCGCGATCTTGCATCGCCGCGGGTGGCGGCGCTGAAATCGCAGGGCCTGCACGTGCTCTGCTGGACGGTGCGCTCGCCCGCGCAGGAGGCCGAGGCCCGGCGCGTGGCCGACAACATCACCTTCGAGGGCTACGCGCCGGCGGCGCCGGGCGCTTGACCTCGCCCGGCGGGATGCCAAGTTGGTCAGCCTAAGGGCGCAGAACGCAGACGGGGCCGACATGCCGACCGCAGATCAGATCGAGATCCATGTGCTGGGCAGCCTCGAAGAGGTGGCCCCGCAGGCCTGGGATGCCTGCGCCGCGCCGGAAGCAGCGGGCGGCGGCCGGCCCTTCGACCCCTTCACAACCCATCGTTTCCTGCTGGCCCTGGAGCGCTCGGGTTCGGTCGGCCCCGGAACCGGCTGGAGCCCGCGCCACCTGACGGCACACCGGGGCGGCGAGATGATCGCCGCCGCGCCGCTCTATGCCAAGAGCCACAGCCAGGGCGAATACATCTTCGATCACAACTGGGCCCACGCCTACGAGAATGCCGGCGGACGCTACTACCCCAAGCTCCAGATCGCCGTGCCCTTCACCCCGGCCACCGGGCGCCGCTTCCTCGTGAAGCCCGGCCACGAGGCCGCGGGCATGGGCGCGCTGGTGCAGGGCGCGGTGCAGCTGGCCAGCGAAAACGGCCTCTCCTCGCTGCATGTCACCTTCTGCACCGAGGCCGAGGCCATCGCCGGGCGGCAGATGGGGCTGATGCACCGCACCAGCCAGCAGTTCCACTGGCACAACGCCGGCTACGCCGACTTCGACGCCTTCCTCGCCTCGCTGTCCTCGCGCAAGCGCAAGGCCATCCGCAAGGAGCGCGCCACGGCGCAGGGCTTCGGCGGCACCATCCACCACCTGACGGGCGACGCCATCGCGCCCGAGCACTGGGATGCCTTCTGGTGTTTCTACCAGGACACCGGCGCGCGCAAATGGGGCCGCCCCTACCTGACCCGCGCCTTCTTCGACGAAGCGCAAGAGAGCCTGCGCGACGACATCCTGCTGGTGATGGCCGAGCGCGAAGGCCGCTGGGTGGCCGGGGCGCTGAACTTCATCGGCCGCGACACGCTCTACGGCCGCTACTGGGGCTGCACCGAGCACCACCCCTGCCTGCATTTCGAACTTTGCTACTACGCCGCCATCGACCACGCGATCGCCCACGGGCTCGCGCGGGTGGAGGCCGGCGCGCAGGGCGAGCACAAGCTGGCACGCGGCTACCTGCCGGTGACGACCCATTCGCTGCACTGGATCGCGGACGATGGCTTCCGCCGCGCCATAGCCCAATACCTGGAGGCCGAACGCGCCGCCGTTGAGGAGGACATCGAGATCCTCACCAGCTACGGCCCGTTCCGCAAAGTGGAGGACCCGGAGAAATGACGGAAAAACTGGACGACACGAGCCGCGGCGCGGTGCTGGCCGAACTGGCCGCCACCGGCTGGGCGCATGACCCCGAACGCGACGCCATCACCAAGCGCTTCGTGTTCCGCAATTTCGTGGAGGCCTTCGGTTTCATGACCCGCAGCGCGCTCTTCGCCGAGAAATGGAACCACCACCCGGAATGGTTCAATGTTTACAAGACGGTCGACGTCACGCTAACCACGCATGACGCAGGCGGCCTTTCCGAACTCGACGTGAAGCTCGCCCGAAAGATGGATGCACTTGCTGAGTGAGGAATTTAGATGGAAGACGCATCGGGAATTGATTTCGCCAAACTGCTTTCGCCGGACTGGCTGGTGCAGCTCGGCCTGAACGTGGTGGCGGCCTTCGCCATCCTGATCGTCACGCTCTGGGCGGCGAAATGGGTGAAGAACCGGATCGTGCGCCTCGGCGGCAAGCGCAAGGAGCTGGACCCGACGCTCTTCGCCTTCCTCGGCAACATCGCCCGCGTGGCGGTGATGGCGCTCGGCGGCATCTTCATCCTCAACCGTTTCGGGGTGGAAACCACGTCGCTCGTGGCGCTGATCGGTGCCGCCGGCCTTGCCGTCGGCCTGGCGCTGCAGGGCACGCTTTCCAACTTCGCCGCCGGCGTGATGCTGATCCTCTTCCGCCCCTTCAAGACCGGCGATTTCATCGAGGTGGGCGGCGAGAGCGGCACGGTGAAGGAGATCTCGATCTTCACCACCGAGCTGGCCACGCCGGACAACGTTCAGATCATCATCCCCAACGCGCAGGTCTGGGGCTCGCCGATCACCAACTACTCCGCCCATGACACCCGCCGCGTGGATTTCGCCTTCGGCGTCTCCTACGGCAGCGATCTGAAGAAGGCCGAGGCGATCATCGGCGATCTGATCAAGGCCGACAGCCGCATCCTCGCCGATCCGGAGCCCTTCGTGAAGGTGGGCAACCTCGGCGACAGTTCGGTGGATTTCACCGTGCGCGTCTGGTGCAACGCCGCCGACTACTGGGACATCAAGTTCGATCTGACCCGCAAGGTGAAGGACGCCTTCGACGCCGGCGGCATCGAGATCCCCTTCCCGACCCGCACCATGGTGCAGGTCAGCGCCTGAGCGGCGCGGTCAGAAGAAAGCGGAAGGCCCCGGATCTCCGGGGCCTTTTTCGTGGCGCCGGGCTCAATTCAACAGCCCCGCCCGCGCCTCGTAGCGCCTCAGCACCGGCATCAATGCGAGGCCGTCATCCTGCCGGGGCGCGGTGAACAACCTTTCTTGGGGCGCTTTTGCACAGCAGAGCGAGAGTTCGAAAAACGAGCCAACCCAAAGGAACGGAATGCACCGATCTCGCCGGCAGGGATCGGGGCACAGACAGATCAGAGCAAGAAATCTCCGGCTGCAAGTGCGATACTTCCCTTCAGGAACACTTCGAAATCAGCGCTGCCGTCGCCATCCACATCGCCTTTGACGATGGTGGAACTTGCGAAGGCCACGTAGCGCAACTCTCCCGCGGTTCCCGAAAAGCCTCCGGCTCCGATGAATGCAAACGCCTGATCACCGCCGCCAGCGACGGCGTCTATTGCCGATACGTCGATCAGGTCACTGCCTTGCGTGAAATCCTTGATCTTGTCGCGGCCTGCCGACCCCGGTGTGCTGTCGGCGACGTCCAGAAAGATGAACCGGTCGTTGCCCGCGTGCCCGGTGAGCACGTCCACGCCCGCGCCGCCTGTCAACTGATCGTCGCCGCTACGGCCCAGAAGGGTATCATCCCCGTCACCTCCGAGAAGGATATCGGTCCCGTTCCCGGCATTGAGATAGTCGGAACCGTTCCCGCCGTTCAGGGTGTCGTTTCCGGAGCCGCCGATCAGCCTGTCATTTCCGGATTGGCCCGAGAGGAAATCATTCCCTCCCTGCCCGAAGAGCGAGTCACTTCCACCGCCGCCGATCACCGAGTCATGGCCGCCGTTGCCGTTGAGCGTGTCGGCGCCACCGCCGCCCTTCAGCACGTTGGCAGACCCGTTGCCGTTCAGGACGTCGGACTGCTGGGATCCTGTCAAGTGATTGATGCTGACAAGCGTATCATTCCCCACCCCCGTCGCCTGGGCGCCGGCGATGCGCAGATCGACAGTGACCCCGATCGCACCCGCGAAGCTCGCCGTATCCCGCCCCCCGTTGCCATCCAGAAGATCATCACCCAGATCGCCGGTGAGCGTGTCGTCGCCCTGCCCGCCGCGGATCGTGTTGTGGCCGGCATCACCCCTCAGATCGTCGTTGAACGCGCTCCCCAGCAGAGCCTCGATGGAACTGTAGGTGTCGCCAAGGGCATCCCCGGCGTTGTTCGCGGCATTGCCGAGATCCGCGAGAACGCCGGAAAGGGCATCCTGGTAGCTTGCCGTGTCGAACCCGGAAAAGCCGATCAACTCGTCCGCCCCGGCACCGCCGACGAGAAGATCATCGTCGGCCCCGGCGAAGAGGCGATCATCGCCGGCCCGGCCGAAGATCGTATCGTTGCCCTCCCGGCTTTCGATGTTGTCGTCCCCGGCACCGGCATCGAAGAGGTTGTTCCCGGAGCCACCGATGATGTTGTCGTCGAAAGCGCCGGTGAAGGCGCGGTCATCGCCTGCGGACGAGTTGACCCTCACCACCCCCACAGCGTCAGTGATGATGAGCGTGTCGTCTCCCGCGCTGCCGTTGAAGGCGAAGCTGCCGAAGTTGAAGCTTGAGACACGGCCGGTGAGATCGGTCGTCCCGGCGGTGACGTGGTTGAGCAGGCTCAGGTTCTGGATGTCGGAGAAGACTTCCAGCTGCCCTGCATTGGCATAGACCCCACCGGCAACGAGAACTTCAACGCCCGTGTAGGTGCTGCCGTGCATGTTGTAGGCGCCGAAGGTGTTGTTGATGACGGTGTCGACGCCAGATCCACCGATGATCACGTCCTGCTCCGGCTGCGAGGTGGTGCCGCCGATCAGGATGCGGAACACATCGTCCCCGGCGCCGCCGTTCATGGTGTCGTTGCCGGCGGCGCCCGAAAGCTCATCGTTGCCGCCGCGGCCGAACAGGTTGTCGTTGCCGCTTCCGCCATCGATCGTGTCATCGCCTTCGCCGCCGACCAGCCGGTCATTGCCCCCGAGGCCATCGAGCTCCCATCCGGTGTCCGCCCCGGCGATGATGAAGACATCCCGCCCCGACTGCCCCGCGAAACGCCCCACCTCGCCGCTCGCGATCCGGTTCGTCAGGTCGGTTCGGCCGGAAACGTCGTGGTAGACGATGCCGATGTTCATGATGGAGTCGAAGGCTTCGAGCTGCCCCGGCAGAACGATGACCGAATTGAAATCGGCGTTCATGATTTCGAGGTTCTGGAAGGTGCAGTTGGTGAGATCCTGCACGCCGGCTATGATGGCGTCGATCTCGAAGGTGTCCACGTTGTCGCCTCCGTCGAAGAGATCGTTGTCCGCCTGGAAGCGGAACACGAGCGTGTCATTGCCGAGGCCGCCGTGCAGTTCGTCGTAGCCGTCATCCCCTGAAAGGTAATCGTCGCCCGCGCCGCCGTTCAGGATGTCGTTTCCCGACAGCCCGAGAATGGTGTCATCGTCGATGGTTCCGTCCAGAACGGGGTTGGAAACACCGTCGTCGTCACCGATCGTGCCTGTAATATTGGCCATCGGACCCCTCCCAAATTCGTGCTGAGCAATGGCCCAGTCTACCATTTCGGGGGGTCAGAACAAAATCGAGGCCGCCCAGATTGAGCGGCCCCGAGGAAAATCCCGCATTGCGGGTGATTCAGCCGATCTGCGCGAGCAGGGTTTCACCGGCCGAGGTTTCGCAGACGCCAGGGTTCTCCTCGGCGTTGAGGATCTTGACCACGCCGTCCTCCACCAGCATCGCGTAGCGCCTGGAACGATCGACGAGGCCGGCCGGCGGGGCGGTGAAATCCATGCCGATGGCCTTGGTGAAGGCGGCGAGGCTGTCGCCCAGGAAGGTGATGCCGGCCTCCGTGGCGCCGGTGCTCTCCCCCCAGGCCTTCATCACGAAGGGATCATTGACGGAGATGCAGATGATCTCGTCCACGCCCTTCTCGGCGAAAGCGTCCTTGGTGCGGATGAAGCTCGGCACGTGGGCGGTGGAGCAGGTGCCCGTGAAGGCGCCCGGCAGGCCGAAGATCACGACCTTGCGGCCGGCCAGCTTGCTCTCGAGGCTCACCTGTTCGGGGCCACCCTCGCCCATCACGTAAAGCTCGGCGGAGGGCAGTTTGTCGCCTACGGAAATCGTCATGTCTGTTCCCTGTTCGCAATTGCGTTTCCAACAGGCCGAGATATAGGGTCTGCGGACCTGTGAACCAGAGGGAAAGTGCGAGGATGCGCATCATCGCGGGCGATTTCCGGGGCAAGGCGCTGGCCTCCGTCGGCAAGGGCGATGCGGCGGCGCATCTGCGCCCCACCACCGACCGCGTGCGCGAGAGCCTGTTCAACACGCTGCTGGGCGGCCGCTACGGCGATCCCGTCACGGGGGCGCGGGTGCTGGATCTCTTCGCGGGCACGGGCGCGCTGGGGCTGGAGGCGCTCTCGCGCGGGGCGGCGGCGGCCTGTTTCGTGGACGATGGCCGCAAGGCGCAGGCGCTGGTGGCCGAGAACATCCGCCTCTGCCGCGCCGGGAATCGGGCGCGCCTGCTGCGCCGGGACGCAACGCGGCTGCCGGAAAACACCGAGGCCCCCTATGATCTCGTCTTTCTCGATCCGCCCTACGGCAAAGGGCTGGGAGAAAAGGCGCTGGCGGCGGCGCTGGCCGGAGGCTGGATCGCGCCGGAAGCGCTGATCGTCTTCGAGGACAGCGCCCCCGCCGCACCGCCCGGATTTGGCGCCATCGGCGAAAAGCGCTATGGTGATACCCACATCACCTTCCTGGAGCCCGCCCCCTGATCGAGATCGGCTACACCCCCGGATACGCGACATCCACGCCGCAAGAGGCCGCCACCACGCGCCAATCTGCACCGACCGTCTGGCCGCTGATGAGCGATGTGGCCACGGCAGCCAGATCGGAAGAGCACCACGTTTGAACTCCAGTCACGGCTACATCTCGTATGCCGTCTTCTGCTTGAAAAAACAAAATACACACCTCACATGTGAACGACGGACTACGAAGCATCCGGTG
>NZ_FWFQ01000030.1 GCF_900172235.1 Pseudoruegeria aquimaris | reverse complement strand
CGCGCCGAGCGCTTGAGCAAATCGACGGCTCCGCGCCCGGCGCGCTTGCCCAAACCGAAACCGAAGACTATCAAACCCAAACCCGCAGACTCTCGTTATGAATGAGGGACCAGCGGGGGGCAGGTCAAGGCGAGCATCCGGGAGGCGCTCACGAAGGACATCATCAGCGCCCAGAACGTGAGATACCGGAAAGGCCCGCCGAAATTTCCGTAATCGCCCGTCGCCAGATGATAGACGGTATATCCTGCCGCCAAGATGAACACGAGCCATCGGTAGGCCCGCACCCCTGTGCCATGCTGATCCATGTGTCCTCCCCTTTTTTCAAGGGAGGCTGCGCAAATCCGCTGACGCTGTAAAGGGGGGCGTGGCGTCAGGCGCGCCGTTCCAGCGTGGCGACGCCCAGCGTCTCCAGCACCTTGGCCTCGATGTCGGAGGCGTTCAGCTTGGCAACGGCATACATGTCTTCCGGGCTGGCCTGATCGATGAACGTGTCGGGCAGCACCATCGAGCGGTATTTCAGACCCCTGTCGAACACGCCTTGCTCGGCCAGCAGATGTGCCACGTGGCTTCCGAAGCCCCCGATGGCGCCTTCCTCGATGGTGATCAGGGCCTCGTGTTCGGCGGCAAGCCGCAGAATCAGAGCCTGATCCAGCGGTTTCGCGAAACGGGCGTCAGCCACGGTAGGGGTGATCCCCCGCGCGCCGAGCGCCTCGCAGGCTTCCTCCACTTCCTTCAGCCGGGCGCCGAAGTTCAGGATGGCGACGCGCTTGCCTTCCCGGATCATCCGGCCCTTGCCGATCTCCAGCGGCACGCCGCGCTCGGGCAGCTCCACGCCCACGCCCTCGCCCCGCGGGAAGCGGAAGGCCGAGGGGCCCTCGTCGTAGGCGACGGCGGTGGCCACCATGTGGACGAGCTCCGCCTCGTCGGCGGCCGCCATCACCACGAAACCGGGCAGGTTGGCGAGATAGGCGATGTCGAAACTGCCGGCATGCGTCGCGCCGTCCGCCCCCACGAGGCCGGCGCGATCGATCGCGAAACGCACGGGCAGGCGCTGGATCGCCACATCATGCACCACCTGGTCGTAGCCCCGTTGCAGGAAGGTGGAATACATCGCGCAGAAGGGCTTCATGCCCCCTGCGGCAAGGCCGGCGCAGAAGGTCACCCCGTGCTGCTCGGCAATCCCCACGTCGAAACAGCGGCTGGGGTAGCGCTCCGCGAAGAGGTTCAGCCCGGTGCCGTCGGGCATGGCGGCCGTCACGGCGCAGATCTTGTCATCCTCGGCGGCATGTTTGAGCAGGCTTTCGGCGAAGACCTTCGTATAGCTCGGCGCATTGCTCTTGGCCTTCTTCTGCTTGCCGGTGAGGACATCGAACTTCGCCGTGGCATGGCCCTTGTCCGGCGCGTTCTCCGCCGGGTGGTAGCCCTTGCCCTTCTGCGTGAGCACGTGGATCAGCATCGGCCCCGTGGCCCGCGCCCTCACCGTGCGCAGCACGCTCAGCAGCTGATCCATGTCGTGGCCGTTGATGGGGCCGAGATAGGAGAAACCCAGCTCTTCAAAGAGCGTGCCGCCCACGGTCATGCCCTTGATCATTTCCTTCGCCCGGCGCGCGCCCTCCTGGAACGGCGGCGGCAGCAGGCTGACCGCCCCCTTGGCGGCGGCCTTGAATTCCTGGAAGGGCTCGCCCGCATAGAGCCGCGACAGGTAGGAGGAAAGCGCCCCCACCGGCGGCGCGATGGACATTTCGTTGTCGTTCAGGATCACGAACATCCGCTTGCCCAGATGACCCGCGTTGTTCATCGCCTCGAAGGCCATCCCCGCACTCATGGAGCCATCGCCGATCACCGCGATGCAATCGCCGATTCCGTGCTCGGGCGCACCGCCGAGATCGCGCGCAACCGCGAAGCCGAGGGCGGCGGAGATCGACGTGGAACTATGGGCCGCGCCAAAGGGATCATACGGGCTCTCGGAGCGTTTCGTGAAACCCGAAAGCCCCCCCTTCTGCCGCAGGGTGCGGATGCGGTCGCGGCGCCCTGTGAGGATCTTGTGCGGGTAGCTCTGGTGGCTCACGTCCCAGATCAGTCGGTCGCGTGGGGTGTCGAACACGGCGTGCAGCGCCGTCGTCAGCTCCACCACGCCGAGCCCCGCACCGAGGTGCCCGCCCGTCTCCGACACGGCGGAAATCGTCTCTTCCCGAAGCTCGTGCGCCAGCTGCCGCAGCTCGGCATCGGTGAGGCCCTTCATGTCGGCGGGGGTGGTCACGCGGTCCAGAACCGGCGTGTGCGGACGATCACTCATGGCTACCATGCCCTCCCTTCGGGCAAATTCACTTGTTCCGCGCAATAACGAAGCGAGCGGCTTCCTTCAAGGCGAGCGCTTCGGCACCGTAGGGCTCCAGCGCTGCTTCCGCCTGCTCGACGAGCAACCTAGCACGCGCCTTCGCCCCTTCCAAACCGAGCAGGGAAACGAAGGTCGCCTTGCCGGCCTCGGCATCCTTGCCCACGGCCTTGCCCACCTCGGCCGCATCGCCTTCCACGTCGAGGATGTCATCGGCGATCTGGAAGGCCGCGCCCAGCGCCGCCGCGTAATCGGTGAGCGGCTGCGGGTCCGCCTGGGCCAGCAGGGCTCCCGCAGCGCCGGACCAGCAGATCAGCGCGCCGGTCTTGTTGACCTGAAGCTCCGTGATTTCCTCCAGCGTCAGCATCCGACCCGCGGTCTCCGCGGCGATGTCCTGCGCCTGGCCGAGCACCATGCCTTCGGCGCCCACGGCGCGTGCGAAGGAGGCAATCAACGCCACCCGAACCTCGGCCTGCGGCGCGCATTCTGGCCGCGCCAGAAGATCGAAGGCAAGCGTCTGAAGCGCGTCCCCGACCAGAACCGCGGTGGCCTCGTCCCATTTCACGTGGACGGTCGGCTGGCCCCGGCGCAGATCGTCGTCGTCCATGCAGGGCAGATCGTCATGCACCAGCGAGTAGGCGTGCAGCGCCTCCGCGGCACAGGCGGCCACGACGGATTGCTCCGGCCCGATCCCGTGCAGCCGCGCGCCCTCCATCACGAGGAACCCGCGCAGCCGTTTTCCGCCGCGGCAGGCGTAACGCATCCCCTCGATGACGGGCTGATCCGGCAGCGGCGCCATGATGCGCTCAAGCTCGGCCTCGATGCGGCCTGCCGCCGATGCGATCGCGGCCTCGAACATCTCAGAGCCCTTCGACCGGCTTGTGCCCGTTCGGCTGCCCATTCTCGTCCAGCGTGATGGCGGCAACCTTCTCCTCGGCATCGCGGAGCTTGGCCTCGCAATGGGCCTTCAGCTTCGCGCCGCGCTCGTAGAGGCCGATGGAATCCTCCAGCGGCACATCCCCGCGCTCAAGCTGGCCAACCACGTCTTCCAGCGCCTTGAGGGCCTGCTCGAAGCTCATGCTCTCCACATCGATGTCCGTCATGCCTTGCTGCTCCATGTCAAAACCTGGCCGAGCCAGACCATATCTGCCGCCGAAAGTCGAGGCCAGCCGGTGTCAGCCGCCCCGCTCCATCAGAACCGCCACATGCGCCGCCGTGCTTTCCGCCAGCGCCTCCAGATCGTAGCCCCCTTCCAAAGAGGAGACGACACGCCCACCGCAGACCTCATCCGCCACGTCGCAGATACGATGGGTCAGCCAGGCGAAGTCCTCGGTTTCCCAGTTCAGGCTGGCCAGAGGATCCGCCCGATGGGCATCGAAACCGGCGGAAACGAGAATGAGATCCGGGCGGAACGCCAATACGGCCGGCAGGATCTCGCCCTCGTAGACGGCCCGCATCCGCTGCCCGGAACTGTCAGGCGGCAGAGGCACGTTCATGATCGTGCCATGCGCGCCGCGCTCCTCGGGATGCCCGGTGCCGGGCCAGAGCGGGGATTGGTGGCTGGAGGCGAAGAAACTGCGCGCCTCGTGCCAGAGCAGCGCCTGCGTACCGTTGCCGTGGTGCACGTCGAAGTCGATCACGGCCACGCGCTCCGCCCCGCAGGTCTCAAGGGCGTGCTTGGCTCCCAGCGCCACCGTCCCGAACAGGCAGAAGCCCATGGGCAGCTCCACCTCGGCGTGATGCCCCGGCGGGCGCAGGGCACAGAACGCATTGGAGGCCGCACCCTTCATCACCAGCTCCACCGCCGCCGCGCAGGCCCCGGCGGCCCGGAGCGCGGCCTCGACGCTGCCCGCGGACATGTGGGTGTCGGCATCCAGCGCGAGGTAGCCGTTGGCCGGCTCGCTGGCGCGGATGTGGTCGATGTAGGTCTGCGGGTGCCCGTGCAGCAGGAGTGCATCCTCCGCAAGAGGGGCCGAAAGGCGGGTCAGCCCGTCAAAGGCAGGGTCCGCAAGGGCTTTCGTGATCGCCTCGATCCGCGCCACCTGCTCCGGGTGGCCCGGCGGCGTGACGTGATAGAGGCTCGCGGGATGGGTATAGAGCGCGGTCGTCATGCCCCGACGCTAGCCGCAGCGGCGCAGCCGCACAACGGTATCCCATGCCGCAGCCGGCGAAATCTCCGCCCCACTTTGTTCTGAAAATATCCCCGCCGGAGGCAACCGTCCGCGCCACGGGCGTGGCGCCGTCAATCGGGCGCGAGCATGTAGCCCGCGCCCCGCACCGTCTGCAGGTAGCGCGGTTGGCGGGGATCCGCTTCGATCTTGCGGCGCAGACGGGTGATCTGAACGTCCACCGCGCGCTCCTGTGCCTGCCCCTTGTCGCGCCCCAGATCTTCCACCAGCTGCGCGCGGCTCAGCGGCTCGCCCGGATGGGCCGCGAAGATCTTCATCAGCGCGCTCTCCGTGGCCGTCAGGCGGATCAGCTCCTGCCCCTGCCACATCTCGCCACGGGCGACATCGTAGCGGACGGGCCCCAGCGCCAGCACCTTCGGCCCTTCCGGCTCGCTCGCGGCCGCCGGCGCGCGCCGCAGGATGGCGTTGATCCGCAGCAGCAGCTCCTTGGGCTCGAACGGCTTGGCCAGGTAGTCATCAGCCCCCGCCTCCAGCCCGGCGATCCGATCCTCGGTTTCCCCCCGTGCGGTCAGAAGAAGGATCGGCGTGGCGATGTCTTCGCGCAGGCTGCGGGTGAGCGAGATGCCGTCTTCTCCGGGCATCATCACGTCAAGCACGATCAGATCGAACTCCAGCCCGCTGAGCACGCTGCGGGCATGGGCGGCATCTCTGGCAGCCGTGACCCAGAACCCGTTTCGGATCAGGAACTTCTGCAAAAGGCCTCGGATCCGCTCGTCATCATCCACCACGAGCAGGTGGGCTTCACCCTGTGCACTCATCAGCCGGCATCCTTCATCGCGTTGAAATGGCGGCGCATCTCGGGATCCATCATCGCTTCGAGCACCTGCCGGAACCCCTGCACGGCCTCCGGGCCGGCAGAGCGGTAGGCGCTGCGCATCCGGGCCCGCTGCGCATCGCTCAACTCGCGCTCCAGCGCGGCCCCCGCCTCGGTGAGATAGAGGTGGCGCTCGCGCTTGTCGCGGGTGCCCACGCGGCTCTCCACGAGGCCGTCGTCGATCAGCGTCCGCAGCACGCGGTTCAGCGACTGCTTGGTCACGCCGAGGATCGACAGCAGGTTGTTCACCGTCGTCCCGGGGCTGCGGTTGATGAAGTGGATGGCCCGGTGATGGGCGCGCCCGTAGGCGTGGTTTTCGAGAATGCGATCGGGATCCGCCGTGAAACCGCGATAGGCGAAGAACATGGCTTCGATGCCCTTGCGCAGCTGTTCATCGGTGAGGAACAAGAGGCTTTCGCTGCCCGGCCCGCCTTCTGCCATCGTTTTGTCCTTGCCGCTTTCTTGCTCTGTATGCCGCGATATTAAGTCAGCCTTGTTGACTTTCCAAGAATCAATGTGTAGCAATCCGCAGATTTTGCGCAACATTATGTCCGTTCCGGACTTTTCAAGCGCAACTTTCGGAAACATGACGGCAGGTAAGCCGGTGATTTGGAAGGAAGAAGCCCATGGCTGGCGCTTATGATGACCGCGACGGAAAGATCTGGATGGACGGGAAACTGGTGGAGTGGCGCTCCGCCAACGTCCACATTCTGACCCACGCCCTGCACTACGCTTCCTCGGTCTTCGAAGGTGAGCGCGCCTACAACGGCAAGATCTTCGAAAGCGTGAAGCACTCCGAGCGGCTGCACAAGTCCGGCGAGCTGCTGGACATGCCCATCCCCTACACCATCGATGAGATAGAGAAAGCCAAATACGACGTGCTGAAAGCCAACGGCTGGGATGACGCCTACGTGCGCGTCGTGGCCTGGCGCGGCGCGGGCGAAGACATGGGCGTCGCCTCCAAGAAGAACCCGGTGCGCATGGCGGTGGCCGCCTGGGAATGGGGCGCCTACTACGGCGACGCCAAGATGAAGGGCGCCAAGCTCGACATCTCCAAATGGAAGCGCCCGAGCCCCGAGACGATCCCCTGCCACGCCAAGGCCGCCGGCCTCTACATGATCTGCACCATGTCCAAACATGCCGCCGAGGCGAAGGGCTGCTCGGACGCGATGATGTTCGACTACCGCGGCTACGTGGCCGAGGCCACCGGCGCCAACATCTTCTTCGTGAAGGACGGCGAGGTGCACACGCCCAAGCCGGACGCCTTCCTCAACGGCATCACCCGTCAGACGGTGATCGGCATGTTGCAGAAACGGGGCATCACGGTGCACGAGCGCCATATCATGCCCGAAGAGCTTGAAGGCTTCGAACAGTGCTGGCTGACCGGCACCGCCGCCGAAGTCACTCCGGTGGGCCAGATCGGCGATTACACCTTCGAGGTGGGCGCGCTCACCCGCGACATCGCGGAGAGCTACGAAAAGCTCGTGCGCAGCTGAGTAGTCCGGCCGCCACGGCACAGGAAAAAGGCGCAGGTTCCCCTGCGCCTTTTTTCGTTTCCGGCCGGATCGGGCTCTAGGAGCGCTGCGACTCGATGCGCGTGTAGCGCGCAAGGCGATGATCCACCGGCGGCCTGTCTTGCGCGCGGCGCAGCAGCGCCATGGCCGCCTCTCCGGGGCCGTTGTGCCCGGACAGCCGCTCAACCTCCGCGAAAGTGCGCACGATCTTCCCATCGGTTTCCGGCGCGGGCCGGTCAAGAATATGCTTGTTCATGCTCTCCTCCCTAATCCCCCTTTGCGTGGGGGCCACAACCTTAGCACGACAAACCGCACCAGCAAAGGGAAGGCTACAGAGCGCCGGAAAGGCACCTCTTCCATGCGCCTGCGGCATTCGGGCAAGGCTCTGAGAAACGGGGAAACCTTCAGGCGGGAACGCCCGATCATGCCGCAGCTGCACGCCGGGGCAAGCAGCCTCACGAGCCGGTGGCTATCGCCGAATCGCCCGCCGCGCGATCTGCTGTTCCCGCCACGCGATCACGATACCGCTTGCGATCACGATCCCCGCTCCCAGCAGCATCTGGGCCGTCGGGAGATCGCCGAAGACGATGAACCCGAGGATCAGCGACCAGATCATCGAAGAATAGGTGAACGGCGCGACCAACGAGGCATCGGCATGACGATAGGCGCCGGTCAGAAGCAGCTGCCCGGCGCTGCCCACGGCTGCCCCGAAGAGGAGGATGGCCGCCTCTCCGGGCGTCGGAACGACCCAGCCGAAGGGGGCGGTGAAGAGGGACAGCACCAGCGAACAGATCGCGAAGTAGAAAACGATGGTCGCCGTGTTTTCCTTTCCCGAAAGCATCTTGACCTGGATCTGGGAAAGCGAGGCGCAAAAGGCCGATCCCAGCGTGAGCAACGCGCCGAGGCTCGCCTGCGAGCCGAGATCGCCCGTCAGGCGCGGCGCGAGAATGATCGAGACGCCCAGAAGCCCCGCGGCCACGGCCGACAGCCGGATGAGGCGAAACCGCTCGCCCAGCATGAGGGCGGCGAGCACCACGACGAACAGCGGGGTCGAGAAGCGTATAGCCGTCGCCTCGGGCAAGGGCAGGTAGGCGAGGCTGGCAAACCCCATGCCCATGGCGGCGGAACCGGTGAGGCCGCGCATCAGGTGTCCGAGCGGGTGCTTCGTATGCAACGCGCCGTGCATCTCTCCGCGCGCCAGCAACATGGCGATCACGATCGGCAGGGTCACGGCGGAGCGGAAGAACATCGCCTGCCCCGGCGGCACGTGATCGCTCGTGGCCTTCACCGCGGTGGCCATGATCGTGAACATGCCGACGGCCAGAACGACCATGCCGATGCCGCGTGCCGGGCTCAATGTCTCAGCCCTGCGGCGTCATGTTGGGGCGTGCCCGGCCCCGCCGCAGCCCCAGCTGGCGTTCCCGCCAGATGATGAGGACGCCGGCGGTGATGATGAGTGCGGCCCCGGTCAGCATCATCGGCGTCGGGATCTCGCCGAAGAGGAAATAGCCGATGCCCAGCGCGAGCAGCATCGACGTGTAGTCGAACGGAGCCAGCAGGGACGCATCGGCATGGCGGTAGGAACTCGTCAACAGGATCTGGCCGACGCCGCCAAGGAACCCGGACAGCACCAGCAGCCCCATCTGCCACGCCGCCGGCACGACCCAGCCGAAGGGCAGCGTCAGCAGGGAGGCCAGCGTGGCCGTGATCGAGAACCAGAACACGATGGACGAGGTGGTTTCGGTGGCGACCATGCGCCGGATCGTGATCTGCGCCAGCGCGGCGAGCGTGGCCGAGCCCAGCACGAAAAGCGCTCCGAGCGCGGCCCCGTCCCCCAGGCTGGCACCGCTTCCCGCGAGTCGGGGCCAAAGCACGATCAGCACGCCCAGAAGCCCCAGGCCGACCGCCCCGAAACGAAAGAGGCGGACCTGCTCGCCGAGGATCAGCGCCGCGAAGACAACCGTCAGAAGCGGCATCGCATAGCCGATCGCGGTGACCTCGGGCAGGGGCAGCAGGCCCAGCGCGGCGAAGCCAAGGCCCATGGCCGCCGTGCCCACGATCCCCCGCATCAAGTGCATTTTCGGCGAGACCACACGCACCCCGCGCGCAAGCTCCCCGCGCACGGCCAGCCATCCGATGATGACGGGCAGCGCGAAGAGCGACCGGAAGAACACCGTCTGACCGGCGGGCACGTCTGCGGAGACGGCCTTGATGCAGGTCTGCATCAGCACGAAGAGGACAACAGCGGAGATTTTCAGCAGAATGCCGCGAAAGGGGGTCATCTCTTCACGCAGGGGCCGGTTGACCTCTCGTGCCTACGCCTTCGCCGGGCCATTGACAACCCCGCTTGATTTTTCTGATCCCTCGTTGCTCAACCGCGCCACGGCCCAGCGCGCAGCATCGGCCACGGTGGCATCCGGATCCGCGCAAAGCGCCTCGGCCTTCGCGCGCAGACTGATGTCGCCCGAGTTGCCGATGGCATAGAGCACGTTGCGGATGAAGCGGTTGCGCCCGATCCGCTTGATGGGGGAGCCCGAAAACAGAGCCCGGAAGGCCCCATCGTCCAGTTCCGCCAGATCGGCCAGCTTCGGCTCCAGCAGCTCGGGCCGCGCCGCGTAACGCATTTCCCTGGCCTGCACGGCGAACTTGTTCCAGGGGCACACGGCAAGGCAGTCATCGCAGCCATAGATCCGGTTGCCCATCCGTGCGCGCAGGTCCTCGTCCACGGGGCCGTCGTGCTCGATCGTGAGGTAGGAAATGCAGCGGCGGGCATCGAGCTGGAACGGTGCCGGAAAGGCCTCCGTCGGGCAGGCATCGAGGCAGGCCCGGCAGGAGCCGCAGGACGGCCGCGCGGCCGCGTCGGGCGGCAGCTCGATCGTGGTGAAGATGGCACCGAGAAAGAACCAGTTGCCCAGATCGCGGCTCAGAAGATTGGTATGCTTGCCCTGCCAGCCCAGCCCGGCCGCGGCGGCGAGCGGCTTCTCCATCACGGGCGCGGTGTCCACGAAAACCTTGATCTCTTCGCCGGGCCGCTGCTCCAGCAGCCACCGCCCGACCCGCTTGAGCCGCTTCTTGACGATGTCGTGATAATCCCGATTGCGGGCATAGACGCTGATCGCCGCCCTGTCGCGTGCCTCGAGCAGCGCGAGCGGATCTTCCTGCGGGGTGTAGGCCTCCGCCAGCATGATGACGGAACGCGCCTCCGGCCAGAGCGCAGCCGGGTTGCCCCGCCAGTGCATCCGCTCCGCCATCCAGCCCATCTGACCGTGCCGGCCCGCTTCGACGAAGCGCTCAAGCCGTTCGGCGATCTCGGGAACGGCCCCCGGGTGGGTCACCCTGCAGGCGGAAAACCCCTCGGCAAGCGCCTGCGCCACCAGCCTCTGCTTCAACCCGTCCAATTCGGATGCCTTTCCAATCGTGAGGCCCCAGTCTACCCGGGCATGACGGGCCTCTCAATCACCGGAAATGCGCGGCCGGGGTGAGGCCGCCGAGACCCGGAGCCGCTGGCCACCTGCGCCGTCAGAAATCCAGATCGGCGTAATGCGGGGGCGGCGGGAAACCGGGCACCTGGTCGGCAAGGATGCTGCGGAACGCCGGGCGCGACTTGATCTTCGCATACCAGTCCCGCACGTTTTGGTTCCGGTTCCAGTCCACATCCGAAATGTAATCGAGGCTCGACAGATGCGCCGCCGCCGCGAAATCCGCGAGCGTCATGCTGTTGCCGGCGAGCCAGCGGCGCTGCTCCAGCAGCCAGCCCATGTAGTCGAGATGATACTTGATCTTCTGCGCCCCGAACTTGACGTTCCGGCTGTCCGGGTAGCCCAGTTTCATCACCTTCTTGTTCACCCGCTCGTACAGCAGCTTCGACGTCACCTCGTTGTGGAACTTGTCGTCGAACCACGCCACCAGACGGCGCACCTCGTAACGTTCCTCCGCCGACTTCGGCATCAGCGGGGGCTCGGGGTGGGTTTCTTCGAGATACTCGCAGATGGCGGCGCTTTCGCTCATCAACTTCCCGTCGAGCTTCAGAACCGGCACCTTTTCGGCGGGGTTGCGGCGGCGGAACTCCGCGGTCGGCTCCCAGTAACGCTCCTCAACCAGTTCCACCTCGATCTTCTTCTCGGCAAGCGAAAGCCGTACCTTGCGACAGAAGGGCGAAAGGGGCACGTGATAGAGGCGATTCATGGTTTGCTCGTTGATTGATCTTGTTCTGGCCGGTGGTCGATTTGCACCGAAGCCTGCACCAGTTCAACCGCCGAAGCAATCGGCCCGTCCGTCCGCGGCGATGGTGGCCGCACCATCGGCGATCTGCGCCGCCCGCCGTTGCAGCCAGGTCG
Source organism: Pseudoruegeria aquimaris (assembly GCF_900172235.1). Classification (GTDB taxonomy): domain Bacteria; phylum Pseudomonadota; class Alphaproteobacteria; order Rhodobacterales; family Rhodobacteraceae; genus Pseudoruegeria; species Pseudoruegeria aquimaris. The sequence goes on along the minus strand of NZ_FWFQ01000030.1, from coordinate 25,469 downwards.
CGGGCCGCGCGGCCGACCGATCCTTCGGGTTCGGCAGAACCGCCGCCATCAGCGCACCCTCCCGCAGGCCGAGATCGCGCGCGGGTTTCCCGAAATACCCGCGCGCCGCGGCCTCCGCGCCGAACACGCCCTCATCGAACTCCGCGACATTCAGATAGACTTCGAGGATCCGCTTCTTGGACCACAGAAGTTCCACGACCGGCGTGATCAGCCCTTCCAGCGCCTTGCGCGGCCAACTGCGCCCCTGCCAGAGATAGACGTTCTTCACCACCTGCTGGCTGATGGTCGATGCCCCGCGCCGGCCGCCATCCTCCAGGGCACTGCGGATGGCCGCCACGTCAAAGCCCCAATGCCGGCAGAAATTGGCATCCTCCGCCGCCACGACCGCGCGGCGCAGGTGGGGCGAGATCGCCTCGATTCCCACCCATTGCTTCTCGATCCCGCCCAGCCTGCGCGCCTCCCCGACCATCGTCGCCGTGGTCGGCGGGTTGACGAAAGCGTAGATCAGCACCGCAAGGAAAACGCAGGCGTAGAAAACCAGCAGCCCGCGCGCCAGCCATTTCAAAAGGAAACCGCCAACACGGCCGAACACCCGCCCGAGAAATACGAACAGAAGTCCGATGTCGGATTTCAACGAAGGCGCCTTCTGCGCCGCCTTCTTCTTGCTCGCCTTCTTCGCCACGCCCGCCTCTTGCCTTGCCCGCGCTGCCGTCGTCGATTTCGCCACTCGCTGCAAGCTTTACCACAGCCCCCGGCGCAAAGGGGCGCAAGCTTTCGCCCGCGCCCCGACTTTGTTCCGAAAATATCCCGGGGGAGGCCCGAAAGGGCCGGGGGCAGCGCCCCTTTTCCCCGTCCGCCTCAGGCGCTGGCCGCGCCTTCCTCGATACCCAGCGGGTGGGGGATATGCACCAGCATCTCCTTCGGGCACACCTGCAGGAACTTGCCCTTCTCGATCTCCCAATGCTGGAGGATCTCGGTGGCCTTGACGCTGCCGGTCTCGCGGGCGTGCTGCTCGATGAGCCCCTTGAGCTGGTCTTCCCAATGGGCCACGGTCACCGGACAGGTCACCAGCGTCTCCATGTTCAGCTTGTCCTGGGCCTCGCCTTCCGGATCGTAGAGATAGGCCATGCCGCCCGTCATCCCCGCCCCGAAGTTGGCGCCGATGGAGCCGAGGATCACCGCAACGCCGCCGGTCATGTATTCACAGCCGTTGGAGCCGCAGCCCTCGATCACCACCTTCGCACCCGAGTTGCGCACCGCGAAACGCTCGCCCGCGCGGCCGGCCGCGAAGAGGTAGCCGTCGGTGGCGCCGTAGAGCACGGTGTTGCCGATGATCGTGTTCTCGCTGGCCACCAGCGGGCTGGCCATCGGCGGGCGCACGACAATGATGCCGCCGGAAAGCCCCTTGCCCACGTAGTCGTTGGCGTCGCCCGAGACCTCGATCTTGAGCCCCGGTGCCGCGAATGCGCCGAGCGACTGGCCGGCGGAGCCGTTGAGCTTCACCGTCAGGTGGTCGGGCTGCAGGCTGTTGCGCATGCCGAAGTTCTGGACGATGTGGCTCGCGGTGCGGGTGCCGATGGTGCGGTGGGTGTTCTGCACCGCGTATTGCAACTGCATCTTCTCGCCGTCGTTCAGGAAGCGCGCGGCGTCCTTGACGATCTCCGCATCCAGCGTGTCCGGCACGGCGTTGCGCGGGCGGTCGCGGTCGTAGACGATGTCATGCGCCCCATCCACCGTGATCAGCAGCGGGTTGAGATCCAGATCGTCCAGATGCGCGGCGCCGCGGGAGACCTGGCTCAGAAGGTCGGCCCGGCCGATCACCTCGTCCAGGGAGCGCGCACCGATCTGGCTCAGGATCTCGCGCACTTCCTGCGCGTAGAAGGTGATCAGGTTCACCACCTTGTCGGCATTGCCGGTGAACTTGGCGCGCAGGCGCTCGTCCTGGGTGCAGACGCCGACGGGGCAGGTGTTGGACTGGCACTGGCGCACCATGATGCAGCCCATGGCGATCAGCGCGGCGGTGCCGATGCCGTATTCCTCCGCCCCCATCATGGCGGCCATCACGATGTCGCGCCCGGTGCGCAGGCCACCGTCGGTGCGAAGGGTCACGCGGTCGCGCAGGTTGTTCATCGCCAGAACCTGGTGCGCCTCGGTGAGACCCATCTCCCACGGCAGACCGGCATACTTGATCGACGTGGCCGGGGACGCGCCCGTGCCGCCGTTGTGGCCCGAGATCAGGATGACGTCGGCCTTCGCCTTCGCCACGCCGGCCGCGATGGTGCCAACGCCCGAGGCAGCCACGAGCTTCACCGTCACCTTGCAGCGCGGGTTGATCTGCTTGAGATCGTAGATCAGCTGCGCCAGATCCTCGATCGAGTAGATGTCGTGGTGCGGCGGCGGCGAAATCAGCGTCACGCCCTTGGTGGAATGGCGCAGGCGGGCGATCAGGTCGGTGACCTTCATCCCCGGCAGCTGGCCGCCCTCGCCGGGCTTGGCGCCCTGCGCGACCTTGATCTCAAGCTCTTCGCAGTGGTTCAGGTATTCGGCGGTCACGCCGAACCGGCCCGAGGCCACCTGCTTGATCTTGGCGGAAGGGTTGTCGCCGTTGGGTTCCGGCACGAAATGCGCCGGATCTTCGCCGCCCTCGCCGGAGTCCGACTTGGCGCCGATCCGGTTCATGGCCACGTTGAGAGTCTTGTGCGCTTCGGGCGAGAGCGCGCCAAGCGACATGCCCGGCGTCACGAAGCGCTTGCGGATCGAGGTGATGCTTTCAACCTCTTCGATCGGCACCGGCTTGCCCAGCGGCTTGATGTCCAGCAGGTCGCGCAGGTGGATCGGCGGATTCGCCCGCATCCGTGCGGAATACTGCTTCCACATCTCGAAGGACGCCCGGTCGCAGGCCGCCTGCAGCATGTGCATCGTCTGCGCTTCCCAGGCGTGTTTCTCGCCGGAGCGGCGCGCCTTGTAGAAGCCGCCGATGGGCAGCACCTCGGTGCCGGCGATCCAGCCCTTGGCGTGCACCTCCTCGAGCTTCTTCTGGATGCCCGAAACACCGATGCCGGAGATACGGGAATGCATGCCCGGGAAGTACTCGGCACACATGGCGCGCGAAAGCCCCACGGCCTCGAAGTTGAGGCCGCCCCGGTAGGAGGAGATCACCGAGATGCCCATCTTGGCCATGATCTTCAGCAGGCCCTGGTCGATCGCATTGCGGTAGCGCGCCACGTTCTCGGTGAGCGTGCCTTCCAGCAGGCCGCGCTCGATACGGTCGGCGAGGCTGTCCTCTGCGAGGTAGGCGTTCACCACGGTGGCGCCGCAGCCCACCAGAACCGCGAAGTAGTGCGGATCGATGCATTCGGCGGAACGCACCGAGATCGAGCAGAAGGTGCGCAGCCCCTTGCGGGTCAGGTGCGAGTGGATCGCCGAGGTCGCGAGGATCATCGGCATGGCGACCTTCTCGGGCCCCTGGTGCTGATCGGTGAGCACGATGTGGCCGGCGCCGGAGCGCACGGCGTCCTCGGCCTCGGCACGGATGCGGGTCAGACCATCACTCAGCGCGCCCTTCTTGCCGCCGGCGGGGAAGGTGCAATCGATCTCGACGACGGAGTCACCGAAATGCTTGAGCAGCGTTTCGAACTCCGCGTTGCCCACGAAAGGCGTGTCCAGCACGAGGATCTCGGTCTGGGAGCTGTCTTCGTCCAGCACGTTCTTGAGGTTGCCGAAGCGCGTCTTCAGGCTCATCACGCGGTATTCGCGCAGCGAGTCGATCGGCGGGTTCGTCACCTGGCTGAAGTTCTGGCGGAAGAAGTGGCTCAGCGGGCGATACATGGTGGAGAGCACCGCCGAGGGCGTGTCGTCGCCCATGGAGGCGATGGCTTCCTTGCCGTCCTCGGCCATCGGCGCGAGGATCTGCTCCAGTTCCTCGATGGAGTAACCCGCCGCCACCTGGCGTTTCTTCAGCTCTTCGCCGGAGTAGATCGCCTTCTCGGTGACGCCCTCCATCTCGGCGGAGAGGTCCACGACCTTTTCCAGCCAGTCGCCGAAAGGCTGGGAGGCGGCCAGCTTGTCCTTGATCTCGGTGTCGTGGAAGAGCGAACCGTCGGTCATGTCCACCGCGATCATCTGCCCCGGGCCGAGCGCGCCCTTTTCCACCACGGTGGCTTCGTCGATCGGCACCATGCCGGCCTCGGAGCCCGCGATCAGGAGATTGTCACCCGTCACCACGTAGCGCATCGGGCGCAGGCCGTTGCGATCCAGGCCGGCGCAGACCCAGCGGCCGTCCGTCATGGCAAGAGCGGCCGGGCCGTCCCAGGGCTCCATCACGGCATTGCAGTAGGCATACATGTCCCGCCAGGGCTTGGGCAGATCCACGGCCTGCTGGCTCCAGCTTTCCGGCACGAGCATGGTTTTCACCATCGGCGCGTTGCGGCCCGCGCGCACCATGACTTCGAACACCGCGTCCAGCGCGGCAGAGTCGGAAGAGCCCGAAGGAATGATCGGTTTGATGTCTTCGGCAAGATCGCCGAAGGCGGAGGACGAGATGCGGATCTCGTGGCTCTTCATCCAGTTGATGTTGCCCTTCAGCGTGTTGATCTCGCCGTTGTGGGCGAGCATGCGGAAGGGCTGGGCCAGCCACCATTGCGGGAAGGTGTTGGTGGAGTAGCGCTGGTGGTAGATCGCGAAGCGCGAGGTGAAGCGCTCGTCCATCAGGTCGGGGTAGAACACCGCCACCTGCTCGGCCAGCATCATGCCCTTGTAGATCACGGAGCGGCAGGAGAGCGAGCAGATGTAGAGCCCGGAAACCTGGGCCGCCGCGGCGGCCTTCTCGATCCGGCGGCGGATCACGTAGAGCTCACGCTCGAAGGTTTCCTCGTCCACGCCCTTGGAGTTGGAGATCAGGATCTGCTCGATCTCCGGGCGGGTGGCGTTGGCCTTCTCACCGAGGCAGGTCACGTCCACCGGCACGTGGCGCCAGCCGTAGATGTAGTAGCCCATGCGCAGCACTTCGGTTTCCACGATCGTGCGGCAGGCTTCCTGGGCACCGAAATCGGTGCGCGGCAGGAAGACCTGACCGACGGCGATGAGCTGATCCATGTTCGGCTCGTGGCCGGTGCGGCGGATCTGGTCGTAGAAGAATTCGACGGGGATCTCCACGTGGATGCCCGCGCCGTCGCCCGTCTTGCCGTCCGCGTCCACGGCGCCGCGGTGCCAGACGGCCTTCAGCGCCTCGATCCCGGCCGCCACGACCTTGCGGCTGGCGGTGCCGTCGGTGGACACCACGAGGCCCACGCCGCAGGAGGCGTGCTCGTCATCTTCGCGGTAGAGCCCGTTCTCCGCCATAAATTTGCGCTTGGCTTCTTCGGCGGCTACCCAGGCCTGATCGTACTTGGTCATGATCGCTTACCTTTCGCTCGGCGGCATGTGCGGGCCTCGGCCCGGCGACCTGCCGGAAATTCCAGTTGCGGGCGGGCGCCGATGGCGCCGCTCACCCTTGCTTCGGCTGTTACTCGGCGGCCACAGCGGGCGCGGCGTCGAGATGGGCGAGGATCGATTCCGCCGCCTCCCGGCCATCGGCGATGGCCCAAACGACGAGCGAAGCCCCGCGCACGATGTCGCCCACGGCGAAGACGCCCGGCAGGCTCGTTTCGTGGGTGCGGAAATCGGCCTTGATCGTGCCCCAGCGGGTCACTTCCAGCGCTTCTTCGCCCCACAGCGTGGGCAGGGCCTCCGGCTCGAAGCCCAGCGCCTTGATGACGAGATCGGCTTCCTCCACGTAGTCCTCGCCCTCGATGGGCTCCGGCGAACGGCGGCCCGACGCGTCCGGCGCGCCAAGGCGCATCCGCTGCACCATGACGCCGGTCACGCTGTCATCGCCGGCAAAGCCTTTCGGGGCGGTCAGCCACTCGAACTGCACGCCTTCCTCCTCGGCATTCTGCACCTCGCGCTGGGAGCCCGGCATGTTGGCGCGGTCCCGGCGGTACAGGCATTTCACGCTTTCGGCGCCCTGGCGGATCGCGGTGCGCACGCAGTCCATCGCGGTATCGCCACCGCCGATCACGACGACCTTCTTGCCCTTGGCGTTCAGCTCCCCGCTTTCAAGCTCCGGCACGACGTCGCCGAAGGAAGCACGGTTGGAGGCCGTCAGGTAATCCAGGGCGCGCACGATGCCCTTTGCACCGGAGCCCGGCCCGCCGAGATCGCGGGATTTGTAGACGCCCGTTGCGATCAGCACGGCATCGTGTTTCTCGCGGATCTCCGCGAAGGAGATGTCTTCGCCCACGTTGCAGTTCAGAACGAAGGTCACGCCGCCCTTCTCGAGTTGCTCGATCCGCTGCATCACGACGGGCTTTTCCAGCTTGAAGCCGGGAATGCCGTAGGTCAGCAGGCCGCCGGCGCGGTCGTAGCGGTCATAGACCGTGACCTGCACGCCCTGGCGGCGCAGCGCGTCCGCCGCGGCGAGGCCGCCGGGGCCGGCCCCGATGATACCCACGCTCTCCGTGCGCTCATGCTTCGGCGCAACGGGCTTCACCCAGCCGTTTTCCCAGGCGGTATCGGTGATGTATTTTTCGACGGAGCCGATGGTGACGGTGCCATGGCCCGACTGTTCGATCACGCAGTTGCCTTCGCACAGGCGATCCTGCGGGCAGATGCGACCGCAGATCTCCGGGAAGGTGTTCGTGGCCTGCGAAACCTCGTAGGCTTCCTGAAGGCGGCCTTCCGCCGTCAGGCGCAGCCAATCGGGAATGTTGTTGTGGAGCGGGCAATGGCTCTGGCAGTAAGGCACACCACACTGGGAGCACCGCGAAGCCTGTTCCTGCGCCTTGGCCGCCGCGTATTCCTGGTAGATCTCGTGGAAGTCCTTGTTGCGCACGTTCGCGTCCCGCTTCTCGGGCATGTCCCGCTCAACGGTCACAAACTGGAGCATTCGCTGTTTCGCCATGGCTTCACTCTCCGCAAACTTCACTTCGCGGCTTGCTTACAGCGGCTTCGCGAGAATGAAAAGTCAACGATGCTGACCTTTTATTCTTTTTTTCGCACGCGGAGGCAGTGCGCGACCACAAAGGGGCACGATTTTATGTCAGCATAATTGACATAAAATATCCTATCCCATTGAAATCAAATCGGATACCATCTTCCGAAACCGAGGCACCTTCGAGTCGACATGTCGCTTTTCCATCTTCTCCTCATCGCGATCATCCAGGGGATCACCGAGTTCCTGCCGGTCTCCTCGTCCGGACACCTGATCCTTCTGCCGAATCTCACCGGCCTCGCGGATCAGGGCCAGGTCATCGACGGGGCGGTGCACGTTGGCACGCTGGCGGCCGTCATGCTCTATTTCCGCAAGGACGTGGCGCTGATGTTCGGCGGGCTGCCACGGCTTCTGACCGGGCGGATCGATACCGAAGGGGCCCGGCTCGCCTTCCTGCTGATCGTGGCCACGGTGCCGGTGATCCTGTTCGGCCTCTTCCTCGCCCTCACCGGGCTTGACGATGCGATGCGCTCAATCACCGTGATCGGCTGGACGATGCTCGGCTTCGGGCTGCTGCTTTACTGGTTCGACCAAAAGGGCGCGGAAACGAAACGGAGCGCCGACTGGAACCTGCGAGACGCCATCAGGATGGGCCTGTGGCAGGCGCTCGCTCTGATCCCCGGCACCTCCCGCTCAGGGGCGGCGATCACCGGAGGCCGGGCACTTGGCTACACCCGCACCGAGGCGGCGCGGATCTCCATGCTGATGTCGATCCCCACGATCATCGCATCGGGCGTGTTCATCGCCGGGGAAGTCATCGCGGAAGCCGATGCGCAGGCGGCCCGCGACGGCGCGATCGCAGCGCTCTTCGCCTTCCTCTCGGCTCTGCTGGCGCTCACGTTGATGATGCGGCTGCTGCGCTCGGTGAGCTTCACGCCCTACGTGATCTACCGCGTCATCCTCGGCGTGATCCTGCTCTGGATCGCCTACGCCTGACGCGAAACGCGCCTCAGGCGCGCAGGTTCTTCGCGGAGTCCTTGATGGCGTCGTACTGGCCCGCCGGGCGGTAGCGCCACAGGTAGTCGGGCATCACTACCTCATAGGCGGTGGGCTCGATTCCCAGATCGGCGAAGCCCTTGGCCCCTTCGCTCACCACGTTGTCCACGCGCAGGTTCTTCACCTGGTCACGGGTCAGGATGCCGTTCGTGAAAAGCCCGAGGGTCGCGAACTGCAGGAAATCGAAGACCGTGGCCAGGATCCGCCCAACGAAGAAGGGCTGGTTGATGATGATGCGGCGGCGATGGATCACCTTCAGCATGTCTTCCATCAACTTGCGCAGGGTGGCCACCTCGGGCCCGCCGAGTTCGTAGATGCCGGGCGCGGCCTCGCCCACGAGGGCCTTCTCCGCTGCCGCTGCAACATCGTCCACGTAGACGGGCTGGAAACGCGTCTCGCCTCCGACCAACGGCAGGAAAGGCCCGATCCTTGCCATGCTGGCGAAGCGGTTGAAGAAACCGTCTTCGGGGCCGAAGATCACGGAAGGCCGCAGGATGACGGCATTCGGCTGATGCGCCAGCACCGCCGCCTCGCCGGCGGCCTTGGTGCGGGCATAGGCGCTCGCGCTCTCCGCGCTGGCCCCGATGGCGGAGAGCTGCACCATGGTCGTGATGTCTTCCTCGGCGGCGATGCGCGCGATCCGCCCGGCCCCTTCCGCCTGCACGGAGGAAAACTTGTTCTTCCCGGTTTCGTTGAGGATCCCGACGCAGTTCACCACCGCATCCGCACCAAGGAGCGCCGCCCGGACGGAGGCGTCGTCGCGGATGTTGCAGAACACCGGCTCCACCTGCCCCACCGCACCGTAGGGTTTCACGAAGAGCGCCTCGTTGGGGCGGCGCACCGCCACCCGCACCCGCCAGCCGCGCCGTGCCATGCGCTGCGCGATGTAGCGGCCCACGAAGCCCGATCCGCCGTAGATGGTCACCAGTTTCGCCATGGGGCCCTCCGATCCTGTTTGGGAAAGAAATAGCCGCCAGCCCCCCACCGGACAAGCACCATGACGCCGCGCCCCGGGCGGCTCCGACGGCGGAAGAAACTTTTTTCATTTCGGGCGGGAGAATCGCGTTGACACCCCCCGGCAATCCCCGTAAATCGCCCCCCACGACACCTGCCCAGGTGGCGGAACTGGTAGACGCGCTAGCTTCAGGTGCTAGTGTCCGTATGGACGTGGAGGTTCGAGTCCTCTCCTGGGCACCAAAATCAAAACGCCTTGCGGCCTCCGGTTCGCAGGGCGTTTTGCTTTTTCAGTCAAGCCGAGACCATCCACGATCAAGAAGCGCGCCGCAGGGTCAGGAGCCCAATGCCGCGCCCCATTTCCGCGCATAGGCCCGAAGGCGCTCCGCCTGGTCCAAAGCCACGGCCGGCGCAGGCTCCAACGCTTGTGCGGGAGCCCCCTTGCCCCACAAAAGCGCCGCGCCTTCGCTGGTGCCTGTCTGGCCGGGCGAGGCGAACACGGGGCCCGGGCTGAGCGCCGAAAGCATCTCAAAATAGATCCTGTTCTTGCCGAAAGGCCCTTCGACGATCAATGGCCCCTTCTGCCCGATGCCACGCAGGCAGCGGGAAGTGACAAGGGCGAGATACAGGCCCACGGCGGCGGCACGTTCCGGCGTGCCCACGGCAGGCTCCTCACCGATCCATCGTGCGGCATGCCCCCGGTAGATCCCGCTTTCCGGCACCACGGCGGGCAGAAGCATCACGCCGCTTTCCAGCACCCGCGCCAGCGCCGCGTCATCGACCTCCACGGCATGCCCCCGCAGCGCCAGATCATGCTCGCGCCCGCCCATGAAGCGGGCGGAGGGCACAGCGTCGCTGTAGGCATTGACGTTGATCAGCATGTCGCGGCTGCCGTCCAGCGGCAGCGGATCGCCGCCCATCGCCATGGCGATCACCCAGGTTCCCGTGCTGACCACGCCGAAGGGGGCTTCCTGCCGCAATAGATGGGGCAGCAGAGAAGCGTTTGAATCATGGATTCCGCAGAGAACCGGCGTATCGGGCGCGAGGCCTGTCCGGGCAGCGACCGCGGGCAGGATCGGCCCCAGCACATCGCTCGGCCTGCGCGGCGGAGCGATCTTGCCTTCAAGCCCGAGCCGCGCGACGAGCGCGGAGAACGCTCCCTCCCACGGCGCCCAGAGATCCGTGTGGCAGCCCAGCGAGGTCACGTCGGTCGCGGCCACGCCGGTGAGCCGGTGGCCCCAGTACTGCGGGTAGGTCACGACCTGCGCGACGCGCGATTTCAGGCTCTGATCCTGCGCAAACTGCCAGAAAAGCTGCGCCCCGATGTTCAGCCCCATGCCCAGCCTGGGCGAGCCGGTTTCCGCGAAATCGGGGCGGATCGCGTCATATTCAGCAGCCAGTTCCTCCGGCCCGGCATGCTCGTAATCGAGGATGGGCGCAGCGAGGCTGCCGTCCGCCGCGAGCAGCGCCGCGCAGGCGCCATGGGTGGTGACGGAAATCGCGCTCACCCCGTGTTCGGCCTGAAACGCGGCGAGACCTTCAAGGATGAAGTCCCAATGCCCGTCCACGTCGAAATGCGGATAGGGCGGCCCCGAAAGGACGGCATTGGGCCGCTTGAGCACGGCGATTTCGGAAAGGTCGCAGCGGCGCACCAAGGCCAGTTTGGCGTTTGTCTTGCCGATGTCGATGACGGCGACGTTTCCAGCCATCCCAGCCCCTCAGCGCATGTGGAAGACGGTGGTGAGCGGCACGGCGACGGGTTCGTTGTCGGGCTTCACCTCCATCAGATCGGCCATGTAGGCCCACCAGCGCTGCATCACCGGGTGGTTCGGCAGATCGTCCATCCCGTGGGTCTCCGACCGCCAGAGGACACCGAAGAGAAGATGCGTTTCCTCATCCAGGTGGATCGAATAATCCGAGATGCCGGCTTCCCTCAGCAGCGCTTCCAGCTCCGGCCAGATCTCGTCATGACGCTTGCGGTATTCCACTTCGCAGCCCGGATTGAGCCGCATCCGAAAGGCGAATTTCTCCATCAACCCCTCCACATCTTCCAGAGCCGCGGCAGGGCGATCACCCCGATCAGCAGCGCCCCGATGACGATGGACATCACGATACCCGGCACGTTCAGCAGGCCAAGCCCGAAGGTGACGAGCCCCATCACGAAGGCCGCGATCACCACGCCGGGGATGCTGCCGGAGCCGCCAAGGATGTTCACGCCGCCGAGCACCACCATCGTCACCACCTCAAGCTCCCAGCCGAAGGCGATTGAGGGGCGGGTGGAGCCGAGCCGCGAGGTCAGGCAGATGGCGGCGACACCCGCCATCAGGCCGGTGAGCAGGAAGAGGATGAATTTCACCCGCGCCACGCGGATCCCGGAGAAAAGCGCGCCCGTCGGGTTGTTGCCGATGGCATAAACGGCGCGGCCGAAGTTCGTCTTGTGCAGCAGCACGCCATAGATCACGGCGAGCAGGGCGAAGAGCACGAACTCGAAGGAGATCACCCAGAACACGTAGCCCTGCCCGAAGAAGGCGAAATCCGCCGGGTAGCCGCGAAACGCCTGATCGCCCAGCACGATGTAGCTGATGCCGCGAAACAGACTCATGGTGCCGATCGTCACCACGATCGAGGGCAGCCCCATGCGGGTGACGAGAAAGCCGTTGAACGCGCCGCACAGCAAGCCCGTGCCAAGGCCCACGAGGATCAGCACAGGGGTGCCCGCCCCCAGCTGGACCGCCGCGCCCATGGCCGTGGAGGCCAGCGCGATGATCGAAGCCACGGAGAGATCGATCTCGCCCGAGATGATCAGCAGCGCCATGGCGAAGGCGATCATCGCCTTCTCGGTGAAGTTGAAGGTCGCGTCCGAGAGGTTCCAGGCGTTCAGGAAGTAGGGAGAGGCAAAGCTGTTGGCGATGAAGATCGCGATGGCGACGAGCAGCAGCAGGCTCTCCCAGCTTTTCAGGCGGCGCTCCAGCGGGCTTTGCAGGCGGTCGGGGATGAAACGGTCGGTGGTGCTCATGCGGCGTGCTCCGCGGATTTGAGGATGATCCGGCCCTTTTCACGGTTCGCGCGGGCATTCACCGCCACGGCGATGATGATGGCGCTGCCGGAGATGGCGAGTTGCCAGAAGGGGGAAATATCGACGACGGGCAGGGCGTTCTTGATCACGCCAAGGAAGAGCGCGCCCAGCAAAGCACCTGCAACAGAGCCTATTCCGCCTGCAATCGAGACGCCGCCGATCACGCAGGCCGCCACCACGTCCAACTCGAAGCCGCCGGCGATGTCCACGTAGGCCACCGCGTAGCGCGAGACCCAGAGATAGCCCGTCAGCCCGGCCAGCGCGCCGGAGATGGTGAAGGCCCAGAACTGGGTGCGGCCCACGTTGATGCCGGTGTAGGTGGCCGAATGGGGGCTGCCGCCCACGGCGTAGAAGGCCCGACCCAGCGTGGTGCGGCGCATTACGAGGGCGAAGATCAGCACGGCGGCGATGGCGATCCAGCTCAGCACGGGCAGGCCAAGCAGCTCGGTGCGGGGCAGTGCCTTGAAGGCAGCGCTCATCTCGTGACTGTTGACCCACTTGCCATCGGAAATCAGGAAGATGATGCCGCGGAAGATCGTCATCGTGCCCAGCGTCACGACGATGGGCGGGATGTCGAGCTTCCAGACGAGCAGCCCGTTCACCATGCCCAGAAGAGTCCCCAACAGGATTGCCACGATCAGGATCACCCCGATGGGCATCCCCGGCGCGGCGACGTTGATCATCGCCACAACCATGCCGGTGAGCGCGAGGTTCGCGGCCACCGACAGATCGATGCAACGGGTGAGGATCACGATCATCTGGCCGATCGCCAGCAGGATGAGCGGCGCCGTATCGTTGAATACCCCGGCCAGGTTGGACGGCGCGACGAAGCCGGGAAAGCGGGTGGCGATCAAGGCGAGCAGCGCCATGATCGCACCCAGGAGCAGGATTTCGCGTGAAGCCAGAAGGCGTTTGAGCATAAATAGAGCCTTTCTCAGATCCCCGCCGCGTGGCGGACAAGCGTTTCCGGGGTCAGGTCTTCACCCGCAAGTTCCGCCGCGATCCGGCCTTCACGCATCACGATCACGCGGTCGGACATGCCGAGAATCTCGGGGATTTCGGAAGAGACCATGATCACCGCCAACCCCTGCGCGGCCAGTTCGGCCATGAACTCGTGCACCGCGGCCTTGGAACCGATGTCGATGCCCTTGGTGGGCTCGTCCAGGATGATCACCTTGGGCTGGGTGGCGAGCCATTTGGCGATCACCACCTTCTGCTGGTTGCCCCCCGACAGGCTTCCGACGTTCGTATCAAGGGAGGCGGCGCGCAGATCGAGACGGGTGGTGTATTCACGCGTCAGACGGAATTCCTCGGCGAGCCGCAGGAAGCCGTTCTTCGAGGTTCGCTTGAGTGAGGGCAGCGTGACGTTTTGGAAGATCGGCAGATCGGTGATCGCGCCCTGGCGCCCGCGATCCTCGGGCACGTAGACGATCCCGTTCTCGATGGCATCCGCCGGGGAGCGGATGGCGGAAAGCCGGCCATCGATCTTTGTGATGCCTTTCGAGGTTTTCGTAATGCCGAAGAGCGCCTGCATGAACTCCGAGCGCCCCGCCCCCACGAGCCCGTAGAAGCCCAGGATTTCGCCCCGGCGCAGGGTGAAGCCGATATCGGCGAATTCGGTGGGGTGGTCGTAGCCGACGACCTGCAGCACCTCTTCGCCGATACGCCGTTCGCGGTTCGGGAAAATCTGGCTCACGTCCCGCCCGACCATCATCTTCACGAGATCGGCTTCGGTGACGTCGGCCATGCGGCCATCTCCGACGAGCTGTCCATCGCGAAAGACCGTGAACCGATCCGCAATGCGGAAGATCTCGTCGAATTTGTGCGAAATGAAGAGGATCGCCTTGCCCTTGGCCTTCAGGCTTTCGACGAGCTCGTAAAGCTCCTCGATCTCCTTGTGCGAAAGCGCGGCGGTGGGCTCGTCCATGATCACCACGCGCGCGTCGATTGAAAGGGCGCGGGCGATGGCCACCAGGTGGCGGTTGGCAATGCCGAGATCGCGCAGGCGGACCTTTGGATCGATCTGCGCGCCGATGCCGACGAGAATCTCCTCGGCGCAGCGCTCCATCTCGGCCCAGTCGATCAGGCCGAAGCGGCCGCGCGGGGCATGGCCGAGGAAGATGTTCTCGGCCACCGACAGCTCATCAAAGAGCACGGTTTCCTGATGGATCGCCGTGATCCCGGCGGCGGCCGCATCCTGGGCGGTGGCAAAGCGGCGCGGCGCGCCGTCCACGAGGATTTCGCCGCCATCGGGCTGGTAGATCCCCGTGAGCGTCTTCACCACGGTCGATTTGCCGGCGCCGTTCTCTCCGATCAGGGCCGTCACCTGGCCGGGATAGAGCCTGAGATCGACATCCGACAGCGCCTTCACACCCGGAAATTCCTTGGTGACCTTGGCAAGGGCGAGAATGGGGGCCGGATCGGGCGCGGCAGCCCGTGCGGCGTGCGCGGCGGTTTCAGCGTGCATCAGCATATCATTTCCGGAAACACGGGTGGCCCCGGTGCACGATGCACCGGAGCCGGGGGAGAGCCCTGCGATCAGAAGATCGACTTGAACTCGTCGATGTTGGAGGCGTCGTAGACGAAGGGGTCCGCCATCGCGCCGGAGTTTGTTTCGTCCAGCGTCACTTCGCCCATGCGGCCCATCGGGATGGACGCGCCCGGCTCGGCCGTGGCTTCGCCCGTTGCAAGCGCGTGGGCGATCATCGTGGCGGCATAGCCCAGATCGATCGGGTTCCAGATCGCGAAGCTCTTGGAGGCCCCGCTTTCGATGGCACCGGCCATCTCGGACGGCAGCCCGAGGCCCGTCACGTTGATCTCGCCGGCTTTGCCGGCATCCTGCACCGCCTGGGCCGCCGCCACGATGCCGACGGAGGTCGGCGCGATGATCGCGTCCAGATCCGGGTAGGATTGCATCAGGCCCTGGGCCTCGCGGTAGGATTTGTCGGCGAGGTCATCGCCATAGACCGTCGCCACCACTTCGATGCCGGGATAGTTGCCCATCACCTTGTTCATCTCTTCGATCCAGATGTTTTGGTTCGTGGCGGTGGCAGTGGCGGAGAGAACGGCCACCTGGCCGCCCTCGGGCAGGTGATCGGCGGCGAGCTTGATGATCATGTTGCCGATCAGCTCGTTGGACGAGGGGTTCAGGTGCATCTGGCGGCCTTCGGGGGCCACGCCGGAATCCCAGCTGATCACGGTGATGCCGCGATCCATCGCCTTCTTCAGGGCCGGAACCAGCGCATCGGGATCGTTCGCCGAGATGGCGATGGCATCCACGCCCTGCGCGATCAGGGAATTGATCACCTCGATCTGGCCCTCGGCGGTGGTGTCCGTGGGGCCGGTGTAGATGATCTCCACGCCCCCCAGTTCCGCGGCAGCTTCCTCGGCGCCCTTGGCGGCGGCCTCGAAGAAACCGATGCCCAGCGCCTTCACGACAAGCGCGATGCGCATGTCATCGGCCAGCGCCGGGCTGGCCAGGAATGCCGACGCCATCGCGGTGCCGGCGAGCAGTTTGGTAAAGTTGCGGCGGATCATGTTCTTTCCTCCCAGAGTTATGATCTTTCCCGGCGTGCGCTGCGCTCTCAAGAGGCCGCTTCGCCCTCCTCCTGAGCGGCGCCCGTCGGGGCGACGATCAAGTTCACATCAGCCGCTTCCAGCATGGCGGCGGCTGCATCGGTCAGGCCCTCGTCGGTGATCACGGTGGTGATCCGGCTCAAGGGGCAAAGGATCAGGCTGGAGCGGCTTTCGAACTTGCTGCTGTCCACCAGCACCACCAGCTCATCGGCTTGCCCGATCAGCTTCTGTTCGGCCTGGATCAGCAGTGGATCCGCCTCCATCAGGCCCAGCGGCCCCAGCCCGTGCGCGCCCATGAACATGCGCCGCGCATAGAAGTTGCGGGTCACGTCATTGTCGAAGGGCGACAGGATGATGTTCTGCTCCCGGTAGATCGCCCCACCGGAGAGCATGATCGTGTTTTTCGAATGCTTGAGCAGGTGCTCGGCGATCGGAAAGGAGTTGGTGAAGATCTGCATCCGGCGGCTGGCCAGCGGATGCACCATCTGGAACGTCGTCGTGCCCCCGTTGATGATGATCGAGTCGCCATCTTCGCACAGTTCCACGGCGGCCCGCGCAATCGCCTGCTTCTCGCGGCTGCGCAGGCTCTGGTTCACCGAGAACGGGCGGCCCGCAAGGCCGACGAACTGCGGCGGGGTGATCGCTTCCGCCCCACCCCGCACGCGCCGCAGCTTGCGTTGCGTATGCAGGGTTGCGATGTCGCGCCGGATGGTCGCCTCCGAGGCATCGGTCAGCGCGCAGAGCTCCACCACCGTCACGACGGGGCGGTCCTGAACCGCGGACAAGATGATTCGATGGCGTTCTTTCTCGTGCATCTGCACCTCCCTTGGCTTCAAACACTGCGCAGATTCGAGCAGCCTGTCAATCATTAACAATCATTTACGCTCATTCTGCGCCGCAGCATGATTGTTTATGATCGTTTCTGATTGACATTCCGACGCACCGTTCGCAGGATGTGCAGGATTTCAGATACCGGCGCGCTGCGCCACCCGGGAGGACATCATGTTGACAACCCAAGAGAATTCGCTGCTTCAGAATCGCTGGGATCCGGCAACGGCGGCCGGGATGAGCGAGCCCGAGCTGCTGCTCTACCGGTCCAACACCCTGGGCGCCGACAAGCGCGTGACGAACTACGGTGGCGGCAACACCTCGGTGAAGGCGATGGAAGTGGATCCGCTCACCGGCGAGAAGGTCGAGGTGCTCTGGGTCAAGGGCTCCGGCGGCGACATCGGCTCGATCAAGATGGACGGTTTCGCCACGCTCTACATGGAAAAGCTCCACGCTCTCAAAGGGCTCTACCGCGGGGTGGAGTTCGAGGACGAGATGGTGGGCTACCTGCCCCATTGTACCTTCCGCCTGAACCCGCGCGCCGCCTCGATCGACACGCCGCTGCACGCCTACGTGCCCCGCAAGCACGTGGACCACGTGCACGCCGATGCGATCATCGCCATCGCCGCGTCCAAGAACTCCAAAGAGCTCACGAAAGAGATCTTCGGTGACAAGATCGGCTGGCTGCCGTGGAAGAAACCCGGTTTCGAGCTTGGCCTCTGGCTTGAGAAATTCTGCCTGGAGAACCCCGAGGCCGATGGCGTGGTTCTGGAAAGCCACGGGTTGTTCACATGGGGCGATACCGCCAAGGACTGCTATGACAAGACGATCGACGTCATCAACCAGGCAACCCGTTGGCTCGCCGAACGCACCGAGGGCAAGCCGGCCTTCGGCGGCGCGAAACACCGGAGCCTGCCCGCCGAGGCCCGCGCCGAGGTGGCCGCGCGGCTCATGCCCGCGATCCGCGGCTTCGTTTCGGGCAATCAGCATATGGTCGGCCATTTCAATGACAGCCCGGAAGTTCTGGAGTTCGTGAACGCCAGGGGGATGGAGCCGCTGGCCGCGCTCGGCACCTCATGTCCCGATCATTTCCTGCGCACGAAGATCCGCCCTCTGGTGGTGAATTTCGACCCTGAAGCAGGGAATATCGAGGATGTTCTCGCGCGGCTTCCGGATCAGATCGCGGCCTATCGCGCGGAATACGCCGCCTACTACGAGCGCTGCAAACACCCCGACTCCCCGGCGATGCGCGACCCGAACGCGGTTGTCTACCTGGTGCCGGGCGTGGGCATGATCACCTTCGCGAAGGACAAGGCCACCGCCCGCATCTCCGGCGAGTTCTACGTCAACGCCATCAACGTGATGCGCGGCGCCTCTGCGGTGAGCGAATACGTGGGCCTGCCCGAGCAGGAGGCCTTCGACATCGAATACTGGCTTCTGGAAGAGGCCAAGCTGCAACGCATGCCCAAGCCGAAATCGCTGGCCGGCCGCGTGGCCTTCGTCACCGGCGGCGCGGGCGGCATCGGTGCTGCCACGGCAGCGCGCTACCTCGCAGAAGGCGCCTGCGTGGTGCTGGCCGACATCAATGCCGAAGCCCTCGCCGAGGCGGAACGGAGCCTGAAAGAGAAATTCGGTGCCGATGTCGTCTCCAGCGTCGTGATGGACGTGACCCGCGAAGACGCCGTGGAGCGCGCCTTCGCCGCGGCCTGCGTGGCTTTCGGCGGGGTGGACATCCTCGTGTCCAACGCCGGCATCGCCTCCTCCGCCCCGGTCGAGGACACCTCGCTCGCGATGTGGAACAAGAACATGGAGATCCTCTCCACCGGCTACTTCCTCGTCAGCCGTGCCGCCTTCAAGCTGATGCGCGTGCAGGGCATGGGCGGTTCCATCGTCTTCGTGGCCTCCAAGAACGGGCTGGCCGCCTCACCCAACGCCTCGGCCTACTGCACCGCCAAGGCAAGCGAGATCCACCTCGCCCGCTGCCTTGCCCTCGAAGGCGCGGAAGCCGGGATCCGCGTGAACGTCGTGAACCCCGACGCCGTGCTGCGCGGCTCGCGCATCTGGCAGGGCGAATGGCTGGATCAGCGCGCCTCCACCTACGGAACCGACAAGGAAGGCCTCGAAGAAATGTATCGCCAGCGCTCTATGCTGAAACGTTCGGTGCTGCCCGAAGACATCGCCGAAGCCTGCTATTTCTTCGCCGCCGACACTTCGGCAAAATCCACCGGCAACATCCTGAACGTGGATGCCGGCAACGTGCAGGCCTTCCCCCGCTGAGGGGAAGACGGGAGGAGGAAAGATGGCAATATCCTACGAGTCGGCACGCGATGCATTCGCGGAATGGGGCGTGGATTGCGAGGCCACCCTTGCGGCGCTGAAATCCGTTCCGATTTCCATGCACTGCTGGCAGGGCGATGACGTGGTGGGTTTCGAGGCGCGCAGCGGTGCGTCGGGCGGGGGCATCCAGGCCACCGGCAACCATCCGGGCCGCGCACGCACGCCGGATGAACTGCGCGCGGATCTGGAGTTTGCCTACAGCATGATCCCCGGCAAGCACCGGCTGAACCTGCACGCGATGTATCTGGACACCGAAGCCACACCGGACCGCGACGAGATCGAATATGCCCACTTCGCCCCATGGGTCGAGTGGGCCAAGGCGCAGGGATTGGGGCTCGATTTCAACCCCACCTTCTTCGCGCACCCGAAGGCAGACGACAACCTGACCCTCAGCCACCCCGATCAGGGCATCCGCGATTTCTGGATCGAACACGGCAAGCGCAGCCGTGAGATCGCCGCACGGATGGGGGAAGCGCTCGGCACGGCTTGCGTCAACAACATCTGGGTGCCCGACGGCATGAAGGATATCCCCGTCGATCGCCTCGCCCCGCGCCGGCGGCTGGAAGCCTCGCTCGATGAGATGATGGCCGACAAGCTGGCGCCCGAGCAGATGCGCGACGCGGTGGAGAGCAAGCTCTTCGGCATCGGCGTGGAGGCCTATACGGTGGGCAGCCACGAGTTCTACATGGGCTACGCGATCCGCAGGGGCACGCTCCTGTGCCTCGACATGGGCCATTTCCACCCCACCGAGAACATCGCCGACAAGCTCAGCGCCGTGTCGCTTTCAGTACCCGAAATGCTGCTGCACGTGTCGCGCCCGATGCGCTGGGATTCCGATCACGTGATCCTGCTGGACGATGACATTCTCGCCATGGCACAGGCGCTGGTGAGCGGCGACCTTCTGGCGCGCACGCGGATCGGGCTCGACTTCTTCGACGCCACCATCAGCCGCACCGCCGCCTGGGTGATCGGCACGCGCAACATGCAGAAAGCCCTGCTGCGCGCCATGCTGGCACCGCAACAGGCTCTGACACAGGCCGAAACGGGCCTTGATTTCACCAAGCGGCTGGTGATGACGGAAGAATTGAAGGATCTGCCCTACGGCGCGATCTGGGCCGAGTTCTGCCGCCGCAACGATGTGCCCGAGGGCCTTGCGCTCATCAAGGAACTGGACGGCTATCAATCCAGGGTCGCGGCGCGGGGGTAGTGCCCCGCACCGCGGTTCACGGGCCCGCGTCAGGCAAGCGCTTCCATCACCAGCTTTGCCAGCGGCTCGGCGGAGGCCGGGTTCTGCCCGGTGATGAGAGTGCCATCACGCAGCGCGAAGGGTTCGAAATCCGGTGCGGCTTCGTGCTGGGCGCCCAGCTCCTTCAGGCGGGTTTCCAGCAGGAAGGGCACGGCTTCCACGAGGCCCACGGCGCTTTCCTCGGAGTTGGTGAAGGCGGCCACGCGGCGCCCGGCCACCAAGGGCGTACCATCCGCCTTCATGGCGCCAACCAGCCCGGCTGGGCCGTGGCAGACGGCGGCGACGATCTTGCCGCGGGCGTCGAAGTCCGACACCAGCGCCGCCAGCGCCGCGTCCTGCGGATAGTCGAACATCGTTCCGTGGCCGCCGGGCAGAAACACCGCATCGAAGCCTTCGGTATCCAGCGTGTCGAACTTCGGAGTCGCCTTGATGGCCGCCTGGAAGTCCGCGTCCTTCAGGGCGCGCTCGACGGAGGCATCGTTTTCCCCGGCCGGTTTCAGGCTGCGGGGGTCCAGCGGCACTTCGCCACCGGCGATGGATGCCAGCGTGATCTCGGCGCCGGCGTCCTTGAAGGCATAATAGGGCGTCGTCAGTTCTTCGGCCCAGAGGCCGGTTGCCTCGCCGGAGTCGCCCATGGTTGCGGCGGAGGTGGTGATGATCAGGATTTTGGGAGCTTTGGCCATTTCATTGGTCCTTTGTCGTTGCGATGCCGCTGACATAGGCGCTCCCGTCCATCACGACATCCTTGCTTTATTTGCCTCAGCAATAACTTTACTTATGGGCGCATGTCCCTCACCCATTTGCGCACCTTCACCGAGGTGCATCGCCAGAAATCGATCAGCAAAGCCGCGCGGAGCCTCGGGCTGACGCAGCCGGCCGTCTCCGCCCAGATCGCCGCGCTCGAAACGCAGATCGGGAAGCCGCTGTTTCAGCGCCATGCCCGCGGCGTGCATCCAACCAGCGTGGCAGACGATCTGGCGGCAAGCCTCGGCAACAGCCTCGATCATGCCGAAGCCACGCTGGCCAGTTTCAAGGCGCGGTCCGCGCAGCTGTCCGGCGTGGTGCATATCGCGGGGCCGGCCGAGTTCATGGCCGAGCGGATTTCACCCTTGCTGCCCGAACTTCTCGAACGGGGCTTGTCCCTGCGGCTTCATCCGGGTGGCAAGGGCGACATCTACGGCGCGCTTCTGGCCGATGAGGTCGATCTCGCCTTCACGGCTTCGGAGCCGCAGGACGCCCGGCTCGCGGCACACCGGATCGGGCAGGAGCGCCTTCTGGCTGTGGCCGCGCCGACGCTTGCGCCCCGGATCACGGCGAAGGTTCTGCCGCAGACGCCGCTTCTTGCCTACGATCAGGATCTGCCGCTGGTGCGGGACTGGCTCAGCGCGAATGAACTTCCGCTTCCTTCATCCCCGCCGGCCGTCACGGCACCGGATCTGCGCCTGTTGCGGAGCCTCGCCTGCGAGGGCGCGGGCTGGACGGTGCTGCCCGACTACCTGTGCTCGGGTCAGATCGCAGCCGGCACATTGGCAGAGATCAAGCCGCCGAGGACCACCCCCCACAACGCCTTCTTCCTGGTCTGGGCCCGCGCCGCGCTCCGCCATCCGCGCATCGCATTTGCCCGGACGGAGATCCTCAGGGTTCTGGACGGGGCGGCGGATCAATCCGCCGTGGCGGCAATCAACGCCCGCGCCAGCGGCAGGGCCGAATAGCCGAGCCGCGAGGGCGTCAGGCCGAGACGCACCACGACGAGATCATGGGACGGGAAGATGCCGATGCTCTGGCCGTCATGGCCGGAGAGCCAGACGGCATCTTCAAACGGCGGCGCGTCGCCGGAAGCCTCCAGCCACAGGTGCCCCTTGGCATAGAGCCCGTTGGACGCGGGGACTGGCTCGAACATCCAATCCGTGAAGCCCTCCGGCAGCAGCGCCTCGCCGTTCCAGCGGCCGCCCTGAAGCAGGAACTGGCCATAGCGCGCCCAGTCCCGCGCCGTGGCATACATGTAGCTGGAGCCGACGAACGTATCGCGCGCATCGGTCTCCATCACGGCCGAAGCCATGCCGAGGGGCAGAAACAGAGCCTCTTTCGGGTAACTCAGACTGCCGTCGCCCACCACGTCCTGCCAGAGCCGGGCGAGCATCGTCGAGGTGCCCGAGGAATAGGTGAATACCTCCTGCGGTGCGGCCTCGGCCGGCTGGCTGGCCGCAAACCCGGCCATGTCATTTTCGAGGTAGAGCATCCGCGTCACGTCGGACACGCTGCCGTAGCCTTCGTTCCACCTCAGGCCGCTGGCCATGGCGAGCATGTCCTCCACCGTGATCGCCGCGCGCTCATCCGCGGCCCATTCAGGAAAGCTCGCCGTGAGATCGTCCTGCAACGACATCTGCCCGGATTTGATCAGCGTGCCGATCAACCCGGCGGTGACGGTCTTCGTCATGGACCAGCCCAGAAGCGGCGTCTCCGCGGAGAACCCCTCGGCATAGGTTTCGCCGATGATGCGGCCGCCCTTCACGGCGACGACCGCGCGATAGCCTTCGCCCAGTAACGCAGGATCGGACAGGGCCGCCTGCACCTCCGGATCCTGGGACGGAGAGACCTCGTTGCCCTCGGGCCAAAGGCCGCCGCCCGGCCCGGCCGGAGCCTCCAGCCGGGCCTCGCTCAGTCGTCCGGTCTGGCTGTTGGTGCATCCCAGGCCCGCACGATGGACGGAAGTGGCCGGCGCGAAGAAGCGAAAGAGCCGCGCCTCGACGGCCTGCGCCTCGTTATCCACCGAAACAGAGACGAATTTCAGCAGCGGATGCCCCGGCGCCTGCACGTCGACCGCGAGCACCTCTTCGGCGTCACGCCCGGCCAGAAAGACGTTGGAGCAGACGATCTTGGCGGAGTAGTTCGTGCCCACCCTCAGAAGATCCGGAGGCGCGATCCACAGAAAGGCCAGCCCTCCCAGAATGGCAAGCCCTACGAGCGAGGCCGTGATCTTGAGAAATCGCTTGAACATGCACCGCACCGGCCGTCGGCCGGCCCTCCCACTGCTGCCTGACTTTGACAAGCAGAGTAGCGGCAGGGCGCGAATGCTCAACAGGCATACCGCCCCGCACCGGGACCATGACGCCACGGCACGCACTGTCGCGGCCTGAGGATGTTGTCAATCGCCTGTTCTCAGCGACGGCGCGTTCGCTGTATCGGCTTGATTAGAGCCTTTTCCTTGACCGAGGCGACCTCTCCGCGCTCTGTTGCGGGAAAAAGGAGACAGCGACCTTGCCAGCCCGGACTCTCGACGCCCGTCAAAGGTGCGAAGTGCGCGTGTATGATGTCGCCTCGGCGACGGATGCATGCCTTTTCACCACGGCCGACATCCTGCTCGAAGCCCCGAACTGGGCGCCGAAAGGGGATGCCTTGATCCTGAACGGCGACGGCAGGCTCTGGCGGCTTGCGCTTGAGGCCCCGGCGTTGGAAGCCATCCCGCTTGGCGGCATACCTCCGATCAACAACGATCACGTGCTGGATCCCGACGGCACCCATATCTTTCTTTCGGCCAACGGCGACGGGCACATCTATCGCGCGCCGCTTTCGGGCGGCCAAGCGGTGCGGGTCTCGGGGCCCGGTAGCCCGGACGGGATGCTGCACTTTCTGCATGGCGTATCCCCGGATGGGGCGACGCTTGCCTTCGTCGGGGTGCTGCTGGATGAAACATCCGAAACCGGCGCCTTCGCTTCCGCAGAGATCTGCCTGATCGCGGCGGATGGCAACGGATTTCGCCAGATAACCGCCTCCGGCACCCCGGCCGACGGACCCGAATACAGCCCCGGCGGCGAATGGATCTACTTCAACACGGAAGCCTTCAGCGGCCACGCCCAGATTGCACGCATGCGCCCGGACGGCTCCGATCCGGAGCGCCTCACCTTCAGCGATACCGTGGATTGGTTTCCGCACATTTCCCCGGACGGCGCGCTTGCGGTCTTCCTTGCCTATGAACCAGGCACGCGCGGGCATCCGGCGGATCAGCCGGTCTCCCTGAAACTCGTGCGCGGGGGTGACTGGCTGTCGCCTGAAACGATCGTGCGGCTGCACGGAGGCCAGGGCACGATCAACGTGAACTCCTGGTCCCCTGACAGCCAACGCTTTGCCTACGTCGCCTACCCCTTTGAATGAGGCAGGCGACGCAATCGCTGTATGTCGCCGCGAAAGCTTGCGCACCGTTCATTGAATTCAAAGAGAAAAATGGACGCAAATTCCCCCAAAAAAAACCTCCGCGGCAGTTGCGCATAACATTGCGCGATTTGCCGAAAACTTTTCGCGATTGAATATCGCCAAACTATCCTGCCCCAAGAGTGAGCTTAAGATTCAAACTACAACTTGAGGATTCGAAAAAGAAAAATTGACTGCAGTCGGCGGTTTCGGCCGAGTTGGCGCTGATTTCTTCGGTCGGAGGTGTGGGAGTCGAACCCAAACATGGAATTACCGAGCGGTCAGAAAGATCTCGGTCCGGGTCGTTCCGTGTAGGTGATTCAGTTGCTCCAGTAGACGGTCGCGCCAGATCGAGAAACTCACCGGAAACGGGTCCTTCTCTGCGCGTATAGACCAGCACCGTGACGACCCGACCGGTGCGCGTCGCGGCGATTTCAACCAAGTGCAGTCCAATTTCCTTCAAGACGGGTTTGATGCGATCAAAGACCCGATCTCGTTCATCGGGGGGGCAGGCCGGCGCCAAGCACTTCGTCGAAGGCGCCACGAAACAGGCCCAGCGGTTGGGGTCGCACAATCAGACACAGGAGCAAGATCACGAGGGAATCCGCTATGGGCGCCAGAACTTCGAGAGAGGTTCCACGCATGAAGTCGAAAACGAGAAACGCAATCCCCGCCCCGGCGCTCAGTGCGCCGTCGATGGTCGCGGCCGACCGTTCGGTCTTCAGCAGCCGGCTGTTTCCTCCCGTGCGACGCAGGTTCCAGTGATGCACCACCGCAAGCCCCGTGCAGGTCGCCACCATCAGGGCAATGTAGACCATGATCCGGTCGAAGCGCACCGGTTCGATCTTTGCACCCGAGGCATAGGCCAGGATCTTGTCCACCGCGACGAAGGCAGCCACTGCGATGATCCCGAAGAGGATCAGAGCCCGGAACATCACATGGACGGCTTCGTTGATTTCTTAGCCGAAGGGCCATCCAGCATCAGCGCGTCGGCATTGGCCAGGATTGCCGCCGCTACACCTGCCACAGCCATTCACAGGTTGGCCCATTTCGCAATCAAGAGCGAAGACTGCTCGATCTGGGCTGTGGATGGTTTTGCCTTGCCTCCCTTTAGGTCGTGAACTCATAAACGGGATTCCGTTTTTGGCGGTGTGATGATTCACTTTCGGAAACGGAGGTGAGCATGACGGGCAGACACGATGTGAGCGATGCGGAATGGGCGGTGATCTCGCCGCTGT
>NZ_FWFQ01000046.1 GCF_900172235.1 Pseudoruegeria aquimaris | reverse complement strand
AACGTCCGCGTGGTCAGGACCGTCGACCGAGACCTCTACCGCGAACGCAACAAGGTCGAACGGTTCTTCAATCGTCTCAAACACTTCCGCGGCATCGCAACGCGATACTTCAAAACCGCAGCAAACTACCTCGCCGCACTTCACCTCGCTTGCTCAAGGCTCTGGATCAGACATTATGAGTCCACGACCTAGCGCGCGGCTGCCGCCCAGGGCTCCTACCCGTTCGGGTAGGGGCCCATCCATGTGCGTGCAGGCGCCGGGGCCCGCTCCGGGGCAGACTGGGGCACACGTGGAGAAAAGCGATGCATGTCCCTGTTGCCTTTCGCGCGTTGATCGCGCCGCTCGCCATTGCCCTCGGGCTGGTCATCGGGCTGCCCCTCGGCCCGCAGCCCGCCCCCACCTCCGCCGCGACCCCTGCGTCGGAGCCCGGGGCGGCGGTCGCGGGCGGCGCCCTTGCCATCCAGTTGCCCGGCTCCCCCGCGCTCACGCTGGACATGGAGACCCTGCGCAGCCTGAGACGTACCGAGTTCACCACCACCACGATCTGGACCTCTGGCCGGCACAGCTTCGCCGGCGTGGCGCTTTCGGATCTTCTCGCCCACCTCGGCCGGCAGGCCAGTGCGGTGCGGGCTACGGCCCTGAACGACTATGCCGCCCTGATCCCGGCGGCGGACCTGCGCCCCGGCCACGGCCCGATCATCGCCTACGAGATGGACGGCGCCCCCCTGCCCCGACGCGGCTTCGGCCCGCTCTGGATCATCTACCCTTTCGACGCCTCGGCGGCCTTTCGCACAGAAAGCGTTTACGCTCGCAGTGTATCACACACAGCTTAATAGGCTGACGCTGGTGCCCTGACATGACGGCAGGGGGCGCGGCAAACAGGGAGGCAAGGGGCTGGATGCAGGACGGCCAGGGCGATGACGCCATCTCACGCGGGTATCTGAAATGGGTGTTCGGGCTGGGCGCCCTGCTCTGCGCGGTCGCGATTCTGTTTCTCGGCCGCAGCGTCTACAGCGATCTGTCGGATCTGCAGTCGGCCGACCACGACAGCGTGCAATGGACGCTGTCGCAGATCGAGATCGAGTTCCTCGATTTCCACATCGCGCTGGAAGAGGTGGAACATGAGCCCGAGCCCGATTTCGCCCGGGTGCGCAAGGATTTCGACATCCTCTACAGCCGCAACGAGATCCTCGCGCGGGGCTCCTCCTTCGCCCAGGCGCGGGCCAACCCCGAAGTGCAGGCCGCGCTGGACGAGATCGGCGCATTTCTCGAATCCGCCGTCCCGCTGATCGACGGCAGCGACGAGGCGCTCAAGGCCGCCGTCCCCGATCTGCTGGACGCGGTGGAGAAGGTGCGCCCGCAGGTGCGCACGCTCTACCTCGCCGGCCTGTCCGCCTTTGCCGATTCCTCGGATACGACGCGGGCGCGCATGTCCTCCACGCTCACGGGCTACCCGATCTTCACCGGGGTGCTGATGGTGGCGCTGGCCCTGCTGGCGGCCTATTCCTGGCGCGAGCACAGCCGCAGCCAGGCCCGCGGCGCGCGCCTGGCGCGGGCCAACGCCCACATGGAGACGATCCTCTCCACCGCGCTGGATGCGGTGATCGTGTCGGATTCGCTGGGGCGCATTCTCGATTTCAACCCGGCGGCGGAAAACATCTTCGGCCACCGTTTCGAGGATGTGCGGGGCCGCAAGGTGGGCGATCCTATCGTGCCGCCCGAACTGCGCGAGGCCCATGCGGCCGGCATGGCGCGCATGGCGGCCACGGGCGAGAAGAAGCTCGTCGGCAAGGGGCGCATCGAGCTTGAGGCCCTGCGCAAGGACGGCAGCCGCCTGCCGGTGGAACTGGCGCTGCAATCGGCGCGCAGCGACGAGGGCGAGATCATCATCGCCTTCATACGCGACATCACCAAGCAGAAGGAAAGCGAGGCCGCGCTGGTGGAGGCCCGCGACGCCGCGCTGGCCGGCGAACGGGCGAAATCGGAGATCCTCGCGGTGATGAGCCACGAGATCCGCACCCCGCTCAACGGGCTGCTCGGCAACCTCGCCCTTATGGCCGATACCGCGCTCGATCCCGAGCAGCGGCGGTATCAGACCAACATGGAAATCTCGGGCCGGCAGCTGATGCAGCACGTCAACGCCATTCTAGACATCGCCCGTTTCGAGGCCGGCAAGCTGCCGGTGGAAAAGGCGCCCCTGCATCTGGGCGCCTTCCTGCAGGAGATCGTCGATGGGCAGGCCGGCGCCGCCGAGAAGAACGGCACCGCCATCAGCTGGGCCTGGGCCGGCACCCCGATGACCTGGGTGGAGGCCGACCGCAACCGCATCGAGCAGGTGCTGCTCAACCTCGTCGGCAACGCGATCAAGTTCACCCGCAACGGGCGCATCGACATCGAGGTGGAGGTGGACGGGCAGGCCGAGCCCGGTGCGCCCAACGTGGAATTCCGCGTGATCGACACCGGCACCGGCATCCCGGAAGCGGATCTCGTGCGCATCTTCGAGGATTTCGAGACCAGCGGCCCGACGACCCACAGCAACGAGTCCGGCACCGGGCTGGGCCTGTCGATCGCGCGGCGGCTCGTGCAGTTGCTGGGCGGCGAGATCGGCGTGGAAAGCACCGAGGGCGAGGGCAGCGTGTTCTGGTTCCGGCTGCCGCTGGCCCCCTGCGCGGCACCGGATGCACACGCGCAGGCGGAAGGCGCGGCCGCGGAAGAGCGCATCCCGCCGATGCATGTGCTCGTGGCCGAAGACAACGAGATCAACGCCTTCGTCGTGAAGCGCCTGCTGGAAAAGGGGGGCCATCGCTGCACCCTGGTGGGCAATGGCGCCGAGGCCGTGGCCGCGGCCTGCAACGGGGGCTACGACGTGATCCTGATGGACATCAACATGCCGGTGATGGACGGGCTGACGGCCACGCGGCAGATCCGCGACCCCGCCCACGAAGCCCATGACGTGCCGATCTACGCCTTCTCGGCGAACGTGCTGCCCGAGCACAAGGAACGCTACCTGCAGGGCGGGATGAACGGCTTTCTCGGCAAACCCGTCTCCGCCCGCGAGATCAACGGCGTGCTGCGCGAAGTCGCCGGGCTGCGGGTCCGGGCGGCGGCGGCGCCGGAGGGGAGAGGCGCCCAGCCCGTCGAAAGGGCCGCCGAGACGGCCGCCGCGCCGGATGCGGCCGCCCCCCTGCGCAATGACGACACCGTGGAGCTGATGGGCGCAGACACCTACAACGCCATGCTCGACCGCTTCGTGGAAGAGATCGATGCGCTGCTGGAGGCCGCCGAGGCGCGAATGGCCTCCGAAGCCGCCGAGGCCGGCGTGGAAATCTCGGGCCTCGCCCACAAGGCACTGGCCTCGGCGGGGCTGTTCGGCGCGGAGGAGTTCGCCACGGCGCTGCGCACGCTCGAGATCCGCGGCAAGACGGCCTCCGGCGCCGATCTGCGCGCCGCCGTCGATACGCTGGCCGCGCAGTGGCGTCAGACCCGGCCCCGGCTGGCCCGGGCCTGACGGCGAGGCCGTGTCGCGCCCCGCCCGTGGCCTGCCCCGCCTGCGCCTCGACGCACCGGCCGCGCAGCCACGGCCGGGCGCTTGTGCCATGCGGGTTGGCTGAGGAGTGCCGCCGCACGAAAGCGTTCGAATGCCGCGTGCCGCTGCCTTGGTTCGGGCTTTGCTTCTGACATGCGGACATGCCGCCGAGCCTCGTGAGGCCCGCGCGCCCGGTATGTGGGAACTGGCCGCGAGGGGCGTGTTGCACCACACTTCATGCCAGGGCGGGGGCTGTCTGCAACTCACATAATTCTGATGCGGGGGGCTGTCTGCCCCTCACTTTAGGCTAGTGCGGGGGGCTGTCTGCCCCCCGCGGCCCCCCCGAGGATATTTTCGGAACAAAGTGGGCTCAGTTCAGGGCGAGCGCCACGCCCACGAGCCCGAGCACCCGCGCGACCTCGGCGATGTTGGTGACGGTGCTGTCGTAGCAGGCCAGCGCGTCGCCGGGCAGGATGTAGGGATCGTAGTCATCCCGGTCGCCGCGATCGAGCATGGCCTCGATGTCGCGGTGGATCACCACCGAGACCCCGGTTTCGGGGTTGCGCGACAGCAGCGCCGCGGAGCGGTGGGCGGAGCTGGTCTTCGCGCCGCCGACGCAGTTGCTGTCCACGACCGCCTGCAGGAAGCGCGTGCCGTAGGGCATTTCGCGCACGTCGCGGCCGATGGCGGAGTTGGCGTTGTGCTGCGCCGGTTGGGTGAGGTTGGAGAGGAACATCGACACGCCCGGCGGGCTGATCGGGCTGGGGCGCATCAGATCGTCCTGGAAGCATTGCCGCGAAGGCACGAAGATGGTGTCGCCGGTGATCAGCATCACGTCGACCATGTTGCGCCCCTCGAAGACGCCGCGCATGTCGATCACGTGCAATTGGCCGTTGCGGCGCAATTCCACCGCCGAGATGTCGGCATCGGGGCGCACGCCGCCCACGGCCCGCAGGGCGGCCGAAAGGTTGCGCGCCTCGGTGGAGGCGCCCAGCGCGAGCTGGCGCTCGGTATCGGTTTCATCCCCCGACACACCGCCGATCTCGACCTGGTGGGGCTCGAAGACGGCGCCGGAAACGCCCACGGTCACGGAGGCGAAATCCGCGATCCGCACCGAGAGCGGCGGTAGGGTTTCGTAGAGGCCCGAGGACAGAAGCTCCTGCTCCAGCCGGGCCTCGATCTCTTCCACGCTGCGCCCCTGCGCCGGGATCGGCCGCAGGAAGGGCAGTTTCAGCGCCCCGTCGCGGGAGATCACGTAGCGCCCCGTGAGATCGGCATCCGCGCCCACGCGCACGTCCACGATGTCGTTTCGCGAAACCTTCTCGCCCTGCAGGGCGAGGGTGTTGAGCCCGCCGCCCTTGCCGGCTTCGCCGCCGCCATCCCCGCGCCACGGCAGGCATTTCTGCGCGTTCATCAGCGCGGATCGCAACACGGGCTGGCCCGTCTGCCGCGGCTCGGGATCCCGGTATTGTGCCTGGTATCCGGCCCCGCGCGAGACCGGCTCGATGTTCTGGGGATCGCCCACGGGCGTGCAGCCGGCCAGGAGGCCGGCGAGTCCGAACAGGAGCGCCCGGGGCAAGGCCGCCCTTCGCGTTTCGGTTTGGAACACCTGCTTCACCTCGATTTTTTTTAGCGACACTAGAGCATTAAAGGCCGCGCCCGCCCAGCGCGAGCGCCCCGGCCGGATCGCATTCCTATCCGAATGGGATAATTCTGCACCAATTTCTCCGCCGGTGATCCGCCCGGCAGCGCGCGGAAGGCGGCCCTGAGCGGGTAGCAAGGAGGCAGAGATGTTCAACGAGTGATCCGATGCGCCCGACCCACCTGCCCGCCAAGACCTTTGCCGCCAACCTGATGGCCTACGGTGCCAGTGAAGTGGCCGCGAAACTGTCGCGGCTCTTCGTCGTCTTCGCCGTCGCCCGCGCGCTTTCGCCCGAGCAGATCGGCACCGCGGCGGCCGCGCTGGCCGTGGCCGAAATCGTGAAGGCGATGACGGAGACCGGCGTGGTGCAACGGGTGATCGCGGCCGAGGCCGATGCGCTCGAAAGCACCTGCAAGGCTGCCCGCCGCATCGTCTGGGGCTGGTGCCTCGGGCTCTTCGCCCTGCAACTGGCCGTGGCCGCGGGTTTCTGGGCCGCGGGGCTGCCGATGGTCGGCGGCCTGCTGGCGGTGGCGGCGCTGGAATACCTGTTCATGCCCGGCGGCATCGTGCAGGCGGCGCTGGCGATGCGCGACGGCAAGATGAAGCAGATGGCCGCCATCTCCGGCGCGCAGATCGTGGGGGCGAACGCCGCCGCCGTGGCGCTGGCGCTGGCCTTCCCCTCGCCGCTGGCGCTGATCCTGCCGCGCGTGCTCTCCGCGCCGCTCTGGCTGATCGCCGTGCGCCGCCTGCGGCCCTGGGCGCCGGTGGCAGGCATAACCGCGGCCCCGATCCGCCCCTTCGCCACCTTCGGCGCGCCGATCCTTGGCACCGAGATGGTGAAAGCGCTGCGCCTGCATGCCGACAAGCTGCTCGTCGGCGCGCTGCTGGGGGCGGATGCGCTCGGCTACTACTTCATGGCCTTCAACGCCGGCCTGAGCCTTGCCACCTCCTTCACCGCCGCGCTCGGCACGGTGCTCTTCCCGCAGCTCTGCGCCGCCGGCAAGGGCGCCTCGCTCCAGGCCGCCGGCATCGCGCTGGCGATGATCGCCCCCGTGGTGATCGCGCAGGCCCTGCTCGCCCCGCTCTACGTCCCTGCCCTGCTGGGCGCGGACTGGGCGCTGATCGCCCCCACGGTGAGCGTGCTCTGCCTTTCGGCCCTGCCGCTGAC
Source organism: Pseudoruegeria aquimaris (assembly GCF_900172235.1). Lineage (GTDB taxonomy): Bacteria > Pseudomonadota > Alphaproteobacteria > Rhodobacterales > Rhodobacteraceae > Pseudoruegeria > Pseudoruegeria aquimaris. The sequence continues at coordinate 5,108 of NZ_FWFQ01000046.1, read as the reverse complement.
GCTCTGGACCGTCTGCGCCGCGCAGTTGCGCGCCGAGAACCGCCCGCAGGTGGAACTGTGGATCACGCTGGCGCTCACCGTGGCGCTCGCGGCCTCCACCGTGGCCACCGCACCCTTCGGGCTGACGGCCATGGCCTGGGGCTACCTCGCCACCTGCTGCCTGATCCTCGGCCTTGCCGCCTTCCGCATCCTCACCCCCTTCGCCGCGCAAGCCCCGCGCACCATTCAATCCGAGGCCTGATCCGATGACGACTTTCTCCATCATCCTGCCCTGCTACAACGCGCAGGCCACCATCGCCGCCACGCTCGACAGCCTGATCGCCCAGAGCTTCGGCGACTGGGAAGCGATCTGCGTGGACGACGGCTCTTCCGACGCCACCTGCGCCATCGTCGAAGCCTATGCCGCCCGCGAGCCGCGCATCCGTCTGATCGACGAGGGCCGCAACGGCCCCTCCGGCGCGCGCAACCTCGGGGCCGCCCGCGCGAAAGGCCGGTTCCTCGCCTTCTGCGATGCCGACGACCTCTGGACCGAGACCAAGCTCGCCGATCTCGCCGAGGCCTTCGCCAGCACCAGCGCCGATGCGCTCTACAGCCGGATCGCCTTCTTCACCCGCGAAGGCGTGGCCGCGACGACCTCCACCGTGCCGGAAGGCGCGCTGACGATCGCGCAGCTTCTGGGGGAAAACCCGGTCTGCACCATGTCCAATCTCACCGTGCTGCGGGATGTTTTCGCGATGACCGGCGGCTTCGCCACCGACATGGCGCAGAACGAGGACCTGGAATGGCTGATCCGCGCCGTGGGCGAGGGCTGCGTGATCCGCGGCCTGCCGCAGCTGCACGTCTGGTATCGCGCCTCCGCCGGCGGGCTTTCGGCCGATCTCGACAAGATGGCCGCCTCCCGCCAGATCGCCCTGGCCACCGCCGCCCGCTACGGAGTGCAGGCCACGGCCGAGAACGAAGCCGTCTACCTGCGCTACCTCGCCCGCCGCGCCCTGCGGCTGGACGTCTGCGGCACCAAGGCGGCGCGGCTTGCGGCCGCCGGCCTGCGCGCCTCGCCGCGCGCCTTCCTTTCGCCCTTGCGCCGGGGCGCGCTGACCGCGCTGGCCGCCGCCGCCGCCCCCGCCCTGCCGCGCGCCCTGCGCCAATCGCTCTTTGCCCAATGAACTTGCCCAGCAATCCCGTTCGAAAGTGATACCAATGCCCCGTTTCAGCATCGTCGTTCCCGCCTTCAACGCCGCCGCCACCATCGCCGAGACCCTTCAGTCCCTGCAGGCCCAGAGCTTCAGTGATTTCGAGGTGGTGATCGTGGACGACTGCTCCATCGACAACACCGCCGAGGTGGCGGCGCCCTTCCTTACCGACAGCCGCTTCCGCTACATCCGCCAGGCCAACCGCGGCCTTGCCGGGGCCCGCAACTCCGGCATCCACGCCGCCCGCGCAGCCCTGATCGGCTTCTGCGACTCCGACGATCTCTGGGCGCCCGGCAAACTCTCCGCCCACGCTGCGCATTTCGACAGCGATCCGCTGCTCGGCCTCTCCTACGCCGGCAGCGCCCTGATCGACATGGAAAGCCGCCCGCTCGGCATCTCCCAGAGCCCGCGCCTCACCGGCATCACCCCGGCGCACATCCTGAAACGCAACCCGGTGGGCAACGGCTCCGCCGCCGTCATGCGCCGCGCGGCGCTTGAGGATATCGCCTTCCGCCAGCCGGCGCACTCCAGCCGCATCTGCTACTTCGACGAACGCTTCCGCCAGTCCGAAGACATCGAGTGCTGGCTGCGCTTCGCCCTCACCACCGGATGGAAGATCGAGGGCGTTCCCGGCGATCTGACGCTCTACCGCGTGGCCCCCGACGGGCTTTCGGCCAGCACCGAGAAACAGCTCGCGAGCTGGGAGAACGTGATCGCCAAGCTGCGCCCGCTGGCGCCGGAGTTCTTCGCCGCCCACGAGGGCGCGGCCTGCGCCTACCAGCTGCGCTACCTCGCCCGCCGCGCCGTGGCCGCCGGCGACGGGCGGGCCGCGCGCCACTACCTGCGCCGCTCCCTTGCGGCCTCGCTGGAGCCGGTCGTCGCCGAGCCGGTCAAGAGCCTGACCACCGCAGCCGCCGCCCTCGCCCTCGCCGTTCCCGGCATCGACCCCCTTCGTTTCACCCGCCGCGCCGCCTGATCGCAGCCCGCCCAAAGGAGACAGCCCCATGACCAAGCAACAGATCCTGCACCTGATGGACGACACCACCGCCGGCGGCGTGATGCGCGTCGTGGACTACATCACCGGCTGCCCGGCCATCGGCGAAGAAGCCGAGCACCGCGTGCACGTGCTTCCGCGCCGCGGCGCGATCCTGCCGCCGCAGACCGGGGTGGACGTGATCGTCTCGCACCTGACGGTGAGCTGGCGCGCCCTGCCCGCGCTGATCGCCCTGCGCGCGATGCACCCGGCGGCCACGCTGATCCATGTCGAACACAGCTACACCGCCGGTTTCGCCGCCCGCAAGGTGCGCCACATGGGCCGCTTCTGCACCCTGCTGCGCACCGCCTACGCGATGATGGACGGGATCGTGGCCGTGAGCCGCGACCAGCGCGACTGGATGCTGCGCGAAAAGCTTGCCCGCCGCGAGAAGCTGTTCCACATCAGCCCCTGCGTGGATCTCGCCGATTTCACCGCCCTTCCCGCCCCCGAGGGCGCGCCGCGCGTCTTCGGCCTCATCGGCCGCCTGCACGAACAGAAGGGCTTCGCCACCGCGATCAACGCCTTCAAGGCCACGCGCAACCCGGCCCTCCGCCTGAAGATCTTCGGCGCCGGCCCGCTGGAGGAGGAGCTGAAGGCCCTGGCCGAGGGCGATGCCCGGATCAGCTTCGAGGGCTTCCGCGCGGCCCCGGCGCAGGCCATGGCCGAGGTGGACTGCGTGCTGATGCCCTCGCGCTGGGAGGCCTTCGGGCTGGTGGCGCAGGAGGGGCTCGCCGCCGGGCGCACGGTGCTCGTGGCCGATGTGGACGGGCTGCGCGACCAGATCGCCGACGGCGCCCTCAAGGTGGAGGTCGGCACCTGCGCCGCATGGCAGGACGCCATCGAGACCGTGGCCAGCGGCGCTTTCGCCGACCGCCCGCGCCCGGTGTTGCAGGGCGAAGCCCGCTTCGCCGCCCGCTGGCTCCAGATGCTGGACACGCTGCGCCCCGCGCAGGCCGACTTGCAGACCGGCACGCAGGCGCAGGCAGCCCCGCTGGCCGCCTGATCCCGATCCGGGTTTGCACGGGCGCCGCGCAGCCGCTAGCAAGGGAAGGCAAGGCAGCAAGGGAGGCAAGCACCTTGGCGGATCTGTTTTCTCTGGCGGGCAGGCGCGCGCTCATCACCGGCTCCACCCAGGGCATCGGCTTCGCCCTGGCCCGCGGGCTGGCCGAGGCCGGCGCCGAGATCGCCCTGAACGGGCGGGATACCGCGAAGCTGGAAACCGCCGCGCGGCAGTTGGAAAGCGAAGGCGCCACCGTGCATCGCCTGCCCTTCGACGTCACCGACCACGCCGCCGCCCGCGCCGCCGTCGATGGCTTCGAGGCCGGCATCGGCCCGATCGACATTCTCGTCAACAACGCCGGGATGCAGCACCGCACGCCTCTGGAGGATTTTCCGGAAGCGGCTTTCGATCAGCTGATGCAGACCAACATCGCCAGCGTCTTCCACGTGGGTCAGGCCGTGGCCCGCCACATGATCGGGCGCGGCGCGGGCAAGATCATCAACATCGCCAGCGTGCAGTCGGCCCTCGCCCGCCCCGGCATCGCCCCCTACACGATGACGAAGGGCGCCGTGGCCAACCTCACCAAGGGCATGGCCACCGACTGGGCCCGCCACGGGCTCAACTGCAACGCCATCGCGCCGGGCTATTTCGAAACCCCGCTCAACGCCGCCCTGCTTTCGGACCCGGATTTCTGCGCCTGGCTCCAAAGGCGCACCCCGGCCGGGCGCTGGGGCAAGGTGGAGGAACTGGTGGGCGCCTGCGTCTTCCTCGCCTCCGGCGCCAGCAGCTTCGTCAACGGCCACGTGCTCTACGTGGACGGCGGCATCACCGCGTCGCTCTGATCCCCACCATGGCGTCGGGCCAGGGCCGGAAACCAAGGCCGCACGGGAAAGAAAACGTTTGAAACCAGCCGCTTGGCGATGCGCTCGCCTGAAGGGCCATCGTGGTGCGGGTGGAGGGACTTGAACCCCCACGCCTCGCGGCGCCAGAACCTAAATCTGGTGCGTCTACCAATTCCGCCACACCCGCACGCGGCCGCCCCGCCCATGGGGCAGCGGCCGTTTCAGGCTGATTACCAGAGCCCGGAAACGGGTGCGAGTGAAAAATCACACCCGCACCGGAAAGCAGAAAAAGGCTTTTCGTAACGCGGTTTTAAGCTATGCTGGCCCCAATAATAAAGGCAGGTCAGAGCGAGATAGCCCATGGAACCGAAAACGGTCGGGCATTGGCGCGGGGGATTCCCCGCGAAGGCACCAGTGCAGCCAGGCGCAGGCATTGCGCATGGCACGTCAATCCTCACCCTCGATGGCGCGCTGCCGGTGGAGTTCCTCTGCCCCGGCGATCGGCTCATCACCCGCGATACCGGCATGGTCCGGCTCCTCGGCGTGGAGAGCTTCGAAGCCACCTGCCGCGCCGTCCGGGTGGGCGCGGGCACGCTGGGCGCCGACTGCCCCGAAGGCGATACGCTTCTGCACCCCGAACAGCCGGTGCTGCTGCGCGACTGGCGGGCCACGGCACTGCATGGCGCGGCCCGCGCGCTGGTGCCCGCCAAACGGCTCGTCGACGGGGAGTTCATCCGCCGCGAAGCAAGGCCGCGCACACGCCGCTTCACCGCGCTCTTCTTCGAAGGGGCCGAGGTGATCTATGCCGACGGGTTGGAACTTGGCAGCCACATGCCGCCCCTGCCGACGGCCCGGCCAGAAATCCGGCCAGAAATCCGGCCCGAAGCCCACACCACCGCCACCCTGCGCTGACTAGGTCGTGAACTCATAAACGGGATTCCGTTTTTGGCGGTGTGATGATTCACTTTCGGAAACGGAGGTGAGCATGACGGGCAGACACGATGTGAGCGATGCGGAATGGGCGGTGATCTCGCCGCTGT
>NZ_FWFQ01000027.1 GCF_900172235.1 Pseudoruegeria aquimaris | reverse complement strand
AACGTCCGCGTGGTCAGGACCGTCGACCGAGACCTCTACCGCGAACGCAACAAGGTCGAACGGTTCTTCAATCGTCTCAAACACTTCCGCGGCATCGCAACGCGATACTTCAAAACCGCAGCAAACTTCCTCGCCGCACTTCACCTCGCTTGCTCAAGGCTCTGGATCAGACATTATGAGTCCACGACCTAGCCGACGGCGGCGGGGCCCAGGGACTCCCGCCACACGATGGTGGCCTCCAGTTCCTCGCTGGCACCCACGTCCTCGCCGTTGCGCAGGGCCATGAGCTTGCGCGCGGCGCCGGCGCCCATGGCGCGGTGCGGCACGTGGACGGTGGTCAGCGCCGGCGTCACGATCTCGGCCAGTTCGATGTCGTCGAAGCCGGTCACGGAGACTTCGCCCGGCACGTCGATCCCCATTTCCCGCGCCTGCCGCAGCGCCCCGGCGGCCAGAACGTCGTTGCCGCAGAGCACGGCCGTGGGCCGGGGCCTGCGCGCCATCAGCCGGGCAAAGGCCTCCGCTCCGTTGGTGATGGAATAGGGTGTTTCGATCAGCACCAGATCGGCGGGCGGCACCCCGTGCGCCGCCATCGCCTCCGATACGCCCTCGGCGCGCTCGCGCGCCCTGTCGTTGCCCGCGCGCGGCGCGCTGACGAGGGCGAGCCGGCGGTGCCCCTGCTCGAGCACGCGGGCGGTGAGCGCGGCCATGGCCTTTCGGTTGTCGAAGCCGATCGACACCGGCCCCTCCCCGCGCGCGTTGGTCCAGGCGACGACATGCGGGATCCTGCGCCGACGCAGCAGCGTGTAGCTTTCCGGCGTGCGATCCTGCCCGATCAGCAGCACGGCCTCCGCCCCGCGCGCGATCAGCGTGCGGATCTGCTCCTCCTCCAGCTCCGGGCTATAGGAGGACGAGGCCACCAGCAGGGTGATTCCGTGGCGGCCCAGCTCCTCCTGGAAGGCCTGAAGGCCACGCGCGAAGATCGCGTTTTCCATGGTCGGGATGATCGCGCCGAAGGTGTTTGTGCGGTTGGCGGCCAGCGCGCGTGCGCCGAAATGCGGGGCATATCCGAGCGCCCGGACGGCCTCCATCACCCGTTCACGGGTCCGTTCCGAGACCCGCTGCGGGGCGTTCAGGCATCGGGATACCGTCGCCGTGGAGACCTTTGCACGCGCGGCAACGTCTTCCAGCGTCGGGGAAATTCCTTCCCACGCCATGCCGCCGTCCGTGCCGGGCCGATCCTCAGCCATTCATGCCCCTTTCGTTTCCAACCTCGCGTTCCCGCCCTTCCGGCTTACCGCCATGCGGGCACGGGATCAAATGTAAGCGCTTGCATCGTGAAATGTAAGCGCTTACATTTCTGGAGAATCGGCGTGAAGGGAGGAGTCACCCGTGTTTCTGCTATTTTCCGCGGCGCTCTTCGCCATCTACCTCGGCAATGTTCTGCTCGGGGCCTACGGCAAGGCCCAGTTCATGGGCGACGTGGGCGAAATGCTGATGCTCTTCGCGGCGACCATCGTCTTCGTGATCGACATCCTGCGCCGCGAAGCCGCCGAAAAATCAAAAGACAACAACCAATCATGAACCAATCCAGGGAGGAAAACATGGATCGTGAGAAACGCGAGATCGCGTCGCTGGAGCGACGCAACTTCTTGAAACTGGCCGGCAGCGGCAGCTTCACGGCGGCCGTCGTCGCCGGGGCCGGCGGGATGCTCTGGTCCACCGAGGCCGTCGCCCAGACCGCCAAGGAAGAGAAAGAGCGTGAGGCCGCCGCGGACCACGTGATGACGATCGCCACGGCCTACGTGCTGGGCGCCTCCCGCAGCTATCCGATCATGCAGCTGGACCTGAAGGAAAACATCCAGAACGCCACCAACGGCAAGATCTACGTCAAGCTCGCCCCCGGCGGCCAGCTCGGCGCGGGCGGGGCGCTGGTGCAGGCGGTGCAGGCCGGCACGATCCAATGCGCCCAGCACTCGTTGTCCAACTTCGCGCCCTATGCGAGCGCGGCCGACCTCATCAACATGCCCTACTTCTGCGGCTCCAACCAGCGCTTCACCAACCTCGTCACCTCCGACGCCTGGAAGAGCGAAGTGCACCCCAAGATCGAAGCCGCGGGCTTCAAGGCGCTGTTCTACATCAACATCGATCCGCGCGTCGTGGCCGTGCGCAAGGGCGGCGATGCCGTCATCACCCCGGGCGACATGGCCGGCGTGAAATTCCGCGTGCCGGGCTCCAAGATGCTGCAGCAGTACTACCGCATGGTCGGCGCCAACCCGACGCCTGTGGCCTGGGGCGAGACGCCGTCTGCCATCAAGCAGGGCGTGGCCGATGCGCTCGATCCTTCTGTCGGCGCGCTCTACGTGTTTGGCTTCAAGGACATCCTGAGCCACGTCACCTTCACGCAGGCGGTGCCGGACAGCCAGATCTACTCGATGAACCTCGAGTGGTTCAACTCGCTGCCCTCCGACGTTCAGGAAGGCGTCGAGTTTGCCGGTGAGCTGACCGCCCACCAGAACCTCGCCAAAGTGCCCTCCGCGCGCGCCTACGCCATGGCCGAGCTGGTGAAGGCCGGCGTCGAATTCCATTCCCTGAGCGAAGATCAGCTCGGCGAATGGAAAGAGGCCGGTGGCTACCAGCGCAGCGAATGGGACGAGTTCAAGGTCGAGCTGGCTGGCTCGATGGAGACCTTCGCCAAGCTCGAAGAGGCCGCCGGCACCATGGGCCGCTACTACGTCCACGACGCCTGACGCATCACGGCAGGGCGGCCCGCCCGCCCTGCCAACCCTCTGAAACCCCTCTTGAAACCAGCATCGCCGCGGGCCGTTCAAAGCCAGCGCACGGGAAGGATGTGACGGATGCAAGTTCTGCAAACCCTCAACCGGAATGCCGAGCGATGGCTCTTGCTCATCTTCTACACGATGCTCGTGGCGACGATGTTCATCGAGGTGCTGCGCCGCGAATTGCTCTCCTACTCCTCGATCTGGGGCGAGGAGATCGTGCGCTACTCCTTCATCTATCTCGCCTGGATCGGGGCGGCCGCCGCCGTGAAGGAACGCGGCCACATAAGGATCGACGTGATCCTGCATTACGTCGGCCCGCGCACCAAGGCGGTGATCTACCTCTTCGGAGATCTGGTGATGGTCGCCGTTTCCGTCGTCGCGCTCTACTACTCGTATGAAACCGTGCATGTTTCCGCCAAGTTCGGCTCCGTCACAGACGGGCTCCGGATCAGCCGCGTCTGGTTCCTGATGGCGGTGCCCGTGGGTTTCGCGCTCGTGCTGCTGCGCCTCGTTCAATCCATCCTCCGCGACATCGCGGACCTTCGTGCGGGCCGCCCCGTCTACGAAGGCGACAAGCTGTTCGACTGAGGGCCCTGCGATGCTTTGGAACCAACTCGATCAATCCGTCGTCCTGGGCTGGGATTTCTACGGCCCCGTCATCCTCTTCGTGCTGCTCGTGGCGCTTGCCGTGCCCGTCTGGGCCGCCATCGGCTCCTCCGCCATCGTGATGCTGGTCTGGTCCGGTGCGCTGCCCCTGAGCCTCGTGGGCGAAAAGCTCTTCTCGGGCATCGATTTCTTCGCACTCACCGCCGTGCCGCTCTTCATCCTCACGGGCGACGTGCTGGTGCGCACGGGCCTGAGCCGGAAGTTCCTCGACGTCGCCGAGGCGCTCACCCAGTTCGCGAAGGGCGGCTTCGGCTCGGCCACGGTGCTTGTCTGCGGCATGTTCGCCGCGATCTCGGGCTCTGACGCCGCCGGTGCCGCCGCGGTGGGCCGCATGACGATCGACCGGCTGGTGGAATCGGGCTACCCCCGCCCCTACGCCTGCGCGCTGGTGGCCGCCGGAGCCTGCACCGGCATCCTGATCCCGCCCTCCATCGCCTACATCATCATCGGCCTCGTGCTGGGGATTTCCGCCTCCACGCTCTTCCTCGCCGCGCTGATCCCGGGCATCGCCATCCTGCTGTCGATCCTCGCCACCAACATCATCATGAACCGGCTCAAGGGCTGGGAAGGCGGCGGAAACATCAGCATGGGCGAGTATTTCTCCCGCCTGGGCGCGGCGCTCAAATCCGGCTGGTATGCCTTCCTCGTGCCCGGCATCATCTTCTACGGCATCTTCTCGGGCCGCCTCACCCCCACCGAGGCGGGCGCCACGGCCGTGGTGGTGACGATCATCATGGGCTTCATCCTCGGCACACTGCGGCTGAGCGATTTTCCGGCGATGCTGGTGAGCTCGGCCAAGGTGAACGGGGTGATCCTGCCGATCATCGCCTTCTCCGCCCCGCTGGCCGAGGCGCTCGCCATCATCGGCGTGCCGCAGGGCTTCGTGGCCGCCGCCACCTCGGTGAGCGACGAGCCGCTGATCCTGATCCTCATGATGGTGGGCATCCTGATCGCGGCCGGCTGCGTGATGGAGACGACGCCCAACATCGTGATCCTCGCGCCGATCCTGAAACCCCTGGCCGACGACATCGGCATGAACGAGATCCAGTTCTGCATCATGATGATCACCGCGCTCGGCGTGGGCTTCATCACCCCGCCGCTGGGGCTCAACCTCTTCGTGGTGGCCGGGATCACCGGGGAGTCGATCCTTCGGATCGCCTATCGCGCCATCCCCTTCGTTTTCTTCATGCTCGTGGTGACCCTCTTCATCGCCTACGTGCCGACCATTTCCACCGTCCTCTTGCCGGACATCTACAAATAGGGCCCTGCCATGCCGAGAGAGTACCTGAAGAAGGCCACGCTCACCTCAAGGAGCGACGCCACCGAAACCAAGGAGATCGTGCGCGGCATCCTCGATGACATCGAGGCCGGCGGCGACGAGAAGGCGCTCGAATACGCGCGCAAGTTCGACCGCTACGACGGCGAGATCCTGCTGTCGGAGGAAACCGTCGCCGCCGCCGCCGCGCAGGTGCCCGAGCAGCTGCGCAAGGACATCGAGTTCGCCCATGCCAACGTGAAGAAATTCGCCGAGGCGCAGCTTGCGACGGTGGGCAACTTCGAGGTCGAGGTGGTGCCGGGCCTGATCGCGGGCCAGAAGGCCATCCCCGTGCATGCCGCCGGCTGCTACGTGCCCGGCGGGCGCTACAGCCACATCGCCAGCGCCATCATGACGGTGACGACGGCCAAGGTCGCCGGCTGCAGGAACATCGTCGCCGCCTCCCCGCCCCGCCCCGGCGTGGGCGTCGCGCCGGCGATCATCTACGCCGCCCATGTCTGCGGAGCCGACAAGATCATGGCCATGGGCGGGGTGCAGGCCGTCGCCGCGATGACCTTCGGCCTCTTCGGCCTGCCCAAGGCCAACATCCTCGTCGGCCCCGGCAACCAGTTCGTGGCCGAGGCCAAGCGGATGCTCTTCGGGCGGGTCGGCATCGACATGATCGCCGGCCCGACCGACAGCCTGATCCTGGCCGACAAGACGGCCGATCCGATGATCGTGGCCACCGATCTCGTGGGGCAGGCCGAGCACGGCTACAATTCGCCGGTCTGGCTCGTCACGGACGATCGCGCGCTCGCCGAGGAGGTGATGCGCCTCGTGCCGCCGCTGATCGAGGATCTGCCCGAGGTGAACCGCGAGAACGCCACCGCCGCCTGGCGCGACTACGCCGAGGTGATCCTCTGCGCCGATCGCGAGGAGATGGCGGCCACCTCCGATGACTACGCCCCGGAGCACCTCACCGTGCAGGCCGAGGATCTGGACTGGTGGCTCGACCGCCTCTCCTGCTACGGCTCGCTCTTCCTCGGAGAGGAAACCACCGTCGCTTTCGGCGACAAGGCTTCCGGCACCAACCACGTGCTGCCCACCTCGGGCGCGGCCAGCTACACCGGCGGCCTTTCGGTGCACAAATACATGAAGATCGTCACGTGGCAGCGCGCCACCCGCGAAGGCGCCAAGCCCGTGGCGGAGGCCACCGCGCGGATTTCGCGGCTGGAAGGCATGGAGGGCCACGCCCGCACCGCCGACATCCGGCTGAAGAAATACTTCCCCGACGAAACCTTCAACCTCTCCGCCGATGAATAGCACCGCCGCCTCTTCCGTCGCGCCCGATCCCGCGCTGTTCTCCGTTGCCGGGCGCGTCGCCTGCGTGACCGGGGCCAGCTCGGGCCTCGGGCGGCGGGCGGCGGAGGTGCTGGCGGGTGCGGGTGCGAAGGTGATCGCCGTGGCCCGCCGCGCCGAGGCGCTCGAAGCCTTCTGCGCGGAAGGGCCCGGCGCGCGCGCGGCGGTGGCCGCCGACGTGGCCGATCCCGTCGGGCGGTCCGCTCTCGTGGACCGGATCGCCGCCCCTTTCGGCGCGCCCGACATCCTTGTCCATGCCGCCGGGCTCAACACGCGGCAGGGCGCCGACGAGGTGACGCCCGAAGGCTGGGAGGCCACGCTTGCCGTCAACCTCTCCGCCCCCTTCTTCCTGAGCCAGGCCTTCGCGCCCGCGATGGCCGAAAAGGGCTGGGGGCGGATCGTTAATTTCGCCTCGCTGCAATCCTTCCGCGCCTTTCCGGGCGGCATCGCCTACGGGGCCAGCAAAGGCGGCGTGGCGCAGATGACGCGGGCCATGGCCGAGGCGTGGTCCGGACGGGGCATCACCGCCAACGCCATCGCGCCGGGCTTCTTCCCGACCGAACTCACGGCGGCCGTCTTCTCCGACGAGGCCCGCGCGGCCCGCAATGCGGCGCAAACCTGCATCGGCCGCAACGGCGTGCCGGAAGATCTGGACGGCCCGCTTCTGTTTCTCTGCTCCGAGGCCTCCCGCTACGTGACCGGGCAGATCCTCATGGTCGACGGGGGGTTCACCGCGAAATGAAGGCACTTGTCTATACCGGCCCTGAGAGCCTTGAAATCCGGGACGTCCCGCCCCCCGCCCCGGCTGCCGGCGAACTTATCGTGCAGGTGGAAAGCGCCGGCATCTGCGGCTCCGACATGCACGCCTACCTCGGCCATGACGAACGCCGCCCGGCGCCGCTGATCCTCGGCCACGAGGTGGCTGGTGTGGCGGTGATGCCCGACGGCAGCCGCCAGCGCGTCACCATCAACCCGCTCGTCACCTGCGGCACCTGCCGGGCCTGCCGGAGCGGGCAGGACAACCTCTGCCCCGAGCGCCAGATCATCTCCATGCCCCCGCGCGAAGGCGGCTTCGCCGAATGGGTCGCGCTGCCGGAGCGCAACCTCGTGGCGGTGCCGGGTCACGTCTCGTCCGACCAGGCGGCCCTGGCGGAGCCCATCGCCTGCGGCTGGCACGCAGCCCGCATCGCCCGCGCCCACCCCGCCGGTGCCCAAGCCGATGCAAGGGCGCTGGTCTTCGGGGGCGGTGCGATCGGCCTCGGCGCGGCACTGAGCCTCAAGGCGCAAGGCATCGCGGATATCCGTATCGTCGAGCCAAACGCCGCCCGCGCCGCCTATCTCAAGGAGGCCTGCGGGATGGAGGTCATCGCCCCGGAGGCCGCCACCAGCCGCCAGTATGACGTGATCGTGGATGGCGTCGGCATCGTGCCCACCCGCGCGGCGGCGTCCCTGGCGGCCCGCCCCGGCGGCATCATCGTGCACATCGGCCTCGGCTCGGCCGAAGGCGGGCTCGATATCCGCCGCATGACGCTGCAGGAGATCACCTTCACCGGCACCTACACCTACACCTCGCAGGATTTCCGCGACTGCGCGCAAGCGATGTTCGACGGGCGCCTCGGCCCTCTGGACTGGACCGAGCGCCGCCCCCTTTCCGAAGGCGCCGCCGCCTTCGCCGACATCCGGGCCGGCCGCGTGCAGGCCCCCAAGATCCTTCTGAAACCTGACGCCTGAGGAGACCATCAATGGCTGAAATCCCCCACCTGCTCGTCCATGAACATGCCGACAACGTCGGCGTGGTCGTGGTGGAAGGGCTGACCGCGGGCACCGACATGCTTTGTTGCGTGACCCACGACAACTCCACCTTCCGCCTCACCGCCGGGGCCGACGTGCCCATCGGCCACAAGATCGCGCTGAAGGATCTGAAGGCCGGCGACACCGCGATCAAATACGGCGAGGACATCGGCAAGATCATCGCCGACGTTCCCAAGGGCGGCCACGTCCACACCCACAACTGCAAAACCAAACGCTGGTAAGGAGCCGATCCGATGGCATCGAAATATTCCAACCTGACCGTCAAGGGCTACCGGCGTGAAAACGGCCGCGTCGGCGTGCGCAACCACGTCGTCATCCTGCCCGTGGACGACATCTCCAACGCCGCCTGCGAGGCGGTGGCCAACAACGTCAAGGGCACGCTTGCGATCCCGCATGCCTATGGCCGCCTGCAGTTCGGCGAGGATCTCGAACTGCATTTCCGCACCATGATCGGCACCGGCGCCAACCCCAATGTCGCCGCCGTGGTGGTGATCGGGATCGAGCCCGGCTGGACGAAGCGCATCGCCGATGGCATTCGCGAAACCGGCAAGCCGGTGGCCGAATTCTCCATCGAGCAGAACGGCGATTTCGAAACCATCCGCCGCGCCAGCTGGGCGGCGAAGGATTTCGTCCATTGGGCCACCGAGCTGCAACGGGAGGAATGCTCGATCTCCGAGCTCTGGGTCTCCACCAAATGCGGCGAGAGCGACACCACCACCGGGCTGGGCTCCTGCCCGACCGTGGGCAACATGTACGACAAGCTGCTGCCCGAAGGCATCACCGGCTTCTTCGGCGAAACCTCCGAGATCACGGGCGCCGAGCACATCTGCAAGGCCCGCGCCATCAACGAGGAAGTCGGAGAGCGCTGGTACAAGATGTGGAAGGCCTACCAGGACGAAGTGATCTTCGCGCACCAGACCGACGATCTCTCCGACAGCCAGCCCACGAAGGGCAACATCGAAGGCGGGCTGACCACCATCGAGGAGAAGGCGCTCGGCAACCTCGAGAAGATCGGTCGCACCTCGCGCTACATCGACATCCTCGGCCCCGCCGAGATGCCGAAATCCGGCAACGGGCTCTACTTCATGGACTCCTCCTCCGCGGCGGCCGAATGCGTGACGCTGATGGCGGCGGGCGGCGCGGTGGTCCACACCTTCCCCACCGGGCAGGGCAACGTGGTCGGCAACCCGATCGTGCCGGTGATCAAGATCACCGCGAACCCGCGCACCGTGCGCACCATGGGCGAGCACGTGGACGTGGACGTCTCCGGCATCCTGCGCCGCGAGATGACCATCGACGAGGCCGGCGACGCGCTGATCGAGATGATCTGCCGCACCGCCAACGGCCGCTATACCGCCGCCGAAGCCCTCGGCCACCGGGAATTCTCGATGACCAAGCTCTACCGCAGCGCCTGACACGCGCTTGCGGGCGGCCCGCCGCGCGCCGGGCCGCCCCCACCCTGAACCGCCACCCGGAGGAACGCCGCCTTGTTTTCCCATATCCTGATCCCCGTCGCCCTCGATCACGAAGGGGCGGCCGCCCGCAAGATCGCGACGGCCCGCCACCTTCTGGCGCCGGGCGGGCGCATCACCCTGCTGACCGTGCTGGAGGACATCCCCGGCTTCGTGGCGGAGTTCGTCACCGTGCGGGAAGCCAACCACCTGACGAACAAGGTCCGGGAAAAGCTGGCCGCCATCGCCGCCGAACACGGCGACGTGGAGTCGGATGTTGTGCGCGGCAAGGCAGGCGTCCAGATCTGCGCCTATGCCGCCGAGAAGGGCGTGGATCTGATCGTCGTCAGCGCCCAGAGCCCGGATGCGCGGGGCTACGCGCTCGGCTCCACCGCCGCCCGCGCCGCGCGCCGCGCGCCCTGCTCCGTCTTCATCCTGCGGTGAGGCCCTTTCAGCCCGCGCCCTGAACGGGCGTTCAGGGCGCCACCCGCCTAAGCACCCGTGCCGTAGCGCGCCAGCATCATCTCGACGGAGGCCCGCACGACGTCGGCCATTTCCTCGGCGCTGATCTCGGTGCCGCCCAGAACGTGGGGCCAGAAGGCGCGGGCCTTCAGCAGACCCACGAACTCGCTGGCCGCCCTGTCGGGGCAGTCGATCCGCAGCGCCCCGTCGGCGGCGGCATCGGCGAGGAAGCGGGAGAAGACGGCATGGGCGTCGATCCGCGCCTGGCTCCTGCGGGCCACCTCCGGCGCGCGCAGCGTTTCGCCCAGCAGCATCCGCGCCATGGCCATCGCCTCGCGCGACTGGAAGATCCGCCCCTCGGCCTCCGCGAGCCGCGTCAGCTGCTCGGCGATCGGAACGGTCGGCGTGTAGGTGATGTCCAGTTCCGCCGCCATCCGCGCCGACATCAGTTCGGCAATCGCGGCGAAGAGTTTTTCCTTGCTTTCGAAATACTTGTAGACGGTTCGTTTCGAAACTCCGGCCCGTGCGGAGATCCTGTCCATGCTGGCGTCGGGGAATCCACGCTCCCGGAATTCGGCAACGGCGGCCTCGATGATCTGGAGGCGTTTCGGATTTTCGCAGTCAGTCTGATCCATCATGGACCTTTCCTTAGCACGGACTATCTATTGCGCACAGGGCCGGCGCACCCTTCTTGCGCGTGGCGCGGCGTCGCTACCCCGGCCCTGTAAACTTACCAGTTTACAATGCGCGAATCTCCCGTATAGTAAACGCATAAGTTTACACTTTCGAAATGGGGCCGCCACCGCCCCGCCGCAAGATCGGCCGACGCGCCGTCACCTTCGCCACGCAACAGGCAATCTTCCAACAGGAGATCCCCACCCATGGCCATCACCCTCAAACTCAACGGCACGACCCACGAGGTCGAGGCCGACCCCGGCACCCCCCTTCTCTGGGTGATCCGCGACGAACTGAAACTCACCGGCACCAAGTTCGGCTGCGGCGTGGCCTCCTGCGGGGCCTGCACCGTGCATCTGGACGGCGAACCGGTGCGCTCCTGCCAGACCTACATCGAAGACGTGGAGGGCAGTGAGATCACCACCATCGAACAGATGGAGGAGGACCCGATCGGCAAGGCCGTGCAACAGGCATGGGCGGAGCTTGACGTGGTGCAATGCGGCTACTGCCAATCGGGGCAGATCATGTCGGCCGTGGGGCTGCTGCGGGAAAACGCCAAGCCCAGCGCGGCGGAAATCGACGAATACATGTACGGCAACGCCTGCCGCTGCGCGACCTACCAGCGGATCCGCGCCGGCATCCAGCGCGCCGCAGAGATCATGGAGGCCTGATCCGATGACCCCTAAGACATCCCGCCGTTCCTTCCTCAAGGGCGCAGCCGCCGCTGCCGGCGCCGCGCTCTTCATCGGCGCCCGCCCCGATGGCGCGCTCGCCGCCTCCTCCTCCGATGCGATGCTGAACCCCTTCGTGAAGATCGATTCAGAGGGCAATGTCACCGCAATCATCAAGCACTTCGAGAAGGGCCAGGGCCCGGCCACCGGCCTCTCCACCCTGATCGCCGAAGAGCTTGGCCTGCGGATGGACCAGATCCACTACGCCTTCGCGCCCTCCAACCCGCAGGTCTACAACAACCTGCTGTTCGGCCCATTCCAGGGCACCGGCGGCTCCACCGCCATGGCCAACAGCTTCATGCAGTATCGCCAGGCCGGCGCCGCCGCCCGCGAATTGCTGATCAAATCCGCCGCCGAGGCCTGGGGCGTGGATCCTGCCGGCCTCTCCATCGAGGAGGGCATGGTCGTCGGCGCAGGCCGGAGCGCCCCCATCGGCGATTTCGTCGCCGCCGCCGCGCAGATGGAGCCCCCGGCCGAGCCGCGCCTGAAGAGCCCGGAAGAATGGCGCATCATCGGCAACGAGAGCACCCGCCGGCTCGACTCCGTGATCAAGGGCAACGGCAAGGCCAAGTTCGCCATGGACGTGCATCTGGACAACCAGATGGTCGTCGTGATCGCGCGCCCCGAGCAGAGGGGCGCCATGGCGACGGGCTTCGACGACAGCGCCGCGAAAGAGGTGAAGGGCTTCATCAACGCCGCCGTTTTGCCCAACAAGGCGGGCGTGGCCGTCTATGCCGAGAACACCTGGGCCGCGATCCAGGCCCGCGAGGCGCTCAGCGTGACGTGGGATACCTCGGCGGCGGAAACCCGCTCCTCCGACGAGATCCGCGCCGAGATCATGGCCGCGCTGGATGCCGAGCCGGAATACAACGTGCTCAAGAAGGATCACGCCGAAACGCTGGCCGCCATCGAGGGCGCGGCGCAGGTGATCGAGAAGACCTTCTACTTCCCGCTCCTGGCCCATGCCCCGATGGAGCCGCTGAACTGCACCATCGAACAGACGGCGGAGGGCGACATCGTGCTGCATGACGGCGCCCAGATGCCCACGGGGCCCCATATGGCCTTCCAGCAGATCTTCGGCCTGCCGGCAGAGAAGATCCACATCAACACGATGCTCGCCGGCGGCTCCTTCGGCCGCCGCGCCACGCCGGATGCCGACTACCAGGTCGAGGCCGCGCTGGCCTTCGTGATGACGGACCGCTCCCGCCCGGTGAAACTGGTCTGGACCCGCGAGGACGATCTGCGCTCGGGCTACTACCGCCCGGCCTTCGGCCACAAGGTGCGCGTCGGGCTTTCGGCGGAGGGCGAGATCCTCGGCTGGGATCACCGCATCGCGGGCCAGTCCATCATGAAGGGCACGGCGTTCGAGGCCTTCGCCGTGCACGACGGGGTGGACGGCTCCTCGGTGGAGGGCGTGTCGGACACGCCCTACCGGGTGCCCGGCATGTTCGTCGGCCTGACCGATACGAAGAAAGCCACCTCCACCCTCTGGTGGCGCTCCGTGGGCCACACCCACACCGCCTACGCGATGGAAGTGATGATGGACCTGGCGGCCAAGGCCGCCGGCCGCGATCCGGTGGAATTCCGGCTGGTCCATCTCGCAGGCGGCGGCGCGGATCAGGCGCGCAAGGCGGCGGTGCTGAAACTCGCGGCCGAGAAGGCGGGCTGGGGCAAGGCGCAGGCCGGCCGCCACATGGGCGTCGCGGTGCACAAGTCCTTCGGCTCCTATGCCGCCGAGGTGGTGGAAATCTCCGGCACCGCCGAAGACGGCTTCCGCATCGAGAAGGTGACGGCGGCCGTGGATTGCGGCATCCCGGTGAACCCCGACATCATCCGCGCCCAAATGGAGGGCGGCATCGGCTACGGGATCGGCCACGCCATGCGCGATCAGATCACGCTCGCGGGCGGCGCGGTGGAGCAATACAACTTCCCCGATTACGAGCCGCTGCGCATCGGCGATATCGGCGCGATCGAAGTGCATATCGTGAAGTCCACCGAGGCCCCCACCGGCATCGGCGAGCCCGGCACTCCGCCCTCGGCCCCGGCGCTGGCCAACGCGATCGCGGCAGCGAGCGCGCTGACGGTCGCCGATCTTCCGATGGTCGAACACGGCGTCAGCTTCGCCTGAACTTAGCACCAGAAACCAGCAACGGGCCCCTCGGGGCCCGTTTCCTTTTGGTTGGAGCGTTTCGGATTTGACCTGACAGATCGCAGATCGCTTTTCGCATTCGACCGAAGGGAGAGGCCGCGAAGACGCGATGCGTTTTCAATCTGAAACGCCGAAAATCAAAAAGCCCTACAGATACCCCGCGATCCGGGCCTCGATGGCCTCCACGACGGCGCCCAGTTTGGCCGGATCGGCGGCATCGGCATGGGGGGCGGCGAAACGGCCGGCGTCATTGTCGAAATATTTGCCAGACGCCGTGGCAAACTCCGGGCTGAGGGCGGCGCGCGCCAGGATGTCCACGCCGACGCCGATATCGTGGCCCGACATCCCGAAGCCCTCGCGCACCATGTTGGTCGCCAGCAGCGAACCCGGATTCACCGCCACCGAGACCGGCCCCTCGGGATGCGCCTGCGCGAAATCCTGACTCCACATGGTCAGCGCCAGCTTGCTCTGGGCATAGGCCTCCATCGCTTCCAGGGGCTTTTCGCCCCGCAGACCTGCCAGATCCACCGGCGCCTGTGCCGCCGAAGAGAGATGCACAAGCCGCGCTCCCGGCGCGAGAGCAGGCAGCAGCAGGCGGGACAGAAGCGCGGGCGCGAAGGTGTTCACCACGAAACGCACGTCCTCTCCTGATGCGGTGCGCGGCGTGCCGGTGCGGAACACACCTGCGTTGTTGATGAGCACATCAACAGGACCATGAGCCTCGGCCACGCGGCGGCCCAGCGCGGCGACCTCGGACAGATCCGCGAAATCAGCCCGATCGGTGGCAACATCTCCCCCGATCTCGGCGGCCACGGCGGCCAGCTTTTCGGCGTTGCGCCCGTGCAGGATCAGCCGGTTGCCATCGGCGGCCAGCGCCTGCGCCGTGGCGCGGCCGATGCCGTCGGTCGCGCCGGTGATGAGGATCGTCTTTTTCGTCATGGTCGTCTCCTTCAGGAAAAATGCGGCAGCACGTCCCGGGCCAGCCTGTCCAGTGTCTCGTCAATCGGCGCGCGGTTGAACCGCAGGTTGAGCGCCACGTGGTTCACCCCGAGGGCCTCAAGCTCTTTCAGGTAGGCCAGCAGCCAGCGATGCCCCGTGCGCACGCCCAGATGGATCGGGCTGGGGCCCTCATCGGGATCTTGCGCCAGATCCACGTAGAGCGGCTGCAGGACGGGCTTTGCGGGCTGGCCCAGACGTTCCAGACGCGCGCGCCAGTCCGCCAACACCTGCCCCTGCGCCGCGCCGCCGCGCGGATAGGTCATCCAGCCATCGCCATGTTCGGCGATCCAGTCCGGCGCCTGACGGCTGGAGCCTGTGATCAGCAGCGGCAGGCGCGGGCCGGTGGGCTTTGGCAGCATGTCGATGCGCCCGTCCGTGTGGCCGAAGCGGTTTTCGATGCGGGGTGCGGCCGCGCCCATCGCGCGGATATAGGCAAAGCTCTCCCGGAAGGCCTGCCCGCGGGCGTCGAAATCCGCCGCCATCGCCGGGTATTCCTCCGGCCTGTCGCCCGAGGCCACCCCGAGGATCAGCCGACCGCCGGAGAGCACGTCGGCGCTGGCCGCCGCCTTGGCCACATGGGCCGGGTGGCGCAGCGGCAGCACGATGCTGGCCACGCCCAGCGCGATGTCCCGCGTCTGCCCGGCGAGGTAGCCAAGGTAGGTGAAAGGATCGAAAAGCTGCCCGGCGTCGCCGAAGCTCGGCACGTTGAAAGGCACATCCCGCAGCCAGATCGCCTTGAAACCCAGCGCCTCCGCTTTCTGCACGCGGGCGAGATGGCCTTCCATGTCGGGAACGGGGCTGTCGGGGTAGGCGGTGATCGGCACCACCAGCCCGAGGCTCAGCCGCCCCGGACGGAAGGTGGCCGCGAAACCGCGGTTGATCGGTTCGAAGGCCGGCGTTTCCATTCCATTCTCCCACGTGAGGATGCGCGGGCCGCGCCCGAGGCATGACCCGCGCCCGTTTCAGAACCAGGTGACGGTCTCTTCCATGCTGCGCCGGGTCTTCGGGAACTCCGGATCCTTCGCACGGTAGCCGAAGGCGAACATCACCGCGGGCTTCCAGGCCTCGGTGTCGATGCCGAACTCGGTGCCCAGCACCTGCGTCGTCCGCTCCATGTCGAAACCCTCGATCGGGCAGGAATCCACCCCGAGCAGCGCGGCGGCCGTCATCATGTTCGCCAACACGATGTAGGCCTGCTTGCCCGACCAGTCGGTGATCTCGCGATCGGTGGTGATCCTGTGGTCGCTGCTCTGGAACTTGCCGTAGGCGCCGTTGAAGATCTCGATGACCTCTTCCGGCAGATGTTTCACGCCGCGGTAGTGCGCCTGCAGATATTCCGAGCCCGCCGTCATCAGCGGCGCGCGCGCCGCCAGCAGGATGCCGAAGTGGCTCGCGGTGCCCAGCTGGCCGGCGGAGCCGTTCATCATCCCGTTCGCCCCCCAGGAGAACGGGCGGAACAGCTCCCGCTTTTCCGGGCTCTGGATCATCAGGATGCGGAAAGGTTCGTGGCCGAAGGAGGTCGGCGAGAGCCGCCCGGCTTCGAGGATGGTCTCCATGTCGCGCTCCGACACCTTGCGCTCCGGATCGAAGATCTTGGTGGCGTGGCGGAACTGGAAGGCCTCGACGATCTGGGTGTTCACGTCGGGCCGGGTTTCGGTGATCGCATTCATGTGCAGCTCCTGTTTGTTGCGTCGATGGGCTGACACGCCATGTATCACTTGCCGTTTGCGATAAAATCAGCGCACTATGGAATTCAGAATTCCGGTTTTTCATATAATCGCCATGGACACCGACTCCCTCCGCCTCTTCGTGGCCGCCGCGGATGCGCTCAACATCTCCGCCGCCGGGCGCCGGCTGGGCCTTGCCCCCGCGATGGCCAGCGCGCGGCTCGCGAAGCTGGAGCGCGAACTGGGCGCGGAACTGCTGCATCGCACCACGCGCAAGGTCTCGCTCAGCGAGGAAGGCCTGGCTTTCCTGCCCTATGCGCGAGAGATCCTTGCACAGGCCGAGGCCGGCCGCGCGGCGCTGGGGCAGGATGCCGCCGCACCGGGCGGCACGCTGCGCTTCACCGCGCCCTCAAGCTACGCGCAGCTGCACATCATGCCGCTGCTACCCGCCTTTCACGCCGCCTTTCCGAAGATCACGCTGGATCTGCGGCTCTCGGACGCGCGGTTCGACCTGATCGAGGGCAGCTTCGATCTGGCCCTGCGGTCCGCCCCCCTACAGGACAGCAGTCTGCGGGGGCGCCGGCTGGCGGACGACAGGCGCGTGCTCTGCGCCGCGCCCGGCTACCTCGCCGCCCATGGCACGCCGCAGGCGCCGGAAGAGCTGGACGGCCATGCCTTCCTCGCCTGGGCGGACAGCGCGCCGCGCCGCCTGCGCCATGCCGGCGGGCAGACGGCGACGCTGGATCCGGCACGGATGATCTGCCGCACGATCTTCGATGACGGCGCCTCGCAGCGGGCGGCCACCGTGGCCGGCGCCGGGATCTCGATCAACTCGCTCTGGAGCGTTGCCCACGAGATCGCCGCCGGGCGGTTGGTGCAGATCCTGCCGGACTGGCGGCTGGACGACGCCTCGGTGCTCTGGCTGATGTATCCGCGCTCCAACGTGCTGACGCCGAAGGTACGGGTGTTCATGGATTTCCTGATCGAGCGGCTCGGCGATTGAGCCCCGGTGCATCCGCCGGGCCGGAAGGGGGGGCGCTGCCCCCCACCGCCCGTGCGGGCGCCTCCCCCCGAGGTATTTGGGGCGAGAGGAAGGCTAGATGCCGCTGATCGACTTGACTGCCTGGAAGGCGCGGATGCCCCAGAGCCCCGCTTCGCGCCCGTAGCCCGAGGCCTTGCGCCCGCCGAAGGGTGCCCCTTCGATCCGGCTGCGGCCGTTGACCTGCACCATGCCCACCGCCAGCCGCCGCGCCACGCGCATGGCACGTGCGCGATCGGCCGTCTGGATGTAGCCGGCAAGGCCGTAGGCGCTTTCGTTGGCCAGGGCGACCGCCTCGGCCTCGCTGTCGAAGGGCGTGATGGCCAGCACCGGGCCGAAGGCTTCCTCGTGGAAGAGGGCCATCGCGGGGGTGACGTCGGCGAAGACGGTTGGGCGGGGGTAGAAACCGATGTCCTTGCCATCCGCGCGCCCCGGCCCGCCGGTGAGCAGCCGGGCGCCCTCGGCCTGCGCGCGCCGGATCACCGCCTGCACGTGGTCGAACTGGGCGCGGTTGACGAGCGGGCCCTGGTGGCTGCCGGGTTTGAGCGGCGCGTCGAAGCGGTAGGTTTCGGCCTCGGCCGCGGCGCGGGCGCAGACCTCTTGGTAGATCTCGCGGGCCACCAGCATGCGGGAGGCCGCGTTGCAGCTTTGGCCGGCGTTGCGGAAGCAATGCGCCACGCCCTGGGCGACGGCCGTGGGCACGTCGCAGTCGGCGAAGAGGATGTTGGCGGATTTGCCCCCCAGTTCCAGCAGGCAGGGGGTGAGATTGGCCCCCGCGGCCGAGGCGATGGCGCGGCCCACGCCGGTGGAGCCGGTGAAGGAGATCACGTCCACGCCGGGATGCGCGGCGAGCGCGGCGCCGGTCGTGCCGTCGCCGGGCAGGAGCGCAAACAGCCCTTCCGGCGCGCCGGCAGCCTCCATGCATTCGGCGAAGAGAAGGGCCGAGCGGGTGGCGTGTTCGCTGGGTTTGAGGATCATGGTGCAGCCCGCCGCCAGAGCCGCGCCGACCTTCAGCGCGACCTGGTTCAGCGGCCAGTTCCACGGGGTGATCAGCGCGGCGACCCCGAGCGGCTCGTACCGCACGAAGTGGCTGTCCTGCCCCGGCGGGGTGGCCAGTTCGGCGGCGCTTTCGCGGGCGGCCTTCAGGATCGTGCGCAGGTGGGACAGCGCGGTGCCGACCTGCTTGTCCCGCGAGAAGTCCAGCGGCGCGCCCATCTCGCGGGCGATGGCCTCGGCGAAGGCATCGTGGCGGGCGGCGATCTCGCCGATCAGGGCCTCGAGGATCGCCAGCGGATCGAGCCCCCTCTCCCCGAGCGCAAGCTGCCGGGAGAGAGCGGCGGCGCGGCGCACCGCGGCCTCCACCGTGGTTGCATCGCAGACCGGGATCTCGCCCACGGTGGCCTCGGTGGCGGGATCGACCAGCGCGAAGCCGGGCGCATCGTGCCAATCGGCGGCAGCCGGGTGGACGAGGGTGCAAGGGGGGCGCGGCAGGCGGGCGGGCATGGTGTGACTTCCTGTGATGGGCCGACGCCAAGACATAGGAGAAGCCCGGTGCCGGCGCCAGTGGCGATGCGCCTCAGCCTTCCGGCACGAGCGAAAGCAGCAGGGCGCCGTCCTGCACCTGTGCGCCTTCCGCCACGAGCACCTCCTCGATCGCGCCGTCGCGCGCCGCGGTCAGCGTGTGCTCCATCTTCATCGCTTCGAGGATGGCCAGCGGCTGCCCCTTGGAGACGCCATCGCCCTGCGCCACGAGAATGGCCTTCACGAGGCCCGGCATCGGTGCGGTGACGGTATCGCCGCCGGCGGCCTCCCCCGCCCCTGCCGCGAGCGGATCGGGCCGGATGAAACGGTGGGTGGCTTCGCCGGTGAAGACGGTGACCTCGGCGCCGTCGAAGGAGGCCGCAAGCCTGCGGCTGCCGCCGGGGCCTGCAACGGCGAAGGCGCCGCCATCGAGCCGCCGGAGCGTGACGGTTGCCGCCTCGACCGTGGCCGTCAGGGTGGCGCCGGCATGGAGCAGCCGGACCTCGTGGAGCGCCTCGCCCTGCGCGAGCGACACGACCTGGCCGCCCTGCCCCCAGCACCGGAAGCCCGCAAGCCCTTCCCAACCATCCGCCACCGGGGGCGGCAGGGTGGCCGCGGCGGCCACGGCGAGGGCCGCGGCATCGGGTACAGGCACATGGGTGAGCGCCGCCTGATCGCGCGCGATGAGCCCGGTATCGACCTGCCCGGCGGCGAAGCCTTCGTGGTCTGCCAGCCGGATCAGGAAGGGGATGTTGGTGGTGAGCCCGGCCACCTGCGTCTGCCGCAGCGCCCGGCCGAGTTTGCGCAGCGCGATCTCCCGCGTGGGGCCGTGGGTGATCACCTTGGCGATCATCGGGTCATACCAGGGCGAGACCGCATCACCGCTGCGCACGCCGCTGTCGATCCGCACACCCCCGAGGGTGAATTCGGTGCCTTCCGGAAAGGCGAGATGGGTGAGCGTGCCGGTGGCGGGCAGAAAGCCCCTGGTGGCGTCCTCGGCATAGACACGCGCCTCGAAGGCCCAGCCGCCGAGGGTGAGATCCTCCTGCGCCACGGGGAGCGGCTCGCCGGCGGCCACGCGCAGTTGAAGCTCGACGAAATCCAGCCCGGTGATCGCCTCGGAGACCGGGTGCTCGACCTGCAAACGGGTGTTCATTTCCATGAACCAGAAGCCGTCGGCCCGCAGGCCGTTCGCGCCGTCGACGATGAATTCCACGGTGCCCGCGCCCTGATAGCCGATGGCCTTGGCGGCATTGACCGCCGCCTGCCCCATGGCCGCGCGCACCTCGGGGGGCATGTCGGGCGCGGGGGCTTCCTCGATCACCTTCTGGTGGCGGCGTTGCAGGGAGCAATCACGCTCGAACAGGTGGATGACGTTGCCATGGGCATCGCCGAAAACCTGGATCTCGATGTGGCGCGGTTGCTGGATGTATTTCTCCACCAGCACCGCCGGATCACCGAAACTGGCCTGCCCCTCACGCTGCGCGCCTTCAAGGGCGGCGGCGAAATCTTCGGGGTGCTCCACGAGGCGCATGCCCTTGCCGCCCCCACCCGCGCGGGCCTTGATGAGGACGGGATAACCGATCTCGTCGGCCTTCTGCTTCAGGAACTCCGCGCCCTGCTCGGCGCCGTGATAGCCGGGCACCACGGGCACGCCGGCTTCTTCCATCAGGGCCTTGGCGGCATCCTTCAGCCCCATGGCGCGGATCGCATCGGCCGGCGGGCCGATAAAGGTGAGGCCGGCGGCCTCGACCGCTTCCACGAAGCCCGGATTTTCAGAAAGGAACCCGTAGCCCGGATGGATCGCCTGGGCGCCGGTGGCCCTTGCGGCTTCGATCAGGCGGTCGCCCAGCAGGTAGCTTTCGGCGGCCGCGGGCGGGCCGATGTGCACCGCCTCGTCGGCCAGCGCGACGTGTTTCGCCCCAGCGTCCGCATCGGAGTAGACGGCGACGGTGGCCACGCCGAGCCGGCGGGCGGTTTCGATCACGCGGCAGGCGATTTCGCCGCGGTTGGCGATCAGGATCTTGTCAAACATGGGCAAGGGTCCTTTGGATGTGGGGTTCGGGGGCGCTGCCCCCACCGTGCCTGCGGCACGTCTCCCTCGGGATATTGGGGCCAGGATGAAGGGGGGGCGCGGCGCATCAGCGGGCCTGTTGCGCTTCTAGATCCTCGATCATGCGGAAGCGTTCGCAGACGAGCATCATTTCCGGGTCAAAGCCGCCGTTGCGGCGGAAATAGGCCTCATGGCCGGCGCGCCAGCCGGCGAGATCGGGGTTTTCGCCCTCCGCCAGCGCAAAGGCTTCGTCCACGTCGCAGAAACGCTTCCGGGTGACTTCGACGGTCTCGATCACGAAGGCGGGGCTGCCGTCCCAGTTGAGCGCGATATCGCGGCGGCCGACTTCGGGCAGCGCCTCGCCGCCGGCCTCATGGTCGCGCAGGGCGCCGCAGGTGGCGGTCTTGCGCCCGGCGCGCACCAGCGCGATCAATTCGGCGCTCAAACGGGCGTTGTCGCCGAACTTGAAGGTGACGGCGCCGGGGTATTTCGCTTTCAGCGCGGCGATGTCCATCATCACATCCGGAACACGCCGAAGCGTGTCTCCTCGATCTGGGCGTTGAGCGCGGCGCGCAGGGAGAGCGCGAGCACGCGGCGGCTGTCGCGGGGGTCGATGATGCCGTCGTCCCAGAGCCGGGCGGAGGCGTAGAGCGGGTGGGACTGCTCGGTGAACATCTCGATGGTGGGGCGTTTGAAGGCGGCCTCTTCTTCCGCGCTCCAGCTGCCGCCGGCGCGTTCGATGGCGTCGCGTTTGACGGTGGCCAGCACGCCGGCGGCCTGCTCACCGCCCATCACCGAGATGCGGGAGTTGGGCCATGTCCACAGGAAACGGGGCGAATAGGCCCGGCCGCACATGCCGTAGTTGCCCGCACCGAAGGAGCCGCCGACCAGCATGGTGATCTTGGGCACCTTGGTGGTGGCCACGGCGGTGACGAGCTTGGCGCCATCCTTGGCGATGCCGCCGCTTTCGTATTTCTGGCCAACCATGAAGCCGGTGATGTTCTGCAGGAACACCAGAGGGATCTTGCGCTGGGAGCAAAGCTCGACGAAATGCGCGCCCTTTACCGCGCTTTCGGAAAAGAGCACGCCGTTGTTGGCGATGATGCCCACCGGAATGCCCATCACATGAGCAAAGCCGCAGACGAGCGTCGTGCCGTAGCGGGCCTTGAACTCGTCGAAGCGCGAACCGTCCACCAGACGGGCGATCACTTCACGGATGTCGTAGGGCGTTTTGAGATCGGCGGGCACGACGCCGAGCATCTCCGCCGGATCATAGGCGGGCTCTTCGGGTGTGCGCAGATCGAGCTGCGAAAGCTTCGGGCGGTTAAGGTTGGCCACGGCCTGACGGGCGAGCGCCAGCGCGTGGGCGTCATCCTCGGCCAGATAGTCGGCCACGCCGGAGAGCCGGGTGTGCACGTCGCCACCGCCCAGATCCTCGGCACTCACCACCTCGCCCGTCGCCGCCTTCACCAGCGGCGGGCCAGCAAGGAAGATCGTGCCCTGCTCCTTCACGATGATCGTCACGTCGCTCATCGCGGGCACGTAAGCGCCGCCGGCGGTGCAGGACCCCATGACAACCGCGATCTGCGGGATGCCCTTGGCGCTCATGTTGGCCTGATTGAAGAAGATCCGCCCGAAGTGATCACGGTCGGGGAACACCTCATCCTGGTTGGGCAGGTTCGCGCCGCCACTATCGACGAGGTAGATGCAGGGCAGGTTGTTCTGTTCGGCGATCTCCTGCGCGCGCAGGTGTTTCTTGACCGTCATCGGGTAGTAGGTGCCGCCCTTCACGGTGGCATCGTTGCAGACGATCATGCACTCCTGCCCCTCCACGAGCCCGATACCCGCCACCGCGCCGGCGGAGGGCGAAGCGCCCTCGTAGAGCCCGTGGGCGGCGAAGAGGCCGATTTCGAGGAAGGGCGAGCCGGGATCGAGCAGGCGCTCGACCCGTTCGCGCGGCAGGATCTTGCCGCGCGCAAGGTGGCGTTCGCGGGCGCGCTCCCCGCCCCCGGCCATGGCGATCTCGGCGGCGGCGCGGATCTCGGCCAGCGCGGCTTCGTGGGCGGCCTGGTTGGCCTTGAAGGTGTCGGAACCGGGGGAGATGGAGGAGGTGAGTTTCATGTTGGATCTCCGCTCAACAGTTTGCGCGCCATGAACCAGCGCTGGCGATAGGCGTAGCGGGCGGCGCGGGAGACATCGGCCTGGAAGCTCGCGTTCACGGTCGCCGCGACGACGCCGCCGACCAAGGGCACGACCTGCGCGGCCTTGCGCCCCGCAAGCGACACCCCAAGCGCGCGCGCTACCCGTTCGACCACCTTGTCCACGACCCAATCCCCACCCTTTTCAAGGATATAGCGGCCTTCGGGCGAGTTCAGGTGCCGCGCGAGCGCGTTGAGATTATCAAGGGTTTCGCGCCGCTTGTCGCCGGCCTGCGCCGTTGCGGCCTCAAGCACCATCAGGCGGAACAGGCGGTCTTCCTCGCTGTTGCCGTCGAACCCGTAGCACACGCCGGTCGCGCGCACGTTGCGCGCCGCCAGCGAGAGGGTAGCCGGAATGTCCGCCGTCATCCCCGCCATGCCGAAGAAACCGGCGGCGCCGCCGGAGGCCGCGTTGACCCCCTGCGACCACGCCTGCACCTTCAGCGCGGCCTCGTCGCAGGCCGCGATGTCGTCGGTGTCGTGGCCGTAGAGCGAAGCCGGCACCGTCAGGCCCGCCGCGCGGTCGGCCAGATCGAGCCCCGCGCGCACCGTGGAGGCCGGGACGGCCTTGCCGATCAGCCCGCCGAGCGGCGCGGTGAGCTTCTCGGCCCCGCGCCCCAGCCGCGTGGCACGGGCCTCCTCGTAGGCGCGCTGCTCGTCGAAGGCGCGCCTTATCGCCTCCGGCAGGGCGCCGTCCGGCGTGCGGGGCAGCTTCTCCGTCATCCCATCGATGCCATCAGTTCGCGCCCTACAAGCATCCGGCGGATCTCGCTGGTGCCGGCGCCAATTTCCATCAGCTTGGCGTCGCGGAAGATGCGCGAGACGGGCGTTTC
The DNA here is from genome assembly GCF_900172235.1 of Pseudoruegeria aquimaris. GTDB lineage: Bacteria > Pseudomonadota > Alphaproteobacteria > Rhodobacterales > Rhodobacteraceae > Pseudoruegeria > Pseudoruegeria aquimaris. Next base: position 20,623 of record NZ_FWFQ01000027.1, on the reverse strand, counting down.
GTTCATGAAGCCCGCGCCGCCCATGGCCTGCACCGCCTGGTGGGCGACCGTCATCGCTTCCTCGGAGGCATAGAGCACGCAGGCCGCGGCATCCTGCCGGGTGACTTCGCCGCGGTCACAGGCCTTGGCCACCTCGTAGACATAGGCACGGGCGGAGTTCATCTTGGTATACATGTCGGCGATCTTGCCCTGCATCAGCTGGAAGTTCCCGATGGGCTGGCCGAACTGCTTGCGCTCGGCCATGTAGGGCATGATCTCGTCGAGGCAGGCGGCCATGATCCCGGTGCCGATGCCGGAAAGCACAACGCGCTCGTAATCGAGCCCGCTCATCAGCACGCGCACGCCCTTGCCTTCTTCGCCGAGCACGTTCTCAAACGGCACTTCCACGTCCTCGAAGATCAATTCGGCGGTGTTGGAGCCGCGCATGCCCAGCTTGTCGAAGTGGGGCGAGGTGGAGAAGCCCTTCATGGTTTTCTCGATCAGGAAGGCGGTGATGCCCTTGCTGCCGGCCTCGGGATCGGTTTTGGCGTAGACGACGAGCGTATCGGCGTCGGGGCCGTTGGTGATCCAGTATTTGGTGCCGTTGAGCACGTAGCGGTCGTTGCGCTTCTCCGCGCGCAGCTTCATCGACACCACGTCCGAGCCCGCGCCCGCCTCGCTCATCGCCAGCGCGCCCACATGCTCGCCCGAGATCAGGCCGGGCAGGTATTTCGCCTTCTGCTCGGGCGTGCCGTTGAGCTTGATCTGGTTCACGCAGAGGTTGGAATGCGCACCGTAGGAGAGCGACACCGAGGCCGAGGCCCGCGCGATTTCCTCCACCGCGATCACATGGGCGAGGTAGCCCATGCCGGCGCCGCCGTATTCCTCGGGCACGGTGATGCCCAGCAGGCCCAGATCACCCATCTCGCGCCAGAGCTCCGACGGGAACTCGTTCTTCCTGTCGACCTCGGCGGCCAGCGGTTTCACCCGCTCCTGCGCCCAGCGGTGCACCATCTCGCGCAGGGCGTTCACTTCCTCGCCGAGATCGAATTTCATCGTTGCGTTGAACATCGGGAGCCTCTCCCCAGTTGCATCTTCGTTTCGGCCACACGGCCGCTTGCTTGCCCTTAGCGCGGGCTCATCCGCAGGGCGCCATCCAGCCGGATGACGGAACCGTTGAGCATCTCGTTCTCGCAGATCTGCTGCGCCAGCTGCGCGTATTCCTGCGGGTCGGCGAGCCGGGGCGGGAACGGCACCTGCGCGCCAAGAGACTCCTGCACCTCCTGCGGCAGGCCAAGCAGCATGGGCGTGAGGAAGAGCCCCGGCGCAATGGCCATGACCCGCACCCCCGCGCTCGTCAGATCGCGCGCCATGGGCAGGACAAGGCCGATGATTCCGCCCTTGGACGCCGCGTAGGCCGCCTGCCCCACCTGCCCCTCGTATCCGGCGATGGAAGCCGTCATGATGATGACGCCGCGCCCGCCGTCCTTGGTGAGCGGCTCCGCCGCCGCCATGCCGGCGGCCGATTGAGACGCCGCGTAGAAGCTGCCGTTGAGGTTCACGTCGATGACCTTGGCAAAGAGCGCCGGATCGTGCGGCGCGCCCTTGGCGACGGTCTTCTGCGCCGGGGCGATGCCGGCACAGCACAGAAGGATGCGCTCCTGCCCGTGGGCCGCGCGCGCCTTTTCAAACCCGGCGGCGAGGCTTTCGGGATCGCTCACGTCCACCTTGCAGAACAGGCCGCCGATCTCGGAGGCCACGGCCGCTCCGGCCTCTTCGTTCAGATCGAAAATGGCGACCTGCGCGCCCAGTCCGGCCAGCCTGCGGGCGGTGGCTTCGCCCAGACCGGAGCCGCCACCGGTGATCACGACGGGCGTGTCACGTCCGATTTCCATGGTTCCTATCCTCCCAGACTCGTGTTCATGCTCCACATGATTCACGAATGTTGCGAGAGTGTTTCAAGCCATGCGGGAAGGTGCAAGCCCGCCCGCGCGGCAGGCACGGGAGAGCCGCGCGCCTAGATGGCCAGCCGCGCGCCGTGGCCAAGCGGGCCCGTTGCCTGCGCCAGCGTGCCGGAAAACCCCTCAGGCAAAAGGATTTCCGCCTCACGGTAAGGCAGCGTGAAGCGGCCGGATCGCCGATGCGCGAGCGTTGTCTCCGCCCCGCGTTGCGCAAGCTGGAAGCGCAAGAGCGCATGGTTGCCTGCCAGCGCATCGACGGCCACGCCATCATCCTCGTAGAGCAGGCTTTCGCGCGTGCCCTCGGCCCCGGACGGGAAAACGGCCAGCGCGCGCGCCGTGAGCGTATCGGCCACGCCCCGGCAGGGCGCGGTCGCGACCGGCAGGACGGTGCCACCACGGACGAACAGCGGAATGCTGGCCAGATCCACCGCGAGATCCAGCCATTGCCCGCCCGCGTGCCATTGGCCCGTGGCATGGTCCCACCAGCCTTCGGCGCAGTCCGGCAGATACACGGCCCGGCGCTCCGCGCCCGGCTCCACCACGTTGGCCACCAGAAGATCGGGGCCGACCATCATGTCGAAGCTTTCCTCCCAGCAGGTGGCATCGGCGGGGAAGTCATAGAAACGCGGCCGCAGGATGGGCGCGCCCTCCGTCACCGCGCGGTAGAGCTGCGTGTAGAGATAGGGCATCAGGCGATAGCGCAGGTGAATGGCCGCCTTCACCTCGCCCGCCAACTCCGGGTGCATCCACGGCACGTTGGAGGTGGCATCATCGTTCCAGGAATGGATGGTGAAGCGCGGCGAGAAGATGCCGTTCTGCACCCAACGCAGGAACAGCTCCGGCCCCGGCGGCGGACCGGCGAAGCCGCCCACGTCGTGGCCGATGTTGAAAAAGCCCGAAAGCCCCAGCCCGAGCGCCATCGGGATGTTGTATTGCAGGGTCTCCCAGCCCGTGCGGTTGTCGCCTGTCCACGTCTGGGCGTAGCGCTGGGTGCCCGGCGCGGCGCAACGGGAGATCAGGTAGGGCCGCTCTTGGGGGCGGTGGCGCTTCTGTTCCTCGCTGGAGGCGCGCGTCATCAGCATCCCGTGCAAGGGGCGGATCAGGGCGATGTCCATCGGCTCCCCGAAGCCCGCGCATTGCGCCGCATCCTCCCAGACCTCGTATTCGTTGTTGTCGTTCCAGGTGTTGCCGATACCCCTTTCAAGAAGCGCTTCGCGCAAACCTTTCCGCCACCAGCGCAGGGTGGCCGGGTTCGTCATGTCCAGATGCGAGCCGCGCCCGTCCCAGAAGGCAGAGGTTTCGGGCGCGCCCGTCTCGCCGTCCTTCACGAAGAGGCCTGCTTGTTCGGCTTCCGCATATCTCGGGTGATCGTCCAACAGCACCGGCTTGATGTTGGCGATCAGTTCCACGCCCTCGGCGGCGAATTTCGCGGCCATGCCTTCCGGATCGGGGAAGCGATCCGTGTTCCAGTTGAACACGTAGCGGCGCGGGCCGATGGTGGTGTAGCCCGAGGACATCTGGAAACTGTCCAGCGGAATGCCCTCGCTGCGGCAGCGCGCGAGAAACGCCTCGATCTGCGCCTGCCCGTCGGGCGCATCCGCCAGCGCCATGGAGGAGCCAGAGTAACCCAGCCCCCAGAGCGGCATGAACGCGGTGCCGCCGATCAGCCGGTGGAAGCGCGCAACGACCTCGGGCACGCCCGCCCCCGCCATGACGTAATACTGCAAATCGCCGTCCTGCGCGCGGTAGGCGCGGTAGGCAGGGTGGTAGTTGTCCAGCTCGTTGCCCAGATCGAACCAGCAGGTGGACAGATTGTCGTAGAACAGCCCGTAGGCCCGGCCGCCTTCGCGGGCGGTGAGCGTGAAGGGGATGTGCTTGTAAAGCGGATCGGTGCTGCGGGCGTCATAGCCGAGCGCATCGAGGTTGCGCATCTCGAAGCGGCGGCCCGTGCGCTCCAGCGGGCCGGTTTTCTCCCCCAGCCCGAAAATGCGCTCGCCTGCGTGACGGCGCAGGAAGTGGCTGTTGCGGTGATCGCGGGTGCCCAGCATGTAGGCAGCCTCGGGGCGGTCGGCCATCAGGGGCTGCCAGGGCGCATCCACGTTGGGCCGCCAGTGCCACTCCAGCGCCAGAGGGGCGTGGATCTTCACGCGAAGCCTGTCGGTCTCCGCCGTGGCCGTATCTGCGTCGAACCGCAGCGCGGGGCAGCCGAAACCCGCGCGGCTGTCGCGGCTGCGCCCCTCCCAGGGCACATCTTCCTGCGGCGCGATCGACCACGTGCGCGGGTTGCGCCAAGCACCCCCGTTCAACAGGCTCACGCGGATCAGATCCGCCTCCAGCGCCTCCAACCGCAGCAGGTGGCGCCCATCGATACGCAGGGTGAGCCCCTCGGGCCCGGCCTGCGCAACCTCCCAGAGTCGCAAAGCTTTCATTGCGCCACTGTAGCCAAGCGCGCGGGCTTGCCTAGCCGCGAAGTTGCCCCAAGGTCGCTTCTCTCTCGACATTCGGCAAATCAGCGGCTTAGGTGGCCCCGCACGTGGGAAGCGGGAGGAAAGATCATGCAGGAATGTTGGCGCTGGTTCGGGCCGAAAGATCCCGTTTCGCTGGCGGATGTGCGGCAGGCGGGGGCCACGGGCGTCGTCACCGCGCTGCACGATCAGCCCAACGGCGCGATCTGGCCGGAAGAGGAGATCGCCGCGCGCAAGGCGATGATCGAGGCCGCCGGCCTGAGCTGGGCCGTGGTGGAAAGCATCCCCGTGCACGAAGACATCAAGACAGGCGCCCCCGGCTGGGAAGCGCTTGCGGAAAACTGGGCCGAAACCGCGCGCCGGCTGGCGCGGCAGGGCGTGCGCACGATCTGCTACAACTTCATGCCGGTGCTGGACTGGACCCGCACCGATCTCACCTACGAGATGCCCGACGGCGCCCGCGCCCTGCGCTTCGACTTCGCCGCCTATGCCGCCTTCGATCTGCTGATCCTGCAACGCGCGGGGGCGGAAGCCGACTATTCCGAGGCCGACAAGGCGCTCGCGCAGGCGTGGTTTGACGCCTCATCCCAAGAAGATCGCGCCAAGCTTCAGGCCACCATCATCGCTGGCTTGCCGGGCAGCGAGGAAAGCTATTCGCTCGAAAGCTTCCGCGCCCAACTGGCCCGCTACGACGGCATCGACGCCGCAGGGCTCAAGGCCCGCCTCAAGGCCTTCCTGGAGATCGTGGTGCCCGTGGCCAAGGCCGAGGGCTTCACCCTCGCCATCCACCCCGACGATCCGCCCCGCCCGCTCTTCGGCCTGCCGCGCATCGTGTCCTCCTTCACCGATCTGCAGGACATTGCCGCCATGGTGGACGCGCCGGAGAACGGCTTCACCTTCTGCACCGGCTCCCTCGGCGTGCGCCCCGATAATGACCTGCCGGCCATGATCGAGGCGCTGGCGCCGCGCATCCATTTCGCCCACCTGCGCGCCACCAAGCGCGAAACTGACCCGCGCTCCTTCCACGAGGATGCGCATCTGGCCGGCGATCTCGACATGATGGCGGTGCTCAGCGCCCTGCTGGCCGCCGAGAAGGCGGACGGCGTGCAGATCCCGATGCGCCCCGACCACGGCCACCAGATCCTCACCGATCTGGGGCGCGAGAGCACGCCGGGCTACCCCGCCATCGGCCGCCTGCGCGGATTGGCTGAGCTGCGCGGCGCGATCCGTGGGCTTGAATGGTCGGCGGCGCGGGCTTGACAATCTGCCGGCATCAGCGCGCATTCTGACGATATGACGAACACCGCCGCCACATGGTTCCGCGACGCGCTGGACCGCCGCATCATCGCCGAGTTGCAGCGCAACGCCCGCGAAAGCACCACCACCATCGCCGCCCGCCTCGGGGTGCCGCGCTCCACCGTGCACGAGCGCATCACGCGCATGGAGCGGGAGGGCATCATCGCGGGCTATTCCGTCGTTCTGGCCCGCGCCCCCGAGAAGGAGGGCATCCAGGCGCTGGTGCTTCTGGAAGTGAAGCAGCCTGAAACCCGCAAGATCATCCAGCGCCTGTCGCAATACAGCGAGGCGCGGGTCTGCCTGTCGATCAACGGCGAGTTCGATCTCTTCCTGCAACTCGAAGCTCCCCGCATCGACGATCTGGACGCCATCGTGGACGAGATCGGCGAAATTCCGGGGGTGCTGCGCACCAAGACCTCCATCGTCTTCGGCAGCCGCTTCGACCGCCGCTACGACGAGACGGCCCAGAGGATCACCGAACAGTTTCTCGGCTGATCCGCCGCCTTGACGGATACGCCGCCACTTTGCCGGCGGATCCGAAAACCTTCGGCAATTTGCCCACTCCCGCCCGCGCCGCCGCCGCTTCAGCCTGAAGGGGAGGCAACATCGGGAGGACACAGGATGTGGACAGTCTGCATCATCGGGGCCGGCAAGATCGGGCAGACGATCGCCGCCTTTCTATCGGCATCGCGCAACTATCGGGTCATCATCGCCGACAGCGATCTCGCCGCGCTCAAGCGGCTGGAGACCCCCGGCGTGCAGGTCCGGCAGGTTGACGGATCGGATGCGGCGGGCGTGGCGGCCGTGCTTGCCGATTGCGACGCCGCGATCAGCGCCGCGCCCTTCTTCCTCACGCCGAGCATAGCGGAGGGCGCGCGGCGCGCCGGCGCCCATTACTTCGATCTCACCGAGGACGTGGCCGCCACCGAGGCCGTGCGCAGCCTCGCCGAGGAGGCCGACACGGCCTTCATGCCCCAATGCGGGCTCGCGCCGGGCTTCGTCGGCATCGCGGGGGCCGATCTGGCCAGGCGGTTCGACAGGCTCGATACGCTCTCGCTGCGTGTCGGGGCGCTGCCGCAGTTCCCCACCAACGCGCTGAAATACAATCTGACGTGGTCCACCGACGGGCTGATCAACGAGTATTGCAACCCCTGCGACGCGGTGCAGGACGGCACGCTTCAGAAGCTTGCGCCGCTGGAGGGGCTTGAAACCTTCAGCCTCGACGGGGTGGACTACGAGTGTTTCAACACCTCCGGCGGGCTGGGCACTCTGGCCGAGGCGCTTGCCGGCAAGGCCCGGCAGGTGACCTACCGCACCATCCGCTACCCCGGCCACCGGGACGTGGTGAAGCTGCTGCTGCAGGATCTGCAACTCGCCTCCCGCCGCGACCTGATGAAGGAGATCTTCGAGGCCGCCCTGCCCCGCACGGAACAGGACGTGGTGATCGTCCATTGCACCGCGACGGGCTGGATCGACGGCGCCTACCGCGAGCACAGTTTCCTGAACAAGACCTACGCACGGCAGGTGGGCGGCGCCCATTGGAGCGCGATCCAGATCACCACCGCGGCGGGTGTCTGCGGCGTGGTGGAGCTGATGCGGCGCGGCGCGCTGCCGCGGCGCGGGTTCATCTCGCAGCAGGACGTTCCGCTTTCGGAGTTCCTCTCCACCGAATTCGGCCAGCTCTACCTGGCCGGCAACATCACCGAACTCAAGGGGGCCGCATGAACAGGATGGCTGACAGGATGCAAAGCGAAACCGTGGCCGAGGCCTGGGCGGCCTGCCGGACCGCGCTGGATCTCACCGACGAGGCCGTGAGCGGAGGCAGCCTTGCCGTGCGCTCCCCCGTGGACGGCAGCGAACTGGCGCGGGTTCGGCAGACGCACGCCGGTGCCATGGGCGGCGTGATCGAAAGCGCGCAGCGTGCCTTTCTTGATTGGCGCAGCGTGCCGGCGCCAAGGCGCGGCGAGTTGGTGCGCCTGCTCGGCGAAGAGCTGCGCGCCGCCAAGGAGCCGCTGGGCACGCTGGTCTCGCTGGAGGCCGGCAAGATCCGCACCGAGGGCCTTGGCGAGGTGCAGGAGATGATCGACATCTGCGATTTCGCCGTCGGGCTGTCGCGGCAGCTCTACGGGCTGACCATCGCGTCCGAACGCCCCGGGCACCGGATGATGGAGAGCTGGCATCCGATCGGCCCCGTGGGCGTCATCACCGCCTTCAACTTCCCGGTGGCGGTCTGGAGCTGGAACGCCGCCATTGCGCTGGTCTGCGGCGATCCGGTGATCTGGAAGCCCAGCGAGAAGACCCCGCTCACGGCCCTTGCCTGCGAAGCGATCCTGAAACGTGCGCTCGCGCGCTTCGGGGATGCGCCGGAGGGCCTGCACCACGTTGTGATCGGCGGGGCGGAGCTTGGCGAGGCGCTGGTGCAGAGCCCTCAGGTGCCGGTGATCTCGGCGACGGGTTCCACCCGCATGGGCCGGGCCGTCGCGCCGCAGGTCGCCGCGCGTTTCGGCCGCTCCATCCTCGAACTCGGCGGCAACAACGCGATGATCGTGGCGCCCTCCGCCGATCTGGACATGGCCGTGCGCGCCATCGTCTTTTCCGCCGTCGGCACCGCCGGGCAGCGCTGCACCTCGCTGCGGCGGCTGATCGTGCACGAAACGCTCAAGGAAGAGCTCACCCGCAAGCTCGTGGCCGCCTACGCCAGCCTGCCGATCGGCTCCCCGTTGGACCCCGCGACGCTCGTCGGCCCGCTGATCGACGAAGCCGCGGCGCAGGCCATGAGCGATGCGCTGGCCGCGGCGCGCGCAGAGGGCGGAGTCGTCCACGGCGGCGAGCGCGTGCGCGAGGGCGTGCCGGCGGGGGGCGCCTACGTGGCCCCGGCCATCGTGGAAATGCCGGCCCAGAGCGCCATCGTGCGCGCCGAAACCTTCGCGCCGATTCTCTACGTCATGGAGTATGAGGCTTTCGACGAGGCCATCGCGATGCAGAACGGCGTGCCGCAGGGGCTTTCCTCCTGCATCTTCACCCGCGACATGCGCGAGGCCGAGGCCTTCGTCTCGGCAGCCGGCTCTGACTGCGGCATCGCCAACGTCAACATCGGCCCCTCCGGCGCCGAGATCGGCGGTGCCTTCGGCGGCGAGAAGGAAACCGGCGGCGGGCGCGAAAGCGGCTCCGACGCCTGGAAAGCCTACATGCGCCGGCAGACCAACACCGTGAACTACTCCGCGGAGCTACCCCTCGCCCAGGGGGTCTCTTTCGAGATCTGACTCATCTTGCCGGAACGGTTCAGGGGCGCGGTTGATCCGCGCCCCCTTTTCATGCCTTCCGCGCTTGGCCCGGCGGCGTCAGAGCCCTTCGAACAGGAGCGCGACGGCCTCGGCGCCGGGATCGTTGTGGCCGGCGAGGCTGGCTTCGGAGATGTAGCTGGCCCGACCCGCCTTGGCCTTGGTGATCTGGGCCGTATGATCGGCGCCTTTGCGGGCGGCCGCGGCGGCGGCGGCGATGCCGTCCGGCAAAGCCTCAAGAGCAGGTGCCAACGCGTCGATCATCGTGCGGTCGCCCACCTGCGCGCCGCCCACCTGCTGCACCCGAAGCAGCCCGGCCTTCAGGGCGTCCACCGGGCCTGCGCCATTGGCCGAAGCATCCCCGGCGGCCGAGAAGAAGATTGCGAGCAGCACGCCGGAGGAACCGCCCATCGTCTGGCTCAGCTCCAGCCCGATGGCGCGGTAGAGTTGGGTGAGATCCGCCAGCGGCAGGCGATCGGTGCTGGCGATCAGCGCCCGCGCCGCGGTGGACAGTGTGGAGCCGGTATCCCCATCCCCCGATTTCGCGTCCAGCGCGTTCAGCGCATCCTCCGCCTCGATCATCAGCGTGCAGCACTTGGCCAGCAGGGCAGCATTGCCGACATGTTGGGACGGCAGAGGCTGGATCGGCGAGAGCCCGTCCGGGAGGGGCCGAACTTCGACCTCGCCGAAGCCCTGCATCCCCGGCCACCCCCCCGGGCCGACCGCGCTGCGAAGGGCCTCTTCCTGAACGGTGGAGACCGACAACAGCGACACGGAGAAGCCGCGCATGTCGAGCGATGTCATCAGGGGCGCCGGGCCGATCATCCAGCGGATCTGGCTGCCGATGGACGAGCGGGCCAGTTCTTCGGCCAGAACGCTCATCTCAAGCGGCGTGGTGCCGCCGAGGTTGTTCAGCAGGGCGACGAAGGGGCCGTCCCCTGCCCGCGGCGCGAGACGATCCACCACCAAAGACATCGCATGGCGCGCGCCTTCGAACTGCACCTGCTCGATCCCGGCTTCGCCGTGGATCCCGAGCCCGAGTTCAGCCATGCCCGCGCCGATCCGCTCTTCCTTCGGAGAGCCGGGGATGGTGCAGGTATCCAGCGACATGCCAATCGACACCACGTTCTCGATCACGGCTTGCGCCGCGTCGGCCACGGTATCGAGATCGGCGCCGGTCTCGGCGAGGTGGCCAGCGACCTTGTGCACGAAGAGCGTGCCTGCCACGCCGCGCGGCTGCGGCAGATCCGGCAGGGCCACGTCGTCGTCCACGATCACCATGCGCACCTTGATCCCGAAGGCGCGGGCGCGCTCTGCGGCGAGGCCGAAATTCAGCCTGTCCCCGGTGTAGTTCTTCACGATCAGCAGGCAGCCCGCCTTGCCGGAAACAGCGAGGATCCCCGCCAGAACCGCATCCACCGACGGCGAGGCAAACACATCACCGCACACGGCCGCCGTCAGCAGCCCGCGCCCGACGAACCCGGCGTGGGAGGGCTCATGCCCGGAGCCGCCGCCCGACACGATGGCGACCTTCGACTTGTCCCAATCGGTGCGCACGACAACCTTGATATGCGGGAAGCCGTCGAGCCGAGCCAGCCGCCCGCCGGCGGTGCGCAGCACACCGTCAATGGCTTCAGTGACAAGATCTTCTTTCGCGTTGATGAACTGTTTCATGCTCAGGCTCCCGTCGTCATGCATGTGCCGGCGGCATCGAAATAAAGGGCGGATTGCGGGCGGATCGAGATCTCGTCGCCCTGTGCGTGGTGGCTGTGCACCTCCGTCGTCGTCACGACCTCATGGCCGCCGAACCGCAGGTGCAGGCGGGTCTGATCCCCGAGGTGCTCCACCCGCAGCACCGTGGCCGGTTGGCCCTCGCCCTGCACGATGTGCTCCGGGCGCAGGCCGATGGTTTCGGCCCCGCTGGGTGCACCCGGGAACAGATCCGCCGGCAGGAGGTTGATCCGGGGCTGGCCAAGCCGCGTGGCCACATAGGTGCTGACCGGGTTCTCATACACGTCACGGGGGGCCCCGAACTGCACGAGCCGCCCCTCCTCCAGCACGCCGATGTGGGTGGCCATCGTCATCGCTTCGATCTGGTCGTGGGTAACGTAAAGCATCGTTGCGCCGAGGTTGGCCTGGATGTGCTTCAGCTCCACCCGCAATTCGGCGCGCAGCTTGGCGTCGAGCGAGGAGAGCGGCTCGTCCATCAGGTAGATCTGCGGCTGGCGCACCAGCGCCCGCCCGATCGAAACCCGCTGCATCTCGCCGCCCGAAAGCTCGGTGGCCTTGTTGTCGAGCTTGTGCGGGATCCGAAGGGTCTCGGCGACGGCCCGCACCTTGCGTTCGACTTCGTCCGCCGGCGTGTTCAGAAGCGGCGATTTCAGCGGGAAGGCAAGGTTCTCGCGCACGGTGAGATGCGGGTAGAGAGAATACTGCTGGAACACCATCGCCACGTCGCGCTGCGCGGGGGTGTAATCCAGCACGCTCTGCCCGGCGATGACGATGTTGCCCGTGTCAGGCCGGTCGAGCCCGGCGATCAGGCGCAACGTCGTCGTCTTGCCCGCGCCGGTGGGGCCGAGCAGCACAACGAAGGCGCCGTCCGGCACCACCATGGAGACATCGGCCAAGGCCAGCGTGTCGCCGAAGCGCTTGCTGACACTTTCAAGGACGACTTCAGACATCGGCTACGACCTCCTTGTTGAGTTCGGATCGCAGCGCCCGCCCGCTCGATCGTTCGAAGAGGGTGATCGTCTCGGCTCGGAATGTGAGCCCCACGCTCTCGCCTTCTCGCACCACCTCGCTGGACGGGATACGCGCCTTGAGATCGCCGTTGGGCGTTGCCACGGTGACGATCTGGGTGGTGCCGAGATACTCGGTGGCATCGATCCGCCCGCGGTAGGGGCTGGCGTCGTCGAAGCCCACGTGCTCCGGGCGCACGCCGAACACCAGATCCCCTTGCGCCGCGCCGATCTGGCGGGGCACGCCGAAGGTGGCCCCGTCAAGCTCGACCGTATCCTGCCCCGGCCGGACGCTGCCGGCGAACGTGAGGAAATTCATCGAGGGCGCGCCGATGAAATCGGCGACGAACATGGTGGCCGGCTTGTCATAGACGTCCTGCGGCGTGCCGAATTGCTCCACCACGCCGTGGTTCATCACCACGATCTTGTCGCCCATCTGCATCGCCTCCAGCTGATCGTGGGTGACGTAGACGGTGGTGGCGCCCATGCGATCGTGCAGGGCGCGCAGTTCTTCGGCCATATGCTCGCGGAATTCCGCATCCAGCGCGCCGAGCGGTTCGTCCATCATGAAAGCCTTGGGCTCGCGCACGATGGCCCGGCCCAGCGCCACGCGCTGGCGATCGCCGCCGGAGAGCCCGCCGACCGGGCGATCGAGAATGCCTTCGATGCCGAGGATCTTCGCAACCTCGGCGACCTTGGCGTTGGCCTCGGCCCGCCCCATCCCTTGGCTGATCAGCGGATAGCGCAGGTTCTGGCCCACTTTCATGTGCGGATAGAGGGCGAACATCTGGAAGACGAAGGCGATGTCGCGCTGGCTCGCCGGGCGCTGGCTGACCTCTTCGCCATCGAGATAGATCTCGCCCGAGGTGGGCAATTCCAGCCCCGCGATCATGCGCAGTGTCGTCGTCTTGCCGCAGCCCGATGGCCCCAGCAGCATGAAGAACTCGCCGTCCTCGATGGTGAAGGAGGACGACTGCACGGCGGTGAATTCGCCGAACATCTTCTGCAGGTTCTCAATGATGATCTCGGCCATCTCTTACTCCGGGAAATGGCTGACGATGATGAACATCACCGTGCCGACAAGCGTGACGATGAAGGAGTAGGTGTACATCCACATCGCGAAGGGCTGCATCAGCATGAAGACGCCCAGCGCGATGAGGATGGTTGCCACCATTTCCCAGGGGCCGCGGCGCATCCGCAGCAAGCCGTTGATGAAATTGCTCATTTGCGAACCGCTCCGAAGGTGATGCCGCGCAGCAGGTGCTTGCGCAGAAGGATGGTGAACACCATGACCGGCAGCAGGAATATCGTGGCCCCTGCGGCAACGGCCGGCCAGTCGAGCCCGCCCACGCCGATGATCGTCGGGATGAAGGGCGGCGCAGTCTGCGCGGTGCCCGAGGTCAGCAGCACGGCGAAGGCGTATTCGTTCCAGGCAAAGATCAGGCAGAAGATCGCGGTTGAGGCGATACCGGTGGCCGCCTGCGGCAGCACCACCTTGTAGAAGGCCTGAAAGCGGGTGTAGCCGTCGATCAGCGCCGCTTCCTCGTATTCCCGCGGGATCTCGTCGATGAAGCCCTTCAACAGCCAGACCGCGAGCGAGATGTTCACCGCCGTGTAGAGCAGGATCATGCCGAGGTGCGTGTCCGAAAGCCCGAGCGTGCGATACATCAGGAAGATCGGGATCGCGACGGCGATCGGCGGCATCATCCGGGTGGAGAGGATGAAAAACAACAGGTCATCCTTCAGCGGGATCTTGTAGCGGCTGAAGGCATAGGCCGCGAGCGTGCCGAGGAAGATGCTCAGGAAGGTGGAGCCGAAGCCGATGATCACCGAGTTCATGAAACGCTCGCCGAACTTGCTCGGCCCCACGATCACCATGTCGCGGTTGCGCACGATCTCCTCGGCGAAATTCGCCGGCGGCGGCAGCGCGGCGAGATCGTCCGGCGACACGCGTGTGCGCGTGGTGAAGAGGTTAACGTAACCTTCCAGCGAGGGCTGGAAGATCACCTTGGGCGGGTAGCTGATGGAATCGGGCGGCGTCTTGAAGCCCGTCATCAGGATCCAGACCAGCGGCATCAGGGTGATGAGCGCGTAGAGGATCACGAGGGTGCCGGCGAACCACTTCTGGCGCGGCGAAGGGTCGGTGATGGAATAGCTCATCTGTCTTTCACCTTGTTCAGTGCCTTCACGTAGATCGAGGCGAGCCCGAAGACGGTGACGAAAAGGATGATGGCGAAGGCCGAGGAATAGCCGGTGCGCCATTTCTCGAAAGCCTCGCGTTTGAGGTTGATCGAGGCCAGTTCGGTGGTGGAGCCCGGCCCGCCGCCGGTGAGCTGCACCACCAGATCGAACATCTTGAAGTTCTCGATGCCGCGGAACAGCACGGCGAGCATGAGGAAAGGCATCACCATCGGCACGGTAATCGTCCAGAACTGCCGCCATTTGCTGGCGCGGTCGATCTCGGCCGCTTCATAGATGTAGTCAGGGATCGAGCGCAGCCCGGCGAGGCAGATCAGCATCACGAAAGGTGTCCACATCCATGTGTCCACGATCACGATGGCCCAGGGCGCAAGCTGCACCGAGCCAAGCATCTCGAAGCTGGATGGGTCCGCCCCGGTGAAGAAGGCCACCACGTAGTTGAAGAGGCCGATCTGCGGCTGGTAGAGGAAGGTCCAGAAGTTGCCCACCACGGCCGGGGACAGCATCATCGGCAGCACGATGATCGTCGTCCAGAGATCATTGCCCTTGAACTTCTTGTTGATGAGCCAGGCCAGCGTGAAACCGATCAGCACCTGGAAGAAGATCGTCCAGAACAGGAAATGCGCGGTGGCCTGCATCGACAGCCATATGTCGGAGTCGGTGAGAATGCGCTCGTAGTTGCGCAGGCCGATGTATTCCACCTCCCGGTTCGGGCGGTTGGCCTTGAAGTTGGTGAAACTCAGGTTGATCGTCCAGATCAACGGGAAGATATTGACGGCCAGCAGAAGGAAGATCGTGGGGGCCACGAAGATCCAGGCGATGGCCCGGTCCGAAAGCCCGCGCACTTTGCGCGCCAGCGGCTGTGGCGTGGCTTCGGCCATGCGTGTGATGGGTGACTCTGACATCTCGCGTCCAGGAAATTGATCAGTTGATCGGCACGGTCGGAGCGCCCGCCCGCTGAAGAAAGCGGACGCTCCAGGGAACGGCGCCCCGGCCAAGGCCGGAGCACACTGGAGAGCCGTGAAAGGCGACCGGGCCTACAGCTTGCCTTCGTCTTCGAAGACTTCGGTCCAGTCCTCGATCAGAAGGTTCAGCGCCTCCTCCGCGGTGCCCTTGTCGGCGACCACGTAGTCATGCAGGCGCTTCTGCATCGCTAGCAGCAGTTCGGCATAGGCCGGCTCCTGCCAGAAATCCTGCACGTTCTGCATCGCTTCGAGGAAATCCCCCGCGAAGGGCTGGCTGTCCACGAAGCCCGGATCGTTCAGCACCGCGTTGTGCGCCGAGTAGCCGCCCAGCTCCCACCAGCGCGCCTGGATCTCGGGATCGGCGAACCACTTGATGTATTCCAGAGCCGCATCCTGCTTGTCGGAATAGCTGACGACCGAGATCCCCTGCCCGCCCAGCGTGGAACCGGGCTGGTTCTGCGGCGGGTTGACGAAGAAGTCGATCTTGTCGCCGCCCACATCCGGATCCTGGTAAAGGCCGGGGAAGAAGGCGAACCAGTTCATCGCCATCGCCACCTGCCCGGATTTAAAGGCATCGAGCGATTCCCCCATGTAGGAGTTGGTGTAACCCGGCGGGGTGCAGCACTCGTAGAGCTCCTTGTAGAACTCAAGGGCTTCGATGGCCTCCGGCGAGTTCACGGCACCTTCCATGTCGTAGGAGCCGGGCGTGTTCTCGTATTTGAAGCCCCAGGCATAGAGCGCGCCCGTGGCCCCCATGGTGATGCCTTCCGAACCGCGTTCGGTGAAGATCGAGACACCGTAGACGGTGTTGCCGTCAATCTCGCGGCCCTGGAAGAACTTGGCGATCTCCATCAGTTCCTTCTGGCTCTTGGGCTCGCCCAGCCCCTTGCCGGTGGCCTCCTTGTAGGCGGCACGGATCTCTTCGTTCTCGAACCAGTCCTTGCGGTAGAACCAGCCGTTCGCATCGCCCATCGCCGGCAGCGCGTAATAGTTGGGCGTGCCCTTTGGCCAGGTGGAATAGGCATAGACGGTGGCCGGGGCGAAATCGTCCATGCTGATGCCCTCGGCCTCGAAGAAATCGTTCAGCTTCACGTAGTGACCGTTCTCCGCGCCGCCGCCGATCCACTGGCTGTCGCCGATCAGCAGGTCGCAGAGCTTGCCGCCGGAGTTCAGCTCGTTGAGCATCCGGTCCGCGAAATTGGGCCAGGGAATGAACTCGAAGCTCATCGTGTGGCCGGTTTTCTCCTCGAAGTCCTTCGAAAGCTCGACGAGCGCGTTGGCCGGATCCCAGGCCGCCCAGCAGAGCGTCAGATCATCGGCCTGGGCTGCGGAGCCGAAGCCCGCGGCGGCGGTGAGTGCGAGCAGCGAAACCGCCGTCTTCGTTCTTTTGGTCATTCTATCTCCTCCCAGTATGGCGGCACGCCCGAGGCCGCCCAAATGGGGCGCCCGATTCCACCGTGCCTAATGTATGAGTTATCTGAGGTGCGTGCCTCATGTCGACTCTTTTTTGAGGTGCGTGCCTCATTCTGCTCGACACACCAGAAATCGGAGGTCATTATCCAGTTGTAAACTTGACTATTTTAGGCATGGCCTATTTGAAAGGCGCACCTCGAAGTCTTGCGGCTACGTCGCTGCTTCTGACCCAGGAACGAGTGGAAACCGTGGCACGACCCACAGTGAACGACATCGCGAAGGAGGCCGGCGTGAGCCTTGCCACCGTCGATCGCGTGCTCAACGGCCGCCCCGGCGTGCGCAAGAAGACGGTAGAGAAGGTCAACGAGGCGATCCGCAGGATCGGCTACGTGCGCGACATCACCGCCGCCAATCTCGCCCGGCGCCGCGAATATCATTTCGTCTTCGTGCTGCCCGAAAGCGACAGCCTTTTCCTGCAATCTGTGCGGGACATGGTGAACGAGGTGGCCGAACTTTCCCGCCTCGATCGCACGCGCATCACCATCCTTCCGGTGCCGGCCCACGATCCTCACCTCATCGCCGCGCGGCTGGGCGAACTGGCCACAGTGGCGGTGGACGGCGTGGCGATCCTGGCGCCGGAAACGCCGCCCGTCCGCGATGCCATCCGGCATCTGAAAGAGCAGGACCGTGCGGTGGTGACGCTGGTCTCCGACCAGCCGAACTCCGATCGCGACCATTTCGTGGGGGTGGACAACGTGATGGCCGGCCGCACCGCCGGAGCCCTGATGGGCCGCTTCCTCGGCCCCGGCCGGCATCGGGTGATGGTGCTCGTGAACTCGATGCAGGCGCGCGACAGCCTGGAGCGCCGCTTCGGCTTCGACCAGGTGATCGCGGAGTCCTGGCCCGACATCGAGGTGCTGCCCTCGCTCGAAGGGCGCGACGACATGGATTACATCTCCTCCCTCCTGCCCCGCGCGCTGGAGCAGCGGGGCGCGGTGGACGGGCTCTACGTTCTGGGCGCCGGCAACCGCGAAGTGAGCCGGGTGCTGAAATCGCTCGGGCTGTCGCAGCAGGTCACCGTCATCGCGCATGAGCTGACGGAAAGCACCCGGCGCGGGCTGGAAAGCGGCGTGGTGGATGCCGTCATCACCCAGAACGTGGGCCATATCGTGCGCAGCGCGATCCGCGTTCTGCGCGCCACCTGCGACGGCACGCCGATCATCGAGGCGCAGGAAAAGATCAGGCTGGAGATCGTCATCCGCGAGAACCTGCCGTAGAAAGGGCGCAGGACCGGACCGGAGACCAAGCCCCATGCACAGCCCCGCCTTCAGCCTTGCCGGAAAGACAGCCCTCGTGACCGGAGCGACGAGCGGGCTCGGCCACGAGATCGCGAAACTCTTCGCCCGCCAGGGCGCGCATGTCTTCGTCAACGGGCGCAGCGCGGAAAGCTGCGCGCGGGCCGTCGCCGCGATCGAGGGCCGGGCCACCCCCCTGCCCTTCGACGCCACCTCGCCCGAGGCCATCGAGGCGGCCATGGCGGGATTTGCGCCCGGCGGGCTGGACATCCTCGTCAACAACGTGGGCCTGCGCGACCGCCGCGCCTTGGCCGCGTTCACCGCCGCCGACGTGGCGCGCCTGATCAACGCCGATCTTGTGGCGCCCTTCCTGCTGGCCCAGAAGGCCGCCGGGCTGATGGTGGAGGGCCGCACGCGCGGGCGCATCATCAACATCTCGTCGATCGCCGGCCTCATCGCCCAGAGCAGCGACGCCGTCTACACCTCGGCCAAGGCCGGCGTGAACGGCATGACGAAGGCGCTGGCTGCCGAGCTGGGCCCGCATGGCATCACCGTGAACGCCATCGCGCCGGGGTTCTTCCGCACCGCGCCCAATGCCGCCGCGGCGCAGGATCCGAAGATCCAGGCCCGGCTGGAGGCCGCCACCGCCCTCAAGCGTTGGGGCGAGCCGCCGGAACTTGCGCCGGCGGCGCTGTTCCTTGCCTCCGATGAAGCCTCCTACGTCACCGGGCAGATCCTGGCCGTGGATGGCGGCTACACGAGCCACTACTAGGAAAGGCTCACACAGGCAGCCCGGCCAGGCGGCTTCCGCGCCCAACCGGGCGGAAGGCTTTGCTGCGGGCTCCGCCGTCGAAGGCGCTGCCCCTAGGCCTTCACCTTAACGCTCAGAAGCTCCAGCGTGTAGCCCAGCACATGGGCCACCGACACCGCGCCGTAGCCGCGACGGGTGATGGCGGGCACGGTCGCGGGGTGGTAGATCATCACCGGATCGTTGAACCGCGCCGCCCAGCTGTTCTTGAAGATGAACCAGCCCCCGGCGGCGCTGCCCGGATCCGGCTGGTAGCCGGTCACGCAGACGACATGCCCCGAGACCACCGCGTCCGGATCCACCAGTTCGGGCTCGTTCACCGGCCCCATCACGCGGCCGGTGTTCATCGTCCGGCTGTTCGTCCAGTTGTCGAGCGCGCGGTTGCCCCGGTAGCCGAAGATCGGCAGGCCGAGGGCCACGGGCCGCCCCTGCGACAGCTCTTCGTAGATCGCGTGGGCCACGTCGAAATCCGGGCGGCGGCCCTCGAAATCATCGTAGAGCACCGGCTCGAAGCGGTGGGCGGCGGCATCGTCCCAGGCGGACTGCGACGGGCGGCGCATGAGCGTGTGCGGATTGGGCACGTAGGGCGCGTATTTCTCCCGGCAGAGGCCGAGATCGGCCAGCACACGGCGGGCCTGGTCCAGCTTCGTCGCGCCGAGCTCGTAGTAGGGCATGCCGGGATCTGGCGTGTAGCCCGGCTCCTTGCGCATGCACCAGTAGAGGAACTCCGGCGAAAACGCCTCCAGCCGCCCGCAGGCCCTGGCGTGGGCGTGTTCCGCAAGGGCCGCCGCGGCGAAGGCGGTGCAGGTGCCCCGCCGCCACTGATCGCGCGCGGGCCAGTCCAGACCCTCCACGAGATCGATCGCCGGGCGATCCTCCAGCGGACGGGTGGCATTGAAGGCCTCCAGCACCTGTTGCGCATAGCCTTCCGCACAGATCTTGGCGCGGACGGCCGCCGAAGGCGGGCAGCCCCCGGTGCCGAAATCATTGTCCAGAATGTCGCGACCCATGGTTCAGGTGTCCTTCGCCAGTTCGTTGGCCAGATCCCGCGCGATCTGTTTCGTCAGGTTGGGCGGGCCGTCCAGCTCGCCGGTGTCCTTCAGCGGCAGGGTGGAGGCCACGTCCGCCCACTCGGCCTTGGCCTCCTCGATCAGCGCCTGCAGGGGCTCAAGCTGAGTCAGGTAACGCTCGTAGACCTCCTTCGCGAGGCGCTCGCCCTCGTCGGAATCGCTGGCGAAATGCACCCCGGCCACCTCGCGGTTGTGGGCGATGCGATCGGCCATGGAGCGGATGTAGGGGAACATCACGTTGTCCTTCTCGCCGGGCAGCGCCGCCGAGACGAGGTGCATCACGAGGAAGGACTGCGTGGCGTGGCCGCTCGGGTAGGAGGGATGGCGCGGCGTCGGGATGGCGGGCATGATCGCCGGGAACACCTGGCTCGGGCGCGCGCGCTTCCACTTGTGCTTGAAATGCATCGCCACCACCGTGCCGATCATCATCGCGCAGGTGATCAGCTCGGCGGTCCGGGGGCGGTTGTTGGCCCCGGCCATCAGGAGGTTGGACCAGTAGAGCTCCGATCCGTCGACCTGCGCGAGGATCTCGCCCACGCGCTGGCCGCGCAGGTAGTTGCGCTCGTGGATCAGCTTCTGGATCTCGGCCTCGATGGCGGCGGCGGAATTGTCGGGCGCGGTGCCCTGGATGCCGGTCTGGGGATCGTCCCAATCGGTCTTGCAGAACTTGTTGACGATCAACTGCGCCTTCAGGTCCGCCGCCCAGGCTTCGTCGGGGAACTCCACGTCGGTGACCATGGCGAAGGGCCTGTCATCGACGTTGCTCAGGGAATCCACGATCGGCACATGCAGCGGCGCGCCGCCGATGGAGAAGGGGCTGGCCGAAATGCCGCCGTTGATGCCCCCGTTGATCCCTCCGTTTATGCCGCCGTTGATACCCCCGTTGATACCCCCGTTTATGCCGCCATTCATGAACCCCGTCATGATGCACTCCTGATACTTTTCCAAAACTGGAGGTATCAGTGGCAGAGCGAGCGTGAAGGCCCCGTTATTCACGACGGGGATGCAGGCGGCTGGCCGCGCGGCTAGGTCGTGAACTCATAAACGGGATTCCGTTTTTGGCGGTGTGATGATTCACTTTCGGAAACGGAGGTGAGCATGACGGGCAGACACGATGTGAGCGATGCGGAATGGGCGGTGATCTCGCCGCTGT
>NZ_FWFQ01000044.1 GCF_900172235.1 Pseudoruegeria aquimaris | reverse complement strand
ACAGCGGCGAGATCACCGCCCATTCCGCATCGCTCACATCGTGTCTGCCCGTCATGCTCACCTCCGTTTCCGAAAGTGAATCATCACACCGCCAAAAACGGAATCCCGTTTATGAGTTCACGACCTAGCCCACGCGATACGGACCAAAGTCCTTGGCCTCCAATCCCCGCTGTGAGGGCCATGGCATGAGACATCAGTCTGCTGACGCGCCCGTTCCCATCCGGGAAAGGGTGGATGTAGTTCAGCCGGTGATGCGCAGAGGCGATCGCGATGATCCGTCCGCTCGAAGACCGCGCCGCAATCTGAAATCGTTTGTCGAAATGGTCCATGAATGCCGCGACGCGCGACGATGAAGGAGGTAGGTGGCGCCCGACCGCAACTTCCCGATCATCATCCTGGCGCATGCGTCCCGGAACGATGGGCTCTTGTGTGCCGTCGGGATGTTCGATGACCCGAAACTCATCCGGCATCTCGTCGTAGAAGCTCTTATGGACCCAAGTCAGGAATTCGACGGATGTGGGGCGGGGCAGGGTGCCCTTGCGATGCATCTCGTCGATGGCCCGTTGAACGATGACGTGCGCCCGGGCCTCAAGGGCGAGGGGACGGGTTTCTTCCTCAAGCTCGGCACCAGCCAGCGCCCTTTCGATGTCGCGGGGGCGCGTGTTGTGTCCTTCGATCAGGTTGGAGTAGTAGCAGTTCATCACACGGACGAGATCGGCAAGTTCGGCTGCGCTGTCAGGATGCAACCCTTGTCCCAGCCCGGTGGCTTCCCTCTGGATGTCGACCGAAAGGTCTGCCAGTTCTGTGGGAATATGCTCCTCGAAGAAGCAGGGTTCGATCCTGGCGGGTGTTTCCAGCATTTTTGCCGATCTTCCATGTTTGCAAAGTAATTGAAAAATAAACACATTTCGTACTTTCAAGCAAGGTTTTGCCGATATGCGTTGCCGATCTTGCCTGCCGATCTGGAATTGCTGCATGAAATCAATGGCTTCGGCAGAAGGGTCGGGCTTTTCGGTTTTGTTGTGTGCCCAAAGGGGCCGGAAAAAGAGAAAGTGTTCTTCGGGTTTTGTGACTGACGGATGAGGGCCTTTGGAGTCCCTCGGATGGGTCCGGGCCGGGTTCCGGTCTGCCGTTCCTGATGAAGGGCATTCCAATGCAAACAGGTGTCTTACGCGTGCTGCGCGCGACCGCTGCCTCGTGGTGGCGGCACAAGGAACTCCGCCGAACTGGCCAGACGTTGCTGGCACAGCGGCTCGAACGCCAGACAGTCCTGCGTGATCTCGGCTATCTCAGGCAGGCGGCGAAGCTGCCGAATGCCCATGTGATCTGCGGAGAGGGCGGCACGTTCATCCATCTTGGTTGGACCATCGTGTCCACCCTCGCGCCGATCGAGCGTTTTCCCTTGGGAGTGGAAAAAGTCTGGTGATTAGGCGACGCAAAGGTTTTCACCTGAAAGCCTTCCGTCCAGAACTGCGGCTCTTACGGCTGCTACTCGGTGAGCTCCGTTTGGTGACCAGCGCATTCGTTGTTTCTTTCCCATTCGGACGTTGGCGATTTCGTTGACGAGACCTTCTGCACGTGAAGTTGAGACTGCCTTCCCTTGCCGGCGTCGACGCCCGTAGTCGATGACGGCTGATATGTTATGATTCAGGTAGGTCTGCAGATCCAATGTGCGTGCGGCGGCTGACATTGCTGCTTCCCTGATCCAACCATTCGCGCATTCGCGAGCCCGCATTGCAAATCTGAACAGGGTGCCAAGCGCATCAAGTGCGCGGCTCGTCTGGCCATGCCATATGCGCCAGCGTAGTCGTTCTACAAGCACCTCGATTCCAGGGGTCTCGTCACTTTCAAGCTGGGACAGCAAGCTTTGGAACGTCGTCTCTACATGCCTGATGCGGGCCGAAACGTGCCACCAGTCAAGGACATGATGGACTTCCGCATTGGTTGCGTTTCGGACCAAACGGGGAAGTGCCGGTTCACCATCGGACAACACGGTCACCGATACGCCCTCCCGCCAACCGGCGGCTTTCAGATTGGATCGCAGGCTGTCTATGGGGTGGTCGGCACCGGCCTGGCTCAATCCGAGCCGACGCTTCTTGCCTGTTTCGCTCTCTATGGAGCCGACAATGACTTCAAAGTTTCGTCGCTGATATTCGGGGCGTGAGCGAACATAAGCGCTGTCCAGAAACACCGTTACTTCGGTTGGAATTGATTGTACATCCGAAACCTTGGGTGCCTCGTCGCACCCGTCTTCCAGACATGCAGCTACAGAGGCAAGGCGGTTGCGGATCGTCGCGTGGTTCTGCCTGGCGCATGGCGTTAGCTCGTTCAGAAGCCGCGCAGCTTCCCTAAAACTGTGTCGCGCACCGAGATCAGCTTGCAGCCTGCGAAGTTCGGGCGTGGCGTTTTCCGGGAGAATTCGCGTGAGCGGAGAATATGCCGCTTTGAACTCCGGAAACTCCGGGAAGCGACACATACACATCCGGACACGCGGCGCCTCGACCGTCACGCGGCCAAAAAGCGTGTCGACCCGACGTGGGCGGCGATCGTGGACCGGAAGATATGTCGAACAGGTTGGGCAAACCTGCTCGACCTCACTGATTTCTTCCACTTGATCCTGCAGAACCGCCCGCTGGATTTCTTTCAGGATCGACTTCCCCTCGGTCAGGCTCAAACCAAGGCTTGCCTCCGACGCCTCGATGGAACTCCGTTCAAGGCCGCCGATCTCATGCAACCGCCGCTCGCCCCAGCCGAATTCAGTTTCGATCCTGATACGAACTTTCATCACCAATCCTCCTGCAGTGAATGCACGAGAATAGGCCGCTCACAACACGAATCCCCAGAATTTTTCCACTCCCATTTCTCATCTCACAATTAAGGGCTACGCGACACCAAAGGATCCATCCCCAAAGAAGAAGTCTTCAACCAAGAGCGTGGCCGGGAGGCTGGCGGCGTTCCAAGCATCAGCGGGACAACCGGCTCCTGATGTTGGGGGACCATCCCCCGCTCGCCATTCCCTTCCTTGGCCCGAATCCCGTCTTCGAGATCAACCCGCGAGGGGTCGGACTACGGGCAAGCCCGTGCCGCCGGATGGATTCGGGCAAGCCGAACGTACCCGGTGATGTCAGCCAGTATTCGGGCCTGCGGGGTCCTGTCGCGCGGGGGATGGTCCCCCGCCTCCAAGACAGGAGCCAAACAGATGTCCCGCAAAGATGCACACGCCTTCGCAGCCTCCCTCGCCGCCACGCTCATGGTCTCGATCGTCGTCTTCCAGGCAGGGGATGGAACCTTCGGCGCCGTCCCCGCCGATGAAATCGACGGCGACGAGGTCGTGATCGTCTCGGAATACGATCCCTTCGGGTGAGGCTTCGGCCTCACTTCCCGAGGGCTTGGCGCAAAAGCGGCTATCGCCGATAGCGGGCCTGCTCTACAGAGCAGTCCTAAGTGCAGAAAAAATATAAGAAAATAGCTCTCCTATAAGAAAGCTTTCCTACGTTTCTGCGATTTTCTTCAAACGATGACGTCGCCGGTGATGCGTCAGACTTCAAGGCCAATGCTCCCGATCTTTCACATGGGCATTTGGAGCATCTGTTGGCAATCTGACGGATGCCTGAAATCCAGAAGTTTCACCGGGACGTGGTGACTGGAGCAAGAGAGAGGTTTCGATCCGTTCTGCGATGGCTGAGACGATAGCGAGGCCAAGCCCGCTACCATCAGTTTTTGCATCTGCCCTCTCGAAGCGCCCTGTCAGGCGTTCGAGTGTTTGGGTTGCTACCGCGGGGCCCTCGTTCGCCACGATCAACTGCCCGTCGCACGTGAGTGTAACCTCGACTGGGGCATTCTGCGCCCCGTGGCGTAGGGCGTTTTCCACCAGATTCCGGCACAGAATTCCCAATGCGTCGGGGTCGATATCAGACAAGACAGGCGTGTCCGGCAAGTTCAACATAAGGCGCCCGTTCTCTGTGCTGCGCGCAATATCTTCCACCACGACCCGAGTGATGGTTCTGACATCAGCGCTCTGGTCCATCCGAAGTCTACCGCCTTCCGCCCGCGCAAGCTGCAGGAGACGTTCGGACAGCCGAGCGAGACGCTTGAGCGTCGCCTCGATCTCGGCGGCACGGGCGTCGATGGTCGGATCTTTGGTCTCTGACCGCAGTCGCTGCGCCTGGGCGATAGCGCCCGCCAATGGTGTCCTTAGTTCATGAGCCGCATTGGCTGCAAAACTTCGCTCAGCCTCGAACGCGTCGCGCAACCGAGCCAAAAGGCTGTTCAAGGTTGCGGCCAGCGGTCCGATTTCGGTCGGCAGGTCGGCCGCGGGTACTTCTGACAGGTCGCGCACGCCGCGCGCTTCAAGCCGCGTACGGAACCGATGGAGAGGGGCGAGGCTAAAGCGCACAGCGAGAATAATCGACGCGAGCGCCAACGGCAGCACGACCAGCAGCGGCAGGCCGAGGCCCATCTGGATTTCAAGAGCAACCGATGCGCGATGCGCCAACGGTTCGGCCACGGTGATGCTGATCGTCCCCTGGAGCGCCGCGTCGCTGTAGAGGCGATGTGTGGCGTTCTGCCCAAATCCCGGCCCGTCGTATGGAGGGAACACGGCAGGGTCCGCCGCATGGGATTGCAGCAAAATGCGTCCCTCGGCATCGCGTACGATGTAGGTGAAGAACTCGTCATGCTCCCGGATCGGCGCGAGGCGCTGCGTCACACCCTGATCTTCTCGGCCGACGATGTCGGTCACGGCCAGCGGAAGGATGCGCTCGGCGGTTTCGCGCAGGGCGCTGTCGAAGACCTCGTCCATCTCGCCCCGAACGATCACCGCGGTAACCGTGGCGGCGGCGAGCCAGAGGATCGTCAGCACAAGGCCGAGTGACAAGCCGAGCCGTACCTGAAGGCTGGATGGCCACATCATGGCTTGCCCAGCCGGTAACCCATGCCGCGCTCGGTCTCGATGATGGCGCTCCCCAGTTTCTTGCGCAGGCGGCTCACGTGCACCTCGATGGTGTTGCTCTCGACTTCGGCGTCGAAAGCGTAGAGCTTCTCCTCCAACTGCGCCTTGGACAGGAGCTGCCCGGGACGCGCCAGGAAGGCCTCGAAGAGCGCCCATTCCCGCGCCGTCAGCGGCACATGTCTGCCATCCCGATGGACGCTGCGCGCGGCAAGGTCGATGTCGAGCGGTCCGTGGGTCAGGATCGGGTTGGGGTTGCCGCTGTAGCGCCGCGCGACCGATCCGATCCGTGCCGACAGTTCCGACAGGTCGAAGGGCTTCACAAGATAGTCGTCAGCGCCCGCATTGAGGCCTTCGATCCTATCGGACACCTGGTCGAGCGCCGTCAGGATGATGACCGGCGTCACGTCTCCACGCGTCCTGAGGCCCTTGAGGAACCCGATACCACGTCCGTCTGGCAGCATGAGGTCGAGCAGGAGCAGGTCGTAAGAGGTTGCGCTCATCGCGTCTGCCGCCGCGTCTAGCCGCGTGACCCAGTCTACTGACTGGCCATCAGCTGCGATCTGGTCGCGCACGGCAGCGCCAAGAGTCGTGTCGTCCTCGATCAGCAATATGCGCATGGTCGTACCCGTCCTTTCCTGATGTCCCTCCATGATCCGTCTGGCTGACACGAAGCTGAAGCTTGTGGGTCGAGCCCCTTCAGGCTGCCGTCAGCTTCGCGGCGCATGAATGGCATCAAGAGGCGAGCCACTAGGAGTGTGCCCCATGAAGAAGACATTGACAATTATCGGCTTTCTCGCGGTCTTTACGGCCGGCGCGGCGCTGGCTGACGACGATTGCTTCGTGCCGATGGCCGACTGGCAGCCGCGCGATGCTGTTGCCATGCTGGCCGAGGAAAATGGTTGGACGGTGCGCCGGATCAAGATCGATGACGGCTGCTACGAGATCGACGGGAGGGATGCCGAGGGGCGTGCGATCGAGGTGACTGTCCACCCGGCCACGCTGGAGGTAATCGAGTTCGAATACGAGGACGACGAGGATGATCGCCGCGAGCGGGATCACGAGAGACGCGACGATGACTGATGCAGCGCGTCGCGACGGTATTGTCCCGGTGCCGAGCCTGCCGCCACTCTCCCGGCTTTCCCTAAACTCTCCTCTAGCCCTGACGGGCCCGGTGCTGGTTGCGTTGCCATGCCTGCTGGCGGCTTTGCTCGGTTTCAACACCTATGCGACTTATGGTGCGGATGCCGCGCTCGGCATCGCCGTCGGGGCCGCGGCAGTTGTCGCGATGGCACAGACCCTGATCCTCGCCGCACGGCCGCCGCTGGTGGAGCCGTTGTTCGGCGGTCTCGATCGCATGTACCGGGTCCACAAGTGGCTTGGTATTTCCGCAATGGTCCTGATGATCCTGCACCAGCAGATCGAGCCGGATTTCGAGCGTTTGGTGCGTGAAACCTCCCTTGGTGAACTTGGTGAAGAGGCGGGCGAACTTGCCTTCAACGCGCTTCTTGCCCTGGTTGCTGTCAGCTGGTTCCGGAGATTGCCCTTCACCCCACTGGAAATCCCCTATCAAATCTGGCGGTTCAGCCATCGTTTCATGGGGGCCCTTTTTGCAATCGTGGTCTTTCACCAGTTCTTCGTCGACCTGCCGACAGAGGTAGATCCATCGCTCTCGGTGCTTCTGAACACATTCGGCATCGCCGGAGTGATCGCGTGGATATTCACCGAGCTGGTCGCCCCGTACCTGCGGCGTAGAGAATTCACCGTCACAGAGATCAGCCAGACCAAGGACACCACCACGCTAACCCTCCGCCCCGAGGGGCGGGCCATGCGGTGGCGGCCGGGGCAATTCGCCTTCTTCCGCGCGCCAGAGGCAGGACTGTCCGAGCCGCACCCTTTCACGATTGCCAGCGCCCCGCGCCCTGACGGCACCCTGACGTTCTGCATCAGGGGGTTGGGTGGCTGGACACGAAGCCTGCCCGCCATCTTGCGGACCGGAACGCGCGTGCAGGTCGAAGGGCCATATGGACGGTTCAATTTCCGCAAGGGCGGTGCGCGCCAAATATGGCTTGCCGGCGGCATCGGTATCACGCCGTTCCTCGCCTGGGCGGAAAGCCTGACAGAGGCGGAGAGTCGCGACATTCACCTCATCTACTGCGTTCCGACACAAGAGGAGGCGATTGGCGTAGAGACGTTGCGCGCTGCGGCTGCCCGCAACCCGAGGTTCAGTTTCGAGGTGGTCGTTACGACGCGCGATGGCAGGCTCACGGCCGAGCGCCTGATTGGCGCGGTCCCTTTCGCGATCCGGCAAGCCGATCTGTGGTTCTGCGGCCCAACCGGTCTGAAGGACGGGATTCTCAAGGGCTTGAAAGCACAAGGCCAAACGCCTCGCCGTGTCCGCTTCGAGCAGTTCGAATTCACCTGAACGCGGGGCAGGGCGTATAGCCATGCCAGCCCTGTAGCCTGCGCTCGCATCTTTTTGGCCCCGTCATCATCGGCGGGGCCA
Organism: Pseudoruegeria aquimaris; assembly: GCF_900172235.1. Lineage (GTDB taxonomy): Bacteria > Pseudomonadota > Alphaproteobacteria > Rhodobacterales > Rhodobacteraceae > Pseudoruegeria > Pseudoruegeria aquimaris. The sequence goes on along the minus strand of NZ_FWFQ01000044.1, from coordinate 7,001 downwards.
TTTTCCTGACGGCAAGCTGAAGCAGGAATCGCTGGGGCGTCAGGATGCCCTCAGGTCGGGGTGCCAGATTGGTCTCATCAAACGAAAGGACCCCTTGCCATGAAAAAGACCCTGACCGCCCTTGCCCTGATCGCACTTTTGCCCGCCGGCGCTGCGCTGGCCGACGACGATGATTGCAATGCGCCCCGTGACCAGTGGCAGCCGCGCGAGGCCGCCATGCAGATGGCCGAACAGAACGGTTGGACGGTGCGCGACTTCGAGATCGACGACGGCTGCTACGAAATCGAAGGCCGAGACCAGAATGGCCGCGAGATCGAGGTGAAGTTCGATCCGGCGACGCTGCAGATCGTCGAGATGGACTACGAGGATGATGACGACGACCGCGGTGGCGCCCGCAATCCCGCGCCCGCTGGAACGGTCGCTCCTCCGCAGAACGGCCTCTTCGGAAACGGCGCCCCTCCGCAGGTTCAGGTGAACTGAACAGCTCCGAAGCACCCTGAACAAGGATCATTCCCATGAAATCACTTCTCGCAACGCTCGCGCTTACCACCGCACTCACGCTTCCCGGCCTCGCTATGGCACGGCCCGTGACGCTCACAACCACCCTTAACAACTATGGTGGCGACGGCGCTTACCTCGCGCTTTACGTTACCGACGCCTCGGGCGCCTATGTCGGCAGTCTCTGGATGGCTGGTGGCAAGTCCAAGTACTACGAGCATCTGAGCGACTGGTACCGTGCCACGGGCGGCGATACCGCGCAGGTAAACGGTATCACCGGCGCCAGCGTCGGCGCGGGCCGCAGTCTCGAGATCACGCTCGATCTGGCCGACGCGCTGTTCGATGCGGGCTACACGCTGCACATCGACGCGGCAGTCGAGGATATGCGCGACAGCCCGAACGAGGTGGCCGTGCCGCTGACGACGGCGGGCGCGGGCACGCCGGTGAGCGGGCGGCGCTACATCGCCAACTTCTCCTACGACATGTGAGGGGCAGGGCCATGATCCGTACACTCCATCGCTGGCCGGGTCTTCTGGCACTCGCGCTCGTCACGATCCTGAGCCTGAGCGGCGCTGCGCTCTCGGTCTTTCCGGCAGTCGAGCGCATCACCGCGCCGCAGGTGGAGACTGGCCTGACAGTCGCCACCCTCGCGGAGCGCATCCAGGTCGTCTATCCGGGCGTCGAGCAGATCCGGCGGTCGCCCTCCGGTCGGATCACCGCCTATTGGTTCGATCAGGGCGCGCCGGGTGCTGCCGTGATCGACCCGGCGACGGGCGCGGGCGTGGCCTCGGCCGACCCGAACCAGGCGCTTCGCTGGCTCACCAACTTTCATCGCTCGCTCTTCCTCGGGGATGGCGGGCGCATCGCCATGGCCGCCGGGGCCGCGGCGATGCTGGTCCTCTCGCTCTCGGGTGCTATGCTGGTCGTGCGACGGGCGGGCGGATGGCGGCACTGGTTCGCGTCCTTGCGCGGTCCGTTCACGGGCAGGCTGCATGTCGAGATCGCCCGGATCGCCGTCATCGGCCTCGTTCTGTCCTCCACCACCGCCCTCTGGATGACGGCGTCTACCTTCGATCTCCTGCCGGACGGAGGCGTCCTGCCGGTCGCCCCTGCCGAGGTCAGTGGGGAGACCGGCTTCGCTCCGGGCCGGATGCCCACGCTTCGGCGAACGCCGGTCGCCGAGTTGCGCGAGCTGAGCTTTCCCTATCCCGGCGACGCAACAGACGTATTCACGCTCAAGACCGACCGGGGCACCGGATATCTCGATCAGGGCGACGGGGCGCTGCTGGCCTGGGCCGACCTGACCGGGTGGGAGCGCGTCTCGGAGACCATCTACATGCTGCACACCGGACAGGGTGCGGCGACGCTGGGGCTCGTGCTGGGGCTCATGGCGCTCGGCGTGCCGGCCATGGGCGCGACCGGCGTGCTGGTCTGGCTCGCCGGGCGGCCCGGGCGACCACGCATCCGGGGCAACCAGCCCGCCGGACGCGCCGAGACGATCTTGCTTGTCGGCAGCGAGGGCGGCAGCACCTGGGGCTTTGCCGCGACGCTGCACGCCGCGCTGACGAAAGCCGGGCAGAGCGTCCATGTCGGCCCGATGTCGGGCTTCGGCCCTGAGCGCTACACCAACGCCCGGCGGATCATCCTGCTGGCCGCGACCTATGGCGACGGCGCGGCGCCGGCCTCGGCGAAGGGCTTTCTCGACCGGCTGAACGCGACCGACCGCGCGCCGGACATTCCTCTGGCAGTGCTCGGCTTCGGCGACCGCAGCTTTCCGGCCTATTGCGCCTTCGCCAAGTCCGTCGCGACTGCGGCAGAGGCGAAGGGCTGGCCCGAGCTTCTGCCGCTCGACACAATCGACCGGCAATCGCCGCAGGATTTCGCGCGCTGGGGCGGGGCGCTCGGAGACGCTCTCTGGATCGAACTCGAACTGACGCACCAGCCGGTCCAGCCGCAAAACGACCACGCTGACCCTCGTCTCGCGCCGCGACTACGGCGCCGAGGTGCAGGCCCCGACCGCCATCCTCCGCTTCGCGTTTCCCCGCGTCTCGCTCGGGCAACGGCTGCTCGGGGGCGGGTTCGCACGGTTCCAGACGGGTGACCTGATCGGCATTCTGCCCGAAGGCGGGACCGTCCCGCGGCTCTATTCGCTCGCCTCTGGGCGCCGCGACGGCTTCATCGAGATCGTGGTCAAGAAGCATCCCGGCGGGCTCTGCTCGGGTCAGCTCACAGCGCTGGAACCTGGCGACACGGTGAGCGCCTTCCTGCGCCCCAACCCCGGCTTCCGTCCGGGCCGAAGCCGGGCGCCCCTGATCCTGATCGGCGCGGGGACCGGCATCGGGCCGCTAGCGGGCTTTGTGCGCGGCAATACGCGCCGCAGGCCGATCCACCTGTTCTTCGGCATGCGCCATCCCGACAGCGATTTCTTCTACGGCGAGGAGTTCCCCGGATGGCAGGACGAAGGGCGTGTAAGCCGGCTGGTCACGGCCGTCTCGCGCGGGGCGCGTCCCCATTACGTCCAGGACGCGCTGCGCAGCGAGGCCACTCAGGTCGCGGAGCTCATCCGCAATGGGGCGCGCGTGATGGTCTGCGGCGGACGAGACATGGCCGCCGGCGTGGCCGAGGCGCTGGCCGAGATCCTCGCGCCGGCCGGGCTGACACCAGCAGTCCTGAAGGCGGAGGGGCGGTATGTCGAAGATGTCTACTGAGCGGGCGCGCATCGCGCTGAACGGGCCGACGATGGGCACGAGGTGGTCGGCGCTGTTATTCGCGGACCCCGGTTTCGACCCGGGGCCGGTCCGCTCGGCATTGCAGGCGGCCGTGGATGAGGTGGACGGACAGATGTCGACCTGGAAGCCGGACAGCGACCTTATGCGGCTCAACGCGGCACCGATCGGTGAATGGATCGCTGTTCCTGCACGATTGCTCGAGGTGCTACGCCTCGGCCTGGAAATTGGCCGCGCCTCTGGCGGAGCCTTCGACATCGGCATGGGCGACGCGGTGATGGCCTGGGGCTTCGGACCGGAGGCCGCCGCGCCGGATGGCATCCGCACCGCGATGGCCGCCTCGCGCCGCCCGGCGCATGACGTGCTCGAGATCAACGGCGAACACGTGCGCAAGGCCGCACCCATCGCGCTGGACCTGAATGGCATCGCCAAGGGCTACGGCGTGGATCGACTGGCCGAAATCCTCCGCAATCAAGGCATATCCGACGGACTCGTCGGGATCGATGGCGAGATGCGTGCAATGGGCCTCAGGCCGGACGGTGAAGCCTGGACCATCGCGGTCGAGGCGCCGGACGCCGAGCGCCGGACGCCGCATTCGATCCTCGCGCTTCAGGATGCCGCCGTCGCGACCTCGGGCGACTACCGTCACTGGGTCGAGGTGCAGGGGCGCCGCCTGTCGCACACGATGGACCCGAGGCGGGGAGCGCCGCTGATCGCGTCGCCGGCCTCCATCACGGTCGTGGCCCGCAGCTGTGCAGAGGCAGATGCCTGGGCGACGGCCCTCATGGTGCTTGGGCCGGTCAAAGGCGCGACGCTCGCAAAACAAAGCGGCCTCGACGCCCTGTTCCTCTTGCGCGATGATGTTGTCAACGTAAGGGGCGTGGGAGTCGGACGACTATTTTCCGAAGAGCCAGCGGCAATCGCCTCAGCCGAGGGGAGATGAGCCGCATGGAAACGACACGGACCGACCGCTTCAAGACCGCTATCCTGCTCATTGCCGCGACCGGCCTGATTGCGGGACTTGCCTTCTACTTTTCCGGCGAACCCGACGTCGCGAACGCGGTCTGGATCGCGGGCGTCGTTCCCGCGCTCGCCGCGCTCGTGGTCGAGATCCTGCGCAGCCTGCGTTCCGGCGAAGTGGGCCTCGATATTGTCGCCGCGCTCTCCATGTCGGCGGCGCTCGTCTTCGGCGAGACCCTCGCCGCGGCGGTGGTCGCCGTAATGTATTCCGGCGGCACCTTCCTCGAAGCCTTCGCGGAAGGGCGTGCCCGCCGTGAAATGCACGACCTGCTGTCCCGTGTGCCTCGGACCGCGACAAGACACCGGAATGGCGGGCTGGAGGAAGTGCCGCTGAACGAAATTGCGCCCGGCGACCGCCTTCTGATCCGGCAGGGCGACGTGGTGCCGGTGGATGGCACCGTGAGCTCAGAGACGGCCTTCGTCGATACCTCGGCGCTGACGGGGGAATCCCTGCCCGTCCGGCTCCGTTACGGCGCCGAGGCCATGAGCGGATCGACCAATGCGGGCGAAGCCTTCGACCTGATCGCAACTCACGAGGCCAAGGACAGCACCTATGCCGGGATCGTCCGGCTGGTGAAAGAGGCGCAGGCCTCCAAGGCGCCGATGTCGCGGCTGGCCGACCGTTGGTCGCTGGGGTTTCTGGCGGTCACGGTCAGCATTGCCTTCGCTGCCTGGTGGTTCACGGGCGATCCGATCCGGGCCGTCGCCGTGCTCGTCGTCGCAACGCCATGTCCCCTGATCCTGGCCGTGCCGGTCGCGCTGGTCGCAGGCCTGTCGCGCGCGGCGCATTTCGGGGTGCTGATCAAAGGCGCGGGACCGCTCGAGACGATGGCGCGCATCCGCACGCTGATCCTCGACAAGACCGGCACGCTGACGGACGGCCGGCCGCAAATCGTCTCGATCGACAGCCATGACGGCATGGCCGAGGGCGACATCCTGCGCTTCGCTGCCGCGCTCGATCAGGCCTCCAAGCACCCTGTCGCGCAGGCCATCGTTGCGGCCGCGAAGGCGCGGGGCTTCTCGTTGCCCGTGCCATCCGAGGTTGCCGAGTTTCCGGGTGAAGGGGTCGCGGGTCATGTCGAGGGCCACAGCGTGATCGTCGGCGGCGACGGTTTCGTTGTGTCCCGCGTTGGGCGAATGGGAGACGATCACCCCGCCAAAGGCGCAGGATCGGTCCTGGTCGCTGTGGCAGTGGACGGTCACCTGGCGGGGTATCTGGTGATGTCCGACCCGTTGCGCGACGGCGCGGGCGCCATGCTGGAAAGCCTGCGCCGCGAGGGGATCGCGCGGATCCTGCTCGCGACCGGAGACCGCGCCGACGTGGCCGAGCGTGTCACCGAGGGGCTTGGGCTCGACGGTCTGAGGGCCGGGCTGACGCCGGACCAGAAGGTCCTGCTCGTCCTCAGCGAGCGCAAGCACGGGCCCGTCATGATGGTGGGCGACGGCGTGAACGACGCGCCCGCGCTTGCGGCGGCCGATGTGGGTGTCGCGATGGGCGCACGCGGGGCCGCAGCATCGGCGGAGGCGGCGGATGTCGTGCTGCTTGTCGACCGTATCGACCGGCTCGGGCTAGGGATCGAGATCGCGCGCGGCGCGCGCCGCATCGCTGTCGAAAGCGTTGTCGCCGGGATCGGCCTTTCGGTCATGGGCATGATCGCGGCGGCTTTCGGCTATCTCACTCCGGTGCAGGGGGCGCTCCTGCAGGAGGTCATCGACGTTGCAGTGATCCTGAACGCCCTCCGCGCGCTGCGCATCGCGCCCCATGAACCCACTATTCCGAAACCAAAGGCTGTCTCCTCCGGGCAGGATGACATCGCGCAAGGAGCCACGCCATGAGCCGCCTCTCGCATTCCGAAATCCACATGGTGCATCGCATCGGCTGGCTGCGGGCCGCCGTTCTCGGCGCGAACGACGGGCTGGTGTCGACGGCAAGCCTCGTGGTCGGCGTCGCCGCAGCAGGATCGGGAAAGCCGGAGGTCCTGATAGCGGGGCTGGCTGGCCTCGTGGCCGGCGCGATGTCCATGGCGGCAGGCGAATACGTCTCGGTCAGTTCCCAGACTGACGCGGAAAACGCTGACCTTGCGCGCGAGACCCTCGAACTGGCGGAAACACCCGAGGCCGAACTCGAAGAACTTACCCAAATCTATGTCGAGCGAGGGCTGGACCGAGACCTTGCCGAAAAGGTGGCCGTGCAACTGACCGAACGTGACGCGCTCGGATCGCATGCCCGCGACGAGCTTGGCATCTCCGAGACCGTGACAGCCCGCCCGATCCAGGCCGCCTTGGTGTCGGCGCTGACCTTCGCCGTGGGTGCGGTGCTGCCCTTGATCGTCGCACTGGTCGTCCCGGATGCACGGATCGTTTTCTTGGTCGCCGTGTCGACGATCCTCGGCCTCGCGGTTCTTGGTGGATTAGGCGCTTCTGCTGGCGGTGCTGGTGTTATTCGAGGTGCTGCAAGGGTCACGCTCTGGGGTGCACTCGCCATGGCGGCGACCGCTGGAGTCGGTGCGCTGTTCGGGGTCGCCGTAGGCTAGGGAGTAGCCGAGTTCCCGGGCGAAAGCTTCCACCTTGGCGCGGGCTTCCACCTTGTGCCGATCCTCGAATGTGGCAATCGCTTTGGCGACGTCATTTGACCTGCCCCCCGCTGGTCCCTCATTCATAACGAGAGTCTGCGGGTTTGGGTTTGATAGTCTTCGGTTTCGGTTTGGGCAAGCGCGCCGGGCGCGGAGCCGTCGATTTGCTCAAGCGCTCGGCGCG
>NZ_FWFQ01000042.1 GCF_900172235.1 Pseudoruegeria aquimaris | reverse complement strand
AACGTCCGCGTGGTCAGGACCGTCGACCGAGACCTCTACCGCGAACGCAACAAGGTCGAACGGTTCTTCAATCGTCTCAAACACTTCCGCGGCATCGCAACGCGATACTTCAAAACCGCAGCAAACTTCCTCGCCGCACTTCACCTCGCTTGCTCAAGGCTCTGGATCAGACATTATGAGTCCACGACCTAGCGCCGTGCGAGGCTGCAGAGCCGAACCAGCGCCCGCTCGACGGCGGCCATTGCCGGGGCCTTGGCCGAGGAGCGCAGGTGCAGATCGGTGTCGGTCAGCAGCCCGAGCGCCTTTTCAAGCTTCTCCACGCCCCAGTTCTGCGCCTGCCGCACCATGCGATCGCGCCGCGGCCCGAAGACCGGCGGGCGCACCCGGCCGATGCCCGAAGCCGGGCCCTGCGGATCGCTGGCGGCGGCGTGGAGCGTGCGGAAATGGCGCGTGGCGCCGATGCAAAGGCCCACGGGTTGCACGCCCTGTGCTTCGAGTTTGGCAAGAACAGGGCCGATTTCCTGCGCCCGGCCTTCGGCGACGATGTTGAGGATGTCGTCGAGCGAGGCCTCGGTGGAGGCGGGCGCGCAGGCCAGCACGTCTTCGGAGGTCACCGGGGTGTCATCGCCCAGCTTGTAGAGCGCGAGCTTTTCGATCGTCTGGCGGAAATCCCCCGGCCCCAGCTCCCGCGAGAGGGCTTCAAGATCCTGCATCGCGGCGCGATCGACGTTGCGCAGCCCGCCCGCGGCAAGCTCGGCCTCGATCTCGGCACGGCTGGGGGGATCGTCGTAGAGGCCCACGGCATAGGCGGATTTGTGGCCTTCGAACAGCTTGCGCAGCGCGGAGCGGGCATTGAGCTGGCCCGCCGTCACGATCACCTGCGCGTCGCCGGGTTGCCAATCCGAGAGCGCGGCCTCGATCGTCTTGGCCAGACCGTCCGTCGCATCTTCCACGAAGGCCACGCGCGGCCCCGGAAAGAACCCCTGCGCCTTGATGGCATCGCCGAGCATCGCGGGATCCTTGCGCAGCTCGGCCGCCGGGATGCGCGCAAGCCGCATTTCCTCTTCGCCCTGAGGCCCGATCAGCGCGGTGATCACGTCCTGCCGCTTGATGGCGACGCGCATGGCATCGGCCCCGTAGATCAGAAGGCCCGTCTTGTTCGGGTCCGGGCGCTTGAAGTAGGCGGCGGCGTCGCGGCTGCTGAGCTTCATGTGAGCCAGCTGCCCGAAGAGGCGATCAGCCGCGAGGTGATCTGATCGGCCAGAATCACCATGAGCCTGTCGTAGGCGTCCTTCTGGGCTTCGCGGGTGGAAACCGTGGTGCCGGTGGCGGCATAGGCGGTGAAGCTCGATGCCTTGCCGCGGAACAGCTCCTCACCGCTGGCCAGATCGCGAATCGCGAAATCGGCTTCCCCGATGACGTTGTAGCGCAGGATTTCCTGTTCCTGCGTGATCGCGAGATCGTCGTCCCTCAGGCGCAGGTCGATCGACAGCCCGTAGCGCGGGTTCACCGGCTGACCGAGGCGGGTTTCAAGCTGCTTGACCAGTTCGAAACTGAACCTCTCCGTCGGGTCGTCCACGAGGATGCTTCCGCGCAGGTTGGCCGCGCTGCCGCCGGGGCCGTAGGCCGGCTCGAAGCCGCAGGCCGCGAGGCCTGCGAGCGAAATCAGGAGGGTGCGGCGGTCAAACGACGACATTGATGATGCGGCCCGGCACGACGATCAGCTTCTTGGGCTGACCACCGGCCAGCGCCTTGACCACAGCTTCATCGGCAAGCGCCAGCTTTTCAACCTCTTCCTTCGGCAGATCCCGTGCGACCTTCAGTTCCGAGCGGCGTTTGCCGTTCACCTGGATCGGGAGGGTCACCGTGTCCTCCACCAGCATCGCCGGATCGGCCTTCGGCCAGGGCGCCTGCGCCAGAAGGCCTTCGCCGCCCTGCTGTGCCCAGATCTCCTCGGCGAGGTGCGGGGTGAAGGGGCTCATCAGTTGCGCCAGCGCGGTGATCGCGGCTTTCTGAGCCGCCGCGCCGGCCTTGGATTTGGCCAGAGTCGAGGTGAAGCCGTAGAGCTTGGCGATGGCGGCGTTGAACCCGAAGCTTTCGATGTCCTGCGTGACGCCGTGGATCGCCTTGTGCATCGCGCGCAGCAGATCTTCGTCGCCGCTGCCCTGGGCCGCGGGATCCATCGCGGCGATCTTCTCCGACAGGTTGGCGACTCGGTTCAGGTGCTTGGCGGCCGCCTCGGCCCCGGCAGCCGTCCATTCCACGTCCCGCTCGGGCGGGGAGTCCGACAGCACGAACCAGCGCGCGGTGTCAGCACCGAAGGCGGAGATGATGTTGAGCGGATCCACCACGTTGTTCTTGGATTTGCTCATCTTGGCCGAGGGCACGATCTTCACTTCGGTGCCGTCGGCCAGGAAGCCCTTGCCGTCGCGCAGCTCCACTTCCTCGGGGTAGTGGTATTTTGGGCGACCGTTTTCGCCCTCGGTCATGTAGATGGCGTGGGTCACCATGCCCTGGGTGAAGAGCGCGTTGAACGGCTCCTTGGATTTCTCCGGCAGGTGGCCGCAGAGATGCATCGCGCGAGCGAAGAAGCGCGAATACAGCAGGTGCAGAATGGCATGCTCGATGCCGCCGATGTACTGATCGACGTTCATCCAGTAGCCCGCTTCCGCCAGGTCCGTGGGGGTTTTGGCGCGCGGCGCGGTGAACCGGGCGAAATACCAGGAGCTGTCCACGAAGGTGTCCATCGTGTCGGTTTCGCGCTTCGCGGGCGCGCCGCAGGACGGGCAGGCGCAATCGCGCCACGTGGGGTGGCGGTCCAGCGGGTTGCCGGGCTTGTCGAAGCTCACGTCGTCGGGCAGGCGAATCGGAAGGTTCTCCTTCTTCTCCGGCACCACGCCGCAGGCGTCGCAATGCACCACCGGGATCGGGCAGCCCCAGTAGCGCTGGCGCGACAGGCCCCAGTCGCGCAGGCGATATTTGGTGACGCCCTTGCCCCAGCCGGCCTTCTCGGCGAAATCCACGGCGGCCTCGATGGCTTCCTCGCCCGTGGCCTCGGTGAGCCCGGCGAAGTGATCCACCCAGCGCACCTTTTCCGTTTTCGGCGGAACCAGTGCCTCGTCGGCGACGGGGGTGTCATCGCCGAGCAGGAAGAAGGCGTTCTTCACCGGCAGATCGTATTTGCGGCAGAAATCCAGGTCGCGCTGGTCGTGTGCCGGGCAGGCGAAGATCGCGCCGGTGCCGTAATCCATCAGGATGAAGTTCGCGATCCAGACGGGCAGTTCCCAGTCGGGGTTCAGCGGGTGCTTCACCCGGATGCCCGTGTCGAAGCCCAGTTTCTCGCCTGTCTCGATGGCTTCTTCCGTGGTGCCGCCCTTGCGGCATTCCGCAACGAATTCAGCCACATCGGGGCGTTCGGCCTCAAGCGCCTTGGCGATCGGGTGATCGGGCGAAATCCCCACGAAGGAGGCGCCCATCAGCGTGTCGGGGCGGGTGGTGTAGACTTCGATCGCCTCACCGCCGTCGGTGCGCTCGAAGGCGAATTGCAGGCCGCGCGATTTGCCGATCCAGTTCTCCTGCATCAGCCGCACCTTGGCGGGCCAGTCTTCCAGCGTGTCCAGCGCCTCGAGCAGCTCGTCGGCGAAATCGGAGATCTTGAAAAACCACTGCGTCAGCTCGCGCCGCTCCACCAGCGCGCCGGAGCGCCAGCCGCGCCCGTTCTCGACCTGCTCGTTGGCCAGCACCGTCATGTCCACCGGATCCCAGTTCACCACGGCGTTCTTGCGGTAGACGAGACCCTTCTCCATGAAGTCGATGAACATGCTCTGCTGCTGGCCGTAGTATTCCGGGTCGCAGGTGGCGAACTCGCGGGACCAGTCGATGGAGAGCCCCAGCGGCTTCATCTGGTCGCGCATGGTGGCGATGTTGTTGTAGGTCCATTCCTTCGGGTGCCCGCCCGAGGCCATCGCCGCGTTCTCCGCCGGCATCCCGAAGGCGTCCCAGCCCATCGGGTGCAGCACCGAGAAACCGCAGGAGGATTTGTAACGCGCGATCACGTCGCCCATCGTGTAGTTGCGCACGTGGCCCATGTGGATGCGCCCCGACGGGTAGGGGAACATCTCGAGCACGTAGTATTTTTCCTTCGCCTCGTCGCGGGTCGCGGTGAACACGCCGGCGTCTTCCCAGGCGGCCTGCCACTTCGGTTCGATCTCGGATGCGGTGTAGCGGGACATGTTCTGATGGTCCTTTACGTGAAAACGCCGGGCGAAGGGGCCCGGCGTGGTCTTAATCAGTGGGCGCCTCGAGGTCCAGAGGCCGCGGGGCGGGCGTCAGAGGTCCGCGTCGGCCAGGCGCAGTTGGCGGGCCCGCGTGAGAATCGCGTCTTCCACGGCGCGCACGGCGTCGGGCGAGGCGGGGCCGGACTTGGTGTAGAGCGCGACATTCAGGGAGCGCGCATCCAGCGCCGGGTCCCGGACGTAGATCGTGGCCCTGTAGGAGCGCCCACCGCCGGGCGGCGTGCCGAATCCCGTGACGATGACGCCGCTGAAGGGATCGGCCGATTGGATCGGCAGGAAGTTCAGGACATCGAGCGAGGCGTTCCAGATGTACTTGTTCACCTCGAGCGTGATGTTGGGATCGTCGATATTGAGGAAGAGATCGGAAAACGTGCTCTCCCCGGGGGCGCCGCCCACGGGATCATCCCTTACCCAGTAATCGTCAGGATCAGTGGAGGCTCCACACCCCGCAAGGGCCGTAAGCCCCGCAAAAGCCAGAGAAACCGCCAGATTCCGTTGCACTGCCATCGACCTGCCTCAAGTATCGGTTCAGGTTTCTACTATCGGAGCCCCAGAATGCGGGCAAGGATTTTCCCTTTTTTGCCCCGGCTGCACCGCGATTTCTCCGTATTTGCAGGGGCATCGGGCATGTGTGGCATAGCTGCACCACGATTTGGGCCAATCCGTGGAAAACGCAGGCTTGGCTTGCAAGGCCATGCCTAAAGAGCGAAAGAGTTGCGCATACTCAGTTCGGATTTCCCTGAATTGAGGCGCACCTTTAGAAAACGAGGGAAAACGATGAAAAAGGTTCTTATCGCCACGACCGCGCTCGTCGCATCGGCCGGCTTCGCCGCTGCCGACGTGGCCATCTCCGGTGACGGCCGTCTCGGCGTTATCTTCAACGACAACTCCGGCGACGCAGAGTTCACCTCCCGTGCCCGCGTTGCGTTCACCCTGTCCGGCGAAACCGACAACGGTATCGCGTTCGGCGGCTCCTTCCGTGCCGACAACGCTTCTTCCGCTTCCTCCGGCACCGCTGGCTCCGTGTTCGTTTCCGGCGACTTCGGCAAACTGTCCATGGGCGACGTTGACTCCGCTGCCGAAGCAGCCGTTGGCAACATCTCCGGCGTTGGCCTCACCGGCCTGAACGACACCCACGAGCTGACCTACCTGTCCGGTTCCGACACCGACGGCGACGGCGACTCCGACTTCCTGGCTCCGCTGCCGCAAGCTCTCTACGAGTACTCCACCGGCGCCTTCTCCTTCTACCTGTCGGCTGGCTCCCCGGACGGTGCTTCCGAGTCCACCACGACTCCGAACTTCACCACCAACACCTACGACGTTGTCGTGCTGCAGTCTGAAAACGTCTACGGCGTGGGTGCTTCCTACTCCGGCGACAACTGGAAAGTCGGCGCTGGCTGGGAAACCGCTGACCTGACCCTCTCCGAGTCGCTCGGCAACAACATCGGCTCTCTGCCGGCTGCTCCGGTCGTGACCTCCGGCACCGTTGACTCCTGGTACATCGGCGGTGAAGCCTCCTTCGGCGACGCCACCGTGAAAGCCAACTACGGCGACGGCGACCTGATCCAGCAGTGGGGCATCTCGCTCGACTACGTGTTCGGCGCCACCACGCTGACCGCCTTCTACCACGACGAGCAAGGCCAAGGCGCTGCCACCGGCCTCGACTCCGAAGCCTACGGTCTCGGCGCTTCCTACGACCTGGGCGGCGGTGCTTCCCTGGTCGCCGGCTGGCGCAACGCCAACGACGACAACAAGGCCGACTTCGGTATCAAGTTCAACTTCTAATCCAACAGGATTTCGAAGTTACGGGAAGAGCGGGCCAAGGCCCGCTCTTTTCTTTTTGCGGCAGGTTTGCTTTAGCAGGGCAGAAGAAACCGGAGGCCGCGTGCATGTCCCTGCAGGAAATCATCGAGAAAATTCACGCCGAAGAAAAACGCGCCGGGCGCCCCGTTGGCGCGACGCGCCTGATCGCCGTGTCCAAGGTCCAGCCGCTCGAACGGATCGAGCAGGTTCTGGAGGCCGGGCACCAGTTGTTCGGGGAGAATCGGGTTCAGGAGGCCGCCGGAAAATGGCCGGAGCTGAAGGCCCGCTTCCCCGGCGTGGAGCTGCACCTTCTCGGCCCCCTTCAGACGAACAAGGTGCGCCAGGCCTTCGGGCTGTTCGATGCCATCCATTCGGTGGATCGCCCCAAGCTCGCCAAGACGATCGCCCGGATCGCGGAGGAGGAGGGGCATTGCCCGGAACTGTTCGTCCAGGTGAACACCGGCGAGGAGCCGCAGAAAGCCGGGGTGTTACCGGCCGATGCGGACGCTTTCATCGCGGAATGCCGGGGTCTCGGGCTCAAGCTGGCAGGACTGATGTGCATTCCGCCCGCCGACGAAGAGCCTTCGCTTCATTTCATGCTTCTGCGCAAGATCGCGGAGCGCAACGGGATCGAGGGGCTTTCGATGGGCATGAGCGGGGATTTCGAGCGCGCCGTGGCCCTCGGCGCGACCCACGTGCGCGTGGGCGCCGCCATCTTCGGCGAACGGGTGGCGCCGCAGGGCTGACGCGCTAGAGCCGCTGCCCCTTCATAAGCCGAGGCAGGTCGCCGGTCAGCCCGGCGGCCTCCCGCATGAAGCTGCGGCGCAGGGCGGGGATGGCGTTTACCGCGCCCATGCCCAGATCGCGCCCGAGCCTGAGAAGCGGATTGTCGTTGGAGAACAGCCGGTTGAAGGCGTCCGTCGCCATCGCCAGAGATGCGGTGTCGAACCGCCGCCACTGCTGGTAGCGCAGCAACACGGCCTCGCTGCCCATGTCCTCGCCGCGCCGCCGGGCATCGGTGAGGACTTCCGCCAGCGCTCCCACGTCCCGCAGGCCGAGGTTCAGCCCCTGTCCTGCGATCGGGTGCACCCCGTGGGCCGCATCGCCAAGAAGGGCAAGCCGCGGCGCGATGAAGGCTTCGGCCAGCGTCAGCAGCAACGGGTAGGTGAAACGCGGCCCCGCAAGGTTGATCTCGCCCAGGAAGTTCCCGAACCGGGGGCGCAGTTCTGCGAGGTAGCCGGCGTCCGGCAGGGCATGGATGCGCGCGGCTTCTTCAGTCGTCTCGCTCCAGACGATGGAGCACCGGTTGCCGGGCAGGGGCAGGATGGCCAGCGGCCCGGACGGCATGAAGAACTGGTGCGCGATACCGTTGTGCGGCCGCTCGTGTTCCACCGCGCAGACGAGCGCCGTCTGGTGGTAGTCGGCGCCCTGCCGCTTGAGCCCCGCCTGCTGCGCGACCTCGCTCGCCCGGCCGTCTGCGCCGACGATCAGCCGCACGCGCGGCGTTTCGCCGTTGCCCAGCGTGACGGTCACGCCGGCGGCGTCCGGGGCGTGATCCACCACCGGGGATTCGATCCGGCGGATCGACGGGGTGCCGCGCACGGCGGCAAGAAGAGCGCGGCGCAGGAAGCGGTCTTCCAGCATGTAGCCCATCGGGCCTTCTTCCAGCTCCGCATGATCGAAATGCAGCAGGAAAGGGGAGGGGCCTTCGCCGGGCCGGCCGTCGGTGACCTTGATTTCGAGGATGGGCTGGCTCGCTTCCGAGACCTCGGGCCAGATGCCGATCGCGGCAAGAAGCTTCTGCGAAGCCAGCGCCAGCGCATAGCCCCGCCCGTCGAAGCCGTCGGCTTCGAGCACCGCTTCCGGCGTTGGGTCTGCAATCAGCACGCTGAAACCGCCTTGGGCCAGCGCAAGGGCGAGCGCCGGGCCGTTGAGGCCTCCGCCCGCGATCAGGATATCGGCATCAAAACGCATGCCCCAGATATGGCGGGATTGGCGCGCTTGTCCATGCGCTTTGCTGCCGCTACGGTCTCCCGAAACGGCAGGGAGAGCGGTTATGGCACCGGCGTGGCTGAAGCAGAGCGCATCCGAACTGGGGCGGGGAATCGCGGCGGGCAGGATTTGCCCGGTCGATTTGGCGGAGGCGCATCTCGAGGCGATCAAGGCGCATCCCATCGCCCACCGTATCTATGCCCGCACCACCCCGAAACGCGCCCGCGCCGAAGCCATGGCGGCCCGCGCCCGCGTCAAGGCGGATCAGCGCCTCGGGCCGCTGGACGGCGTTCCGCTTTCCTGGAAGGATCTCTTCGATACGGCCGGTGTCGCCACCGAGGCCGGCTCGGCCCTGCTCAAGGGGCGGGTGCCCGCGAAGGACGCCGAGGTGCTGCGGAACGCGACGGCGGCCGGGCTCGTCTGCCTCGGCAAGACGCATATGTCGGAGCTGGCGTTCTCGGGCCTCGGCTACAATCCGATCACCGAAACCCCGCCCTGCATCAACGACGAAGGTGCGGTTTCGGGGGGCTCTTCCTCCGGCGCGGCCGCCTCGGTCGCCTTCGGCCTCGCCCCGGCGGGGATCGGCTCCGACACGGGCGGCTCCGTCCGCATTCCGGCGGCGTGGAACGATCTCGTCGGCCTGAAGACAACGCTCGGGCGCTTGCCCGTCACCGGCACCGTGCCGCTCTGTGCGCAATTCGACACCATCGGCCCCCTGTGCCGCAGCGTCGAAGATGCGGCGCGGCTGTTGGGCGTGCTCGGCGGGTCTGCCGCGCCGGATCTCACCGGCGCTTCCGCATCCGGCCTGCGGCTGGCGGTGCTCGAAACCGCCGCCTTCGACGAT
Organism: Pseudoruegeria aquimaris; assembly: GCF_900172235.1. Classification (GTDB taxonomy): domain Bacteria; phylum Pseudomonadota; class Alphaproteobacteria; order Rhodobacterales; family Rhodobacteraceae; genus Pseudoruegeria; species Pseudoruegeria aquimaris. The sequence goes on along the minus strand of NZ_FWFQ01000042.1, from coordinate 5,748 downwards.
ATCCGCGAAGCGCCCGCCGAAGGGTTTGCCGCCGCGCGGCGGCGGCTGGAGCGCGCCGGGGCCGAGATCGATCCGCTCGTCCTGCCCGAAGTGGGCGAGGCACTTTCGCTATCGGCCATCCTCTTCGCAACGGAGGCCTACGGCCTTTGGAAGGCGCGGATCGAGGCCGCGCCGGAGAAGATGTTCCCCGAGATTCTCGAGCGTTTCCGGGGCGGCAGCGGGTTTTCGGGCGCCGACTACGTGGCCGCCTGGGCGCGGCTGCGCAAGCTGCGGGCCGCCTACCTGCGCAAGACGGCCGGCTACGACGCGGTGATCCTGCCCACGTCGCCGATCCTGCCTCCCAACCTCGAACGCCTCGGATCCGACCACGGCTACTACGTGACCGAGAACCTGATGGCCCTGCGCAACACCCGCATCGGCAACCTCATGGGCCTCTGCGGGCTTACCCTGCCCACGGGCACACCCTCCTGCGGGATGATGATTCTCGCGGCGCCGATGCAGGAAGAACGGCTCCTGCGCATCGGGGCCGCCTGTGAAGCCGCGCTGACCTAAAAGCCACAGGCCCCGCCGCGCGGCCCCTGCCTGCACCGGCTTTCACTGGACCGGTGGCGGGCTCTTGGCTATCCTTCAGGCAAACGGGGCGAAATGATCCCGATATCTGAGGCAGTTATGGTTTTTCCCGAGCGGTTTTCGAACCTGCCAGAATACGCGTTTCCGCGTTTGCGGGGGCTTCTGGACGCGCATGCGCCCGGAGGTGACCCGGTGATGATGACGATCGGCGAGCCGCAGCATGCGTTTCCCGGTTGGGTTTCGTCGATCCTGGCGGCCAACGTGGATGGCTACGGAAAATACCCGCCCAACGACGGCACGCCGGAGCTGCGCAAGGAAATCGCGGGCTGGATCGAGCGGCGCTACAGCGTGATCTGCGATCCCGATACCCGGATCATGGCCCTGAACGGTACCCGCGAAGGCCTCTACAACGCGGCCATGGCGCTCTCTCCGGAAACCAGGAACGGTGCCCGTCCCGCGGTGCTGATGCCCAATCCCTTCTACCAGGTCTACGCGGTGGCCAGCCTCGCGCTGGGGGCCGAGCCGATCTACGTTCCGGCGACGGCGGAGACCGGTTTCCTGCCCGATTACGCCGCGCTGCCGCCCGAGATCCTGAACCGTGTCACCATCGCCTACATCTGCTCGCCCGCGAATCCCCAGGGGGCGGTGGCCGATGAAGGCTACTGGCGCCGTCTGATCGCGCTTGCCGAACAGTATGATTTCCGCATCTTCGCGGATGAGTGCTACGCCGAGATCTACCGGGACACGCCGCCGCCGGGCGCCATGCAGATCGCCGAGGCGATGGGCGCGGACCCGGAGCGCGTGGTGATCTTCCATTCGCTGTCCAAACGGTCGAACCTGCCGGGGCTGCGTTCCGGCTTCGTGGCCAGCGGCCCGGAGAACATGAAGCGCATCAAGCAGTTGCGTGCCTTCGCAGGCGCGCCCCTGCCGCTGCCGCTGCAACGGGTGGCCGAGGCCGTCTGGCGCGACGAGGAGCATGTCGCCGCCAACCGCGCGGCCTATGCGGAGAAGTTCGACCTGGCCGACGGCATCTTCGGCGGGGTCGATGGCTATGCCTCGCCCGAAGCCGGGTTCTTTCTCTGGCTGCCCGTCGAGGATGGCGAGGCCGCAGCCTTGAAGCTCTGGACGGAAACCGGCGTGCGGGTGCTGCCGGGGGCCTACCTGAGCCGTGACGTGAACGGTGCAAATCCGGGCGCGGGCTACATTCGCGTGGCCCTTGTCACCCCAAAAGAAGAAACAGAGCGTGGGCTGATCAGGCTTCGCGACTGTCTGTACGTGTGAGGACGGGTAAGAAGATGGCATATCAGGCGAGACAGCGGGAACCGCTTCTGGATTCGAACATGCAGGCCGCCCTCGAGCGGCGCGGCAAGGAATTGCTGGGCCTCGGGCTTGTCGTGGGTGCCGTGCTGATCGCGATGATGCTCGCCTCCTATACGCCCGACGATCCGAGCTGGCTCACCGCGACGGATGAGCCGGCGCAGAACTGGCTCGGCCGGTTCGGGGCTTCGGTCGCCTCGCCGCTTTTCATCATCGTGGGCTTCGGCTCCTGGGGGCTGCCGCTGGTGCTGGCCACCTGGGGTGCGCGGCTGATGCTGCACCTCGGCGAGGAACGGGCGCTCTCGCGCGTGATCTTCGCGCCGATCGCCATCGCGATGGCCGCCGTATTCGCCTCCACCTACGTGCCGGGGTCGGAATGGACCCACAGCTTCGGGCTGGGCGGGCTTTTCGGCGATACCGTGCTGGGCGCGGTGCTTGGCGTGGCCCCGGTGAAGGCGACCTTCGGGCTGAACGTCATGAGCTTCGTCATGGGGCTCGCAACCTTTGCCATGGCGCTGTTCGTGCTGGGCTTCACCATGGCCGAGCTCAGGGAAATCGCCCGGCTCGTGCTTGTCGGGATCGTGCTGGCCTACGCCTACGCGATGCTGTTCCTGCGCAAGGGTTTCCGCGCCACCGCGGCCAGCGCCAAGGCAGCCCGCGAGAAGCGCGCCGCCCGCCGAGAAGCCGCCCGGATTGCCGCCGAAGAGGCGCAGATCCAGGCGGAGGAAGCCGCCTATCTGCAGGCGAGCCTGCCCTTCACGCCGGAAGCGCCGGCGCAGCCGCGCGGCCACCAACAGCGCGTGCTGCGGGCCGAGCCGACGGGCAGCCACCCGGAAGAGCCCTTCGATCTGATCGAGGACGACCACCCGGCGCCGGCGATGCCTGCCCGCAAGCCATCGCTTCTTGGCCGGGTCTTCGCCCGCAAGGAGCCCGCCGCCGCCCCGGCGGTCGCCGTCACGCCCGTCATGCCCACCGAGGCGCCGCTGCCGATCGACGACGGCGACGAGCGGATCAAGGCCAAGATCGCGGATGTCATCAAATCCCGCGTGCGCCAGACGCAGCCGCTCGTTGCCAACCGCCGCGTGGAGCCCTCGCTCACCCGTGGCCGCGGCCCGCAGCCGCTGATCATGCCCAAGGCTGCGCCCGTGCCGCCGCAGCCCCTCACCGCACCTCACGCCGCGCCTCATGTTGCGCAGGATGGTTCGGAAGGTGCCGCCCCCTTCGTCGAAGCGCCCGAGGCCTATGCCGCCGACGTGCCGGAAGGCGCATACCTGCCCGAGGCCCAGGCGCCCGAGGCATACGTTCCCGAGGCCGGCCCGGCCGAAGCACCCCACGCGGTGGCGCCGCAACCGGCCGCCGCCAACCGCGTGATTCCCACGGCGGCCGTGCAGAAGCCCGTGGTGCAACATGCGCCCCGCAAGCCCGTCCAGCCCTCGCGGCAGGCGCAGGCCGAGGCCCAGCCGGCCCTCCAGCTGGAGCCCAAGGGCCACCCGGCCTATGAAACCCCGCCGCTTTCTCTCCTGCGCAGCCCGACGACGATCCAGCGGCACCATCTCTCCGACGAGGCGCTCGAAGAGAACGCCCGGATGCTGGAGAACGTTCTGGATGACTACGGCGTGAAAGGCGAGATCGTGAGCGTGCGCCCCGGCCCCGTGGTGACGATGTATGAGCTTGAGCCCGCGCCGGGCCTGAAAGCCAGCCGCGTGATCGGGCTCGCCGACGACATCGCCCGCTCGATGTCGGCGCTTTCCGCGCGCGTCTCCACAGTGCCGGGCCGTTCGGTGATCGGCATCGAACTGCCCAACGAGAACCGCGAGATGGTCGTGCTGCGCGAGATCCTCGCGGCCCGCGATTTCGGCGACAGCAACATGAAGCTGCCGCTGGCGCTCGGTAAGAACATCGGCGGCGATCCGGTGGTGGCCAACCTCGCGAAGATGCCCCACCTGCTGATCGCCGGCACCACCGGGTCGGGCAAATCCGTGGCCATCAACACGATGATTCTCTCGTTGCTCTACAAGCTCTCGCCCGAGGAATGCCGCCTCATCATGATCGACCCGAAGATGCTGGAACTCTCCGTCTACGACGGCATTCCGCACCTGCTTTCGCCGGTCGTGACCGATCCGAAGAAGGCCGTGGTGGCGCTGAAGTGGGTCGTGGCGGAGATGGAAGAGCGCTACCGCAAGATGTCCAAGATGGGCGTGCGCAACATCGACGGCTACAACGGCCGCGTGAAGGAAACGCTCGCCAAGGGCGAGATGTTCTCCCGCACCGTGCAGACGGGCTTTGACGAAGAGACCGGCGAGCCGATCTTCGAAACCGAGGAATTCGCCCCCGAAGTGCTGCCCTACATCGTGGTGATCGTCGACGAGATGGCCGACCTGATGATGGTGGCCGGCAAGGAGATCGAAGCCTGCATCCAGCGCCTCGCGCAGATGGCGCGGGCCTCGGGCATCCACCTGATCATGGCCACGCAGCGCCCGTCGGTGGATGTGATCACCGGCACGATCAAGGCCAACTTCCCCACCCGGATCTCCTTCCAGGTGACGAGCAAGATCGACAGCCGCACCATCCTCGGCGAAATGGGCGCCGAGCAGCTTCTGGGCATGGGCGACATGCTCTACATGGCCGGCGGCTCCAAGATCACCCGCGTGCACGGGCCTTTCTGCTCCGACGAAGAGGTGGAAGAGATCGTCAACTACCTCAAATCCTTCGGCCCGCCGGAATACATGAACGGCGTGGTGGACGGCCCTGACGAGGACAAGGCCGACGACATCGACGCCGTGCTCGGCCTTGGCGGCAACACCAACGGCGAGGATGCGCTCTACGATCAGGCGGTGGCCATCGTGATCAAGGACCGCAAATGCTCCACCTCCTACATCCAGCGCAAGCTGGCCATCGGCTACAACAAGGCCGCGCGCCTCGTGGAGCAGATGGAGGAAGAGGGGCTGATCTCCCCGGCCAACCACGTGGGCAAGCGCGAAATTCTCGTGCCCGAACAGCAATAGGCGGCACATCGCCTCGTGAGCGCGAACGGTCTTCCGTTCGCGCGCCGGGAGTCTACATAGGAGTCATGAACAGACGCAGTTTCCTCCTGGCCCCGCTCGCGCTGGCCCTCTTCGCCCCGCAGGCGCAGGCCGCCAAGATCTCGCTCGGCGAGCTGTCCCGCTATCTCAACGCCATCCAGACGGCGCAGGCGGATTTCACCCAGATCAACCCTGACGGCACGATCTCCACCGGCCGGCTCTACATCCGGCGTCCGGGCCGGATGCGCTTCGAATACAACAAGCCCGACGATACGGTCGTGATCGCCGGCGGAGGGCAGGTGGCCATCTTCGACGGCAAGTCCAACACCGGGCCGGAGCAGTATCCGCTCAAGCGCACCCCGCTGAACCTGATCCTTGAACAGAACGTGGATCTGAGCCGGCGGAGCATGGTAATCGGGCACCGCGAGGACGGCCCAAAGACGATCGTCACGGCGCAGGATCCCGAACATCCCGAATACGGCAACATCCAATTGGTGTTCACCGGCAATCCCACGGAACTGCGGCAATGGATCGTGACCGACGGAAGCGGCGTGAAGACCACCGTCGTGCTCGGCCAGCTGGCCCTCGGCGGCACCCTTCCGGCCCGGCTGTTCAACATCACCGCCGAAACGGATCGCCGCGGGCGCTAGGTCGTGGACTCATAATGTCTGATCCAGAGCCTTGAGCAAGCGAGGTGAAGTGCGGCGAGGAAGTTTGCTGCGGTTTTGAAGTATCGCGTTGCGATGCCGCGGAAGTGTTTGAGACGATTGAAGAACCGTTCGACCTTGTTGCGTTCGCGGTAGAGGTCTCGGTCGACGGTCCTGACCACGCGGACGTT
>NZ_FWFQ01000028.1 GCF_900172235.1 Pseudoruegeria aquimaris | reverse complement strand
AACGTCCGCGTGGTCAGGACCGTCGACCGAGACCTCTACCGCGAACGCAACAAGGTCGAACGGTTCTTCAATCGTCTCAAACACTTCCGCGGCATCGCAACGCGATACTTCAAAACCGCAGCAAACTTCCTCGCCGCACTTCACCTCGCTTGCTCAAGGCTCTGGATCAGACATTATGAGTCCACGACCTAGGCGCTGCGGGCCGCCGAGGCCAGAGCCCGGGATCACGCCACTGCGCCTGCGGGGCACGGTGGGCGGATTATCGGCGCCACCGCTGCCAAAGCGCCCACCGGGGCCACCGTGGCCACCTGAGTGCCGGGGGCTTCATCCGGCCCAGCCAGCGGGTGAAGCGAGGCGGCAGGCGGAAGCGGCGCGGCGGGGGGGGCGGCTCCGTCGGCAGAACCGCGAGCAGGGCCGCCTCGGCCAGCGCACCGGACGGCGGCAGGGCCCCGCTGGCCCGCCGCGTGGTGCGGCGCTGGCGGGTCGCGATCAGCCGCAGCAAGGCGTCAAGCTCGGCCCGTGCGGGCGAATGCGTCCGGATGAACCGAAGGCGTACCGCGCCGGCGATCCCGCCCTCGCGCAGGACTTCCGCGCAGCGCACGAGGCCGATCTCTAGCCGGCCGAAGGGAAAGCTGAGCCGGCATTCGCGGGTTTCGCCGAAGCTTTCGTCCGGCATCGGCCCTTCGATCACCGCCCAGTCGGGCGCGATGGAAATGCCCTCGTGCCAGCGGCCTTCGATCTGCACCAGAAAGCCGATGTGCTGGCCGGCCCGCACGAAGACCTGCCCCGGCACCGCCTCGGCCCCGTGAAGGGCATCAGCCTGCGCGGACGAATCGCTGATCCAAGCTCCGGAGATGGCCGTTCTTCCTTCGTCCCCCGTGGTCATCGGGTGTGGCTCCTTCGCTCATGCTGCGGCGGCTCAACCCGGCCAGACACTGGAAATACCTGACTGAAGACTGGGGGATACATGGTTATCAGGGGGTTAACGATAGCCCGACCCCGTTTCCGGGCGCTGCGTGGTTTGTCGCACGGACCATCAAATCTCTTGCGTTTTACCGCAGCGTTGCTATCACGGCAAAAATTGGTAAAGTAATTTTACCAAACGCCCCGAAGGTTTCGTTACGGGCAAGTCAGGAGTAAAGCGCATGCAGATGCCACAACCGGATGCCGGGATCCTTGAGCGCAAGGCCCGGATCGTGGCCCGGCTGGCCACCGCCGTTTCCGGCGGCGAGGTGATCCACGCCCCCGAGGAAACCCGCGCCTACGAATGCGATGCGCTCACCGCCTACAAATGTCCGCCCATGGCCGTGGTGCTGCCCTCGACGACCGAGGAAGTCTCGGCGGTTCTGGCGATCTGCCACGAAGAGGGCGTACCCGTTGTGCCGCGCGGGGCGGGCACCTCGCTGGCCGGAGGCGCGCTGCCCACGGCGGATTGCGTGATCCTCGGCACCGCCCGGATGAACGCGGTGCTGGAAACCGATTACGCAAACCGCTTCATCCGCGTGCAGTCCGGGCGCACCAATCTTTCGGTGACGGGCGCCGTGGAGGAGGAGGGCTTCTTCTACGCGCCCGATCCCTCCAGCCAGCTGGCCTGCGCCATCGCGGGCAACGTGGCGATGAACTCCGGCGGGGCGCATTGCCTGAAATACGGCGTCACCACCAACAACCTGCTGGGCGTGACGATGGTGCTGATGGATGGCACCGTGGTGGAGATCGGCGGCGCGCATCTGGATGCGCCGGGGCTGGACCTGCTGGGCGTGATCTGCGGCTCCGAGGGGCAGCTCGGCGTCGTCACCGAGGCCACGCTGCGCATCCTGCACAAGCCCGAGGGCGCGCGGCCCGTGCTGATCGGCTACGACAGCAACGAGGTGGCCGGGGCCTGCGTCTCCGACATCATCCGCGCGGGCGTGCTGCCGGTGGCCATCGAGTTCATGGACCGCCCCTGCATCCGCGCCTGCGAGGCCTTCGCCAAGGCGGGCTATCCCGATTGCGAGGCGCTGCTGATCGTAGAGGTGGAAGGCAGCGAGGCCGAGATCCAGCACCAGCTTGATCTCATCGGCGAGATCGCCCGCCGCCATGATCCGGTGGAACTGCGCGAAGCGAAGGATGCCGACGAGGCCAGGCGCATCTGGCTGGGCCGCAAATCGGCCTTCGGCGCGATGGGGCAGATCAACGATTACATGTGCCTCGACGGCACGATCCCCGTCTCTTCGCTGCCCATGGTGCTGCGCCGGATCGGCGAGCTGTCGGGCGAATACGGGCTGGACGTGGCCAACGTCTTCCACGCCGGCGACGGCAACATGCATCCGCTCATCCTGTTCGACGCCAACAAGCCCGGCGACCTCGAGAAATGCGAGGAACTGGGCGCGGAGATCCTCAAGCTCTGCGTGGAGGCCGGCGGGTGCCTCACCGGGGAGCACGGCGTGGGCGTGGAAAAGCGCGATCTGATGGGCGTGCAATATGCGCCCGAGGATCTGGAGGCACAGATGGCCGTGAAGGACGTGTTCGATCCGAAGTGGCTGCTCAACCCGGCCAAGGTCTTCCCGCTGACAGTTTCCCAACCGCGCCGCGCCGCCGCCTGATCCCGGAGCCCGAAGAATGACACCGAAAACCGAAGCAGAGCTGTCCGAGGCCATCGCCGCGGCGCAAGGCCCTCTTGCGATCAGGGGCGGGGGCACCCGCGCCTTCGCGCAGGCCGAGGGCGAGACGCTGAGCACCGCGGGGCTGGCGGGCATCACCCTGCATGAGCCGGGGGCGCTGACCCTCGTGGCCGCCGCCGGCACCCCGCTGGCCGACATCGAAGCCGCGCTCGAGGCCGAGGGGCAGCGGCTGGCCTTCGAGCCGCCGGACCTGCGCGGCCTGCTGGGCCGGGAGGGGGTCTCGACGATCGGCGGCGTCGTAGCCGCCAATGCCTCCGGCCCGCGCCGCATCCAGGCGGGGGCCTGCCGCGACTTCCTGCTCGGGGTGCGTTTCGTGGATGGCAGCGGCACCATCGTGAAGAACGGTGGCCGCGTGATGAAGAACGTGACGGGCTATGACCTCGTGAAGCTGATGGCGGGCAGCCACGGCACGCTCGGCGTGCTGTCCGAGGTGTCGCTCAAGGTGCTGCCCAAGCCCGAGGCCACCGCCGTGCTGCTGATCGAGGGGCTTGGCGATGACCAGGCGGTGGCGGCCATGTCGGCGGCCCTCGGCTCGCCCTATGACGTTACGGGCGCGGCACATACGCAGAAGGGCGTTGACGGCGCGCCGGTCACGATGATCCGGGTGGAGGGCTTCACGCCTTCCGTGGCCTATCGCGCGCAGGCCCTGAAGGAGAAGCTGGCCCGTTTCGGTGACATCGCCATCGAGGATGACCCCGAGAAGACGGCCGCCGGCTGGGCCTGGGTGCGGGACGTGTCCCAGCATGTGGGCCAGCCGGGCGATGTCTGGCGCATTTCGGTGAAGCCGAGCGACGGGCCTGAAGTCGCGCGCCGCCTGCCGGGTGCCGAAGTGCTCTACGATTGGGGTGGGGGGCTTCTCTGGGCACGGGTGCCGGAGGGCAGCGACGTGCGCGGCCTGCTCGGCGATCTGCCCGGCCACGCCACGCGGGTGCGCGGCGGCGATGCGGGCATCGCCACGTTCCATCCGGAGCCGGCCCCCGTGGCCGCGCTTTCGCAAGGCCTGCGCGCGCGCTTCGATCCGCGCGGGATTCTCAACCCCGGCATCATGGGCTGAAGGACGAAGACCAATGCAGACGAATTTCACCGAAGCCCAGCTGAAAGATCCCGGCATCCAGCGCGCCAACGAGATCCTGCGCTCCTGCGTGCATTGCGGCTTCTGCACGGCCACCTGCCCCACCTACCAGGTGCTGGGAGACGAGCTCGACAGCCCGCGCGGCCGCATCTACCTGATCAAGGACATGCTGGAAAACGGCCGCCCCGCGGACGAGAAGACGGTGAAGCACATCGACCGCTGCCTCTCCTGCCTCGCCTGCATGACGACCTGCCCCTCGGGCGTGCACTACATGCACCTGGTGGACGAAGCCCGCGCCTACATCGAGAAGACCTACAAGCGGCCCTTCTCGGATCGCGCCCTGCGCTGGATCCTCGCGCAGATCCTGCCCTATCCCACGCGTTTCCGCCTTGCGCTGCTGGGCGCGAAGATCGGGCGGCCTTTCAAGTTCCTGATGCCGGATGCGCGGCTGAAGGCGATGCTGGAGATGGCCCCGAAGCACATCCCGCCGGTGAGCCGCAACGACGATCCGCAGGTCTTCCCGGCCAAGGGCGAGCGGCTCAAGCGCGTGGCGCTGATGACGGGCTGCGCGCAGAAGGCGCTCAACACGGACATCAACGACGCCACCATCCGCCTGCTGCGCCGCATGGGCTGCGAGGTGGTGATCGCCGAAGGCATGGGCTGCTGCGGGGCGCTGACCCATCACATGGGCAAGGTGAACGAAAGCCACGCGGCGGCGGCGGCCAACATCCGCGCCTGGATGGCCGAGGTGAACGGCGAGGGGCTCGACGCCATCGTCATCAACACCTCGGGCTGCGGCACCACCGTGAAGGACTACGGCCACATGTTCCGCAACGATCCGCTCGCGGCGGATGCGGCGAAGATCTCCGAACTGGCGCTGGATGTCTCCGAACTGCTGGAAAAGCTCGATCTGCCGGAAGGGGCAGACAAGGGCCTGACGGTGGCCTATCACGCGGCCTGTTCGCTGCAGCACGGCCAGCAGGTGAAAACCGCGCCCAAGACGCTTCTGAAGAAGGCCGGCTTCACGGTGGTGGAACCCGCCGACAGCCACCTCTGCTGCGGCTCGGCCGGCACCTACAACCTGATGCAGCCGGAGATTTCCAGACAGCTCAAGGAGCGCAAGGTGCGCACGCTGGAGGCGAAGAAGCCCGATGTGATCGCGGCCGGCAACATCGGTTGCATGATGCAGATCGGCTCCGGCACGGGCGTGCCCGTCGTGCACAGCGTCGAGTTGCTGGACTGGGCCACGGGCGGCCCCAAACCGCGCGCGCTGGCAAAGGCCGGCTGAGGGCGGCCAGCGTCGTTTACCAAGGCGGCAGGGCCACGGCCCGCCGCCATCCAAGCACCGCAGCTTTGGCCCCAAGCGGCCACAATCCTGCCCAACGCCGCCGTTAGCTTCCGAGGGAGACATCCGGAGGCATCATGCGGTTCTTTGCCATTCTCTTGCTTTTTCTTCTTTCCTGGGGCGGCGCGGTTCAGGCCGGCGGCGGCGAGACGGGGCTGCGTGCCCTTCAGACGGGGGACGACGGCAAGGGCTGGGAAGCGGTCGGACGGCTGAACATCGGCAACCGGAGCATGTGCACCGGGGCGCTGATCGCGGAGGACCTGGTGCTGACGGCCGCCCATTGCCTGTATGACCGCAGCAGCGGCGCGCGGGTGGATCCGGCGACGATCCAGTTCCTCGCCGGCTGGCGCAACGGGCGGGCCTCGGCCTATCGGAGCGTTCAGCAGGCCGTCGTGCATCCGGACTACGTGTTCTCCGCCGCCAACGGCGAAAGCAAGGTGTCCCACGACGTGGCCCTTCTGCGGCTGGATCAGCCGGTGCGCAACGGCTCCATCCGCCCCTTCGCCGTGGACGCCGGGCCGCGCCGCGGTGCCGAGGTCGGCGTGGTCTCCTACGCGCAGGACCGCTCCGAGCAGCCGTCGCTGCAGGAGGTCTGCCACGTGCTGGGCCGCCAGTCCGGCGCGCTGATCCTTTCCTGCGACGTGGATTTCGGCTCTTCCGGCGCGCCGATCTTCGTGATGGAGAACGGCATCGCCAAGATCGTTTCGGTGGTCTCCGCCAAGGCCGAGGTCGGCACCCGCAAGGTGGCGCTGGGCAGCGAGCTGCAATCGCCGCTCTCCACGCTGATGGCGCTGATGGAAGAAGAGGCCGACCCCTTCAGTCGGGCCCGCCCCTCGGTGCGCCGGCTCAGCCTCTCAGAAGACCGGGCCGGCTCCGGCGCCAAGTTCATTCGTCCGTGAGCCCGATTTCGATGCCAAAGCCCCTCCTGCGCCGCCTGGCCCTGATCGCCGCCGCCTGTCTTGCCCCGATGGGGGGCACGGCCCAGGCCGACAGCGGCCTCACCCGCCTCACCGAACGCGACGACGTGTTCGGGCTGGAGGCCGTGGGGCGGCTGGATATCGGCGACGCCAGTTGCAGCGGTGCCCTGATCGCGGCGGACCTCGTGCTGACCGCCGCCCATTGTCTGTTCGATCGCAAGAGCCGCCGCCCGCGCGACCTGTCGCGTGCGCTGTTCAGTGCTTCCTTGAGGGATGGGAAAGCGCTGTTTCAGTCGGCGGTTCTGCGGGCCGTGCCACGGGAAGGATTTGTGCCCCTTGCGCCGGTCAGCCGGGACAACATCGTGCAGGATGTTGCCCTCATTCAGCTGGCCAGCCCCGTGAGCACGGCCATCATTGCGCCCTACGCGGTGGATGCCGCGCCGGAGGCCGGGGCGGCCGTGAGCGTCGTCTCCTACGCCGTGGGGCGGCTGGAGGCGCCGTCCTGGCAGCGCTCCTGCCGCGTGGTGGAACGCGATGCCGAGGCGCTGGCGCTCTCCTGCGACGTGAATTTCGGCTCTTCCGGCGCGCCCGTGTTCGGCGGGGAGGGGCGCCGGCGGCGCATCGTCTCGCTGATTTCGTCGGGCTACCGCGACGGCGAGCGGCACATCGCCTTCGGCATGGTGCTGCCCGAGGCCGTGGCCGAACTCAAGGCGGCGCTGCGCGCGGGCCGCGGTGTGATCGAGGCGGGCGCGGCCACGCCGCGGCGCTTCGGGGCCGACATCAACGGCAAGGCCAGCAGCGGCGCGAAGTTCCTGCGCCCCTGAGCGCGCGCCGGAGCATCAGTGCCACACGGGCACGAACGGGCATGGTTTCGCGGCCACGGCGCGGGCGCCGGGCCCGGCACATGAAGACTGCCGGACCCTCTTGAAACCGAAATCTCCGTTTCCTAACTTTGCTCTGCCGGGTGCCAGAACGGGCCCGGAGCAAGACGTGAAGGCCTGTCCGAACACCGGAAGGCCGCCGATTGGAAATCGCTCAAAGGAGGATATCCCATGCGTAACTTCGATCTTTCCCCGCTCTACCGCGCCACCGTCGGCTTCGACCAGATCGCGGACCTGATGGATCGCGCCCTGGCCAGCGACATGGGCCACAACAGCTACCCCCCCTACAACATCGAGAAAACGGCGGACGACACCTACCGCATCACGGTGGCCGTGGCCGGCTTCTCGGAAGATGAGCTGTCCGTCGAGGTGAAGGAAAACGCGCTGTTCATCTCCGCCAAGAAGGAACGGGAAGAGACGGACCGCAACTTCCTGTATCGCGGCATCGCCACCCGCGCGTTCGAACGCCGCTTCCACCTGGCCGATCACGTGCGCGTCGTCGGGGCGACCCATGAAGACGGCCTGCTGCACGTCGATCTGAAGCGCGAGGTGCCCGAAGCGCTGAAACCGCGCCGGATCGAGATCTCCAGCAGCAAGGCGATCGAGGCCAAGCCGGTCAACTGAGCTCCGGCAGCACGGCGATGACAGACTCGAAAGGGGCCTTCGGGCCCCTTTTTTGATGTTCGGCCGGTGAAACTTCGGCTGCAGTATTGATAATGAATATTCATTACTATACTTGGGGTCGGTGTTCCCCGCCGAAAGTGAGCCCCCATGCCCGATACCCGCAAGGAAAAGACGCGCGCCCGCCTGCGCTCCGCCATCGTCGCCGAGGCGGTGGAAAAGGGGCTTTCGGGCCTGACGGTGGGCGGCGTGGTGGCGCGTGCCAAGGTCTCGGCGGGGACGGTCTACGTCCATTTCGCCAACAAGGACGACATGCTCCGGCAATGCTACCTCGAACTGAAGCGCGCCTTTCACGAAGCGTCGACGACGGGGCGGGATCTGCCGGACACCGCCGCGATGATCCGCAGCATGTGGGTGCACATGTTCGAATGGGTGGCTGCCCACCCGCTTGAATTCCTGTTCCTCGAACAGGCCTCCCTCGCCAACATCCTGACGCCCGAACAGGCCGGGGAAGTGCGCCTCTACGCCGAGGATATCGCCGCCCTGCTGCGGCGCGGGGTGGAGGACGGAACGCTCGCCCCGCTCGATCCGGACGTTCTTTCGCTGCTGCTCACGGCGCCGGCGATGCAGCTGGCGCGAAAGGCGGTGGCACAGGGGCAGGCGATCTCCACAGATGACGTGGACCTCATATTCAACCGGGTCTGGCGCGCGATCGCCGCTTGACCCCGCATCCAGGAAAACCCCATGTCCAACATCATTCTCATCACCGGCTGCTCCAGCGGGCTGGGCGCCAGCCTCGCCGTGCAGGCGGCGCAGGCCGGCCACAAGGTCTATGCCACGATGCGCGATCTCTCCCGGCGCGGGAAGCTCGATGACGCCGCCGCGCAGGCCGGCGTCGGGCTCGAAGTGCTGCGGCTCGACGTGCAGGACACCGCTTCGGTGGAGGCCGCCGTGGCCGAGATCATGGCGCGGGAGGGCAGGATCGACGTGCTGGTCAACAACGCCGGCCTCGGCTTCGCCCGCAACGTGGAACAGGCCAGTGAAGCGGAGATCCAGCGCGTGATGGACATCAACTTCATGGGGGTCGTGCGCTGCATCAAGGCCGTGCTGCCCCACATGCGCAAGGCGCGCGGCGGCCACGTCGTGAACATCACCAGCGTCGGCGGCCTCGTCGGGCAGCCCTTCAACGAGATCTACTGCGGCGCCAAATTCGCCGTGGAAGGGCTGACGGAATCGCTCGCCTGTTACGTGACCCCGGCCTTCGGCGTCCGGTTCACCGCGGTGGAGCCCGGTGGCATCACCTCGGAATTCGCGAACACCGTTCTGCGCGAGATCGCGGAAACCGGTGGGATGCTGGAGGACGAATACCTGCCGATCCTCCGGAAATACGTCTCCGGCGCGCAGGCGCGGCAGGGGGCGGAAAACGCCTACCAGACACCCGAGGAGGCCGCCGCCGTGGTGCTTGGCGTGATCGGGCAGGCCGCACCGCCGGTGCGCATCCGCACCTCGGAGTGGGCCGAGGCCTTCACCGCCACCAAGACGGGGCTCGACCCGGACGGAACAAAGCTCGTGGCGGAGGTCACGGCGCGTTTCCTGGGCTGAACGCCCGATCTGCGGCTGTCGTGCCGCCCGCCGCGGGGCGGGGGCCGCATTTTCATTGATCCACGGCGCGGACTGTGCCTAGCTGTCTTTGAAATCACGTTATTTTCCGCAAGTTTCTTGGAAAGGACGACACATGGAAGACTCCATCGGGTTCTTCGATATTTTCTGGTCCATCTTCTGGCTGTTCCTGATGGTGGCTTGGTTCTGGGTCGCGGTCACCGTCGTGACCGACATTTTCCGCTCCAAGGACATGAGCGGCGTGACCAAGGCGATCTGGATCGGTTTCGTGATCCTGATCCCCTGGGCCGGCGTTCTGGGCTACCTGATCATCCGCGGCGACAAGATGCGCGAGCACAATGAAGAGGCAGTGGCCAGGATGCAGGACGCGCAGAAGGATTACATCCGCTCGGTGGCCACGGTTTCGCCGGCCGAAGAGATCGAGAAACTGGTCGCGCTGAAGGAAAAAGGGGCGCTGACCGAAGAGGAATTCGCCGCGCAGAAGGCCAAGATCCTCAACGCCTGACATCGCGGGCCGCTGTGGGGCAGGCGCTTGGCTGGGCCATGCCCCGCGCGGGATGCGTGATCGCGTTGAACCTCCTGGGAAGCTGCCCTAGCTTCGGCCCGTCTGAAATCCATAGGTCGGGGGACCCCTATGCCGCTGCGCGCATTCATTCTTTTCGTCGGCTGTCTGGCCTTGTTCGGGGCTGCGGGGCTGCCGGCCCTTGCCCACGAAGGCTCGGGCTACGGGGGCGGTTTCATCGCCGGCTTCACCCATCCGATCCTCGGGTGGGATCACGTGGCGGCCATGGTGGCCGTCGGGCTTTGGGGGGCCGTGCTCGGGGCGCCCTCGATCTGGATCCTGCCGGTCGTCTTTCCGCTGGTCATGGCGCTGGGCGCCGTGGCCGGCATCCTTGGCATTCCCGTGCCCGCCGTCGAAACGGGCATCGCGCTTTCAGCCGTCGTGCTGGGGCTGATGGTCGTCTTCGCGGCGCGGCCGCCGATCTGGATCGCAGCCGTGATCGTCGGCGCCTTCGCGATCTTCCACGGCTACGCTCACGGCACCGAACTGCCCGCAACCGTGAACGCCTTCGCCTATGCCATCGGTTTCGTCATCTCCACCGGACTCCTGCACCTGATCGGCATCGCCTTCGGGCTCCTCGTCTCCCGCCCCGGTGGCCGGATCGCGGTGCGTGCCGCGGGGGGCGTGATCTCGCTCGCGGGCGTGGCCTTCCTGACCGGGCTGGCATGACGCCGCGGCCTGCGCGCCTGGCCGGCTGGATCGTGCCGACCCTGTGCCCCGGCGCGGCCTTCGCCCACGCGCCGGTTCCGGGCATCAAGGGGTTCTACATCGGGCTGCTGCATCCGTTTTCCACGCCCGCCCAGGCGCTTCTGATGCTGGGTGTCGGCCTGCTGGCGGGCAGTTTCGCCCTTGAGCGAGCGAAGGCGCCGATTGCAGCCTTCGTGGGGCTGAGCCTCGTGGGGCTTTTCGCGGGTTCGGCGGAGTGGGTGCTCGATCCGGCCATGTACGGGATCGCGGTGATCGCCTGTACCCATGCCGCGCTTGCGCCGGGGCGGGGTGTGCCCCTTGCGGCGCTCGTTTTGGGGGTGGGGGGATTGGTGATCGGCGCGGCGTCCATTCCCGATGCCGGCCCCGCCCGGGACAGGGCGTTCACAATGACGGGCTCCCTGTTCGGGGCCGGCATGGGCCTGCTCTACATCGCCGGGCTGAGTGCCATCGTGAAAGAGCGTTTCGCCGCGCCCGTGGTCCAGATCGGTTTTCGCGTCCTTGCCGCATGGACCGGCGCGATCGCCCTGGTGATGCTGGCGCTGCTCTACGCGCAGCCGCCGGCACCTTAAGCGCCGGCGGACAGGTTCTTCGAAAGCCTCCGGGGCGGGATCAGTCCAGCAGACGCCGCGCGATGACCTGCGCCTGGATCTCCGCCGCCCCCTCGAAGATGTTCAGAATGCGCGCATCGCAGAGGATGCGGCTGGCGGTGTATTCCAGCGCGAAGCCGTTGCCGCCGTGGATCTGCAGTGCGTTGTCGGCCGCCGCCCAGGCCACGCGGGCGCCCAGCAGCTTGGCCATGCCGGCCTCCAGATCGCAGCGTTTGTCGTGATCTTTCTGCCACGCGGAGAAATAGGTGAGCTGACGGGCGATCATGATCTCAACCGCCATCATCGCCAGCTTGCCGCCCACGCGCGGGAACTCGATCAGGGATTTGCCGAACTGCTTGCGGTCGATCGCGTATTGCATCCCGACTTCCATCGCCGATTGCGCCACGCCGATGGCGCGGGCGGCGGTCTGGATGCGGGCGCTCTCAAACGTCTGCATCAGCTGTTTGAAGCCCTGGCCTTCCTTGCCTCCGAGCAGGTTCTCGCCCTTCACCTTGAAGCCGTCGAACCCCAGCTCGTATTCCTTCATGCCGCGATAGCCGAGCACTTCGATCTCGCCGCCGGTCATGCCGGGGGTGGGGAAGGGCTCCTCGTCGGTGCCGGGGGTCTTCTCCGCGAGGAACATCGACAGGCCGGAGTAGTTCGTGGTGGTGGGATCGGTGCGCGCCAGCAGCGTCATCACGTGGGTGCGCGCGGCGTGGGTGATCCATGTCTTGTTGCCGGTGACGGTGTAGTCGCCATCCTCGCCCTTCACCGCGCGGGTGCGCAGGGAGCCGAGATCGGAGCCGGTGTTGGGCTCGGTGAACACGGCGGTGGGCAGGATCTCGGCGCTGGCGAGCTTGGGCAGCCAGTGCTGTTTCTGCTCTTCCGTGCCGCCGCAGAGAATCAGCTCCGCCGCGATCTCGGAGCGCGTGCCCAGCGAGCCGACGCCGATGTAGCCGCGCGAAAGCTCTTCGGACACGACCACCATCGAGGCCTTGGACAGGCCGAATCCGCCGTATTCCTCGGGGATGGTCAGGCCGAAGACGCCCATCTCGGCCAGATCGCTGATCACTTCCATCGGGATCAGCTCATCTTTCAGGTGCCATTCGTGGGCGTAGGGGATCACCTTCTCGTCGGCATAGCGGCGGAACTGATCGCGGATCATCTCCAGTTCATCGTCGAGCCCCGAGGCGCCGAAGGTGGCGTTGGCGCGCTGCTCCTGCATCAGTTCCACGAGGCGGGTGCGGGCGGCGGCGGAGTTGCCCTGGGCCATAAGGCGCTCCACCGCCGGCTCGCGGTTTGCCGGGGGCGTGAGGCCGAGGTCCTGCAAGCGGGCCATCTCCCCCTGGCTCATCGGGATGCCCCCGAAGATCTGGTTGAGGTATTCTCCGAAGGCGATCTGGTGGATCAGCGCTTCGATCTCCCCGAATTTGCCCTCGCTTTGCACGCGCTCCGCCCAGGCCTGCATCTGGCGCAGGGATTCGGCGTAGGTGGCGAGCCAGCTCAAGGTGTGGGCGGCGTATTGGTGCTGCTCCAGCAGGGCGGAGGACACGCGGCCATCCCGGGTGACGAGGGCGCGCAGCTTCTCGCGGCCGGCCTGGAACAGCGCCTCCACGGTGGGCAGGGCCGCCGCCGTGGTGGGCAGAAGATCGTCCAGAAGCGGGCGTGTCGTCATGTGGCTCAGGTCCTGTCCGTCATGTGGCATGTCTGGCTCCTTGAATCGGTTGCTACCGGGTTTAGCCATTTTGCAGGTGCAGCGCAATATTAATGCGTGAGGTATTCTGCAAAAGAACAAAAATGACCCAACGGTTTTTCCGATGCGCGGGCCGCTCCCGGTAGGATATAGAAGAAGGGCCGCCGAGGGGGAGCCCGCACGACATGCTTGTTTTACAGGAGTTCGCACCGCAGACCCTGCTGATCTCTCTCGCGATCGGCCTGCTGGCGGGATTCGTGAAAGGGGCGATCGGCTTTGCGCTGCCGATGATCATGATTTCCGGGCTGGGCTCGATCATGGCACCCGATCTCGCACTTGCGGCACTGATCCTGCCCACGGTGGTGATGAACGCCGCGCAGGCGCTGCGGCAGGGGGTGGGGCCGGCGCTGGAGTCCGCCCGCCACCACTGGATCTACCTCGCGCTGGTGCTGGGCTTCATCGGCCTGAGCGCGCAGCTGGTGCGGCACCTCTCCGCGCAGACGCTTTTCCTGATGATCGGCGTTCCGGTGACGCTCTTCGCGGTGAGCCAGCTTCTGGGCTGGCGGCTCTCCTTCCCGCCCGAACGCCGCCGCCCGGTGGAGGTGACGGTGGGGGCCATCGCGGGCTTCTGCGGCGGGATCTCGGGCGTCTGGGGGCCGCCGACGGTGGCCTATCTCACCGCCTTGGACACCCCCAAGCAGGAGGCCGTGCGGGTGCAGGGCGTGATCTACGGGGCGGGGGCGGTGATGCTGCTGCTCGCCCATATGCGCTCTGGGATTTTCAACACGGAGACAGCCCCGCTCTCGGCCCTGCTGCTGCTGCCCGCCGGGGTGGGCATGGCGCTGGGGTTCAGAGCGCAGGACCGCATGGACCAAACCCGCTTCCGCACCGCCACTCTGGTGGTGCTGGTGGTGGCGGGGCTGAATTTGGTGCGGCGGGGGGTGATGGGGTAGGGCCAAAAATGAACTCGTGCCGAGGTGAGGCTTTGCATCAAATGCACAGCCGTCTCAAGGGGCTCAGTCTTACTCGTCGAACCGATCGTCCTGTCCACCGAGCGGAACATCTTTTACTGGCACGAATATTTCCAAATTCTCGTATTCTTCCAATATACCGAGTACAATATGTACGGGTTTTGGCATATCCTTGAAACGCGACTTCCTTATTAGATCAGAATGAATCCAGATCTCACTTTCTGACCGAGCTACCAATATAATCGTGCTCTCATCTAGTTCGCCAGTCGAAAGAAAATAGCTAGCTTGATAAACGGCCTCCCTGAGCCACTTCATAGCCAACTTACCACCCATGTTGGCTTTCACCTCAAAGCCATATCGTTTTCCGTTTGACTTCGCTACAAAATCAGGATAACCGGGCCCCTTGCGTGAAATGCTTGAGTACCTTCCTTCCAGCCAACGGCCCACCGCGAGTTCAGCGCGATGAGCAAAACCCTTGATGGAATCATACCTGTCATAAAATGATGTTCGGTATCTTGAAACATCTCTTACTTCCTCTATGGTTTCCGCAGAAACCTCTGTCTTGAGGAACTTGTTTGCATATTTCAGAAAGCTGACCGGTCGATACATCAAAAAATCTGACACGCCTCCGATAGACCTAGCTTCCTCAACTAATTCAGGTCGGGGTCCAAGTACTTTGTCTCCACCAGACTTGATTTTCCACCACCAGTCTTCTTTGCCGTCGTCTGTCACAAAAACCAATGAATCTTTTCCTGATGTTTTTGTGTGCTCAAGTATCTGGTGCCAAACTAAGTAGTCGCCAAATTTCTTTTTGTATCCTAAATGGTTGTGGCAGTATTCATCAGAGCCGGGCTTTTCTTTTTTGCGATCCATATAGCCGGGCGGTATAGACAATGCGAAACGCTTCTCGCCCTTTTTATATATATATCGTCTAGGTTTTTTTGATTTTCCGGCTCTTTTCCAACTTTTCCATCAAATAGGCTCTCTATCTTTGCCTTCAAAGGGTCTGGTGAATTAAGCTCTTGTTGCTTCTTCTGGATGTCCTCAAGGTAAGTCAGGAAATCCTTTGATATTCTATCAAACTCGTTTGTGAGTTTGTCTGGGTCAATTAATGAGTGCCGTTGCGCCAATTGAAGGCCTTCAAGATCAGACCTTAAACTGTCTCGAGATTTTTTGACTACCTTTTCGACTTCGGTAAATCGGTTTATTTGATCCGCAATAACTGTCGCGCGATTTCTTTGAAATTCCAGTGCTACATGGTGAGGTATCCATATCTGATCGCTCAGCTGGTCAAGTAACTCAAGTAGTTGGTCTCTGGTTTTTGACTGGTATCTATAGAGACTTAAGAGCACGTTGGTGTCAAAGACAAAGAGGGCGTTCTTCCAAATGGCTTCGAAGTCCTTAGGGGTATAAGGATCAAACTGTGGGAATAGACCCTTCATAGAAGTCTCAATCTTGTTCGTAGTTAATTCTCGTGCGGGAGAAGCTTAAACCTACATCTAGCTAAGATTGCAATAAATTTTCTAGGCTTGGGAACGTCTAAGTGCGCTATTGAGTAGGCATTGTAGGGTGTTGCTTCAGCGGTTGTTGTATCATGAGGGTCAGCACGACCGAGGAAAGATGAGCAGAATGAGGTGTCAACAAAAAACGCCCGGCTCTCGCCGGGCGTTCCTCTTAATCAAAACGCGTAACCCTCACCCGATGGCGACGGCCTTCACGTCCTCGTCGATGTAGTCCACGTATTGCGCGAAGTTCTCCGCGAACATCTGGACGAGCTTGGCGGCCTGTTCATCGTAGGCCTCGGCGTCGTCCCAGGTGCGGCGGGGGTCCAGCAGGATGTCCGGCACGCCGGGCACGCTTACCGGCACTTCAAAGCCGAAGTTCGGATCCTTGCGGTATTTCACGTCGGCCAGCGTGCCGTCCAGCGCGGCGGTGAGCAGGGCACGGGTGGCCTTGATCGGCATGCGCGAGCCGGTGCCGTAGGCGCCGCCCGTCCAGCCGGTGTTCACCAGCCAGCAGGTGGCCCCGTGCTTGGCGATCTTCTCGCGCAGCAGGTTGCCGTAGACTTCCGGGCGGCGGGGCATGAAGGGCGCGCCGAAGCAGGTGGAGAAGGTGGGCTCCGGCTCCGTCACGCCGCGCTCTGTGCCGGCCACCTTGGAGGTGAAGCCCGACAGGAAGTGATACATCGCCTGAGCCGGGGTGAGCCGCGCGATCGGGGGCAGCACGCCGAAGGTATCGCATGTGAGCATGATGATGTTTTTCGGGTGGCCGCCAAGCGCGGAGGTGGAGGCGTTGGAGATGTATTCCAGCGGGTAGGCGCAGCGCATGTTGGCGGTGAGGCTGTCGTCCTCGAAATCGAGCTCCTTGGTGTAGGAGTCGAACACCATGTTCTCGATCACCGTCGCGAATTTCTTGGTGGTGGCGTAGATCTCGGGCTCGGCCTCGGCCGAGAGGTTGATCGTTTTCGCGTAGCAGCCGCCCTCGAAGTTGAAGGTGCCGCGGCTGGACCAGCCGTGTTCATCGTCGCCGATCAGCACGCGGTTCGGGTCGGCCGAAAGCGTCGTCTTGCCGGTGCCGGAGAGGCCGAAGAAGATGGCGGTGTCCACCGGGTTGTGCGGCGCGTGGTTGGCGGAGCAGTGCATCGCCATCACGCCTTTGCCCGGCAGGATGTAGTTGAGCAGCGTGAAGACGCTCTTCTTGTTCTCGCCGGCGTATTCGGTGCCGCCCACGAGGATCAGCTTGCGATCGAAGTTGAGCGCGATCACCGTTTCGGAGCGGCAGCCATGCCGTGCCGGATCGGCCTTGAAGGAGGGGCAGTTGATGATCGTGAATTCGGGCACGAATTCCATCACGTCCTCGAGATCGGGGCGGCGCAGCATGTGCCGGTTGAACAGCCCGTGCCAGGCCAGTTCGGAGATCATGCGCACGTCCAGCCGGTGGGCCGGATCGGCGCCGCCGTAGAGATCCTGCACGAAGTAGTCGCGGCCCTTCATGTGTTCGAGCATGTCCTCGTAGAGCACGTCGAAGGCGGCGGGCTCCATGGGGGCGTTGTTCTCCCACCAGATGGTGTCTTCGACGGACGGCGTGCGGACGACGAACTTGTCCTTGGGCGAGCGGCCCGTGTGCTTGCCGGTGGACACGAGGAAGGTGCCGCCCTGGCCGAGCGTGCCTTCCTTGCGTTGCAGGGCTTCCTCGATCAGCGCCGGCTCGAGGTAGTTGTAATAGACGTTCCCCAGCCCGGTGATGCCTTGATCGTCGAGGGTGAAATCGGGGTTTACCCGTCCAAATGTCATCTGCAAGCTCCTTGCGCACGCAGGAATGCTGCGGCGCCTCTCTCTTTCCCTGAGTTGTGAAGCAATGGGCCATCATTGCTGCCGCACCGCCTTGGCGCGGACATTTCTTTCATAACATGCCGCTCTGCAGAAAGAATAGGTCGCAAAGACGCGGTTAGCGCAATCAGTCGCACCGGTTAGCGCAACCGGCAGGGGGAAAGTGAGTCATTTCCGCCAGAGTTAACGACTTTTATGCAGCTTTCACGGCCAAATCAGGTGTGATTCGCAGTTTGCAGTTGATTCTGCGCCGGGCAAGCGAGAGAGTATGTCAAAAATCAGGCATAAAAACTTACCAGGGGCAGTACCCATGTCGAAGATTGCACTTGTCGATGACGACAGGAACATCCTGACGTCTGTTTCCATGACGCTCGAAGCCGAGGGCTTCGAGGTCGAGACCTACAACGATGGCCAGACGGCGCTGGACGCCTTCAACAAGAAGCTGCCGGACATGGCCGTGCTGGACATAAAGATGCCCCGGATGGACGGGATGGATCTGCTCCAGCGTCTGCGCCAGAAAACCTCCATGCCGGTCATCTTCCTCACCTCCAAGGATGACGAGATCGACGAGGTGCTCGGCCTCCGCATGGGCGCGGACGACTACGTGAAGAAGCCCTTCTCCCAGCGGCTCCTGGTGGAGCGCATCCGCGCGCTGCTGCGCCGGCAGGAGGCGATGAGCAACGACGGCGCCCCCGTCACGGAGGAAAACAAGGTGATCGAGCGCGGCGCGCTGACGATGGATCCGCTGCGCCACTCCGTTTCGTGGAAGGGCAAGGACGTGTCCCTCACCGTCACCGAGTTCCTTCTGCTTCAGGCGCTCGCGCAGCGGCCCGGCTTCGTGAAGAGCCGCGATCAGCTGATGGACGTGGCCTATGACGATCAGGTCTACGTGGACGACCGCACGATCGACAGCCACATCAAGCGCCTGCGCAAGAAGATGCGTTCGGTGGATCCCGATTTTTCCGCCATCGAAACGCTCTACGGCATCGGTTACCGTTACAACGAAGAAGAATGACACTCGCCCCGGAGATCGATGTGCGCGAGAGCAAGGGCAGAAGCGCGAATGTGGTGCTCGGAGAGGATTGGGAAAACCCCGCCTCCGGCAGCGATGGCGAATTGTCGGCGCGCCGGGCGCGCCGCGGGTTCATCTCGCTCAACCGTTCGGCACTGGCGCGCAAGATCATCACCTTCAACCTGCTGGCCCTGATCATTCTCGTGGCCGGGGTGCTCTATCTCAACCCGGTGCGCTCTTCGCTCGTCGAGCAGCGCGATGCGGCGCTCGTGGCCGAAACGGCGCTCGTGGCCAGCGTGTTCGAAGCCCAGCTTCCGGCCAGCGCCCCGGTGAACTTCGCCACCGGCGACGGGATCGACGTGCAGCGCACGCTCGATGCGCTTTCCCTCGCCAAGGGCACCGAGGCCTTCGTGTTCGATGCCAACGGCGCCCTCGTGGGCCGTGCGACCGGTGAAAACGATCCATTGGCGGAAGCCGGCGGCACGCGGGAGCGCAGCACGCTGATCACGGATTTCCTGAATTCGGTCTGGCACAGCATCTCGGGCCTGCTCGGGCCGGACGATCAGGTCGTCGACGCCCCGGAAGCCACCGCGGAGGACATGGCGCGCGCCCTGCTGCCCGCGGCGCTCGAACAGGGGCAGCCGGCGCAGCGGACGCAGGAGGGCGAGGGCGGTGAGCGCTTCGCCGTCGTCGCGCCGGTGATGCAGAACGGCAAACCCGTCGGCGCCGTCGCGCTCACGAGCGCGGCCGGGGAGATCGATCGCCTCGTCCGTCAGGATCGCGAGCAGGTGTTGCAGATGTTCGTGGTGGCGCTGCTGGTCTCCATCGGGCTGAGCCTCGCGCTCGCCTCGACGATCGCGAACCCGCTGTCCGATCTTGCCGAGGCGGCTGAACTGGGGCGTGACCGCAATGCCCGCAAGATGAGCCCGAACCGGATCCGCATCCCCGATCTGACCGCCCGGCCGGACGAGATCGGCCGCCTCTCCGGCGCGCTGCGCGGCATGGTGACGGCGCTCTACGACCGCATCGATGCAAACGAGCAGTTCGCCGCCGACGTGGCCCATGAGATCAAGAACCCGCTGGCTTCGCTGCGCTCCGCCGTCGGAACGCTGCGCGTGGCCAAGCGCGAGGATCAGCGCGAGAAGCTGCTCGACGTGATCGATCACGACGTGCGCCGGCTGGATCGCCTTGTGTCCGACATCTCCAACGCCTCCCGCCTCGACAGCGAGCTGGTGCGCGAGGAGGAAGAGGCCTTCGATCTGCTGAAGATGCTGGGCAACATCAACGAGTATCTCGGCAACGAGGCGCGGTCCAAGGGGATCGAGTTCATCTCGGATCTGCCGGCCAAGCCGATCATCGTGATGGGGCTCGAAGCGCGGCTGGCGCAAGTCTTCGTGAACCTGATCACCAACGCGATTTCCTTCTGCGAAGAGGGCGATGCGATCCGGGTCTGGGCCCGCAAGCGCGAGAACCGGGTGCTGATCGTGGTCGAAGACACCGGCCCCGGCATTCCGGATCAGGCGCTGCACAAGATCTTCAACCGCTTCTACTCCGAGCGCCCGCCGGGGCAGTTCGGCAACAACTCCGGCCTCGGCCTCGCGATTTCCAAGCAGATCGTCGAGGCCCATGACGGGGTGATCTGGGCCGAGAACATCCGTCCGACCGAAGCCGACGTGACCTCCGAGCCGCTGGGCGCGCTTCGTGGTGGGGCTGCCGGTTTAAGGCCGGCGATGACGGAAGCGGACAGGACCCTCCAGAGCAGGTTGCAGCGGGCGCTCGATACCGGGGCGCCCGTTCACGCGTCCGCGGTGGCCCTCCACGGGCGGGCGCTGTTGATCCTCGGCCGGTCCGGCAGCGGAAAATCCACCCTCGCGCTGCAACTCATGGCGCATGGAGCCGGCCTGCTGGCCGATGACGGGGCGCTGCTTGCGGCGGAAGCCGGCGGCATTCGGATCGGTTGCCCGGCGGCGATCCGGGGCCGGATCGAGGCCCGCGGCCTCGGCCTTCTGGAAGCGCCCGCGGCCGCACCGGCGCGGCTTCATGCCGTCGTCGATCTGGATGCAATCGAAGCGGATCGCCTGCCCGAGCCGCGCGCGCTTACGTTGTCGGGACATTCCGTCTCCTTGTTTTCGAAGGTGGATGGGCCACATTTTGCCCCGGCGCTCCTGCTGGTTCTGCGGGCGGCGGGCGCGGGTGAAAAGGAAAACGCGCAATGAGCGATCCAAGGCCGGACGGTCAGAAACTGGTGCTGGTGACGGGCCCTTCCGGCGCGGGGCGCTCCAGTGCCATCCACGTGCTGGAAGACCTCGGCTTCGAGGCGATCGACAACATGCCGCTCACGCTGGTGCCGCGCCTGCTGGACGGCGCCGCTTCAGGGCGGCCGCTGGCGCTGGGAATCGATGCGCGCAACCGGGATTTCTCGGCCAACGCCATGGCCGAGCTGATCGATGCGCTGACCGCCCGCAGCGATGTTTCGGTGGAGCTGCTTTTCCTGGATTGCCGCCCGGAGGTTCTGCTGCGGCGATTCTCGGAGACGCGGCGGCGCCACCCGCTTGCCCCGGCCGACGCGCCCATCATCGGCATCGAGGCCGAGATGGATCTGCTTCTGCCCGCCCGCAAGCGCGCCGACGTGCTGATCGACACCAGCGAACTCACCCCGCACGAGCTGCGCGCCGAGGTGGAGCGCTGGTTCGCCCCGGAAAGCGGGCAGCGGCTGGCGGTTTCGGTTCAGAGCTTCTCCTACAAACGCGGCACGCCGCGGGGGATCGACATGATCTTCGATTGCCGCTTCCTCGCCAATCCCTACTGGGAGCCCGCGTTGCGCGCGCTCGACGGGCGCGACGGGGCCGTGCAGGATTACGTCGCGTCCGATCCCCGCTTCGCGGCCTTCTTCGCGAAGGTGCTGGATCTTTCCGAACTGCTGCTGCCTGCCTATATCGAGGAGGGCAAGGCGCATCTCTCTATCGGGTTCGGATGCACCGGCGGGCAGCACCGCTCGGTCACAATGGCTGAAAAACTTGCACATGCGCTTGCACAAGCCGGATGGCAGGTGTCTATAAGGCACCGGGAACTTGAACGTCGGGCGTCACTCCCGCCCGACAAGCACTAGGATGAATGCGTGATCGGCATCGTGATTGTCGCACACGGGGGGCTGGCCGGGGAATACCTGTCCGCTGTCGAACATGTCGTCGGCAGGCAGCCGGGCATGCGCGCCATCACCATCGGCGCCGAGGATGACCGCAGCCAGAAGCAGGAAGAAATCTGCGCCGCTGCCGACGCCGTGGACACGGGGGATGGTGTCGTGGTGGTGACGGACATGTTCGGCGGATCGCCCTCCAACCTTTCGCTGCGGGCCTGCAGCCCTTCGAACCGGATGATTCTCTACGGGGCCAACCTGCCGATGCTGATCAAGCTGGCGAAAAGCCGGAGCAAACCGGTGGAGGTGGCCGTTGAGGCCGCGAAGGCCGCAGGCCGGAAATACATAAACAGTTACGACGTTTCGTCGGGCTGAGGGACATTATGACAGAACGCCGTTCTTTGAAGATCATCAACGAGAAGGGCTTGCATGCCCGCGCATCCGCGAAACTCGTGGAAGTTGTAGAAGCCCATGACGCCGAGGCCGAGATCTCGCGGGATGGCATATCGGCATCAGGGGATTCCATCATGGGGCTTTTGATGTTGGCAGCCTCCAAGGGAACCACTATTGATGTAGAGACGCGTGGGCCCGAAGCCGCAAAACTTGCCGATGCCCTCGAAGCCCTCGTGGCAGACAGGTTCGGCGAGTCCTTCTGACCCGCGCCGCACGGCAAGCACGGGGCGCACAACATGGACAATTCGGGCCAGGGCCGGGCTCCCGCTAAAGGCGATTACGTGCCGTATGACAAGCGGCAGCTTTCCTACGCCAACACCTTTCCCAACCCGTTCAAGGCCAACGTGATCCGCACCTTGGAGTGGTGCACGGGCAAGATCCCGATCCTGCGCCGCATCCGCCGGTTCGAGCGCGAAGGCGTTGAGGAGGGGCAGGCCTTCTGGTCCCACGCGCTGCGGATCATGGGGGTGGAACTGCTGACGCCGCCCGATCAGATCGCGCGCATTCCCAAGGAAGGCCCCGTCGTCATCGTGGCGAACCACCCGCATGGGCTGGTCGACGGGATCGTGCTGGCCGAGCTGGTGGGCCGTGTGCGCACCGATTACAAGATCCTCACCCGCTCGCTTCTGACGGGCGTGGAAGAGGTGAAGGATTTCATGATCCCGGTGCCGTTCCCCCACGAGGAGAACGCCCAGAAACTGAACCTCGAAATGCGGCGCCAGGCCATGGCGCATCTTGCCGACGGCGGGGTGATCGTGCTGTTTCCCTCCGGTGTCGTGGCCACGTCGGACACGTGGTTCGGCCCGGTGATCGAGCGCGAATGGAACCCCTTCACCTCCAAGATGGTGAAGCGCTCAGGCGCGACGGTGGTTCCGGTCTATTTTCCGGGGCAGAATTCCCGCGCCTACCAGATCGCCAACCAGATCTCGGCCACGCTGCGGCAGGGGCTTCTTCTGCACGAGGTCGCCCATGCGCTGAACCGGCCGCAGGCGCCGGTGGTCGGATACCCGATTACCCCGGAAGAGATCGCGCGGTGGGAAGGCAACGCCCGCGAATTCGTCGCCTACCTGCGGGAACGGACGCTTGCATTGCGCACCCAACCGGAAGCGCGGGGGCTTTCGCTCGCCGGAGCAGCCGCGCTGAGGCCGCTGGCGAAAGGGTAGCGGCTGGCTGAACAGCCTGTTCGCAGCTCTACCCGGCCGGAGCCGCCTCTGGCCGCCCTCGGAGCGCCCTTTCATCAGGGGCGGGCTGGGCAAAAAGCCGTGCATACCTTCCTCCCTGCCTATGCCCTCCCACGCGCACGGCTGGCGCAAGGTTGGCGGGGTCGTGCGATACTGGGCGAACTTCGTGGAGATCGCGCTGGAGGCGAGCGTTCTGGAGGATCCCCGATGGTGCGCGCATCTGCCCAAGGCCTTTTCGGCCATCAGCCACCAGCTTGGGCCCTTCTACGGCGAAGCGCGGCTGTTGCGGGGCTACGAGATCTCCCGCAGAGGGGCGCTCCTGATCCGCACGCAGGGTGTTCCCGATACGCCAGACGGCATGTCGGAGCGATCCCCCGTCTCGCCCTGGTGGACGGGTGTGCCGCCCGAGCCGGCAATCGCCTGCGTGATCGGCGCGCCCTATGCGGAGCATTGGCCCGGTCGGAAGGGCCGGGCTGACCGGAGAGCGCTTTCGTTCTGTCAGCCGGCTGCCTGGGGGCGGGACGGCGCAGGTTATGCCGTTCCCGAAGATCTGGCCCAGCGGCCCGCGGGAAACTCCGGCGCGCACACTCTGCAGGAGGCGCTGGCGCAGCAGAACGCTCCGCCCTCGCTGCCGCCGGTCTTTCCCTTCTGACCCCGGTCAGCGGGTGGGCACGGGTGTCTCGCCGCGATAGTCGTAGAAGCCCCGCTTCGTCTTGCGGCCCAGCCAGCCGGCCTCGACGTATTTGGTCAGGAGGGGGCAGGGGCGATACTTGGTGTCCGCAAGCCCCTCGTGCAGCACGTTCATGATCGCAAGGCAGGTGTCGAGCCCGATGAAATCGGCCAGTTCCAGCGGGCCCATCGGGTGGTTGGCGCCCAGTTTCATCGAGGTGTCGATCGATTGCACGCTGCCCACGCCCTCGTAGAGCGTGTAGATCGCCTCGTTGATCATCGGCATCAGGATGCGGTTGACGATGAAGGCCGGGAAATCCTCGGCGGAGGCCGCCGTCTTGCCCAGCCGCTCCACCACGCCGAGGCAGGTGTTGTAGGTGGCTTCGTCGGTGGCGATGCCGCGGATCAGCTCCACGAGCTGCATGATCGGCACCGGGTTCATGAAGTGGAACCCCATGAACTTCTCCGGCCGGTCGGTGCGCGAGGCGAGGCGCGTGATCGAGATCGAGGAGGTGTTGGAGGTGAGGATCGTTTCGGGCTTCAGGTGCGGGATCAGGTCTTCGAAGATGGCCTGCTTGATCGTCTCGCGCTCGGTTGCGGCCTCGATCACGAGGTCGGATTGGCCGAGGTCGGCGAGCGTCAGCGTGGTGCTGATGCGCGCGATCGCGGCGTCCATTTCCTCCTGCGTGATGACACCCTTGCCGACCTGCCTGTCCATGTTGCGCCGGATCAGGGAGACCGCCCGATCCAGGCTTTCCTGCGCGATGTCGTTGAGCTTCACCTCGTATCCCGCAAGCGCGAAGACATGGGCGATACCGTTGCCCATCTGGCCCGCGCCTACGATTCCGACCGTCTTGATATCCATGGATGTGCCTCGCTGAAAATCCCCGTGACACTAATCGTTTGCCGCGGGAAACCGCAAGGGCGCGCGGGCCGGAAATGGCCTGTCTGAGGGGCGTTAAGCCTTTTGAAATGCCGAGCTGTCAGTGTGGGCCTCCATCCAGTTGCCGGAGGGCACAGCCGTGGAGAGTGACGACGGGAAGACCTGGAACGACGAGGAGGATTGGCGCAACAGCGTGGTTCAGGCGCCGCAGGGAGCTGCGGCACGTAAGGGGCCGGCGAGAATCCTGTTTCTTGGCGGCACGCTGACCGCCGGGCGCGGCCTGAAGGCCCCGTTCGTCGAACAGATCACACGGGCGCTCGGCGAGCCTGCGGCCTGCTGCGCGGTGCCCAACGCGGGCGTCGATGCCTATCTCGCCATGGCGACGGGGCCGCAGGCGGGGTCTGCCGCGGCGGTGACCGTCATCGAAACGCCGGGCATCCACGGGCTGTCGAACCGGTTCTACCGGGTACACCGCAAGCGCAACGATCGCTTCATCGCGCCGGAGCCGCCGCTCAAGGCTTTGTTTCCGAACGTGGATTTCGCGGGAATCAATTTCGTCGGCCACCTCACGCGGGTGCTGCGGGCGGAAAACCCGGCCGCCTACGCCCTGGTCGAGGCCGAACTTCGGGCGCAGTGGGCACGGAAGATGCGGGAACTGATCGGGATCCTGGGGCCGAAGGTGCTGCTGATGACGCCACGGCCGGAAGATGAAACGGGCCCGCGTGCGGATGTTCTGGCGGGCGGTGTCACCCAGGAGATGCTCGAAGACCTCGCGGCGCAGACGGGGGCGCGGGTTCTGGAATGCGTGCTGCCGGAGCCCCGCAGCCTGCCCTATCCGATCGTGCCGGGGCCCCTGGCCCATGATCTGATCGCCCGCCGCCTGATCACGGAGTTGCGCGGGGCGCTGCCGCGCCGAAAGGGTGAGCCGGCGGTGCAGGGGCCGGGGCTGGTTTGAAGAGGGCGAGCGAGCAGGCGCCGTGAAACGGAAAAGGCCCGCCACGGGGGCGGGCCTCAGGTGTTCCTGACGGGGCCGGGCACAGGCCCGGCCGCGCGATATCAGCCGAGTTTCTCGGTCAGTTCCGGCACGGCCTGGAACAGATCGGCCACGAGGCCGAAATCGGCCACCTGGAAGATCGGCGCTTCTTCGTCCTTGTTGATGGCGACGATGATCTTGGAGTCCTTCATGCCGGCGAGGTGCTGGATCGCACCGGAGATGCCGCAGGCGATGTAGAGCTCGGGCGCAACCACCTTGCCCGTCTGACCCACTTGCCAATCGTTCGGGGCGTAGCCGGAGTCCACCGCGGCGCGGGAGGCGCCCACGGCGGCGCCCAGCTTGTCGGCCAGCGCTTCGATGATCTTGAAGTCTTCCTCGGAGCCCACGCCGCGGCCGCCGGAGACGACGATGCCGGCGCTGGTCAGCTCGGGGCGATCGCTCTCGGCCACCTTGTCCTCGACCCAGGAGGCGAGGCCGGTATCGGTTGCGCCGCCGATGGTTTCCACCGGGGCCGCGCCGCCTTCGCCGGCCGCGTCGAAGGTGGAGGTGCGGAAGGTGATGACCTTCTTGGCGTCGGAGGATTTCACCGTCTGGATCGCGTTGCCGGCGTAGATCGGGCGCTCGAAGGTCTCGCCGTCCACGACGGCCGTCACGTCCGAGATCACCATCGCGTCCAGAAGCGCGGCCACGCGGGGCATCACGTTCTTGGCGTCGGTGGTGGCCGGGGCGACGATGTGCTCGTAGCCATCGGCCAGCGAGACGATCAGCGCCGCGGTGTTCTCGGCGAGGCGGTGGCCCAGCGCCGGATCCTCGGCGACGAGCACCTTGGACACGCCGTCGATCTTGGCGGCGGCTTCACCGGCGGCGGCGGCGGAGGCGCCGGCGGCCAGCACGGTGACGTCACCCAGCGCTTTCGCGGCGGTCACGGCCTTGGCGGTGGCGTCCAGCGCCAGTTCGCCGTTGTTCACTTCGGCAAGGAGAAGAACAGCCATTACACAGCCCCCGCTTCTTTGAGTTTCGCAACCAGCTCATCCACGGAGCCCACGATGATCCCGGCGGCGCGGGCCTCGGGCTCCTTGGTGGAGACGACGGTGAGGCGCGGCGTGACATCGACGCCGTAGTCGGCGGCGGTCTTCTCGTCCAGCGGCTTCTTCTTCGCCTTCATGATGTTGGGCAGGGAGGCGTAGCGCGGCTCGTTCAGGCGCAGGTCCGCGGTGATGATGGCGGGCATCTTCACTGCGATGGTCTGCAGGCCGCCGTCCACCTCGCGGGTGACCTTGGCGGTGTCGCCCTCGATGTCCACCTCGGAGGCGAAGGTCGCCTGGGACCAGCCCAGCAGCGCCGAAAGCATCTGGCCGGTGGCGTTCATGTCGTTGTCGATCGCCTGCTTGCCGGCGATCACCAGCCCGGGCTGCTCTTCTTCCACGACCTTGGCGAGGATCTTGGCAACGGCGAGCGGCTCGATGTCCTGGTGGACGTCATCGGCGGCGACCACGAGGATGGCGCGGTCCGCACCCATGGCCAGAGCGGTGCGCAGGGTTTCCTGGGCCTGCTTCACGCCGATGGAGACGACGACGATCTCGTCGGCCTTGCCCTTTTCCTTCAGGCGGATGGCTTCCTCGACGGCGATTTCGTCGAAGGGGTTCATCGACATTTTGACGTTGGCGAGATCGACACCCGTGCCGTCCGCTTTGACGCGGACCTTCACGTTGTAGTCGATCACGCGTTTGACAGGCACCAATACCTTCATCGCGTTTTTCTCCTTAAAAACCTCTCCCCGCGAATGGCGGGGCCTCAAGCTCTCGATTGAGTAAGTAGCGTCAAGCGCTCGGATAAAACAGGGCAAAATCGACAGGAAAGGGCCCGGCGACGCCGCGTTTTGTTTCCGATTGACGCCAGGGCATGCCTTTGTGCCCGGAATGGAAGGAATTCACCCGCCGGCCCGGTGCCCGCGACAGAATCGCCGGGTTGCGCAGGGCCGGGCGGCGCTGCCCCGAGCCGGGCGGCACCGGCGCGGCAGGGGGCGGGAGGGATCAGCGGTTCGCACCAGGCACCCAGAGCACGTCGGCGCGGCCGTCGTCATTGGCGATGCGCGAGGCGACGAAGCACCAGTCGCTCAGGCGGTTGAGGTATTTCACGGCGGCCGGGTTGATCATCTCCATCGTCGCCAGTTCCACGGCAAGGCGCTCGGCGCGGCGTGTGACGGTGCGGCAGAGATGCAGGTGGGCGGCCAGCGCGCTGCCGCCGGGCAGCACGAAGGAGCGCAGCGGTTCGAGCGCGGCGTTCATCGCGTCGATCTCGCTTTCG
The DNA here is from genome assembly GCF_900172235.1 of Pseudoruegeria aquimaris. Classification (GTDB taxonomy): domain Bacteria; phylum Pseudomonadota; class Alphaproteobacteria; order Rhodobacterales; family Rhodobacteraceae; genus Pseudoruegeria; species Pseudoruegeria aquimaris. Next base: position 11,110 of record NZ_FWFQ01000028.1, on the reverse strand, counting down.
AGCCGGGCCACCTGCGCATCGCTCATGCGCAGCGGCGGATAGTCGGCCTCGGTATCCTTCTCCATGTCGGGGCGGCAGAGATCGGCGCCGAGATCGAAAAGATCGTTCTGGATGGCGGCCAGGCGCGCGTCCATCTCGCCCTCGGCGTGGAGCCGGGCGAGGCCGAAGGTGGCGTTGGCCTCGTCCACGGTGCCGTAGGCGTTGACCCGCGCGGAATGCTTGGCCACGCGTGCGCCGTTGCCGAGCGCGGTTTCCCCGGCGTCGCCGGTCTTGGTGTAGATCTTGCTGAGAACGACCATGTCAGCCTCCGGACCGGCGCAGGTAGACGAAGAGAAGGATCAGTGCCACGGCCACGGCCTGGGCGATGATCCGATACCGCATGATGCGGTTGGCGTGTTTGCGGTTGAAATCGCCGCCACGGGCGAAGCCGCCGATCCCGATCATCAGGATGACGAGAACGAGAAGGGCCGCGCCAGCGACGACGATGAAGAGCGGATCCGAAAGCATGTGGGCTCCGTGTTTGGTGTGTCTGCGTCCATGTAGCCGGCGCGGGGCGGAAGGCGAATGCGTTTTGACGACACACGCGCGCTCACGCGCAACGCCTGTCTGGCACGCTAGCCCTTCACGAGCAGCCGATCCAGCGCCCGCGTCGAGAGCAGCCGGCGCAGGGTGCCCATGATGTAGGTGGGCGTCGTCACGTAGTAGCGCGCGCGCGGGCGGCGGGATTCCAGCGCATGCACGAGCTTCTTCGTCACCGCTTCGGCCGGCAGTTCGAACTTGTCGGGGCCGCGGTCCTCGTAAAGGCGCTTGATGAGCTTGCGCCGGTATTGCTCCGCGCGCGGCGAGTTTTCCCAATCGATCCAGCGCTCGAAATGGGGAATCGCGTTCTGGCGGATCCGCGAGGTGATGGGGCCGGGCTCGATCAGAATCACCTCGATCCCGGTGCCCTGCATCTCGATGCGCAGCGTGTCGGTCAGCCCCTCCAGCGCGTATTTCGTCGAGACGTAGGCGCCTCGGAATGGCGCGGCCACAAAACCGAGAATGGAGGAGCAGTTGACGATCCGCCCATGGCCCTGCCGGCGCATCACCGGCAGCACGCGGCGGGTCAGATCGTGGTAGCCGAAGACATTGGTCTCGTAGATCGCGCGCAGGGCCTCGGTGGGCAGATCCTCCACCGCGCCCGGCACGGCGAAGGCCCCGTTGTTGAAGAGCGCATCGAGCGTGCCGCCGCTGCGGGACAGGCATTCTTCCACCGCCTCGGCGATGGACACCGGATCGGTGTAGTCAAGCGGGAAGCTTTCGAGCCCTTCGTCACGGAGCCGTTCGCAATCTTCCTCCTGCCGGCAGGTTGCGAAAACGCGCCAGCCACGTCTGGCCAGCCCGTGGGCCGCGTCGTATCCGATGCCCGTGGAACAGCCCGTGATCAGGACCGTCTTGCCGTTGCTCATGAAGTCACCCTTGCCCGTTGGCGCATCTTGTCTGCGCCGACATTAGGCAAGGGCGGGTTCGGGAGGAACCTCTAATTTCCGGGCGGCTCCGGCGCTTAAGGTGCTGAGCGCGAAAGGAACTTGGCGGACATGTATCCCGTCTGGCCGGACGAGAGATCGCGGATGCGCGCCCAGCCGTTGGCTTCGAGCGCAAGCATTTCGGCTGCAGTGCCGCGCGCGAGCGAGGCCAGCACGCCGTTGGCCGTGGAAGGCCCTGACCGCATGTTCACGCGGCTTCCGGTAACAAACCAGACATCACCATCGGCTGCGGCTGGCACAACTTGCTTCTGCGCCGCTTTTGAAACGTAGCCGGCCGGGGCATCGCTCTTGCCGATGCTCAGCATCTCGGGCGCGATCGGCGCCGAGGTCATCCTGGCGACTCTGCCCGCGGGCGGGAAGGCCTTCGCCGTCGCCGCCTCGACGCTCGGTGCCGGCGCGGCTTCGGCGGCGGCCAGCAGCAGCGGCGTGTCGGCTTCCAGCGAGGCGACCTTGATCTCGGTCGGCAGGCTTTCGGACTGGGTGACCCCCGCCGTCTCCGGCCCCGGATCTCCCGTCGGGATGAAATACATTGCGCCGAACAGGCACAGGCTCAAAATCAAAATCAAACGCACCATAATACTCTTCCCCCGGAGGGTGGCAGCCCTCCTCTCACAACCCGCCGAGCATAGCACGAAACGCTCGAGTCGGGGATTTAACTTCCCCCTTGTTTCAAAGCCGGAAGCCGCGTTCACGGGGAAGAGCGGGGGATCGTTCCCACAATGCGCTGCAGCGTGCGATGCGGCTTTACCTGATCTGGCTTGGGGGGTATCACATCATCTATGAGCGAGCAGACAGACGACAACAACATCATGCCCAACGAGATCGCCGAACCGCTGCGGCGTGCCATCGGTGAGCGCTACCTCACCTATGCGCTCTCCACCATCATGCACCGGGCGCTGCCCGACGCGCGGGACGGCCTGAAGCCGGTTCACCGCCGGATTCTCTACGCCATGCGCGAACTGAAGCTGTCGTCTTCGGGGGGATTCCGCAAATCGGCCAAGATCTCGGGCGACGTGATGGGCAACTACCACCCGCACGGCGACGCCGCGATCTACGACGCCATGGCGCGGCTGGCCCAGGATTTCGCCGTCCGCTACCCGCTGGTCGACGGCCAAGGCAACTTCGGCAACATCGACGGCGACAACCCGGCGGCCTCGCGTTACACCGAAGCCCGGATGACGGTGGCCGCCGAGGCGCTGCTGGAAGGGCTCAACGAGGATGCCGTCGATTTCCGCGAGAACTACGACGGCACGCTGACCGAGCCGGAAGTGCTGCCCGCGAGCTTCCCCAACCTGCTGGCCAACGGCGCCAGCGGCATCGCCGTGGGCATGGCCACCAACATTCCGCCGCACAACATCCCCGAACTGGTGGATGCCTGCCTGCACATGATCAAGACGCCCGACGTGCGCGACGACACGTTGCTGAACTACGTGAAGGGCCCCGATTTCCCCACCGGCGGCGTCTGCGTGGAGCCCGCCGAGAGCATGGCGCAGGCCTACCGCACCGGCCGGGGCGCCTTTCGCCTGCGCTGCCGCTGGACGACGGAGGATCTGGGCCGCGGCCAGTGGCAGATCGTCGTCACCGAGATCCCCTACCAGGTCCAGAAGTCCAAGCTGATCGAGAAGCTGGCGGAGCTGATCCAGACGAAGAAGATCCCGATCCTCGCCGACGTGCGCGACGAGAGCGCCGACGACATCCGGCTGATCCTCGAACCCAAGAGCAAGAACGTCGATCCCGAGGTTCTGATGAACACGCTCTTCCGCAACTCCGACCTGGAGGTGCGGTTCAGCCTCAACATGAACGTGCTGATCGACGGGCGCACGCCCAAGGTGTGCTCGCTCAAGGAGGTGCTGCGCGCCTTCCTCGATCACCGCCGCGACGTGCTGCAGCGGCGCAGCCGGCACCGGCTGGGCAAGATCGATCACCGGCTTGAGGTGCTGGACGGCCTGATCATCGCTTTCCTCAATCTCGACCGCGTGATCGACATCATCCGCTACGACGACGATCCGAAGGCCGCGCTCATGGCAGAGGACTGGGCCGCGCCGCGCGGGCGGGTGGCCTACGAATCCGATTACGTCTCGCCGCTGGACATCGCCGCGGAGGGCGGCACCCGGCTCACCGAGGTGCAGGTCGAGGCGATCCTGAACATGCGCCTGCGCTCCCTGCGCCGGCTCGAGGAGATCGAGCTCGTGCGCGAGCGCGACGCCCTGCGCGCCGAGCGCGAGGGGCTGCTGGAGCTCCTCGGCAGCGAGGAGCTGCAATGGGCGCGGATCAGCGAGCAGCTGCGCGAAACCAAGCAGCAGTTCGGCAAGGATTACGAAGGCGGCAAGCGCCGCACCAGCTTCGCCGAGGCCGCCGAGGTGGAAGAGGTGCCGCTGGAAGCGATGATCGAGCGCGAGCCGATCACGGTGGTCTGCTCCAAGATGGGCTGGATCCGCGCGATGAAGGGCCATATCGCCGCCGATCAGCCGCTGAAGTTCCGCGACGGCGACGAGGGGCGCTTCCTGCTCCATGCCGAGACGACGGACAGGATCCTCGTCTTCGGCAGCAACGGGCGCTTCTACACCGTGAGTGCGGCCAACCTGCCCGGCGGGCGGGGCATGGGCGAGCCGCTGCGGCTGATGGTGGATCTGCCCAACGAAGCCGAGATCGTGGATCTGCTGGTGCTGAAGCCCGAAGAAAAGCTGATCGTGGCCTCTTCGGCGGGTGACGGCTTCATCGTGGCGCAGAAGGACGTGGTGGCGCAGACGCGCACCGGCAAGCAGGTGCTCAACGTCAAGGGCGAGGATCGCGCGGTGATCTGCAAGCCGGTGAAGGGCGATCACGTCGCGGTGGTGAGCCAGAACCGGCGCCTGCTCGTCTTCCCGGTGTCCGAACTGCCCGAGATGAGCCGAGGCAAGGGCGTGCGCCTTCAGAAATACAACATGGCCCGCGGCAAGCAGGGGGTTCTGGAACTGGACGGCGGCCTCTCGGACGTCACCACCTTCACCTTCGCCGAAGGGCTGAGCTGGACGCGGCAGGGCGGCGGCAACCGCACCGAGCCCGACATGTCCCACTGGCTGGGCAAGCGGGCCAGCGTGGGCAAGACAGTCCCGCATGGTTTCCCGCGCGACAACAAGTTCACCTGACCCATGGAGGCGGCGCTGCATACGGAATTTGCCGGGCAGCGCCGCGCTCTCTTCCGGCTGGCGCTGCGCACCGCGCTTCTCACGGTGCTCACGCTCGGCATCTACCGGTTCTGGATGAAAACCCGCCTGCGGCGTTTCTACTGGTCGTCCGTGCGCCCCGGCGGCATCCCGCTGGAATATGCGGGCGAGCCGCTGGAAAAGCTCCTCGGTTTCCTCGTGGCCGTGGTGGTGATGGCCTTCTACCTCGGCGTGGTGAACCTCGCGCTGATGTTCGCCTCCTTCTCGCTGCTGAACTCGGCGATGGCGGCCTACGCGGTCTCCTTCCTCGGGGTGCTGCCGGTGATCTTCTACGCAAGCTACCGCGCGCGGCGCTACATCCTGGCGCGCACCCGCTGGCGGGGCATCCGCTTCGGGCTCGAGCCCGGCGCCTGGGGCTACGCGTGGCGCTGCATCGCCCATTGGCTCGTCACCCTGCTGAGCCTCGGCCTGCTTCTGCCCCGGCAGACCTTCTGGCTGGAGAAATACCGCGCCGACCGGACGCGCTACGGCAGTGCCCGCCTCGTGCAGGGCGGCAGCTGGCGCCAGATGTATGGCCGGGCGATGATGCATGTGCTGATCGGCATCTTCGCAAGCCTTCTGTTTCTTCTCGTCGGGATCAACGGCTCCGAGCCCGGCGCGCTCTGGGGGCTCTGCATATCGCTGCCGTGGCTGCTGGTGGGGCTGATCGCCTACCGGGTGGAGACCTTCCGCTACCTGACGAACCACAAGCGCCTCGGCGGGCTGCGCTTTGCCGCCGCGCCCCGGCTGGGGCGGGTCGTCTGGATCACGGTGCGGGGCTGGATCGGCGTCGTTCTCGTCGTCGGCGGGCTGGCCACGGCGGGCGCCGTGGCGATCACCTTCGCAGTGCATCCCGGCGGCTTTGACGGGGTGATGATGGACGACATGGGCATCGAGACGGGAGAGGCGGAGCCGGACGCGGCGGAGGCGCCCGCGGGCGAGGGTGCTCCGGGCTGGCTGTTCTTCCTCGCGCTGCTGCCGCTGTATTTCGCTGTTTTCACGCTCTACGGGGTGCTGCGCCATGTCTTTCTGACCCTGCCGCTGGCCCGCCACTACGCCGAGACCCTCACGCTTCTTAACCCGCGGGCGCTCGAGGAAATCACCCAGAGGGATCGGGATCATTTTGCCGAGGCCGAGGGTTTCGCCGATGCGCTGGACGTGGGAGCGGCCTTCTGATGGGGGTGCGGATCCACGTCGGCGCGGCGCCGGAGCCGTTTCGCGGATCGGCCCGCTACGTGGATGCCGCGCGGGCTTCGGTTCTTCCGGTGGACCTCGTGATCGACGATACCGCCGCGCCGGATCTGCTGCGGATCATCGCGGCGGACACCGGGGCACCGCCGGCCGCGGGCGCGGCGGCAGAAGGCGAAGCGCTGGCGGAACGTGCGAATGAAGGAGCGGCCGCGAGCGAGGCCCGGCAAGAGGAACAGCAAGACGCCCGGCAAGAGGGCGGGCAAGAGACCGTCGCGCCGGACGCCCCCTTGCCGCCCGCGCCCGGAAACGCCCTGGCCGAATGGCCGCTGGCCTCCATCCGCCGCCTGCGCGATCAGGCCGATCCCTCGATGCTGGCGCTGAAACCGGAAGGGCCCGACCGGCTGGAGCGTCTCTACATCGACGATGCGGAGACGATGCGCCGCCTGCTGGTGCGCTGCCCAGCGCCCGAGCGTGCCGAGCGCCCGGCAAGGCGCGGGCGCATCCTGCTCTGGGCGATCGCGGCGGTGGCCTCGGTGGCGTTGATCCTCTTCGTGCTCGTCCCCAGCATGGCCGACCGGCTGGCCACCCTGCTGCCGCCGGAGGGCGAGCGGGCGCTGGGCGATGCGACGCTCGAACAGATCCGCGACGCGCTGAGCGATGACCCGCTCGCGCCGGTCGCCTTCTGCTCCACGCCGGAGGGCGATGCGGCGCTGCGGGCGCTGGCCGAGCGGCTGACCGACGGCCTCGCGTTGGATCAGCCGCTGCGCCTGCACGTGCTGGACGATCCGATGGTCAATGCCTTCGCGCTGCCGGGCGGGATCGTCGTCTTCTTCCGCGGCATGATCGACGCGGCCGAGGACCCCGGCGAGATCGCGGCGGTGATGGCGCATGAGTTGGGGCACGTGATTTCCCGCGATCCGGCGCGCCACGCGCTGCGGTCGGCGGGCTCCATCGGGGTGCTCGGGCTGCTGCTGGGCGATTTCGCCGGCGGGGCGGTCGTGCTGCTGCTGGCGGAGCAGCTGATCTCGGCCACCTATTCGCAGGAGGCAGAACGCGCGGCCGATGCCTTCGGGCTTGCGCGGATGGAGGCGGCGGGGTTGGACACCGAGCAGATGGCGCGGATGTTCGAGCGGCTCCAGGCGGAAGAGGCCGAAATGGCCGGCTCGGACGGCGCGGAGGGTGCAGACGGCGCAGGGCAACGGGGCGCGGGCATCCTGCGCTACTTCCTGAGCCATCCTCAGACGGCGGAGCGCATCGCCTCCGTGCGGGCCGCCACGGCCCAAAGTGGCGGGGCGGCGGTGCCGGCGCTGGAGCCTGCGCAATGGCAGGCCCTCAAATCCATCTGCGGCCCCTCCGGCGCAGAAACCGGCGCAGTAACCGGCGCGGATCAAGAGAAGGGCTGACCGCGTTTCAGCGCTTGCGCGCGCGCACCCACACGCCGCCCTGGGGGCGCAGCGTGAGCAGCATCACGGGCTTTGGCTCCTTGCCCTCCACGGGATCGAAACGGAAACGCGACAGCAGCGTTCCGAGGACGATGACCATCTCCTGCAGGGCGAATTCCGCACCGATGCAGATCCTCGGGCCATCGCCGAAGGGCAGGTAGGAGAATCGAGCGATCGACTTGCGATCCTGGAAACGTTCCGGCTTGAAGCTGTCCGGATCCTCCCACAGCAGCCGGTTTCGGTGCAGGGCATAGATCGGCAGGATCAGCGGATCCCCCTTGCGCACCTCGCGGCCGATGAGCGTATCGTCTTCTTTTGCCGAACGGATCAGCAGCGCGAAGGGCGGATAGAGGCGCAGGGTTTCCTCGATGATGCAGCGCACGTATGGCATCTTCGCTACGTCGTCGACCACGGCCGTGCGCCCGTTCAGAACGGCGCGGGCTTCCTCCGCGGCCTTCTCCTGCACCTCGGGATCGATCGAGCAGAGGTAGATCGCCCAGGCCAGCGTCAGCGCGCTGGTTTCATGGCCCGCGACGACGAAGGTCAGGAGGTTGTTGCGCAGTTCCTCGGTCGTCATCCTGCGCTTGGTGACGGGATCCTCACCGGCCAGGAACAGATCCGTCAGATCCGGGTTCGGGTTCGGGCCGATGGCGCGGCGCTTCTCGATGGCGCGGTCCACGATCTTCTGCACGTTGGTCAGATCGCGGGCGCTGAACAGGCGGGAGGGGCGCGGGATCCAGAACGGCGCCCCCAGCGCATCCAGCAGGGATACGCGGCCGGTGCGCTTGATGAAACTGTCCAGAGCGCGGTGCATCTGTTCGCGGCTCAGGCTGTCATCGTTGGAAAGGGTCACGTCGGAAATGATCTCGAAGGTCACCTCGATCATCGGGTCCAGTATGTTGAACGGCTCATCGTCCGGGATCCGCGCGATCTTCTCGACGGTGCGCGCCGTGGCCTCCGTCATGATGGGCGCAAGGTTCGCGACGTTGCGATAGGAGAAGATCGGCGCGGCCGTGCGCCGTTGCCACAGCCAGTACTGCCCGTGCGCGACGAATATGCTCTCGCCGATCGCCGTGCGCATGATGTTCACGGCGACTTCCGCCTTCGGGTAGTTCTCCACGTTGTCCTTCAGGATCCGTTTCAGGGCCTGAGGATCCATCACCATGTGCCAGCGGCGCATGGTTTCGCTGGAAAGCATCGGATGAATCGTCGCCGTTTCCGGGATCATCTCAACGAGATTGCGGCGTGCCGTTCTAAGAAAGCGGATGACACCGGTCACGCCCCAGGGTTTCGTCCTGAGAGGGACTTTGATGGGCTCTCTCTTCACCTGAAATGTCCTGCGCAGAAATGCTTTGCGCGCAGTCTACCCACGTCTTGCACGATTGGCACGTGGCAATGCGGCGCGGCGTCAGGCTTTGTGAACTTTCAGCCACACGCCCCCTTCGGGCCGCAGGGTGAGGATCATGACGGGCTTCGGCGCCCGGCCGGGGATGGCCTCGAAGCGGAAGCGCGACAGGAGGGTGGCCAGGATGATCACCGCCTCCTGCAGCGCGAAGCTCGCGCCGATGCAGATGCGGGGGCCGTCGCCGAAGGGCAGGTAGGCGAAGCGGTCGATGGCGCGGGGATCGGCGAAGCGGTCGGGCCGGAAGGCGTCGGGATCGTCCCAGAGCAGGTGGTTGCGGTGCAGCGCGTAGACGGGGATCATCACCGTATCGCCCTTTCGCACCTCGCGCCCACAGAGCGTATCCGGCGCCTGCGCCGTGCGCGACAGGAAGGCCGCCGGCGGGTAGAGCCTCAGGGTTTCGTCGATGATGCGCCGGGTCAGCGGCAGGTTTGGCACGTCCTGCGCGGTGGCGGCGCGCCCCGCGAGAACCGCCTGCGCCTCGCCGCGGGCCGCGGCCTGCACGCCTTCGTCGAAGGCGCAGAGATAGAGCGCCCAACTCAGGGTGAGCGCCGTGGTTTCATGCCCGGCGACGATGAAGGTGAGCAGGTTGTCGCGCAGTTCCGGCGTGCTCATGCGTCGCTTGGTTTCGGGATCTTCGCCGGCCATCATCAGCTCCAGCAGGTCCGGGGTGCCGGTGGCCGGGCGGGTCCTGCGGCTCTCGATGGCGGCATCGGAGACGCGCTTCATCGTCTTCAGCGCCGCGCCGCTCATCACCCGGCCCGGGCGGGGCACCCAGGTGGGCACGCCCACCACGTCCATCAACGACACCTTGGCCGTCTGCGCGATGTAGGCGTCGATGGCCTTGTGCACCTCCTCGCGGTCAAATCCTTCGCCCCCGGAAAAGGTGACGTCCGAGATCACCTCGAAGGTGGCGGTGACCATCTCTTCGAACAGATCCGCCGCGCGCGCGCCGCCGCTCTCGGCGAAGGGCGCCAGCCGGGCGCAGGAGCGCTCCGCCGCGGCCGACATGATCGGCGCCAGCCCCGAGACGTTGCGATGGGAAAAGACCGGCGCCGCCGCCCGGCGCTGCCAGTGCCAATGGGCCCCTTCCGCGATGAACAGGCTCTCCCCGATCGCGGGGCGCAGGATGTTCTTGGTGACGTCGGATTTCGGATAGTCCGCGAGCCTGTCGCGCAGGATGCGCTTGAGGCTGGGCGGGTCCATCACCATGTGCCAACGCTTGCCGGTGCGCCCGGAGACGATGGGCTGCCGGGTGGCGATCTCGGGGATGATTTCCAGAACGTTGCGCCGGGCGGCCTGGAAGGACCGCCAGATGCCCCAGGGCTCCTTCACGAGCGGCACATGGGCGGGCAGGCGCCCGGCATCGGCCGGGGCGGGGCTCTCGGGGCGGATCGGCGCGGACTGTTGCATATCAAAAACCTCGCTTCACAGTATAGGCGCCGCGGGGCGCGGGGCAATTGCGCCGATGGCCCGCCGCTGCTATCGACGGGCTGTGCATACCCGGAGGATTTTCATGCGTTCTTTCCTGTCCCGCCGTGCGGCCCTCGGCCTGCTTGCGCTCCCGCTGCTGGCCGCCTGCGCCGGCGATCCGGAGGTACTGGAGCCTCCGAAGGATCTCGGCGAGTTCCGGTTGGGGCGCTACTTCATCTACGCCGACGACGCGCAGGTGGGACCGCTGTCCAAGGACGTGACGGCCGACGAGTGGGAAAACATCATGTCCGACGCCCTCGTGGAGCGCCTCGGGCGCTACCGGGGCGGCCGCTCCTACGACATCGGGATCAACATCGTGGGCTACGTGGTGGCCGTGCCCGGCGTGCCGGTGGTGGCCTCGCCGAAATCCGTGCTGGTGGCGATGGTGAACATCTGGGATCAGGGCAATCCGAACAAGCTCAACGCCGAGCCCAAGCAGATCACCGTGCTGGAGAGCTTCACCGCCGAGGGGGTGATCTCCTCCGGGCTGACGATGTCCAGCGACGAGCAGATGCAGCAGCTCTCGCGCAACGCGGTGCGCGCGATCGAGGAATGGATCGCCGAGAACCCGGAATGGACGAACCGCCCCTCGCTGCTGGAGGAGGGCGAGATCCCTGCGCCGTCCAAACGCATCTACGACAAGTCCGACGCCCGCGCGGCCGTTTCGGAAAGTGGCGCTTGATTTTTCCGCCACAGTCCCGTAACGAGCGCGCGATGCAGACTCGGGCCGCTGTTGGCCCCCCAGAAAACGAGGCGCCGCGACTATGGCAAAGGAAAAGTTTGAGCGTACGAAACCGCACGTCAACATCGGCACCATTGGCCACGTTGACCACGGCAAGACGACGCTGACCGCAGCGATCACCAAGCAATTCGGTGACTTCAAGGCCTACG
>NZ_FWFQ01000026.1 GCF_900172235.1 Pseudoruegeria aquimaris | reverse complement strand
AACGTCCGCGTGGTCAGGACCGTCGACCGAGACCTCTACCGCGAACGCAACAAGGTCGAACGGTTCTTCAATCGTCTCAAACACTTCCGCGGCATCGCAACGCGATACTTCAAAACCGCAGCAAACTTCCTCGCCGCACTTCACCTCGCTTGCTCAAGGCTCTGGATCAGACATTATGAGTCCACGACCTAGCGCGCGGGCTAACCGGTCGGGGCGAGTATAACCGGATGATGGATCTGGCCGACAGTCCACGCCGCGGAGACCGCGACGGACGGGGGAACCTGTCAGAAGCGGCACTGAGGACGTTCAGTGAATGGTTCCTAAAGGTGACGCTCGATCAGATCATCTTCTCAGCAAGATTGTTCGATCTCGGCGGGTTGGACCAACGGTATCGTCGTCTTGTTGCAGATACCATCGATGACAAGCGTGCGCCGGAACTCATCTCGGCGGTACTTCGGCATGGCGCACTGGAACGAGGCGATGCGCAGATTGTGCTCAAGACGTCCGAGCGTACTGCTCGCAACACACTGAGTAAACTGACTGCCGCCGGATACCTGACCTCCGCATCTCCGAAGACGCCAGTTCGGTTGGCGTTTCCGTTGGATTATCGAGAGCGGCTCTTTCCAAACCTCTTTGGAGACGGTGACATGCCCGTGTGACTGGCAACCGAAGCACCCTGTTTCTGGCCAAGTCCGCGAGCGCAGCCTCTGACCGTGTTGGAAAGAAGTTCACAGCTGTGAACTATCCCGAGCTATCCTACTTGTCAGCCGAGTTCACAGCTGTGAACTCATCATGCAGCATCCCGCCGCATCAAGGCCATGATCATCGGACCGCAGGAGAACTCCCCAATTGCTGCCTTTGAAGATAGGGTTCTCAAGTAGCCTCCAGGTGATCGGATATCCGCAAACCGTTCAAGCATTGCAACGATCACAACAGACGCTTCTTCGGGACCCATATAGCGTTTCGCCTCGTCCCACGCGGACGGGGAAATACCCATCATGGGCCTGACCACATCAGCCACCCGGACCAGATCGTGCCAGTGGCGCACGGGCTGCTCGGAATACGCTTTGAATTCCTGACAGGAAGCGAGGACGAGACCAAGCGGTATGTTCGGCATCAGTTGATCGTCAATAGTTGCCGTTGAGTTGCCCTCATCTTCAGAACACAGATGACTATTGGCAACTTCTGGAGTTTCGCGCACAGCGCCTCCGCCCCGCGCTTTTTCTAAGCGAGGTTCAAGATCATAAGAGTCTTTATTTGAATTCTGATAGTGCTGCTCAGAAACAGCATCATTGGTGCTCATATTTTCTGTTTCACAGCCATCCAGAAGGCTTCGGGCGTGATCTAAAGCTGACCCCAAAGCGTCTTCGATGCGCCTAAGGTCTTCCATTTCGAGTTTTCTGCGAAGATCTCGGGCCATTAGGGCCGCAAGATCAGAGAATTGGTCCCAGACGCCCTGATCCGGACGAAGTGAGCGCCCGTACTCGGCCAGCCCTGCGAGGTCACGCCGCATGAGGCTCACAGTGGCACGTAAGCGCTTGTACCGCTCTTCTGCGGCCCGGACGGTCTCAGCGGCCTCACAAACCTCCTGGAAGCGTCGAACGAGCGGAGAGAGGTCGAACCCAAACGCAACCTTTTCGTCGCCGTAGCGGCGGGCATAGCGCTTCCCATTGGGGCTATCGCGCCGGACAACAAAGCCAGTCTGCACAAGGTTGGAGAGGTGGCGCCGCATCGTCGAGCAGGGCATGCCGTTCAGGCGCTCGCAAATCGCCTTGTTGGACGGATGTACAATCAATTCGCTGTCATTGCCTCCGAGAATTGTCGCTTGGTGAAAGCTGACCAGCGCCTGAAGCACCGTCAAATCCCGATCGGACAAGCCGAACGCGACTCGAGCGGCAGCGAGCTCCCTCAGGACCTCCCACTTGTTGGCGCCGGCTGGGGGCAGGTCTTCTTGGGTCGCTGCCTGATGTTTCAGGATGGCAGCATCTATCGTTCGCCGGAACGGCGTTACGGGCGTGTAGTCCATTTTGTCATTCACGAAGACAAAAATATCCCGGTCCGCGAATCACTTTGGACTTGCGGAAAATAGCTCCGGACACTACCTTGAAGGTGCTAGAAACAAGTTAGGGTCTCGTGGAGTGGTCGCTTTGCGGGACCTTTTCTTTTGCCTTTTCGTGCCTCCTTCTTTGATTTCTGCTCTTCCTCAGTCTTCCGACCGCTGCTTCCAGCGTTCGTGAAGGTCTTCAATCATGTCATGCACTTGCGTCTCGACCCAATCGGCGAAGTCTCCACCCGCCAACTCGATCGATAGGCCCTTGGCAGTGCGTTTGACCGTGCCGCCGCGTTTGCCGCCGATCTTCAGCGGGACGCTGGAAGGTGGGGCAGGGGAGGGCGACTTGGCCGGTTTAATCGCCTTGGTCACAGCCTTTTCTACGGCCAGGAACGCTTGGATGGACGGGTCATTGGTAGAGGCAACGTCATCCACCACCATGGAGGTCTCGGCATTTTCACGTGCCTCTTTCGCGATCCCGATAAGGTCCTCGCAGTCCAGACCATTTTCGTCGATGGCCCGACCAAGGGATTCCCATCGGGGTCGGCCAATGCCATGGGCGGCGCCAATGGCGCGTACCAGATCCGGCCCGACCATGTCCGCGATCGCGATCGCCATAGATATGGACGACTTCGTGACGGTAAGAATTTCTGCAACCTGAGATTGATTTCCGAAGCCGGACGACACAAGGTCCTTTGCGAACAGGGCCCTTTCAATAAAAGACAAATCGCGCCGCCCCATGTTCTCCGAAATCTGAGCACGCAGAGCGCTGTCGTCATCCAGGTTGGTGACTAACGCGCGAACCTTGGTAACCTTATCGGACTGACGGATCGCCTCCAGCCTGCGTCGCCCATAGACCAAAAGGTAGCGATCATCTTCACCCGGCGCACGTCGCACGAGGATCGGAACAGTCTGACCGTTCGCCTCAATCGCATCGCGCAAATCCAGTACATCGGCCGGGTCAAGCCGGTCCGCCATACGCCCGTCTTCGATGCTCGCCGGGTCCAGTTCCCAAACATGATGGGAATCGACCGCGTCGCGGGCGGACCGAAGGGCGCGATTCGAGGTCATCATCGGTGTCACAGCACCTGTCTGAGGGGCAGGGGAGGGGGCCCCAGCTGCCGCGAGACTGTCCAGCATTGACATGCGCTTCTTCTTGCCACTGGTCATGTGCGCCCCCAGGTTTTCTGGATTAGGTCGGCGATCTCGTCATTCAGCGTATTCAGGCTCTCAATCGCGCGATCATAGGTGGAACGCGTGAACGCGCTGCGTTCCACTTCATAAAGTGTCTGCTTGGTCAGGCCCGCATCTGAGATGGCTGTGGACTTCAACATGGGCGAATTCAGCACGGCTTCGCCGTACATTGTTCGCAGGAAAGCCACGATGCGGTTCTGCGGCGCATCCTGCGGCTCGTAGCGGGTCAAAACATAGCGCATCCAGTCATGAGACATGTCAGCGCCGCTCTCGGCGATCACGTCCATGAGGTCGGCTGTCATGCGGAGGAATTGCGACATGGACATCACATCGAGCATCTCTGGATGGATGGTCACCAGAACGCCCGTGGCCGCGGACAGGGCGGACATGGTCAGAAAGCCAAGCTGCGGAGGGCAATCTATGACGACCACGTCGTAGTCCTCATCGACCTGGGCCAGCGCCTCCTTCACGCGGAAGAAGAAAAGTCCGGCATTGCCCTGCGCCAGCGCGCGCGGGGTGTCGTGCTCGAACTCCATCAGTTCGAGGTTGCCGGGGATCAAGTCCAAATTGGGGATATAGGTCTTGCGGATGACCGACCGGATCGGCTCCGGGTCCTCATAGCGGATCGCATCGTAGAGAGTGCCGCCATCTTCGAGGTCCAATTCCGGCTGAACGCCGTGCAGCGCGGTGAAGGAAGCTTGTGGGTCAAGATCAATGCCCAGCACACGATATCCGCGCAGGGCAAGCCGTTGGGCGAGATGGGCAGAGGTTGTTGTTTTTCCGGACCCGCCCTTGAAATTCATCACGCCGATGACCTGAAGATGATCACCTTCTCGTCGTCCGGGAACGTAATCGCCCGGCTTGCGAGCGGTTTTTTCAAGGAGTACACGCAGCGCCTGGATATCCTGCGCCGAGTAAAGACGACGGTTGCCGGCGGTAAGCTCGGGAGAAGGCCCTTTGCCATCCAAGTTGAGTTTGCGAAGATAGGAATCGTTTACGCCGAGCAGCGCCGCAGCCTCACCAGAGGTGAATTTGCGCATGGTCTTCTCGGCATCGGGTGGAAACAGGCTCTCACGTTGCGAATGCAACTGGTTCGCCAGCCATTCCGAATGCTGGCGGATCACCGCGTTGAGATCCTCATGCACAAAGGTATTATCCATCTGCCCTCTCGCTTCCGAGACATCGCGTCTTTGGCGTGTTCACGGAAATTGACGTTTTTTGCCTCGTTTCCGTGACTATTGGCGCAAGAGTCGGATTCGCGCAAGGTTTTTCCACATCTAGTGGGCGAGTCGTCACCGAACACAAGGCTGTTAGGCTTCCTGCTGCATGGTGTAACGCACCGCATCTCACGAAAAGGGACAGGGGAGAACTCTTGTCGGAGGGCTCCAGCATGGCTTTGAGCGCACCAGAGCTTGCCTTTTGGCAGTTCTGGATATACATTACTGGATGTTTATCCATGCCTGAGAGGACAAGATGCAAGTTGCCAAATGGGGAAACTCCCTTGCCGTCCGGCTACCCGCGGATCTTGTGAGGGAACTCGGCTTAAAGGAAGGCGATCAGGTCGACCTGGTAAAGGACGATGGAACCATTCTTGTGAGACGCCAAACTCGCGCCGATGAAGTTCTACAAGGGCTGAGGCGGTTTCGCAGAAAACTGCCCAAGGATGCGCGTCTAAGCCGCGACGCCGCGCATGAGCGCTGAATTCGCAGACACGAATGTTGTGCTCTACCTGCTCGACGATGGTCCAAAGGCTGAGAGGGCGGAGGAAATTCTGGGGCAGGGACCCCGGATCAGCGTTCAGGTCCTGAACGAAGCGATGGTCAATTGCCGACGGAAAGCTGGGCTCAGTTGGGAAGATACCGGAGCGTTTCTTGAGGGTATTACGTCCGTATGCCCTGTCGAGGGCCTAACGGTTCAAACCCATCAAGTCGGTCGCGCGTTGGCAGAGAAGTACCAGTTATCGGTCTATGACGCGATGATCGTGTCTGCCGCGCTGATCGCTGGGTGCACGACTTTGTGGACTGAGGACATGCACGACGGATTGCTGGTCGAGGATCGGCTGCGCATCGTCAATCCATTTGCCTGACCAGCAACCCAAGTCGCTCCGCCCGTTCCAACAGCATCCTGACGGATGACGGTTGCCAGCTTGTGCGTCCCCGTGGAGTCCGCTCACGCATGGCTTCCAACCGGTCGCAGATCGCCTGTAGCGTGATATCCGGGTCCGAACCTTTGATGGCCGCAACAATCGCAGGCAGGCGATCGTCGGTTTTGCGGCGTCCAGCGCGTCCAAGCACTTCAGCGGGCAGGAACCCATCCCGCACATATGCCTTCACGGCACGGAGCAGGCGGCTTTGCGTCCAACGGCGGTCTTGGGGCAGGGGGGCATTGATAATCCGCAGCACGTCTTCCCAGGCCATATCCGGCCGTAGGCGGCGCACATGGGGCACCCAATCCTGCGCGGTTTCGTTCAGGCGCTCCATGTAGCCGTCCTGTCGTGCCAGCCGCACCTTGCGCAGCGCGGCGGGGTCTTTGGTGCGAAGCCCAGGATTGCCACCAACGCGGCCCTTGGCGCGTGCAGAGACAAGCCCGGCCTTCGTGCGCTCACGTATCAGCGCGCGCTCGAACTCCGCCGCGGCGCCCAGAACCTGCAATGTGAATTTTCCTTGAGGGGAGGCGGTGTCGATGGGGTCCTGCAGCGAGCGGAAGAAAGCTCCCTTGGCCTCCAGACGCTCGATCACCTCCAGTAAGTGCGACAGAGACCGCGCAAGCCGGTCGATCCGCACGACGACCAGCGTATCGCCGCTCTGGACCCGTTCGAGCACCCGCGCGAGCACAGGACGCGCGCGATTGCCGCCTGAGGCGTGCTCTTCAAAGATCTCGGCACAGCCCGCCGATTGCAGCGTCTCGGACTGGGGCAGGGGGGTCTGATCCTCTGTGGAAACGCGGGCATAGCCTATCAGGGACATGAAAACGGGCCGTTTGCAATTTTATGTATCACCAATAAACGACCGTTTGTAAACGAAAGCAAGTAAGTGCTCGCTCGTCGTGCTCGTCCAAAAACCCTTGGTTTCCTTGCGCTGAGCGCGATCAGAGAGCCCTCGCCGACCATCGCCCGCGCGTGCTATCTAAGAAGCGTGGGTCCACTCTGACAAAACCCTTGGGTAAAATGCAAAAATCCAGTATTTTGCACATATGAAGCCTCAAGCGCCTGCCTTTCATGATGAATCGGACGCTCTCTTTCTCGATGCTGAGGGGGTGGAACAGTCGTCCGAGGACGATCTTTGGTTCTTGCCCGGTCCCATGGAAGAGGAGCCGGATTATCTGCCGCCCGGACCACGGGCCGAACCGCGCGAAACCGAAGTCCTTGATGAATGGCGGAAAGCAGAGGCGGGTCTCGCCGCGCGTCTTGCCAGTGTAGCTGGTCGCGTCGGCGCGCTGGACGACCGCCTGAAGCGCGGCCCCGAAGGATGGCGACACAGGCTTGCCCTGATCGAGGCAGCTGACCTCAGCTGGTTTGTGGGTGATCGTATCGTCCCGGATCGCCTTGCTCTTTGGATATCCATGCGCCTGTCAGGCGTTCAGGAGGACACCGCAGCACTCGCGCGTGTCGGATGGGCAGTTCGCCGTTTGAGCGGCGGGCCGGGGCCCGAGGTGGACCTTTCCGCCTTTCTCGACCGCCGCGACCCCGAGAACCTTGGTGATGATGCCGAACCTTTCATGAATCGTGCGAGCGGCTGGCTGGATCTGATGGCGCGAGCTGTCGATCTGCATCCGATCAGCCGCGCCTGCATGGGTTTCCACCTCTGGAACCTCGCTGGTCTTGGACAGCACGGAGACGGGATGGAGGCGGCAGTCACAGCCGCAAGGATTGCGGCCGGTGAGGGAAGGGGGGCAGTCTTTGCACCTCTGGCCATGGGCGGATCAGGGGGGCTGCGCGCTGGCGGCCCACCCGCTGACCGTCTGGCGCGTTGGCTCGATGGGATGATGACAGCATCCTTGAGCGCGATGCGGCACCTAGACGACATAGAGGCATGGGCTATGCGCGCAGACGCCGAAATGGCACCGCTCTCGGGCAAGACGCCACCTGCTCTCCGCGCCTTACTGACCGAGTGGCCACTCGTCTCTGCACCGATGACCGAAATCTTGACTGGCGCCAGCCGCGCCGCCGTCCAGCGCAACCTTGGCTGGTTGGAAGCGCGGGGTCTGATCCGTGAGGTGACCGGGCAGGGGCGCTATCGGATGTGGCGTGCAACGATATAGTAGAGAAGCCTTTTTGGATTTAGCCCTTTGCTGACCCAGTTGGCGCGTGAACGTCTAGCATTGAAATCGCTATTCAACCCTCTGCTTCTCGCGGTTAAGTGAAAATTTAACCCTTGAACCTCTAGTTGCTAGACGTTTTAGCGTGGAGCAAATCGATCTGACAGATCCGACACCGAAATAGAAACTGCGCGGAGCACGATACATGCTGACAAGACGACACTTCATCCAGACGACTACCGCATTGTTCTCGGCGTCTATCTCGAGTCCGCTCCTCGCTGACACCTGGCCCACTGAAGCGGAAAAGGCTGCTTGGGATGCACAGGTTACACCGCCGGGCTATAATCCAGCCACATCAAACCCGTGGGGCCTGCATCCGCGCTTTCTGCCGCAGCGGGTTGTAGCTAAAGATGGTCTTGTGGCCGGTGACATCCATGTCGATGCTGTTGCGCGCTATCTTTACCATATCGAGGAAGGCGGAACGGCGATGCGCTATGGCGTAGCGATTGCTCGTGGCAAACTTTATGAGCCGGGTGTCTACACGATTAAGCGCAAGGTCAGGTGGCCGCATTGGCAGCCAACACAGAACATGATTGACCGCGACCCGGAGCTCTACGCCGATATCGCTGACGGTATGGAACCCGGACCTGAGAACGCGCTCGGGTCACGGGCGCTTTATCTCTTTGTCGGGGACCGAGACACCTATCTGCGCATCCATGGTACACCACAGCCGCGAAGCATCGGCGGCCGAGCAAGTTCCGGTTGCGTCCGGATGGTCATGGCGCACATAAACGATCTGTATCCGAATGTGGAGATTGGCTCGATGGCGTTCCTATATTCGGCCGAGGACAGCGTGACTCCGCAGAGTTGACCCAAGCCGCGCCGTCAATCCGACGCTTGGACGCGTCAATCAGGATTGGCGCGCGACGCAGATGGGATTGCCGCCTGCCGATCGCAACGGGACCAAGGTCGTTTCCACAGGCCCACTATGCGCATACCAATAGCAATTATCTTCGGGACGTAGCCGTGCCGTGTTGAGATCCTGGTCGGGTGCAGCGAGGGCTGCGACAGATTCTGGAATATTCCCGACCCTGAATGGATCGTTGTCTTCCTTCGGAGGTACCGCACAGCCAGCCAGGGCCAATGTTGCAACCATGATCACCGCATATTTTTTAAAGCATATCTATCTCACTTTTTGGCAGGTCAGCCGCGTCCACAGACTTGGCAACGCGTTTCAAGGTTCCGCAGATCGGTGTCCTTACTTGACCAAGTTTCTGTTTTAGCTCTTGAAGCTCTAGTTACTGTAGGGGCTATCTCAATGTGGAATGAACGAATCCCGAGGTCAATCCCATGTCTTCCAATGGCCACCGCCACGACCACAAGCACAGCTCTGACTGCAGTCACGATCATGTTGATGATCACAAACATGCGAGCGTAGCTCGCTACTCTCATGGAGATGGTGCTGCGTGCTGCGGTGCTGGAGCCAACACGGGACCGGCAGAATCCATCCCGTCGAATGGGCGAAGTTTTCAAGTTTCCGGTCTGGATTGTGCCGAAGAGGTGGCAATCCTGAATAGGGTGGTCGGTCCAAAAGTCGGCGGGACTGAGCATCTGGCGTTCGATGTCATCAATGGGCGGATGACAATTCTGGATACCGCAGTCGGGATTTCGGACAACGAGATTTCGCAACTGGTCGCGAGTACCGGCATGAGCGCAAAACCGTGGGACGCCGACAACGCAGCAGAGAATCAGGCCGCGCATCTGGCACGTCAAAAGCGGTTTACCGCGCTCAGCGGCGGCTTCTGGGTGGCAGGTTTTCTCTACCACATCGTCGAAACCGGCATGGGTGGTGCGCTCGGGCTATTCGCAGGGCACGGAGAAATGCCGATGCCACTCGCGGAAGCAGGGTTATTCGCGGTGGCAATTCTCTTCGGGGTCTGGCTGGTCGCGCCCAAGGCTTGGTCTTCCGCGCGACGGTTTTCCCCTGACATGAACTTGTTGATGGTGGTCGCAGTGGCGGGTGCCATCGGGCTGGGCGAATTCTTCGAGGCCGCGACGGTTGCGTTTTTCTTCTCACTTTCGCTTTACCTTGAGAGCTGGAGTGTGGGGCGGGCCCGCAACGCGGTATCGGCCTTGCTGGATCTGGCGCCGCCGACAGCTCGGGTGATCCGATCAGATGGCAGCGAAACCGATGTGCCTGCGGCAGAGGTCGCCGTGAACGATCGCTTCATTGTGCGCGGCGGCGACCGCATCCCCCTCGACGGTGAAGTGGTGGAGGGGGCGGGAGCCGTCGATCAGGCTCCCATTACCGGAGAAAGCGCGCTCGTGCCAAAGGAGCCGGGCGATGAGGTCTATGCCGGCACGATCAACGGCGAAGGCACACTGACGGTACGAGCGACCAAGGCAGCTTCCGACACAGTGTTGGCCAAGATCATCCGTCTGGTCGGTGATGCCCATGCCCGCCGCGCGCCGGTCGAGCAATGGGTGGCGAAATTCGCGCGCATTTATACACCCATCGTGATGGCGGTGGCGATCACCATCGCGGTGGTGCCGCCACTCTTGCTCGGCGGCGCCTGGGACTATTGGTTCTACAATGCGCTGGTCCTTCTTGTCATCGCATGTCCTTGCGCACTGGTCATTTCTACGCCGGTGTCCATTGTAGCAGCGCTGGCCGCTTCGGCGCGAGCAGGGGTGCTCATCAAGGGCGGCGCTTATGTCGAAGCGCCAGGGCGCACCACAGCGCTGGCGATGGACAAGACGGGAACGATCACCATGGGCGAGCCTGAGGTGGCGGCGGTTCACCCGCTGGGTGAAGCCTCCGCTCGCGAAATCATCACGCTGGCAGCCAGTCTGGAGGCGCGGTCCTCGCACCCGCTGGCACGCGCCATCCTCGCGCGCGCAGAAAGCGATGGTGTTTCCGTGTCTGCCGCAGAGGACACGCGGACCGTGCCTGGGCGCGGGCTCGAAGGACGCGCCGACCGGCGCGCGATCTGGCTCGGATCAGATCGGTTTGCCCAAGAGAAAGGTTTCAGCAATGCCATTCCGGCGGATCTTCGGGACCGGATCGAAGGGGCAGGCAGCACCCTGGTTGCCGTGGGTGACGAGACCGGCGTGACCGGCGTGCTGGAGCTTCGTGACCGCATTCGCCCCGATGCAAAGGGTATCGTTGCGCGTCTGCACGCGCAGGGTGTGAAGACAATCGTGATGTTGACGGGCGACAACGAACGCACCGCACGTGCGGTGGCGGCCGAGGTCGGCATTGACGAGGTGCGCGCCGAACTCTTGCCAGAAGACAAGGTGAAGGCCATCGAGGAACTGGTGGAATGCCACGATATGGTGGCGATGATCGGCGACGGCGTGAACGACGCGCCCGCAATGGCGCGCGCGCATTATGCCATTGCCATGGGGGCTGTCGGATCGGATGCGGCGATCGAAACGGCAGATATTGCACTGATGACCGACGATCTGGCTCGAGTGCCGTGGCTGATTACTCACTCTCGGCGGACAATGACGATTATCCACCAGAATATCGGTATATCGCTGGCAACAAAGGCGCTGTTCGTCGGGCTGACCGCGTTCGGGATGGCCTCGATGTGGGGCGCCATCGCTGCGGATGTAGGCGTTTCCCTGTTGGTGGTCGCCAATGCGCTGCGGCTTTTGAACGGCCATCGGATCAAGGACGGGCCTTCGGGCGGTGAACCGGTGGGCGAGCAGATGGCGAAGGGAGCACTGGCGCACGGTCATTGATCCGACGTCTTCGGTAGAGTAACCTCTGGCACCAACAGACCTCGCAAAAAGGGGCGTCGAGCAGTGACAAACACCAGATTTCCACGGCGCGCCTTTTTGATGGGCGGATTGGCCTCCTTCCTGTCAGGTTGTGCCAGCAAGTTCCGGTCTTACAACGGACCCGAAGTGACCCGGCTACGCATGTATAAGGCACAGCGGTTTCTGGTTCTGGACGGGGTGGATGACGTCTTGCGGACCTATCCCATCGGATTAGGCTTCGCGCCCGAAGGTCACAAGCAGTTCGAGGGGGACGGCCGTACGCCGGAGGGCTCCTACGTGATTGATCGGCGCAACCCGGAGAGCCTCTTTCACCTGTCGATTGGCATCTCATATCCCAACGCGGCAGACATCGCTTTTGCGCAGGCTCAAGGAAAGTCGCCCGGTGGCGACATTTTCATCCACGGAGGACCGCGCAAGGGGATCGACCCAATGAATGTCCGCGACTGGACGGCAGGCTGCATCGCCGTCACTGACCGCCAGATCGAGGAAATCTATGCCATGGTCAGGGACGGGACACCGATCGACATTTACGCCTAAGGATCAGGTGAAGCGGCGCCGCAGTGCGACGTTGATCGCCTCAATGGCCATGACCATGACGACGACCGCAATCGTGACGCTGGCGGCCTTATCATACTGGAAGGATCTCACGTAGGTCTGGATGTAGAAGCCGATCCCACCCGCGCCGACGATGCCGAGGATCAGCGACTCGCGCAGGTTCAGTTCGAACCGGAAAATCGTGTCGCGGGCAATGACTGGGGCCATCTGCGGCCAGATCGCATGCCTGAGCCGCACGAGCGGTCCGGCGCCGGCGCTTTCCAGTGCTGCGATCGGCGCGCGGGACACGCCGTCGATCGCCTCGGCATAGAACTTGGCGAGCATCCCCGTTGCATGAAAGGCGACCGCGATGATGCCGGGCAGCGGCCCGAGCCCGACAGCGCCCACCATAAGCATGGCCACGAGGATCAGCGGCACGGCCCGGATAAAGGCCAGCAGCGCGCGCACAGGGCCGAACACCATGCGCGAGACCATGGTCTCGGAGGCGAGGATGGCCAGAGGGATCGACAGGATCACAGCGCCGAGGGAACCGAGGATCGCTATTCTCAGCGTTTCCGCGCTGCCCTTCCTGATCTCGGCCATCACTGTCGGATCGGGCGGGAACATCCGCCCGAGAAAGTCAGCGATCCGCGGACCGGCCGAAACGAGACGCGACAACTCGACATCGGTCGTGGCGAAGGACCAGAGGATTGCGCCTGCGATCAGGGTGCTGGTCGCGAAGCCGCCGAACCTGCGGTGGCCCATCAGGATACCGCCCGGAGGCCGGAACCGGGCATCGGCTCTGCCTCCCGGTAGAGAGCCGCCGTCGCCTCGTCCTGCAACTCGGATGTCGGCACATCGAACACGATCCGCCCGTTCCGCATGCCGATGATGCGCTGCGCGAAACGCCGCGCCAGGTCGGGCTGGTGCGAGGAAAACAGCGCCGTTGCGCCGCGCGCTTGCGCCGCCCCGGTCAGCAGCGCCAAGACCTCCCCAGCGCGGGTGGGGTCGAGGTTGCTCACCGGCTCGTCGGCGAGGATCAGCCGTGGCTCCTGCGCGAGACACCGCGCAATGGCCACGCGCTGCCGCTGGCCGCCGCTGAGACTGTCGACCCGGCGTTCGGCGAGATCGGCAATGCCGCAATCAGTGAGGGCTGTGCGCGCAATGTCGAGATCATGTGGCCTTGGCGACCCCAGCAGGGCGCGCAGGGGCGCCATCCGGCCTAGGCGGCCGTTGAGCACGTTGCGCAGAACCGTGGAGCGTTCGACCAAGGCGAATTCCTGAAATACGAAACCGGTATCAGGTCGGCTTGCGCGCGGCGGCGGTTGGTCTGGATCGAGCGGCGCACCCAAGACTGAAACGCGCCCGCGCCAGCCGTGGAGCCTGCCATCGAGCAATGCCAGCAGCGTTGTTTTTCCTGCCCCGGACGGGCCGAGCAAAGCGACGCTTTCGCCGGTCGAAATCGTAAGCGAGACTCGCTCCAGCGCCGGAACACTCCCGCCCGGATGGGCAAAGTTCAGGTCGTCGATCCGGATGGCGGTGGTCATTCCAGGAGCCCATATCGCCGTGCCATGTCGCGCACGCCGTCATAGGCGGCAGGGTCGGCCCTGACATAGCCGTCCGGCCCGTAGAGATAGCGCAGCTTGTCGCGGTTCTCGGGCTCGTTGAGCCGCAGCATCGCGTTGGTGAAGCGGTCTTGCACCTCGGCATCCAACCCGGGTCGCGCGATCACGACATGGCTGGGGATTGGCGGGCTTTCCGCGATCCATGTCACCTGTGCTTGCTGCTGCGGCGTCAGGAGCAGGTCGGCATACTGGCTGGCACCCGCAGCGTCGACCAGACCTTCGGCCATCGCCTGCATGGCCTGCTGATAGCCGCCTGCGAAGAAGACGCGGCCGAAGAATGCCTCCGCCGCGCCTGGGCCGTCGATCAGCCGAGCCTCGACGAATTCGGCGAGCGGGTAGAGATAGCCCGATTCCGAGATCGGATCGGCGAATGCGATGTCGCGTCCGCGCAGGTCTGCAAGCGCGCCGATGCCACTGTCGCGACGCACGAAAATGCGTCCCGTATAACTCGGCGCGTCGCGGTAGACCTCGGAGAGAAGCGGCACCGCGCCGATCTCGGCCTCGGCCAGAACGAAGGGCAGGGCGCCCATGAAGGAGATGTCGGCGTCGCCGTTTCTCAGCGCCTCGACCGCCGCCGCATGGTCGATGGTGACGAACCCTTCGACGGGGACGCCGATCTCACTGGCCAGCCAGCCGCTGATGGCCTCTATGTCGCCCAGGAGCTTCTCGGGGTTCTCCTGCGGGATGAAAGCCAGCCGCAACGCAGTGTCCTGCGCGGCCAGCGGGGTTGCGAGCGATACTGCGCCCGCAGCGGCCAGCGCCAACATCGTTCTGCGGTTCATATGGATCGCCATCAGAATGCCCTCTCTTCGATTGCGTCGGCTTCGGACTTGAACGCGGTCCAGCTTGTTTCGGCAGCCACCCAGTCATCAGTACGAACGGCGTCACCAACCTCGGCCAGACGTTGGGCCAACGCGTAGACTTCAGGCCGCGCAGCCAGGTTCGACATTGTGCTGGCGTCCGCCGAAAGGTCCGCGGCCACGGTGTCGGTCAGCAGCAGGATATGTTTTGCATCCCGCTGCGGCAGCAGCGTATCAAGCGTCGAGGCGAAGGTCGTCAGTTCGGAGAATGCCAGCCGGAAGGCGGTGTTCTCGGCGTCGAATGCCTCATAGGGCTCGTCCGCTGCGCCCACGGTCTCCAGATAGGCCGTCAGGTCGGCCCGTTCCGCTCCGGTCAGGCCGAGCGACTTCGATTCGTCGAACCAGTCCACGACAGCGGCCAGGGTCGGCAGCGACCCGTCGTGGAAATAGGGCGCGGTGTAGACGGTGCCGAGCAGCGTGGGTGTATCCATCGCACCGGTGCGGGCGCCATCGTAGGCCAACGCAACCGAGCCGATATCATGGGCCTGCCGGTCCAGGAAGTTCGTGTCCGGGACGTGGCAGCTGGAGCAGGAACGGTCGCCGAGCGCCGCGAAGGGTGTATTGAAGATCGCTTCGCCGCGCCGCGCTGCCTCGGGAGCGGCTTCGGTCAGCTGACCATCCGGTGTCAGCATGGAGTTGGGCAGGAAGTCGAATTCGAGCATGTAGGCGAGCAGAGCATCCAGCATGAAGGGCGTCGGTTCATCGCCGCCGAACTCGTTGACGATGACGTTGCGGGTGAAATCGCGCAAGGAGGCGAAGCGGCCATCGCGGCCGTAGGGCCCGGTGAAGCGCAGGCCACGGAGGCTGGGGATGTCAATCGGATCATCACGCCGGTCATTGAAGATCGGGTTGAAGAAGGCGCCATCGACATCGATCGCGCCTGGTTGATGGCTCGCACCCGGAATGAAAAGCCTCTGGTTAACGTCCGATCGGTTGTGACAGGTCGAACAAGCGACCCCGAGACCCTGCGCCGGATTGCCAAAGATTTGCGCGCTGTCGAATAGCATGTCGCCATAGGCCACCAATGGCAGGTCGGTCTCGTCGATGCCCTGCTCCTCGAAATTGAGGACGAGGCGCGGCAGCGGATCCTGATCGAAGATGTCAAACCCCGGCGGCAGGCTAGGCGGCACCTCGATGGTGCGGCCACTCAGGACAACAGTTTCCGGCAGCGCGCTCAGCGTCCGGCGCGGCGCGAAATCGTCAACGAGGTAATTCTCGGCGAGATAGAGGGAGATGACTTCGCGCGCGGCTTCCATGGTTTTGCGACTCGCGGGTGTGGCACCAGCACCAAGAACACCGGCGGAACCTGTGCTGCTGTTGAGTTCCAGCCAGGCGAGGCCGATGCGTCTCGAAGCGTCGGGATCAGCAGCCGCGATACCGTCCGCGAACGAGCGATAGAGTTCTCGGGCTGTCCGCACGGCCTGCTGCGCACGTGCAGGGTCGTCGGCCATGACTGCTCGGTCCAGTTCCTCGTCGATCCGGCGCGCGATCAGCCGCGTCGCCTCGGCAAAGACCGCCTGGCGGTCTTCGCGAGTGATGGCGTCCAGAAGGGGGGCGGGTCCGATGTCGCTGTTGCCGTCCAGCCATGCCAATGCACCAACAGAGAATTCCGAACCCCGGTAGGGTTCGGCCCAGGCGGTCCCGACGTCATCCCAAGGCAGCGGTTCGAGATTTCCGAGGAAGAGAGTCAGCCGGTAGGCCGCCGCCTCGGGAAGCCATGGAGCCTCCTTGGCAGGCGTCGCAGCGACAGGTCCGGACAGGACGAGCGCACTTGCGAGTGCGACAATGAACGCTCCAAGGAATTTCTGAATCACCGCAGTCTCCGAATTCAAAAGTTAGACACGGCTAATTTATCTACCCTAAGCAAACAAGTTGTCAATCCTGCAGTTTCCCTGCAAAGTCCCAACTATGACAAAGCTGCAATCACAGGAACATGAACCGTTCGAAACTGTCGACAGGGCTCCCGAAGCACAGGCTGAGGGGTTCGCGACCGTGCGTCAGGCACATGAGAGCGAAATGGCGGAAGATTACGTTGAACTGATCGCCGAACTGATCGAGTCGCGCGGAGAGGCAAGGCCGGTGGAAATCGCCGAACGTTTTGGAGTGAAGCCGCCGACCGTGACCAAGAACATCTCGCGGCTCAAAGCTGCTGGCCTGGTGCGGCGGGAACCTTACCGCGCCATATTCCTCACGGATGCCGGTCGGGAGTTGGCCGAGGCCTGCCGCCGACGACACAGGATCGTCGTCGCGTTTCTCCTCAGCCTGGGAATCGACGAAGAGACTGCGGAACGCGATGCGGAAGGGATCGAGCATCACGTCAGCACGACCACGCTGGAGGCCTTCGAACACGCCCTCCTGCAATCTCAAAGCGGCAAGTAGCGCAGCATCAAGTTCTCGCGAAATTCAGAAAAGCAAGACTCAGGAGGCGGCGGCGTCAGCAGTCAAAGGCTGGTGGGTTGGCATTTGTTCTGATGGTCAACCTTAGTGCAGAAAATCGTTCGTGTCCTCTGAGCTTGGCCAGCCCGAGATAGTGTGCCCAAAATCTCTGACTGCGACGACGGTGCAGCGAGAATGTCGATCGCGGGAAAAGACGTGGATACAACCTTTGATTTGCTCCTCTGTTCAAAGCGCATAGACAATTGTCACCACCGTCGTCATGACGATGAAGAACATGACCAAGGCACCTATGGCGAGCGTCCGGCCCATGTCGCGGTTTGGCTCTGCTACTTTCAGACGCAATTCTTCGGCCGTTTCCGGAAACTCGAGCGCCGCGGAGTTTGACCCTCGCACCAACTCGTATCGTGAATTCCAGCGACGCACCTCGGCCGCGTTCCACCCGTTCATGACCAGAATGATCGCGGCGATCATCAGCATCGAGGACGGGACCCAGATCGTGTAGCCACCCATGGTTTCGTCGGACAGGGGATCGAGAAACCCGGTTCCCGCCGTTTGGTAGGAAGCATAGAGGCTCACCTCTTTGAGTGTCGTCAAGGAACCCAGAAAAATGTTTGAAACGATCACCGCGAAACCGGAGATCAGCCTTGCGCCGCGCCTCGCGCCCTCAGGGGGATCTCTCGGGTCGAAGAGCATGCCGAAATACCAGATCCCTGCCAGCACCATCGCAAAATGGGCGAACACCTCGATCGCCGCGATGCGCTGAGCAAGTCCGTAAAGCACTGGAATCTGCCAGATAAAGAGCGACGTGATGAGCGCGGCAGTGGCGGTTACCGGATGTGCCAAGAACCGAAATGCAAAAGATTTTCCAAGAGCGTCGAGGTATCGACGCCACCGTCTGTTCAAACCGGCTTGCAATAATCGCCACGGCTGAGAGACCGCGAAGAGTAGTGGTCCTGCAAGGCGGAGGAGAAGGTGCTCCACTTGGTGCACCGAAAAGAGGCTATGCCCCAACGAAGCCAGAGGCGCATTTGTGGCCGCGAGAATGCAGGTCAAGCCAGCGAGGAACAGGGCTTGCCGCCACATAGACACCGTCCCGCGAATGCGAGCGGATCGCACGAGGCCGCGCATGTAGACCCATGCGGCCAAGCTGACGGAAACAAGGGACACTGGCGAAATCGCATACCCAAACGGGTCGAAAAGGAGGAAGTAAGTGATCATCGGCTCCTGTCATTTTGTATTGTCGGCGTATCGACGGATACCGGTGAAAGTCGGGATGTTCCCACAGCGCCACCCCGGGCCAAGGACAGATCAGTGGACATCGTGAGATATTTGCCCTGCATCCACATGAGAAAAAGGTTTTCATAGAAACGTGAGAGCGGGTGGCCGGACTGACCGGCTGGCGCGATGAAATAGGATCCGGCTTCTTCCGAAAACGACATGACCGCCTGAAAATTGGTGCCCGCGCTGGCCGCGAAGGGGCGGTCATTGTCAGAAGATAACAGCGTTGCAATCAGTGTGTATGGATCGCCCGAAGATGGGGCTTCGAGAGACAGCAGATCGCTGATGATCCCACTCGATCGGATTGGCGCCCACCCCATATTCAAAGCGTGTGCTTCGCCCCAGACCCAATCTGACGGATCGGGTCCGTAGCGGTCGACAAGCCAGCCGATGGCATCATCCAGGGCCGCACGAACCTGATCCTGGCAGGTCTCGATGCGGGTGGACGGGCGGATGTCGCACCAGATTGCGCTCCCTCCGCGATCTGAAAGCACCGCAAATAGGATATCGGCATTTGGCCTGGCCCAGACCGTTGTCGCGGATGGAAATTCATCCTGAAGTATCCGTTTTTGCAACGCGCGCGCCCAGGCCCAGAACACGAGCGGTTCCGGTGAAAAGCGATCCATGTCGCCATTCCATTGGGCAAGTTGACCCAGAATATCGCCGCGAAACTCATCTGCGCGGTTCTCTTCGAGAGCGCCTGCGGAACCCACGAACCAGAGCTCTTTTGCCATTATAGGAAGAAGCGCCCGCGCGGCAGTGCTGACCGTGTCGCGCTGCGCCGCAATCGCGCCCTCGACCGAGAATATCGGTTGCCGCACATCAAGAGCTGCCAGACGGGCGTCTCGAAACGAGAAAGGCGTTTCGACCTCCCTGTCAGGCCAGCGAGCAAGGATTTCTCGGCCGATGGCAAGAATCTCCAATCCGGCTGGTGCCAGGTTCATGCTTGCGTCCATAGCATCGTTCACATCGGCGGACCGCGCCAGACGGTCAAGCATCATCAGAAAATTGCCGGCCTTGGCAGCGGTGGGACTCACTGGCTCTTTAAGGGCAGTCAGTGACAGAGATCGGAACGCCCAAGCGACGCGTTCGCTGCGACCGACGACAATGAAGGGCACACCCGGCATTGTAGCCCCAATCGCGGCTCCGGTCGGGAGTTGAATATCCGCCAGGTACCATTCAGAAGGCAGCGATAAGGGGCCACGTATATCGGCGGCGAGAATTGGTGCTCCCGAAGCTGTTCTGTCTCCAGGCAACGCCCAAGCATCGAGGCTGACCTTGGGCGAGGTCACAAACAGCTCGGGCAAAAGAGGTCGATCTGACAAGCCGGACAGGTCACTCTGGCGTCTCTCGGGTTGAAGATCGTTCAGAAACGCTTGGGCAAGTCTGAGACTATCGACGGGTCTCCAGGCAGCGATCATTCTCTCATCCGCGATCAACAGATCGGGTGAGCCTCTGCCGCGCCCGCCTTCGGATACCAGACCAAGCCACGCGTTGACACCAGCGGCATATGCGTCGAGCGCTTGGGCTGTCGAAGGCTCGACTTCGATCGTCTGGTCAAGTGGCAACAAGGCTTGCGCTGCCCGCCTTGCCCTCAATAACTGGCCAAGCCTGTCCTGAGCGTGAACGAAACCAAGCGCGAAATAGGCGTCCGCAGCGGAGTCTGCAGAAATGTGCGGTATGGCCGCAGCATCTCGCAGAATATCGACTGGACCTTCGATTCCCGCAACACTGAAATCCTCGTCATAGTCGGGGACGGAGGCGCGCAAAAGAAAGTAGACGACACCGGATACGGCCAGTCCTGATGCAAAAATCGCCAGGAGCAAGTACAGTAATATGTTGAACAGTCGTTTCAATTCGTTGCCGGTGCCAAAGCAATCTCAAGACGTGATGCGCAAGAGGATCACCGAGGCGAAAAAAGCGAGTAGGCCGAAAGCAATACCGAAGCCTGTCGCGTATTGAAGTATATCCAGGCGGTTCCCTTTCTGCCGTTGCGCCAGATAGCCACCCCAGAGCGCCCCTCCGACAAAGCCTGCGAGCACCAGCATCACGATTCCTCCGATTTTGATTTTTCTGAATTGAAACGTCGTCTGGCCGATCCGACGGTAAAGGCTAAGGCCCAGACCGCACAGATGAGCGCCAGCGATGTCCAATCACCGAAACGTGCGTAAGGTGTAGGCGCAAGCGCTGTCGGCAGGGTGGCATCTATGACTCCAGTTTGTCCGGTCTCGAGGCGCGCGATGATCTCTCCCTTGGCGTCGATGATCGCGGATATCCCAGTGTTGGCCGCCCGGACCACGGGAAGTCCCTCCTCGACCGCGCGCATCCGCGCGGAGGCGAGGTGCTGCTCGGGTCCGATGCTGGTTCCGAACCAGGCATCATTTGTGGCGTTGAAAATCCAGTCGGGGCGGAAAAGGTCATCGACCACGTGGCCCGGAAAGATGATCTCGTAACAGATCGCCACCGCGACCAGAGGCGCGCCAGGGATCGCCAGCGTGCGCGGCCCTGGTCCCGGCGTGAAATCGCCCAACCCTTCGGTCAGCCGCTCGATGGGCAGCCAGCCTTTCAGGGGCACATATTCCCCGAACGGAACAAGATGATGTTTTGCATACCCCGTCAGAACCTCGCCGCTGCCGTCATAGGCCTGAACCGTGTTGAAATATCTGGTTCCCCCATCGCCCTCCACTCGGTCAGGCGCACCTGTCAGTAGGATCCTGCCGTCTGGCAAAGCTGCAGATATCCGCGCGCGTGCCGCAGCATCTTCGTCCAGAAAGCCGGGGAAGGCCGTTTCCGGCCAAAGCAGCAAATCGAAACGTCCGGGTTGCGCGGACAAGCCCAGGTATTTTTCCAAGGTTCGCTGGCGGCTGCCCGGTACCCACTTCTCGACTTGTGGCACATTGCCTTGGACGATGCGCAAAGCAACGTCTGTCGGCGGCACGTCCTGCCCTGACCGAAGCGCACCGCCAACCCAGAAACCCGCCACAGCAACGGCGAAGAGCACGAGAACAGGCGCGCGTCTCTTTGGCGCCGCCACAGTCAACACACCTGGCAATATGCCGATGAAGACCGTGAGAAAGCCCAAACCGTAGCTTCCGACCCAGGCGGCGGGTTGGCGCAGGGCGGCATAGTCGACAAGGGCATAAGCGGCAAGGTTCCAGGGAAACCCTGTCAGGACATGACCCCGCAGCCATTCCGTGGCCACCCAGCAGGTTGCAAACAGCAGGCCCGCCGCAATGCCGCCGACAGCTCGGCGCTGCATGATGGCGGCAAAAAGCATCGCCGCCATGCCCGGGAAGATGGCAAGTCCGGCGGACAGACCCGCGACCGCCGGAATCGCCAGTGCGCCGAAACGTTCGGCATCGACGTAAAAGCTCTCGGCGATCCAGGAAATTCCAATCCCGAATTGGCCCAGTCCGAAAGCCCAACCGACAAGGAAAGCGCGCGAGGTTGAGATGTTCCGGAGAACGATAAAGAGCACGGAGAAGGCGACAGGGACCGCGATGAGCCAAGAAAACGGCGGAAGAGTCAAAACCGTCAATCCGCCGGCAGCAAGGGCAAGACCCATGCGCTGGAACAGGTTCAGGTCCTCACTAACGAACTGCGGCAATCCCGGCTTCATGAATCGGTCTGAAGTCGAGCGCCAACCCACGGCGCAATGAGCAGCAGCATCACGCCGCCAACCACAAAAACATCGGCCATGTTGAAGGCAGGCCAGTGCGCCGTCCCGATGTAGAAATCGAGGAAATCCGTCACCGCACGATAGCGCAGGCGGTCCAGAATATTGCCGAGTGCACCGCCGATGATCGCACCATAGGCAATGGCCTCGACCCGGCTGCTGGTACGGACCAGCATGAACGCCAGCCAGACGCAGATGCCAAGCGCCAGTAAGACAAGGTTCCACCACGGCGCGCCGCCGAGAAGCCCGAAGGTCACTCCGTCATTGCGCAGGTAGATGAGATTGAAGCCGGGAAAGACCGATACGCCGGAACTAAGAACAGTCGCATTGGACACAACGATTGCCTTCGTTGCCTGATCGACAAGAAAGGCGATCAGCGCAGCAAGCAGACCGACGAAGAGGCAAGTTCTCATCAGCTTATCCCAGCCAGACGTCGAGGAACAACATGATCACAAGACCAACGGCGAGGCCGAGCGTCGCCCTGTTCTGATGGCCGGATCGGTGGGTTTCCGGAATGATCTCGTGGCTGATGACGTAGAGCATCGCACCTGCTGCGAAGGCGAGACCCCAGGGCAGCAGCGGTTGCGAAAGACTGATAATCCCTGCGCCGAGAAGTCCACCGACGGGCTCGACGAGACCGGTCAGAGCGGCGATGCCCCAGGCGCGAAGCCTGGAATAGCCCTCGCCGAGCAACGAAACCGCCACCGCCAGACCTTCGGGGGCATTCTGTAATCCAATACCGATCGCAAGTGGCAACCCGCCCGACAAACCGTCAGCCCCGAACCCGACGCCGACGGCAAGCCCTTCGGGAAAATTGTGGATAGTGATCGCGATGATGAAAAGCCAGACGCGCCGCAGCGATGCAGAGTCAGGGCCTTCCCGCCCCGACTTGAAATGCTCATGCGGCAGCCGTTCGTTCATCAGAGCGACCGCGCCCATGCCAAGCAAGATAGCAACACAAACGATGGCCGCCGGGAGAGCACCGTTGTCGAACTGTCCTTCGGCTGCATCGAGAGCCGGGATGATCAGCGAGAAAAACGATGCAGCGAGCATGACACCCGCTGCAAAGCCAAGTAGCAGATCGCGTGTAGCCCGGGATGGGATGCGCCCGAAAAGAACGGGGATCGCCCCGACCGCTGTCAGCGATCCGGCGGCCAGACTTCCTAGAAAGCCAAGGGTAATTGGGGAGAGGGGTTCCAAGCGTTGAGGTCTCGTCGATACGTCAGTCAGCGGCCGAATAACTGCTAAAGATCTCGGTCGATCCATCGCCGCGGATCAGGAAGACCTCATAAGCCTCTCGATCGTCTTCCGGTCCCATGCCCGGCGATCCATAGGGCATTCCGGGCACCGCCAACCCCACTGCATCTGGACGCTCATCCAACAAACGCTGAATGTCTGATGCCGGTACATGTCCTTCGATCACGTAGCCGTCGACCAAAGCCGTATGGCAGGAGACCATGCGCTGAGGCACGCCATTGTCGAGTTTGAAGCGCACAAGAGATCCCCCGAACATGTCCTCGCCTGTCGGCGCGAATCCGCTTTCCTCGAGGTGCTTCATCCAGGACAGACAACAGCCGCAGCCGTTTGTCTTCCGGACATCAATCTGGATCGCATCGGCGACCGCTTGCGCTGCGGGAAACAAGGCCAGCGTGACTGCAAGGGCGGGAGCCAGTCGTTTCATGGATTAAAGCCTTTCGGTTGTTGTTTGCACAAATTCGCTGGTGAGCCTCTCGGCCAGTAGCGAGCGTGCCTCAGCCAATCGCTCAAGTGCGGCCGTGTCGTCCGCTTCACGCTCGGCCGCCTCTGCCAATCGGTCGTCAGAGAGAGGGTCGGTTGGGCGACCGTCCACCAGCA
Source organism: Pseudoruegeria aquimaris (assembly GCF_900172235.1). Lineage (GTDB taxonomy): Bacteria > Pseudomonadota > Alphaproteobacteria > Rhodobacterales > Rhodobacteraceae > Pseudoruegeria > Pseudoruegeria aquimaris. Next base: position 22,531 of record NZ_FWFQ01000026.1, on the reverse strand, counting down.
CTTCGTAATGTAGGTTGGGGCCTGTCGCGGTGCCGGTCGCACCGACGCGACCGATCATGTCTCCGGCCAAAACGCGCTGCCCTTGTTCGAGTGTGTCCGGCACCTCGCTGAGATGTGCGTATCGTGTCAGGGTGTCGGATCCATGCGCTATCTCCACCACCCGGCCATATCCACCACGACGTCCGATGAAGCTCACGCGTCCGGGTGCTGTCGCTTTCACCGGCGTACCGCGGGCCGCAGCAAAGTCGACCCCGGTGTGCATGCGCACATTCCCATAGACCGGGTGTGTGCGACGGCCAAAGACGGAACTCAGCCGCGCTCCTTCCACCGGTTGGGCAAAAACACGCAGGACCTCTCCATCGACATAGATCGTTGCTTCACCGCTGCCGTCATCCGGCCAGACGATCTCGTAGACCGTTTCACCAAGGTCCAGTGTGGCAAAGGCAAGTTCGGGCTGACCGATCCTCTCGTTTCCGTCGCGGGCTTCGCGCCAAAGAATACGCATCGTCTCGCCACCGGAAAGTTCGCGTCGAAAATCTACTGTGCCGCCCAGCATCTGCGCCATGTCGACCGCAAAACGAGCAGGGATGCCTGCTTTGTCCAACGCCGCGAAGACAGAGCTTTCGATCACTGCCTCGCCCGCGAACGTCACCATTTCAGGGTCTGGCTCCAACACGCGTGTGACAAGTTCTTGACCAAAGACCGTTTCGATCCGCACCCCATCGTCAACTGCCAGTTCCACGCGGCTCGGATTTCCGTCCACCTTTGAGATCACAGTGATCTCATGGCCCGGGCGCAATCGGCGCAGGTCATATTCTGCACCAAGCGCGAGCGCGATTTCGGCACGCGCAGGCGCAGCGATACCCGCGTTCGCCAGGACCGCATCCAGCGTCTCGCCCGACGCGATCTCACGCGACCAAGTGATCAAAGGCGGTTCAATCTCGGGCAAGGCGGTTTCTGCGAAGACAGATTGCAAGAGCGGCAGAGGTCGCATTGGGCTAGCATTGTCGGCGTGAAATGCAGCGGGCGGTGTCACATCGTAGTCGGCGATCTGAGGCATCGAGAGCGGATCGGGAGTCCAGAGGGTCGCTTCAGCAATCGCAGGAGGCACTGGCTCTTTAGAAAGAACGCCAGAAATGGCGATGGCGGTCAGCGAAAAAGCGCCTGCGACCACAGCGCTCGCCAAAACAATTCTAATCTTCATGTTGCCCCCTCTACGTCTTCTGTCAGTGCACGCCGGATCTTCGGCACTGCGAATTCTCTTGGCTCGTGATAGTCAATCATGGTGACGAGTTCACCCTTGGCATCGAACAGGAATACGCTTGCCGTATGGTTCATTGTATAGTCGCCGCCTTCGGTCGGGACGCGCTCATACGAGGCACGAAATCCTTCTGCAGCGCGGGCAATTTGGTCTTCCGGCCCCGTCCAGCCACGAATGACCGGATGAAAATAGCCGACATATTCGGCCATGGCCTCGACCGTGTCCCGCTCCGGGTCGACCGTGATGAAGACCACGTTCATCTCTGATGCTTCGTCGCCCAGTTCCTCAAGCCAGCCGGAAATATCCGATAGGGTCGTCGGGCAGACGTCCGGGCAGTAGGTGAACCCGAAAAACACCATTGTGGGACGACCGATCAGGTTGCCAGGCCCTACCTCATTTTCCTCGTGGTCGGTCAGCCGGAACTCCATCGCCGATAGGGGCAGGGGCCGCTGCCCTTTTGGTTCAGGCGCACCGGGCCCGTCCACCCGCCACCAGCCCACGAAGAGCGTCAGGCCAAGAACGCCGGCACCGGCTGCGCCGTATAGAAGGAGCTGCCGACGTTGCATCAGCCCTCCGGTCCACGCGCGGCGATTCCGAGGATTGGGACCTCGACCGTCACCTTGCCGCCATCCGAGAAGGTCAGTGTCAGCGGGAAATTCTCGCCTTCGGTCATCGGCTCTTGCAGCTTCATGAGCATGGCGTGCAACCCGCCCGGCTCCAATGCCACGCTTTGGCCGGGCTCAATCGTGATCTCGCCTGCAGGCGCCATGGAACTGACGCCATCGGAGTTGGTTTTCGACTCATGGATCTCGGGCATCATTGCCAGCGGTGTCGCAAGTCCGGTCAGCGTAACGGCGTCTTCACCCGTGTTGCGCACAGTCATATAGGCCGCACCAGGGCGATTGACCCCGATTGAAGCACGGGACCACGCGTTTTCGACGACCACATCCTCCGAACCGGCAAATGCCGGAGTCGACATGCCCGAGAGTAGCAAGACAAGGGGCAAACCATTGATGTAAGATCGTTTTGTCATGAAGAATTCTCCTGTATCTGGCCGAGCATCAACTTTGGCTGGCCGCAACTTCCGCAGCCACCAGTCGCCGCAGTTCGGCCTCACCGAACGGGTCTAATGGCTTGGCGTTGACGAAGAACGTGGGCGTTTGTCGCACGCCTACCGCTTCGACATCAGCGCGGTCCTGATTGAGCACCGCCACAACACCGGGGGCCAGCATCTGTGTCCGGGCAGCTTCGACATCCAGACCTCCGCTTGCTGCAATCTCAAGGATCAATCCGGGTGCCGGGGTCCCGTGAGACGCCCATCTGGGCTGCTCTCGCAAGACTGCCTCGAGCACAGGTTCAAACACGTCCTGCATGCGCGCCGCCTCGAGCACACGGATCGCTTCTACCGACGCCTCGCCGTGAAAAGGCGTATAGCGGATTACAACGCGCACCGCGTCTCCGTGCTCCGCCATGATATCCTCGACGACCGGATAGAAAGCGCGGCATGCCTCGCAGGCCGGGTCGAAGAATTCAACGATGGTTACGGGCGCATCCTCGGGCCCGAGGATCGGGGAATAGGGTCGGATCAGCGCGTCGGCCATTTCAGGGTCGATGGGATCGGACGCGGCAATCGGGTCGGGGCGGGTGGCATACCAGGCGGCACCGCCGAAACCGGCGACCCCGAGCGCGAGAACGGACAGGATGAGGCCGCGTCGTTTCATTTTTGTGTTTCCTTCAGTGAGAGAGCCGACAGCAGACCGATCATCGCGAAGGCGACGAGCGCCATCAAAGGAATCGGAATGCCGAAGACCAGTTGATTGTCGTCGGTACAGGATGGGCCGGTCGCCGTGCAGGGCTGGATACGCTCGGGGATAACGCCGACATAGAGGCCCAAGTGCCAAAGCGCGACGGCGGCACCGCCCAAAGCCAGCGCGATCCCGTAGCGACCCACGCGCCGATCCTGCCACCACAGCCCAAGCCCGAGGATGATGGCCAAGGGGAACATGAAGGCACGCTGGAACCAGCAGAGCACGCAAGGTGTCTGCCCCAGAACCTCGCCGATGAAGAGCACGGCAAGCGACGCGGTGAGCGCGATGATCCAGGCCAGGCCAAGGGCCGTCTCTCCGGAAAGTCGGGTCATGACGATCAGATCCTCTGTCTCAGATCGGCGAGGATCTCTTCGGCGGGCGTGCCGTAGGGCCAGGAGTCCGCGAAGCCTGCTTGCGTGTCGAAAAGGAAAAGATGCGACGTGTGACCCATCGTGTATCCGCCCGGCGCAGTCGCCTGCTCGATCCGCTCAAAGAATATCGGAAAGGTTTCGGATGTCGCGGCGATCTGCTCCGGTGTACCGGTCAGCCCGATGATCCCTGCGTCGAACAGGGGCACATACTCGGCAAGTGCAGTCGGCGTATCCCGCTCCGGATCAATCGTTATGAAAATCGGCTGAACCATTGCTGCCTCATCGCCCAGGCCCTCCATCACGGCCGCGACTTCGGACAGTGTTGTCGGACAGACGTCGGGGCAATTGGTGAAGCCAAAGAAGACCAGCATCCAGCGCCCTGCGAAATCTTCGTCCGTTTGGACCATGCCGCGATGATCGGTCAGTTCGAAATCAGCAAGAAACGGTGGTTCACTCTCGGTGCGGGCAAGATCGGCACGGTAGTCGGACCATAGCAACAGCCAGATGAAAACGAACGCCGCCGCGCCCGCCAACACCCACAATACCTTCTGAAGACCTGAAAGCCTCACGCCGCTCCGCCCGAACCTGATTCTATATTTTGTGTGCGTTTACATCCTCTAGCTACTGTAGGTTCAAGCGTGATTGTCATCGATCGGCCAACAATCACCGATCTGTGAAACTCGGGTGAAGCTTGTGATGCGCACCGCATAAAGCTACACCCACTGTAGGTAATGTGGGGAGCGGAAATGCTGACGATTGGGACGCTGGCGAAGAAGACCGGAACAAAGGTGCAGACCATCCGGTATTACGAGCAGATCGGACTTATGCCTGAGCCCGGCAGGACCGAGGGGGGCCAACGACGCTATGGCGACGCCGAACTCGACCGCTTGTCATTCGTCCGGCACGCACGGCAACTGGGGTTCTCGTTGGACGCGATCCGTGAGCTCCTCGATCTCAGCGATCATCCGGGAAAGTCCTGCGCTGAGGCGGATGCAATAGCCCGTCGGCAACTCAAACAGGTCGAGCAACGATTGGCGCGGCTCGAGGCGCTGCGGACGGAATTGAAGCGGATGGTGCATGAGTGCAGCGGCGGACAGACTTCTGATTGCCGTGTGCTCGAGGTACTGCGCGACCATTCCGAATGCCTGACCGACCATGAAGAGATCGGCGCCTGAGCAATTTCGACGACCTTTGATCGGAACGCAAAAAGCCCGGTGTTAGTTACTCATTGGCAATTCACTAATTTGGATACCCGGCATGGCGGAGCAGAGAAACGCAACGGAAAGACGCACACTCTGGATCGTGCTGGGTCTCAACATCGGGCTGGCAGTCGCTTTCTTCGCCTCGGGCGCATTCGGCGAGTCAAGCGCGCTTATCGCCAATGGCCTCGACAATCTGTCGGACAGTTTCGTCTACGCGATCAGCCTCTTCGCGCTGTCCCGCTCCGCCAAGTGGAAGCGCGGAGCGGCGAACGTTTCGGGCGGCCTGCTGATCCTCTTCGCCCTTGGAATCCTGTATGACGCGTGGCGCCGCTACGTCGGCGGATCGGATCCTCTTGGCACGATCATGATTGTCATGGCGCTGGTAGCGGCGGCCATCAACGCACTTTGCGTCTGGCTGCTGGCACGGCTTCGCGATCCAGACGTAAACATCCGAGCGGCGAATACGTTCAGCTGGAACGACTTCGCGGCCAATCTCGGAATCGTCGTCGCAGGCGGGCTCGTAGCCTGGCTCGGAACGAATTGGCCGGACCTTGTCGTGGGCGTGATTGTCGCCGGCATCGCGGCCTGGGGTGGCGTCGGAATCCTGAGAGACGCGCATGGTGAACACCACAAGGCGGTGCACAATGACGATCAGGTAACCAAGGACTCGGCCTGAAATCGGGGCTTGAAGCTACAGTGACTGTAGCAACTACATATTCTCGTGAACGATTCGAGGAGGTATCCCGTGAACCCCGCCGACCCTCACTTGGCCAAAACCCGGCTGCTGGATTTTGACGCGACCTCAATTGCAAAACTGATCGAGGAGCGCGGCTGGGCAGACCTTCCCAGCGACGACCGAATTGGGGCCATCTACGATTTCGTCAGGAACGAGATTACCTTCGGCTACAACCGCGCCGACGACATTCCGGCGTCCGAGGTCCTCGCAGATGGCCACGGGCAGTGCAACACCAAGGGCACGCTCCTCATGGCCCTGCTGCGTGGCGTGGGAGTTCGCTGCCGACTGCACGGGTTCACAATCCACAAGGCGCTTCAGAGAGGCGTCGTTCCGGAACTCGTCTATCCCCTCGCGCCGTCCGAAATCCTCCACTCCTGGGTAGAGGTGGACTTGGGCGACGGATGGGTCAATCACCGCCAGAACTTCGGATTTGTGCGCGACTTGCTCTATCGCCACGTCATCCGTCACTGGATGAATGCCAGGGTTCGCCGCATCCGCCGCGGAATCTTGCCGCCGGTCCCCGGATTCGATCGGCCGAACCACCGCCATGAGGAGACGAACCGTGCCGCATGATCACGGCCACGCCCACATCGATCCTCAATCCGGTGATCGTCGCGTCTCCATCGCCATCTGGGCCAACGGCCTCCTGACGGTCGCGCAGATCGTCGGCGGGATCCTTTCCGGCAGCCTCGCGCTGATCGCGGATGCCCTCCACAATTTCTCGGACATGGCGTCGCTGGTGATCGCCTTCTTCGCGCGTAAGATCGCTCGCCGCCCGGCGGACAAGCGCATGACCTTCGGCTATGGGCGGGTAGAAATCGTCGCAGCGCTCATCAACTACACGACACTTATCCTGATCGGCTTCTACCTGATCTACGAGGGTGGCATGCGCATGATCGACCCACCAGAGGTACAGGGCTGGACGGTGGTGATCCTGGGCGGTGTGGCACTGGTCGTCGACACGTTGACGGCGCTGCTCACCTATTCGATGCAGAAAGGCAGCGTGAACATCCGTGCGCTCTTCCTGCACAACCTATCGGACGCTTTGGCCTCCGTGGCGGCTGTCGAACGTGCGCGAAGGAGTATGCTACATCGGGATGGTCTACAAGAACCTCCCAAACAACCGCGATAATCACGTCTGCTGCGCGGCGCAGATGTTTTTGAGTGAAGGCGATGGCGTGGTGTTCCGCGGCGCGAATGGCCCTTGGAAGACCGGCAAGTACGAATACCATCTAAACGCTGACGCCGCGAAAGAACTTCTAGAGACTGTGATAGAAGCGTACCGGGATCTGCACTCCGAGCCGCCCAAGGAACTCTTCATCCATGGGCAGGCGTCATTCAACGACGAGGAGTGGCAGGCCTTCTGTCAGGCGGCTCCGAAGGGGACGAACGTCGTCGGTGTACGGATCAGACCTACGGGTGGTGACGCAAAGCTCTTCCGTGCAGGCGACTACCCCGTGATCAGAGGAACGGCTCTAAGTTTAGACGAGAAGAACGCCTATCTTTGGACGAGCGGCTACGTCCCGCAGCTGGATACGTATATCGGGCCTGAAACACCCAACCCGCTTATGGTGACGATCCTGCGCTCAAAGCGTCATAAGCCAGAGATGCGGACGGTACTTGCTGACATCATGGGACTGACAAAGATCAACTACAACTCGTGCAACTTCAACGATGGGTTGCCGGTAACAGTCCGCTTCGCAAAGATGGTCGGAGACATCCTTGTGATGGGTTCGGCGCGGGAGGGCGGACCGCAGCCATTCAAGTACTATATTTGACCGGGCTGTTTTCGGGTGTGTGTTCGGACGCGGGGCAGGCCGTTCTAAGGGCTGCCGCCATCTTATGTTTTGGGGCCGTTCGCAACCTGAACGCGCCTGGCAAATCACTAACTGACCTTACTTTCATGCAAATGGACATTGTAAGAGGGGAACCGTGATCCCACGGCTCCCCTTTCGGTGCGGATCGTCTAATCTCGCGCGTTGGTCACGCGACCAGCGACAGCCCTGCGCCTGCGTCCTGTGGCTGCTCACCGCTGTCGATGAACGGGATGATCGAGAAGGTCTGCCCGCCGCGCTGCTCTTCGTTCTGCACGGCGTTGACGCGCAGGTCACCGTAAGGCGTGTTGATCAGCAGCGTCAGGTAGTCATTGCCCGTGCGGCTGCTTTTGGCCATCCACGCCGAGCCGACGCGGATCGGTGTGCCCCGGGGCGAGCTGACCTCGATCCGGTAATCGGGGTGGGTCTCCTCGGTTTTGTAGCTGTTCTCGATCAGGATGAACTCCAGATCGAACATCATGTTGGCGATGTAGCCGGCGAAGGCGTTGTCGGCGTCCATGGCGGTGAGCTCGCCCGAGATCGAGCCGGATTTCATCAGGCCGTTAGAGACCAGCGCGATGATCTCGAATGCGCCGCTTTGGGTCGCGCGCGCTTCTTTCGTCTGTACCGCGTTGACCCGGAAAGGGCCGAGGCCGACATCGATCTGCATCGAGATGTAGGGGTTGCCGCTGGTATTGCCGGTTTCGTTCCAGGCCGTGCCGATGCGCACCTTGCGGCCCGACTTGTTGATCGCCGTCACGTCATAATCCGGGCTGCGCGCGGACATCTTGGCCCGTGCCTCAAGCTGGATGGCGATGTCAAATCGCGTCGAGTGGATCATGCCGGTGTATTCGGCGGCGGCGGTCTCGACATTGCGGGTGAGGGTTCCTGCGAACATGGGATGGTTCCTTTTGGATTGGCCGGTGCCTGACGTTCTTGCCAGCGCATCCGGGATTGCTTTCTCGACCCCTCCTGGGATCACAAACCAGAAAGCTTGCTTTCCTTTCAGCCCCGCCCACGGGTCAGAGCTGCCGTCCGAGTGGGCATGCCCCCGCGCGTTCGGGTGCTGCGCCCCTCCCCTGCCCGTCTGGTCTTGATTGGCTACCCGGATTTTCCGCGCTGTCCTTCGATTGCGCGATGAAGAACTCCGCCTCTTTTCCGTTCAACCGGTGCCCGCTCCGGTCGGTCAGGCCGATGCAGCTACCGTTCGGCACAAAGGTGATGAGGTACTGACCGAGCCGGTCCTTGTGGACAACGTAGCCGGTATTGGCCCAGTGCACGGTCTGACCGGCATCGACGGCCGCCTTGATGTCTTCGAATGTCATGTGATCCTCCTCAAAAAGATTGCTGGGGAAACGACGCAAGAAGCCTGATCTTCCGACCGGGCTTCTATGCAGCATTCGTTTGGCAAACGACCGAGAGCTGTCAGGCGCTTTGCGTGGCTTGCGTCGCGCGCGCCGCCATCCAATCTTTCAGGCCGAGAACCGTTCTTCCGGCGGCCACCTCGAATGCCCAAGCAACCCTTGGATCGCCGCAGGGCTCCCCGCTGAGGTGCTGCTCGATATGGCCATTGGCCATCCATGGCTCAGGCTGTATCCGTCGCAGCCAGTCCGCCATGCTCGGAATGCGGCCCTGGCAGTCTTCGCGGACATGCTGCTCGCCGATCCAGCGCACGGGGATGTCCCGACCCGCGCTATTGGTCAGGGTCAGACCGAAGACACGTTCGGCCTCGAACAGGCCTTGAGCATGATGACGCAAGGCGCGGTGCGTGAAGAGGGCGAGGTGTTCTTTCGAGGCGTCGAACCAGTCGTGGATGTCCTGATAGTCAGATGGCACCCCACCGAATTTCCGGGCAGAGCTTTCAGCATGATGAAGCGGATGGGCCATCTCAAAGCCCGTCGTCATAGCTGTGCGAGCATTCAACGTAGCGGTCGGCGTGATCGAGGGTGATGCTGTCTGCTGCAATGTCCCAGGTCAGCGTGCCGTAGCCGCCCTCGTTGTTCTCGAACCCCGGATGATGGTGATAGGCGAGTGACCAGGCGAAATCGCCCACGGCGGTGACAAGCGCTTCCGGCAGTTGGACCTCCGCAGGCTGCACATTCACGTCCTCGACATTGCCGGAGTCGCCATAGCCTTCGTATTCGGCGGTGACCTCGTTGATGCCAAGCGCGCGCAATTGCACGATCAGTTCCGCTCGGGTTGCTTTCAGGGTGGTTTCGTGCTCGGCGCGCCACTGAGCCGCCATTGCGGCATAGTCGATCTGGGGATTGGTCATGGGTCTGTCCTCTTATCAGAAGTTGGGGGGCCAGGCGTCGCATTGGTCAGCGCGCGCCCGGAAAGCGCAGACCGGCCAAATCCCGATCCGCGACGCCCGACCCAAAGCCCGCTTTGGCTTTTCAGGCGGCTTGGTCTGCCGCGTTGCTGGTTCCCTGCCCCACAATCCGGGCCAGAATGCTGACCGTGTCGATCCCGTCCCCATGCGGCAGGAACACCCGCAGCTGGAAGGCAATGATCTCGGTGAAACACCCCATGGCCTTGAGGCCTTCGATCATGCCCTTGTCCGCACCGCCCAGCTCAAGGCGCATCTCGCCTGCGACCCGGCGACGGGTCAGCGTCAGACCCCGGCCCAGATCGACCGGCGTGGTGGTGCCAAGAGCCGCAGTCAGCATCTCCTGTGGCGTTTGCGGGTTAGAAACGAGGAAGCTGGCGCGCAGCGCGGCCGCCCCTTCCTCGCTCAGCGTGCGCCCGATCATGGCGGTCGCCCCGTCCGGCGTGACGCGGTAGATGCGTTCATTCGTGGTCGGGATGTCCTTCCAGATCGGCAACAGCAGCCCGGTCAGCAGGTAGAGCTTGGTTGTGGTGGTTTTTGGCAGGGACGCTGCCTCGGCATCCCAAAGCTTTGCAAACTCGGGCCTGTCGATGTCTTCCCAGGCCGAAGACGTGAACCGAGCCTCTTCGAGATAGCTAGACCCGTTTGGCCGCACCGCCTTGCGCATCAGTGTGACAATATCCTCGTCATACATCTGCATGGGGCGCGCCGAGATGAGCGCCGCGCGACCGGAGGCGCGATTGACCATCGGTAACTTGTCGGGATTGCGCGACATGGCCTCTTCGGCGTCCAGCACATACACTGGGTCGGTGACCTCCAGCCCGATAATCCGCGTCACGGCGCCGGATTTCGGGCAGGTCCAGAGATCCTCTGTGGAGACCTGTTCGATCTTTTCGCCGCGCAGGGTTTCCACGCCGAGATCGAGCGTGCCTGCGGCCCGTGCCCGCTCGGTCTGATCGGCAATCCGGTTCATGAACTCCGCAAAAAGCCCGTTCTGAATGTGGATGGGAAGGGCAAGCACCCGATTCAGAAACCGCTGGATCGGGGGAAGCTCCTCAAGGAGCACCCCGTCCTTGTCGATCAGCCGCAGGGCCGTCCAGTCGGTGAAGCTCTCGTAGCTCATCGCCTCGGCGCGCCCGGCGGCAAGATCGGCGAAATACCCACGCAGCGCGGCCCGTGCGATCGGGCTTTCGAGATTGTCCTCCTCGCGGAACATGCCCTGCGAGCCGGTCTCGCGCTGACCCTTGGTCAAGGCCCCCAGCTGGTCGAGGCGCTTGGCTATAGTCGAGGTGAAACGCTTTTCGCCATGCACATCCGAGGTGCAGACCCGGAAGAAAGGCGCGCTGACCTGGGCAGAGCGATGCGTGCGGCCAAGTCCTTGAATGGCCGCATCGGCGCGCCAGCCGGGCTCCAGCAGGTAGTGCCGCCTCCGTTTCTGGTTCTTCGCCGTTTGCGCCGCATGATAGGACCGGCCCGTACCGCCCGCATCGGAGAAGATAAGGATATCCTTCTCACCGTCCATGAAGGCTTGGGTTTCGGATGAATTGCTGCTGGCGGCGCGCTTTTCGATGAAGAGATGACCATCCTCGGCCTTCAAAGGGCGGATGGACCGACCCGTGACCTCTGCGACGGCCTCGTCGCCAAAAGCCCAGAGGATCTGATCGAGCGCCGAGGGGATCGGGGCGAGCGTCATCAACTCCATCATGGCCGCATCGCGCAGGGCGAGCGCCTCGCGCGAGACAACGAGCGCCCCGGTCTCATCCCGCAAGGGTTCCGCCACCATATTGCCGTCGATCTCCACGAGCTTTTGCGCATGAATCGGGAAGGCCTGTTCGAGGTATCCCAGGACGTAGTCGCGCGGCGTTAGCGCGCCCTCGACCAGCTCGTCCTCCGGGTCCATCGTCTCAAGCCGACGTTTGAGCAGACTCTCGCCCGTCGAGACCACCTGGATGACGCAAGCCTTGCCCGCCGCCAGATCGTCCTCGATGGCGCGGATGATGCTTGGAGCTTTCATGCCCATCAGGAGATGGTTGAAGAAGCGCTGTTTCGTGCTCTCGAAGCGGGACTTGGCCGAGGCGCGTGCGGCCGATGCATTAGTCTCTCCCGAGGCGTCGTTGACGCCGGTCGCTGTCAGCGCGGCCTCGAGATTGTGGTGGATCGTCCGAAACGAAGCCGCGTAGGCGTCGTAGATCTCGATCTGCGCCGGCGTGAGCGCGTGTTCGAGCACGTCATACTCCACGCCGTCGAAGCTGAGGGCGCGGGCCGTGTAGAGCCCGAGCGTCTTGAGATCGCGGGCGACCACCTCCATGGCGGCAACGCCGCCGGCTTCCATCGCCGACACAAAGCTCTCGCGGCTCGGGAAGGGGTATTCGGGGCCCTGCCCCCAGAGCCCCAGCCGCGCGGCATAGGCGAGGTTGTGCACGCTCGTGGCACCCGTGGCCGAGATGTAGAAGACGCGAGCGCGGGGTGCTGCCAGTTGCAGCCGCAGGCCCGCAAGGCCCTGCTGGGAGGGTTTGACCCCCCTGCCCTGCTCGGACCCGGCCGCGTTCTGCATGGCATGGGCTTCATCAAAAGCGAGGACGCCTTCGAAGTCTTCGCCCATCCACCCAAAGATCTGGCTCAGCCGCGTGGTGCCGCATTTGCCCGCGGACCGCAGCGTGGCGTAGGTGACGAAGAGGATACCGTCGCCCATCGGGACAGGCTGGTCCGGTTTCCATTTGGAAAGCGGTTGGATGTCGGCGGGCGAGCCGCCGAGATCGGTCCAGTCGCGGATCGCGTCCTCGATGAGCGTGGCGGATTTGGAGACCCAGATCGCCTTTCTGCGCCCGGCAAGCCAGTTCACGAGAATGAGCCCCGCGCATTCGCGCCCCTTGCCGCACCCGGTGCCGTCGCCGAGGAAATAGCCGAGGCGATAGGCCCATGCGTCTGGATCATCATCGGCGCGCGTCAGCTTGGTTTGGTCGTCATCGATGGTAAACCGACCGGGCAGATCGCGCCCATGGGCATCATGCGCCATGATGATGGTTTCCAGCTGCGCCTCGGAGAGATGTCCCTCCTCGATCAACCGTGCGGGCAGCCGCAAGTCATCACTGCCCGTGTTTGAGGGCCTGGGCGGGGCAACCGAGGCCATGGCGATGCTCTCGACGAGCGGCGTGGGATGTTCTTGCGCACCCGCGATCTCGATCCGCTGCGGACGGTAGCGCGCATAGATATCCGAGACCGGCGTGTTATCACGGGGGACCTCAAAGCTTGTGAAGCTGAGCGGGACAACGGCATTGGCCCGGGGTTTGGAGGCGGCGACAGGCGCAGCGGCGGTCTTGCGCGGGGCAGATGATGGAACGACCGGTTGCCTATGAGGGATCGCCGCCGCCTGTTGTATGGGCCGCATATCGGGCCGGGTCGCGGCCACGGCGTCGACAAAAGGAAGGGCTTCGTCCAGATCGCACAAAATGGCGCGGATCATCTCGCCGCCCTCCTGCACCTTGTCGAAAACCATCAGCTGGGTTTCTACAGAGGTGCCGAGCTTGCGGTAGACCTGCCCCGGCATCGTCAGCGCCAATCGCGGCGTCAGGAGACCGCAGGCGCGGGACCAATGCGCGGCATCGCGTTCGGGCGTGAACCCCGGCGGCATGATCGCCACCAGCCGCCCACCGGGCGCGAGACGCTTTGAAGCCGCGATGAGATGTTTGGCGGCGATGTGCTTGTCCCGCGACCGATCGACCGAGGAGCCGAAGGGCGGATTCATCACCACGACGTCGGGTAGAACCGGCGTCTGCAGCAGATCATCGATATGCTCGCCGTCATGGCCTGTGACCACTCCGCCGAAAACCGCGCGCAGGAGGCGCTGGCGAGAGGGGTCGATTTCATTGAGCAAAAGCGTGGCACCGGCCCGGGCGGCGAAAGCAGCCAGGGCACCGGTGCCAGCCGAAGGCTCCAGCACAGCCTCGCCCTTGCGGATCGCTGCGGCCCGCACCACCAGCGCCGCGAATGGCAACGGCGTGGAAAACTGCTGCAGCCGGATCTGCTGCTCGGAGCGGCGGGTTTCCGTCAGCAGCCGCGAGGCAAGCAGCTTTGCAGCGGCGATGTCATCTGCCGCGCCGTCCCCACGCAGCAGCACCTGAACAGCCGCGGCCTGCATCAGGTCATATGCCATGCGCCAGTCCCAGGCACCGCCGGCATCGCTGCCACGGAACGTCTCGCGCATGATGCGCGCGAGCGCTGAACTGCGCAGGGGCTGGTTGTCGACCTCCGCGCCGATCTGCGCGAGGGCAGAGGCGAGGTTAGCGTCGGATTCAACAGGATTGGGGAGCGTTGAGAGAGGCTTGGACATGGGGAATTCCTTTGGATCAGGGTCTGAGTTCCAAAGGACAAAAAGCCCGCTTTTGCTTTTCAGGGTGACGGGGGTCAGACCGCGCTGACCTCCAAGGCTTGGTCAGGACTTGGGTTCGACCTCCCGTTTCGCATCAATCAATGCCTGTGCGGCCTGCATCACCTGAACCTGAGATGTTCCCGTGCATTCCTCCTCCAGCGCGGCCTGCACCTTCGCGCGAAACCACGCGTCATACGAATTGACATCAGCCGCCACGGAAATGCTCCTCGAGCCTGAAATCCAGCAGCTTGCCGAGGTCATCGGGCATGTCTACAACGCGCACCGGAATTGGGAAACGGTGCCGCGCCAGATTAGGCGCGAATTGCTCCTCTTGTCCGGGGTGCCGCCCATCCATTTCCGCCTCAATCATTGTTCTATCTCCGACCGTATTATCAGCCGATGCTACATCTTCCAGCGGGGCGTCGTAAACGATAATGCCAAAGGGTCACAGCAAGCTGGCCCACTTACCGATCGGGCACCGCTTCAAGGGAAGTTTCGAACCGCTTGCCCGCCGCTGCAGCTTCGTTCAAGAGCGCGTCGAAATTGTCAGGTGGATTGCCATCTTCCAACATCCCTTTGAACGTCGCATAGGCATCCGTCTTGCTGCCGTAGGCGCGCAGGGTCTTGTCATCGTTCACCCAAGCCACCACGATGACCTTCGCATCGCTGTTGAACCGATAGAACAGCCGATACTGCTGGAAGAATTTCGCCCGGAACCAGTGCTTGCGGTGATCGCCGAGTGTGCCGCCTTGCCGGAAGGCGGCGGCACCCGGATCTGCAGGTATGGCCTCGGTGACCAGCTTGAAGATGGCGGCCAGCCGTTTCGTCGGGTTTTTCTTGTGCCAGGTCTTGGGATCGCGAGCCTTACGCGCCTCTACCTCCTCGACCAGCCCTTCGAGCTGGTCCAGAAAGAGTGGGTGCGCATAAATCGACCATCCATTCACGACAAGGGGCGCTTGGGCGGGCACGCTATCGCCGCTCATTCATCCTCGAGCGATAGCGGCGCATCGAGATCGACATCAACGTCTCCGACCAGTGCTGCAAGACGGTCATGCAAAGCCCCATCGAAAGCCCGAATGCGGTCCGGATGCGCCTTGATATCGGCCTCGACAAAATCGAGAAAGGCTCCGAGCACGGGATCTTCCTCGTCGCTGCGCACGGGCTCGATATAGACCCTGCCACTCGGCTCGGTGCAGTAACGAATCTGGTCGCCCTTGCCCAGCTTGAGCTGTTTGCGCACACCCGCCGGCACGGTCGTCTGATACCGATCCGTGAGTTTCGAGACATCTTGTGCGAGGGCTGTCATGGCAGTCTCCTGAAGAAAAGGTTCTTTGCTGCCCGCGATAGGTAATGCATTTGCATTGCCTTGTCAAGACAAGCCGCAGCATCTGCTGTCGCCGGGCAGGTCGATGAACCGTCCGGCGCAGGACCTAATTTCGCCCCGCCAGGAACTCCGCCAGCACCGGGCTAGCCGCACCTTTCGCGGAGCTGAGCAGCTCCGAGCCCGCAAGCGAGGCCTTCGACAGGCGTACGAGCCCACCAGTTTCCTCGATGCGGTAGCAGCGGCGCTTTTGCCGCCCGCGCCTGTAGTGGGTCGCGGTGACAATCTGGCAGGTACTGCCATCGGTGAGCGTCACAGGTGCTGCGAGCTTGATCTTGTCGCCTTCCTCGTAGTCCGGGATCGCAGCCCAGTCCTGGCAGCGCTGGCGCCAGGCATGAGCATAGCTGTCTGGGTCTTTCAGCTCGGACAGCAGGGCCAATAGGCTCAGTGGCGCGCGGGATTCGACCGGTCCCGCGCTTTCCTCCATGTCCTTGTAGCCCCAGCAGCCGTCATCATATCGGGTAAGGAATACGGCGGCGAAAGTGATGGAGCCATCCGCATCGGTGACATAGGTCGTGTCTTCGACAGGGGTGCCGTCGATATTTGTGACCTTTGCCGCCGCGTACCAAGTCGAACCCACCTTGCAGGCTTTGACCAGTTCCGTCTTGCGCCTTTCGCCATGAGAGGTGCAGAGCCGGGCAATCTCCGCTTTCTCATCCGCATAGGTCTGAACGCGGCGATCGGTATAGAAGAGCCAACCCATTACGCCACCCTCCGGTCATCGATTTCCATAAGCGCATCAAGCGGCACGCGGTAGGGCTGCATCGCGTCGAAATCCTCACAATTGCCGCAGTTCTGCACGATCGCGAAGGTGTCGCAGGCATCCTTTAGGATGACCCGGAAGGTGCCGCCGAGGCCCGAGGGCACTTCGTAGGTTCCGCCGATGAGATAATCCGAGGCCCGGCGCACGAAGACGCGGATGCTGTGGCCATCCGTGGCAAGCCGGATCGCCCCCTGCCCCCGGTCGATGAGCACCTGCACATCGTCGAGAATGTCCGTGTAGAACTGACCGGTCAGATCGCGGAACGACATGCGGCGCTGCGCCATCCAGTCGGTGTCCCGGAACGGGTTCATGCCGTCGGCGAAGGCAAAGGAGGGATCGGCCTGCTCGGTGGTGACGATACGGGTGGTCGTGCCATCGATGCCGTTCGAGCGCAGATGCACACCATTGCCGACGATGAGGATCAGGGCCGGCCTGTCCACGGGCCCGTTCCAGTTGGGCAGGAAGGTTTTGCAGGCGCGCGCATGCGCGATTTGCGCCGCAACAGCGGACGCAGAGAACTTGAGAATAGCCATGGGGATGTCTTTCTGTTCGGTTTGGAAGGGTCGACCCGCGCGGGCGGCATGGTCCACGCGCGGGTCGCGTGAGGACTCAGGCCGCTTGCGCGATGTCGCCGTCAGGCTCCGGGGTTTCCGCCGCGGGCTCCGCCTCATCACAGGCGACACCGGCTGTCTGCATCATGGGCGGGCACCAGGCGGCCACGGCAGCGCGCTGCGCGTCCGTGAGCGTGGCGAAGGGCTCGGCGAAGAGCTTGTCACAAAAGGCGACGATCTCCTTCTTGCTCGACGAGGCCAGCGTCACCGCCTCCTGGGCGAGACCCAGATCCTCGCCGAGGATCTTCAGGAGCCAAGCCTTCTTGAAGCGGTTGAAGAGCGCCGCATTCGGCGTCCAGTGGGAGCGGATGTCGGGCATGATCTCGATCTCGAACGCATGCATCAGGCTGTCGCGCTGGCGGTCCCGCGCGAAGCAGGACTGCGTGGTGCTGGCCGTGGCATAGGCCACGAGCTTGGCCTTTTCGCCTGCCTCCAGCGCGCGAAACGCCGCGAACTGATCGGCGGGCGCGCGGGTGTCATCGAGCCAGGAGAGGTCCAGCGCCTCATGCGCCGCCGCCACCTGCTCGAGCGAGGTTGCGTCGATCTCGTCCATCTTGGCATGGCTGCGGTATTCCTTGCGGGCATCGATCTTGATCGCCTGCGTGACACTCATGCCGCTGGCCAGAACGTCGCTCACCAGCTTGAAGAGCGTCAGATCGAGCGTAGCTTCCGGATGCAGCGCCATCGCGGCCCCAAGCGCCATGGCTCGCTCGGTCTTGAGGTCCTCAGCCAGTGAGGCCGGATAGGTGATTTCGCCGGCGTCTGGGGCCTCCTCCCCGGTCGGGCTAGCCGAGGAGCCGCGCGCGCCCTCCTTTTTGACGGTGTCTTCCGGGCGGACGAGGCCAACATGGAGGGTCACCTGCCCGCCCGACCAGGACGCGATTACCCCAGACCGCGCGAGGTCCTCGGCGCTGTAGGCCTCCTGCAGGTCGCGGGCTTCCTCTTCCAAGGCGTCCACGCGCTCGTAAAGCGCGTTGTAGGCACCGTCCTCGAGCCCCTCATCCTCCATCTCGAGCTGCAGTTTCTCAAGCTCGGCGGTGATCTCATCGATGCGCTTTTGCGCAGCCTCATCAGGCTCGATCGGGCCGGGATAAACGCGGCCGTAGTCGGCCATGGTCGCGTAATCATAGCGGACCATGGCATCGGCCCAGGCAAAGCCCAGCTTTATGCGGGCCTCTTCGGCGGCGGCACCGAGCTTCTCGAGCAGGATGGTCTCGACCAGCGCGGCGTCTTCGAGCACGGAATGCTCTTCCAGAAGGTCAGCGGCGACAGCGCCGCCCCGCGCCTCGTAGTCCGCGCGCACGAAGGCCCCGATATCGTCACTGACCTGCACGCCGCGGGATTTGAGCGCCTGGCGGACCGTATAGGCCTGCAGGTAGCTATCTTCCTTGGTGAGCGCCTCGAAGACTTCGCGCTGCACCTCCTGGCTCGGATGCTCCGCAAAGGCCTTCATCGTGTCGAGCGTGATCGTCTTGGCCCGGGCCGCGGCGCGGATGTCGGGGTGGATTAGGCCATAGCGCAACCGGCCTTTCACGGCCGCCACCGTGGTGCCGAAGGTCTTTGCGATCGTCTCGGGCGTCTGGTCGTCGACCTCCATCATCCGCGCGAAAGCCTCGAACTCGTCGATGGCATTCATCGGCGCCTGGGTGATGTTCTCAGCGAGCGACAGGGCCGTGGTGACATCGCAATCCTCTGGCACAAGACGGCAGTCGATCTTGGCCTTCGCCGTGAAGCCTTTCGCGGCCCTGTCCGCGACCAGCTCCTTCAGCGCGGCATGCCGACGGCCACCGGCGAGGACAGCATATTTGCCGTCGAGCTTCTGGACCATGAGCGGCTGCAGGAGACCCAGAACGGCGATGCTTGCCTTCAGATGGGCGATGTTCTCAGGATCATAGGTTTCCGGCGAGTTGCTGCGCACATTGGCGGGATGTGAGACCAGATCGCCGATGGCGACGGAGACGGGTTTGAAGCTTGTGGTCATGGCGTTTCCTTTTCGGTGGGTTTGGAGCGGCCCGCGCATTCAGATGCGCGGCCAATCCCCGTCTTCAGGGATCACCACAACAAAAGGCCCACTCTCCCTTTGAGGGGTCAGCGGGCCTTCATCGCCTGGGCTGTCAGGAGGGGTGTCCCCTCCCCTACCAGTCGCGCGCCAGCATGATGGTCAGCACGCGCATGGTGGTGGCGGGATTGTCCGGGGCCTCGGCGCCATAGCGGAAGTCGGAATCCGCTTCGTACAAATCCAGTTTCCAGAACACGGTCTCGCCGCGGACCTCGACCGCCCCGAAATCATGCCATCCTTCGGGATCGTTCTCGGGCTCGAAGGTCTCGAACATGCCCGTGGCCTTCACCGCCTCGGCCATGAAGCCGTCACCGGCATTCATAATTGAGCGGGTGACATGCATGCGGCCCTGAATAGACTGGGCGGTTGGCACACCGAGGCACGCGAGCTTGCGAAACGCGTCGTTCTGCGCTGCGATCACACTCGGATCAGGGCGGTCTGTCTGGGGTTGTCCTGTCATGGACATGGGGTGCTCCTTTGAGAAGTTGAAACACCCTTCCAAAAGCCAGCTTTTTCTTTTTCCCCCTGGCGGCAGGACAGAAGCAGAAGGGGCCCTACCCGAACAATCGCTTGGGTCTGTAATTCGGGTTGGGGATGGTTTCGATCCAGCCGCCTTGGTGCTTGATGGTCTCAAGTGCCGCCGAGAGCGGATAAGCGCCCTCGGACGGGCTCCACCAATAGGCGCCGTGCTTGAAGGTGATGATCTTGCGGCGGCCGTCGTTGAAGCAGGCCACCCGCAGCGTCTTGGGTTCCTTACGTGACATGGGCGTCTCCGTTCTCCCTGTGGTCAGGCGGCCTTGGCTCGGCCCCCTGCCCTGCCCGCCTCCGATCTGGCGATCAGGTAATCACAGGCGCGCTGCGCATCCGCGGCGTGCTTGAAGATCGCACCCTTGTCCGACCGAAGAACGCGCAACCAGTTATGGAGGTAGGCAGCATTCATCTCGAGCGTATGCGCCGTAAAGCCGAGCGTCTGACCCAGGAACACCGAGGTCAATTCCGCGACGATCTCCTCGCGCGCGTAAGAGGTGTTGCCAAACTTCGAGAACCCGAAATCACGGTTCAGTCGATGCCGGGCCTTCGTGGCATGGGCCAGCTCATGCGCCCAGACCCCGTAGAAATTGCGCGGGTCCTGGAACCGCGTGATGGATGGCATGTAGACCTTGTCCACGGGGGGCAAATAGTACGCCTCCGTGCCCGTGAAGACGGTCGTGATGTCGATGGCATCGAAAAACGCCTGCATGTGCGGGATGGGCTCGGACGGCGGATGCTCGGGCGCGGGCTCCGGGTCTGGGAAGAAGCTGTCGGGCAGGCCATCGATCTGGCAGGCATTGAACACGCGGTAGGATTTCTGGAAGCGGAAGATGCGGGCTTCCTCGGAGCGATCATCGCCATCGCTGCGGTCGTCCTCGCCGCCCGCGTCTTTCCGGCTTTGGCCGTAATAGACGACGACAGAGGATTTCTCGCCCTTGCGGACCTTTGCGTCCAACGCATTGGCCTGAGGCAGAGTCATCCAGAAGGGAGAGCTGTGGCCCGCCATCACGGTCCGCATCGTCAGCAGGAAGTTGTTCACCCCCTGGTAGGGTTCGCCGCCCACGCGCAGGGGGCGTGAGCTGCCGCCTGCGGTCCAGGGCTTGCGCCACGGCAGGACGCCGCGCTCGATGATGCGGATGATTTCGTTTGTGATGACCTCGGAGGCATCGAATTTGGGCGTGGGGGATCGGGCCATGGCTGGCCTCCTTTCGAATGTTTGTGAGAGGGAGTGGTGATCAGATTGACTGACGGGGCCGCGGATCGTTGACGATCCTCGCGCCGAGCCGCTCGACCGTGTCGATGTAGGTGGTCAGCGAGACGCACCTGCCGGCACCTGAAAGGTCAGGATCGACAGATCTGTCCCGCGCCACCCGCGGCAAGTTCGCGAATGCGATAACATCGGTGACGGGTCGGATATCGATGAACGGGGTCCCTCGTGCGACCGCAAGAGCGGCCAAGGGAAAGCGTTCGATCGGCGCGAAAGTCGACACTGTGGTCCAGCCGAGATGAAGGAACGTCCCACCCTCCCCGCAGATCACATGCGCGTTTGGCAATAATGCCGCCTGCCTGAGGTAGCCAAGATCGCGCAGGACGGTCTCGCGCTCGAGTTGCCGCGATAGCGCCGTCTGGCCAGTTCTGCGCAGCTCTCTATGCCGCCACCAGGAGGCGGCGGTTGTGCGGAGCACGCGCAAGACACCTGTTTCCATTAGAATGCCCTTCATTAGGAAAGACAGACCGGAATCCGGTCCGGACCCATCCGAGGGACCCCAAAGGCCCTCATCCGTCAGTCACAAAACCCGAAGGACACTTTTACTTTTCAGCAGCCAACTGGTCCGGGGTAACGGCCGAGGGTCCGACACCACCGCGGACCCCAGTGACGGCATGCAGTAAGTGGCGGTTTCGATCCAAGATCGGCAAGCCATATCGGCAACTCCGGCCCGACTGCTGCAGTCTTTCTCATATTATCAATAGCTTATCTGACGTTCTCGATCGGCAAAAGCGCTCCAACGGTGACCTCTCAGGCCCAAAGATCAGGATTTGCTTCGTTCAGAGCACTGCAGCGTTACGGATAAGCACGGGAAACGAAGGCGCAGCGCCTCCTGTCAGCTTGAATTTCAGCGATGTTGCCGCTATATACCGTCAGTATCACCGTAGGAGCATAGATCATGCACATCACGAACTTTGCTGAAGCTGGGCAATTCGAACCGCGCAAGATCGCCGCGGTGCTACGCACATCAGCAGAAGAGATCGCATTGACCGTCGGCTTGGGCAAAGACGCGTTGCAGAGGCGAGCCCGCATCGGTTCGGACAAGACGCAGCGCCGCCTGCGCGAATTGGTAGAGGTGCTGAACAAAGTTGAGCCCCGCTTCGGCTCGGAACTGATGGCCTATGCATGGTACCGGTCAGAGCCCCTGCCCGGCTTTGATGGCCGGACAGCCATGCAGCTGGTGCAGGAAGGCAAAGCTCAGCAAGTTCTGGAATACATCGATGCGGTCGATGCGGGCGTCTTTGCCTGATGCCGCTGAAAGATGGACGCTACACAGGGCCACTCTATCGCGCCCTGAACCCGGTCTATGCGCGTGAACCTCTGTCCGGACGAGGCGCTGAACTCTATGGAGGGCGCTTTAACGCCAAGGGCACCCCTGCCCTCTACACCTCGCTGGATCCCGCGACCGCTCTTAGAGAAGCCAACCAGGTAGGCAGCCTGCAACCCACGATCCTGGTGTCCTACAAAGCCGACCTTGGGCCTATTTTCGATACCCGCGATCAGGACAAGCTCGAACGGTATGGTGTGACCGAGGCGATGCTTGCCGACTCTGCATGGCGCATGAAGATGCTCGATGGCCAATTGGTACCGACACAGGAGCTAGCACGCGCCCTTATAGCAGATCGGTTTGCGGGGCTTCTGATCCAAAGCTTTGCGAAGGGTGCGTCATCAACGGACTTCAACATCGTCCTGTGGGCCTGGACTGCCAACAAGGGTTCTTTGGAAGTGGTGGATGACGAAAAGCGGCTGTCGCGCATGTGAGTTGTGAGACTTGGTGCCGGATCTGTCCACCGCGGTGGACATCGGCGGGTCGGAGGTACATGGATTGACTGTGTAGTATCGCCCTAGTGGAATTTGGCTCTGTCGCTTTGATGCATGTGGCGAGACCGCGCGTCATTGGACTAGGTCGTGAACTCATAAACGGGATTCCGTTTTTGGCGGTGTGATGATTCACTTTCGGAAACGGAGGTGAGCATGACGGGCAGACACGATGTGAGCGATGCGGAATGGGCGGTGATCTCGCCGCTGT
>NZ_FWFQ01000023.1 GCF_900172235.1 Pseudoruegeria aquimaris | reverse complement strand
AACGTCCGCGTGGTCAGGACCGTCGACCGAGACCTCTACCGCGAACGCAACAAGGTCGAACGGTTCTTCAATCGTCTCAAACACTTCCGCGGCATCGCAACGCGATACTTCAAAACCGCAGCAAACTTCCTCGCCGCACTTCACCTCGCTTGCTCAAGGCTCTGGATCAGACATTATGAGTCCACGACCTAGGCACGGGTGGAGATCTCGATCAGGTTGCCGTCCGGATCGCGGATGTAGAGGGAATCGATCGGCCCGGTGGCGCCCGTGCGGCGCACCGGGCCTTCCTCCACCTTCACCCCGTGGCTTGCGAGATGCACGAGCCAGCTCTTCAGGCTGTTGGCCGACAGGAAGCAGATGTCGGCCGAACCGGGCTGCGGCGTCTGCGCCTTGGGCTCGAACTCCTTGCCGGCAACGTGCAGGTTCAGCTTCTGCAAACCGAAATGCAGCGCGGTGCGGGGCTCGCCGCCCTGGGGCGTGAAGCTGCGGGCCTCCATGCCCAGCACCTCGGTATAGAATGTCACGGTGGCGTCGAGATCGGCCACCGTCAGTACCAGATGGTCCAGAGACGACACGCTCGGCATGTTCCCCCCTTCAAATGACCTGTGTTCCTCCAATAGGGTGGGATCATGCCAGAGAAAGCCCTAAAACGCCAAACCTTTGCCTGCACGCTCGATCCGGCCCGCGCCGCCGCGCTCCACGCGGCCCTTGCGCGCGACGGGCAGCCCCCCGCCGATGGGGAGGCCCTGCCGCCCTTCTGGCACCAGATCTATTTCTGGGATGCGCAGCCACCCACGGCCCTCGGTGGCGACGGCCACCCGCGCACCGGCACCGGGCTGATCCCCGACATGGGTCTGCCCCGGCGCATGTGGGCCGGGGGGCGGCTCGCCTTCCATGCGCCGCTGCTCTGCGGCCGGCCGGCACAGAAGCTGAGCACGCTGGAAACCGCAACCCGCAAGCAAGGACGCAGCGGCCCGCTCGCCTTCGTCACCCTGCGCCACGAGATCCGGCAGGCGGGCGTTCTCTGCATCACCGAATGGCAGGATCTCGTCTACCGCGAGGCCGCCGACCCCTCCGCCCCGCCCCCGCGCGCCCGGCCTGCCGCCACCGACGAGGAAAGCGCCACCCGGCGCGGCTTCGACACCACGCTGCTGTTTCGCTACTCCGCCCTCACCTTCAACGGCCACCGCATCCACTACGACGAAACCTATGCGCGCCGCGTGGAAGGCTACGGCGGGCTCGTGGTGCACGGCCCGCTGCTGGCGCATCTGCTGATGGAAAAGGCCGAGGCCGAACTCGGCCCGCTCGCGGCCTTCCGTTTCCGGGCTACGGCGCCGGTGATGCATTCCGAAAAGGCCGATCTCTGCCGCAAGGGGCATAGCCTATGGGTGCGCGGGGAAGACGGTCGGCTCTGCATGGAAGCCGAGGCGACGCCCGCCTGAACATTGGCCTGAACATTGGCCTTGATGTTGGCCTGAACATTGACCTGAGCGTCAGAGGTTGTCTGCCACGCGGAAGCCCTCGGGGATGTCGTCGCGGCCTTCGAGCATCAGCGCCGCCATCACCTGCGCGACCTTCGGTGCCATGCCGAAGCCGATCTTGAAGCCGCCGTTGGCGATGAAATGCCCCGGCCGCCCCGGCCAGCCCCCCAGCATCGGCGCCCGGCTGCGCGCCCGCGGCCGCACCCCGGCCCAGCGCTCCAGCACCGGTGCCCCCTCCAGCACCGGGAAGGCGGCGAGCGCGCGGGCATGGATCTCATCCAGCTGCGCGTCCGTCGAGGCCGGATCGCTGAACTCCCGCTCACTGGTGGAGCCGATGGCCACCGTGCCATCTGCGTGGGGGATGATGTGCAGGGAATCGGCGAAGAGCTGCGGCGCCTGCGGTGCGGCGAACTCCAGCAGCAGCGCCTGCCCTTTCACCCCGCCCCCCAACGGGCGCCCCAGCGCTTCCGACAGCGCCGCCAAACCCTCGTGGCCGGTGGCCCAGAGCACGCGGCCTTCGTCGGCGGCCTCGTCCACGATCACGGCCCCTCGGGAGGCCAGCGCCGCCGCCAGCGCCGCGCAGGCGCGCCGCGGATGCATGCGTCCGCTCAGGGTGTCGTGGATCAGAAGGCCCGTCGGGCTGCGCGGGGCCCAGCCCGCATGCGCCTCTTCCGGCACCACGCGCCATTCGGCCTTGCCCCGCCACAGCACCTCGGCCTGCGCGGCACGCTCCTGCGCCAGGGCCAGCGCGCGTGCATCCGCGATCGGCTGAAGCCGCCCGGAGCGCGCATATCCCGGATCCTGCCCCCCCGCCTCGGCGATCTCGCGCCAGAAGTCTTCCGCCATGATCAGGCTTTCGAACTGGAATTGCTTCTTGGCGTTCCAGCGCTCCGGCGTATGCGGCGCCAGCGCACCCACGAGCCCGCCCGAGGCCCCGCCTCCGGGGCCGCGCGGATCCACCACCCGCACCCGCGCGCCCGCCTGCACGCAGGCCCAGGCCACCGACAGCCCGAAAATCCCGGCCCCGCGCACCGTCACATCAACCGTTGCCATCGCCCACCGCCTTCGCCATTGTCCGCCTGTTCGCCCACGTCTTTTAGGATATCCCATGCCCCGGAGCCAGACGGCCAATCTCGAATGGCGCGACGGCGCGCTGCCGGTGTCCCGCCGCTTCGAAGATCCCTATTTCTCGCTGGAAAACGGCCTCGCCGAGACGCGCCACGTCTTCCTTGCCGGCAACGGCCTGCCCGCACGCTTCCGCCCCGGCTTCCACATCGCGGAGCTGGGCTTCGGCACAGGGCTCAACCTCTTCGCCGCGCTGCTCTGCTGGCGTGAAAGCGGGCAGCAGGGGCCGCTGGCCTTCACCAGTTTCGAAGCCTACCCGATGCGCGCCGAGGAGATGGCCCGCGCGCTCGCGGCCTTCCCCGAGGCCCGCGCCATCGCCGATCCCTTCCTGGAACAATGGGAAGCCGGCGCGCGACGGATCACCCTGCCCGATCTCACGGCCGACATCCGCATCGGCGATGCCCGGCGGGAACTGGCAAATTGGGAAGGCAAGGCCGACGCCTGGTTCCTCGACGGCTTCGCACCCGCGCGCAACCCCGAGCTCTGGGAGGAAGCGCTGATGGCCGAGGTCGCCCGCCACACCGCGCCCGGCGGCAGCGCCGCCACCTACACGGCCGCCGGCTTCGTGCGCCGCGGCCTCGAAGCCGCCGGCTTCACGGTGGAGCGCACCCCCGGCTACGGCCGCAAGCGCCACATGACCCGCGCCACCCTCACCGGGGCCCCCACCCCGCCATGACCGAGCAGAACACCCGCCTCGGCATCCTGCTGATGATCGCCACCACCTTCGTCTTCGCCCTGCAGGACGGCATCTCCCGCCACCTGGCGGCGGAATACAACACGCTGATGGTGGTGATGATCCGCTACTGGTTCTTCGCGGCCTTCGTCGTGGTGCTCGCCGCGCGCAGCCCCGGCGGACTGGCAGCCACCGCCCGCACCGGGCAGCCCCTGCTGCAGATCTTCCGCGGCCTGCTGCTGGCCTGCGAGATCTGCGTCATGGTGCTGGCCTTCGTGCTGCTGGGGCTGGTGGAGAGCCACGCGGTCTTCGCCAGCTACCCGCTCATCATCGCCGCGCTCTCGGGGCCGGTCCTGGGCGAAAAGGTCGGCTGGCGGCGCTGGGGCGCGATCGGCATCGGCTTTCTCGGCGTGCTCATCATCCTGCAACCGGGCGCCGGCGTCTTCGCCGCGGCCGCCGTCGTGCCGCTGATCTCCGCCACGCTCTTCGCCTGCTACGGCCTCGCCACCCGCTACGCCGCCCGCAAGGACAGCGCCGCCACCAGCTTCTTCTGGACGGGCACCGTCGGCGCCGCCGCCATGACGGCCGTGGGGCTCTGGTCCTGGCAGCCCATGGCCGCGGCCGATTGGGGCTGGATGGCGCTGCTGTGCGTCTTCGGCGCCCTTGGCCACTGGCTGCTGATCAAATGCTACGCCGTGGCCGAGGCCAGCGCGGTGCAGCCCTTCGCCTACCTGCAACTCGTCTTCGCCGCCTCGATGGGCATCCTCGTCTTCGGCGAAGCCCTGCGGCCCAACGTGGCGCTCGGCGCAGCCATCGTCACCGCCGCCGGCATCTTCACCCTGCTGCGCAGCCGCAAACCGGCCCCACCTCCCGAGGATCCGGCCAAACCGGCCTCCTGATCCACTTTGTTCCGCAAATATCCCGGGGTGTGGGGCAGCGCCCCACATGATCCCTGCACGTGGGGCAGCGCGTCCCGGCAAGCCCCGTCAGGAGCCGTTCAGCTCTTCCGCCAGCCGCGGCCGCCCGACCTGCCCCGACATCCGCGCCCGGTAGATCGGCAGCGCCTCGGTGACCCGCATCACGTAGTTGCGGGTCTCTGTGAAAGGGATGTGCTCGATCCAGTCGACGATATCCACCCCGGCGGAGCGCGGATCCCCGCGTTCCTCGATCCAGCGCCGCGCGCGGCTCGGCCCGGCGTTGTAGGCGACGGAGACGAGGATGTAGTTCTCGCCGAACTCGTCGATCAGCTCCTTCAGATAGGCGGTGCCGAGTTTCGCGTTGTAGGCCCAGTCGCTCAGCAGCCGCCCCGGCGAATAGCTGACGCCGACCTCGCGGGCCATGTCCTGCGCGGTGCCCGGCATCAGCTGCATCAGCCCGCGCGCCCCGACGGGGCTG
The DNA here is from genome assembly GCF_900172235.1 of Pseudoruegeria aquimaris. Taxonomy (GTDB): domain Bacteria; phylum Pseudomonadota; class Alphaproteobacteria; order Rhodobacterales; family Rhodobacteraceae; genus Pseudoruegeria; species Pseudoruegeria aquimaris. Next base: position 52,889 of record NZ_FWFQ01000023.1, on the reverse strand, counting down.
ACGACCTCGGGATTGAACTCGCTCTCCCGGCGCGCGATGGCGAGCGCCAGCTCCGGCGGCACCGGGATCGGGCCGTCCACCAGCTCGTGCAGCGGGTAGTAGGCCTTGTCGATCACCAGCCCGCGCGAGGCCGCCTGCTTGGCGATCATCAGCGCGATATGCGGCTCGTTCAGGGCGAAGGCCAGATCCCCGAGCTGCCCGAGGCCCGTGCGATCCTGGGTTTCGGCCAGATGCACCAGGAACCGGCGCGCGAGGCTCAACTCGCCCGCCTTGTGCAGGATGAGCGCCGCGTGCAGCACCTCGCTGTCCATGAAGGCGGCCTCGCGCCAGTCCGGAAAGACCTCCGCCCCCACCAGCGCCGGGTCCATCGGCAGGCCGGCGGCCTCGGCGGCGAGCTGGCCGTAGAAACTGGACTGGTAGGTCGCCCCGAAGGCGTAGGCCTCGCGCGCGCCCTCGGCGTTGCCCATGGCCTCCAGCGCCCGCCCCTGCCAGTAGCCCGCCCGGCCGAGGCTGATCGGCGAGGAAACCGCGGCACGGAAGCGGGAGAAATGCTCCAGCGCGAGGCGCGGGTCGTCAAGGTAGCGCAGGGCGAGGTAGCCCGAAAGCCATTCCAGATCGGCATAGGCGCTGCCCTCGGTCAGGAAATGGCGCGAAGCGATGCGATAGGCCGTCTGTGCGCGCCCGGCGCGCATCTCGGAGCGCGCCAGCGCGCGGCGCCACCCGGCCCAGCGGCCGGGCTCGCCCAGCGCCTGCGCCGAGGTGCTGCGTTCCAGCAGAAGCGCGATGGCATCCTCGTTGCGCCCCTTGCGGGCGCGCCAGTTGAAGCGCTCGTAGGCCAGCCCCGGGTCATCGGCGAGCGAAGAAGGCACCTTCTCGATCAGGGCATCGACGCCGGGCACCTGCTGGCGCAGGCCGATGCGGGCCGCCGCCAGCGCCTTCCAGCCTTCCGAAACGAAGGGCAGCATGGCCTCGGCCTGCACGCGCTCCCCGCGCCACAGAAGCATGTCGAGACGGGCCTCGTCGTGGGGCGCGATCAGCCGCCCGTGGCGCTGCTGGAAAGCCTCCCGCTCCTCGCGGGTGAGATCGAGCGTGCGCCAGGCGAGCACCAGCACGGCCTCGGCCTCGCCCTTCTGGCCCAGCGCCGCATGGGCTTCGGCCAGCCGCAGCGCGCCGACGCCGGTGCGGGGCTCGGCGCCTTCGAAGAAGGCCAGTACCCGGCGCGGATCGGCGCCGCGCGGAATGCTGTCTTCGCCCCGTTCACGCAGCAGCGGCAGGCCCGGCCAGTCGGCGTTGTTCTGCAGGAAGGCGAGGTAGTCGCCCATCTCGCCACGGCCGGAGCGCAGGCGGTGCCATTCCACGAGATCTTCCACCACCTCGGGCCCGGCGCGTGCCCGACGCGTGGCTTCCTCCCAGTCGCCCTGCCGCATGGCGTCGAAGGCGTTGGAGAGAATGCGCGCCTCGGAGGGCTGCTGCGCGCCAGCGGCCGGCGCCACGCACAACAGGGCAATGCTTACCAGTAAGCTCAGAACTCGCATTCGCGCAAAACCCCTGCTCGGATTCGGGCCTTCCCCGGAGAACTCTAGCCCGGCCCGGCCCGGGTGCAATTCACAAACTTGGCAAGCGCCATGATCGCGGATAGGGTCCGCGCGCTTGCAACCGGGCGACTCGCCCGCACCATACAGAATAGAGGAGACGTGTCATGTTCAAAGGGTCCATTCCAGCCCTGGTGACGCCGTTCAAGAACGGCGAGCTGGATATCGACACGCTCAAACGCCTGGTGGACTGGCACATCGCCGAAGGGTCAAGCGGGTTCGTGCCCGTGGGCACCACCGGCGAAAGCCCCACGCTGACCCACCGCGAACATGAAATCGTGGTTGAAGAAGTGGTGAAGGCCGCCGCGGGGCGCGTGCCCGTGATCGCCGGCGCCGGCTCCAACAACACCGCGGAATCCATCCACCTTGCCAAGCACGCCGAGGCGGTGGGCGCCGATGCCATCCTCGTGGTCACGCCCTACTACAACAAGCCGACGCAGGAGGGGCTGAAGGCCCATTTCGAAGCGATCCACGACGCCTGCAACCTGCCGATCATCATCTACAACATCCCCGGCCGCTCCATCGTGGACATGACGCCGGAAACCATGGGCGAACTGGCGCGTCTGCCCCGGATCGTGGGCGTGAAGGATGCCACCGGCGATCTCTCCCGCGTGCCGCAGCAACGCATCACCTGCGGCCCGGATTTCATCCAGCTCTCCGGCGAGGACGCCACCGCGCTCGGCTTCAACGCCCATGGCGGCGTGGGCTGCATCTCGGTGACGGCGAACGTCGCGCCGAAGCTCTGCGCCGAGTTCCAGGCGGCCACGCTGAGCGGCGATTACACCACCGCGCTCGCGCTACTGGACCGGCTGATGCCGCTGCATATCGCCATCTTCACCGAACCCGGCCTCGTGGGGGCGAAATACGCCATGAGCCGGCTCGGCCTCTGCAGCGACGAGATCCGCCTGCCGCTCACCCCGGCCACGGCACCGACCCGCGCCAAGATCGACGACGCGCTGCGCCACGCCGGCCTGCTGAACTGAGGCCGGAGAGCCACCGATCGACCGGACCCCGCCGCCTCAATGCGGCGGGTTTCGTTTTTTCTGGATGTCCCGGATCCCTTCAGGCCACGTCGAGGCGATGTAGGCGAGCGTATCCCAGATCTGATCATCGCTCAGAACGCCTTCGAAAGCCGGCATCCCGCTCTTGAAATCCGCAAGGCCGCGCGCCTCCAGCGCCCCGGCCCCGCCCAGACGAGTGTAATCGAACAGGAGCCCGTTGTCGTGGTGCCAGGTGTGGCCGGTTTCGTCGTGGGGCGGAGCCGGAAGCACGCCGTCCGGGCCGGCGCTGCGCCAGTTCGGCTGCCCTTCCAGCTTCGCCCCGTGGCAGGCCGCGCAGTTTTCCACATAGAGCACCTTGCCGGCTTCGATGTCCCGGCCTTCCAGTTCATGGCCCGCGAACGCCGGGGCCGCCGCGAGGCAACCGAGAGCCAGGCCAGCCAAAACCGCGCGCACCGTCATGGTCACTCGATCCCGTTGGCGCGCTGCAGTTCGCGCACGTAGGCGATGATCATCGCCACGTCGGCCCGGCTCAGCCCGGCCACGGGCGGCATGTTGCCGAAGCTCCAGTGATGGGCGCGCACGCCCTGCGCGACGGCCCGCTGGAAGCTTTCGTCGCCGTGGTGGGAAGGCTCGTAGATCTTGTGCACCAGCGGCGGCGCCACGCCGTTCTGCCCCGCGGCATTTGCCCCGTGGCACTCCGCGCAATTGGCGTCGAACGCCCGTTTGCCGATCACCGCGTTCTCCGACAGTGCCTCCGGCAGCACGATCCGAACCATCGCCTCGGTGCCCGGTTGCGCCCCTTCCGCCCCCGTGCCGCCGGAAACGGCCACCTCGTTATTCGTCCGCAACCATGCGAGCCCGCCCAGTGCCACCAGCACGAGGGCCACACCGATCATCGCCTTGCGCATCCCGCCTCCTTTCGCGACTGCTTTCCTTCGCCCCTCCCTGCGGCTTCCACCAAGGGGAAGGTCAACGCCTTTTCCCGCGCGCAGGCCGGCGCTGCGCCTCTGGACTTACGCCCTCCCACCGCTTAGATGCCGCCCATGGCCAAGAAAAAGCAGACCCCGGAAGAAAAGAACTACAAGGTGATCGCCGAGAACCGGCGCGCCCGCTACGATTACGCGATCGAGGACGATCTCGAATGCGGCATCGTGCTTCAGGGTTCCGAGGTCAAATCCCTGCGGAGCGGGCAGGCCAACATCGCCGAAAGCTACGCCTCGGTGGAGAACGGAGAGCTCTGGCTCACCAACAGCTACATCGCACCCTACGAGCAGGCCAGAACCTTCGGCCACGAAGAGCGCCGCAAGCGCAAGCTGCTGGTCTCCCGCAAGGAGCTGGCCCGCCTCTGGAGCGACACCCAGCGCAAGGGCATGACGCTGGTGCCGCTGGTGCTCTACTTCAACCACAAGGGCTACGTGAAACTGAAGATCGGCATCGCCAAGGGCAAGAAGACGGTGGACAAGCGCGAGACCGAGGCCAAGCGCGATTGGGGCCGGCAGAAGCAGCGCCTGCTGCGCCACGGCGAGTAGGCCGCCTATTTGCTTGCCCTTCGCCCGTCCCGGCGCTAGGCAAGGGCTGCCCGCCCGGGGCGCGTCCCGGCCGGCTGCGGGCTGCGCAATCAGGGGGGAAGGCATGGCAACCGACGATCCGAAAACGCTGGTATCCACGGAGTGGCTCGCGGCCCATCTGAAGGATCCCGATCTGCGGATTCTCGACGCTTCCTGGTATCTGCCCACCGAGGGCCGCGATCCGAAGGCCGAATACGACGCCGCTCACATCCCCGGCGCACGTTTCTTCGACATCGAAGAGATCAGCGATCACCGCTCCGAGATGCCCCACATGGCGCCCCCGGTGGAGAAGTTCATGTCCCGCATGCGCGCCATGGGCGTGGGCGACGGCCACCAGGTCGTGGTCTACGACGGCGCCGGGCTGTTCTCCGCCGCCCGCGTCTGGTGGCTGTTCAGGCTCATGGGCAAGACGGACGTGGCCGTGCTCGACGGCGGCCTGCCCAAATGGCAGGCCGAGGGCCGCCCGGTGGAGGACATGCCCCCGATCATCCGCGACCGCCACATGACGGTGCAGCGCCAGGCGCAACTGGTGAAGGACGTCACCCAGGTGGCCCACGCGGCGAAGCTGGGCGATCACGCCATCGTCGATGCCCGTTCGCCCTCGCGCTTCCGTGGCGAAGATCCGGAGCCCCGCCCCGGCCTGCGCGCCGGCCACATCCCCGGTTCGCGCAACGTGCATTACGCCAGCCTGCTCAACGCCGATGCCACGATGAAATCGCCCGAGGAAACCCGCGCGATCTTCGAAGCCGCCGGCGTGGATCTGGCCAAGCCCGTGATCACCACCTGCGGCTCCGGCATCACCGCCGCCATTCTCTCCCTCGCGCTGGAGCGCCTGGGCCACCGCGACCACGCGCTCTACGACGGCTCCTGGGCCGAGTGGGGCATGTTCCCTTACCTCAACGTAGCAACCGGCGAAGCGTAACCATGCTCGAACTCCTCCAACCCCAACCCGCCGACAAGATCCTCGCCCTGATGCAGGCCTTCCGCGAAGACCCCCGCGCGGGCAAGATCGACCTGGGCGTCGGCGTCTACAAGAACGCCGAGGGCGTCACCCCGGTGATGCGCGCCATCAAGGCCGCCGAGAAGACGCTCTGGGAAACCGAGACCACCAAGGCCTACACCGGGCTCGCAGGCGATCCCGCCTTCAGCGACGCGATGATCGATCTGGTGCTGGGCACCTCCGTCGAACGCGCCCGCATCGCCGCCGTGGCAACCCCGGGCGGCACCGGCGCCATCCGGCAGGGCTTCGAACTGATCAAATGGGTGAACCCCGAAGCCACCGTCTGGCTCTCCGCCCCGACCTGGCCCAACCACCCCTCGATCCTGAAATTCCTCAAGATGCCGTTGGCGGAGTACCGCTACTTCGACGACGAAACCCGCGGCGTCGATTTCGAAGGCATGCTCGAAGATCTCGCGCAGGTGAAGGCCGGTGACGTGGTGCTGCTGCACGGCTGCTGCCACAACCCTACGGGCGCCAACCTCACGCTGGCGCAATGGGCCGAGGTGATCGCCGTCCTGCAGGAGGTCGGCGCGGTGCCCTTCGTGGACATCGCCTACCAGGGCTTCGGCGACGGGCTCGAGGAAGACGCCGCCGCCGTGCGCATGGTCGCGAGCGAGATGCCCGAGTGCCTGATCGCCGCCTCCTGCTCCAAGAACTTCGGCATCTACCGCGAGCGCACCGGCGTTCTGATGGCGATCTCGGAAAAGGCCGACGGCCAGCCCCTCGCACAGGGGAGCCTCGCCTTCCTGAACCGCCAGAACTACTCCTTCCCGCCTGATCACGGCGCCCGGCTGGTGACGATGATCCTCACCGATCCCGCCCTGCGCGCCGACTGGGAGGCCGAACTGGAAGAGGTGCGCCTCGGCATGCTCGCGCTGCGCGAACAGCTCGCAAGCGAGCTCCAGCGTCTCTCGGGCTCCGACCGCTTCGGTTTCCTCGCCCAGCACCGCGGCATGTTTTCCCGCCTCGGCACCACGCCGGAGATGGTGGAGAAACTGCGCGCAGATCACGCGATCTACATGGTCGGCGACAGCCGCATGAACATCGCCGGCCTCAACGCGCAGACCGTTCCGATCCTCGCCCAGGCGATCGTGGACGCCGGAATCTGACCCAGCGGGGCGCCCAAAGAGCGCCCTGCTCCACTTTGTTCCGCAAATATCCCCGCCGGAGGCATCCGACATCGCCACCGGCGGGCCATCAGAGCATGATCACCCGCACCCACCAGAAAGACGACGCCGCCTCCACCGCGATCTACTCCGATTGCGAGCGCTACCGCTACGCGCTGACCCGCACGTGGGATCCGGCCGGGCGCCGGGCCTTCTTCCTGATGCTCAACCCCTCCACGGCCACGGAAGTGCAGAACGATCCCACCGTGGAACGCTGCGAACGCCGGGCGCGCACGCTGGGCTTCGGGGCCTTCCGCGTCTGCAACATCTTCGCCTGGCGCGACACCGATCCGCGCAAGATGCGCGCCGCGGCCGATCCGGTGGGCCCCGAGAACGACGCCGCCATCCTCGAAGCCGCCCATTGGGCCGATCAGATCATCTGCGCCTGGGGCACCCACGGCGAACACCTCGGACGCGGCCCCGCGGTGGAAGCCCTGCTACGCGAAACCGGCCTGCCGCTCTTCCACCTCGGCCTCTCCAAGGCCGGCCACCCCAAGCATCCGCTCTACATAGCCTACAGCGAGGCCCCGCGCCCCTGGCTGCCCACGCCCTGACCCCGCCCCCCCCTTTTGCATCGCCCTTGCGCAGGCCTTGCACCGCCGCGCGGGACGGGTAACGTGGAGCAAACCGGAAGGGACAGGATGAGCACAGACCAGGACAAGCTGAACGAAGAGCTCGCCGGCATCCGCCGCGAACTCGAGATCTTCAACAACCACCGCATCGTGCGCATCAACAACAACATCTGGCGCACGCTGATGTTCCAGTTCGCGCGCGGCCTCGCGCTGGGGCTGGGCACGGTCATCGGCGCCTCGGTGCTCGTCTCGGCGGTGATCTACTCGCTCTCCAAGATCGATTTCATCCCGATCGTGGGCGACTGGGCCAGCGAGATCGCCCAGGAAATCCAGGCCGGGCAGAACGGCCGCAACACCCCGGTCGAGTCGGCGGGCGAATAGGATTTACCTAAAAGTTTCTCAATTATTAACGCCGTCCTAATCTGCCTCGGGTTTAGTTTTCCTGAGGCCCGCGAATCGCTTGCGCGGGCGTGAACGGTGAGGCGGTTTGCCATGTTGGGATTGGTGGGATTGTTCGGCCTGCTGGCCGCGGGCGTGATGGCCGACGTGATGCTCGGCGGCGAGGACGTCGAGGGCGGCGAAGGCGATGACGTGCTGGAAGGCACGGAAGGCGACGACGTGATCTCCGGCAACGGCGGCAACGATCTGCTCGCCGGCGGCGGCGGGCACGACATCATCGACGGCGGCGCAGGCTCCGACGACATTCTCGGCCAGTCCGGAGACGATCTCCTGACGGGCGGCACCGGGGCGGACGACGTGGTCGGTGGTGACGGAAACGATGCCCTGCTCGGCGGCGAAGGCGACGATCTCCTGCGCGGCTGGGGTGGCGACGATACGCTCTCCGGCGAAGGCGGGGCCGATACGCTGATCGGCGGCGAGGGCGATGACAGGCTCGCCGGCGGCGCGGGAGACGACCTGCTCGAAGGCGGCTACGGCGATGATACCGTGTCCGGCGGCGAAGGCGCGGATGCCATCATGGGCGGCGCCGGCAACGACACGCTGATCGGCACCGTGGAAGGCCCGGACGGAAGCGAGATCGACGATCAGGATTTCCTCAACGGCGGCGAGGGTGACGATACCCTCGCGCTCGGCAACGAGGACGTGGGCACCGGCGGCGAAGGCTCGGATGCCTTCCTCGTGGGCGACTGGATCGAAGAGGGCGGCGAGGCCACCATCATGGATTTCAACGTCGATGAGGATGCCCTGCTGATCCAGTATTCCGGCCCGGCCGACGTGCTGCCGGAAATCACGCTCCAGGAAGTGGACACCGGTTCCGGGCCCGACAGCGAGATCTTCCTCGACGGCGTGCATATCGCCACGCTGAAGGGCGTCTCCGGGCTCGATCCCAGCCAGATCGCCCTGCTCACCTAGGGCCAGCCCGCCGCCAGCCTGCATTTTTCCCTTTCCACGCGCCGCGATTCTGCGTATACGCGCCCATCTTCCCCCTGCGGGAAGGCCTCCACGGGCCCTGCTGGACGACATCCCGGCTTGCGCCATGACATGAACTCAAACCTTTAGGAGACCCCGATGTCGATCACCGTTGAAGAAAAAGAACGCGTCATCAAGGAATTCGCCACCAAGGAAGGCGATACCGGCTCCCCGGAAGTCCAGGTTGCCATCCTGACCTCGCGCATCAACACGCTCACCGAGCACTTCAAGACCCACAAGAAGGACAACCACGGCCGCCGTGGCCTTCTGAAGATGGTCGCCCAGCGCCGCAAGCTGCTGGACTACCTGAAGGGCAAGGATGAAGCCCGTTACCAGAGCCTGATCGAGCGCCTCGGCATCCGCCGCTGAGCCACGATCGCCACAGTCTCTGTGCGACAGGCCGCGCCTCTCCGGAGGCGCGGTTTTTTTGTGCCTGCTCGCACGGATGTTCCGGATCCTCGTGGATTTTTCGGCGACGGAAGCCGGGCGCTGCTTCGTTTCAGAAATCCAAGACACGAAAAGACGGAGCAGACAGGTGACAAAACCTCTCCAATTCGCCCTCGCGCTCACCGCGGCCCTGGCCTGCGCACCAGCGGTTTCCGCCCAGGCGCGCCAGGGGCCGCCGAAACCCGCCTTCGACAGGATCGCCGCGGATCTCGGCCTCAGCGAAAGCGCCGTATCCGCCTGCTTCCCGAAGATGGAGCGCGGTGGCGGCCAACGCCCCGAGCGCCCCGACCTCTCGGCCGTCGAGTCCTGCCTGAAACGTGCAAATCCCGCGCTGGGATCCGACGAGATCCGCGCCGCCCTTGAGCGGAACAAGCCCGAGGGCGCCCCCCGCAGGTAACCGGATCCCGCTCCGGGCGCATCCCCCCGATGCGGGAAGAGGCAGCGGACAACAGGCAAAGCAGCCGCAGATGCGAGCAGGCAACAAAAAGGGGCAAGCGGCGCCAGCCGCTTGCCCCTGTCGTTCAGGAAGCCTTTTGGCGAGACGCGCCGCTCAGAAGTAGCGCAGCCAGATGTAGACGTGGGAGATCGCCAGCGTCAGCAGCATGATCGGGAAGGCGTATTTCGTGAATTGCACGAAGCCGATCGGCTGTTTCGCCTTCTCCGCGAAGGCCGCGACGGTGAGGTTGGCGGAGGCGCCCAGCAGGGTGCCGTTGCCGCCGAGGCAGGCGCCCAGCGCCAGCGCCCACCACAGCGGCTCGATCGCGTCCGGGCCGCCGAAGGTGTCCGCCGTGCTTTCGATCAGCGGGATCATCGTGGCCACGAAGGGGATGTTGTCGAGGATCGCCGAGAGGATGCCCGAAGCCCAGAAGATCAGCAGCGCCGTCTTCTCCAGGTCGCCCTCGGTGATTTCCAGCACCTTGTGCGCGAAGAACTCCAGCAGGCCGACATGCTCCACGCCGGCCACGATGACGAAGAGGCCGCCGAAGAAGAAGATGGTGATCCATTCCACTTCGCCGAAGATGTGGTGCACGGATTCGGACTGCTCCTCGCCGTGCTGGTGGCCGTAGGCCAGCAGCATCAGAAGGCCCGCGCCGGCCAGTGCCGAAGTGCCCGGCTGGATGCCGTAGCTGTGGCCGAGCGTGAAGCCCAGCAGCACCAGCGCCAGCACGCAGAGCGACTTGATCATCAGGCCGCGGTCGGTGATGGCCTCGCCCTCGTTGAACTTCATGATCCGCTCGGAGGCCGATTTCGGGATCGCTGCCAGCGCCTTGCGGTTCATCAGGTAGATGATCCCGGTCAGCACCACGAGGCAGATGGCCGCGATCGGCGCGAGGTTCACGACGAACTCGTTGAAGCTCAGCCCGGCCGCCGAGCCGATGATGATGTTGGGCGGATCACCGATCAGCGTGGCCGTGCCGCCCACGTTGGAGGCGAGGATCTCGGCCAGGAAGAAGGGAAACACCTTGGTTTCCAGCGCATCGGTGATCAGCAGCGTGATCGGCGCGATCAGCAGCACGGTCGTCACGTTGTCGAGCAGCGCCGAGAAGACGGCGGTGATCAGCGTGAGCATGATGAGGATGCCGGTGGGATCGGCCTTCACCGATTTCGCCGCCTTGATCGCGACGAACTGGAAAAGGCCGCTCTTGGAGGTGATGCCAACGATCACCATCATGCCGATGAGCAGCGCCAGCGTGTTGGCGTCCACGCCGTTGACGGCCTGCTCCTGGTTCAGGATGCCGAAGAGCACCATCAGCGAGGCGCCGAGCATGGCGAGGATGGCGCGGTTCACCTTCTCGGTGATCAGCACCGCGTAGACGAGGACGAGGATGCCGGTGGCGACCCAGAGCGGATCGATACCGAGGAGATCGGGGACGGAGAATGCGGCTTCTCCGTGGGAGGCGGTGTGTTCTGACACGGGTTCTGTCCGTTTGTTCTTGGAGGAGATTGGGGAGGAGAAGCTCAGCTGAGCGCGCGATCCAGCAGCGAGTTGCTGGACACGGTGCCGACGAACCGCCCGGTTTCCGGATCGACGAGAACGACGTGGCGCTTGAACTTGTAGTAGAGGAAGATGCCTTCCATGATCGGCGTGTCCGGGGCCGCGACGGGAATGTTGTCGGGGTTGGACATGTTGTTCACGACTTTCTCGTATTTCAGCGCCTCGAGCTGGTTGTCGAAATCTTCCTTCTCGAGGTTCATGAAGGTCAGGTGCCCCATGCTCATGCGGCTGGTGGAGTCGTTCAGGCCAATGATCGCGGCCTTGGGCAGGAAGAGCTTCAGCAGCGTCGGCGCGGTGAACACGCCCAGATACCTGCCTTCTTCATCGACCACCGGCAGGAAACGCGCGCGGTTCTTGCGCATAAGCTGGAAGGCGGTGGCAACGCTTTCTTCGGGGCCGATGGTGATCTGCTCTTCCGGCGGCACCATCACGTCCTTGCACGTCAGTCCCATGACTTTTGACCTTTTCTTTTCCGGGCACCGGGGCGCCCTTTTCGGATCCCTCGCGCGGCGGGGCATCGGCAGTGCTCCGATACCCGAGATCCCCACCCGGACAGGGCAGGCGGTCCGCGCCATGGCGCGCTACATTCCACTCCGCGCGGCGCATGGCTAGGGGAGAAATCACAGGTTTCAAGAGGGCGGGGCCCGAAAGGGCCGTTTCGCGGGGGAAACCACGCCGCCGCCGCCGCCAACGCATTGAAAAAAATGGATAAAGAGAAAACAGGGGCGACAGGGTCGCCTCTCTGCAGGCAAGCCATGCAGGAATGTCGCAGCAGCTATGCACGAGGCGCAAATTGCACCCGGTGGAATTGGTTAGCTTTCCAAACCGGTTCGCATGTTTCGCCCGCGCCTTCCGGGCGCCGGCCCGCGACTCAACCCCTAGAGATCCGCGCAGGCCGCATCGAATGCGCGGCTCAGGATCATCGAGGCCAGCGTGCGCAGCTCGTTGGTGGTGCGCCCGGCGGTGCGGCAGAGCTTCTCCAGCGTCGAGAGATCGACCCAGGCCCCGACGGGCATGCGCTGCTTCGGTGGCGGGTTCTGCAACAGAACGATGCGGTAGACGGCATCCGCACGCATGAAGCGCCCGCCCTCGTCGCTCTGCCGCAGCGCCATGATCTTCCGCGGCTCCCCCTGCCGGCGCCAGTTGCGCAGGAAGGGGGGCGTGTCGAACTCGGAGCTCGTCGAAGCCCCGAACTCGCGCCTGCGTCCGAATCCGACCTCGTGATAGACGCGCAGGTAGAATTCCGCCTTGCCTGCATCGATGCGCATGAAAAGCACCTGCTCCGCCGGCTGCGTACCCACCAGGAAGGGTTGCTGCCAGTGCCCCACTTCACGCCCCGCGAGTTCCACGTCATAGCAGGCCACGGCTTCCTGTCCGGCGGGATCACGCAGCGCGCCATCACGCATCTGCCAGCCCTCCAGCCCGGTCAGCGGCACCCGCCGCCAGTTCGGGGCGCGCAACGGGCCAAGAGGCGAGACGAGCGGCTTGAGCTGTTCCGCCTCCCATGGCTTTTCCAACTCGTAGGAGGCGCGCAGGACGTCCGCCGAGAACAGCGGGCCACCATCGGCCAAAAGCGCCCAGGGCGCCGTCGCGATCACCGAGCGCGCATCGGTGTTGACGAGGTGGTTGACCGACAGACTCTCGCGCAACGCGGCGGAGGTCGCCCAGCGCCAGAGCCGCCCGTCCGCGGCCTCGGGTTCCATGCCCGCTTCGACCGCGGCAACGCTGTTGCGATTGAACTTCCAGAGGAATTTCGTGCCCTGTTCGGAGTGGGGCGCATCGGACAGGAAGGCCGGCGCCTCCGTCAACCGATCCAGAAAACGCGTCGCCTCGCCCCCGTGCACCCGTTCGAAGTTCGAGCGCGTCGCTTGCACGGTCGGCGCGATGCTGGTTTCGGCCAGGTTTCCCGGCTCCGTCTTGGCCTGAAGCAACCATTGGAGCCCCGCATCGGAAGGACGCACGAGAAAGGCCAGCCAGCCGACCTCGGGCTGGTCGATCATCACGCAGTCCGCCGGCATGCGGCTGTGCATCGTCGGCGGCGCGGAGATCCCGGCCACCGAGAAATACCGGCCGCTGCGATGGGCGAAGGCACCGTCCGGGGTGAAATGCCAATCGCGGCAGTCCTCGAAAGCAACGCGCCGGATCTTCTTGCCCGCCGCGGCGCGCACCGCTGCCACGAAATCGGACACCGCCTTCCTGCCCTCGAGCACCTTCATCCCAGCGCCCCCTTGGCGAAACGGATCATCTCTGCAAGATCGGGCTGGCGGGCAAGGGCCTTCCCCGTCCGGTTTTCCAACGTCCGGTTCAGCAGCGCCGGGGCCCTGCCCCGCGCCCGCTCTTCCAGATCGCGCAGATTGATGCCGGTCTGCCGGTCGGCGCGCAGCGGATCGACGCGCGCGCCGTCGCCCCGCTCGATGGCGGGCCTGCGGTGCAGTTCCAGCGCCTCCGAAAGCCAGATGTCCTCGCGGATTTCCGCCCGGATCGCATCGCCCTGCCCCGCCTCGATCATCCGCACCCAGCGCTCGGCGTAATCCGCCGGATCGGCGTAGATCGGCGGCGGGACGTGCATGTTGTCCTTGAGCACGGTGATCTCCGCCCCGTTGGCCACCTCATACCCGTGCCGGGCCGCGCGCATGGCGAATTCCGCGATCGGGGTCAGCCCCGTCTGGCTGGCCAGCTTCCACGGGCCAAGCGCCTCCAGAGCGCTGCGGCGGGCAGCCCAGGAGCTCAGCGGTTCGGCCACGAAGAACTTGTGCGTGTGGAGATCGGCGAACGTCCGGCCCGGCGGCGACAGCTCCAAGAAGAAGGTCCGCTCCGGCGCGGCCCCCCGGTTGGTGAAGAAGGCCGCGCGCGACCAGTAGAAGGGGGCCTCGCCGCCCTTCAAACCGTCGAGGCAGCTTTCCAGGTGGGTCTCCAGCCAGTAGTCATCGTGGTTCAGGAAGGTCACGTAGGGCGTCTGCGCCAGCGCCATCCCGACGGAATTCGGCCCCGCCTGTTCGCCGAACCGCTCCGGCAGGTTGACGTAGCGCAGGCGCGGATCCCGGAAGGCCGCGATCATCTCGCCGGTTTCGGCATCACAGCCATCGCCGATGATGAGCGCCTCCCAATCCTGCACCGTCTGCGCCCGAACCGTGCGCAGCACCCGTTGCAGCACCTTCGGGCGGTTGTATGTCGCGATGACGATGGTGATTTCGCCCAAGGGTGCCACTCCGAAGCCTCTGCGGACACACAACCAAAAGTTGCTTCAGGCGTCAATTCCACGAGCGCACCGGCGGTGGTGTCTGTCAGATGCGGCAGGGGTGCCTTGTGCAACGCCCGATCGCACCCGCCCCCTTCCAATCCGGACCATTCTCTAGTATGCGCGAAACATCTGAGACGTTGCGCAGGGGCCCCGGCGCTCGAAGTTAAGATGGATGGGGCCGGCGGCAATGGGGCCGCCATTTCATCAGGGAGACCCGGGAACGCCCGGATATCTTCCTTACAGGATACGCTAGATGTTTGATGTAACCAAGAAATCGATGCAGTGGGGCGACGAAACCCTCACTCTCGAAACGGGCAAGGTTGCCCGCCAGGCCGATGGCACCGTCATCGCCACCCTCGGCGAAACCTCGGTCATGGCCAACGTGACCTTCGCCAAGGAACAGAAGCCGGGGCAGGATTTCTTCCCGCTCACGGTGCACTACCAGGAAAAATACTACGCCGCCGGCAAGATCCCGGGCGGCTTCTTCAAGCGCGAGGCGCGCCCGACCGAGAAGGAAACGCTGACCGCGCGCCTGATCGACCGCCCGATCCGCCCGCTCTTCGTCCCCGGTTTCAAGAACGAAGTGCTCGTGATGTGCACCGTTCTGTCCCATGACCTCGTGAACGATCCCGACATCGTTGCCATGATCGCCGCTTCGGCCGCGCTCACCATCTCCGGCGCGCCCTTCATGGGCCCGATCGCCGGCGCCCGCGTGGGCTACGTGGATGGCGAATACGTGCTGAACCCGTCCTGCGACGACATGCACATGCTGCGCACCAACCCGGAGCAGCGCCTGGACCTCGTCGTCGCCGGCACCAAGGACGCCGTGATGATGGTGGAATCGGAAGCCTACGAGCTGACCGAAGCCGAGATGCTGGGCGCCGTGAACTTCGCGCACCAGCAGATCCAACCGGTGATCGACCTGATCATCTCGCTGGCCGAGGAATGCGCGAAAGAGCCCTTCCAGTTCGAAGCCCCGGACTACAGCGCCCTCTACGAGGCCGTGAAAGCCGCCGGCGAGGAGCAGATGCGCGCCGCCTACGCGATCACCGACAAGCAAGAGCGCGTGGCCGCCGTGGCCGCCGCCCGCGAGGCGATCAAGGCCGCGCTCACCGAGGAACAGCTCGAAGACGCCAACCTCGGCTCCGCGCTCAAGAAGCTCGAGTCCACCATCCTGCGCGGCGACGTCGTGAAGAAGGGCCTCCGCATCGACGGCCGCTCCACCACCACGGTGCGCCCCATCGAGAGCGAAGTCTCCGTTCTGCCCCGCGCCCACGGCTCCGCCCTGTTCACCCGCGGCGAGACCCAGGCGCTGGTGGTCACCACGCTGGGCACCGGCGACGACGAGCAGATGATCGACGCGCTGACCGGCACCTACAAGTCCAACTTCCTGCTGCACTACAACTTCCCCCCGTATTCCGTGGGTGAAGTGGGCCGTGTCGGCTCGCCGGGCCGCCGCGAAATCGGCCACGGCAAGCTGGCCTGGCGCGCGCTGCAGGCGGTTCTGCCGGCTCCGACCGATTTCCCCTACACCATCCGCGTGGTGTCGGAGATCACCGAGTCCAACGGCTCCTCCTCGATGGCCTCCGTCTGCGGCGGCTCGCTGTCGATGATGGATGCGGGCGTCCCGCTGAAGGCACCGGTCGCCGGCGTGGCCATGGGCCTCGTGCTGGAAGAAGACGGCTCCTACGCCATCCTGACCGACATCCTGGGCGACGAGGATCACCTCGGCGACATGGACTTCAAGGTGGCAGGCACCGAAGCCGGGATCACCTCCCTGCAGATGGACATCAAGGTTGCCGGCATCACGCCCGAGATCATGGAGAAAGCCCTGGCGCAAGCCAAGGAAGGCCGCCTCCACATCCTCGGCGAGATGTCCAAGGCCCTGTCCGAGGCCGGAGCGTTCTCCGATCATGCCCCGCGCATCGAGACGATGACCGTGCCGACCGACAAGATCCGCGAAGTCATCGGCTCCGGCGGCAAGGTCATCCGCGAAATCGTGGAAACCTCCGGCGCGAAAGTCGACATCAACGACGACGGCGTGATCAAGATCGCCTCCGCCGACGCGGAAGCCATCAAGAAGGCCCACGACATGATCTACTCGATCGTGGCGGAGCCGGAAGCCGGCCAGATCTACGACGGCAAGGTCGTGAAGATCGTCGATTTCGGCGCCTTCGTGAACTTCTTCGGCAAGCGTGACGGCCTCGTGCACGTCTCGCAGATCGAAAACCGCCGCCTGAACCACCCCTCCGACGTGCTGAAAGAGGGCCAGGACGTGAAAGTGAAGCTGCTCGGCTTCGACGATCGCGGCAAGGTGCGCCTCTCCATGAAGGTCGTGGACCAGGAGACCGGCGAAGAGATCAAGGACGAGAAGAAGGAAAAGGCCGACGACTGAGTCGCCTCTCCTTCCTGACGACAGGAAAGGCCCCGGCGGATTGCCGGGGCCTTTTTCGTTGGTTCCGCTGCGCGGGGTGTCAGCGGGCGGCGGCGCGATCCAGGATCAACTCGATGCGGCGGGTCTTGTCGACTTCGGATTCCGAACCATCGCGCAGGATCAGCGAGATCTGCGCCGCCTCGTTGAGGGTCAGCTTGCTGACGCCGGAGGTATCCAGCCCGCTGGAGCTGAGCTGGTTGACGATCGCGCCCACGAGCATCGAATGCCCCATCGACATCACGTCCGCATCCGTCATCGCGGAGACCGCGCCGGCCGTGGGAACCATGAGCGTGGCGGCGGCCATCAGGGCTTTGAGTTGCTGTTTCATCTGTTTTTCCTTTCGCATGTCCTGCCACGCGGGAGCACGTGGCCTGATCCAAGCATCCAACGGCCGGCCGGTGGCGTAAATTAACGCTTGCTGACGGCCGAACACATGCGCAGGACGCGGCGTGATCGCCGGTTCACGCTCCGGCGCGCGCAAATGCCGGCGGCTGTAACCTGTTGGTGACGGCCCACGTGAGCTCACGGACTTTTCTCATTGTTCGCAGCCGCTTGGCGCAAATCTGCTCACCAATCCGTCACGGGGCTTTGCGTGGTGCGTGCGTGCCGGGGGCGCCTAGCATGGGCCGATCCCGCGCGCGCCCGCGCGGCCAACGAAAGGAGATCCCCATGCCCCACCCACACCTGAACCGCCGCGCTTTCCTGCGCAGCT
The DNA here is from genome assembly GCF_900172235.1 of Pseudoruegeria aquimaris. GTDB lineage: Bacteria > Pseudomonadota > Alphaproteobacteria > Rhodobacterales > Rhodobacteraceae > Pseudoruegeria > Pseudoruegeria aquimaris. The sequence goes on along the minus strand of NZ_FWFQ01000023.1, from coordinate 35,732 downwards.
CAGCCCTCGCCGCCGGCGCCCTGGGCGCAGCCCGCCCCGCAGCGCCCGCTATCTCAGCAGCGAAGACGGCTTCACCTACGAGATCACGAAAACCGCCGAGCAATGGCGTGCGCAACTGGGGGATCATGACTACGAGATCCTGCGCCGCGGGGGCACTGAAATCCCGAAAAGCAGCCCCTTCTGGAGCCAGGTTGCTGAAGGCACCTATGCCTGCAAGGGCTGCGCGCTGCCCCTCTACGAAGGCAAATGGCAGGTCGTGCTCGAAAAAGGTTGGGTGTTCTTCCGCCACGGCATCGCCAATGCGATCCTGATGGGCGTGGACTGGCCGGAGGGCTCGGACATGACGCCCGAACAAGCCGCGCTGGCCGCGGTGGAGGCGCATTGTCGCCGCTGCGGCGGGCACCTCGGCCACATCGTGATGATCGAGAACCAGCTTCTGCATTGCATCAACGGCGCCAGCCTGACCCTGACACCGCCGCCGGGCTGAGCGCGCCGGATGGTTGACTCGCCCCCGTCCACCCGGCCATGACTGGAAAGCCCCGAGCAGACAGGAGCGGCGATGTTTCTCACCCTTTTCGGCACCCTCGTGATCGCGGGGCTCGTTGGCTACGTCACCGAGCGCACCGGCTTCACCCACAACGGCTACCTGCCTTCGATCATCATCTGCCTTGGCGGGGCGCTGCTGTTCTACTTCGTGCGGATCATGTTCGGCCTCAGCTTCGGCTCACCGGGGCTGAACGCCATCGTCGCCTCCATCGGGGCGCTGATCATCGTGCCGACCCACTACCGGAAGTAACGGCTACATGCCCTTGTCCACCGGCTCGACGACGGCTCCGCCGCCCTCGACCCAATCCTTGAAGCCGCCGAGGTTGTAGACCTCGCCGTAGCCCATGTCCTTCAAGAGCTTGCCGGCCAGCGCCGCGCGGCCGCCGGAGGCGCAGTGCAGCACCACCGGGCGATCGGGGCGCAGTTCGGGATCGTGGAAGGGGCTGGCCGGGTCGGCCCGGAATTCCAGCATCCCGCGCGGAACATGATGGGAGCCCTGCGCGCGGCCGCTGGCCTCCAGTTCAGGGGCATCGCGGACATCCAGCAGAAGCGCGCCGGCGGCGATTTTCTCGGCCGCCTCGGTCTGGCTGATGCGGGGCACGACGGCGTTTGCGGCTGCGACGAGATCGGCGGCGGTCACGGGCATGGGGCTCTCCTGAGGGCAATGCGGGAACGGCGCAGAAATCCTAGAACCGGCAACGGCCAACTGGCAAGCCATTGCCTGTCGGGGCCGGCCCTCTGGCGCAGGTCGCGCAACCGGATTAGAGTACCTGCCGTCCAACCAACAAAGAGACAGACAATGCTCCGCCTGACCGCCCTGATTGCCGCCCTGCTGATGCTGACCGCCTGCGAAACCGTGAAGGGTGCGGGCAAGGATCTGGAAAGCGCCGGCAGCACCATCACGCGCGAAGCCGCGAAGATGCAGCAGAAATTCTAGGCGGCCCGAAACCGGGACTCTTGAAAGGAAAAAGGGCGGGAAAACCCCGCCCTTTGCCCGTCAGTCGTCCATCTTCAGCGCGGAGATGAACGCCTGCTGCGGGATCTCCACCTTGCCGAACTGGCGCATCTTCTTCTTGCCGGCCTTCTGCTTGTCCAGCAGCTTGCGCTTCCGGGTGGCGTCGCCGCCGTAGCATTTCGCCGTCACGTCCTTGCGCATGGCCGAGAGCGTTTCGCGCGCCACGACGCGCCCGCCCACGGCGGCCTGGATCGGGATCTTGAACATGTGGCGCGGGATCAGCTCCTTCAGCTTCTCCACCATGGCGCGGCCACGGGTTTCGGCCCGGTCGCGGTGGACCATGACGGAGAGCGCATCCACCGGCTCTTCGTTGACGAGGATCTGCATCTTCACGAGGTGATCCTCGCGGTAGCCGATCATCTGGTAGTCGAAGCTGGCGTAACCCTTCGTTACCGATTTCAGGCGATCATAGAAATCGAACACCACCTCGTTGAGCGGCAGGTCGTAGACGACCATGGCGCGGCTGCCGGCGTAGGTGAGATCAAGCTGGATGCCGCGGCGATCCTGGCAGAGCTTGAGCACGTCACCGAGATATTCGTCGGGCACGAGGATCGTCGCCTTGATGCGCGGCTCCTCGATGTGGTCGACATGGGTCAGATCGGGCATGTCGGCCGGGTTGTGCAGCTCGCGCACTTCGCCGTCGCGCATGTGCACGTGGTAGACGACGCTCGGCGCCGTGGTGATCAGTTCGATGCCGTATTCGCGTTCCAGCCGGTCGCGGATCACTTCAAGGTGCAGCAGGCCAAGGAAGCCGCAGCGGAAACCGAAGCCCAAGGCGGCAGAAGTCTCCATTTCCGACGAAAAGGAAGCATCGTTGAGCGAAAGCTTCTCGATGGCTGTGCGCAGATCCTCGAACTCGGCGTTGTCCACGGGGAAGAGCCCGCAGAACACCACCGGCTGGGCCGGCTTGAAGCCCGGCAGCGGCTTTTCACAGCCCTTCTTCTCGTGGGTGATCGTATCGCCCACGCGGGTATCGCGCACCTGCTTGATGGAGGCGGTGAGAAAGCCGATCTCGCCCGGCCCCAGCTCGTCGATCACCTGCATCGCCGGGCGGAAGACGCCGATGCGCTCCACCGGGTAGACGGCATTGGTGGACATCATGCGGATCCGGTCGCCCTTCTTCAGCACGCCGTCGACGATGCGCACCAGAACGATCACGCCGAGGTAGGCGTCATACCAGCTGTCCACCAGCATCGCCTTGAGCGGCGCGTCGCGGTCACCCTTGGGGGCGGGCAGGCGGTTGACGATGGCTTCCAGCGTCTCGTGAATGCCGACACCCGTCTTCGCGGACACGTGGATGGCGTCGGAGGCGTCGATGCCGATCACGTCCTCGATCTGCTCGGCGACGCGATCGCAGTCGGAGGCCGGCAGGTCGATCTTGTTGAGCACCGGCACGATCTCGTGGTCGGCCTCGATGGCCTGGTAGACGTTGGCCAGCGTCTGCGCCTCGACGCCCTGGGTGGAGTCCACCACCAGCAGCGAGCCTTCGACGGCCTGCATGGAGCGGGAGACCTCGTAGGCGAAATCGACGTGTCCGGGGGTGTCGATCAGGTTCAGCACGTAGGCTTCGCCGTCATCGGCCACGTAGTCGATGCGCACGGTGTTGGCCTTGATGGTGATCCCGCGCTCACGTTCGATGTCCATCGCGTCGAGCAGCTGCTCCTTCATGTCTCGGTCCTGGACGGTGCCGGTTTCCTGGATCAGGCGGTCTGCGAGCGTGGATTTCCCGTGGTCGATATGGGCGACGATGGAGAAATTGCGGATTTTGGCGAGATCGGTCATGGCTCGGCATATGATGTGGATTTGACCGCTGGTCAAGCACGGAAAACAAGGGCGTTGCGTCGCCTGCGCTCTCGTCGAGGGCGGCGCCCGCTCCGGGGCGGAAGCGAAGCGCCCGCCCGTGGGGCGGGGCGGGCGCTGCCCGACGATGTCGGGCGTTTCAGCCGCGCTGCGCCACCACGCTTTTCATGGCTTCCGAGACATCGTGCACCAGCGTCCGCGCCATGGAGCGAAAGGCGAAGATCTCGAAGCTTTCCGCGCCCGTGCGGGTGATCAGCGCGCTCATGTGGAAAAGCGCCGTGCGCGCAACGGCCCCTTCGGGGAAGGCACCGGCGCGCAGATCCACCGGAACGAGCCGGGCCAGCACCTCTTCCGCGCCGGGGCCGGACAGGCAGACGTGGGCCCAGCCGTCGCTCTGATCGGTCAGGGCGCAGTGGCGGGCGAGCGCGGCCACCGGCATCGGCCCCAGCAGCAGGGCCTGGTCGGGGCCGAACCAGAGCGCGCGCGCGGAGGCAGCACCCGTGGAGCGGCCCGGCGCCGGCCATCCCAGCCCGTGCGCCTTTTCGAGCGCCACGCCCAGCTGCGCGGCGCCGCGGTAGGCGGCGAGATGGTGGATCGCCGTGGGGGCGCATTCGGTGAGGCTCAGGCCCCCGTGGCGCACCGGCAGCAGCCCGGCGCAGGGGGTTTTAGCGATCAGTTCAGCCACGCATCCGTCCTCCGTCTGGGTCGATGAACACCGGGTCGCAGACGGTGCAGAGGGTCTCGACCCCGCGCAGGTGGTCCACGAGCTTCACCACCTCACCGCGGCGCAGCGGCCCGTTCTTCAGGAAGCCCAGTGCGATCTCGTGGCCGAGGCTCGGCGAGAAACAGGTCGAGGTCACGTAGCCTTCGCTGTTCTCCCGCGTGGGCGGCCGGTTCTCGGAGAAGAGATGCGCGCCGGCAGGCAGGCGGCCCTCCGGCAGCACCGGCCTCAGGCCGACGAGTTGCTCGCGCTCCGGCCCTGAAAGCCCTTCGCGGCGGGAGGCGGCCTTGCCGATGCAATCCTTCCGGGCCGAAACCATCCGCCCCATGCCGATGTCGAAGGCGGTGGTGCGGCCGTGGATCTCGGCGTGGGTGATGAAGCCCTTCTCGATGCGCAGCACGTTGAGCGCCTCCATCCCGTAGGCGCCCCCGCCCAGCACCTCGGCGCGGGCCACCAGATCGCCGTAGAGCGCGGCGCCGTAGCGGGCGGGCACGGCGATCTCGTAGGCGTGTTCGCCCGAGAAGGAGATGCGGAAGAGCCGCGCGGGCACCCCGGCCACGGTGACGGCGCCGCAGCCCATGAAGGGGAAAGCGCTTTCGTCCACCGGGGCATCCAGCAGGCTGTCCAGCAAGGCACGGGATTTCGGCCCGGCCACCGCGAACTGCGCCCAATGCTCGGTGACGGAGGTGAAGCTGACATCCAGCTCCGGGCGCAAAGCCTGGGAGACGAATTCGAGGTGCTTCATCACCTGCCCCGCCGCCGCGGTGGTCGTCGTCATCAGGTAGTGGGTTTCACCCAGCCGCGCGCAGGTGCCGTCGTCCATCACGTGGCCGTCCTCACGCAGCATCAAGCCGTAGCGCACCCGGCCTTCTTTCAGGGTGGAGAAGGTGTTGCAGTAGACGAAATCGAGGAAGGCCGCCGCATCCGGGCCCTGGATGTCGATCTTGCCCAGCGTGGAGACATCGCAGACGCCCACCGCGTTGCGCACGAAGCCCACCTCGCGGTTGCAGGCCTCCTGCCAGCCGGCATCGCCCGGACGCGGGAAGTAGGACGGGCGATACCAGAGTCCGGCCTCGATCATCGGCGCGCCGCGGGCGATGTTTGCGGCATGGGAGGTGGTAAAGCGCTCCGGCGCGAAGCCCTTGCCGCGCGCGCCCGCCCCCATCGCGGCGATGGAGACCGGCGCGAAGGGCGGGCGGAAGGTGGTGGTGCCGGTTTCGGGGATGCCGCGCCCGGTGGCGTCGGCCAGCACGGCGAGCGCGCCGACGTTGCTGTTCTTGCCCTGGTCGGTGGCCATGCCCTGCGTGGTGTAGCGCTTCATGTGCTCGACGGAGCGGAAGTTCTCCTGCGCCGCCTGCTTCACGTCTTTCACGGTGACGTCATTCTGGAAATCGAGCCAGGCGCGGCCCTTGCCGGGCACCTGCCAGAGCGGCGCGACGCTGTAGGGCGCATCCGAGGCCGCTGGCAGATCGCTTGCCTTTGCCTTGAGCCCCAGCGCCTTGAGCGCTTCTTTCGCGGCGCGCTGGCCATCGGCGAGGCATCCGGCGGTGGAGAAGATGCCCTTGGCAGCGCCCGCCGGGATCATGCCGGGCACGGATTTCTCCGCCGGCAGGAAGGCGGCCAGCGTTTCATCCCAGACGGGCCGCGCGCCCATGTGGCAGGTGAGGTGCAGCGTCGGGTTCCAGCCGCCGGAGACGGCGAGGCAATCGGCCTCGATCACCTCTTCGCGGCTTCCGGTGGAGACGGTGATGGATTTCAGCCCCATGTAGCCCTTGGTGTGGATGACCTGCGCGCCCTTGAAGGCGTTGAACCCCACCGGCAGTTCGGCCTCAGGCCGGCTGTCGACGAGCGCGGCCACTTCGACGCCGGCGGCGCGCAGATCCTCGGCTGTCTGACGGGCGCCGTCGTTGTTGCCGAAGACGGCCACGCGCTTGCCGGGGGCGACGTTGAAGCGGTGCAGGTAGCTGCGAAGCGCACTGGCCATCATCACGCCGGGGCGGTCGTTCATCGGGAAGGCGATGGGGCGCTCCAGCGCGCCGGCGGCCAGCACGCAGGCTTTCGCGGCGATGTGCCAGAAGGTCTCCAGCGGGCGATCGCCCGGATCGGCCATGTGCAGGGCGACGCGCTGCAGCGCGCCGTAGGTGCCCTGGTCGTAGGCCCCGGTCACCGTGGTGCGCTTCATCAGCCGCACGTTGGGCAGGCTGTCCAGCTCCGCCAGCACGGCCTGCACCCAATCCCGCGCAGGCGCGCCGTCGATCTCCTCGGCCTCGGAGTTGAGTCGCCCGCCGAAGGCGCTGTCTTCCTCGCAGAGGATGACATCGGCCCCGGCACGCGCGGCCGTGAGCGCGGCCATCAGCCCCGAGGGGCCGGAGCCGACCACCAGCAGATCGCAGAAGGCATAGGCGCGATCGTAGCGCGCGGTGTCAGGCGCGCCCGAAAGCGCCCCGAGCCCGGCGGCGCGGCGGATCACCGGCTCGTAGAGCTTTTCCCAGAAGCTGCGCGGCCACATGAAGGTCTTGTAGTAGAAACCCGCACCGAGGAAGGGGGAGAGCAGATCATTCACCGAAAGCAGATCAGCCGAGAGCGAGGGCCAGCGGTTCTGGCTGCGGGCCTCAAGCCCTTCGTAGATCTCCTGCACCGTGGCGCGCACGTTGGGCGTCTGCGCCGCGCCGCGCCCGACTGTCATCAGCGCGTTGGGCTCCTCGGACCCGGCCGTGAACACGCCACGCGGGCGGTGATACTTGAAGCTGCGCCCCATCAGCCGCACGCCGTTTGCCAGCAGCGCGGAGGCCAGCGTGTCGCCCTCGAAGCCTTGGTAGCTACGGCCATCGAAACTGAAGGTCACCGGTTTGTTGCGGTTGATCAGGCCCGCGCCGTCGATCCTCATCGCTTCGCCTCCCGGGCCTTGAGCGCCACGTCGCGCGCGAGGTCGCAGGCGAGGATCTCATGGGTCACCGTGTTGCGCGTCACCACGAGCCAGCTGGCGCAGCCCATCTCGTGATACCAGAGATCGCGGGTCACCCCGGCGGGGTTGTCGCGCAGATGCAGGTAGGCGTGCCATTCCTCGGGCGGCGCCTCGGCATCGGGGCGCTCCAGATCGCTGGCCGCGCCGCGGTAGGAGAATTCGCGCAGGTCGCGGGTGCCGCAATAGGGGCAGGTGATCCTCATGGCATGTGCTCCCTAGTGCAGGTTGTGCTGGCTGCCGGTGCCTTCTTCGTCCATCAGGCCGATGCCCGTGGCGAAGCGGTCGAGCCGGTATTTCGTGGCGGCCGCGTGCGGGCGGCCGGTGGCGATCAAGTGGGCGGTGACATGCCCTGAGCCCGGCACCGCCTTGAAGCCGCCGTAGCACCAGCCGCAGTTGAGGAAGAGGCCGTCGATGTGGGTGGTGTCGATGATGGGCGAGCCATCCGGGGACATGTCCATGATGCCGCCCCAGCTGCGCAGCACGCGGGCCTTGCCGATCATCGGCATCAGCGTCATCGCGGCTTCCATCACGTGTTCGGCCTGCGGCAGGTTCCCGCGCGCCGCATAGGACGCGTAGAAATCCAGATCGCCGCCGAACACCAGCCCGCCCTTGTCGGACTGGCTGATGTAGAAATGCCCCATGCCGAAGGTGACGACGGTATCGAGGCAGGGTTTCAGCCCTTCGGTCACGAAGGCCTGCAGGATGTGGCTTTCGATCGGCAGGCGCATCCCGGCCATCGCCGCCACCTGCCCTGAGCGCCCGGCGGCAACCATGGCGACCTTCTTGGCCTTGATGGCCCCGCGCGTCGTCTGCACGCCGGTGACGCGGCCCTGTTCGATGTCGATCCCCGTCACCTCGCAGTTCTGGATCAGGTCCACCCCGCGCCGGTCCGCGCCACGGGCAAAGCCCCAGGCCACGGCATCATGGCGGGCGGTGCCGCCGCGGGCGTGGTAGAGGCCGCCGTAGACGGGGAAGCGGATGTTGTCGTAGTCGAGGAAGGGCAGCATGGCGCGTACGCCTTCGCGATCCAGCAGGACGGCATCGTCGCCCTGGTTGATCATCGCGTTTCCGCGCCGGGCGGCGGCGTCGCGGGCGCCGTCGGAGTGGAACAGGTTGATGATGCCGCGCTGGGAATGCATCACGTTGTAGTTGAGATCGGCCTCCAGCCCCTCCCAGAGCTTCAGCGAATGCGAATAGAACTCGGAGTTGCCCGGCAGCCCGTAGTTGGCGCGCACGATGGTGGTGTTGCGCCCGACGTTGCCGCCGCCGATGTAGCCCTTTTCCAGCACCGCCACGTTGGTGATGCCATGTTCCTTGGCGAGGTAGTAGGCCGTGGCCAGCCCGTGGCCGCCGCCGCCGATGATGATCACGTCATAGGCCGGCTTGGGCTCCGGATCGCGCCAGTGGGCGCCCCAGCCCCTGTTGCCGGTGAGCCCTTCCTTCAGCACCTGCCAGGCGGAAAATCGCATGCCTTGCCCTCTCCAAGGGCACCCCATGCACCCTGCCCCGCGATGGTGGCGCGGGTTGGGGCCAGAGGTAAAGCCCCTTGCCGACAGCGGCTGGCCCTTTCGCGACGCAAAATGACGCGAAAGGGGGATTGGTTTGGAGGAAGCCTTACAGCCCCTTGGCCTCGTAGCTCTTCGCCACGCGCCCGATGGAGACGATGAACCCCGCGGTGCGCAGGTCTTCCACCTCGGGGCGGCTGTGCCAGACCTCGCGCATGGACTGGTAGGCAATGCGCATGGTGTCATCCAGCCCGGAGCGCACGAGCTCCAGCTCGTCGGCGCCACGCAGGTATTTCTCCTTGAAGTTCGGCGTCATCGACCACGCATCGCCCAGGTAGCGGTCCAGCCGCTCCAGCTCGTCCACCAGGAGTTGGTGGCGCGCTTCCTCCTGCCGGCGCTGCATTCGCCCGAAGCGGATGTGGGAGAGGTTCTTGACCCATTCGAAATAGGAGACCGTCACGCCGCCGGCGTTGGCGTAGAGATCGGGGATGATGACGGTACCCTTCTTGCGCAGGATCTCGTCCGCCCCGGCGGTGATCGGGCCGTTGGCGGCCTCGATGATGAGCGGCGCCTTGATGCGCGCGGCGTTGTCGAGGTTGATCACCCCCTCCAGCGCGGCCGGGATCAGGATGTCGCATTCCTCTTCCAGAAGCTTGGCGCCGTCCTTGATGTATTGCGGCCCGGGGAACATGTTCACCCCGCCGTGCTTGCGGATGTAGGCGGATATGGCCTCCACATCGAGCCCTTCGGGATCGTAGAGCGCACCGTCACGCTCGATGATGCCGATGACTTTCGCGCCGTCCTCCTGGCTCAGGAACTTGGCGGCGTGGTAGCCCACGTTCCCCAACCCCTGCACGATCACGCGCTTGCCGTCGAGCTTGCCGGAAAGCCCGGCCTGCGCCTTGTCTTCCTCGTGGCGGAAGAACTCCTGCAAGGCGTATTGCACGCCTCGGCCCGTGGCCTCCACCCGGCCCGAGATGCCGCCGGCGTGCAGCGGCTTGCCGGTGACGCAGGCGCGGGCGTTGATGTCGGTGGTGTTCATGCGGGCGTATTGATCGGCGATCCAGGCCATCTCGCGCTCGCCGGTGCCCATGTCGGGCGCAGGGACGTTCTGGCTCGGGTTGATCAGATCGCGCTTGGCCAGCTCGTAGGCGAAGCGGCGGGTGATGCGCTCCAGTTCGTCGGGCTCGTATTCGCGCGGATCGATGCACAGCCCGCCCTTGGAGCCGCCGAAAGGCGCCTCCACGAGGGCGCATTTATATGTCATCAGGGCGGCGAGCGCCTCGACCTCGTCCTGGTTGACGCCCAGCGCGTAGCGGATGCCGCCCTTCACCGGCTCCATGTGCTCGGAATGCACGGAGCGATAGCCCGTGAACGTCTTGACCTCGCCCCGCAGCCGCACCCCGAAACGGACGGTATAGGTGGCGTTGACCACGCGGATCTTCTCTTCCAGCCCCGGCTCCAGATCCATCAGGCCCGCCGCCCGGTTGAACATCAGATCCACGGATTCCCGGAAACTCGGCTCGCGCTTCGTGCTCATGAACTTTTCTCCCTGATCCCGCGCCATGAGACGATCGGCGCGGTGCACCCATTCGCATTCCGCAAGCCTAGGCCCGTGGGAGACAGGGGGGAAGAGCATAATTATTAAGCAGTTTGAAAACTTTTCCTTTTCACCCTCGCGCCGCGCCTTTTCACGGCCCGAATCATTAACCGCCTGAGTGGAAGTCGAGCCGGGATTTCAACATTTCGAACGGTATCGAAGAACTATTTCAGAGGGCGAAACAGTATCGTTCAAGCATGGGAAACAAAACCTTAACGGCGGCAATATTCCCCATAACCCCCTGAACTCTGCCCTATTTCTGCCACACGTCGGGCGCAGACATGCAGGATTGGGAACACCCTGGACGCAGGATTACCGCCATGAAGAAGATGATTTCGACACCCAGCGCCCGGCGCACCGTCAGCCTGACCGAAGCCTACGCCTTCGCGCGCCGCTTCGGCCAGAAGGAAGACGGCACGCTGACGATCTTCGCGCTGTTCATCTTCATCATGATGATCCTGATCGGCGGCATCGCCGTGGACCTGATGAAATTCGAAAGCGAGCGCGTCACGCTCCAGAATACGCTCGACCGCGCGGTTCTGGCCGCCGCCGACCGCGACCAGCAGCTTTCCCCCAAGGAGGTGGTGCTGGACTATTTCGACAAGGCGGGGCTGGGCAACTACATCAGTGAATCCGACATCACGGTGGACCAGGACGAACTGGTCTCCTACCGGATCGTTTCGGCCACCGCGAGCAAGACGATCACCACCCATTTCATGAAGATGACGGGCATCTACGAGTTGGACGCCCCCGCCTCCGGCACCGCCGAGGAGCGCATCCGCGATCTGGAGATCTCGCTGGTGCTCGACGTGTCGGGCTCCATGCGCCACACGTCGGCGGACGGCACGACGACGAAGCTCGCCAACCTGAAGACGGCCGCGCAGGAGTTCATCGACCAGATCTCCTCCTCCTCGATCGACGGCACGGTTTCCTACTCGATCATCCCCTATGCCACGCAGGTGAATGCCGGCGAAATGCTGGCGAAATACTACAACCTGACCGACGAACACGCCTATTCGCACTGCGTGGACTTCGAGGAAGAGGATTTCCTCACCACCGAGCTCTCCACTACGGAGCTGATGCAGCGCACCGGCCATTTCGACCCCTGGTACGAGTGGTCCAAGCCCAACAACACCAACGCCAACAACAACCGGCTGCTGGTCTGCCAGACCGAAGCGAGCCGCGAAATCATGCCGTGGGAGAAGAACACCACGAAGCTGAAGAACCACATCAACAGCTTCTTCGCCGACGGCAACACCTCGATCGACGTGGGGGTGAAATGGGGCGTGGCGCTTCTGGACCCCGGCACGCAGGGCGTGGTGGCGGACATGATCGATGCCGGCGAAGTGGATGCTGCCTTCGAGAACCGGCCCTTCGAGTATGATTACAACGGCGGCATGAAGGTGCTGATCGTCATGACCGACGGCATCAACACCAGCCAGTATTACCTGAAGGACGATTTCATCAACGGCTACTCCGACGTCTACGAGAACGATCACGACGGCTATCTCTCCGTCTACTGGCCGGAGAAGAACAAATACTGGTGGGAATACGACGACGATCTGCACGATCTGCCCTACGGCGACGGCGCCGAGATCGAGACGATCGAATACCAGAAGGTGCTGGTTTGCCGCGAAAACAAGAAAGGCAAGACCAAGTGCCGTTACCAGGACAAGGAAGTGACCGTTCTCACCCCCGTCGCGGGTGAAGCCGTGCGCCAGACCTACCCTGAACTGTGGAACGACTACTCGCTGGAATACGTGGCCGACAAGATCTACGAGCCGATGACGGGCAGCAGCTCCTACGCCGACAAGTTCGATCCCGGCGCGCGCTCCTACGTCTCGGCCTCGACAAAGGATGACCGCCTCGACGACATCTGCACCGCGGCGAAGAACAAGAACATCATCATCTTCACCATCGGCTACGAGGTGACCGATCACTCCAAGCAGGTGATGAAGGACTGCGCCTCGACCTACAACCACTTCTACGACGTGCAGGATCTCGAAATCCGCGATGCCTTCGCCAGCATCGCCACCCAGATCAACAACCTGAAGCTGACCCAATGAAACGCATGCTGAAACATATGTGCCGCGCGGTTGCCGGCTTCGGCCGGCGCCAGGACGGGCACGCGACGATCGAATTCGCGATCTGGACTCCGCTTTTCATCACCCTGCTCTTCGCCGCGGCGGAAGCGGGCATGATGACGGCCAAGCAGGTTGCCCTGGATCGCGGCGTGGACATGACGGTGCGGGACCTGCGGCTGGGCAAATACAAGGCGCCCGATGCCGACGACCTGCGTGCAAGCGTCTGTTTCTACGCCGGGGTGATCATCCCGAACTGCGAAGCCAACACAATGGTCGAGCTCCGGACGGTGGACAGCTCCAGCTGGGAAACCCTCGATCCAGACGCCACCTGCGTGGAATACCAGGACGACGAGATCGTCGTGCAGGATGATCCCGTCTTCATCGGCGTGGAGAACAACCTGATGCTGGTGCGGGTCTGCACCTTGGTGGACACGATCTTCCCCAGCACCGAATTCACCACCAACCTCGGCCTGAACTCGAAGAACCAGACGGCTCTGGTCTCGGCGACGGCCTTCGTGAACGAGCCTTCGTGATGCGCCTGATCAATCATATCCGCAAAGGGCTGCGCCGCTTCTGCCGGGGCAGCGAGGGCGGCCTGAGCGTGGAGGCCGTGGTGATCCTGCCGCTGATGATGCTCGGCTTCGGCCTCACCGCCACCTACTACGATGCCTTCCGCGCCCGCACCGCCAACGTGAAGGCGGCCTATACCGTGGGCGATCTTCTGTCGCGCCAGAAGGAGCCGATCGACCAGGAGTTCATCGACGGGCTGGCCGACATCTTCGACTACCTGACCGACGACACCGACCAATCCTGGATCCGGGTCTCCGTGGTGAGCTGGAGCGTCTCGCAGGACAAGCTGCTGCTGAAATGGAGCAAGGTCTCGGGCACCTCGCCCGATCCGGTGCTCACCCAGGAAGACATCGAGAACATGGCCGACCGCATCCCGGTGATGGCCGACGGCGACACCATCATCCTCGTGGAAACCCACATGGATTATTCTTCGGTGCTGGAGCAGCTTCCGTTCTACACGAAGTGGCTGAACTCCGGCATCGAGTTCGACAATTTCGTCGTCACCAGCCCGCGCTTCGTGCCGAAGCTGGAATTCACCTCTTGATCCCCGCCCCGGCCCGCCCGGGGCGCGCTGTCCAATTCCGCCCATTTTTTTGCGCCGGAACCGCGATCTCTCTGCGTAAGACCGATACGCGCACCCGATAGACAGGGCGGCGCGATGAAGAATTGCAAGGAGACAAACGGATGAAACGCCCCACCCTCACCCCCGGCTTCGCCGCCTCGCTGGCCCTCGCCTCGGGCCTCGCCGGGGCCGGAGCCGCACACGCCGAAAACGTCGAGATCTACCTTCTCGACATGCTGGACAACACGCAGGCCGGCTACTGCTTCGACATCGCCGGCGGCCGCGAGGCCGAGGCGGACCCGGCGGACGGGCTCCAGGGCCACACCTGCTACAGCCCCGGCGGGGCCCTCGGCATCGACCAGACCTTCGACTCGGAGAAATTCTCCGACGGCCTGCTTTACATGACGGAGTTCGATGTCTGCGCCGAGATCACGGCACCCGAAGCCGGAGCCGCGCTGGCGCTGAACAGCTGCGACGGCAGCGACGCCCAGAGCTTCCTGTTCAGCGGCGAGGGGCGCGTCACCCCGGCTTCCGCGCCTGACCTCTGCGTGACCCTCGGCGAAGCGACCCGCTCCGGCCGCAGCGATGCCAACCAGATCAAGGCCATGACGCTGGAAACCTGCGACAGCGCCCGCGCGGCCTACCAGACCTGGGGCATCCGCACCGCGAACTGATCGGCGGGGCGCCCGGGGGCGGCGGGCGGAGGCGCCGTCAGTCGCCCCAGCGCTCCGGCTGATCGGGATAGGCCCATTCCACCATTGGGCGCGGCAGGCCTTCGGTGTAGCGCTCTTCGGAGAGATCCCGGCCACCGCGCGCCTGCCAGAACCAATCGGGCAAGGGGGTGGGCAGGCCGGCGGCCTGCGCGCGGGCTTCGACCTCGGCCCGGTCGGCCTCGGAATGGCCGGCGAAGGCAATTTCGGCGCGGCCGTAGCCGCCGGCGACCAGTTGCCCGGCGATGGCGCTCAGGATCGCGTCCGACACCGCGCTCTCCGCCTGTTCCGACATCGCACGCCAGAACAGCGTGGCCACCGTGGCCCTGTCGCAGGACGGCTGTGCCAGCATCCACCGGAGCGGTTCGACGGACCGGGCGAAATCGTAGTTGAGCGCCACTTCGTGCCAATCGTCCGGATCCCGCATCGACAGCCAGCCCAGCAGCCCGGCGGTGATGCGCTCGTCCACGGGCATGTCGGGATCGGGCTCGGCGTCGGCCTGCGGCGAGGGGGCGTTGCGCGCCGCCATCAGCGCCTCGGTGAAGGCATTGGCGCCGGAGGCCCCGGCCCGCTCGGCCAGCATCGCCGCAATGATTTCACTCATCATCTTGGCCTGGCTCGCCGCCGTCACCCCGCCGACCCCAACGCGGCCCGCAACCCGCCACCAGAGCCCCGGTGCCCAGGCGCGCGGCCCGCCCCCCTTCACCCGCAGCAGGAAGCCGTTGGAGGGCTTCATCGCGAAGACGCCACGGCTCACGTCGGTGATGTCTTCGACCCGGCAGAGCACCCGGCCCGAGCTTTCGCGCAGCTCCTCGCGGGTCAGTTCCACCACGTGGCGGGTGGCCTTGCCCAGCACCACCGCCGCCCAGACGGAGAAGGCGCCGAAGGCGATCAGGAAGATCTGCCACCCCACCGAGGCGGGCGGGCTGCTGAAGGCGATGTAGATCAAGAGCACGCCGAGCGCGCCGAGCACGCCCATCGCGAAAAAGCGCCGGGGCGCCGAAGCGCTCACCGTTGCCAGCACATCATCCTGTCTTGCCATGCCTGAGCCTCTCCCTGCCTGTTGCGCCCGTTTAAACCGGCGCGGCGGAAAGAGCCAGCCCGCATGCGCCGGCGTCAGCGCGGCGGCACCACCTCGTAGCCCGGCGCCTCAGGCTCGTCGTCCACCATCTCGGGCGGAAAACCCGGCGCCAGCACCGAAAGGCCGGTGGCCTCTTCCAGCCGCTTGATGATGTTGGGCGAAAACTCGCGCTCCCCGAAACGGGCGATGCCGTCCCGGAAGATCTCGATCATCAGCGGGTTCATCTCCAGCGGCACCCCTGCGCGGTCCGCCACCTCCTGGAACAGGCCGATGTCCTTCAGGACGAGATCCATGGTGAAGCTGATGTCGCGGCTGCCGTTGAGGATCACCTGGCTTTCGGTCTCGTGCACGAAACTGTTGCCCGAGGAGATGCGGATCGCCTCGAAGGCGGTGTTCAGATCCATCCCCGCGCCCTTGGCCACGGTGAGCGCCTCCGCGCAGGAAATGAGGTTCGCCGTGGCCAGGAAATTGGTGATGACCTTCAGCACCGAAGCGCTGCCCAGATCGCCCGTGTGCAGCACCCGACGCCCCATCGTGGTGAGCAAAGGCAGGATGCGCTCGAAGGTCTCGCGGGTGCAGCCGGCGAAGATGGCGATGTTGCCGGTCGCGGCCCGATGGCAGCCGCCCGACACCGGGCAGTCCACCGCGGCGCCGCCCGCGGCGATCACTTTTGCGCCCAGCCGCTTCACCTCGGCCTCGTCGGTGGTGGACATCTCCAGCCAGATCTTGCCCGGTCCCATCGCCGTCAGCAGCCCGTTTTCGCCTTCCACCACCGCCGCCGAAGCCGCCGGGCTCGGCAGGCAGGTGATGACCGCTTCGCAAGCCTCCATCAGCGCCGCAGGGCTGTCGGCCACCCAGGCCCCCTTGGCGGCGAACGCCGCGCGCTTCTGCGCGTCGAGATCGAGCACACCCACGTCATGCCCGTTGCGCAGCAGGCTGCCGCAGAGCTTGCCGCCCACGTTGCCCAAACCCACGAAGCCGATCCTCATTCCGCGCACTCCCCTGTTGCATGCCCTTCTTGCAGGCAGCGTGAAACACCGGTCTGGGCGCGGTCTGTCCCGAAAACGACGCCCGCCCCCTGCAAACGGAGAGCCAGCCTTATTGCACAGATGCACACTCAAAGCGCATGAACGCGCAGCGCCCTGCATTGCCGCACAGGCCCGCCGGCTCTATCTCTGGGGCGAAAGGAGTTCTGCCATGTCCATCAGACCCGTCAAATCCATCTCCCGCGCCGTGCCCACCATGGAAGGTGCCGGGGTGAAACTGCACCGCGCCTTCGGCTTCGAGGATCCGACGATGCTCGATCCCTTCCTGCTGTTCGACGATTTCCGCAACGAGCGGCCCGAAGACTTCCTGAAAGGCTTCCCCTGGCATCCGCACCGGGGCATCGAAACCATCACCTACGTGCTGAGCGGCACGGTGGAGCACGGGGATTCCCTGGGCAACGAAGGCACGCTCGCCGCCGGTGACGTGCAATGGATGACGGCCGGATCCGGCATCCTCCACCAGGAAATGCCCAAGGGCAACGCGCAGGGGCAGATGCACGGCTTCCAGCTCTGGGCCAACCTGCCGGCCAGCCTCAAGATGACGGCGCCCCGCTACCAGGACGTGCAGGGCAAGGACATTCCCGAGATCATCGACGACGACGGCACCCGCGTGAAGGTGATCGTCGGCGAATTCTGGGGCAAGCGCGGCCCCGTGGACGGCATCGCCGCCGATCCGCAGTATCTGGATGTCTACGTGCCCGCCGGGCTGCGCAAGACCTTCCGGATCGACACCTACCGCCATGCCTTCGCCTACATCTTCGACGGCTCCGGACGCTTCGCAGATGCCTCCGCCCCGCGCGGCGTGCTGCTGGAGAAGGAGGTGCGCGGCGAGGAGCTCAACATTCGCGATCTTTCCGGCAACCGCACCCTCGTGCAGTTCTCCTCCGGCGAAGAGGTGACGGTGCAGGCCGGCCCGGAAGGCATCCGCTTCCTGCTGATCTCCGGCGCCCCGCTACAGGAGCCTGTGGCCTGGCACGGTCCGATCGTGATGAACACGCGCGAAGAGCTGATGCAGGCCTTCGCGGAACTGCGCAACGGCACCTTCATCAAGCCCGCGCACTGAGGCCGGAAAGAAGCGGGGCTCTGCCCCGCACCCCGGGATATTTGAAGAACAAAGTCGGCGGTTTCCTCTCGCGAAAAATACCTCGGGGGAGGCGCGCCGACGGGCGCGGCGGGGGCAGCGCCCCCTGCCCGCATCAGGATTTGAGGATCCGGCGGATCATGTTCTCGTAGATGCGGTCCAGCTTCTCTTCCGGGAAGTCGGGATGGGCGGCCTGCCAGTCCGGCAGGGCCGCGAGCAATGTCAGGATGGCGTCGGCGATCAGATCCTCGTCGGGGACCTGGAAGGCACCCTTGTCGCGGCCCAGTCTCAGAAGCGCCTTCAGGTGATCGCGGTAGCCTTTCTCGAAAGCGGCGACGATGGCGGCGTAATCGCCGGCCAGCGCGCGGGCCTCGTTGCGCACGAGCCGCGCGGCGGCGGGCGCGGCGCGGTTCGTTGCGACATGGGCCTGAATGAAGCTCTTCAGCTGCGGATAGGGGTTGCCCTGCGGATCCAGCGGCGGCAGCGCGTGCTGCCGGGCCTGCAGAAACTCCGTCATCAGGCTGTAGAGGAGCGTCTGCTTGTCCTTGGTGTGCAGGTAGATCGCCCCAGCCTGCACCCCGGAGGCCCCGGCGATCTGGCGCATGGAGACGGCATCGAAGCCGTGTTCGGAAAACAGCGCGAGTGCGGCTGCGTGAATTCTGGCGCCGGTGTCGGCGGCGCTCCGTCCGGATGTGCGTGCCATGGGGGCAGTGTCCACTGAACGGGCGTTCCGATCAAGCCCCGCGGACCGCCCCGCGGCCGGCCTCGCTTGCCTGCCGCCGGGTGAGTGCCTATGGTCGCCGCGACTACCCCGTGAGAGCCCGCCATGCGCCCTGCCCCCTATCTTGCGCTCTGCCTGTCCGGCCTGCTGCTGGCAGGCTGCCTGACACCGCCCGAGATCGAGGCGCTGGACGATTCAGCCCCGGTGGAAGGCCCCTTCCCCGAGCTTGCGCCGGTGAGCGCCCTGCCGCCGCCTTCGCCCGATCCGGAACGGGGCGCGCTGGAAGCCCAGGCCCTTGAAGCGAGGGCTGCCGGCCTGCGGGCACGGGCACAGGCGCTGAGCGCCCGCCGCCCCTGATCCCGCCTCCTGAGCGCAGCGAGCCCAGACGCCGCCCATGCCCCTGCGGGCACCGGGCGCGCGGCAGCCTGCGCGCCTGCGTTGCAAGCCCCGGTGTTTCCCGATAACAGGGCGCGAGCAGACCACGGACGGAGACCCCCATGACTCACCCTTTGCGCCTCGGAATCGCCGGCCTCGGGACCGTCGGCATCGGCGTCGTGAAGATCGTGCGCCAGAAGGCTGCGCTTCTGGAAGCCCGCACCGGGCGCCCGATCGAGATCACGGCGGTGAGCGCGCGCACCCGCAGGAAGGACCGTGGGGTGAACCTGGACGGCTACGCCTGGGAAGATGACCCCGTGAAACTGGCCCAACGCGAGGACGTGGATGTCTACGTCGAGCTGATGGGCGGCTCCAACGGCCCCGCCAAGGCCTCCATCGAGGCCGCGATCGCGGCAGGCAAGGACGTGGTGACTGCCAACAAGGCGCTGTTGGCGCTGCATGGCCAGGCGCTTGCGGAATCCGCCGAGGCCGTGGGCCGGGTGATCCGTTTCGAGGCCGCCGTGGCCGGCGGCATCCCGGTGGTCAAGGCCCTGACCGAAGGGCTGGCCGGCAACGAGATCACCCGCGTGATGGGGGTGATGAACGGCACCTGCAACTACATCCTCACCCGCATGGAAAGCGCCGGGCTCTCCTACGAGGAGGTCTTCAAGGAGGCCAGCGACCTGGGCTATCTCGAAGCCGACCCGACGCTGGACGTGGGCGGCATCGACGCCGGGCACAAGCTGGCGCTCCTTGCCTCCATCGCCTTCGGCACCAAGGTGGATTTCGAGGCGGTGCGCCTTGAGGGCATCGAGCGCATCACCAGCGAAGACATCGCCGCCGCCGCCGACATGGACTACAAGATCAAGCTGCTCGGCGTGGCGCAGATGACGGGCCGCGGCCTCGTGCAGCGCATGACCCCCTGCCTCGTGCCCGACAGCTCGCCGCTGGGCCAGCTGCAGAACGCCACCAACATGGTGGTGATCGAGGGCGACAGCGTGGGCCAGATCGTGCTGCGCGGGGCCGGCGCCGGCGAAGGCCCCACGGCCTCCGCCGTGATGGCCGACGTACTCGACATCGCGCGAGGCATCCGACTTTCGACCTTCGGCCAGCCCGCCGCGAGCCTGAAGCCCGCGAAGGTGGCCGAGGTGAGCGTGCCCGCCCCCTACTACCTGCGTCTCAAGCTCCAGGACAAACCGGGCGCCCTTGCGAAAGTGGCCAAGGTGCTGGGTGAAAACGGCATCTCCATCGACCGGATGCGACAGTACGGCCATGCCGACACCACCGCGCCGGTGCTCATCGTCACCCACAAGACGGACCGCGACGCGCTGGACAACGCGCTGGAAGAATTCGCCAAAACGGGCGTTCTGGAGGCAGAGCCGGTGGCAATCCGCATCGAGACGGTATGACGGCTTGCCCGGCGTGGCCCTGCGGGCTATGCCGGGATCGGCCCACATCAAGTTTCAGGATTGCATTCCATGCCCGATATCATTGAATTCCACGACCGCATGCTGTCGCTCGGCCTCGCGCGCGTTTCCGAAGCCGCCGCCATCGCCTCCGCCGATCTGGTTGGCCGGGGCGACGAGAAAGCCGCCGACCAGGCGGCCGTGAACGCCATGCGCAACCAGCTCAACATGCTCGACATCGCAGGTGTCGTGGTGATCGGGGAAGGCGAGCGCGACGAGGCGCCGATGCTCTACATCGGCGAGGAAGTGGGCACCGGCAAGGGCCCGGCGGTGGATATCGCGCTGGATCCGCTGGAAGGCACCACGCTGACCGCCAAGGACATGCCCAACGCGCTCACCGTGATCGCCATGGCCCCGCGCGGCACGCTGCTGCACGCGCCCGATGTCTACATGGACAAGCTGGCGATCGGCCCCGGCTACCCGAAGGACGTCGTTTCGCTGGAGATGAGCCCGGCGGAACGCGTGCGCGCCCTCGCGAAGGCCAAGGGCTGCGACGACGACGACATCACCGTCTGCATTCTCGAACGCCCCCGCCACGAAGAGCTGATCGCCGAGGTGCGCTCCACCGGCGCCGCGATCCGCCTCATCACCGACGGCGACGTGGCCGGGGTGATCCACTGCGCCGAGGCGCAGAAAACGGGCATCGACATGTACATGGGCTCGGGCGGCGCGCCGGAAGGCGTGCTCGCGGCTTCGGCGCTGAAGTGCATGGGCGGCCAGATGTGGGGCCGGCTGCTGTTCCGCAACGACGACGAGCGCGGCCGCGCCGCCAAGGCCGGCATCACCGATCTGGACCGCGTCTACGCGCGCGACGATCTGGTGACCCAGGACGTGATCTTCGCCGCAACCGGCGTGACCGATGGCTCCATCGTCTCGGGACTGAAGCGCGAGCCGCAAGCGCTGACCACGGAAACCATCCTGATGCGTTCCAAGACGGGCTCCGTGCGCCGGATGGTCTACCGCAACCCGATCCGCTGAGCCGCCGCATGGAGGGGTTGCTTCTGATCGATTTCCAGACGGGTTTCGACAGCCCGGTCTGGGGCGCGCGGAACAACCCCGACGCGGAAAGCGAGGCCGCGCGGCTGCTCGCGGCATGGCGGGGCGGGCGCGGGCCGGTCTTCCACGTGCGCCATTGCAGCGTGGAAGCGGGAAGCCCGCTCACGCCTGAAGCCGGCGGAACGGCCTTCAAGCCGGAGCTGGCGCCCCTGCCCGGCGAAGCGACCTATGAAAAGACGGTGAATTCCGCCTTCATCGGCACCGCGCTGGAAGCGGACCTCCGCGCGCGCGGGGTGACGGATCTCGTCGTCTGCGGGCTGACGACGCCCCATTGCGTTTCCACCTCCTGCCGCATGGCGGCGAACTTCGGCTTCGCCGTCACCCTCGCCCACGATGCCTGCGCGGCCTACGCGGCCAATGCCGACGTGAGCTGGGCGCCCGGACGCGCGCCGATGGGCCCGGAGGAGATCCACGCCGCCGCCGTCTCGCACCTGCACGCCGAATTCGTGACCGCCCGCCGCACGGCGGAGATCCTCGGGGGCTGACGATGGCGTTTCTCGGGGTGGAAAGCTCGATCACCGGGCGGCGCTGGACCGGGCTCACGGGCGACCAGGAGCGCCAGGCCGAGGCGATGGCGCAGGCCACGCAGCTGCCGCTGCCGCTCTGCCGCACGCTGGCCCGCCTCGGCGTGCCCGTCGATCAGGCCACCGCCTATCTCTCCCCCGCCCTGCGCGACCTGCTGCCCGATCCCCGGAGCCTGAAGGACATGGAGCCCGCCGCCGCGCGGTTCCTCGCGGCGGTGAAGGCGCGCCAGCGCATCGCCATCTTCGCCGACTACGACGTGGACGGCGGCACCTCCGCGGCGCTGCTGATCTCCTGGCTGCGCGCCATGGGGCGGCAGGCGACGCTCTACATCCCCGATCGCATCGACGAGGGCTACGGCCCCAACGAGCCGGCGATGGCGGCGCTTGCCGCCGATCATGACCTGATCGTCTGCGTCGATTGCGGCACGCTTTCGCACGGGCCGATCGAGGCCGCCAAGGGGGCGGACGTGATCGTGCTCGATCACCACCTCGGCGGCGAGACCCTGCCCGCGGCCTGCGCGGTGGTGAACCCGAACCGGCAGGACGAAACCGGCGACCTCGCCCATCTCTGCGCCGCCGGAGTCGTCTTCCTGATGCTGGTGGAGGCCAACCGCCAACTGCGCGGCGAAGGCGTGCAGGGGCCCGATCTGATGTCGATGCTCGATCTCGTGGCGCTCGGCACAGTCGCGGATGTGGCCCCGCTGATCGGGGTGAACCGCGCGTTGGTGCGGCAGGGGCTGAAGGTGATGGCGCGGCGCCAGCGCCCCGGTCTCGTGGCGCTCTCCGATGTCGCGCGGATGGACACGGCCCCAAACACCTATCACCTTGGCTACCTGCTGGGCCCGCGCGTGAACGCCGGCGGGCGCATCGGCGCCGCCGATCTGGGCGCGCGGCTGCTGGCCACCGACGACATCCACGAGGCCCGCGCCCTGGCCGAGAGGCTGGACGAACTCAACACCGAGCGGCGCGACATCGAGGCCGCCGTGCGCGCGCAGGCGATGGAACAGGCCGAGGCCCGCGGGCTCGACGCGCCGCTCGTCTGGGCTGCCGGCAAGGGCTGGCACCCGGGCGTCGTGGGCATCGTCGCCTCGCGCCTGAAGGAGGCCACCAACCGCCCGGCGGTGGTGATCGGGCTGGAGGGCGGCGAAGGCAAGGGCTCGGGCCGCTCCATCGCCGGGGTGGATCTGGGCGCCGCGATCCACCGGGTGGCGGCGGAAGGGCTGCTGATCAAGGGCGGCGGCCACAAGATGGCGGCCGGGCTGACGGTGTCGGAAGACAAGCTCGAAGCCGCGATGGAACGGCTCGCCGAACTGCTGGCAAAGCAGGGCGCAGGCCGCGCCGGGCCGGCCGATCTGCGGCTCGACGGGCTGCTGATGCCCGGCGCCGCCACGGTGGAACTGGTGGAGCAGATCGAGGCCGCGGGCCCCTTCGGCGCCGGTGCGCCCGGCCCGCGCTACGCCTTCCCCGACCAGATGATCCATTTCGCCAAGCGCCTCGGCGACAGCCATCTGAAGGTCACGTTTTCCGACGGCATGGGCCCGCGGCTCGAAGCGATTTCCTTCGGCGCCTTCGACGGCCCCCTGGGCCCGGCTCTGGAGGCCCACAACGGCGCGCGCTTCCACCTTGCCGGCCGGATCGAGATCAACACGTGGAACGGCCGCAGCAAGGTCCAGCTTAAGCTGGAGGACGCCGCCCCGGCCTGACGCCAGCCCCCACGCTGCCCCACGACACACGTCCTCGACCGCTGCAAATTTTTCGCACCCCGAGGCGAAAGAATCGCTTGCAGAGCCGTCGCGCATTTCCTAAATAGCGCCCCACGCGGCAAGGTTGCTCCGTTCGTCTATCGGTTAGGACGCCAGGTTTTCAACCTGGAAAGAGGGGTTCGATTCCCCTACGGAGTACCACCCGCGCTTCCCCTGAAAATCTGTTTCGCCCACCCGCGTCAGCGTGATTTCGTGCCATTTTCGGCGGCCCGTGGCCCGCAGGGGCTCTCGTCATGACCACGGGAAAACCCCACGGCTTTTGACATGCGCCCCATGATGGGCGAGGCTTGCGGAACTGTCTGGAAGGATTGCCGCCATGCTGAACCGCCGCCATTTTCTCGCGGGGTGCCTCTTTGCCCCCTTTGCGCTGGCCACCTCCGCCGCCCACGCCGACAAGAAGGGCAAGGCGGTGCCACCCGGGCAGATCAAGCGCCACGGCAACGGGGCGGCCAAAGCCATTCCGCCGGGGCAGGCAAGAAAGTGGGTGCGCGGCGACGTGCTGCCGGCCGATCTCAAGTATGACGATATCGTCGATCTGTCGGGCTGGAAACTGAAGCCACCGGGCGCCGGCAACAAGTACATCAAGGTCGACAACGAAATCTACGAGATCGCCAAGGATACGGGCAAGGTCGTGGAGGCGATCGGGATCGTCGGCGACTGGCTCAAGTGATCCCTGCACCGCCCACTTCGCGCGCCGGGCTCTGATCATGGACGCGTCGCTCGATCTGGCCCGCCGCGAGGGCCTGCCCCCGGCGCTGCGCGTGCTTCTGGAGGAAATCCCGCGCGAAGGCTGGGAAGCGCATCCGGCCTTCGGCGAACTGGTGCGGTTCTGGCTGGACCGCCACCTGATGTTCCGCCGTCTCACCGGGGCGATGCAGGCGGATGTCGAGGCGCTGATCGACGGGCGGCTGGGCTTTGACGGCTGCGCGCCGCGGCTGTCGCGTTACGGCGGCCTGCTGCTGAACGAGCTGCACGGCCACCACCAGATCGAGGATCATCACTACTTTCCCCGCCTTGCCAGGCTCGATACCCGCATCGAACGCGGCTTCGAGCTGCTGGAAAACGATCACGCGGCGATGGACGGCCTGCTGCACGGGATGGCGGACGCGGCCAATGCGCTTTTGCAGGGCGGCGAGGCCGGGGTGTTTGCGGATCAGCTGGCCAATTTCACCCGCCTGCTCGATCGCCACCTCGTGGACGAAGAAGACATCATCGTGCCGGTGATCCTGAAGAGCGGATTTCGCGGTTAGGCGCTGCGACGATATGCAGGCTGCCCACCGGGCGGTGGCAGGCGTAAGGGGCGGCGGCGCACCTTGGGGTGCGCGCCTGCGAAACACGAACCCGGATCACCGAATTGTCCCTCGCCGATCAACTTGCCGCGCGTGCCGGCTCCGTCTGTGAACTCTGTGGCGCCGCCGACGGGCTGGCCGCCTTCGACGTGGGGCCGGAGCCTGACGGCACCGTGGACACCGCCGTCCTGCTGTGCCCCACCTGCGCCGCGCAGGCTGCGGGGGGCAAGGCAGACCCGGCCCATTGGCGCGGGCTCTCCAGCACCATGTGGAGCGAACACGCCCCGGTTCAGGTGATGGCGTGGCGGATGCTCGACAGGCTCAAGGGCGAGGACTGGGCGCGTGACCTGCTCGACATGCTCTACATGGAAGAGGACCGCCTCGCCTGGGCCAAGGCCGGCGTGCAGGTCGAAGGGGTTGTCCACCGTGACAGCAACGGCGCCGTGCTCTCCGCCGGAGATACGGTGACGCTGATCAAGGATCTGCCGGTGAAGGGTGCGGGCTTCACCGCCAAGCGCGGCACGGCGGTGCGGGGCATTTCGCTCGTGGCCGACAATCCCGGACAGATCGAGGGGCGCGTGGAAGGCCAGCGGATCGTGATCCTCACCGAGTTCGTCCGCAAGCGCTGAGGTAGCGGCGAAGCGCGGGTTTCGGCCTGATCGCCCGACGGCACCGCCGGGCTGCGCCTGCCTGCCCCGCCCGGCAGGCGCTTGTGCGCCCGCCCCGTCAGGCGCGGCCCTCGGGACAGGGCCATTACCCCCGTTTCCGCTTCACGTTCCCGCCGCGTTGCCCGGGCCGCCCGGCGGTGGAGCGGCCCTTGCTTTTCACGGCGGCCTCGCTGGCGGCTTCCACCGCGCTCTGGCGGGCGAGCGGATCGTCGGAGACGGCAAGATCCACCGCTTCGAGCCGCTTGATCTCGTCGCGCAGGCGGGCGGCCTCCTCGAATTCGAGGTTCTCGGCGGCCTTGCGCATCTCGGCGCGCAGGCCTTCGAGGTGGGCCATCAGGTTGGCGCCGTGCATCGGTTTCTCGATGGTGGCGGTGACGCGGTTCATGTCCACGTCGCCGTCGTAGAGGCCGGCCAGCACGTCTTCGACGTTCTTCTTGACCGTCTCCGGCGTGATCCCGTGTTCGAGGTTGTAGGCCATCTGCTTTTCGCGCCGGCGCTCGGTTTCGCGCAGCGCGCGCTCCATCGAACCGGTGATGCGGTCGGCATACATGATGACCTTGCCCTCGGCGTTGCGCGCGGCGCGGCCGATGGTCTGGATGAGCGAGGTCTCGGAGCGCAGGAAGCCTTCCTTGTCGGCGTCCAGGATCGCCACCAGGCCGCATTCGGGGATGTCGAGCCCCTCGCGCAGCAGGTTGATGCCCACGAGCACGTCAAAGGCCCCGAGCCGCAGATCGCGCAGGATCTCGATACGCTCCAGCGTGTCGATGTCGGAATGCATGTAGCGCACCTTGATGCCCTGCTCGTGCAGGTATTCCGTCAGATCCTCGGCCATGCGCTTGGTGAGCACGGTGACGAGCGTGCGGAAGCCGCGCTCGGTGACGCGGCGGATTTCGTCCAGCAGGTCGTCCACCTGCATCTCCACGGGGCGGATCTCCACCTCCGGGTCCAGCAGGCCGGTGGGGCGGATCACCTGCTCGGTGAAGACGCCGCCGGCCTGCTCCAGCTCCCAGGCGGCAGGCGTGGCCGACACGAAAACGCTCTGCGGGCGCATCGCGTCCCATTCCTCGAACTTCAGCGGGCGGTTGTCCATGCAGGAGGGCAGCCGGAAGCCATGTTCGGCCAGCGTGAACTTGCGGCGGTGATCGCCCCGGTACATGCCGCCGATCTGCGGCACCGACACGTGGCTTTCGTCGGCGAAGACGATGGCGTTGTCGGGGATGTACTCAAACAGCGTGGGCGGCGGCTCACCCGGTGCGCGGCCCGTGAGGTAGCGGGAATAGTTCTCGATGCCGTTGCAGTAGCCCTGCGCCTCCAGCATCTCGAGATCGAACTTGGTGCGCTGCTCCAGCCGCTGGGCCTCCAGCAGCTTGCCCTCTTCCTCGAACTGCTTGAGGCGCAGGGCCAGCTCCTGCTTGATGCCCTTGATCGCCTGCACCAGCGTCGGGCGCGGGGTGACGTAGTGGCTGTTGGCGTAGACGCGCACCTTCTCCAGCGTCGCCGTGCGCTCGCCGGTGAGCGTGTCGAACTCGGTGATCTGCTCCAGTTCCTCGCCGAAGAAGGAGAAGCGCCAGCCGCGATCTTCCAGGTGGCTGGGCCAGATCTCGAGGCTGTCGCCGCGCACGCGGAAGGCGCCGCGGGAGAAGGCGTTGTCGGCGCGGCGGTATTGCTGGGCCACGAAGCCCTTCATCACCTCGCGCTGATCGTATTCCTTGCCGACTTCCAGATCCTGCGTCATCTCGGTGTAGGTTTCCGGCGAGCCGATGCCGTAGATGCAGGAAACCGAGGCGATGATGATCACGTCGTCACGCTCCAAGAGCGCGCGGGTGGCGGAGTGGCGCATCCGGTCGATCTGCTCGTTGATGGCGCTGTCCTTCTCGATGAAGGTATCGGTGCGCGGCACGTAGGCCTCGGGCTGGTAGTAATCGTAGAAGGAGACGAAATACTCTACCGCGTTCTCGGGAAAGAAGCCCTTGAACTCGCCGTAGAGCTGGGCGGCGAGCGTCTTGTTGGGGGCGAGGATGATCGCCGGGCGCTGGGTCTCTTCGATGACCTTGGCCATGGTGAAGGTCTTGCCGGTGCCGGTGGCGCCGAGCAGCACCTGGTTGCGCTCGCCGTCCAACACACCCTGCGCCAGTTCCCGGATCGCATTGGGCTGATCGCCCGCCGGCTCGAAGGCCGTGTGCATCACGAAGCGCCGGCCGCCTTCGAGCTTGACCCGCCCGCGGGTGGCGGCGGGATCGGGGATCTGGGGCATCGGGTTGTCCATGCGGGCGGCTCCTGTTGGCGGCGGTCTGCGGCTGTCCGGGCCTGCGGCGCGGACGAAGGGGGGGCCGCCCTAATGTGCGGTCTTTGGTGGAAGGTTCAAGCCACTGCTGACACACTCCTGACAAGAGGGTGTCAGCAGGGCGCTGATGCGGCGGGCGGACATGGGGCGCGAAGGGTCGGCGCGCGGCGCCGGGGCGCGATGACGCACCGCTTGCGCGGCGCGCGCAAATCCCCGATAACCATGCGCAGAACCGAGAGGATTTCGCCATGCGCGCACGCATCTACCAGCCGTCCCGCAATGCCATGCAATCCGGCCAGGCCAAGACCCGTGACTGGGTGCTGGAATTCGCCCCGGCCGCCGCGCGCGAGGTCGATCCGCTGATGGGCTGGACCGGCTCGCGCGATACCCAGGGCCAGGTGAAGCTGCGCTTCGAGAGCCGCGAGGCGGCGGAAGCCTACGCCAAGGCCCACGGCATCGACTACCTCGTGCAGCCGCCCCACAAGCGCAAGCCCAACATCCGCCCCGGCGGCTACGGCGAGAATTTCGCCACCAACCGCCGCAGCGCTTGGACGCACTGAGCCCTTCCCGATCCATGCGAGGGCGCTGCCCTCGCGCTCCCGAGGTATTTGGGGCGAGAGGAAGGGGCCAGCGCCTTCGCCGATCCGCCCGCAGGGATGCCACCGGCAAGGAGGCCTGCCATGATCATCACCCATCTCGTGACCCATTCCGGCGGTTTCCACGCGGATGAACTGCTGTCCTCGGTGGTTCTGACGCGGCTGTTTCCCGAGGCCGACCTCGTGCGCAGCCGGGATGCCGCCTGGATCACGCCTGCTGCGGGGCGTATCATCTACGACGTGGGCCGGGCCTACGATCCGGAGGCGGGGATCTTCGATCACCACCAGCGGCCCAACCCGCTGCGCCCCGACGGTCAGCCCTACAGCTCCTTCGGGTTGATCTGGGCGCATTTCGGCCGCGACTACCTGCGCGCGCTTTCGGTGCCCGAGGAAGAGATCGACACCGTGCATGCCGCCGTGGACACGGGATTCGTGCTGCCGGTGGACCTCGTGGACAACGGTGCCATCGAACCCTCTCAGGCCGGGGTTCTGGCGGGGTTGACGCTGCCGAGCCTGCTGGAGACGCTGAAG
Source organism: Pseudoruegeria aquimaris (assembly GCF_900172235.1). Taxonomy (GTDB): domain Bacteria; phylum Pseudomonadota; class Alphaproteobacteria; order Rhodobacterales; family Rhodobacteraceae; genus Pseudoruegeria; species Pseudoruegeria aquimaris. The sequence goes on along the minus strand of NZ_FWFQ01000023.1, from coordinate 7,173 downwards.
CCGCCCTTCGATGCCCGAACCGAGGGGGCTGACGATGCGGCTTTCCGGGCCGCGCTCGAGGTGGCCCGGCCCTTCCTGGAAGCGGCCGCGGCGCAGGCGGCGGCCAAGCGGCGCGCGGCGGCCATCGTGGCGGAGGCGATCGCGCGCGCCGGGGAGTCGCCGATTCTGGAGCTGCCCATGGGCATGCCGTTTCGCGCCGCGATCGAGGCGGCGGGTGCCGATCACCTGCTCTTCGTCGTGCATCCGCGCGAGGGGGGCGACTGGGCGCTGACCACGATCCGCAAGGGTGGCAACACCTTCGAGAGCCGCGCCGATCTGCCGGAGGCCTGGGCCGGGCTCAACGGCGCAGCGCTTGAGGCGGTGACAGGCGTGGCGGGGGCCGTCTTCTGCCACAACGCCCGCTTCATCGCCGTGGCGCGCTCGCGCGAGGCCATTCTGGAGATGGCGGCGCAGGCGGTCGCGGCCCTTTAGGGAGCGAGGGCGCTGCCCTCGCGCTCCCGAGGTATTTGGGGCGAGAGGAAGATCAGGGCTTGAGCACGTCCCGCCAGCTATGTTGCGGGGCGAAGCCGAGCAGGCGCCTTGCTTTCTCGATGCTGTAGAAGGTTTCGGTTTCGCCCATCTCCCGCTTGACCGGCACGCCCTGATAGAAGCGGGCGCGGACCTCCGCGTTGCTGATCGCCACCGAGAGATCGGGGTTGGCGACGTTGAAGACCTGGTAGCCGAGGCCGTCGGTCTGAAGGCAGCGCTCCACCATGTGGCCGAGATCGCGGGCATCGATGTAGGCGAAGATGTTGCGCCGCCGCAGGGCGGGATCCTTCAAAAAGGCGGGGAACATGGTTTCGTATTCGTGGGGCTCGATCACGTTGTTGAGGCGCAGCCCGTAGACATCCGCTCCGGAGCGGGCCTGGAAGCTGCGGGCGCAGGCCTCGTTGGCGACCTTGGACATGGCGTAGCTGTCGTGGGGCACTGTGGGATGCTCTTCATCCACGGGCAGGTAGTCGGGCTTTTTCTCGCCCTGCGCGAAGCAGATGCCGTAGGTCGTTTCGGAGGAGGCGAAGATCACCTTGGGGATGCGGAGCTTGGTGGCGGCTTCCAGCACGTTGTAGGTGGAAATCGCGTTCTCGGCGAAGGTGACGTTGTCGGGCTGGATCAGGATGCGCGGCACGGCGGCGAAATGCACGACGGCATCGAAGCGCGGCACTTCGGGGGCGTCCAGCTCGTCGAAATCCGCCAGCGAGGTGAGCGCGTTGAAGACCTGGCCGCTGTCGGTGAGTTCGACGGTCAGGTTGTCAACGCCGGGCAGATCCAGCGGTACGCGGTCGGCGTTGACGACGCGGTGGCCCTGGGCGAGCAGGTGGGCGATGGCATGGCGGCCGGCCTTGCCGGAGCCGCCGGTGAAGAAGATGCGCATGGGTGTCCTCCCGGTGGTTGGCCGGGAGGATAGGCACCCTGCGGCTGGGCGCAAGGGCGTTCAGCCGTCGGGCAGCGCCGGGAGGCTGCGCAGGTAGAGGACGATGGCGTTGAGATCGGTTGCGTCCATCTGCGCGAGATAGCCGTAGGGCATCGGCGGCATCATCGGGCTGCCGTCCGGGCGCAGGCCTTTCACGATCATCGCCTTCACCTCGTCATCCGAGTAACCGGCGAGCCCGTCTGCGTGGCTGGTGATGTTGGAGGCCACGGAGGTGCCCCAGGGGCCGTGGAACTCGAAGCCGCCGCGGCCGAGATCGGTGTCGAGCATCGGGCCAGTCGGCCCCATCGGCGTATGGCACTCCATGCAATGGGCGACGGGGCCGGCAAGATAGGCGCCGTATTCCACGGTCTCGCCCTTGGCGGGCGCGGTGACGCTCTCCACCGGCGGGCCGTAGGCCGGGGGCAGCGGGATGTTGTAGGTGGAGGCCGGGACCTCGTTCTCGACCGCGGGCACCGTCCGCAGGAAGGCGACGATGGCGGCGAGATCCTCGTCCCCGAGGCCGCGATACATGGCGTAGGGCATCGGCGGGCCGATGAGGCTGCCGTCGGGCCGGATGCCTTCGCGGATGGCGCGGGCCAGTTCGGCGTCGCTCCAGCCGGCAACGCGGCCTGCCGGGGTGATGTTGGGGGCGATGGCGGTGAACATCTCGTTCTGCTCCACCAGCCGCCCGGCCAGTTCCTTGCCCATGTCGGGGCCTTCCGGCCCGAAGGGCGTGTGGCAGTTGCCGCAGCCGGCGATGCCGCGCACGAGGTAGGCGCCGCGCTCGACAGGCGTTTCGGCAAGCGCGGCCACGCCGGAGAGCGCCGCTGCGAAGACGGCGCAGGCGAATACGTGTTTCATGGTCTGTCCCTTCTCTAGGTGATCTTCGTCGATCTGCTCGAAAGGGCCTGAATGCGAAGGGGCGCCCGATCCGGGCGCCCCGTTCCTCGTTTCACACTGCCCGCAGGATCAACTCTCCTGCGGGGTGCCCACCGGCGGCGGAGCCCCCGTCGGCGATGGGGTATCTTCCGGTGCAGGGCGTTCGAGCGGCGTATCCGCACCGTTATAGGTGCCTTTCAGCCGTTCCCGCAGGATCTGCATCACCACGTATAGCACAGGTATCAGGATGACGCCCACGACGGTGGCCATGAGCATCCCGCCGAAGACCGCGTAGCCGATCGCCTTCTGGCTGGCCGCACCGGCGCCGGAGGCCGTCATCAGCGGCACCACGCCCAGCAGGAAGGAGAGCGCCGTCATCATCACCGCGCGGAAGCGCATGTGCGCCGCGGTGATGGCCGCTTCGCGGATGGATTTGCCCGAGGCGCGCAGTTCCATGGCGAATTCGACGATGAGAATGGCGTTCTTCGCCCCTAGCCCGATCAGCATAATCATCCCGATCTGGGTGTAGAGGTTGATGTCCCCGCCCGTGACGAAGACGGCCAGAACGGCGCCGAAGAGCGCCACGATCACCGAGAGCAGAATCGCCAGCGGCATGGACCAGCTCTCGTATTGCGCCACGAGGAACAGGTAGCCGAAGACGACCGCCAGCAGCAGGATCACCTGCACCAGCCCCTCGCTAGCCTGCTGCTGCTGGGCCGTGCCCGTCCATTCGAAGCTGTAACCCGGCGGCAGAGCCGTCGCGGCTTCTTCCTCCATGGCGCGGATCACGTCGCCCGTGGCCATGCCGGGCGCGGGCACGCCGGTGACGGTGGCGGAGCGGAACAGGTTATAGCGGTTCAGCACCGTCGGCCCGAGCACGTTCTCGACGTCCACCAGCGTGCCCAGCGGCACCATGTCCCCCGTGGCGGAACGGACGTAGAGATTGCCGATGTCCTCCACCTGGTCGCGGTAGCTGCCTTCGGCCTGCATCATCACCCGGTAGACGCGCCCGAAGAGATTGAAGTCGTTCACGTAGTAGGAGCCGAGGTAGGCCTGCATCGTCTGGAAGACTTCGGAGACGGGCACCTGCAGCGACTTGGCCTTCTCGCGATCCAGATCGACGAAGACCTGGGGCACGTTGGCGCGGAAGGTGGTGTAGCCCTGCCCCAGTTCCGGGCGCTGGTTGATGGCGTAGACGAAGCCGCCCAGCACGGCGGAGAGATCCTGCGCCGTGCCGCCGGCCGTCTGCTGCACCTTCATCTCCACGCCCGCGCTCATCCCGAGGCCGGGAATCGGCGGCGGGTTGAAGGCGACGATGCTGGCCGCGGCCTCCTGGTTGGCGATGGCGAGGATGCGGGAGAGGATGCCGTCGGCCTTCAGATCCGGCGTCTGGCGCAGATCCCAGTTGTCCAGCGTCACGATCATCAGCGCACCGTTGGAGCCGGCGCCGTTGAGCAGCGAGAAGCCGTTGACGACGACGGTATCCGTCACGCCCGGCACTTCGAGCACCTGCTCCGTCACGCGGGCCGAGACCGTTTCCGTGCGCGACAGAGAGGCGGCGTCGGGCAGCTGGATGTCCACGAAGAGGTAGCCGTTGTCTTCCAGCGGCAGGAAGCCGGCGGGAAGGGCGCGCATCATGCCGCCGGCGGCGACGACGATGCCCGCGAGCACCACGAGGCTGAACAGCGCCACGCGCACGAAGCGGCTGACGATGGCCACGTAGCCGCCCCGCACCGAGCCGATCACCTTCTCGAACAGCGCGAAGACGCCGCGCGGAGGGCCGGAGCGCGGCTTGAGCACGAGGGCGCACATCGCCGGCGAGAGGGTCAGCGCGTTGATCGAGGAAATCAGCACCGCCACGGAGATGGTGATCGCGAACTGCGAATAGAGCTGCCCGGTGATGCCGGGCATGAAGGTCACCGGCACGAAGACGGCCAGCAGCACCAGCGTCGTGGCGATCACCGGCCCGGTGATCTGCACCATGGCCTTGCGCGTGGCCTCGGGCGGCGGCAGCCCCTCCTCGGCCATGATCCGCTCCACGTTTTCCACCACCACGATGGCGTCATCCACCACGATGCCGATGGCCAAAACGAGGGCGAAGAGCGAGATCGTGTTGAGCGACATGCCGAAGGCCAGCAGGAAGGCGAAGGTCCCGATCAGAGAGACCGGGATCGCCAGCATGGGGACAAGCGTGGCGCGCAGGTTTCCGAGGAAGATGAACACCACCGCCATCACCAGCGCGAAGGTCATCATCAGCGTGGTTACCACGTCGTTGAGGGATTGCTCCACGTAGTCGGTGGTGTTGAAGGGCACCTGGTATTCCACGTCGTCGGGGAAGACGCGGCTGAGGCGTTCCAGCTCCGCGAGCACCGCCTCGGAGACCGCCAGCGCGTTCGCGCCCGGCGCCTGGTAGACGGCGAGCACCGTGGCGGGCTTGCCCGAGAAGCGGCCCGAGGCATTGTAGTAGCTCGCCCCCAGTTCGACGCGGGCGACGTCGGATATGGTCACGATGGCGCCGTCATCGCCGGTGCGCAGAACGATGTTCTCGAACTCGCTGGCGGAGACGAGCCGGCCCTGCGCCTTGATCGTATACTGGAACTGCTGATCCCCCGGCACCGGCGGCGTGCCGATCTGCCCGGCGGAAACTTCGAGGTTCTGCTCGCGGATGGCGTTGATCACGTCGCCGACGGAAAGGCCGAGGCTGGCCATGCGGTCCGGGTCCAGCCAGATGCGCATCGCATAGGCGAAATCGGTCATCACCTCGGCCTTGCCCACGCCGTTCACCCGCGCCAACGCGTCTTTCAGGTTGATGGAGGCGTAGTTGGACAGGAACACCTCGTCATAGGTGCCGTTGGGCGAGACGAGAACCGCGGTGAGCAGCATGCTGGTGGAGGATTTCTGCGTCACCACCCCGCGCTGCGTCACCTCGGCGGGCAGGCTCGCCATGGCCTGCGCCACGCGGTTCTGCACGTTCACCGAGGCGATGTCGGCATCGGTGCCCACTTCGAAGGTGACGTTGAGCGAATAGGAGCCGTTGTCGGAGCTGTCCGACGACATGTAGATCATGTCGTCCACGCCGTTGACCTGCGCCTCGATGGGCGCGGCGACGGCGTTCTCCACGGTATCTGCGGCGGCGCCGGAATAGTTGGCCGAGACGTTCACCACCGGCGGCGTGATGTCGGGGAACTGCTCCACCGGCAGCACGCTGTAGGAGATGAACCCCATGATCGACAGCACCAGCGAGATCACCAGCGCCGTTTTCGGGCGGGAAATGAAGATCGATGAAAACATGGGATCAGCCCTCGTCGGTGGCGGCAGCGCCATCGGCAGGCGCGTCCGTCGCGGCTTCGGGCGCGGCCCCGGCCTGCACGGCCTCCACCTCGACGCCCGCGCGCACCCGCTGCAGGCCCTCCACGATCACGCTTTCGCCCGGTTGGAGGCCTTCCTCGACGATGTAGCCCGTCTCATGCTGGCCGTTGATCGTGATGTAACGCTGCTCCACCACGCCCTGTTGGTTCACCAGAAGGACGAAATCGCCCTTCTGATCCCGCTGGACGGCGGCCTGCGGCACCAGGGTCCGGGCCTCGGGTTCCAGCGCCTGGATGTGGACATGCACGAAGGCGCCGTCCACCAGCATCTGGCTTTCGTTGGAGAACTCGGCCCGGATCGAGATGGAGCCGGTGGCCGGATTGATGCGGTTGTCGGCAAAGGCGATGTGGCCGGTTTCCTCCAGCCGGTCGCCGTTGGGCAGATCCACGAAGACATCGGGCGAGCGCTCGGCATCGGCCAGCCCGCCCGCGTGGGTGTCCAGCGCCTTGAGCACGTCGGCCAGCTGCTTTTCGTTGAGCGAGAAGCTCACGTACATCGGCGCCTGGCGCACCACCGTCACCAGCGGGCCGCTGCTGGGGCCGACCAGATCGCCGACGCTGGCGGAGATGCGGCCGATGCGGCCGTCGAAGGGGGCGCTGACGTCGGTGTAGCTCAGATCGAGCCGCGCCTGTTCAAGCGCCGCTTCCGCCGCCTTGATCTGGGCTTCGGCCACGGCGGCATTGGCGCGGGCGATGTCGAGTTCGCTTTCGGGCGAGGTACCCTTGGCCACGAGCTGCTGCTTGCGGTCCAGCTCGATGTTGGCCAGTTCGAGATTGGCCTTGGCGCTGGCCAGATCCGCTTCGCGCGCCGAGACGGCGGCCTCGTAGGCCTCCTTCTCGATGGAGAAGAGCGGCGTGCCGGCCGCAATGTTGCTGCCCTCTCCCACCAGCACGTCCCGCAGGTAACCCTGCACGCGGGCAATCACGTCCACGCTGTCGATGGCCTCGACCTTGCCGATAAAGACCGCCTCTTCGGTGATGTCGGCCTGGTAGGCCGCCGCCACCGAAACCTTCGGGGCCGCGGCGGCCTGGGGGGCGGCGGCGTCCTCCTCGTTGCAGGCGGCAAGCAGGAACGCACTGACGCCGAGCGCGGCAAGGGCGAGGGATTTCTTCGGGCTCATGAAATCTGGCCTCCGGGATATTGCATGAAATCGGGCCGCGGGGCGGCGCCGGGCTGTCGTTGCCGCGATATAAGCCCAACGGTCCCGTCATTTCTACCAAAACATCCCCCATGCCGGCACTGAACCGCCGCGCGCCGGGCTTGCCCGGGCGCGCCTCGCACGCCTAGGTCGTGGACTCATAATGTCTGATCCAGAGCCTTGAGCAAGCGAGGTGAAGTGCGGCGAGGAAGTTTGCTGCGGTTTTGAAGTATCGCGTTGCGATGCCGCGGAAGTGTTTGAGACGATTGAAGAACCGTTCGACCTTGTTGCGTTCGCGGTAGAGGTCTCGGTCGACGGTCCTGACCACGCGGACGTT
>NZ_FWFQ01000035.1 GCF_900172235.1 Pseudoruegeria aquimaris | reverse complement strand
GCCGCGGCGGCCTCATCGTTGCCGCCGTAGGTCGCGGCCACGTTGTAGCCCTCGGCTTTGAGTTTCTTCGCAATGGCCGCGCCGATACCGCGCGTGCCGCCGGTGACAAGTGCCGTTTTCGCCATGGATCATCCTCCCGGGCAGGTAATCAAATTTCCCAAAAAAATTGGGGCGCGCAATTTTGTTGCGCGCCCGATTGTCTTAGTCGCGTTCGACGCAGAGGGCAACGCCCATGCCGCCGCCGATGCAAAGTGTCGCAAGGCCCTTCTTGGCATCGCGGCGCTGCATCTCGAACAGCAGCGTGTTGAGCACCCGGCAGCCGGAGGCGCCGATGGGGTGGCCGATGGCGATCGCGCCGCCGTTCACGTTCACGATGGACGGATCCCAGCCCATGTCCTTGTTGACGGCGCAGGCCTGGGCGGCGAAGGCCTCGTTGGCTTCCACGAGATCCAGATCGCCGACGGACCAGCCGGCCTTCTCCAGCGCCTTGCGGGAGGCGTAGATCGGGCCCACGCCCATGACGGAGGGGTCGAGCCCGGCGGTCGCGTAGGAGGCGATGCGGGCGAGGGGCTTGATGCCGCGTTTCTCGGCGTTCTCGGCGCTCATCAGCAGCACGGCGGCGGCGCCGTCGTTCAGGCCGGAGGCGTTGCCGGCGGTGACGCTGCCGTCCTTGGTGAAGGCCGGGCGCAGCTTCTGCATGGCTTCGAGCGTGGCGCCGTGGCGGATGTATTCATCGCTGTCCACCACGATGTCGCCCTTGCGCGTCTTGATGGTGACGGGGGTGATCTCGTCGGCGAACTTGCCCGCCTTCTGGGCGGCCTCGGCCTTGTTCTGGGAGGCCACGGCGAACTCGTCCTGCTGCTCGCGGGAGATCTGCCATTTCTCGGCCACGTTCTCGGCGGTCTGGCCCATGTGGTAGCCGTTGAAGGCATCCCAGAGGCCGTCGCGGATCATGGAGTCGATGTATTTCAGATCGCCCATCTTCTGGCCCTGACGCAGGTTGGCCACGTGGGGCGACATGGACATGTTCTCCTGGCCGCCGGCGGCCACGATCTCGGCGTCACCGAGCATGATGTGCTGAGCGCCGAGCGCCACGGCGCGCAGGCCGGAGCCGCAGACCTGGTTGATGCCCCAGGCGGCGCTTTCGATCGGCAGGCCGGCGTTGACATGCGCCTGGCGGGCCGGGTTCTGGCCCTGGCCGGCGGTCAGAACCTGGCCGAGGATGGTTTCGGAAACTTCGCCCTTCTCGATGCCGGCCCGCTCGACGATGGCTTCGAGCACGATCTTGCCGAGGTCGTGGGCGGGGGTATTCGCAAAGGAACCGAGGAAAGAACCGACCGGCGTGCGGGCGGCGGAGGCGATAACGACATTCGTCATGGAGTAGAGTCCTCTCCCAAATGAAATCTGGCAAGGCTCGGCCACGGCACGCGCGGCCAGTGATCTCGCCGGTGCAGCATAAGTGGTAGGGATATTGCTGCGAAACGGCAACGGACAGGGTGTCTCACATTTCGGGCAGATGCCTCGATCCTGTGCAATCAGGCGCGTTTCCGCCCGGAATCGGCAACCCAGGGCGGGTAGATGGTGGGTGCGGCGAAGAAATAGCCCTGCATGCAATCCACCCCGAGAGAGGTGAGGTATTCCGCATCGGCGCGTGATTCGACGCCTTCCGCCACCGTGTACATGTCAAAGTGTTCCGCGATGGAGAGAAGCGCCCGTGCAAGGACCTGGTTGTCCGGATCCGTGGCGATCCCGCGGATGAACTGGCTGTCGATCTTCAGGATGTCGAAGTAGAACTGCTTGAGGTAGCGGAAGGCGGTGAATCCGGCACCGAAATCATCCAGCGCGAAAGCCACGCCCTTGTCCTGCAGGCCGGCCATGAAGGTTGTGACGATCTCGGGCATGAGCATCGCACTGCTTTCGGTGATCTCGAGGATCAGGCGCTCGGCGATGCGCGGCGACTCCGACAGGCCGGCTTCCAGCGTGCGCTGCCACAGCGGGTAGCCGATGGAGCGGGCGGACATGTTGATGGAGAGCCGCAGGTCAGGCTGCTGCGCCAGCGTGCGCAGCCCAAGTGCCAGCGCGGCGCAATCGATCCGGCGGCCCAGATCCCGCTCCTCCACGGCGCCGATGAACTCCCGCGCGGGGATCACCCGGCCGGTTTCGTCGAACACGCGGATGAGCCCTTCCCAGAAGGCGATGCCGCCGCCCGGTCTGGCCCGCATCACCGGCTGGTAGGCGAGCGCGATTTCATTGTGGGCGAGCGCGCGCTCCACCATGCTCAAGGTATCGCGGTTGCGCTGGGCCGTGGCCTGCGCAAGGGGGCTTTCGTGATGGGGTGGGACATCTCTCAGACGGTCATCCTGCTTCTTCTGCATCCAAGCCTCCTTTCCGCGTTGCCGACAGCTTTGCCGGGGAACGGTTTATCGGTGGTAAAGATTCCCATTTCGCTCTAATTTTATTCTCTACCCGGACGCGTCCGCGCGGTGCGGAGGGCGCCGGGGCCAGCAGGGGGAAGCCTTCATGGAGCGTTGCGGCTGGGCCGGGAACGATCCGATCTACCACGCCTACCACGACACCGAATGGGGCGTTCCCGAATACGACAGCCGGGCGCTGTGGGAGAAGCTCATCCTCGACGGCTTCCAGGCCGGGCTGAGCTGGATCACGATCCTGAAGAAACGGGACAATTTCCGAAAGGCCTTCGCCGGGTTCGATCCCGATGTGATCGCCGGCTGGGGAGAGGCCGAGGTCCGGCGCCTGCTGGGGGATCCGGGCATCGTGCGCCACCGCGGCAAGATCGAGGCGACGATCGGCAACGCGCAGGCGTGGCAGCGGATCGAGGCGGCGCAGGGGTTCGATCGCTTCCTCTGGGATTACGTCGGCGGCGTGCCGATCCAGAACCGCTTCACTTCCCTCGCCGAGGTGCCGGCGGAGACGCCGCTTTCAAAGCAGATCTCGAAGGATCTGAAGAAGGCGGGCTTCCGCTTTTGCGGGCCGACGATCGTCTATGCCTTCATGCAGGCCGTCGGCATGGTTAACGATCATCTCGTCACCTGCCCCTGCCACGAGAAGGTGAAGGCGATTCAGGGGCGGTAGTTCTCGAAGCCCGGCGTTCCGGCCACCTCCGGGTGGCGGCGCACGTAGTCGGCCTTCAGGGATTCGGTGCCCCGGCCGGGATCGTCGTGGCGCCAGCCCGGCGGGTTGATCGCGTATCCAAGCCGCTGGCGCAGGGTGAGGCCGGGCTGGGACATGTCCCGGAAGACGGCGATCCACTCGTGGAAGGCCACGCGCAGCGGGTTGAAGGTCCCGATGTTGGAGACGAGCCCGTAATCCACCTTCTCGTCGTCCTGTTCGGGCACGAAGGTGCCGAAGAGCTTGTCCCAGATGATGAAGACGCCGGCGTAGTTCGCGTCGAGGTAGCGGGCATTGCGTCCGTGGTGGACGCGGTGGTGGCTGGGCGTGTTCATCACCGCTTCGAACCAGCGGGGCATCCGGCCGATGGCCTCGGTGTGGATCCAGAACTGGTAGATCAGGTTGATGCCGCCAACGAAGAGCACCATCGCCGGGTGAAAGCCCATCAGGATCAGCGGCGCGCGCACGATCATCATGAAGGTGAAGGTGCCCGTCCATGTCTGCCGCAGGGCGGTTGTCAGGTTGTAGTGCTGGCTGGAGTGGTGGTTCACGTGGCTCGCCCAGACCCAGCGGATGCGATGGCCGAAGCGGTGCACCCAGTAGTAGCGCAGATCGTCGAGCACGAAGCAGAGCGCCACCACCCAGACCGAGGTGCCCAGATCCAGCGGCGTGAGCGCCCAGAGGAACATGAAGAATCCCCAGGCGATGAAGCCCAGCATGATGCCGCTGGCCACGCTGCCCGCGCCCATGATGAGCGAGGTCATCGCATCCTGCATCTCGTAGCGCCCGCCCCGGCGCGTGGTGGCGATCCAGACGATCTCGGCGAGGATGGCGGCGATGAAGAAGGGCACCGCGAAATTGACGATGTCGGGATAGGTGAGCATGTCGGTCATGCGGCGAGGTCCTCGATCTTGCGTTGCCATTCATCGCGTTCCTGCGGCGTGAGCGCGAGGCGCGGGCCCGGGGCGGCGAAATCATGCAGGCGGACGCGCAGGCCGTCGCGCGTGGGTGCCGGGGTGGCGCCGTGCAGCGCATGGGCAACGGTGTCGGCACCGAAGGCCCAGATCAGCACGCCGCCCTCGGGCGTTTCCACGAGGGCGCTGCGCCGATCGGCCGAAAGCATGACGCCGGTGGCGCGACGGCCCGGCATGTGGCGCGCGAGCGCGGCAACGGCATCGGCTTCGCTGTCGAAACTGAACGGCTGCGACACCCGCAGCACGCGGATCGTCAGCGCTATGGCGAGCAGGCCGAACACGACGAGCGGCCCCAGAACCGTCAGTGGCATGATGTCCTCCCGCCGCAGAAGGTCGGGCAGAGGGGGCGCGGCTGTCAATCCGGACGTGGGGTCATCGGCGGGACATCGGCGTGCAGGCCATGTGGAGCAGGGAAAATCGGGCGCGTTAACAGGGGCATAACGGGGCCTTCACGCTGGTCGGGCCAAGTTGCCGGGGCGAGGCGTTTGGGCGTTCGAGGTTTTTTTCAGTACCTGCACTTGTTGCTTGTTATTTCGGTGGTGGTTGCCGTGGAGTTGTGCACACGGCGGCTGTGCGAGCTGCCTGATGACCTGTTTGTTTCAGCCACCAAGAACGCGCTGCGCCGCGCGCATCCCCAGGGGGGCTTCGGCCTCCCGGCGCCCCGGACCGTGTTTCACTTTGCCTGCCCTGGCGAATCCACGGTTCGGGGCGTTTTTTCGTTCGTTTGGGGCGCCGCCGCCTTGGCGCGGGGTCCGGAGCCGGCGGCTGGACAGTGATGCGCGCTATATGCTTCCCTGCGGGCAAGCGCGTGAAAACAATCCGAAAAGGCTGCCGAACCATGATCCGCAAGGCCCTTGGCGAGCCCCTGCTGCACTTCTTCCTGATCGGCGCGATCCTCTTCGCGGTGTTCGCCCTGCGCAATCCGGATGCCGGCGAGGCGGAGGGCGAACGCATCATCCGCGTGGACGAAGGCGACATCGAGCGCCTGCGCCAGAACTACGAGGCGGTGTGGAACCGCGCGCCGACGGAAGAGGCCCTCGCCGGCCTCGTGGAGAATTACGTCTACGAAGAGGTGCTCGTGCGCGAGGCGCTGGCCCTCGGGATGGATCAGAACGACGCGGTGATCCGGCAGCGCCTGCGCCAGAAGATGGAGTTCCTCGCCTCGGCGGCCGCGGATGCGGTGCAGCCGACGGACGCGGAGATCGCCGCCTACTACGAGGACCATGCCGCCGACTACACCCGCCCGGCGCGGATCGGCTTCCAGCAGATCTACCTCGGCGATACCGCTTCGCAGGCCGATGTCGCGGCGCTGAAGGCCGCGCTCGACGGCGGCGCGGACTGGCGCACGCAGGGGCGGATGAGCCTGCTGCCGCCTGAGGTGCCGCCTTCCGGCGAGGGGGCGATCTCGGGGCAGTTCGGCCCGCGGCTCTTCGAAGCCCTGTCGGCGGCGCAGGAGGGCGCATGGATCGGGCCGGTGGCCTCGGGCTACGGGCTGCACCTCGTGCGCATCACCGAGAAGATCCCGGCCGAGACCCTGCCGCTCGAACAGGTGCGTGAGCGCGTGCTGGCCGACCTGAAGCAGGCCCGCGCCGAGGAAATGGCGGAAAAGCAGCGTGAATTCCTGATGAGCCGCTACACCGTCGAGCGCGTGGAGGCCGCCCAGTGACACGTCTGGCGTATGCTCTGTTCGCCTTGGTGCTGGCCGCCGTTGCGCTGCCGTCGCAGGGCCTGACCCATGCGCTCCAGCCCGGCTATCTGGAAGTCCAGGCTCTCGGCGATGACGACTACCGGGCGTTCTGGCGCCGCCCCGACGTGCAGGGGCGGCCGATGGAGATCGACGCGCTTCTGCCGGAGGCCTGCACGCTGCGCAGGGGGCCTGAACCCCGGTTCGACGGCGCGGGCTGGGTCACGCAGTGGATCACCGCCTGCCCAGGCGGGCTGGCCGGGGGCGAGATCCGCATCGAGGGGCTGGAAGCCACCCGCACCGACGTGCTGGTGCGCTACGAGATCGCGCCGGGGCAGGGCGAGGCGCAGCGGCTCACCGCCAAGGAGCCGGCCTTCGCCGTGCCGCGCGCTCCGGGCGCGCGCGAGGTTCTGGTCAGCTATTTCGGGCTGGGCGTGGAGCATATCCTCGAAGGGCTGGATCACCTGCTGTTCGTCTTTGCGCTGCTGCTGCTGATCCGGGATCGCTGGCGCCTGCTGGGGGCCGTCACGGCCTTCACCGTGGCCCACAGTTTCACGCTCGCCGCCGCCGCGCTGGGCTGGCTCATCGTGCCCGGGCCGCCGGTGGAGGCGATCATCGCGCTGTCGATCATGTTCCTGGCCGCCGAGGTGCTCAAGCGCGGAGACGGGCCGGCGCGGCTTTCGGAGCGGTTCCCCTGGATGGTGTGCTTCGGCTTCGGCCTGCTGCACGGGCTCGGCTTTGGCAGCGCGCTCCTTGAGATCGGGCTGCCGCAGCAGGAAATCTGGCTGGCGCTGCTGGCCTTCAACCTCGGGGTGGAGGCGGGGCAGATCCTGTTCATCCTCGTGGTGCTCTCGGTCGGCTGGCTGCTGGCGCGCATCCTGCCGGTCCTCCTGGACAAGGCGACGCTGATCGGCGCGACGATCACCCGCGCCGTGCCCTACGCTGTGGGCGGGCTTGCCGCTTTCTGGTTCGTGGAGCGCCTCGCGGCCTTCTAGCCTAGCTGCCCGCGCCGGCCGCCAGTTCGCGCATGATCGCGATGGCGCTTTCGCTGTCCCATTCGGCATCGCCGATCAGCCGCGCGATCTCGCGCCCTTCGGGATCCAGCAGGATGGTGACCGGCAGGCCGAGCACGCCCGTCTCCCGCGCGAGCGCCATGTTCGGATCGAGCAGAACCGGAAGATTCGAGATCTCGGCCTGCCGGAAGAACTTGTCGATGGCGGGCTGCGGGTTGCGCCCGGTTGCGATCGTCACCACCTCGAAGGCCTCGCCCTCCAGCGCGGCCTGAAGCCTGTCGAGCGAGGGCATCTCCTTGCGGCAGGGCGCGCACCAGGTGGCCCAGAAGTTCACCAGCGCGTATTTCCCCGCGTAGTCCGACAGCGCGTGGCTGCCGCCCTCGGGATCGGTGAAGGGCACCGCCGAGACAGGCTTGGGCTCCGCATGGAACATGAGCTTCTTCATGTCTCCGTCCCGCATCGCCTCCACCGCCGCCGTATCGGCGAAGCCAGCGTTTGCACCAAGCGCGAGGGCCGTATAGAGAACGGCAGACCGTAACAAGCGCATTCATCCCTCCGAGGGCCAGCAAAGGGCCAGACAACCATGACGAACGACACCCCGAACGCCTCTGCCTCCAACGCCATGTGGGGCGGCCGCTTTGCCGCTGGCCCCGATGCGATCATGGAGGCGATCAACGCCTCGATCGATTTCGACAAGCGGATGGCGGCCCAGGATATTCGCGGGTCCCGCGCCCATGCGGCGATGCTCGCCGCGCAGGGCATCATTACCGATAGCGATGCGGAGGCCATTCGGGAAGGTCTGCTCACGGTGTTGTCAGAAATCGAGGGCGGGAATTTTCCGTTTTCCAAGGCGCTCGAAGACATCCACATGAACGTGGAGGCGCGGCTGAAGGATCTGATCGGCGAGCCCGCGGGCCGGCTGCACACGGGCCGCAGCCGCAACGACCAGGTGGCCACCGATTTCAAACTCTGGGTGCGCGACCAGATGGACGCCGCCATCGAAGGCATCGAGGCGCTCATCCGCGCGCTTCTGGCGCAGGCCGAGGCGGGCGCGGACTGGGTGATGCCGGGCTTCACCCACCTGCAGACGGCCCAGCCCGTCACCTGGGGGCACCACATGATGGCCTACGTGGAGATGTTCGGCCGCGACATGAGCCGCTTCCGCGATGCCCGCGCCCGGATGAACGAATCGCCCCTCGGCGCCGCCGCGCTGGCGGGCACCTCCTTCCCGATCGATCGCCACATGACGGCCGAGGCGCTGGGCTTCGACCGCCCCGCCGCCAACTCGCTGGACGCGGTGGCGGACCGCGATTTCGCGCTGGAGTTCCTCTCCTGCGCCACGATCTGCGCCATGCATCTGAGCCGCTTCGCCGAGGAACTTGTGATCTGGTCCAGCGCGCAGTTCCGCTTCGTGGTGCTGTCGGACCGCTTCTCCACCGGCTCCTCGATCATGCCGCAGAAGAAGAACCCGGACGCCGCCGAGCTGATCCGCGCGAAGATCGGCCGCATCATGGGCGCGATGGTGGGGCTTTTCACGGTGATGAAGGGGCTGCCGCTGACCTATTCCAAGGACATGCAGGAAGACAAGGAGCAGGTGTTCGACGCCGCCGACAGCCTGATGCTCTCGCTCGCCGCGATGACGGGGATGGTCTCGGACATGACGGCCAACCGCCCCGCGCTGGAAGCCGCCGCCGCCTCGGGCTTTTCCACCGCCACCGATCTGGCCGACTGGCTGGTGCGGGAGCTGAACATGCCGTTCCGCGATGCCCACCACGTGACCGGCACGCTCGTGGCCATGGCCGAGAAGAAGGGCTGCGATCTGCCCGATCTCTCGCTGGAGGAGATGCAATCCGTGCACGCGGCGATCAACGCCTCTGTATTTGATGTGCTGGGTGTGCATAATTCGGTGGCGAGCCGCCAGTCCTACGGCGGCACCGCGCCGGATCAGGTCCGGCTCCAGATTGGCCGTTGGAAAGAGTTGCTCGGATGAAACGCCTGTTCGCCATTTGCCTTTTCGCCCTGCTCGCCGCGTGCAGCAACCCGAACGCCGGCGTGGGCGTGAGCGGTGGCGGCGGCGACGTTTCGGTCAACGCGGGCGTCTCTGGGGACGTGGGCCAGAATTCCACCGCCTACGTGGGCACCGGCGGTGCCGGCATCTCCACCAGCACCGGGGGCAACACCAGCGTCTATGTCGGCACCGACGGCGCCGGGATCTCCGTGGGCACCGGCAACGTGCGCGTGGGCGTGGGCACCGGCGGGCCGCGCTGGGGCTGGGGCTGGGGCTGGTGACGCCGTGAAGCCGCTTTCCGCCCTGCTGTGCCTCGCGCTTCTTGCCGCCTGCGGCGTGGATGGCGCGCCCGTCGCGCCCAATGCCTCGCAATCGCAATCCAGGGCGTCGGGCAGCGCCGGGCCCAATGTCTCCCTCTCCGGCGAAATCAAGGTCGGCGTCGTCCTCGACTGAGGCCACCGGCCTGAAGATGCAGGGTTTTCGCAGGCGCGCTCTGTGCTACCTCTGGGAGCGAGAGAACAGCCCTTCGGAGACACCTGCCATGCCGCTGCGATACACCTACCTAGCCCTTGCCGTGATCGGGGCGATCTGGCCGATGTACTACTTCATCAGCTGGTTCATGGAGTTCGGCTTCTCGCTCACCGCCATGGCGGATGCCTGGCACGTGAACGATGCCACGAGCGGGCTTGTCTGGGATCTTACGATTTCGGCTGTGGCGCTGACGATCTGGGTCTTCAGCGAAACATACGTGCGCAAAAACTGGATTGCCCTCTGGGCGATTCCCGCCACCTGGTGTATCGGCGTGAGCTGCGGCTTGCCGCTGTTTCTGTTCCTGCGCACAAGGCCCATTGTCTGATGGATCACTTTCTCTACCGGGCGGGCGTGCTGCACGCCGAGGACGTTCCCGTCCCGACGATCGCCGCCGCCGTCGGATCGCCCTTCTACGTCTATTCGACCGCCACGCTGCAACGCCATTTCCGGCTGTTCGACGACGCGCTGGCCTGGGGCGAACATCTCGTCTGCTTCGCGATGAAATCCAACAGCAACCAGGCGGTGCTGCGGGTGCTGGCCGAGGCCGGGGCCGGAATGGACGTGGTGAGCGGGGGCGAATACGCCCGCGCCAAGGCCGCCGGCGTGCCGGGTGAGAAGATCGTCTTCTCCGGCGTGGGCAAGACCCGCGAAGAGATGCGCGCGGCGCTGGAAGGCGGCATCCGGCAGTTCAACGTGGAGAGTGAGCCCGAGATGGTGGCCCTCAATGAGGTGGCCATGAGCCTCGGGGTGCGCGCGCCCATCGCCATCCGCGTGAACCCGGATGTGGACGCGAAAACCCACGCCAAAATCGCGACTGGCAAGAGCGAGAACAAATTCGGCATCCCGATCGCGCGCGCGAAGGAGGTCTATGCCGAGGCCGCCGCCATGCCGGGGCTCGACGTGGTGGGCATCGACGTGCACATCGGCTCCCAGCTCACCGAGCTGGAGCCCTTCCGGCTGGCCTACGAGAAGGTGGCCGAGCTGACGGGCGTGCTGCGCGCGGAAGGCCACGAGATCCGGCGCCTCGATCTGGGCGGCGGGCTTGGCATCCCCTACGAGCGCTCCAACGCCGCACCGCCGCTGCCCGTGGAATACGGCGCCCTGGTGAAGGAGACGCTGGGCCACCTGGACTGCGAGATCGAGATCGAGCCGGGCCGGCTGATCTCGGGCAACGCGGGCATCCTCGTTTCCGGCGTGATCTACGTGAAGAACGGCGAAGGGCGGGATTTCCTCATCCTCGATGCGGCGATGAACGATCTGATCCGCCCGGCGATGTACGAGGCCTACCACGACATCGTGCCGGTGCAGGAGCCCGCGCCGGGTGTGGAGCAGCACCCCTACGACATCGTGGGGCCGGTCTGCGAAACCGGCGATACCTTCGCCAAGCAGCGCCTGATGCCGCCGCTTGCGGCCGGCGATCTGGTGGCCTTCCGCTCCGCCGGGGCCTATGGTGCCGTCATGAGCTCGGAATACAATTCGCGCCCGCTGATCCCGGAGGTGCTGGTGAATGGCGATCAATTCGCCGTAATCCGTTCACGCCCTACCTATGAAGAAATGATCAGCCGCGATACCATACCCTCGTGGCTCTGACGGGCGCAGCCCCCCTGCGCCGCAAGGAACAGGGAGCATGCCGGAGCAGACCGACGACACCCCCGAGGCCCTGAAGGGCATCCAGTGGCCCCTGCGCCTGACGCGCTGGGGCATGGTGGCCGAGCGCCTGACGCGCGCGTTCTGGCCCCTGTGGAGCGTTGTCTTCGCGGCCGCCGGGGCGCTGATGCTCGGCGTGCAGGATGCACTGGCGCTCGAGGCAGTCTGGGCGCTGGCCCTGATCTGGTTGTCCGCATTCCTTTACTTCGGCTGGCGCGGACTGCGCCACTTCCACTGGCCGAGCGAGGCCGAGGCCGAGGCGCGGCTCGATGCCAGCCTGCCCGGGCGTCCGCTGGCGGCGGTGCGCGACACCCAGGCCATCGGCGCCGGGGATACCGCCTCCGAGGCCGTCTGGAAGGCGCATGTTGCGCGCATGGCGCGGCAGCTGGAGGGTGCACGCCCGGCCGAACCGGATCTGCGGATGGCGTCGCGCGACCCCTACGCCCTGCGCTACGTCGCGCTGCTCGTGTTTCTCACCGGGCTGCTGTTCGGCTCCTTCCTGAAAGTGGCGAGCGTGGGCGAGATGGCGCCCGGCGCCGGGGGCGATGCGATCGCCGCCGCGGGTCCGAGCTGGGAAGGCTGGATCGAGCCGCCCCGCTACACCGGCCTGCCGAGCCTCTATCTGAACGATCTGCCGCCGGGGCCGCTCCGCATCCCGCAGGGCAGCGAGGTGACGCTGCGCCTGTATGGCGAGATCGGCGCGCTCACCGTGGACGAGACGGTCTCGGGCCGCACCGAAGTCACCCAGAGCGCGGCGGACCCGGCGCAGGATTTCACCGTCACCACCTCCGGCCACCTGAAGATCGACGGCCCCGGAGGGGCGGAGTGGACGATCTCGATGATCGCCGACAAGCCGCCGAGCGTGATCCTCTCGGCCAAGGCCGAAACCACCTTGGGCGGCGAGTTGCGCCAACCGTTCTACGCCAAGGATGACTATGCCGTCGTCTCCGGCACCGCGACGATCGCGCTGGACGAGGCGGCGCTGGATCGCCGCTACGGCCTTGCCGCGGCGCCCGAACCCCGCGCGCCGATCGTGCTGGATCTGCCGCTGACGATCTCGGGCGATCGCGCGGGTTTCGAGGAAACGCTGGTGGGCACCTTCGCCGAGCACCCCTGGGCCGGCCTCCCCGTCACGCTGACACTGCATGTGGAAGATGCGCTCGGGCAGGTGGGAGAAAGCGCGGCGGCGCAGATGATCCTGCCCGGACGGCGGTTCTTCGATCCGCTGGCCGCGGCCCTGATCGAGCAGCGCCGTGATCTGCTCTGGACGCGGGAGAACGCGCCGCGCGTGGTGCAGCTTCTGAAGGCGGTGACCTACAAGCCCGAGGGGCTCTTCGCCCGCGAAACCGATTACCTCAAGCTGCGGGTGATGATGCGCCGCCTGGAGTTCGCAACGGATCTCGGGCTGACGCCGGAAGCCCGTGATGAATTCGCGCAGGTGCTTTGGGATCTGGCCGTGCAGATCGAGGACGGCGATCTGTCGGACGCGCTGGAGCGGCTGCGCCGGGCGCAGGATCGCCTGTCGCAGGCGATGCGCGACGGTGCGACGGATCAGGAAATCGCCGAGCTGATGCAGGAGTTGCGCGAGGCGATGCAGGATTACATGCGCCAGCTCGCCGAGCAGGCGCAGGAAGGCGGCGACCAGCAGCAGCAGGCCGAGAACGGTCAGTCGCAGGAGATCACCGGCGATCAGCTGCAGGACATGCTGGACCGCATCCAGGAACTGATGGAACAGGGCCGGATGGCCGAGGCGCAGCAGCTCCTGGATCAGCTGCGGCAGATGATGGAGAACATGCAGGTCACCCAGGGCGGGCAGGGCCAGCAGAGCCCGGGCCAGGAGGCGATGGAGGGTCTCGCCGACACGCTGCGCCAGCAGCAGGGCCTTTCGGACGAAGCCTTCCGCGACCTGCAGGAGCAATACAACCCCGGCGCCCAGGCCGGCCAGAGCCAGCAGAACGAAGGCCGCAACGGCGGCGAAGGCCGTGGCCAGAGCCATGACGGGCAGGGCCAGGGTCAGGGGCAGGGCGAACAGCAGGGCGAAGGCGGCGGCCAGCAGCAGGCCGAGGGCCAGCAGGGGCAGGGCGGCGAAGAGGGCGACATGGCCGGCAGCCTCGCCGATCGCCAGCAGGCCCTACGCAACGAACTGGAGCGCCAGCAGGGCAATCTGCCGGGCGCCGGAACCCCGGAAGGCGAGGCCGCCCGCGAGGCTCTCGATCGGGCGGGCGAGGCGATGGACGGCGCCGAAGAGGCGCTGCGCCGGAACGATCTGCCCGAGGCGCTGGATCGCCAGGCGGATGCGATGGAGGCCCTGCGCGAGGGGATGCGCAACCTTGGTGACGCCATGGCGCAACAGCAGCAGCAACAGCAGGGCGGCCAGCAGGGCGAAGCCTTCGGCAACACCCGGCCCAATGCGCGCGATCCGCTCGGACGCGACGCCGGATCGATGGGCAACGTCGGCACCGACGAAGACCTGCTTCAGGGCGAAGACGTCTATCGCCGCGCGCGGGACCTGCTGGAATCCCTGCGCGAGAAATCGGGCAATCAGGAACGCCCGGGCTTCGAACTGGAGTATTTCAAGCGCCTATTGGACCGCTTCTGATCCGCCGCCGAGGCTGGAGAGTTTCGCGGCCAGATCGCTCATCCAGCCGTTCAGCGTCACGCGGCTCTCGTTCACGAAATCCACGTACTGCCCCATGGCGGCCTGGCTCTCCGGCACCGTTTCGATGATCGTCGGCGCGTAGGCATAGGCACAGATCAGGATCACGATCAGGAAGATCATCAGGCTGAATCCGATGCGGAAGCCGCGGCGCTGGGCGCGTTCGGCCTCCTCCGGCTCCAACGGCTCGGGCGCCCCCTCGCGCTCGGTCGCGGGCCGCAGCGAGGAATTGATCTCTTCGATGTCGGGCAGGAGATCCTTGCGCGTCTCTTCGCCCTCTTCTTCCGCGGGTTCGATCCCCCGCAGCCGCGCCGTGCGCTCCTGCACCGGGGTCATCGGTTCGCTGGGCTTTTCCTCCGGCTCGCCGAGCCCGAGATCGCCCTGGGTTTCCAGCCCGGACTGCGCCTCGCGCTGGCGCGCCAGCGCCTCGCGCTCGGCCTCTTCCTTCAGGATGCCGAGGATGGATTCATCCAGCGTACGTTGGCGTTGGGCCAGCACGCTCTGCCCGATGGGAGCGCTGGCATCCTCGTATTCCTCGTCGACGGGCTCTTCTTCTTCATCCTCGTCCGTGAGGTTGGGCAGCGCCACGTCTTCCTCCGCCTCGCCCTCTTCGTAGCCCGCGTCATCCGCGGCCTCGGCGGTGTCATCTTCCTCTTCGTAGCCGTCTTGGGCCTCTTCGGGATCGGGCGCGTCGGCGGCGTCATGGGGCGCTTCCTCCGCGTCGTCATCTGCTTCGAGCTCCACCGCCGCGGCCGGGCCGAAGCCTTCCTCGGCCAGCTCCTCGCTCAGCTCCGCATCCAGATGGGCCGGTTTCTGAAACCACGTGTGCCCGCAGTTGGAGCATTGCACATCCCTGCCGTCATCGGGAATGACCGCATCATCCACTTCATATTGCGCATCGCAATTCGGGCAAATCAGCCGCATCGTGCCCCCAGTTCCCGCATGGCGGGATTGTTTTTCTCGTTGGCCCCAAATTTCGTTAATCCTATCAAAAGGGTGCGGGAATTCAAAGGTT
Organism: Pseudoruegeria aquimaris; assembly: GCF_900172235.1. Taxonomy (GTDB): domain Bacteria; phylum Pseudomonadota; class Alphaproteobacteria; order Rhodobacterales; family Rhodobacteraceae; genus Pseudoruegeria; species Pseudoruegeria aquimaris. Next base: position 11,409 of record NZ_FWFQ01000035.1, on the reverse strand, counting down.
TTGCTCAAGCACGCATTGAATCCGGTCGCCCGCTTCGGCAAAAGTGGCGCAGAAGCGAGGGAGACGGAACGCGTGATAGACCTGCAGAGCGTGGCCTACAATTACGGCGGGCGGGAGCTGTTTTCGGGGGTGTCGCTGTCGATCACCCCGGGGTCGTTCCACTTTCTCACCGGCCCTTCCGGCGCCGGGAAAACCACCCTTCTCAAGCTGTGCTACCTCGAGTTGATGGCCACCTCCGGGCGGGTCTCCGTCTTCGGGCGGGATGCCGCCCAGATGACCCGCGACGACATCGCGCGCAGCCGCAGCCGGATCGGCGTGGTGCACCAGGATTGCCAGTTCCTCGACCATCTGCCGGTGATCGAGAACGTGGCCCTGCCGCTGACGGTGAACGGCAAGGATCCCGAGAGCGCCCGTGGCGATCTGGAGTCCCTGCTGGCCTGGGTCGGTCTCTCCCACCAGGCCGACAGGCGCCCGCCCGAGCTTTCGGGCGGCGAGCGCCAGCGGGCGGCGCTGGCGCGCGCGGTGATCAACGCGCCCGACGTGATCCTCGCCGACGAACCCACCGGCAACGTGGACTGGGACATGAGCCAGCGCCTGCTGTCGCTGCTGGTGGAGCTCAACCGCATGGGCACCGCCATCATGGTGGCCACCCATGATCTCAACCTGATCCGCGCGGCCAAGGCGCAGGTGAACACCCGCACCCTGCGCATCGCGGACCGCAGGCTGATCTCGGCGGGGGCGGACCTGTGAGGGAACGCGTGACCATCGCAAGCTTCCGCGGCTTCCTGCTGGGCGATGCCCAGGCGGACCGGGCCGTGCCGCCCACCGGCTTCACTGCCAGCCTCACCGTCTTCGCCGCCGCCGCGATGTCTTTTCTTGCCGTCTTCGCGCTGGCGCTTTCCCTGACGACGGAGCGCATCGCCGAGCGCTGGAGCGCCGAGCTGGCGCGCACGGCCACGGTGCGCATCGCCGCGCCTGCCGGGCAGATCCAGGCGCAGACGGAGGCCGCCCTGAACGTCCTGCGCACCACCCCCGGCGTTGCCGTGGCGCGGGTGCTCTCGACCGAAGAGCAGCAGGCGCTGCTCACGCCGTGGTTCGGCCCGGATCTGCCCATCGACACGCTGCCCCTGCCGCAGCTGATCGAGATCGAGGAAGGCGGCGAGGGGCTGGATGCAGAGGGGCTGCGGCTGCGGCTCTCCGCCGAGGTGCCGGGCGCCGTCTTCGACGATCACGCCCGCTGGCGGGCGCCGCTGGTGCAGGCCGCCGACAGGCTGCGCGCGCTCGGTCTGTTCTCGCTCGTGCTGATCGGGGCCACGACGGCGGTGATGATCACCCTCGCCGCCAACGCGGCGCTTTCGGCGAATGCGCAGGTGATCTGGGTCATGCGCCTCGTCGGGGCGCGGGACGTCTACATCGCGCGGGCCTTCGTGCGCCGATTCACGCTGCGGGCGCTGTTCGGCGCCACAGTCGGCACCGCGCTGGCCGCTTTGGCCGTAGCCTTCCTGCCCGGGGAGGCCACGCGCGACGGCTTTCTCACGGGGCTCGGCTTCGAGGGGCTGGAATGGGCCTGGCTGCCGGCGATCCCCCTGCTCGCGGCCTTCGTCGCCTTCTGGGCGACCCGCATGGCCGCCTTCCGCACGCTCAAGGAGTTGACCTGATGGCCTATGCCTGGCGCTGGCTGCGCTCTCTCTTCTTCTCTTTCCAGATCTACCTGATGATGTTCCTGATGGCGCTCTTCTTCACGCCGCTGGCGATCTGGAAACGCGATTGGGCCTTCCGGGCCATTCACACCTGGTGCCGCTACGTGCGCTGGACGGCCGCCTGGATGCTGGGGCTGAAGAGCGAGGTGCGCGGGGAGATCCCGACCGATGAAGTGCTGATCGCGGCCAAGCACCAGAGCTTCTTCGACATCATCCTCATCGTGAGCGTCACCCCGCGCCCGAAGTTCATCATGAAGAAGCAGCTCAAATGGGCGCCGATCCTGGGCTACTACGCCATGCGCATCGGCTGCGTGCCGGTGGATCGCGGCAAGCGCGGCAAGGCTATCGCGAAGATGGTGGAAGACGTGAATTCCGGTCGGCAGGAGCCCGGCCAGCTGATCATCTACCCGCAGGGCACGCGGGTCGCGCCCGGGGTGAAGCTGCCCTACAAGGTCGGCCCCGCCATCCTCTATGAGCAGACCGGCTCGGACTGCGTGCCGGCGGCCACCAACGTGGGCGTCTTCTGGCCACGCCACGGCGTCTATCGCAAGCCCGGCCTGGCGGTGGTGGAATTTCTGCCCCGCATCCCCGCCGGACTGGACCGCGATACCTTCATGAAACAGCTCGAAGAGGTGGTGGAAACCCGCTCCGATGCGCTGATGGCCGAGGCCGGCTTCCCCGTCACACCCTGACGGCTCACCCCAAGGAGAGCGCCCCATGGACAGGATCGAAACACTCGACCAGCTGGAGGCGCTTTACGGCACCCCGGCGGAAGCCTCGCTGGTGAAGGTCGCCCGCCGCATGACGCCGGGCTACCGGGCCTTCATCTCCCGCAGCCGGTTCTGCACCCTCTCCACCGTCGGCCCCGAGGGCACGGACTGCTCGCCGCGCGGCGATGACGGGCCGGTGGTTGCGGAGCTCGATCCCGGCACCCTCGCCATGCCCGACTGGCGCGGCAACAACCGGATGGATTCCCTGCGCAACATCCTGCGGGACGGGCGCGTGTCGCTCACCTTCTTCGTGCCGGGCTCCACCATGGTCGTCCGGGTGAACGGCACCGCCTTCGTGAGCGCCGCGCCGGCGCTTCTCGCGCGGTTTTCCGACAGGGGCCGGCAACCGCGCAGCGTGATCGTCGTCGAGATCGGGGAGATCTATTTCCAATGCGCCCGCGCCCTCATGCGCGCCGGGCTCTGGAACGGCGAGGATCAATCAGAAGGGCTGCCCTCGGCCGGGGCCCTGCTGTCGGAGATGACGGACGGGCGCTTCGACGGCGAAACCTATGATCAGGAATGGCCCGCCCGCGCCCGCAAAACGCTCTGGTAGGCCAATGCCCGATCATACCGGTAGCGCCGTCGTCTTGAACACGGTGCGCAGGGCGAAGGAGGAATGCATCTGCGCCACACCGGGCAGGCGGGCGAGGTGGCGGCGGTGGATGCGGGCGAAATCCTCGGTGTCCTCGGCGACGACCTTCAGCAGGTAATCCGCCGTGCCCGCCATCAGATGGCATTCCAGCACGTCCGGGATCTTGGCCACCTCACGCTCGAAAGCTTCCAGCACCTCGTCGGCCTGCCCCGACAGGGTGATCTCGACGAAGACGGTCGTCGGCCGGCCGAGCTTGCGCGAATCCAGAAGGGCGACGTAATCCTTGATGTAGCCTTCCGCCTCCAGCCGCTGCACGCGGCGGTGGCAGGCGGAAGCCGACAGGTTGATCCGTTCGGCCAGATCGGCGTTGGAGATCCGCCCGGCCTTCTGAAGAACGGTCAGGATTCGACGATCCGTGCTGTCTAGTTCCATTTCGTGCAAGGTCCTTCGCTCATTATGGGATCAGCTTCGTAGAAGCTTCGAAAAAGCTAGGCGGATCGGGCAGAGTTTACAATCCGATTTCACGCGGGCTGCCCGATAATTGCCCCATCAAGGGAAGGGAGAGAGCCCATGAAAATTGGTTGCCCGAAAGAGATCAAACCCCAGGAATTCCGCGTCGGCCTCACGCCGGCCGCCGCGCGCGAAGCCGTTGCCCACGGCCACAGCGTGGTGGTGGAGCGCGGTGCCGGCAACGGGGCCGGCTTCACCGACGAGGATTACATCGCCGCCGGCGCGGCCATCCTCGACACAGCGGAGGAGATCTTCGCCACTGCGGAGATGATCGTGAAGGTGAAGGAGCCGCAGGCGGTGGAGCGCAGGATGCTGCGCGAAGGCCAGCTGCTGTTCACCTACCTGCACCTCGCCCCCGATCCGGAACAGACGAAGGATCTGCTGGCCAGCGGCTGCACCGCCATCGCCTATGAAACCGTGACCGACGATCGCGGCGGGCTGCCCCTGCTGGCGCCCATGTCCGAAGTGGCGGGCCGGCTGGCGCCGCAGGTCGGCGCCTGGACGCTGCAGGAGGCCAACGGGGGCCGGGGGGTTCTGCTCGGCGGCGTGCCCGGCGTCGGCCCGGCCAAGGTGCTGGTGATCGGCGGCGGCGTCGTCGGCACCCACGCCGCGCGCATCGCCGCCGGCATGGGCGCGGAAGTGACGGTGCTGGATCGCTCCCTGCCGCGCCTGCGCTATCTCGATGACGTCTTCTCGAAGGCGTTCCGCAACCGCTACGCCTCCGCCGAGGCCACGGCCGAACTGGTGCGCGAGGCCGACATGGTGATCGGCGCGGTGCTCATCCCCGGTGCCGCAGCGCCCAAGCTGGTGAGCCGCGCGCAGCTCTCGGAGATGAAGCCGGGCGCCGCCATCGTGGACGTGGCCATCGATCAGGGCGGCTGCTTCGAGACCTCCCGCCCCACCACGCACCAGGATCCGATCTACGAGGTGGACGGCATCATGCACTACTGCGTGGCCAACATGCCCGGAGCCGTGGCGCGCACCTCCACCATCGCGCTCTCCAACGCCACCATGCCCTTCATGCTGGCACTGGCCGACAAAGGGTGGCGGCAGGCCTGCGAGGACGACCCGCACCTGATGAACGGGCTCAACGTCCACGCCGGCAAGCTGACCTATTTCGCCGTGGGCAAAGCGCTCGGGATCGACGTGATCTCGCCGCAACTTGTTCTGAAAGCGGCGTAACGCACTGGCATCGGGGCGCAGGCAGGCCCTGCGCCCCGGAGGCCCGCACGGATGTCCCTCATGCTGTGAATGCCCGGGTGCCGCCGCTCGGCTACCGGCGCCGGGCGCACCCGGGTTGTTCAGATCCCATCAGTGTCGCAGAAGCCAGGCTAGCCCGGCAGCGCGCCCGTCAGCACGTAGCGCAGGATCTGAACCACCTGCTCGGGTGTTTCCGCCACCGCCTGGGCGGCAGCATCCACCTCCTTCAGGGCGTGCTGATGCTCCGGCCCATGCAGCACGATCAGGCTCTTGCCGAGCGCGGCGGCGTAGCCGGCATCGAAGGCCGCGTTCCACTGCCTGTATTTCTCGCCGAAGCGCACGACGACGACATCCGCGGCCTCGATGGCGGTGCGCGTGCGGATCGCGTTGATCCCGGCGCCCTTGCGATCGTGCCAGAAGGGTTTTTCCTCGGCCCCGAGGATCTTCACGCCGCAATCATCGCTGGCGGCGTGATCGGTGACGGGGGCGGAGAAGCGCACGTCCAGATCCCGGGCCCCCTCGATGATCCGCTCACGCCAGTCGGTGTGGATCTCACCGGACAGGTAAACCTTCAGCATTCTCGCTCTCCCCATGTTCCAACATGCGAAAGGGGCGCGCGCGCCCCCTTCACTTTGTTCCGAAAATATCCCCGCCGGAGGCAGGAAAGTCCAGCCAGCTCAGCCGCGCAGCACGCCGCCGGTGGCCTTGCCGACCTTCTCCACGATCTTGGCCGCGACGGCCTCGATGTCCTTTTCCTTCAGCGTCTTGTCGGTCGGCTGAAGCCGCACGGTGATGGCCAGCGATTTCTTGCCCTCGCCGAGGGAGCCGCCGATGAACTCGTCGAACACCCGCACCTCTTCGATCAGCGCCTTGTCGGCCCCGGCGGCGGCGTTCACCAGCGTCAGGGCTTCCACGTCCGCATCCACCACGAAGGCGAAATCGCGCTCCACCGCCTGGAAATCGCTCGCGGCGAGCGGCGGGCGGGTGGTGGACTTCGACTTCGGGAAAGGCACGTTGGCGAGGTGGATGGCGAAGGCCACCACGGGGCCTTTCACGTCCATCGCCTCGATGGCGCGCGGATGCAACTCGCCGAAGCCGGCAAGGACCTTCTTCGGGCCGAGGCAGATCTTGCCCGAGCGGCCCGGATGCCACCAGGCGTTCATGCCGCGCATGATCTGGGCCTTGGCCGGGGCGCCGATGGCGGCGAGGATGGCCTCGGCGTCGGCCTTGGCATCATAGACATCCACCGGTCGGCGGGTGCCATGCACGTCCTTCGGCCCGGTGTGACCCACCAGGATGCCGGTGATCAGCACTTCCTGGTCTTCCGGCTCCCCGCCGTGGAAGGCCGGGCCGACCTCGAAGAGCGCGAGATCCATGAAACCGCGCGCCTGGTTGCGGGCGGCAGCCTGCAGCAGTCCGGGCAGCAGCGAGGGGCGCATGTGGCTCATCTCGCTGGAGATCGGGTTTTCCAGCATCGTCGCATCGGAGCCGCCGCCGAAGGCTTCGGCGCTTTTCTGATCGATGAAGCTGTAGGTCACGCATTCGTTGTAGCCGAGCGCGGCCGCGGTGCGCCGGGCGATGGATTCGCGCTTCTGCATCGGCGTCAGGATCGGGCGCGGCACGCCGGGCTGAACGCGCGGCAGCGGCTGGCCGACAAGCTTGGTGAGCGAGGCCACGCGGGCCACCTCTTCCACCAGGTCGGCTTCGCCCAGGATGTCGGGGCGCCAGCTCGGCACATGGGCCATGTCGCCCTCCAGCCGGAAGCCGAGCGCTTCCAGCGTGGCGCGCTGGGTGTCGGCCGGGATTTCCATGCCCACGAGCGATTGCACGCGGTCGGTGTCCAGCCGGTAGGCGCGGGAGACATCCGGCACGGCGCCGGCGGTCACCACGTCCGAGGCTTCCCCGCCGCAGAGATCGAGGATCATCTGCGTCGCCTGCTCGATGGCTTGGGCGTTGAATTCCGGATCGATGCCGCGCTCGTTGCGGTAGCGCGCGTCGGAGTTGATCTTCAGCGCACGGCCCGTCTTGGCGATCTGGATCGTGTCCCAGATCGCGGCTTCGAGGAAGACGTTGGTCGTCTCCTCGGTGCAGCCCGTCGCGAGCCCACCCATGATGCCGGCGATGCTTTCCACGCCGGCGTCGTCGGAGATCACCACCATGCCCGGCGCGAAGGTATATTCCTTCTCGTCGAGCCCCACGAGGGTCTCGCCGCCCTTGGCGCGGTGCACCCGCAGGTTGCCCTGCACCTTGTCGGCGTCGAACACGTGCAGCGGGCGGTTCTGGTCGTAGGTGAAGAAGTTGGTCACGTCCACGAGGGCCGAGATCGGGCGCAGGCCGATGGCCTTCAGGCGCTTCTGCAGCCACTCGGGGGAGGGGCCGTTCTTCACGCCGCGGATCAGCCGGCCCATGAACAGCGGGGCATCTTCCAGAGTGTCCTCGTCGATGGTGACCTTCAGCGGGCTTTCGAAGCTGCCTTCGACCTTGACTTCGCGGGCGGGTTTCAGCGTGCCGAGGCCGCGGGCCGCCAGATCGCGGGCGATGCCGCGCACGCCGAGCGCGTCGGGGCGGTTCGGGGTGATGGCGATCTCGATCACCGGATCCACCTTCTCGGGCGCGTTGCGGGCCAGCCAGTCCACGAATCTTTCGCCGACCTCGCCGGAGGGCAGCTCGATGATGCCGTCGTGCTCGTCGGAGAGTTCCATCTCGCGTTCCGAGGCCATCATGCCGTGGCTTTCGATGCCGCGGATCTTGCCGACCTGAATCGTGGTGTCGATCCCCGGCACGTAGGTGCCCGGCTTGGCGACGACGACGGTGATGCCTTCGCGCGCGTTGGGGGCGCCGCAGATGATCTGCTTCACGCCCTCGTCGGTGCGCACCTGGCAGACGCGCAGGCGGTCGGCGTCCGGGTGTTTCTCGGCCTTCTCGACGTAGCCCAGCGTGAAGCTCTTCAGCTTCTCGGCGGGGTTGACGACCTCTTCCACCTCGAGGCCCAGATCGGTGAGCGCCTCGGCGATCTCATCGACCGAGGCCTCGGTGTCGAGGTGCTCTTTCAGCCAGGAGAGAGTGAATTTCATCTGCGGGTCTCCTCTTGGAGAGAATTCGGTTCGGACGAAGTGCGAAGCGTTGCGCCCGGCCCGGGGCGGGTGCATTTGCGCCCGCCCTGGGGGGCGGGTCGGGCGCAACGCGGGGTTGCCACCCCGCGAAACAGTGCGTCGAAACTCACCGGCTCAGGCCCCCGGCCAGCGTCGGCATGTCCAGCGCGGCGAAGCCGTAGTGGCGCAGCCAGCGCAGGTCGCTGTCGAAGAAGGCACGCAGGTCGGGGATGCCGTATTTCAGCATCGCCAGACGGTCGATGCCCAAACCGAAGGCGAAGCCCTGGTATTCTTCAGGGTCCACGCCGGCGGCCTGCAGCACCTTCGGGTGCACCATGCCGGAGCCGAGGATCTCCATCCAGTCGTCGCCCTCGCCCACCTTCAGCTGGCCGCCTTCCCAGGAGCAGCGCAGATCGACCTCGGCGGAGGGCTCGGTGAAGGGGAAGTGGGAGGCGCGGAAGCGCAGCTCCACCTGATCCACCTCGAAGAAGGCGCGGCAGAATTCCTCCAGCGTCCACTTGAGGTTGGCCATGGAAATGCCCTTGTCGATGGCGAGGCCCTCGACCTGGTGGAACATCGGCGTGTGGGTCTGGTCGTAGTCGGAGCGATAGACCCGGCCCGGCGCGATGACGCGGATCGGGGCACCCTGTTTTTCCATAGAGCGGATCTGCACCGGGCTGGTGTGGGTGCGCAGCACGTGGGGCGGGCGATTGTCGCCTTCGGCACGGTGCATGTAGAAGGTGTCGAACTCCTGCCGCGCAGGGTGGTGCGGCGGGATGTTGAGCGCGTCGAAGTTGTACCAGTCGGTTTCGATCTGCGGCCCTTCGGCCACGGCGAAGCCCATGTCGGCGAAGATCGCGGTGATCTCCTCGGTGACCTGGCTGATCGGGTGCACGGAGCCCCCGGCGCGGCCGCCGGCGCGGCCCGGCAGGGTGATGTCGAGCCATTCGGTCTTCAGCCGTGCATCCAGCGCAGCATCGGCGAGCGCGGCCTTCTTCGCGGCGAGCGCGGCGTTCAGCTCATCCTTCAGCGCGTTGAGCGCCGGGCCGGCCACCTGGCGTTCTTCCGGGCTCATCCTGCCCAGTTCACGCATCTTCAGCGAAACCTCGCCCTTCTTGCCGATCGCGGCCACGCGCAGCTCTTCCAGCGCGGCCTCGTCGCCGGCGTTCCCAATCGCTTCCAAGTAGCGGCTTTTCAGCTCGTTCAGTCCGTCCATCGGGCCTTTTCCTCTTGATCGGGGAATGCCCTATCACAGACAGCTTTCAATGCAAGAGGGGCGGGGGCGCCGCCCTCGCACCCCCGAGGTATTTCGGGCGAGAGGAAAGGTCAGCCGGCGCGTTGCAGCAGGCGGCCCTCGGCGTGGCTGGTGGTGGGGCGCGCGGTGGGGCCGTAGCCGATTTCGCGGTCGAGGCCGGGGAAGAGGGCGCGGATCTCGGCGGCGGTGGCGGGGGCGAGTTCGGCCAGGCTGGTGGCGCCGGGGAAGTAGCTTTCGCTGGCGGCGCCGTTGGCGGTGACGATCTCGTGCCGGTCGAAGAGCATGTGCATGTAGGTGACGCAATCGCAGGGGGCGAGCGCGATGCCGGCACCGTCGATCAGCTGCTTTGCCGGCACAAGCACCTCTTCCGCGCCGAGCAGAAGCTCCACCTGCCAGCCGCTGCGCAGCATGCGGTGCTGCTGGGAGACCCAGAGGTCGCGGGTGGCGCCGAGCTGCCCGGCCCGGATGCGCACCGGCGCGAAGCGCCCGGTGCCGCGCACCGTGGTGCGGCCGATCCAGCGCAGCGGCTGCGGACCGTGATCGCGGGTCAGCACCAGATCGCCGGGGGCGAGCGTTTCGATCCGGCGGGGGCCCTGCGGCGTGTCGATCTCGGTGCCCAGCACGAAGCAGGCGATGCCGCTGTCGCCGGGATTGACCGCGCCGTAGGTGAGATCGTCGGGGTTGGGCTGGTTGAACTGGAGAGTCGTCGTCGTGGACTCAGGGCCGACGAGCACGGGCAGGCTCTGGGAGGTGGCGCCATCCGCGGCGCCGCCGATCGCGGTGATGTTCTGGGTGCCGCCGCCGATGTCATAGAAATCGATCACCGTCCCGGGGCTGCCGGAAGTGTCGGTGAGGGCGTAGGCCTCGTAGTTGTTGGGGCCGCTTCCGTTCGGATCGGTCAGCAGGATCGGGAAGACATCGGCCGAGATCACGTAGACCATTTCGCCCGTCTGGGGGTCGAGCGTGGCGGAGACGCCGGGGGTGTCCAGCGTCAGCTCGTAGCCGAGGGAGCCGTTGGCCTGGTAGAAGGAGACGGTGAAGTCCGCCGGATCCTCGCCGGGGGCGAGGGAGACTTCGAGGAATTCGGCCACGCCGCTGCTGGCGGCATAGGCGTTGGAGTAATGGAGTTCACTGATACGCGCCACGGGGAGGGCCCACCTTGAGAATTGCCTGCAACAGGGCCGGACCTAGCCGACCGCTTCCCCAGTGTTCAGGGGAAAACGGGCCAAAGTTTGGCTGATTCGGGGTGACGTTGGGTTAACCGGCGGCGTGTGGAGAGGCGGCCTCAGCGCAACGAAAAACCGCGCCGCTCCTTTCGGAGCGACGCGGCTTTCACTGTCCCTCGAATGAACGAGGCGGCGATCAGGCCAGGGCGGCTTTCGCCTTGTCCACGATGGCGCCGAAGGCTTCGGGCTCGTGCACGGCCAGATCGGCCAGAACCTTGCGGTCCACTTCGATGCCGGCCAGCGACAGGCCGTTGATGAAGCGGGAGTAGGTCAGGGCTTCGTCGTGCGCACGGACGGCGGCGTTGATGCGCTGGATCCAGAGCGCGCGGAAATTGCGCTTGCGGGCCTTGCGGTCGCGGGTGGCGTATTGGTTCGCCTTGTCGACGGCCTGCGTGGCGGTGCGGAAGGCATTCTTGCGGCGGCCGTAGTAGCCTTTGGCAGCCTTGATGACCTTCTTGTGACGGGCGTGGGTGACTTTACCGGAAGTAACGCGGGACATTGATCAGTTCTCCTTAGCGCGCGTAGGGCATCATCGACTTGATGATCTTCTCATCAGGAGCCGAAAGGGTGGTGGTGCCGCGGGCGTTGCGGAGGAACTTGTTGGTGCGCTTGATCATGCCGTGGCGCTTGCCGGCCTGGCCGGTTTTCACGCGGCCGGACGCCGTCACCTTGAACCGCTTCTTGCAGCTCGATTTCGTCTTCATCTTGGGCATTTCCGTCTCCTTCGATGGGTCGGTCCTGAACGCGACTCGGCATGCCACTCGAGCCGGTCGCGCGATTGAAGTGCGCCGTATAAGCGGGACGGGGGGGATTGGCAAGAGGCAAAGCCGCGCTCGCGTGCGGGGCGCGCTTGGGGCTGGTTGGCGCGCCCCCTAGGTCGTGGACTCATAATGTCTGATCCAGAGCCTTGAGCAAGCGAGGTGAAGTGCGGCGAGGAAGTTTGCTGCGGTTTTGAAGTATCGCGTTGCGATGCCGCGGAAGTGTTTGAGACGATTGAAGAACCGTTCGACCTTGTTGCGTTCGCGGTAGAGGTCTCGGTCGACGGTCCTGACCACGCGGACGTT
>NZ_FWFQ01000049.1 GCF_900172235.1 Pseudoruegeria aquimaris | reverse complement strand
CAGCGCCTCAGCGCCGCCGGTGAGGGGGCTTTTACGGAGACACGCAGAGAGTCGCAACACCAAAAATGAAGAAAATCACAAATCAATCCAATTTTTTGCGTAAGTGACTGATGTTAAAGTGGTTTTTCATGTGATTTTCTGCGCCGCTGCCCATTCACCCCATGCGGCAGGCCTCAGTAGGGGTTCTTCGGGCCGCGATCGGCGGACAGGCTGTCCTGGCGGCGGGTCACCAGCATCTCGATGGCATCGGCGAGATGGGATTCCTGGATGTTGTAATCCCCCCGTTCCACCCGCAGCCGGTGCGCGGTGATCATGACATCGGCGTGGGAGCAGCCCATCGGCGGCTCGAACTTGTAGCAGGCCAGCTCGATCAGCAGCCCCATGGGATCCTTGAAATAGATCGACTCCATGAAGCCGCGGTCGCGGTGGCCGGAGTGTTCGATGCCGCGCTCATCCAGCCTGGCTTCGATCTGGCGGAAGGTGGCCAGCCCCACGGAAAAGGCGAGGTGGTGGACGCAGCCCGGCTCGGTGGGCGTGCGGCGCGGATCGGCCGTGCGGGTTTCATTGGTGAAGACGGTGATGAGCCGCCCGTCACCCGGATCGAAGTAGAGATGGCCCTCGTGGGGATCGTCGAGATTGGGCTGATCGAAGATGAAGGGCATGCCGAGCACGCCTTCCCAGAAATCGATGGATGTCCGGCGGTCTGCGCCGGTGAGCGTGATGTGGTGCACGCCCTGCACCTGGATCTTCCGCATGTCTCTCCCTCCCTTCGGACGGGAAGAGTAGACCCGCAAGTGACGCGTCTGGCAACCGGCCACGAAAAAGGCGCCACCGAAACCGGCGGCGCCCTGGGGCATTCGGTCGGCAGGAGCGCGGCGGCTCAGCCGGGCTGCTTCGTCTTGCGCAGGTAGGGCAGGACGGTCTCGAAGGCGCCGAACCGCTCCTTCGCCTCGTCGTCGGAGACGGCGGCGGTGATGATGACGTCATCGCCGTGCTTCCAGTTCGCCGGCGTGGCCACCTTGTGCTGGGCGGTCAGCTGGATCGAGTCCAGCGCGCGCAGGATCTCGTCGAAGTTGCGGCCCGTGGTCATCGGGTAGGTGAGAGAAAGCTTCACCTTCTTGTCCGGGCCGATGATGAACACGGTGCGGACCGTCTGGTTGTCGGCCGGCGTGCGGCCTTCTGCGGTGCCCTCTTCCTCGGCGGGGAGCATGTCGTAGAGCTTGGCGATGGAGAGATCGGTGTCGCCGATCAGCGGATAGCTCACGGCATTGCCGGTGACGGCGGCGATGTCTTCCTTCCACTTGTGGTGGTTCTCCACCGGATCGACGGAAATGCCGATGATCTTGGCGTTGCGCTTGGCGAACTCCTCGGCCATGCCGGCCATGGCGCCCAGTTCGGTGGTGCAGACGGGGGTGAAATCCTTCGGGTGGCTGAACAGGATGGCGTAGCCGTCGCCGATCCACTCGTGGAAATTGATGCGGCCTTCGGTGGTGTCGGCGGTGAAATCGGGGGCGATGTCGTTGATACGCAGGGCCATGACTCTGAGCTCCTCATGTATGACGCGCCGAAATGCGGCGCTCTGCCCGCAATGTATAGGCACAGCACCCCCCACAGGCCAAGCGGCAATCCTGGGCGCGCGCCCGGATCAGCCCGCCCGGATCAGAAGGGCACCGGCGCCCGGAACTGCATACCGCGCCCGCCGTCCGGGTGGCGCACGCGCAGGGTCTCGGCGTGCAGCATCAGCCGCGGCGCCTTCAGGGCTTCGCCCGTGGCATAGAAGGGATCGCCCAGAATGGGGTGTCCGATCTCACGCATGTGCACGCGGAGCTGGTGGCTGCGGCCCGTCTTGGGAAAGAGGCGCACGCGGGTGGCCGCCGCTTCCCGGCGCATGACCTTCCAGTCGGTGATCGCCTCCTTGCCGGTTTCGAAATCGACCTTCTGCAGAGGGCGGTTGGGCCAGTCCACGATGAGGGGCAGGTTCACCGTGCCGGCATTCTCTTCGATCAGGCCCCAGACCCGCGCGACGTAGGTCTTCTTCGTCTGACGCTTCTCGAACTGAAGCCCGAGGTGGCGCTGCGCGTGCGGGGTGAGCGCGAAGATCATCACGCCCGACGTGTCGCGGTCCAACCGGTGGACCAACAGCGCCTCGGGAAAGGCCGCCTGGATCCGCGCGATCAAGCAATCGGCGAGATGAGGCCCCTTGCCGGGCACCGACAACAGCCCGGAGGGCTTGTTCACCACGAGGATCTCGTGATCGTGATGCAGGATGTCCAGCGGAACATCGGGCGGGGAATAGACGTCGCTCATGGGCGTGGCCTAGCCCGGGCGGACGTTGACTGCAAGCGCGCCGCGGGGCGGGCGCGCCGGCGCTGCCTAATCGATCCGATCGGGGCCGGGCTCGATCTCGTAGTAGCACGCCTTGTCGGAGACATGGATGTGCCGCGCCGTCGTCAGCCCGTCGGGCGCATCGAGCGTGCCGGACCCGATGGAGGTCATGCCTTCGCCGTCCTTGCGCCAGAACAGGCTCGCTCCGCAGGTTCCGCAGAAGCCGCGTTCGGCGGTGCCGGACGAGCGGAACCAGCGCAGCCCGTCGTCGCGCGTCAGGGTCAGGCGCGCGTCGGGCACCTGCGTGGCGGACCAGTAGTGCCCGCTGGTGCGGCGGCACTGGCTGCAATGGCAGGCCACCGAGGGGCGCAACGGGCCTTCGACCTCGTAGGTGACGGCGCCGCAGAGGCAGGAACCTGTGTATTTCGTCATGCGCGCCCTCCCAGCGGCAGGGCGGTTCCGCCCAGCAGCAGGCCGTAGGTCACGAAGCACGCCGCCATGAACCGCCGGAACCAGAGGTTCAGAACCGCGCCCAGCGCGGCGCGGCCCAGGCCGGCGCCCAGCGCGGTGTAGCCGCAGTAGGACAATGCGGTGAGCGTGAGCGCGGTCGGCATGATGGCCCCCATCTGCGACCAGATCGGAACGTCGGGCTGCACGAACTGCGAGAAGGCCGCGAGGTAGCCGGCCACGCTCTTGGCATTGATGGTGGCGATGAGGAGGGCGCGCCCGAAGATCCCGCGGGCCGAAACGGCGCGCACCTGCGGCGGGCGGCCCGCCGAGAGCCAGCCTTTCACGCCGAGGCCGATCAGGAAACCGGCCCCGAGGATCTTCATCACGAGGAACAGAGCGGGCGATGCCGCGATCACGGCGGTGACGCCGAGCGCCGAGAGCAGAAGGAAGGCCGTGGCCTGGCAGAGGATCGCCGCCACGCCCCAGAGCGATTTCCGAAAGCCGAACTGCATGCCGTTCTGGATGCAGTTGACGGCATTGGGGCCGGGTGTCGTCACGAAGACGGCCCAGAACAGGGCGAAGACGATCCAGCCCTCGAAGCTCATGTGGCCGCCTTGAACACCCGTGCGAGGATCACCGCGAGCGCTTCGGCATCCTGCTCGGTGAAAGCCGCGGGAAGATCGGAATCGATGTCGAACACGCCGAGCAGATCCCCCTGGCCGTTCCACACCGGCAGAACGAGTTCGGAACGCGTCGAGGAGGCGCAGGCGATGTGGCCCGGGAAGGCGTCCACATCATCCACGAGCTGCACTTCGCCGCTCCGCGCCGCCGCGCCGCAGACGCCGCGCGAGAACGGGATCACAAGGCAGCCGTGCCCGCCCTGGTAGGGGCCGATCTTCAGCGTGTCCCCGCCCACGTTCCGGTAGAAGCCCGTCCAGGTGAACCGGTCGTCGCTGTGGTGAACCTCGCAGGCCACCGTGGCCATCAGGGCCACGGTGTCCGTCTCTCCTTCGGTCAGGCTGTCGAGCACCTTGCCGAGGGCTTCATAGTCTACGCGCATCATGGCCTTTCGATCGCAATTGCCGTGCCTTCGCCGCCGCCGATGCAGATCGCGGCGACGCCACGCTTCAGGCCACGTTTTTCCAGCGCGTTCAAGAGCGTCACCATGATCCGGGCCCCTGAGGCGCCGATCGGGTGGCCCAGCGCACAGGCGCCGCCGTTCACGTTCATCTTCTCTCGCGGGATGTTCATTTCGCGCATGAAGGCCATCGGCACCACGGCGAAGGCCTCGTTCACCTCCCAGAGATCGACGCTTTCCACCGTCCAACCGAGACGATCGAGCAGCTTGCGCGCAGCCGGGACCGGGGCCGTCGTGAACCAGCCGGGTGCCTGCGCGTGGCTGGCATAGCCGAGGATCCGCGCCCGGACGGGCAGCCCACGGGTCTGCGCCGCCTCTTCGCTCGCCAGAAGCAGCGCCGCCGCACCGTCCGAGATGGAGGAGGCATTGGCCGGGGTCACCGTGCCGTCCGGCCGGAAGGCGGGTTTGAGCTGCGGAATTTTCTCGGGGCGGGCCTTGCCGGGTTGCTCGTCCTCCGCCACCACGACCTCGCCGCGCCGGGTCTTGAGCGTGACGGGGGCGATCTCGCCCTCGAAAGCACCCGACTTCTGGGCCTCCAGCGCGTTGGCCAGCGACGTGAGCGCGTATTCATCCTGATCGGCGCGGGTGAACTGGAAGGCCTCGGCGCAGTCTTCGGCGAAGGTGCCCATCAGGCGGCCCTTGTCATAGGCGTCTTCGAGCCCGTCGAGGAACATGCTGTCCTGCACCTGCTGGTGGCCGATCCGCGCGCCGCCGCGCATCTTGGGCAACAGGTAGGGCGCGTTGGTCATGCTCTCCATGCCCCCGGCCACCACGAGGCCGGCGCGCCCGAGCGCGATCTGGTCGGCAGCCACCATCGCCGCCTGCATGCCGGAGCCGCACATCTTGTTGAGGGTCGTGGCCGGGACCGCCTCGCCCAACCCGGCGTGGAATCCGGCCTGGCGTGCGGGTGCCTGCCCCTGCCCTGCCGGCAGGACGCAGCCCATGACAAGCTCCTCCACCGCTTCGGCCTCGGCGCCGGCATTGCCCAGCGCCGCGCGGATCGCGACGCCGCCAAGCTCGGATGCGGAGGCCTCCGCGAAGGCGCCCTGGAAGCCTCCCATGGGGGTGCGGGCCGCCCCGGCGATAACCACTGTCTTCATGCTCTCTCTCCCTGAAGGGTCTCATGCGCTCTCCTGGCCACGCATACCGAATGGTAACCTTTGCCGTCTAGCCTCCATCCCGGATGTGATCTTTCGGAGGCTGCAATGAAGTTGTCGTCAAGAGACGAAGGGGATGTTCGGGTCGTTGCGCTCGAAGAGTCGCGTCTGGATTCGGCCGGGGCGCTGGAGTTCAAGGAACAGATGCGTTCCCTTGGCGCCGGCGGCCCGCGCCGGGTCGTTCTGGACATGGCTCAGGTTCAGTTTCTGGACAGCAGCGGCCTCGGCGCGCTCGTGGCGGTGATGAAGCTGCTGGCACCGGATGCACGGCTGGAAGTCGCCGCGCTCTCGCCGGCGGTGGCGCAGGTCTTCGCCCTCACCAAGATGGACAGCGTGTTCACCGTGCACGACTCAGTGCAGGCCGCCCTCGCGGCAGCCCCGTCCTGATCGGGCGGGAGGTCCACATGAACGACACCCTGCCCCAGAGCACGATCTCCCTTCGCATCCCCGGCGATGCTCATTCCGTGCGTCAGGCGCTCGATCGGATCGATACCGCCCTGCGGGCCGCGGCACAGGATCCCGCGATCTGCGACAAGGCCCAGATCGTGCTGGGCGAGGTGATGAACAACGTGGTGGAACACGCCTACGCCTCGCGCAACGGCACCATCGAGGTGGACATCGCTCCCGGGGGCACCTCCATCTCCTTTCTGGTGACGGATGAAGGCGATCCCATGCCGGAAGGCGCCCTGCCAAGCGGACGTGCCGTGGAAGACGGCACCGCGCTCGATGCCCTGCCCGAAGGCGGCTTCGGCTGGCTGCTGATCCATCAGCTCGCACAGGGCATCGAATACCGCCGCGTCGGATCACGCAACGAGCTGCGTTTCCGGCTGGATCTCGCCGGTGCGCCCTGAGCACCGCTGCATCCGCAGAGCAGGCGGCACGGCGGCCTTGCCAGATTCCGGCCACAATCGCTCCGCATCGCGGCCAGAAACACCTGCTACCGAAAAAGGGTAGCTGCTTGAAGCTTCCCCCGGTGCCGTGAGCAATAGCCCCCACCATTGCGTGCACCGGGGTACAGCGGCCCGCACCAGCAGCGCAGAAAACCAGCAACTGAAATTGATGTTGAATTTCCCGGCCCGCAGCCTAGGCTCCTGCGCGGAACGTAAAGGGAGCAACACATGCGGGATTTCCACCTGCCCGGGCGCTCGCCCGTCTACGCAACCAACGGCATGTGCGCCACGTCGCACCCGCTCGCGGCCAAGGCCGCCGTGCAGATCCTGGAGGCAGGGGGCAATGCCGTGGACGCCGCGATCGCCGGGGCCGTGCTCCTGGGCATCTGCGAGCCGCAGATGACGGGGATCGGCGGGGATTGCTTCGTGCTGCTCAAACCGGCCGGCAGCGAGGACATCCACGCACTCAACGGCTCCGGCCGCGCGCCTGCGGGCCTGAACGCCGAAGTGCTGCGCGCGCAGGGCCATGACGTGGTGCCGCCGCTCAGCGCCCATGCCGTCACCGTGCCAGGTGCCATCGACGCCTTCTGCCGGCTGTCCAAGGACTGGGGCCGCGCAGGACTGAAGACAAGCCTCGCCCCCGCCATCCACTACGCCGAAGCCGGCGTGCCCGTGGCCCCGCGCACGGCCTTCGACTGGGCGCTCGCGGCCGACAGCCTTCAGGGCGCCGCCCGCGACTACTACCTCCTGGACGGGGCAGCACCCCGACCGGGCCAGGTGTTCCGCGCGCCGAAGCAGGCCGAGGTGCTGCGGCGGATCGCCATGGACGGGCGCGACGCTTTCTACGAGGGCGAAGTGGCCGAAGACATGGTCGAATCCCTTCGCGCCCTCGGCGGGACGCACACGCTTGAGGATTTCGCCGCGACCGCCTGCGAATACACCACCCCTGTCAGCGGCACCTACGGCCCGCTGGAGCTGGTGGAGCACCCGCCCAACGGCCAGGGGGCCACTGCCATCCTGCTGGCCAACATCCTGAAGCACTTCGACATCGCCAGCCTTGACCCTTTCGGCGCCCAGCGGGCGCATATCGAGGCCGAGGCCGCCAAGCTTGCCTATGATGCCCGCAACCGGTTCCTCGCCGACGCCGATCACACCGCGCGGCTGGCGCACATGCTGGCGCCGGAAACGGCGGAGAAACTTGCCGCCCTGATCGATCCCAAACGCGCCATGGCGGATCCGGCGCCCGTCAGCGAACAGGTCCACAAGGAAACGATCTACATTACGGTCGTCGACAAGGATCGCATGGCCGTCTCCCTCATCTACTCGGTGTTCCACAGCTTCGGCTCGGGCCTCGCCTCGTCGAAATTCGGGATCAACTTCCAGAACCGCGGCGCCGGCTTCACGCTGGAGGCCGGGCACCCGAACGAAGCCGCCGGCGGCAAGCGCCCGATGCACACGATCATCCCGGGCATGCTGCGCGAGGGCGGGAAGCTCGTCATGCCCTTCGGCGTCATGGGCGGCGCCTACCAGCCCAACGGCCACGCCCGCCTGATTTCCAACCTCGTGGATTTCGGAATGGACCCGCAAAGCGCGATCGACGCGCCGCGCGCCTTCTCCGATGCCGGCGACATGAAGGTGGAGCGGGGCTACGCCGAAGCCGTGCGCGCGGAACTCGCCGAGATGGGGCATCGGGTGAGCATCCCCGAAACCGCCATCGGGGGCGCGCAGGCCATCCGCATCAACCACGAAACGGGCGTGCTCGAAGGCGCCTCCGATCCGCGCAAGGATGGTTCCGCTCTGGGATACTGACCATGGCCATCACACCCGTTCGCACCCTCGTCGCCCAGGCGAAATCCGAGATCACCACCCTGCCCGCCGATGCCGTCGCGCAGGCGGTTGCCGCCGGCACGGCGCTTATGGTCGACATCCGCGACATCCGCGAGCTGGAGCGCGACGGGCGGGTGCCCGGCGCCTTCCACGCGCCGCGCGGGATGCTGGAATTCTGGGTCGATCCGGAAAGCCCCTACTACAAGCCCGCGCTCGGTGAAGGCCGGCTTCTTGTGCTGTTCTGCGCCAGCGCGTGGCGCTCCGCCCTCGCCGCGAAGACGCTTCAGGACATGGGCGTCGAGAACGTGGCCGAGATGGAAGGCGGCTTCAAAGGCTGGGAGGCCGGCGGCCACCCCGTTGAACGCTGATCGCGCCTCCGCTCAGTTCAACTGGAACTGCAGCGGATAGGCCCCATCGTGGAAATCGCCGAAGAGTTCGGGAAGATCCGGGTGCTCGACCGGTTCGCCGGTGTAATCGGCGATGAGATTCTGTTCGGACACATAGGCCACGTAGTGATCCTGTTCGTTCACGGCCAGAAGGTGGTAGAACGGCTGCTCGCGGCGCGGGCGGCTTTCCTCGGGAATCGCGTTGTACCACTCCTCGGTGTTGGCGAACTCCGGATCCACGTCGAAGATCACGCCCCGGAAAGGGTGCTTGCGGTGGCGGACGACCTGCCCGAGGTGGTATTTTGCACGCGTGGTAATCATAACATCTGTCCCCATTATGGTTATTATGCCCTTAATCGTGGCGATGTCCATGAAACCTGCCCGGATTCCAGCGAAACAGATTGTGGCAAAATTTTGGACAGTTTTCAGGGGCTTATCAAAATACCCCAACGAAACAGGGGAATCCCACAGCACCTTCCGCAGGGTCACCCCGCCGGATTGCGGCAAAATTGAGGCCCCGCCGCCCAATGAAATTGTGATCGCACGAGGGGGCGCTTTGCCGTTTTCTTGGAGGCCCGGTTGCGGTAACCTAGCCCCATAAAAACAAAACGAGCAGATCCAGTTACATGAAACGCGTGGTCCTTTTTGCCAGTTTGCTGGTCCTTCTGGCTGCGTGCGGTGGCCCCCCGCCCCCGCCGCGCAATCTCAACGACGCCTGTTCCATCGTGAAACAGTATCCGAAGTTTCGCCGCAGCATGAAGAAAGCGGAACGCAAGTGGGGCGTGCCGATCAACGTGCAGATGGCCACGATCTACCAGGAAAGCAAATTCGTGGGCGATGCCCGCACCCCCCTGCGCTACTCGCTCGGGGTGATTCCGATGGGCCGCCAATCCTCTGCCTACGGCTACGCCCAGGCCCTCGATGGCACGTGGGATGAATACCGCCGCACCGCCGGAAGCCGCGGCGCCAAGCGCGACAACATCTCCGACGCCACGGATTTCATGGGCTGGTACATGGATCAAACCACCCGGAAACTGGGAATCTCGAAATCCGACGCGCGCAACCAGTATCTGGCCTACCACGAAGGCCAGACGGGCTACGCGCGCGGATCCTACAAGAAGAAGGCCTGGCTCGTGCGCGTTGCCGGCGAGGTGGAAAACCGCTCGCAGATGTACAAGCGCCAGCTTCAGGCCTGCGGCAAGCTCTAGGCCCGGCAGGAGCGGCGGCCGAACTCCGTTTCGATCGCCGCCAGCTCTCTCTGGAGATCCGCCTCCTGCGCGCGCGTCAGGGCCTGACGGATGGCGAAACGGGCGGGCCACCGCTTGAGCCGCGGCCGATCCCAAAGATCATGAAACAGATTGCGCTGAAGTTTCTTTTCGGATGCCCCGCCACGTTCGGGTTGGGGAAAAGCCAGGCGCAGAACCTGCGCCTGGATCTGCCTGCGGGAAACCACGCCAACACTCACTTTCGCCTGCGATGCCTGCACACCGGGCTGACTGCTGCTGCTCATCTGAACCTCGTATGATTGCCTTGGAAGGCCTCTCGCCTTCTTGGGCGCAATCATACCTTGAGAGACTGAAATTCCCGCGCGGAAAGCCCTTAAAACTCTAACGGACCCGCCTAGGTCGTGAACTCATAAACGGGATTCCGTTTTTGGCGGTGTGATGATTCACTTTCGGAAACGGAGGTGAGCATGACGGGCAGACACGATGTGAGCGATGCGGAATGGGCGGTGATCTCGCCGCTGT
>NZ_FWFQ01000024.1 GCF_900172235.1 Pseudoruegeria aquimaris | reverse complement strand
AACGTCCGCGTGGTCAGGACCGTCGACCGAGACCTCTACCGCGAACGCAACAAGGTCGAACGGTTCTTCAATCGTCTCAAACACTTCCGCGGCATCGCAACGCGATACTTCAAAACCGCAGCAAACTTCCTCGCCGCACTTCACCTCGCTTGCTCAAGGCTCTGGATCAGACATTATGAGTCCACGACCTAAGCACAGTCCAACGCACCACCGCTCAGCCCAGAGGCCTCCATGACACGCATCATCCAATCGCTTTCCGAGATCTCCGCGCAATACGATGCCCTTTTCGTCGATCTCTGGGGCTGCATGCACAACGGGATCCGCCCCTTCCCCGAGGCCGTTGCCGCGATGCAGGGCTTTCGCGCGCAGGGCGGCAAGGTGATCTTCGTCACCAACGCGCCGCGCCACCGCGCCTCGGTGCAGGAGCAGCTGGCCCGGATCGGCGTGCCCGAAGACTGCTGGGATTCGATCGCCACCAGCGGCGACTCCGCCCGCGCGGCGATGTTCCGCGGGGCGGTGGGCGAGAAGATCTACTTCATCGGCGCCCCCCACGACCAAAGCTTCTTCGACCCGCTGAAGATCATCGAGAACCCGGTGCCGATCACCCAGGTGCCGCTGGAAGAGGCCGAGGGAATCGTCTGCACCGGCCCCTTCGACGCGCTGGCGGACCCGTCCGAGCTGCGCCCGCAGCTGCTCTATGCCAAGCAGAAGGGGCTGAAGCTGCTCTGCGCCAACCCCGACATCGTGGTGGACCGCGGCGAAACGCGGGAGTGGTGCGCCGGGGCGGTGGCGCAGCTCTACACCGAGATGGGCGGCGAGAGCCTCTATTTCGGAAAGCCCCACCCGCCGATCTACGATCTGGCCCGGCTACGGCTCACGGCCCTTGGCGAGGTGATCCCCGATTCCCGCATCCTCGCCATCGGCGACGGCATCCGCACCGACATCGAAGGCGCCCTGGGCGAGGACATCGACAGCCTCTTCATCACCGGCGGGCTCGCGGCGGCCGAGACGGGCACGCGGCAGCAGCCCGATCCGGCGCAGCTCGCCGCCTATCTCGAAAAGGAGCAGATGGCCCCGACCTACGCCATCGGCTTCCTGCGCTAACCCGGAACGCTGACGCAACATAGTTGCGACATTTGGCCCGTTTCCGCTGCAAAATTTCGCGGCGGATTGATTTCCGGCGGGAACCCGTTTATGCTGCACCGCAGTATGAACAGGAAAGACGCGCCCATGCTCGACAACATGCCCCGCGGCACCATCTGCATCGAGGATCTGGAAATCGGCATGGTCCGCTCCCTGCGCAAGCAGGTCACCGACCGTGACATCGAGCTCTTCGCCGAAGTCTCCACCGATCGCAATCCGGTGCACCTGGACGATGACTACGCACGGGATACGATCTTCCAGGGCCGCATCGCCCACGGGATGCTCACCGCCGGGCTGATCTCGGCGGTGATCGGCGAGCAGCTGCCGGGCCATGGCACCGTCTACATGGGCCAGAGCCTCAAGTTCCTCGCCCCGGTGCGTCCGGGCGACGTGGTGCTGGCCGAGGTCGAAGTGCTTGAGATCGATCATGCCAAGCGGCGCGTGCGGCTCGATACCCGCTGCCTGATCGACGGCAAGCCGGTGCTCAAGGGCGAGGCCACGGTGCTCG
Source organism: Pseudoruegeria aquimaris (assembly GCF_900172235.1). GTDB lineage: Bacteria > Pseudomonadota > Alphaproteobacteria > Rhodobacterales > Rhodobacteraceae > Pseudoruegeria > Pseudoruegeria aquimaris. The sequence continues at coordinate 52,656 of NZ_FWFQ01000024.1, read as the reverse complement.
CCCCGAGCCGCAAGTTCGACTGACGCCAAGCCCCCTTGCAACGCCGCCGCAAGGGCGCTACGCCGGGCCAATGCGGATCATCCGGGATTATCAATACGTGGAAGAGCAGGATCGGGGCGCCTTCGCCGCGATCGGCAACTTCGATGGGGTTCACATCGGCCACCAGGCGGTGATCGAACAGACGCGCGCCCTGGCACAGGCCGCCGGCAAGCCGCTCGGCGTGATGACCTTCGAGCCCCACCCGCGCGAGTATTTCGCCCCCGACGCACCGCCGTTCAGGCTGATGAACGCCGAGGCCAAGGCCAACCGGCTGAAGCGGCTGGGTGTGGAACGCCTCTACGAGATGAATTTCAACGCCACGCTCTCGGCCCTCACCGCCGAGGACTTCGCCCGCGAGGTCATCAGCGAAGGCCTGGGGCTGAGCGGCGTCGTCGTGGGAGCGGATTTCTGCTTCGGCAAGGGGCGCAAGGGCACGGTCGCGGATCTGAAAGCCTTCGGCGCCCGCATGGGCTTCGCGGTGCATGTGGTCGAGATCGTGGAAACCGAGGCCGGCGAGGTCTCCTCCACCAACATCCGCACCGCGCTCTCCGAAGGGCGCCCGCGCGATGCCGCCCGGATGCTGGGCCACCTGCACCGCATCGAGGGCGAGGTGATCCGCGGCGATCAGCGCGGCCGCGATCTGGGCTACCCCACGGCCAACATGTCGATCTCCGGGCTGCACCAGCCGAAATTCGGCGTCTACGCCGTGAAGGTGGACGTCCTGTCCGGCCCCCATGCCGGCAGCTACCTCGGCGCCGCCTCCATCGGCATCCGCCCCACCTTCGACGGCAAGCACCCCAACATCGAAACCTACATCTTCGATTTCAAGGGGGATCTCTACGGCAGCCATCTGTCGGTCGCGCTGGTGGACTACCTGCGCCCCGAGGAGCGCTTCGACAGCCTAGACGCCCTGATCGCGCAGATGGATGCCGATTGCGCCCGCGCGCGCGCCCTGCTGGCCGAGGCGTGAGCAGATGGCCGCGCGCCGCCGCCTGCCCCGCAAGGATCCGATCTCCCGCAAGGGGCTGCGCAGCCGCTTCTGGGAACGCATCCCCCTGAAGGACATGACCCCCGCCGAATGGGAGGCCCTCTGCGACGGCTGCGGCAAATGCTGCCTCAACAAGCTCGAGGACGCCGACACCGGTGAGGTCGCCCTCACCCGCGTGGCCTGCCGCCTGCTGGACGACGACAGCTGCCGCTGCAGCCAATACGAGATCCGCAAGCAGTTCGTGCCCGAATGCGTGGTGCTCTCCCCCAAGACCCTGCCCGACACCGCCTACTGGATGCCCGTCACCTGCGCCTACCGGCTGCTGCACGAGGGCAAACCGCTCCATGATTGGCACCCGCTGATCAGCGGCACGCCCGAGAGCGTGCACGCGGCCGGCGTGTCCGTGCGCGGCTGGACGGTGCCCGAATTCGAAGTGCCCGAGGAAGAGTGGGAAGACCACATCATCGAGGAGCCCACCTGATGTTCTTCGCCTCCGACAACGCCGGCCCCGCCCACCCGAAGGTGATGGAGGCGCTGCTGGCCGCCAACGAGGGCCACGCCCGCCCCTATGGCAACGATGATCTCTCCGAACAGGCGGCCCGGGCCATCCGCGCGCTCTTCGAGGCCCCCGAGGCCAGCGTGCACCTCGTGGCCACCGGCACCGCCGCCAACGCGCTGTGCCTGGCCGCGCTCACCCCGCCCTGGGGCACGGCCTTCTGCGCCGATCTCGCCCATGTCGAAGAAGACGAGTGCAACGCGCCCGAGTTCTTCTCCGGCGGCGCGAAGCTGAGCCCGGTGGACACCACCGACGCAAGGATCACCCCCGAGGCGCTGGAAGCCGCGCTGCGCCGCCGCCCGCGGGGCGACGTGCACGTGCCCCAGCCCGCCGCCCTGACCCTCACGCAGGCCACCGAACGCGGCACCCTCTACACGCTTGGCCAGATCGAGGCCCTCGCCGCCACCGCCCGCGCCCACGGGCTGCCCGTCCACATGGACGGCGCCCGCTTCGCCAACGCCTGCGCCGCGCTCGGCTGCACCCCGGCCGAGATGACGTGGAAAGCCGGCATCGACGCCGTGAGCTTCGGCGGCACCAAGAACGGCCTGCTCGGGGTCGAGGCCGTCGTCTTCTTCGATCCCGCCAGGGAATGGGAAATCGCCCTGCGCCGCAAGCGCGCCGCGCATCTCTTTTCGAAGCACCGCTACCTCGCGGCCCAGATGCTGGCCTACCTGCACGAAGATCTCTGGCTACACACCGCCCGCGCAGCCAATGCGAAAGCCGCGCGCCTCGCCGACGGCCTGCGGGCCTGCCCAGAGATCGCGCTCACGCACCGCCCCGAGGTGAACATGATCTTCGCCCGGCTCACCCCCGCGCTGCACGCCCACCTGCAGGAGGCCGGCGCCGTCTACAGCGCCATCGAGGCCGCCGACGGCACCGTCACCGCCCGTTTCGTGACGGATTGGTCCCTGCCCGACACCGAGATCGACCGCTTCCTCGCCCTGCTGCAACAGGGCTGAAACGGCCCACTTTGTTCTGAAAATATCTCGGGGTCCGGGGCAGAGCCCCGGCCCTCCCCTTCCTGCCCTAGCCGAGGCTGGCGAGATGGGCGTCGAGATCGGCAAGCCGGTCCTGCCCCCAGAAACGCTCATCGCCCACGATGTAGAACGGCGCACCGAAGACCCCGGCTTCCACCGCCTCCTCAAGGTTGCGGCTGTAGGTTTCGGCCGCCTCCAGCATCCCGGCATTGGCGAGATCGGGGGCGAAGCCGGCGGCGGCGAGGCACTCCCGGATCACGCCTTCATCGGCGATGTTGCGCTCCTCGGCCCAGCAGGCGCGGGTGAAGGCGGCCACCAGAGCCCCCAGGTCGCCGCCGCCGGCCTTCTGCGCGGCGATGAAGGCATAGGAGGAGGGCGCGGGGTTGGTGGGCCAATGGGCGGGGTGCAGGTTGATCGGCATCCCGTTCTTCGCCGCCTGGCGGCGCAGCTCCTGCAACCTGTATTCCTGCCGCGACGGGTGGCGATCCTTGGGCGGCGTGCCGCCGGTGCGGGCGAAAAGCGCCATGATGTCCAGCGGCTTGTAGGCGATCTCGGCCCCGTGGCGGGCGGCGATCTCCTCCGGCCGGGTGCCGGCGATGTAGGTATAGGGTGAAACCGTCGCGAAATAGTAGTCGATTCGTGCCATTGCAGCCCCTTCCCGGCCTTCCAAACTTTGCAAGAGCCTAGCGGGGTGGTAAGCGGTGTCAAACTCACGAATCCGTCACGCCCAGCCGGAACCTGTCGAAAGAGAGCTGCCCAAATGCGTACAAACAACGAGCCGAAGCTGATCGCCGGCAACGCCAACAAATCCCTCGCCAAGGCCGTTGCGCGCCGCATGTCGATGCACCGGGGCATGAACGTGGGCCTCGTGGATGCGCGGGTGGAACGGTTCAACGACGGCGAGATCTTCGTCGAGGTCTTCGAGAACGTCCGCGGCGAGGACATGTTCATCATCCAGCCGACCTCCAACCCCGCCAACGACAACCTGATGGAGCTGCTGATCATCGCCGATGCGCTGCGCCGCTCCTCGGCGGGACGCATCACCGCCGTGATCCCCTACTTCGGCTACGCCCGCCAGGATCGCCGCACCAAGGCCCGCACGCCGATCACCGCCAAGCTCGTGGCCAACATGCTGGTGGAAGCCGGCGTCGAACGGGTGCTGACGATGGATCTGCACGCCACCCAGATCCAGGGCTTCTTCGACATCCCCGTGGACAACCTCTACGCCTCCCCGATCTTCGCCCTCGACATCGCCCACCACTTCAAGGATCGGATGGACGAGCTGATGGTCGTCTCTCCCGACGTGGGTGGCGTGGCCCGTGCCCGCGAACTGGCCAAGCGGATCGACAGCCCGCTCTCCATCGTCGACAAGCGCCGCGAGAAACCCGGTGAAGTGGCCGAGATGACCGTGATCGGCGACGTGAAGGACAAGGTCTGCCTGATCGTGGACGACCTCTGCGACACCGCCGGCACCCTCTGCAAGGCCGCCGAGCACCTGATGGAGCAAGGCGCCAAGGAAGTGCACAGCTACATCACCCACGGCGTGCTCTCGGGGCCGGCCGTCGGCCGCATCTCCAACTCGGTGATGAAGAGCCTCGTGATCACCGACACCATCGAAGCCACGCCCGCCGTGAAACAGGCCGAAAACATCCGCATCGTGCCCACGGCGCCGATCTTCGCCCAGGCGATCCTGAACACCTGGAACGGCACCTCGGTCTCCTCGCTCTTCGATCTGCAGACCCTCGGCCCCATCTACGAAGGCCTCTACACGCAAGACTGACGCCGCACCGGCCCTTGGCAAAAACACGAACCCCGCCCTTTCGAGGCGGGGTTTTTCGTATCGGTGCCGGGGTGTGGCCGGGCCTATTCGATCACCCAGTCATCCTCGCTGTGGACCTCGCCGAAGGCCGTCCAGTCCGCCCGGATCCGCGCCACGCGCGTGTCGTTCCACGTGCGGAACACGATGGCAAAGCCCTCGCGGGTGATCAGCTCGGCGGAGATATCGGCGCGCTGGTTGGTCTCTCGGTCGAAATCGAACATCGAGATGCCCACCTGCACCATCGGCGGCGCAAGAAACGGCTCGTCGAAGGTCACCACGTGGCGAAACTCGCGGGCGCCCTTGCCCGTCCACATCACACCGTCATGCTGATAGTCGGAAAACAGGACGATGGAGCCCTGTGCGATCCCGAGGGTATGGGTATTGAATTTCCGCATTCTCGTTCTTCGATTGCCTTGCCATTGGCGTAAAACAGAAAAACGCCGAAAAAAGATGAAAAAAAGAAAAGGCCCCGCCGCGTGGCAGGGCCTTCCCGAAATCTCTGGGGCCAGGGGCCCGGAAAATCAGTCCATCGCGTCCATGAGGGCGACGAGATCGGCCACGAATTTCTCCGCCCCGTCCTTGTCTTCCACGGCCGCTTCGGCCTTGGCGCGGGCTTCCGTCAGCACGTCTTCCAGATCCGCTTTCGTCACCTCGGTGCCCGGGTGGGCACGCTCGGCGATCACGGAAACGGAGGTCGCGGTGATCTCGGCGAAGCCGGAGGTCACGACGAAATCCTTTTCGCCTTCGGCCGTCTTGATCCGAACGACACCGGGGCGCAGGCTGGTGATGACCGGGCTGTGACCCGGCATCGCCGTCATGTCGCCATCGGCGCCAGGGATCTGGACTTCCGTCGCGGCGAGCGAAGCGAGGCTCCGCTCGGGCGACACCAGATCGAATTGCATGGTCTCAGCCATTGGCTACTCCTTAAGCGGCTTCTGCCGCCATTTTCTCGGCCTTGGCGATCACGTCGTCGATACCGCCGACCATGTAGAAGGCGGCTTCCGGAAGGTGATCGTACTCGCCGGCCACGACGGCCTTGAAGGAGCGGATCGTGTCTTCCAGCGGAACCTGAACGCCGTCGGAGCCGGTGAAGACCTTCGCCACGTCGAACGGCTGGGAGAGGAAGCGCTGGATCTTCCGGGCGCGGGCCACGGTCAGCTTGTCCTCTTCGCTCAGTTCGTCCATGCCGAGGATGGCGATGATGTCCTGCAGAGCCTTGTAGCGTTGCAGGATCTCCTGCACGTCACGGGCAACCTGGTAGTGCTCTTCGCCGACGATCGCCGGGTCGAGGATCCGGCTGGAGGAATCCAGCGGGTCCACGGCCGGGTAGATGCCCAGCTCGGAGATGGCGCGCGACAGCACGGTGGTGGCGTCGAGGTGGGCGAAGGTCGTGGCCGGAGCCGGGTCGGTGAGGTCGTCGGCGGGCACGTACACGGCCTGGATCGAGGTGATCGAGCCCGATTTCGTCGAGGTGATGCGCTCCTGCATGGCGCCCATGTCGGTGGCCAGCGTCGGCTGGTAGCCCACGGCGGAGGGGATGCGGCCAAGCAGAGCGGACACTTCGGAGCCGGCCTGCGTGAAGCGGAAGATGTTGTCCACGAAGAACAGCACGTCGGTGCCGGAAGAGTCGCGGAACTGCTCGGCCAGCGTCAGACCGGTCAGGGCGACGCGGGCACGGGCCCCCGGAGGCTCGTTCATCTGGCCGTAGACCAGCGCCACCTGGGATTCTTCCAGGTTGTCGGGCTTGATCACGTTGGATTCGATCATCTCGTGGTAGAGGTCGTTGCCCTCACGGGTCCGCTCGCCCACGCCGGCGAACACGGAGTAGCCCGAGTGCACCTTCGCGATGTTGTTGATCAGCTCCATGATGAGAACGGTCTTGCCCACGCCGGCACCGCCGAAGAGGCCGATCTTGCCGCCTTTGGAGTAGGGCGCGAGAAGGTCCACGACCTTGATGCCGGTCACGAGGATCTCGGTCTCGGTCGCCTGCTCGCGGAACTCCGGAGCCGGCTGGTGGATGGCGCGTTTCTCGGTGGCGTTCACAGGGCCGCCTTCGTCCACCGGCTCGCCGATGACGTTCAGGATGCGGCCGAGCGTGGCCTTGCCCACGGGCACGGAGATCGGCTCGCCGGTGTCCGTCACCACGGCGCCGCGCACGAGGCCTTCGGTGGCGTCCATCGCGATGGTGCGCACGGTGTTCTCACCGAGGTGCTGTGCCACCTCCAGAACCAGGCGCTTGCCGTTGTTTTCGGTTTCCAGTGCGTTCAGAATTTCGGGAAGATGGTCTTCGAACTGAACGTCCACGACGGCGCCGATGACCTGGGTCACTTTGCCTTTTGCATTTGCCATGTCGTTTCTCCGGGTCCTTTAGAGCGCCTCGGCGCCCGAGATGATTTCGATAAGCTCGTTGGTGATCACGGCCTGACGCGAGCGGTTGAACTCGATCGTCAGCTTGTCGATCATTTCGCCCGCGTTGCGGGTGGCGTTGTCCATGGCCGACATCCGGGCGCCCTGTTCGGAGGCGCCGTTCTCGAGCAGGGCCGAGAAGATGGCGGTGGCCACGCCGCGCGGCAGCAGGTCGGCAAGGATGCCTTCCTCGCTGGGCTCGTAATCGTAGAGCGTGCTTTCTTCGGCGGCCTCCTCGAAGGTGGCCGGGATGATCTGCTGCGCCGTCGGCACCTGGCTGATCACGCTTTCGAAGCGGTTGTAGAAGATGGTGGCGACATCGAACTCGCCCTCATCGAACCGCTTCAGGATCTGGCCGGCGATCTCGGCGGCATTGGCGTAGCCCACCGATTTCACTTCGCTCAGGTCCACGTGCCCGACGAGATGCTCGCCGAGATCGCGCTTCAGCTGCTCCCGCCCCTTCTTGCCGACGGTCAGGATCTTGACCGTCTTGCCTTGCGCCAGAAGCTCCTGGGCCTTGGTGCGCGCCAGCTTGGCAATCGAGGAGTTGAAGCCGCCGCAGAGGCCGCGCTCCGCGGTCATCACCACCAGGAGGTGGGTCTGATCGGAGCCCGTGCCCGCAAGCAGCTTCGGTGCGCTGTCCGAACTGCCGACCGAGGCCGCCAGTCCGTTCAGAACGGCATTCATCCGCTCTGCATAAGGCCGTCCGGCTTCCGCCGCCTCCTGGGCACGGCGGAGCTTGGCCGCCGCGACCATTTGCATGGCCTTGGTGATCTTCCGCGTCGACTTGACGCTTTCGATCCTGTTTTTGAGGTCCTTAAGACTGGGCATAAGCTTGTCCTAACAGGGCCTTACGAGAAATCGGCGGCGAATTCGTCGATCGCGGCCTTGAGTTTGTCGGCAGCCTCGCCCTTGATCTTCGGATCTTCCTTGGTGATCCAGTCGAGCAGGTCGGCTTTCTTCGAACGCAGGTGGTTCAGCAGGCCGGCTTCGTAGCGGCCCACGTCGCGCACGGCGATCTTGTCGAGGTAGCCGTTGGTGCCGGCGAAGATCAGGCAGACGATTTCCGCGTTGGTGAGCGGCGAGTACTGCGGCTGCTTCATCAGCTCGGTCAGGCGCGCACCCCGGTTCAGCAGCTGCTGGGTGGAGGCGTCCAGATCGGAGCCGAACTGGGCGAAGGCGGCCATCTCGCGGTATTGGGCGAGCGACAGCTTCACCGGGCCGGCGACGGATTTCATCGCGTTGGTCTGGGCCGAGGAGCCCACGCGCGACACCGACAGACCGGTGTTCACGGCCGGGCGGATGCCCTGGAAGAACAGCTCGGTTTCGAGGAAGATCTGGCCGTCGGTGATGGAGATCACGTTGGTCGGAATGAAGGCCGACACGTCACCGCCCTGGGTTTCGATGATCGGCAGGGCCGTCAGCGAGCCGGAGCCGTTTTCCTCGTTGAGCTTCGCGGAGCGCTCCAGCAGGCGGGAGTGCAGGTAGAACACGTCGCCCGGGTAGGCTTCGCGCCCCGGCGGGCGGCGCAGCAGCAGGGACATCTGACGGTAGGCCACGGCTTGTTTGGACAGGTCATCGTAGATGATCAGCGCGTGGCGGCCGTTGTCGCGGAAGTATTCGGCCATCGCGGTCGCGGCGTAGGGAGCCAGGAACTGCATCGGCGCCGGGTCGGACGCGGTGGCGGCCACGACGATGGAGTATTCGATCGCGCCGGATTCTTCGAGCTTCTTCACCAGCTGGGCAACGGTGGAGCGCTTCTGGCCCACGGCCACGTAGACGCAGTAGAGCTTCTTGCTCTCGTCGTCGCCGGCGGCGTCGTTGTAGGTCTTCTGGTTCAGGATCGTGTCGAGCGCCACGGCCGTTTTGCCGGTCTGACGGTCGCCGATGATCAGCTCACGCTGGCCGCGGCCGATCGGGATCATGGCGTCCACGGACTTCAGGCCGGTGGCCATCGGCTCGTGCACGGATTTGCGCGGGATGATGCCCGGCGCCTTCACGTCGGCCACGCGGCGCTCGGTGGCCTCGATCGGGCCCTTGCCGTCGATCGGGTTGCCGAGGCCGTCAACGACGCGGCCCAGCAGTGCGTCGCCGGCGGGCACGTCCACGATGGAGTTCGTGCGCTTGACGATGTCGCCTTCCTTGATGTCGCGGTCGGAGCCGAAGATCACGACGCCGACGTTGTCGCTCTCGAGGTTCAGGGCCATGCCCTGGATACCACCAGGAAACTCGACCATCTCGCCGGCCTGGACGTTGTCGAGGCCATACACGCGCGCGATACCGTCACCGACGGACAGAACACGACCAACTTCGGCAACTTCGGCTTCCTTGCCGAAATTCTTGATCTGGTCCTTAAGGATCGCAGAAATCTCTGCTGCTTGGATACCCATTATCCGACCTCTTTCATGGAATTCTGGAGCTGGTTGAGCTTCGAGCGGATCGACGTGTCGATCATCTTGGAGCCCACTTTCACAACGAGGCCACCGATCAGCGAGCTGTCGACGGCGACATTCAGGTTCACGTCTTTGCCGACGGTCTCTTTCAGGGCCTTCGCAAGGGCCTCTTCCTGAGCTTTCGTCAGCTTCTTGGCTGCCACGACATCCGCCGTGACCTCACCTTTCTCTTCCGCGATCAGCGCCTTCAGTGCGGCGATGAACTGCGGCAGCACGAACAGGCGGCGCTTCCGGGCCATCAGGCCAAGCGCGTTCTGCAGGTTCGGGCGCAGGTCCATTGCCTTGGCAACGGCCGTGATGGCTGCTTCCTGCTGTTCGCGGCTGTAGAGAGGAGAAGAGATCAGGTCGCGCAGGTCCGCGCTGTCCTGAAGGGCTGATTCCAAGTCCGCGATGTTGGACTCGAATTCAGGGAGTTTACCGGCCTCTTTGGCCAGATCGAACACCGCTGTCGCGTAGCGCGAGGCGATGCCGGAGGAGATCGAAGCTGGTTCGGACACGTCCACCCTTCCGATGTCTTGAGCCCCGGGGTTCCGCGAGGGCCGCGGACAGGGCAGGCTGAGGAGCGCATGCTCGCACATGCGTCAAAATCGGCGTGGGTGTAGCAGAGGTAATGTATCCTCGCAACAGCGGAGAGAGCGGGTTTTTGACAGTGCCAAGCAATAAAATGAGGTCAACGGGCATTGTTAGCGCTGAAGCGCGTCCAATTGTCCCGACCGCACGTCCAGGGCGCCGGATCGGCACTGGACCGGGCCGCGCGGGGCGAATCCCCGCCCCGCCCTGACCGCCTTCAGATCGGCTCGACGCCGGGCTGGGCGATCCCGTCCAGCAGACGCAGGGGTTTGCGCACGGTTTCGGGAATGCCCGAGCGCCGCGGCCTGTACATCTGCTTGGAGGCTTCGACCATGAACACCCCGCCGGCCAGCACCCCGGCGAAGCGCCGGCCCGTCGATTCCCAGATCGGCCCGGTCTTGAGCCAGAACCGCCGGTGCGAGGGCAGCGCGTAGAGCGCGGCCACGTGGCGCTCGGCCTCGAAACTGTGCGCCTTGAGCTGGGCCTCAAGCTGGCCGAGGCTATAGGGGCGCCCGAAGCCGAAGGGGGTGGCGTCCCGCCGCGCCCAGAGCCCGGCCCGGTTGGGCACGATCACGATCATCCGCCCGCCAGGCCCGAGAACGCGCCAGCATTCCTCAAGCAGCGTGGCCGGGGTTTCGCAGGTCTCCAGCCCGTGCATCAGCACCAGCTTGTCCACCGAGCCGGTTTCCAGCGGCCAGTGGGTCTCGTCGCAGAGGAGGGCCACGTTCTTCATGCCGGCGGGCCAGCTCATCACGCCCTGCGGCCCCGGCATCAGCCCGATCACCCGGCGCGCGTCGGCCAGGTAGGGGCGCAGCAGCGGCACCGCGAATCCGAAGCCGGCCACCGTCTGCCCCTTGGCCTCGGGCCAGAGCCGCACGACCTGGTCGCGCACCGCCTTCTGGGCCACCCGGCCCAGCGCGCTGCGGTAGTAGAAATTCTTCAGGTCCAGCACATCCAAGTGCATTGCAAGGCGCCTCTGGATCGGCAACAGTCGAGGTGAGCATACCGAAGAGCAACGGAAAAACCATGCCTCTTGAGATCGTTACAATCCCCTGCCTGTCCGACAACTACGCCTACCTGCTGCACGAGGCCGAAACCGGCGCAACCGCGCTGGTGGACGCGCCGGAGGCGGATCCGATCCGCGTGGCGCTGGACGAGCGCGGCTGGGGGCTGGATCACGTGCTTCTCACCCACCACCATTGGGATCACGTGGACGGGCTGGCCGAGCTGCGCGAGGCGTTTTCGCCTCAGGTCTGGGGGGCCAAGGCCGATGCGGAGCGGCTTCCCGCGCTCGATCACGCGCTGTCGGATGGCGACACGGTGCCGCTGCTCGGTGAAGAGATGCACGTGTTCGACGTGTCGGGCCACACGATCGGCCACATCGCCTTCCATTTCCCCGCCAGCGCCGCGCTCTTCACCGCCGACAGCCTGATGGCGATGGGCTGCGGCCGCCTGTTCGAGGGCACGCCGGAGATGATGATGGCCAGCCTTGGCAAGCTCGCCGCCCTGCCGGGGGAGACGCGCGTCTATTCCGGCCATGAATATACCGCCCACAACGCCCGCTTCGCGATCACGATCGAACCGGGAAACCCCGAGCTTCAGGCCCGCATGGCCCGGATCACCGAAGCCCGTTCGCGGGAGGAGCCGACGGTTCCGAGCACCCTGGCCGAGGAACGCGCCACGAATCCCTTCCTGCGCGCCCATGTGCCCGCCGTGAAGGCCGGGGCCGGCCTGCCAGAGGGAAGCGATCTCGCCGTCTTCACCGCGGTGCGCGAAGCCCGCAACGGCTTCTAGGAGCCGCAGGCGGCACGACCCGCCGGGCGCCCAGCGCGGCCAGGGTCTTAAAACAGGCGCGCAGAGCCCCTATCTGCATGGTTCGAGCCATCGCCGGGGCCTCCCGCCCGGGCCGCGCCGCGGCCCATGTTCGCCCGACATTCGGGCGCCCCGCGGCGGCTTTCGCCGGGCAGCGCCGCTTTGCTTAGCGGGATCGTAACGAAGCGCTGCAAAAACTGTCACAAAAACGCAAGTTTCGGATTTTGGCCTTGAAGAGTGCGCCAGAAAACCGAACTCTAATCTCATAGGGGCCGCATCCAAACGGGTGCTTCAGTCCTCAGAAGGCACGAAAGGAAAGTGGAATGCCGTCATTTTCCAAATCTCTCGAAGCAGCAATCCACAATGCGCTGGCGATTGCCAATGCGCGAAAACACGAGCTGGCCACGCTCGAACACCTCTTGCTGGCCCTGACCGATGAGCCCGACTCCGTAAAGGTCATGCGGGCCTGCAACGTTGATCTCGCGCAGCTCCGTGCCACGCTGGAAGATTTCATCGACGACGATCTCTCCACCCTGATCACCGACATCGAGGGCAGCGAAGCCGTGCCCACGGCCGCCTTCCAGCGCGTGATCCAGCGGGCCGCGATCCACGTGCAATCCTCCGGCCGCACCGAGGTGACGGGGGCCAACGTGCTTGTGGCGATCTTCGCGGAGCGCGAGTCCAACGCCGCCTACTTCCTGCAAGAGCAGGACATGACGCGCTATGACGCGGTGAACTACATCGCCCACGGCGTCGCCAAGAACCCCGAGTTCGGGGAGACCCGCCCCGTCACCGGCGCCGACGACATGGACGAAGAGGCCACCCAGGCGGTGGAAGACGCCGGCGAGCAGAAGGAAAGCGCGCTCGGCAAATACTGCGTGGATCTCAACGAGAAGGCTCGCAAGGGCGAGGTGGATCCGCTGATCGGCCGCGACCACGAGGTGGAGCGCTGCATCCAGGTGCTGTGCCGCCGCCGCAAGAACAACCCGCTTCTGGTGGGTGATCCCGGCGTGGGCAAGACGGCCATCGCCGAAGGCCTCGCCAAGAAGATCGTCGAAGGCCAGACGCCCGAGGTGCTCTCTTCCGCCACGATCTACTCGCTCGACATGGGCGCGCTGCTCGCGGGCACCCGCTACCGGGGCGATTTCGAGGAGCGCCTGAAAGCCGTGGTGACGGAGCTTGAGGAACACCCCGATGCGGTGCTCTTCATCGACGAGATCCACACGGTGATCGGCGCCGGCGCCACCTCCGGCGGCGCGATGGACGCCTCCAACCTGCTCAAGCCGGCCCTCCAGGGCGGCAAGCTTCGCTGCATGGGCTCCACCACCTACAAGGAGTTCCGCCAGCACTTCGAGAAAGACCGCGCCCTCTCGCGCCGGTTCCAGAAGATCGACGTGAACGAGCCGACCGTCGAAGATGCCGTGAAGATCCTGAAGGGGCTCAAGCCCCACTTCGAGGAGCACCACGACATCCGCTACACCAACGATGCGATCCGCACCGCGGTAGAATTGTCGGCGCGCTACATCACCGATCGCAAACTGCCCGACAAGGCCATCGACGTGATCGATGAAGCCGGCGCCGCGCAGCATCTGGTGGCCGAAAGCAAGCGCCGCAAGACGATCGGCGTGAAGGAGATCGAGGATGTCGTCGCCAAGATCGCGCGCATCCCTCCGAAGAACGTCTCCAAGGACGATGCCGAGGTGCTCAAGGATCTCGAGAACACGCTCAAGCGCGTGGTCTTCGGGCAGGACAAGGCCATCGAATCGCTGGCCAGCGCCATCAAGCTGGCCCGCGCCGGCCTGCGCGAGCCCGAGAAGCCGATCGGCAACTACCTCTTCGCCGGGCCCACGGGCGTGGGCAAGACGGAGGTCGCCAAGCAGCTTGCCGATACGCTCGGGGTGGAGCTTCTGCGCTTCGACATGTCCGAATACATGGAGAAACACGCGGTCTCCCGCCTGATCGGCGCACCGCCGGGCTACGTCGGCTTCGATCAGGGCGGCCTGCTCACCGACGGCGTGGATCAGCACCCGCATTGCGTGCTTCTGCTCGATGAGATCGAGAAGGCGCACCCGGATGTCTACAACATCCTGCTGCAGGTGATGGATCACGGCCAGCTGACCGATCACAACGGCCGCACGGTGGATTTCCGAAACGTGATCCTGATCATGACCTCCAACGCCGGCGCGGCGGAACAGGCCAAGGCCGCCATCGGTTTCGGCCGGGATCGCCGCGAGGGCGAGGATACCGCCGCCATCGAGCGCACCTTCACGCCGGAGTTCCGCAACCGCCTGGACGCGGTGGTCTCCTTCGCGCCGCTCGGCAAGGAGGTGATCCTGCAGGTCGTCGAGAAATTCGTGCTGCAACTGGAAGCCCAGCTTCTGGATCGCAACGTCACGATCGAGCTGACAAAACCGGCCGCCGAATGGCTCGCCGAGGAAGGCTACGACGACAAGATGGGCGCCCGCCCGCTGGGCCGCGTGATCCAGGAGCACATCAAGAAGCCGCTGGCCGAGGAACTGCTCTTCGGCAAGCTCTCCAAGGGCGGCAACGTCAAGGTGGCGGTGAAGGACGGCAAGATCGACCTTCAGTTCGAATCGCCCGAGGCGCGCCAGCTGTCCTCGCGCAAACCGCCGTTGCTCACCGCCGACTGAGCCATGCGCTTCGCTGCGGCACTTGCCCTGCTCTCCCTCGCAACCCCGGTTGCGGGGGAGATTCGTTTCCGACCTCCGCTCGACTGCGCCCCCGGCGCGGGCTGCTACGTCCAGAACTACGTGGATCGCGATCCCGGCCCCGGCGCCAGGGATTTCACCTGCGGCGCCCTCACCTACGACGGCCACAAGGGCACCGATTTCGCCCTGCCCGACGATGCCGCCATGCTGGCGGGCGTTCCGGTGCGCGCGGCGGCGGCCGGCACGGTCACCGGCATCCGAAATTCCATGCCCGACATCCGCTTCTCCGATCCTGCGGCCCCGCCGCTGGATGGCAAGGATTGCGGAAACGGCGTGGTGCTTGATCACGGCGACGGGTGGGAAACGCAGTATTGCCACATGAAGCAGGGCAGCGTGTCCGTTTCACTCGGGCAAGAGGTGCAGGCCGGCGCTCAACTCGGCCTCGTCGGCCTCTCCGGGCGCACCGAGTTCCCCCATGTACACATCAGCATCCGGCGCAACGGCGAACATCTCGATCCCTTCGCTCCCGCCATGGCGCAGTGCAGCGCCACGCCGCCCGCCGATACCCTGTGGGCCGATCCGCTGGCCTACCGCGCCGGAGGCCTGATATCCGCCGGCTTCGCGACGCAAGTGCCTGAATACGCCGCCATCAAAGCCGGAACGGCCGCCGCCACCTCCATCCCCGCCGGCGCCCCCGCGCTGGTGCTCTGGGGCCATGCCTTCGGCACCCGCCCCGGAGACATGCTCGAACTCACCATAACCGCGCCCGACGGCAGCCTCTTCCACGAAGGCACCGCCACCTTCGATCGCGCCCAGGCGCAGGCTTTCCGCGCCTCCGGCCGGCGCGCCTCGGGGCTTCAGGCCGGCACATGGCGCGGCGCGCTGCGCCTGATGCGGGGCGGCGAGGTGATCGACAGCCGCACGCTTTCCCTGCGCGTCACGCCCTGACGGGGGCGGCGCAGCCCCCGGCGTTGCCACCGCAACGGAGGCCAAAACGAAAAAAGCCACGCGCGCGGCGTGGCCTCTTCATCGCCCCTTGCGGGGAGAAAGCACAAGATCGGCTTACTTGATCTTGCCTTCCTTGTACTCGACGTGCTTGCGCACGACCGGGTCGTATTTCTTCACGACCATTTTCTCGGTCATGGTGCGGGCATTTTTCTTGGTCACATAGAAGTGGCCCGTGCCCGCGGTCGAGTTCAGGCGGATTTTAATCGTGGTCGGCTTCGCCATGTCATAGCTCCTGCGCGGGGCGGGAGTGCCGCCCGTAAAAACATTGAAGCCGCCTTTTACGCCTCCCGTGGCCCGAGTCAACCAGAAACCCGCGGAATTCGCTCGGTGCGGCGCGCCTGTCCTCTTCCGGCGGCAAATATCCCCACCGCAGGCCCCGCGCACCGGCGCCACCCAGCCCTTCGCCCTGCCGGGGGCGGCCGGCGCGAGGAGAGGCACGATTGGCGGGCAAAGGGTGCGCGGACGGCCTGTAAGCCGGATTCTGTCCGGGGGCGGACGCCCCCTGGATGGCCATTCATCTAGACGACGCGTCGCCGCGCCGCCTCCAGCTGCCAACCCGGATCTGCTCGGGGCAAGGCGCCCCTGTGGCCGAGGCCACGCGCGATCCCTATTTGGCATTGCTCCCGGTGGGGCTTGCCGTGCCGCCCCTGTTGCCAGGGGCGCGGTGGGCTCTTACTCCACCGTTTCACCCTTGCCCCCGCCGCTGGCGCGGCCGTGGGGCGGTCTGTTTTCTGTGGCGCTTTCCCTCGGGTTGCCCCGGCCGGGCGTTACCCGGCACCGTTGCCTTGTGGAGTCCGGACTTTCCTCGCCCCCCGAAGGGGCCGCGGCCATCCGGCCATCCGCGCAGGCCGCAGCCTTAAGTGAGCCCGTCGCCCCGGTCAACCGCGAAGCGGGCCGCGAGGTCGGCGGCAAGGGCGGCATCGGCCGCCGTGGGCGCGCCGCCGGCGCCGGGGCGGAAGCGCGTACGGAAGGCCGCCAGCACGGCCTCGCGCGGCGCCTCCGGGTCATAGCCGAAGCGGGCGAGATCGGTGAACAGATCGCCACCGTCACAACCACCGCCACCACTGCGCCCGGCCTCGGGCCAGACCGAAAGCCCCTGCCGAGCGAGCCGCCGCCAGTCGAACCGCGGGCCCGGATCGATCTTGCGCGCGGGCGCCATGTCGGAATGTCCGATCACCCCTTCAGGCGGGATCTCCCACCGGGTGAGGATACCGGCCAGCAGCCGTTCGAGGCACGCCATCTGCGGCTCGGAGAAGGGCGAGGCGCCGTCATTGTCCAGCTCGATGCCGATGGAGCGGCTGTTCATGTCCCCTGCCCCGCGCCAGCGCCCGGCCCCGGCGTGCCAGGCGCGCATCGGCTCCTCCACCAGCCGCAGGCAGCGGCCATCCCGGCCGATCAGGTAGTGTGCGGAGACTTCATGGGCGGGATCGCAGAGCCTGTCGCGGGCGGCCTCGCAGCTCGCCATCGCGGTGTAATGCAGCACGACGAGTTCCGGCCGCGCCCCACCCCGCCGCTCGCCGAAGTTCGGCGAGGGATGAGGCAGGATGTCCACCGTCAGCCGCCCCGCGCGGCGCGGAAGGGCGCCGGGTTCCAGTAGCAGGCGAAGCCGTCCCCGTCGGGATCGATGTCGTAGCGGTCCTTCTGCGGCCCGCCGGCCTTGAGGAAGGCCGCCTGCGCCTGATCGGAGGTGCCGTATTTGGCGCAGTTGCGCTGAAGGCGCTCGGCTGACACGGAGCCATCGCGCGGGTAGAGCGACTGGCCGACCGAATTGGTGGTGTTCAACGCATAGGCCACCACGTTAGGCGAGCCGTCGGAGTTCGTCTCCGGCAGGCGCTGCACGGGGGCGGCAGCGGGGGCCGCCGGTGCGGCGGTCCCGGCGGCGGCTACCGCCGGAGCGGTGCCCGGCGTGACCGGCGCGACGGGGGCTTCGGAAAGCGCCGAGGTGGCGACAGGCGCGCCCCGGATGGCGGCGGTGCCGGCCGTGGGCGTCACCGTCGCCTGCCCCTGGGCGTTCAGCGCCGACAGGGGCGCCCCGGCCTGGGCCGGCGTTTCGGAAGAGATGGCCCGAGCGCTGGGGAGCGGCGTGCCGCCCGTCAGCTCGGCCTCGCGGCGCGCCCGTTCCTGCTGGTAGGCGGCATAATCGTTAAAGCCGACCCCGGCGCCGGAATCGGGGATCGTGGGCTCGCATGCAGCGAGCGCCACAAGGGCGATGATGGGTGCAGCCGCGCGCATCTTCTGTCCTCAAACCTGCCTCTTTTGGCAGGTTCTACCACCATTTTCCGGGTTTGGAAACGAAACCGGCCGCCTGCTCCAGCACGTAGGCCGTGTTCAGCAGCTCGCCTTCTTCCCACGGCTTGCCGATCAGCTGGAGGCCCAGCGGCAGCCCCTGGGGATCGAGCCCCGCGGGCACGGCGATGCCGGGCAGCCCGGCGAGGTTCACGGTGACGGTGAAGACGTCGTTCAGATACATCTGCACCGGGTCGGCGTCCTTCATCTCGCCCAGTCCGAAGGCCGCCGACGGTGTCGCCGGGGTGAGGATCGCGTCCACGCCGGCGGCGAAGACATCCTCGAAATCCTTCTTGATGAGCGTGCGCACCTTGCGGGCGCGGTTGTAGTAGGCGTCGTAGAAGCCGGCCGACAGAACGTAGGTGCCAACCATCACGCGGCGCTGCACCTCGTGGCCGAAGCCCTCGGCGCGGGTCTTCTCGTACATCTCGGTGATGCCGTCACCCGCAGCCAGCTTGGCGCGGTGGCCGTAGCGCACCCCGTCGTAGCGGGCGAGGTTGGAGGAGGCTTCGGCCGGGGCGATCACGTAGTAGGCGGGCAGCGCGTATTTCGTGTGCGGCAGGCTGATGTCAACGATCTCGGCGCCGGCGTCCTTCAGCATGGCGGTGCCGTCGGCCCAGAGCTTCTCGATCTCGGCGGGCATGCCCTCCATCCGGTATTCCTTCGGAATGCCGATCTTCTTGCCGCGGATGTCGCCGGTCAGGGCGGCCTCGAAGTTGGGCACCGGGATGTCGGCGGAGGTGCTGTCCTTCGGGTCGTGGCCGCACATGGCTTCCAGCATGATGGCGGCATCGCGCACGGATTTCGTCATCGGGCCGGCCTGGTCGAGCGAGGAGGCGAAGGCGACGATGCCCCAGCGCGAGCAGCGGCCGTAGGTGGGCTTGATGCCGGTGATGCCGGTGAAGGCGGCGGGCTGGCGGATCGAGCCGCCGGTGTCGGTGCCGGTGGCGGCGAGGCAGAGATCGGCCGCCACGGCCGCCGCGGAGCCGCCGGAGGAGCCACCGGGCGTGAGCGGGGTGTCGTCGTTGCCCCGGCGCCAGGGGTTGACCGCGTTGCCGTAGGTGGAGGTTTCGTTGGAGGAGCCCATGGCGAACTCGTCCATGTTCAGCTTGCCCAGCATCACCGCGCCTGCGTCCCAGAGCTGCTGGGAGACGGTGCTTTCATACTCGGGCTTGAAGCCTGCGAGGATGGCGGACGCGGCCTGGCTCGGCACACCCTTGGTGCAGAAGAGATCCTTGATGCCCAGCGGGATGCCGCACATGGAGGGCGCATCGCCGGCACGGATGCGCGCGTCGGCGGCGGCGGCCTGCGCGCGGGCGATCTCGGGGGTGTCGTGCACGAAGGCATTTAGTGCGCCCGCGCCTTCGATGGCGGCGAGGCAGGCTTCGGTCAGCTCGGCGGAGGTCACTTCGCCGGCGCGCAGCTTGTCGCGGGCTTCCGCGATGGTCAGGGTGTTGAGATCAGACATCATTCCACCACTTTCGGAACGGCAAAGAAGCCCTCGCGGGCATCGGGGGCATTGGCGAGGATCTTGTCCTGCTGGTCGCCTTCGGTGACGACATCGGCGCGGCGTTTCAGGCGCATCGGCGTGACCGAGGTCATCGGCTCGACGCCCTCCACGTCCACCTCGTTCAGCTCCTCGATGAAACCGAGGATGGTGTTGAATTCTTCAGCCAGCGCCGGCAGCGCGCTGTCTTCCACCTTGATGCGGGCCAGCTTGGCCACGCGGGCGGCGGTCTCCGTGTCGATCGACATGGCGTTCCCTTCCGTTTCGACGGGCTTGATCGGAACAAGCCTTTAGCGCCCTGCCCCGCCCGCCGCAAGCATGTGGCGCTGGTAAACGAGGATCATGTGAGCAAGCATCAGGGCGTTGAGCAGGTGCCAGGCCGGGTGGGTGCCAAACGGGAAGATCGCGCAGAGGGGCTGATCCAGAGCGCGCGCCGTGATCGAGAGGGAGAGAATCAGCGCCCCCGCCAGAAGGCCGCGCGCGGTGCCCGGGTGGCGGCGGCGCAAAAGCAGGCCGTAGAGGGCGATGAGCAGGGCGATGGGCGCATAGGCCGCGGAGCTGCCCAGCGCCGGGGCGAGGCCGGCGAAGGCCGCGCCGGTGGCGATCGCGTAGGGAAAGAACAGCGCCGTGAGCCCGAGGGCCGCGGCGCGCGGCAGGCCCCAGAAATCGCGGTTGGCCGCGTAGATGTAGACCAGCACGAAGGCGAGGATGGGCAGCACGTCGGCCAGCCCGCTCCAGCGGTTGGCCAGCGTGTGGAACAGGAAGGAGCCGAGGCCGATCAGCGCCAGCAGCGCGCAGAGCAGCCGGCTGACCGGCGCGGGCCGGGGCCGGATGTGCAGGGCCACGAGGCCGGCGGCCAGAAGGAAGGCGAGATTGGAGAGCGCGTTCAGCGGCTCGGCCCAGAATTCGGGCCCCACCCGCTCGCAATAGGCATCGACGCTCGCCGTCCAATCCACGTGACTTGCCCTTCCGCTTTGCTACTCTTGGCCCAGACATAGTGGAGGATCCTGCAATGAACATCATCTGGCTTGGCCATTCCGGATTTCGCATCGAGATCGCAGACCAGGTGTTGCTGGTGGACCCCTGGCTCACCGGCAACCCGATGTTTCCGGAGGATCGCCGGGCCGAGGCCATCGCCGGCGCGACCCATATCCTCGTCTCCCACGGCCACGGCGATCACGCCGGGGACGCGGTGGCGCTCGCCCGCGAGCTTTCGGTGCCGCTCGTGGGGATCTACGACCTGATGAGCCACTGGGAGGCCAGCGAAGGGGTTTCCGTGATCGGCTTCAACAAGGGCGGCACCGTGGCGCTCGGCGCGGTGGCCGTGACCATGGTCAACGCCGTGCATTCCTCCTCGCTCGGCAGCGAAGCCGGGCCGATCTACGCCGGGGGCGAGGCCGGCTTCATGATCCGCGGCGAGGGGCGCACGATCTATTTCTCCGGCGATACGGCGATCTCGGCCGACATGGCCTGGATGGGCGAGTTCTTCCAGCCCGACATCGGCATTCTCAGCGCCGGCGGCCATTTCACGATGGACATGAAGGCCGCCGCTTTCGCTGCGCGGAAGTTCTTTGATTTCGAGATGGTGATCCCCTGCCACTACCGCACCTTCCCGCTTCTGGCGCAGGACGCGCAGGAGCTCGTGGACGGGCTGCCCGGCGTGACGGTGATCGAGCCGCAGGTGCTGGAGCCGATCCGCGCCTGAGCGCCGGGCCTCGCAAGCCGGGGGCTCTGCCCCCGGACCCTCGGGATATTTATGGAACAAAGTCGTGCTAGCGCAGGGTTGCGAAGAAGGCCTTGAGGAGGGCTTCGCAGGCAGGCGCGTCGATGCCGTCGTAGACGTCGGGCACGTGGTGGGCCTGGGGGTGGCTGAAGATGCGCGGCCCCTGGTTGAGACCGCCGGACTTGGGATCGGAGGCGCCGTAGTAGAGCCGCGCGATGCGCGCCGCCGAAATCGCCGTGGCGCACATCGGGCAAGGCTCCAGCGTGACGTAGAGGGACGCGCCCGGCAGGCGCTCCTGCCCCAGTGCGGCGCAGGCGGCGCGGATGGCCAGGATCTCGGCGTGGGCGGTGGGATCCTTCAGTTCGCGGGTGCGGTTGCCGGCCTGCGCAAGCAGAGTGCCGTCCGGGGCCACGACGACCGCGCCCACGGGCACTTCGCCACGCGCGGCGGCGGCGCGGGCTTCCTGCAGGGCGGTGTCCATATGGGAACGAAACGGGCTCATGCCCCGTTCATGCCCGCGCCCTGCCCGTTTGCCAAGCGTCTTTCCAAACGGCGCGATCCGGCGTAAGCCCGCTGTCATGAGCAACGAGTCGAAACAGGGCGATCGCATCGCCAAGGTCCTTGCCCGCGCGGGCGTGGCTTCGCGGCGCGAAGCGGAACGGATGATCGAGGCCGGGCGCGTGAGCGTGAACGGCAAGATCATCAGCAGCCCGGCGCTGAACGTGACCGAGAAGGATCGCATCAAGGTAGACGGCGCCGACCTGGCCGAGCCGGAGCAGCCGCGCGTGTGGCTGTATCACAAGCCGATCGGCCTCGTGACCACGAACCGGGACGAAAAGGGCCGCAAGACCGTTTTCGATTCCCTGCCCGAAGGCATGCCGCGGGTGATGAGCGTGGGCCGGCTGGACATCAACTCCGAGGGGTTGCTGCTGCTGACCAACGACGGCGGCATCAAGCGCAAGCTGGAGCTGCCCTCCACGGGCTGGCTGCGCAAGTATCGGGTGCGCGTGAAGGGCACCCCGAAGGACGAGGATTTCGCTCCCCTGCGCAAGGGGGTGACGGTTGACGGCGAGCGCTTCCAGCCGATGACCATCACGCTGGACCGGCAGCAGGGCGCCAACGCCTGGCTCACCGTTTCGCTGCGCGAGGGCAAGAACCGCGAGATCCGAAGGGCGATGGAAAGCATCGGCCTCGAGGTGAACCGGCTGCTGCGCATCAGCTACGGCCCCTTCCGGCTGGGGGATCTGAAGCCCGGCGAGGTGGAGGAGTTGAAGGGGCGTGTGGTGCGCGATCAGCTCGGGCTGTCCGAAACGCCCAAGCCCAAACCCGTCCGGACCCGGCGCAAGCCGCGCGGCTGACCCGGCGCCCTATCCCCTGCCCCCTGCCCCTGCCCCTGCCCCCTGCCCCCTGCCCCCTGCCCCCTGCGGGGAACACCAGCGCAGCTTTCCCCGGTAGCAAGGCGGCACTCGCACCCCTATATTGGCGGGGCGTGTGTGTGTTTTTGCCCCGGGGAGGTGCCATGTCCGGAGAGGGTCTGAAGAAGATCGCCTTCTTCCTGCTGATCGGCCTGATCGTCTACGTTTCGGCCTCGGGAGGCGCGTGATGGCACGGAAATTCGGCGGAAAATACAGCCCCGGCGCCAGCGGCGAAGCCCCGCAGGAG
Source organism: Pseudoruegeria aquimaris (assembly GCF_900172235.1). GTDB lineage: Bacteria > Pseudomonadota > Alphaproteobacteria > Rhodobacterales > Rhodobacteraceae > Pseudoruegeria > Pseudoruegeria aquimaris. Next base: position 30,181 of record NZ_FWFQ01000024.1, on the reverse strand, counting down.
GTGCTGCGCAACCCTTACGAGGGCAAGCGCCGCAGCCGCGCGGGTGGGCGCACAAACCTTCTGTTCTTCGCCCCCCTGCCGCTGGCGATCCGTGCTTTCACAATGGAGCCCGTCGGCATGGCCGCCAACCTCGTGGCCTTCGGCGTGCTCGTGCTCGCCGCCTGGCTGACACGCGAGGGCATCCTCGCCCAGGAGGCCTATGAGGCCCGCAGGGTCGCGCGCAAACCCGCCATTCCCCGCAAGCTGTTTGCCTCGGTTCTGACCGGCGCCGGGCTGGCGCTGGCCGGGTTCGCCGGCACGGGCTCGGTGCTCAACGCGCTGATCTTCGGCCTGCTCGGCGCCGGGCTGCATTCCTTCGCCTTCGGGCTCGATCCGATGAAAGACAAGAACGTGGAAGGGGTGGATCGCCACCAGAGCGATCGCGTGGCGCGCGCCGTCGGGGAGGCCGAAGCGCATCTGGAGCGCATGAGCGCGGCCGTTGCCCGCGTGGGCGACCGGGCGCTGAGCGCGCGCGTGGAGCGGTTCCAGGCCACGGCGCGGCGGATGTTCCGCACCGTCGAGGACGACCCGCGCGACCTGACGGCCGCCCGCAAATATCTCGGGATCTACCTGAAGGGCGCGAGCGATGCGGCGGTGAAATTCGCCGATCTCTACACCACTACGCGGAATTCCGCCGCCAAGGCGGATTTCGAGGCGCTTCTGGACGATCTGGAAGCCAATTTCGATGCCCGCACCGAGGCCCTGCTGCTGGACAACAAGGCCGATCTTGATGTTGAAATTGAGGTGCTGCGCGAGCGCCTGCAACGGGAGGGCCTCGCGGCCCGCCCCTGATGACCCGCCCCGACGGGGCCCATGGGCGCAGCGACGCCCGTTGACCGGTAGAAGGATGTAACGATGTCGGAAGAAACCAGAAAGAAGGCCGAGGCCACCTTGGCCGCCGTCGAGGAGACCACCGCCGTCATCCTGCCGGAACCGGCGGCAGATGTCGTCCCGCTGGAAGCGGCGGACGCGCCGGTGGCGGAAGGCATCCGCAGGCGCATGGCCGAGCTGGACATGACGGACACCGGCTCGATCATCAGCTTCGGCTCCGCCGCGCAGGCCGAGTTGCAGGAGATCAGCCAGGCGATGCTGGCCGACGTCAAGAACAAGGATGTCGGCCCGGCGGGGGATTCGCTGCGCGACATCGTTTCCACGATCCGCGGCTTCTCGGTGGAGGAGCTTGACCCGAACCGCAAACGCAGCTGGTGGGAGCGCCTCACCGGCAAGGCGACGCCGATGGCGAAGTTCGTGGCCAAATACGAGGACGTGCAGGATCAGATCGACCGGATCACCGACGAGCTGCTCGCCCATGAGCACACCCTCCTGAAAGACATCAAATCCCTCGATCTGCTCTACGAGAAGACGCTCACCTTCTACGATGAGCTGGCGCTCTACATCGCCGCCGGCGAAGAGAAGCTGAAGGAACTGGACACCACGGTGATCCCGGAGAAGGAGAAGGCCGTCGAGGCCGCGCCCGAGGCCGACCAGGTGATGGTTGCGCAGGAGCTGCGCGATCTGCGCGCCGCGCGGGACGACCTGGAGCGCCGGGTGCACGATCTGAAGCTCACCCGGCAGGTCACCATGCAGTCGCTGCCCTCGATCCGGCTGGTGCAGGAAAACGACAAATCGCTCGTCACCAAGATCAATTCCACGCTGGTGAATACCGTGCCGCTCTGGGAAACCCAGCTGGCGCAGGCGGTGACGATCCAGCGCTCCTCCGAAGCCGCCGTGGCGGTGAAGGACGCCAACGATCTGACGAACGAACTGCTGACCGCCAACGCCAAGAACCTGCGGCAGGCCAACAAGGCCGTGCGCGAGGAAATGGAGCGCGGCGTGTTCGACATCGAAGCGGTGAAGGCGGCCAATGCCGAGCTGATCGCCACGATCAACGAAAGCCTCGCCATCGCCGACGAAGGCAAGGCCAAGCGTGCCGCCGCCGAGAAGGAGCTCGTGCAGATGGAGCACGAACTGCGCGATACGCTGGCCGCCGCCAAGGCCCGCAAGGACGGTATCGGCAGCAATGCCGGCGAGGCCGTGCCGGCCGACAAGGCATGAACCGGCGCCGCCCCCGCTTGCGCCGGGCCGTCTGCGCCGCGGCCACCTGCCTGGGCCTTCTGGGCGTGGCCGGCCATGCGTCGCAGCCGGTGCCCTCGGTCACGCGCTCCAGCTCGTCGCCTTCAAAGGCGCAGCCGGCCTCGGCGCGCAAGTCCAGCCCGTTGCAGGCCCATTACGCGCGGGTGCAGAACGATTTCGTGCGTGCGGGCTACCTGCGCACAGATCGCGGCAAGGGGGTGCGCTACGACAGGCTGGATCTCGTCAACAACTTCACCGCCATCGCCCTGGCCACGGAATACGATCAGAGCGGCGGGCGGCTTTCCGGGCGGGGCGGCGCCACGACCCTGAAGCGCTGGGAAGAACCCGTGCGCGTGAGCGTCGAGTTCGGGGCCTCGGTGCCGGCGGCGCAGCGCCAGAAGGATACGAGCAACCTGAAGGGCTACACACGTCGGCTGGCGGCGGCCACGCGCCACCCGGTGAGCCTGGCCAAGCGCGGCGGCAATTTCCACGTGCTGATCCTGAACGAGGCCGAGCGCAAGGCCGCCGGGCCGCGGCTGAAGCAGCTGGTGCCCACGCTCTCGCAGGCCTCCATCCGGCATCTCACCAAGATCCCGCGCAGCCAGCTCTGCCTCGTGGTCTCCATCGCCCCCGGCGGCGAGGGCACCCCCTACCGGCAGGCCATCGCGATGATCCCGGCCGAACTGCCCGATCTGCTGCGGCTCTCCTGCATCCACGAAGAGGTGGCGCAGGGGCTCGGCCTGCCCAACGACAGCCCGCGCGCGCGCCCCTCTCTGTTCAACGACGACAAGGAATTCGCCCTGCTCACCCGGCACGACGAAACCCTTCTGCGCATTCTCTACGACCCGAGGCTGAAGGTGGGCATGGACGCGAAGACCGCGCGCCCCATCGTCGACCGCATCCTCTGGGACATGAAACTCAACTGATTTCCGTTCAGAAGAAGGACACCCCATCATGGGCATCTTCGATTTCCTTTCAGGCCAGTTCATCGATGTCATCCACTGGGTGGACGACACCCGCGACACCATCGTCTGGCGCTTCGAACGGGAAGGCCACGAGATCAAATATGGCGCCAAGCTCACCGTGCGCGAGGGGCAGGCGGCGGTATTCGTCCATGAAGGCCAGCTGGCGGACGTGTTCTCGCCCGGGCTCTACATGCTCGAAACCAACAACATGCCGGTGATGACGACGCTCCAGCACTGGGATCACGGCTTCAAATCACCCTTCAAGAGCGAGATCTACTTCGTCAACACCACCCGCTTCACCGATCTGAAGTGGGGCACAAAGAACCCGATCATCATCCGCGATCCCGAGTTCGGCCCGGTGCGCCTGCGCGCCTTCGGCACCTATTCGATCCGCGTCACCGATCCGGGCCGCTTCATGGTGGAGATCGTGGGCACCGACGGCGAGTTCACCACCGACGAAATCACCTACCAGATCCGCAACATCATCGTGCAGGAAGCCAGCCGCGTGCTCGCCTCCTCGGGCATCCCGGTGCTGGACATGGCCGCCAACACCGCCGATCTCGGCAAGCTGGTGGCGGCGCAGATCTCCGAAACGCTCACCGCCTACGGGCTGACGATGCCCGAGCTCTACATCGAGAACATCTCGCTGCCGCCCGCCGTGGAAGCCGCGCTCGACAAGCGCACCTCCATGGGGCTCGCCGGCGATCTGGGCCAGTTCACCCAGTATTCCGCCGCCGAAGCGATGACGGCCGCCGCGAGCAACCCCAACGGGGGCGGCGGCATGGGCGCCGGCCTCGGCATGGGCATGGGCATGGCGATGGCCGGCCAGATGGCGCAGGCCGGGCCCTGGGGCGCGCGCCCCGCGGCCGCGGCTCCCTCGGCGGCCGCCCCCGTCGCGCCGCCACCGCCGCCGGTGGAACACGTCTGGCACATCGCCAAGGACGGCAAGACCAGCGGCCCCTTCTCCAAGGCCGATCTCGGCCGTATGGCCGCCGAGGGCAGCCTCACCCGCGAAAGCTTCGTCTGGACGCCGGGGCAGGACGGCTGGAAGAAGGCCGAGGACGTGGCCGAGCTTGCCCAGCTTTTCACCATCCTGCCGCCCCCGCCGCCGCCGGGCGTCTGAGCCATGTGCCCCTCCGACGTGCCGCCGCCCCTGCCGGGCACGCGCCTGCCCGGCAGCGCCCCGCTCGATGGGCGTGGGGCAGAAGCCGAAGGCAGGGCGCCGGGGGATCACCGCTTCCCCTGCCCCACCTGCGGCTCGGACCTGCGCTTCGATCCCGCCGAAGGGCGGCTGAAATGCGATCACTGCGGCTTCACCGAGGCGATCGAGGGCAGCGGGCGCAGGCTTCAGGCCATTCGCGAACTGGATTTCCAGAGCGCCCTGCGCGATCTGCTGCCGGAGGCGGAGATCGAGGAAACCCGCGTCATGACCTGCGACAGCTGCGGCGCGCAGGTCGAATACTCCGAGGAACTCCACGCCACCGAATGCCCCTTCTGCGCCAGCCCCATCGTAGCCGATACCGGCGCGCACCGGCACATCAAGCCCCATGCGGTGATGCCCTTCGTGATCGAGGAGCGCGCCGCCCACAAGGCGATGACGGATTGGCTGGGCCGCCTGTGGTTCGCCCCCAACGGCCTGAAGGAATACGCCCGCAAAGGGCGCCGGCTCGAAGGCATCTACGTGCCCTACTGGACCTACGACGCCGACACGAAGACCCGCTACACCGGCCAGCGCGGCACCTACTACTACGTGACCCGCACGGTGATGGTGGACGGCAAGCGCCAGCAGCGCCAGGAGCGCAAGATCCGCTGGAGCCCGGCCTCGGGCCGGGTGGCGCGCTTCTTCGATGACGTGCTCGTGCTGGCCAGCCGCTCGCTGCCCAAGCCCTACACCGACGCGCTGGAGCCCTGGGACCTCTCGACGCTGGAGCCCTACCAGCCCGAGTATCTCGCCGGGATGCGCGCGGAAGGCTACACGGTGCAGCTGGACGAGGGCTTCCACGAGGCCCGCGCCCGGATGGACCGCATCATCGAACGCGACGTGAAATTCGACATCGGCGGCGATGTGCAGCGCATCCAGGCGCTGGACACGAAAGTCTCCGACATCACCTTCAAGCACATCCTGCTGCCGGTCTGGATGGCGGCCTACAAGTATCGCGGCAAGACCTATCGCTTCGTCGTCAACGGGCAGTCCGGCCGCGTTCAGGGCGAGCGCCCCTATTCCACGTGGAAAATTTTACTCGCGGCAATGTTTGCGCTATCAATCGCGGCCCTGATCGGCTATTTCGCGGCGCAGAACGGCTGATTTTCAAGGAGTTTCGGGATGGTTGTCTGCTGTGGGGAAGCCCTGATCGACATGCTGCCGCGCGCGGCCACCAGCGGGGAGGAAGCCTTCGCCCCCTTCGCCGGCGGGGCGGTGTTCAACACCGCCATCGCGCTGGCGCGCCTCGGCGAGCCGACGGCCTTCGTCACCGGCCTGTCCACCGATCTGTTCGGCGCCCGGCTGGAGGCCACGCTCGAAGCCAGCGGCGTGGACCACAGCCGCTGCGTGCGCTCGGCGCGCCCCACGACGCTGGCCTTCGTCACCCTCACCGACGGGCAGGCGCAATACGCCTTCTACGATGAGAACACCGCCGGGCGCATGTTCGCGGTGGAAGACATGCCCGCCGCGCCCGAGGCCGGGCGGCCGCATTTCTTCGGCGGCATCAGCCTCGTTTCGGAACCCTGCGGCAGCGCCTACGAGGCGCTGATGGCGCAGGTCGCGCCCGGCGCGCTCACGATGATCGATCCCAACATCCGCCCCGGTTTCATCACCGACGAGGCCGCCTACCGCGCCCGCATCGGGCGCATGACGGCGATGGCCGACATCGTGAAACTCTCCGACGAGGATCTGCACTGGCTGGAAGGCCCCGGCGAGATCGCGCCCCTCGCCCGCGGGCTGCTCGCGCGGGGAGCGAAGCTTGTCTGCATCACCGAGGGCGCCAAAGGGGCCCGCGCCTTCTGGGGAGAGGAAACCGCCTTCGTCGCCGCCACGCCTGTGACCGTCGTCGATACGGTCGGAGCCGGGGATACGTTCAACGCCGGGGTTCTGGCCGGGCTCGCCCAGCGCGGGCGGCTCACGAAGGCCGCGCTTGAAAGGCTGACCACGGAAGACGTGAGCCATGCGCTTTCGCTGGGCGTGCGGGCCGCCGCCGTGACGGTATCGCGCGCCGGCGCCAACCCGCCGCGCCTGGACGAACTGGCGTGAGGGCGCTCCTGCAACGGGTGAGCGACGCCCGCGTGGACGTCGCCGGAGACACGGTGGGGCGCTGCGGGCGCGGCCTGCTCATCCTCGTCTGCGCGATGCAGGGCGATGGCCCCGACCAGCCCGCGAAGCTGGCCGCGAAGATCGCGAAGCTGCGGATCTTTCCCGATGAGGCCGGCAAGATGAACCGCTCCCTGCGCGACATCGGCGGCGAGGCGCTGGTGGTGTCGCAGTTCACGCTGGCCGCCGACACCCGCCGCGGCAACCGCCCCGGCTTCTCCGAAGCGGCCCGCCCGGAAGAGGGCAAGGCGCTCTACGAGGCTTTCGCCGAGGCGCTCCGAGGCGAGGGCATCGCGGTGCAGACGGGGATCTTCGGGGCCGACATGCAGGTTCACCTCGTGAACGACGGGCCGGTGACGATCTGGCTGGACGATCAACTGGGCTGAGCGCCCCCTACAGGCGATACCCACCCGAGACCGTGAGCACTTCGCCGGTGATGAAGCCGGCCTGCGCGCCGGCGAGGAAGCGCACCGCAGACGCGACATCTTCCGGGCGGCCGATCCGCCCCAGCGCGGTGTCCTCAACGAAGCGCGCCGTCAGATCCTCGGGCCGCGGGGCCTCGGGGATGTTGATCGCGCCCGGGGCGACGGCGTTCACCCGGATGCCCCTCGGCCCCAGTTCCTTCGCCATCGCCCGCGTCCAGAGGTTCAGCGCCGCCTTGCTGGCGCCGTAGAAGGCGGCATCCCGCGGCGGCAGCACGGCGTTCACCGACGACAGGCTGACGATGGATGCCCCGGCCTTCAGATGCGGCAGGGCGGCGGCGAGCAGCGCCCCGGGGGCGAGAAGATTGACGGCGAGGATGTCCGCGGCGGCGGCGGTCTCCACGGACTCTTTCGGGGTGGGCCGGACAAGCCCGGCGTTGTTGACGATCACGTCCAGCCGCCCGAACTGCGCAAGCACCGCCTCGATCACCGCCGCGGCGCTGCCGGGAGCCCGAAGATCGGCCCGGATCGGGGCAATCCCGGCGTCGGCGTCGCGCGGCTCGGTCGTTGTCCAGGTGATGGCCACGTGGTGATCGCGGGCCAGATCCCGCGCGATGGCGCGCCCGATCCCCCGGGCGCCCCCCGTGACCAGCGCCACCCTGCGGTCCGATTGCTCCGCCATGCTGCCCCCCTGCCATGCTGCCCCCTGCCGGCGACCCCGCCGTGCCCGGCGCCGGATCGGCAGCCGTCCGGAAGGCTAGCCGTCCCGCAGGCGCCCGGCAAGGCGCGGCGCAGCCGAAAGCGCCCCAAGGCCGGCCGCCCGCGCTTCGGCGCGCCTTGCCATCGCGCGCCCATCAGGCAGGGCGTTGGAGCCCCCACCTCGGGGAATTGTTCGGGCGCCCGCCCGGAGGGGAAGAGACGGGCGCCCGTTGGGGGCGCCGGCGGCCCGGTGAGGGGCACGGCCGCCGGCGCGCCGCTTTCAGTGAGCCGGGGAGGACGGGGCCTTCTCGCGCCCCTTCGGCGGCTCCAACTGACCGAGATCCTTGGAGAAAACGGTGAAACAGGCCTTGCCCTTGTGCTTGGAGGCATAGAGCGCGATGTCGGCGTCATGCAGCATCACCTCGGCCTCCGGCTCCGTGTAGAAATCGGAGATCGTGGTGCCGATGCTGCCGGAGATCCGGCAGGGCTTGCCTTCGAACATGACGGGCTCTTCGAGGCGCTCGATGATCCGGCTGGCGATGGCGTTGAGCTGATCGATGTCGGTCAGGCCGGAAAAGAGCAGGACGAACTCGTCACCGCCCACGCGGGCGGCGAGATCCTCTTCCCGGGTGGCCTCCACCAGCACGCGGGCCACGTGCTGGAGCACCAGATCGCCCGCGGCGTGGCCGAGGGTATCGTTCACGTCCTTGAAATAGTCGAGATCGAGGTGCATCAGCCCGAAGCGTTGCCCCCCCGAGATCAGGCGATTGAGCACGACATCCATCGCACGCCGGTTGCGCAGACCCGTAAGCGTATCGGTGAACGCCTGTTCCTCGGCGGCGATGCGTGCGCCCTGCAGGCGGCTGGCAAGCCGGTTCAGCTCGGCCGCGGCGGCGGATTTCGCCTCGATCAGGTAGAGCATCTCCATCGTGAGATCCGTCGGCGCGAAATCCGCGTCCGTCAGATCGAAGCGGCGCACCGCCTCCCCGACGTAGATGCCGAAGGAGAGATTGAGCAGCGCGCCGCCATCCAGAAGCGGCACCGCCAGCCCCTTCATCTTCGGCGCCTCCTCGCCGATCACCGAGAGATGCAGCCGCTCCCCGGCCCGCGCGAGCAGTTCGGGGAAATCGGCGATGCCACGGGGGCGGTTGACCTCCAGCACGTCGAATAGCGGACGCCCCAGCGGCGCTCCGAACGGCCAGAGGCAATGCAGCGTCGGCCCGATGTGCTGGATGAGCCCCTCCGCATCGCACATCACGTGCATCGGCATCAGGCGGTTGAGCCCTTCGGGCGGGATGTTCGCAGGAGAAAAGGCAGCCATCACGCAGGCTCCCCCGCAAGCGAGAACCGCCGCCCGGCGGCATGTGTGCTGTTGAGCAGGTGGACCGTGATGTCGCTGCGCCCGTCTTCGCCGTGGCTTTCATCCAGCAGCACGAGCGCGCCGTAATCATCGGCCAGCGCGCGCAGCACCCCGACCGTGACATGACCCATGCCCGGCACCGGGCTTTCGCAGATGAGGTGGAAACCGGTCTCCCCTTCCCGCTGCAGTTCGAAACGGGGCATTTCCAGCTCCGGCACGGCCAGCCAGACCCGATCGCGCAGATCGTCCAGCGAATAGAGGAATTCGCGGTAGCTCACCCCGCCGTAGCGCAACAGCCGCCGCACCACCCGGGTGCGTTCGGAGGTCACGAGGAAGATCCCGAGGTCTTCGAGCAGTTCGGCTTCGCTGCGCGACAGGCGGGAGGCGGCGGCGGCGAGCACGCGCGCCGTGACCCCATCCTCGTAGCGCAGCATCGCCTCGAAGCTGCCATCCGGCACCTGCGCCTCCTGCGCGACGGCCTGCCAGAGCTCCGCGCCGTGGCGCTCCTTCAGGAAGATCTCGATCGAGCGGTTGATCAATCCGTGCATGGCTGTATTTCCGGGTTGCTTTCCGGCAGCCTAGGACTCAGGCGTTAACGAATTCCTGACGAATTTCACGTTTTTCACCCCTACTGCGGCCTAGAAATCGGTCGGCGCCCCGCCCTCGGCCTTGCGCCGGGCCACGAAGCTCGCGAGTTCCTCGCGGATGCCCTCATCCATCGCCGGCGGCTGGAATTCCTCGATGATTGCCTTGAACATCCTGTGCGCGCGCTCCGCCGTCCAGATGCCGCCCGCGAGGTTCCAGCCCTCGTAGTTGCGCCAGTCGCTCAGGAAAGGCTGGTAGAAGGCGGTGGTATAGCGCTCCTGCGTGTGGTCGATGCCGAAGAAATGCCCATCATTGCCCACCGCGCGGATCGCTTCAAGCGCGATGTCGTCTTCCCCGGTGGCGAAGGTGGCGGGCTCGAAGTAACGCTGGATCTGCTGCAGGATCTCGCAATCCATGATGAATTTCTCGGGGCTCGCGATCAGCCCCCCTTCGAGCCACCCGGCCGCGTGGTAGACCATGTTCGTCCGCGACTGCACCGCCGCCCAGAGCGAATTGGACGTCTCCCACATCGCCTGCCCATCGGGCACATTGGCCGCGCAGACCCCGGAGGACCGCAGCGGCAGCCCATAGAAGCGCGCCATCTGGCCCGTCATCTGGGTGGCGCGCATGTATTCGGGCGTGCCGAAGGCGGGGGCGCCGGATTTCATGTCCACGTTGGAGGTGAAGGTGCCCAGCACGCAAGGCGCGCCGGGGCGGATGTATTGCGCCAGCGCGATCACGCAGAGCCCTTCCGCGATGGATTGCGCCACGGCCCCAGCCATGGTTACCGGCGCCATGGCCCCGGCGAGCGTGAAGGGCGTCACCACGGTGGCCTGACCGCGCCGCACGCAGCGCATGTAGCCGTCGAGCATCGGCTCGTCATGCTTGAGCGGCGAGGTGGAGTTGATGTTGGTATACATGTGCGGGCGCGCTTCGAATTCCTCCTGCGAAAGCCCGCCCGCGATGCGCACCATCTCCATCACGTCTTCCACCCGCTCCTTGCCGAGGCTGTATGCATGGGCGACCTTGTCGGTCAGGGTGAGCTTGTCATAGAGCACGTCGAGGTGGCGCACGGAGGCGTGGACGTCCACCGGCTCCACCGGGTAGCCCCCGGCAACATGGATACAGTTGAAGTATTGCGTAAGCTTCAGCAGGTTGCGGCAATCTTCGCGGGTGCCCGGAATCTTGCCCTTCTCCAGATCCCAGTAGTTGGGCGGGGAGGACACATTGACGAAAACCATGCTCTTGCCGCCAATGTGGATCTCGCGCGCGGGGTTGCGAGGCGTGATGGTGAAATCGGCTGGCGCTTTGGCCACCATTTCCATCACCCAGTCGCGCCCCATTCGCACATTTTGCCCGTCGATGGTGCAGCCGGCTTCCTTCAGGATGGCGAGAGCCTCGGCGTTGAGGAATTCGATCCCGATCTCTTCGAGGATGCGCATGGCACCTTCGTGGATCGCCGCGATTCCCTCTTCGGTCAGTGGTTCCGTGGGGGCATCGGTGTTGACCGGGATGCGCCAGGGCATCTGCTCGATGGTGGCGGTGGTGCTGCGCCGGGCATTGCCGGCACGGCCGCCGGAGCGGCGGCGCCGGGTGGCTGTCTCTGCCATGGGAAATCCCTCCGTTTGAGGAAAATCCTGCCGTCAGATGCGCGGCACGGAGCGCCAGAATACGACATAAACTGTCGCCCGCCTTGCATGAAGCCGCCAGAGCCGGTCACCCGGCGGCGTTTTCCAGTGCGCGCTCGGAGGCCCGCCCGCCCAGCCAGTCGGGCAGATGGCCGATGTGCGGCAGCACGGCCAGCGCCAAGGGGGCCAGTTCCTCTTCCTGCGCGAGCCCGGTGAGCACGCCCAGGGTGGGCATCCCCGCCGCCCGCCCGGCCAGCAGATCGTGGCGGCTGTCACCGACCATGAGCACCTGCGCAGGCGGCACCCCCACGGCCTCCGCGAAGGCCAGCAGCATGCCCGGATCCGGCTTGGCGCCGTGGCCGGAATCAAAGCCGGCGACGAAATCGAAATGGCCAAGCACGCCGGTGGCCGCGAGATGCGCGCGCGCCGGCGCTTCGGCATCGTTGGTGGCCACGCCCAGCCGCAGCCCCACCGCCTTGAGCCGGCCCAGCAGATCGACGAGCGGCGCGGCTTCCACCATCGGGGCCTGAGCTGCCGCGCGGTTCATCTGCTCGATCAGGGCGGCGGCCCCCTGCCCCGGCAGAAGCGGCAGCATGGCTTCGGCGATCTCGCCCGGCGTGCCCGCGATCACCGGGCTGCCGGCCTCGAAGATCTTCAGCTCCATGTCATAGCCGATCGCACGGCCCAGCCGCCCCGCCAGTGCCGGATCGCCCCCCGAAAGCTCCCCGAGAAACCCGTGGGCCCAGGCGCTCCAGGTGGCGTTGAAATCGAACAGGGTTCCGTCCTTGTCGAAAAGGACTGCGCGAATGTCTGTCATGGATCCTCCCTCAAGGCCTGCAGTCTGTCGGCAAGACGCGAGCGGATCAACATGCAAGCGCTTGCCACGCATTGACAGGGGGTAAAATTTGATTGACAGTGTTAACTATGCCCAATGCCCCGTCATACGATCTTCACGCCGCGCTCGGATACCAGCTTTCGCTGACGGCGCGGGTCATCGAAAAACGCTTCGAGGACGGCCTGAAGGGGCTCGGCCTGACCCGCCTCTACTGGTGTATCCTGCTGGCCTGCACACAGGAAGGCCTGCAAACGCCCTCCGAGATCGCGGCCTTCGTGAGCGTGGACCGCACCGCCGTCTCCCGCGCCCTGCGCCAGATGGAGGACGCCGGGCTGATCCGGCGCGAAAGCGGCGAGCGGGACAGGCGCACGACGCTGGTGCAGGCCACCCCGCGCGGGGCGGATCTGCTCGCGCAGGCCAACAGGCTCGCCCGCGCCAACAGCGCCCATTTCCTCGCCAAGCTCGGCGAAGGCGACAAGGCCCGGCTCACCGCGCTTCTCGACAGGCTGCGGGAAGGCGAGGAAACCCGCCTGCCCAACCTCTGAGCCAACCTCTGAGCCAGCCTCAGACCCGGCCTCACCCCGCTCCCCAGCGACTGCCCCGAAGGTTCCGCCAGATGCTCAAGCTCCGCTCCTACCGCCGCCGCCCGATGCATCTCGGCCCCTACCCGCTCGAAGCGCTGCCCCGCATCGACGCCGTGCCGGAGTCCACGCTGGCGCGCCTGCCCGCGCACGCGCCCGTGCACTTTCGCCGGCCCGAGGATCCGCTCTCCATCGTCAACGCGATGCAGGAGTACCAGGCCATGCTCGACGCCACCCGCGACGGGCTGGTGAAGGCCGAGCGCGCCGAGATCCCGCAAGATCCGCAAGAGCGCGCCAACCACCTGAAGGCCTTCGGCTACTACTGCGATGCCGCGATGGTGGGCGTGGCCCGGATCGGCGAAGGCGACTGGCTGGCTTCGCCCAGCCGCAACCCGGACGTGGCCCGCCTCGCCAAGACGCTGGAGACGAAACAGGTCAAGACGCTGGCGGCCGGGATCGACGTGATCATGGCGGGGCTGCGCGAGTCCCTGCAGGCGCCCAAGGGCGACTGCCGCCACCACACCCATGCGCTGGTGTTTCTCTACGATGCGCCGCGCCCGCTGCGCCCCGACGAGCCGGGGGGCGACTGGATCCTCGACGCCGAGGCCCAGCGCGGCACCTTGCGCGCGATGGAAACCGCGGTGACGCTGGCCAGCTACATCCGCTCGCTGGGCTGGGACGCACGCGCCCATTCCGAGGCCGAAACCGATGCCCACCTGCGCCGCCTCGCCCTGCGCGCAGGCCTTGTTGAAGGCGCACTGGCGGCGAACCCCTTCCTCGGCACCCGCTACCAGCTCGCCGTGGTGACGACCACGCTGCAACTCGCGCCCGACAGACCGCTCGCCCCCCGCGCAAAGCCCCCCGCGAGCTACCGCACCAGCCTCGGCGCCCACGCGAAATCCGCCCGCAACCGGGATCCCTACGCCCGCCGCGCCTTCGCCGACGGCCCCCACCCCTTCGAGACGCTGAAGCGCGTCGAAGACCCCACCACCTACATCGACGCCGCCAACGTCGCCCGCGTGCCGAAACGGGCCAACATGTTCGCCCGCGGCCTCTTCGGCGATCTCGGCAAGCAGGTGCAGGAGGCGGCGAAGAACGGCAACTACGTGCGCAAGTCCGCTGCCGCCTTCGCCTTCCGCCCCAGCCTCGGCGCCTTCACCGTGCTGCAGGACGGCGAGGCCGCCCCGGACGTGCACCCCTCCACGCAGGACGCCGCGCGCAACGCCGCCAACATCAAGGCCGCGCTCTACTACCTCGGCGTGGACGCCGTCGGCCTCTCCGCCTGCCCCGACTGGGCCTACTATTCCCACGATGCCGCCGGGCAGCCGATCACGCCCTACCACCGCAACGCCATCTCGATGATCATCGACCAGGGGCACGAGACGATGGAGGGCGCCAGCGGCGATGACTGGATCGCCTGCGCCCAGTCGATGCGCGCCTACCTGCGCTTTTCGCTTCTCGGCGGTGTGCTGGCGGCCCATATCCGGCGCCTCGGCTATACCGCCCGCGTGCATTCGGTGATGGACGACGAAGTGCTTCACCCGCCGCTGCTGCTGCTCGCGGGGCTCGGCGAGGTCTCCCGCATCGGCGAGGTGATCCTGAACCCGTTCCTCGGCCCGCGCCTGAAAAGCGGCGTCGTCACCACCGACATGCCGATGGAACACGACAAGCCGATCGATTTCGGCCTGCAACGCTTCTGCGAGGCCTGCAACAAATGCGCCCGCGAATGCCCCTCCGGCGCGATCACCGCGGGGCCGAAGCTGATGTTCAACGGCTACGAGATCTGGAAGTCCGACAGCCAGAAATGCACCACCTACCGGGTGAGCCAGAAGAACGGCGCCATGTGCGGCCGCTGCATGAAGACCTGCCCGTGGAACCTCGAAGGCCTCTTCGCCGAGGCCCCCTTCCGCTGGCTCGCCAGCCACGCGCCCGCACTCGCCAAGCCGCTGGCCAGGCTCGATGACGCGCTCGGCAAGGGCGAGATCAACCCCGTCAAGAAATGGTGGTGGGATCTGGAGATGGTGGACGACGGCGCCTATCGCCCTTCCGAACACCCGGTGAACGCGCGTTCCCTGCAGAAGGATCTGGACCTGCGCTTCGAGGATCAGACGCTGGCCGTCTACCCGGCGCCGCTGGCCCCGCCGCCGTACCCCTGGCCCTTCCCGATGGACCGCGAGGCCGGCATCGCGGCCTACAAGGCCATGCTCACCGCCGAACAGCACAAGGCCGCCCGCGCCGCCGGCAAGCCGCCCGAACACGTCTACACCGCCGATACGGCGGAAGCGCCCGTGCTTTCGCTGGTGGTGAGCAAAGTGGAGCCTATGGGCAGGGGCGTGACGAAATATGAGTTCCGCCACCCCGAAGGCGCGGAGCTTCCGCCCTTCACCGCCGGCGCCCACGTGGATGTGGTCGTCGCGCCGGAGTTCTTCCGTCAGTATTCGCTGTCCGGGGATCCGGCGGACCGCTCCCGCTACCAGATCGCCGTGCTGCGCGAAGACGCCGGCCGCGGCGGCTCGAAGCTGCTGCACCGGATCTTCACGCCGGGGCGGCGGGTGTTCGTGTCGCATCCGATCAACCATTTCCCCCTGCACGAGGAGGCAGCCTTCAGCTACCTGATGGGCGGCGGCATCGGCATCACCCCGATGATCGCCATGGCCCATCGCCTGCACGCCCTCGGGCGCCCCTTCGCCCTGCACTACAGCATCGCCAGCCGCGAGAGCGCGGGCTTTCTGGAAGATCTGGCACGTGTGCCCTGGGCCGACAGGGTGCATATTCACATCTCGCGCGAGGGGACCCGCGCGGATCTCACCCGGATCCTTCAAGGCCGTGACGGCGCGCATGTCTATACCTGCGGACCGGAAGCCTACATGGCCGCGGTGATGGCGGCGGCCGAGGCGGCCGGGTTCCCCGAAGAGGCCCGCCACCAGGAATTCTTCGCCGTGCCGGACACACCGGACTACGTGAACCACCCCTTCCGGCTGCGGCTGCACAGCAGCGGGCGTGAAATCGCGGTCGGGGCGGAGGAAAGCGCCGCGGAGGCCTTGATCCGGGCCGGGGTGCACGTGGATCTGAAGTGCTCCGACGGGCTCTGCGGCGTCTGCGCCTGCGGGCTTGCGGGCGGCGCGGTGGAGCACCGGGACTTCGTGCTTTCGAAGGCCGAGCGCGCCCATCGCATCATCCTGTGCCAGTCACGCGCGGCGGAGGCTGACGGCGTCATCGAGCTTGCGCTCTGAACGCGCTGCCTTGGATCAGGTCCAATGCACCTGCCCGCCCCCGGGCAGCGCGGCGCGTGCCTGAAGCACGGCCTCGTTGGGCTGGCCGCACTCCGTGCAGAAAGCGATGATCCAGGCATCGTCCATCAGCAGGAAGTCCAGCACCGAGGCAAGGAACTCCGGCTCCGCCGCCCGGGCCTTCACATCCGCCAGCGATGCACCGCTGGACCCGAGGAAGACCGGCAGAAGATCGTCGTTGGAGGCCAGCCAGCCCAGCGCCTGAAGGGCCAGGGTTTGCGCATTGTCAGGTGTCATTTTTCGCCCTAGGGTTGAACACGGATTTTTAACCAAAGCGATAGAGACTCGCTTTCATTCTGACAACGCGATTTTGGTTCGGTGGGTTCATGTGTTCCAGGATTCTCTTGATTGATGGCGGCGGCGCGCGGATGCGCGATCTGCGCGGGGCGCTGGCGGCCGGCAATCACAACGTGGTGGAACTGGCCCCGCGCTGGCGCATCGCCGATTGCGGCAGGGAGGCCGGCGCCGAGATCGTCATCGCCAACGTCGGCAAGGCGGCCGATCTGCGGAAGCTGCTGGCCGGCGTGGCCCGCGGCCCGCAGCCGGGGCAGGAAAAGACTTCCGTTCAGGGGGATACGCAGGGCAGCGCCCATATGCCCGTGGTGCTCGTGGTCGGCCCTGCCGATCCGGCACTGCGCGGCAGGGCGCTGGAACTGGGGGCGGAGGATTGGCTGCCGGATACCGTTTCGCCCGGCTACCTGCTCGACCGGATCGCCAACATCCACCGCCGCCGCGGCCGGGGTGCGCCCGAGGGAGCGCCGGGATCGGGCCTGCGCGAGGCGGAGCGGCTCTTCGCCGGCAAGCCCGCCTTCTGGATCGCGCCCGGCCCCATGGGGGCGACGATGGATATGATGTGCAGGCTCACCACCCACGCGGGCGTCCTGCACGAAACGGCGGAGGCCCCGGCCGGCTGCCTGTCGCTGGTGCTCGACGGCCCCGGCTGGCGCGTGCCGGCGTCGGGAGCCTTCCTCTTCGTGTCCCGTCAGCCCTACGGGGAAAGCGCGCGTTTCGCCCTGCGCTGCGGCGCGCTCGACGTGCTGGATGCCGCTGCCCCGGAACAGGAGCTTCTGCTGCGGCTCAAACGGGCGTGGGAACGCCACGGCCTGTTCCTGGCCGAGGGCCCCTCGCCGGAGCCCGCCGGCCCCGACGCGCCCCGGAAGGGGCTGCGCCCATCGGGCGGGGGCGACTACATCTCGGTGTCGGGAATCTGAAGCGCGGCCCCGCTGGACGCGGCCGGGAGGCCCGGCGCCTCCCCCGTTTGCACCACGCTTGCGGCAGGCCCGGAACCAAAGCCGGCGAAGCCGAAGCCACCAAAGCCCCGGCCTCCTTGCACGGAGCCCCCCGCAACGAAACAAGCCGCCCCAAACGGGGCGGCCTTTGCCGGGGTGGCGCGGTTGTGCCGTGGCGGCCCGGCCCTGCCTCAGGGGCGTGGCATTCTCAGGGGCGCGGCTTTCCGGGCCCGCGCCGGCCGAGCTCTTCGAGGCGGTCGGCGAAGGCGCGCCGTTCCTCGGGGCTCATCTGCTTGATCTGCTCGAGGAACACCTCACGGCCAATCGCGATCTGCGCCTCGCGGCGGGCTTCCGTCTGCTGCATGATCTCGTCGAGCCGGCCCACGTCGAAGGGCTCCGCCCGCAGCGCCGCCTGCATCTCCCGCTGCATGGCACGCAGATCCGCGTGGCCGCGTACCGGATCCTTGCCGATCCGCGCACGCAACGCCTCGCGCAGCGCCTTCTGGCGATCGTCCGGCAGCGCCCGCACCAGGGCGTTCGCGCCGATGTCCTTCACACGCGGCGGGCCCTTGCGCGGCCCCTCCGGCGACAGGAAGGCCCCGAGCGCCAGCGCCACGACCAGCGCGTTCAGGCTCAGGGAGAGCCCCAGCAGGATCTTCGTCCACCGCGAGGCACCGCCCTGCTTTTCCGTCTTGATGTCAGCGTCTTGCGTCATCCGTCACTCCAGTGCCGTGGCCAGCTCGTAGCTGGGGAGGTAATCCGACACGTATGCCGTATCATTGAGCCACGAAACCCCGTCGGCAAAGGGTTCCGGGGCGCTGAATCCGATCCAGAAACCCGCCGCCGAAGCCGTCATCACCCCGGCCAGCGCGGGCCAGCCGCCCACGGCGGCCAGAAGCCCGGCCCAGACGCCACGCCGCGGCGCGCGCGGCGCAGCTGCCCGCGCCTCGGCGGCTCGCGCATCGGCCTCGGCATCCGCATCTGCCGCGATCCTCATCAGCAGATCGGTCGTCGGCACCGCATCCGCCGCGCGGGCTGCGCCGAAGAACAGATCCAGTTCGTCATCCATGTCACGGCGTTCAGTCATCTTCGTACCCCAATGCATCCTTCTGCGCGGCCAGCCTGGCCGCCAAAGCCCGTTTTCCCCGCGCGGTCAGGCTTTCCACCGCCTCCACGCTCACGTCCATCACCTCGGCGATCTCCGGGTTGGACATCCCTTCGAGGTGGCGCAGCACGACCGCCTCGCGCTGCCGCTCGGGCAGGCTCGCAAGCGCGTCACTCAGGGCGCGGGCGCGGGCGGCATCCTGCATCTGCCGGGCGGCGTCGCGGGCCTCGTCGACGGGCTCCTCGGCCTCCTCCAGCGGCGCCGACCGGCGCCTGCGCAGCCTGTCGGTGCAGAGGTTGGCCACCACCCGGTAGAGCCAGGTCGAGACCTTGGCCTCGCCCTGCCGCCACTCGGGCGCGATCCGCCAAAGCCGCAACATCGCTTCCTGCGCCACGTCTTCGGCCTCGGCCGCATCGGCCAGCACCCGGGTCGCATAACCAAGAACACGCGGAGTCAACCGCACCGTCAAGGCCCGCGCGGCGGCACGGTCCCCGTTGGCGTAGAGCACGAGAAGCGCCTCGTCACTCACATCGCTCATGGCATCAAACGGCATATCCATTCCCGTTTTTCGTAGCGCGTTGGAAGGCCCGGGGCAATCCGCCGGGCCCTCGCCGGGGGCGGGGCGCGGGCCGCCCCGCACCTCGCCCGAGCCGGGGCGCCGCGTTTATTCGCTGCGCGTATCGGCTTCGCCGTGGCGTTTGCCACCGCGGCGCTCGGCCATCTTCGCCTTTGCGGCTTCGAATTCCTCGGCCGAAACGGCGCCGTCGCCGTCGGTGTCCATGCGCGAGATCATCCGTCCACCGCGGTCGCCACGGTCGCCACGGTCACCGCGCCCGGCTTCCATTTCCTCCATCGACAGCACGCCGTCGCCGTTGGCATCCATGCGTTCGATCATCTTCTCGACGCGATCGGCCCGGCGGGCGTCGGCCTGTGCTTGAAGCTCTTCGGCGGAGAGGGCGCCGTCACCGTTGGTATCGGCTTCCGCGAAGCGCGCGGCCTTGGCGGCGGCGAGATCCTCGGCGGTGATCTTGCCGTCACCGTTTGCGTCGAGCTGCTCGAAGGTCATTTCCGGGCCGTGGCCGCGGTGCCCGCCCTTGCCGGGTTTGGCTTCCGCGACGGACGCAGCGCCAAAAGCGGTGGCGAGAACGGCCATGGCGGTAGCGCCGGCGATCAGTTGGGAGCGTTTCATCCTGTAGTCCTTCCTATGTGGTGGTCTTCACGACGCGGCCTGTGTCTGCCGCGTTCACAAGTTCAAACGACCGCTGCGCCGGGTTCCGTCGCCGGGGCGGCAATTTTTTTTGCCCGCGCCAGCCCCGCACCCGTTGCGACATGGAGCCGCAACGGCAAATCGCCTGCTTCCAGCCGCCGCCCCGAAGCTTATTTTGCAGGGCTCAGATGCGAGAGCGGGAACACGACATGACAGACGCAACGATGCTGGCGGAAGATCGTCCGATGCGGCAGGCGATGCTGCGCGGCTGGCGCCGGAAATGCCCGAACTGCGGCGCCGGGCCTCTCTTCGAAGGCTATCTCAAGGTGCGCGACACCTGCCCCTCCTGCCAGGAGGAACTGCACCACCAGCGCGCGGACGACGGGCCCGCCTACCTGACGATCCTCATCGTCGGCCACATCCTCGCGCCGGTCATTCTGGTGGCCTACACCCACTACCGGCCCGATCCGCTGATCATGGCGGTGCTTCTTTCGATTGGATGCGTCGCCCTCTCGCTGTATCTTCTGCCCCGGCTCAAGGGGGCGCTCGTCGGCATCCAGTGGGCCAAGCGCATGCACGGGTTCGGCAAGTCCTGATCCGGGGCGGCGGCACCCTCGGGAGATCGGGCACATGGACAAATCAGCCATCCGCAACGCCGCAACGGTGATCCTCGTGCGCGACGGTGCGCACGGGCCGCAGGTGCTGATGGGCCAGCGTGGCGCCGGTGCGGCCTTCATGCCCAACAAGTTCGTCTTCCCCGGCGGTGCGGTGGATGCCGCCGATGCCGCCGTGCCGCTGGCCGGCGCGCCGCCGCGGGGTTGCGCGGCGCGGCTGCGCGAAGAGAGCGACCCCGCCCTCGTCAATGCGCTCTACGTGGCCGCCATCCGCGAGCTGTGGGAAGAAACCGGCCAGATCCTCGGCGAGCCCGGCCCCTGGCCCACCCCGGAGGTGCCCGAGGATTGGAAGGCCTACGCGGCCACCGGCCACCGCCCCTCGCCCGAGGGGCTGCATTTCTTCTTCCGCGCCATCACCCCGCCCGGCCGCCCGCGCCGCTTCGACGCCCGTTTCTTCGTGGCGCGCGCCGAGGCCCTGCGCAGCGACCCGGACGATTTCTCCCGTGCCTCCGACGAGCTGTCGCACCTGCACTGGGTGCCCCTGGCCGAAGCGCGCAGCTACGATCTGCCCTTCATCACCGAGGTCGTTCTGGCCGAGCTCACGAAGGCGTTGCGCAGTGGCCGGATGCCCGAGACGGTGCCCTTCTTCCGCAATGACGACGAAGAGTCCCTCTTCCTGCGGCTCGGCGGGCGCTCGCCGCTCACTTCCACAGGATGAGCAGCAGGATGCTGGCCGTCAGCAGCACCATGGCCAGCACCTCCCTCCCCGTGGTGCGTTCGCGGAACACGAAGACCGTCGCCAGGAAGCTGAAGATCAGCTCGATCTGGCCCAGCGCCTTCACGTAGGAGGCATTCTGCAGGGTGAAGGCGGTGAACCAGCCCAGCGATCCGAGCATCGAGGTGACCCCGACGAGCGCCGCCACCCGCCAGTTCGCCAGCACGCGGCCGATCTCTCCGCGCTCGCGCAACCGCAGCCAGAGCGCCATGCCGACGGTCTGGGCCGCCGTCACGCAGGACAGCGTGAACACCGAGCGCAGGAAGAAATCAAGATCCCCCAGCGAAAGCGAGGCCCCGCGGTAGCCCACTGCCGAGCAGGCAAACAGGATGCCGGAAAGCACGCCCAACCCGGTGGCCCGGTTCAGGTAGCGCCGCCACCCTCCCTGCCCCGCCGCCTTGGGCGGATCGGCCAGCAGGACGACGGCCACGAAGCCCAGAAGCATGGCGCAGAGCGCCCCGATCGAGACGCCCTCGCCCAGCACGACGAAACCCAGCAGCGCGGTCTGCAGCACTTCGGTTTTCTTGAAGGTGATGCCCACGGCGAAATTGCGTTCCGCGAACAGCGCCACGACGCACATCGTGGCCAGCACCTGCGCCAGCCCCCCGGCGAGGGCGAAGAGCCAGAACCGGCCTCCGGGCTCGGGCAGTGCCTGCCCCGTGAGCGCCGCGTAGG
The DNA here is from genome assembly GCF_900172235.1 of Pseudoruegeria aquimaris. GTDB lineage: Bacteria > Pseudomonadota > Alphaproteobacteria > Rhodobacterales > Rhodobacteraceae > Pseudoruegeria > Pseudoruegeria aquimaris. Next base: position 8,795 of record NZ_FWFQ01000024.1, on the reverse strand, counting down.
ACAGCAGCAGGAGCGCAACCAGCGGCGCGGAGAAGAGAAAGCGTGAGAAGGTCGCCCCGCCGGTGGAGAGCGCGCCGCCCTTCAGGTGCTTCTGCAGCATGAAGCGCAGGTTCTGCGCCAGGGCGGCGCCGATCGTGATGGGTATCCAGAGGTCCATGCCCTGCGGTTACCCCAAGGCACGGCGATCGCGAAGCGCTATTCGCCCGGATGTCCGATCAGCGGGTGGATCACCGGATCTTTGCGCCGCAGGAGGTAACGGCGCAACACTTCGGCATAGCTTGCGTAACGGTAGCCCTCGTTGACGCGCAGGTAGTGGGCGCGGTGCTTCCGGTAGAGCGCGGGCAGGTGATACCAGGCCACGCGCGGGTGCATGTGGTGCACGACGTGCAGGTTGTTGTTGAGGAAGAGGAAGGCCAGCAGGCCGCGATCCTCGATGATCACCGTGCGCGCGCGGGCCTTCTCATGGGCCTGATGTTCGAGGAAGGTGCGGATCTTCAGAATCGAGAGCCCGCCGTAGGCGGCAAGCCCGTAGGCCCAGAGCGGCATCGGCGAAAACTGGGCGACGCACCAGAGCACGGCAACGGCCGAAACCGCGTGGCCGGCCCAGGCCGGGGCGATGCCGGGCTGCCCGGAGCGCCAGGCGCGCAGATCGCGGAGCATGAAGCAGGCCTGCCCGAGCGCCGGGCCGATCAGCATCCGGCCCAGAAGCGTGTTGTTCACCGTGAACAGGGCGCGCCGCAGCCCGCAGAGCCGCCCCCAGGCCTCCGCGGCAAGGTAGTTGGACTCAGGGTCGTCGTAGGGATCGGTGAGCGCCGCATCCCGGTGATGGGCGAGATGGGTGTCGCGAAACCTGCCGTAGGGCACGAAGAGCCCGATCGCCGGATAGACGAGCGCCGCGTTCAGCCGCTCGGAGCGGAAAGGGTGCCCGTGCAGCGCCTCGTGTTGCAGCGAGGAATGCAGCGCGATGGCCACCGCAGCCAGCAGAACGCCGGCCGGCAGGCTGATCCCCGACAGCCAGAACACCGCCAGCGCCCAGGTGCCGTAGCAGCCCGCGAGCGTGGCCAGCGTGATCCATTCCACGCCGGCGTGCCTGCGCCGCGGCTCAGCCATCGGCCGTCTCCCCGCCACGCCCCCAGCGCACGCGGGCCCAGATCCGCTCGTAGAGCGCGTAGAGCACGAAGCCGAGCGCGGCGTTGAGGGCGGCGATCTTGCCGCCGATCGCGGCGGACCCGGTGAGCAGCAGCCCGATGAGCACCGTGCTGACGATCCCCGTCGCCTGCCACAGCACCGCCTTCACCAGTGTCCGCCTTGCCGTTTCCATGCCTGCCCCGCGTTTGCACCGCCTGCCCGGCGGTCTTGAAATCCAGGTTTTTCCTAGCCACGGGGCGGCGCGGCGGGTATTGCGGATGTGCAAATAGTTTTTCCCACAATGGTGATAAAATTAAACAATGATTTCCAAAATCGACAAACGCGACCGCGCCGCCCTGTTTCGCGAGCGGCTGATGCAGGCGATGCAGGAGCGCGGCAGCAACCGCAGTGCGCTCTCGCGCGCGGTGGGCGTGGACCGTTCGACGATTTCGCAGATCCTCACCTCGCAGACGGCGCGCCTGCCCAATGCCCAGCTCGCCGCCGAATGCGCCGCGCATCTCGGCGTCTCCGCCGACTGGCTGCTCGGGCTCACCAACCGCCCCGAACGCGCCGCGGAGCTGATGGCCAACGCGCTGACCATGACGGAAGCCCCCCGCGCGCTGGTGGACGACGAGATCTTCGCCTGGCACCAGGAGGCCGCGGGCTACAAGATCCGCCACGTGCCCGCCACGCTGCCGGACATGCTGAAGACGCGCGACATTCTGAGCTGGGAATACACGCCGCAGCTCGGGCGCACCACCGATCAGGCCATCGGGGCGATGGAGGACCGGCTGCGCTGGATGCGGGAGGCGCGTTCGGACTACGAGATCGCCCTGCCCCGCCACGAGATCGAGTCCTTCGCGCGCGGAGAGGGCTATTACACGGGCCTCGGCCGGGAGCTGCGCGCGGCCCAGCTGCGCCACCTGCTGACGCTCTACGATCAGCTCTATCCGACGCTGCGGATCGTGCTCTTCGATGCCCGCCGGCTCTATTCCGCGCCGATCACCGTGTTCGGCCCGCTGCTGGCGGTGATCTACCTCGGGCGCAACTACATCGCCTTCCGCGACACCGAGCGCGTGCAGGCCATCACCCGCCATTTCGATTGGCTGGTGCGCGAAGCAACGGTGGACTCCCGCGATATCCCCGCCTACCTCGAAGCGTTGGAACGCGCGCTGTAGCCGGGGCTCAGGCGTGCGCGGGCAGCGGCTCGGCCCGGCGCAGCAGGGCCTCGGCACGGGCGCGCAGGTCGGGATCGGCGGAGGGGCTTTCGTCCACCACCGGGGTCATCGTCTCTTCGCAGAGCGTGACCCGCAGGATCTGCCGGGGCCGCATGGCGCAGCGGCGGATCTGTTCGAGCTTGAAGCAGCGGCTGCAACTGCAGACAAGCGCGTCGGGGCGGCAGTGGCCCTGCACGCGCTGGTAGAGTGCCCGTTTCAGGGGCAGCCTGTCGGGCACGCAATCCTGGATCCAGCTGGCCTGCGCCACCGCGCCCGAGATCGTCGGCGCCGTCGTCAGCCGGCCGCCGAGGCCGGAGAGCTCCGCCCGCAGGGCGGCGCTGCGGTCCGGGTCGGGATCGAAGAGGATCACGTTCCAGCCGGATTCGAGAAAGCGCCGGGCCCAGAGCCGCCCGGCGGCGCCGCAGCCCAGAACGGAGGCGGTATGCTGCGTCTCGTGGCGCATCAGTAGGGCATCGGATGGGCGCGATGCGCGCTGCTGATCTCCTGCAAAACCTCGTCACTCAAAACAACATCGGCCGCGCCCAGGGCCACCTCCAGCTGCGCAAGCGTCGTCGCGCCGAAGATCGGGATCGTCTTGAAAGGGCGCGTCCGGCACCAGGCGATGGCCATCTGCGAAGGGTCCAGCCCGTGTTTGCGGGCAATCGCGAGATAGGCATCGACCGCGGGCCAGACCCGCTCCGTCACGCGGCCGCCGAGATCGCCGTTGAGCGCCATGCGGGAGCCCTCGGGCACCGTCTTGCCGCCTTGGTACTTGCCCGTCAGCAGCCCCGTGGCCAGCGGCGAGAAGGCCAGCAGCGTCACGTCCTCGTTGACGCTCATCTCGGCGAGATCGCTGTCGAACTGGCGGCACAGCAGCGAATATTCGTTCTGGATCGTCTCCATGCGCGGCGCGCCCATCGCCTCGGCCTGCACGAGCCATTGCGTCGTGCCCCATGCGCTTTCGTTGGACAGGCCGAAGTGGCGCACCTTGCCCGCCTTCTGCAAGGCACTCATGGCCTCCAGCACATCGACCATGTTGGCGATGGTGGCGGCGCGATCCTGCCCGGACGGGTCATAATCCCAGATCTGGCGGAAATGGTAGGAGCCGCGGTTGGGCCAGTGCAGCTGGTAGAGATCGATGCAATCCGTCTGCAGCCGCTTCAGCGAGGCATCGACGCTGGCGTGCATCGTCTCGCCGGTGATCGGCTGCCCGGGGCGCACGAAACGCTCGTTCAGCCCGGAGTGCTTGGTGGCGATCACCACCTCGCCGCGGCGGCCCGAGCGCGCGATCCACTCGCCGATGTAGCTCTCGGTGCGGCCTACGGTTTCGGCGCGCACGGGGTTCACCGGATACATCTCCGCGGTATCGATGAAGTTCACCCCCCGATCGAGCGCCATGTCGATCTGGGCGAAGGCCTCTTCCAGCGTGTTCTGCGTGCCCCACGTCATGGAGCCCAAACAGAGTTCGGATACCGACAGGTCCGTGCGACCCAGGGTTAACTTGCGCATATTGCCGCCCTTTTTGGAAATCAGGAGGGAGGCTAACCACCGGGGCGCGAATCGCAAGCCCAGAGTTTGGACGGCGCGAGAAGATTGAGAACATAAAGTGAACATGGTAGCATCTCCGCCCATGACAGCCGCGATTCTGAGCCAGAAACCCCACCGCCCGGCCGCCGAAGCCCCGCTTCTGGCGGATCTGCGCCTTGCCAAGGCGCGCTGCCACGAGTTCTGCGGAAATGCCCGCCACACGCTGGCGATGATTCTCGCCGGCGCGCAGGAGGGGCCGGTGCTCTGGATCCGGCCCGCCTGGCTGCCCGACGCCCTGCACGGGCAGGGGATGGTGCGCTTCGCCGCGCCCGGCCGCTTCCTCTTCGCCAGCCCGCGCCGCCCGGAGGATCTGCTCTGGGCGATGGAGGAAGCGCTGCGCTCGGGCGCGCTCCCGCTGGTGGTGGCCGATCTGCCGGCGCCGCCGCCCCTCACCCCCGTCCGGCGGCTGCATCTTGCCGCCGAGACCGGTGCGCAGGAGGGCCGCTTCGCCCCGCTCGGCCTTTTGCTCACCCCCGGCGAGGGCGGTGCGCAGGGGGTGGAAAGCCGCTGGCAGTTCACCTGCGATCACGGCGGCGCGCAGGAACGCTGGCGGCTGACCCGCAGCCGGGCCCGCACCGCGCCCCCGAAAAGCTGGCACGTCACCCCCCGCGACCGCGGCTTCGCCATTGCGCCCTGCGCGGCCTGACCGCTCGCCCTGCCCCGGCCATCATCCCGAAAACGTGAACCCCGGCGGCGCCGGGGCGGCCTATTCTCCTTCCCATGAAACGGCTTTTGTGCACCCTGATCTGCGCCCTGCTTCTCGCCGGGGCCACCGCGCCCGCCACCGCGGCGAAACCCGTGGCCTACCAGTTGCAGCCGGAGGCCTCGACCGTGGGCTTCAGCTACTACCTGAACGCCGAACGGGTGCGCGGCCGGATGCCCGTGCAGGATGCGCGCATCCGCATCGATTTCGACGACGTGAGCCGTTCGGAAGTCTCGGTGACGCTGCTGCCGGCACAGGCCGATGCCAGCCTGCCCTTCGCCACCGAGGCGATGCGCGGCGGGCAGGTGCTCGACGTGGCGAACCACCCCACGATCACCTTCACCAGCCGCGAGATCTCGGGCAGCCCGGCGCGCGCCACGATGACGGGCGATCTGACGATCCGGGGCGTCACCCGACCGGTCACGCTGCAGGCCCGGCTCTACCGCCAGCGCGGGCAGGACGCGGGCGATCTCAGCAGGCTGACGATCCTGCTCACCGGCCGCATCAGCCGCTCGGCCTTCGGCGCGGGCGGTTTCCCGCAGTTCGTGCAGGATCCGATCGATCTCTCCATCCGCGCCCGCATCCTGCGCGCGCCCTGAGGCCGGCTGCCCCCGCACGAAAACCCTGCGCCCAATCCCGACATGCGATGTCGAGTTCGGACAAGACGGCCGCCCGCGCCGTGCTAGCCTGCCCCTGCCCAACGGAAAGCCCGCCGCGCCATGCGCCTCATGATCTCATTCGCCGCCCTGCTGCTTTCCGTCGTGTTCCTGCAACTGTCCTCCGGTGGTGTCGGCCCGCTGGACGCGCTCTCGGGCCTGGCGCTCGATTTCACCCCGGCGCAGGTGGGCTTCCTCGGCTCGGCACATTTCCTCGGATTCTTCGTGGGCTGCTGGTGGGCGCCGCGCCTGATGGGCAGCGTGGGCCCTTCCCGCGCCTTCGCCGCCTTCGCCGCCGCCGGGGCGATCGGCCTGATGAGCCACATGATGATCGTGGACCCGATGGCCTGGGCGGTGATGCGCGTGGCCTCGGGCATGTGCGTGGCCGGCTGCTACACGGTGATCGAAAGCTGGCTCAACGCCAAGGTCACCAACGAAAGCCGGGGCCGCACCATGGGCATGTACCGCGTGGTGGACATGGGCGCCTCGCTCGTGGCGCAGCTGCTCATCGCCTTCCTCGAACCGGCGAGCTTCATCTCCTACAACCTGCTGGCCATCATCTGCTGCGCCTCGCTGATGCCGCTGGCCCTGACCACGAGCAAGCCCCCCGAAACGCCGCAGGCCCCGCGCCTGCGCCCGATGATCGCGGTGCGGCGCTCCCCGCTCGCCGCCGCCGGGGTGATCGTGGCCGGGCTCACCAGCGCCGCCTTCCGCATGGTCGGCCCGGTCTACGGGCAGGAGGTGGGGCTGCGCGCCGATCAGATCGGCCTGTTCCTCGCCGCCTTCGTCGCCGGCGGCGCGCTGGCGCAGTATCCGGTGGGCTGGCTGGCCGACAAGTTCGACCGCCGCTGGGTGCTGATCTGGCTGTCGGTGGCCGCCACCCTTTCCTGTGTCACGACGGTCACGCTGGGCACCGGCAGCACCGGCGTCATCATGGCCTCGGCCGCCTTCTTCGGCTTCACCACCTTCCCGATCTTTTCCGTCGCGGCGGCCCATGCCCACGACTTCGCCGAAAGCCACGAGCGGGTGGAGCTTTCGGCCGCGCTGATGTTCCTTTTCGCCCTGGGCGCCATCGCCAGCCCCGTCGTCACTTCGGCCCTGATCGAGCGCTTCGGCGCCTCGGCGCTCTTTGCCTTCATCGCCTTCGGCCACGTGGTGCTCATCGTCTTCGGCCTCGGCCGGATGCGCGCACGCCCCACGGTGCAGGCGCGCACGCGCTACGTCTACGCGCCGCGCACCTCCTTCACCATCGGCCGTCTGCTCGGCCGCGAGCGCGACAGGCCGGGCCGGGGCCGCCGCGAAGACTGACGCTGGCAACCGCGCAAGGCTTGCGCTAAAGGGGGCGCGGACAGAAAACAGAGGCGCTTCCCGCATGGCACGGATTCTCATCACCTCGGCGATCCCCTACATCAACGGGATCAAACACCTGGGCAATCTCGTCGGCTCGCAGCTGCCGGCCGATCTCTACGCGCGCTACATGCGCCAGCGCGGCAACGAGGTCATGTTCATCTGCGCCACCGACGAACACGGCACCCCGGCAGAACTGGCCGCCGCCAAGGCCGGCAAACCCGTGGACGAATTCTGCGCCGAGATGCACGCGGTGCAGGCCGAGATCGCGCGGGGCTTCCGGCTCTCCTTCGATCACTTCGGCCGCTCTTCCTCGGAGCGCAACCGCGTGCTGACCCAGCATTTCGCCGGCAAGCTCGCCGAGAACGGCTACATCGAGGAAGTCAGCGAAAAGCAGGTCTACTCCAACGCCGACGGCCGCTTCCTGCCGGATCGCTACATCGAGGGCACCTGCCCCAACTGCGGCTATGACAAGGCCCGCGGCGACCAGTGCGAGAACTGCACCAAGCAGCTGGATCCGACCGACCTGATCGAGCCCCGCTCCGCGATTTCCGGCTCCACCGATCTGGAAGTGCGCGAAACCAAGCACCTCTACCTGCGCCAGTCCGCGCTGAAGGACAAGCTGGATGCCTGGATCGACAGCAAGACCGACTGGCCGGTGCTCACCACCTCCATCGCCAAGAAGTGGCTGCACGACGGCGACGGGCTGCAGGATCGCGGCATCACCCGCGATCTGAGCTGGGGCGTGCCGGTGAAGAAGGGCACCGAGGATTGGCCGGGCATGGAGGGCAAGGTCTTCTACGTCTGGTTCGACGCGCCGATCGAATACATCGCCGGCACCGCCGAATGGGCCGATGCCAACGGCAAGACGGACGCCGACTGGGAGCGCTGGTGGCGCACCGACAAGGGCGCCGATGACGTGCGCTACGTGCAGTTCATGGGCAAGGACAACGTGCCCTTCCACACGCTCTCCTTCCCGGCCACGATCATGGGGTCGGGCGAGCCCTGGAAGCTCGTGGATTACATCAAGTCGTTCAACTACCTGAACTATGACGGCGGCCAGTTCTCCACCAGCCAGGGGCGCGGCGTGTTCATGGACCAGGCGCTGGAGATCCTGCCGGCGGACTACTGGCGCTGGTGGCTGCTGAGCCATGCGCCGGAGAACTCCGACAGCGAATTCACCTGGGAGAACTTCCAGGCCTCGGTGAACAAGGATCTGGCCGACGTGCTCGGCAATTTCGTCTCGCGCGTCACCAAGTTCTGCCGCTCGAAATTCGGCGAAACCGTGCCGGAAGGCGGCAGCTACGGCGCGGCGGAAGAGCGGCTGATCGCCGATCTGGAAACGCGCGTGCGGGCCTACGAAGGCTTCATGGAAGCCATGGAAGTACGCAAGGCGGCCGCGGAGCTGCGGGCGATCTGGGTGCTCGGCAACGAATATCTTCAATCGGCCGAGCCCTGGGCCCGGTTCAAGACGGATCCCGAGGCCGCGGCCGCCATCGTGCGCCTGTCTCTGAACCTGATCCGCCTCTACGCGATCCTTTCGGCTCCCTTCATCCCCGATGCCGCCGCGAAGATGCTGGAAGCGATGAAGACCGAGGAGGCAAGCTGGCCTGGCCCCATCGCGGAGGCGCTGGACGCCCTGCCCGCCGGACACGGTTTCACCGTGCCGGACGTGATGTTCCGCAAGATTTCCGACGAAGAGCGGGAAGACTGGCAGACGCGGTTCGCCGGCCAGCGCAGCTAGGCTCACCGCTGCGGCGGAGCCCCTGCGGCGGCGCTCACGACGACCAAAGCTCCACCGAGGTGAAAGGGCTGCCCACCGGGCAGCCCCGAATTCTTTCAGGCTGCCTTGCCTGAAGGTTCAAGGCATGAAGGCCGAAGGCTTTTTGCCCGGAAGCGGCCTGATGCCCGCGCCCGATAGGCCGCCGGGCCTTGCACCTTTCCGCGTGCCCCCGGCGCGCCGTTCGGAACGGCCCGTGGCCGGCTCAAAAACAACGCGTCGTAAGCCGCTGGGCGCACCGCGTTGCGGCTAGGTCGTGAACTCATAAACGGGATTCCGTTTTTGGCGGTGTGATGATTCACTTTCGGAAACGGAGGTGAGCATGACGGGCAGACACGATGTGAGCGATGCGGAATGGGCGGTGATCTCGCCGCTGT
>NZ_FWFQ01000013.1 GCF_900172235.1 Pseudoruegeria aquimaris | reverse complement strand
ACAGCGGCGAGATCACCGCCCATTCCGCATCGCTCACATCGTGTCTGCCCGTCATGCTCACCTCCGTTTCCGAAAGTGAATCATCACACCGCCAAAAACGGAATCCCGTTTATGAGTTCACGACCTAGAGAGCGGATCTCGTCGCGGCTGATCCGTGCGTAGATGAAGCTTGCGAACTCGTTCAGCCGCACCTCGTCGCGATGGATCGGCTCGTTGAAGGCATCGCCATCGACATGGAACCGCAGCGAGACGGTTTCGGGGATGGAGGCCGAACACTTGATCACCCATTCGAACCAGTCGTAGGCGTCGAAATCGATCTCGCGCAGAGTGAATTCGTATGTCATCCAGGCGTTGTCCTGATCCACCGGGTAGATGGACCACCCGTAGACCGTCTCCGAACCGGCGGGGCGGTGCAGGTCCGACAGTTCGAATGTTTCGATGCGCGCCACCGCGTTGGCGGAGGGAGCGCCGATCTGGAAGAAACCGTCGACCAGCGCGTAGGGGGTGATCTCGATCGGCTCCTCCAGCGGGGCTTTCCCGAAGTCCAGCGGGGGGCCGCTCAGAACCGAAACGACCCCATCTTCGTCAAAGCTCATGGGGGAAGGGACGGAGGAAATCGGCAGTGCGCGGGTCAGGCTTTCCAGTTCGTCGAGCCGGCCGCGGATTTCGGTGATGAGTGAGAGTATCTGGTTCTTTAGGGCCACGTGTCTTCTGCCATTCCTGATGTGTCTGTCATTCCGCGCTGAGCGTCGCGATCCGCGTCAGCCGGGTCTGGAGGCGCTCGGCCCGGGTCTTCTCCCAGATCCAGGCCTCCGTCCTGTGGGCTGCAAAGGCGCGCATGTCTTCAAGGCGATGCTCGGTCTTCAGCTTCTGCGCGATGCTCCAGAAGGTGAAATGCAACTCTTGGCCCCGATCGCCGGGAAGGGCATCGAGCTCGATCTGCACCTGCGGCCAGGGCGTTCGGCGCAGGTATTCCTCGATATACCACAGCCTGTCTTCCAGCCGTGATTGCTCCAGAAGAGACATGTGCCGGTCGTTTCCGGAAATCCGTGCCACGCCAAGGCTGCTTTCGGCATAGGAGATCTCGATCTGTTCGAGCTTCGCCAGCAGCGAAGCCATGCCGCCGCCGCGCACCACTGATGTCGGGCGGCGGCAGTAGTAATACAGGCAGTCCGGTATCTTGCTGAACCGGTTGACGTCCGAGAAGGCGTAGCTGTTGCGCAGCATGTCCTCGGTGATGGTGATGCCCCGCTCGATGGTGTTGTGCTGCGGGTGCCGCCACCAGAGATCGCGCAGGTAGAGCTTGTTCCAGACGACGTTGCGGATCGAGCGGTTGAAGAAGGCGTCGGAGGCCTCGGCCCTGTCCATTTCGCAGGGCGGCAGCGAAGAAAACCGGATCGGTCGGCCATCGACCTCGATCTCTACGGCATTGCATTCCACGATCTCGCTGCCGCGGGCGAAGGCTTCCGCCAGCATGGTGCCGCCGAACGCAGGGTGGAGGTAGTCGTCGCTGTCGACATGGGACAGGAACAACCCCTCCGCAGCTTCGGCGGCCGTGGAGCGGGCGGTATAAAGGCCGCGGTTGCGGGAATGGCGGATCAGCTTGAAACGCGGATCACCGCCTACGGCTTCGCGAAAGGCGTATTCGGTGTCGCCCGGTGAGCCGTCATCCACGACGATGCATTCGAAGCTGTCCATGTCCTGGCTTCTGATACTGTCGAGGCATCGGCCCAGCAGTGCCTCGGTGCCGTGGACCGGGACAAGGTAGCTGACTTTCGGCGGAGTCGTTTCCTGCCCGGCGGCAACTCGTGCCCAGAAATCGGTGAAGGCTGTTTCGCGCGACGGACATATCGTTCCCGGCTTCGTTCCCTGCACCGCCGAAGGCACGCACCCGCCCGCCACTTCGGCGAGAAGCGTGTTCCATTCGGCCGCGATCTTCGTTGGTGCGAAGCGATCCAGCACGTGGGCGCGCGCGGCGAAACCCATGTCGCGGGCGCGCCCACGGTCTCGCAGCAGCAGGTCCAGCCTGTCAGCGAAGGCCTCTACGTCGCCGAAGGGGACGATGAATCCGGTCTCCCCGTCTATCACTTGGTCCGCCATGCCGGGAATGTCGAAAACGACCTGCGGCAGGCAGTGCAGGGCCGCTTCGAGCAGCACCATGGGTTGCCCCTCGATTTCGCTCGTCAGGGCGAATACGGCAGAGCTGTTGTAGTGCTCGGCCACGAGGAGCGAGCGCCCGACGCATTGGATCCGCGACGGTTCGATCCCGAAGCGCTTGCGATAGGCGTTATCGCGAAGGTGATCGTAGGTGCCGATGATGGCAAGCCGGGCCTGCGCGTTTCGTTCCGCAAGCTGCCCGAAGGCCTCGTAGAGAAGGTCCAGTCTCTTGGCTTCCTTGCGGAAGTGGGAAATGTTCAGAACCTTGGCCGAGCCGTGATCGGCCGTTCCGTTGGTGTGGTAGGAAACCGGATTCTGGATCAGGCGGACGTTGGAAAGATGCTTGCCGAACATGTCGAGCGCATCCTGGTTCAGCACGGTCACCGCGGCGAACTTGGCGTAGGCCTCGTAGCGCTTTTCGAAGTGGTCGGCATATTTCGCTTTCCGTTCGCGGTGATGCTGGAACAGCGGATAGAAGTAGCTGTTGTGTTCGGTGATCACGATTTTCCAGCCCTCATCGGCCATTTCCGCCATCAGCTGGATGTGATCGATGTCCCAGTGGAAGTGATCGAGTATCACGTCGGGCGCGATGGATTCGATACTGCGCCGCAGGGGCTCGGGAGCGAAGGCACATTCCACGACGGGAACGCAGACATCGTACTCACGCGCGCCGGCTTCGGAAATCAGGATGGTGCAGTCGTGGTCTTCGGAGAGCAGCTCCGCCAGCTTCACGACGACCCGCTCGGCGCCGCCGGCGCTCAAATTCGGTATGAGAAAAAGCAATCGCACCAGGAAAACCCGTCGTACAGACTCAATAAAAACCCAAACATGCGGAAAGCATCCGCCACGCCGCCAACCGGCATTGCCCAGTTGCAGGGAAACTTGTCGCGCGGGGTCAACAAACCCTGTTTCGACCGCCGATGCAAACTGCAATTGCCCCAAGAAGAAGGGCGCCGAAGCGCCCTTTTCCCGTTTCATTGGCCGGGTGTGTTCCCGGCCGGGACTGGCTCAGGCCTTGCCCTTGTAGATGTCCTGCAGCTTGGCGAGCATCTCGAGCGCCTCCTCGCGGGAGCGCTGGAAGCTGTTGCGGCCGATGATGGAGCCGTTGCCGCCACCGTCGCGGATGGCGCGGGCGTCGTCGAACACGCTGTCGGCCCCCTTCTTGGCGCCGCCGGAGAAGACGATGAGCCGTTTGCCGTTGAAGGAGGATTTCACGCAGTCGGCCACGCGGGCGGCCTGGGTGGAGATGTCGATCTTCTGCTCCTCGTAGACCTTCTTGGCCTCCGGCAGCATCAGGTGATCGGTGGAGAGCTTCACCTTGATGATGTGGGCGCCCAGCAGGGCGGCGATATGGGCGGCGTAGGCGGCCACGTCCACGGCGGTTTCGCCTTCCTTGGTGATCGCCTCGCCGCGCGGGTAGGACCAGATCACCGTCGCCACGCCCTTGGCGGCGGCTTCCCGGCGCATCTCCACCACCTCTTCGAACATGTCGAGCGCGTAGTCGGAGCCGGGGTAGATGGTGAAGCCGATGGCCGCACAGCCCAGGCGCAGGGCGTCGTCCACGGAGGCGGTGATGGCCTGGTTCTTGCCCGCGGTGCCGCTCATCAGCGAGTTGGCGGAGTTGACCTTCAGGATCGTCGGGATCTGGCCGGCGAAGGTGTCGGCCCCGGCTTCCAGCGAGCCCAGCGGCGCGGCGTAGGCGTTGAGCCCGGCGTCGATGGCGAGCTGGTAGTGGTAGTGCGGATCATACCCCGCCGGGTTGGGCGCGAAGGAGCGCGCCGGCCCGTGTTCGAAGCCCTGGTCCACCGGCAGGATGATCATCTTTCCGGTGCCGCCGAGTTTGCCGTGCATCAGGATGGAGCACAGTTTGGCTTTCACACCGGGCGTTTCGCCCTCGTAGTTTGCCAGGATCTTGCTGACCGTACGGGTCGCCTTCATGGGATACGTCCTCTTTCAAAATTGTCTGGGCCAATCTCGTGTCCAAGGCTCTAGAAGGCGTATGCTGCACATGCAATGCTGTTGGCGCTAACATGCGTCATGGTAGCGCCAACAGTTTTATTTCGTTACATAAAATTAGGTTTTGGGCTCAGTTTTCGAGCGCCGCGACCCCGGGCAGGACCTTGCCTTCCATCCACTCCAGGAAGGCGCCGCCGGCGGTGGAGATATAGGTGAAATCCTCCGCCGCCCCGGCCTTGTTGAGCGCCGCGACCGTATCGCCGCCGCCCGCCACGGAGACGAGTTTGCCCGCCTTGGAGAGCGCTGCGGCCCGTGCGGCGGCGGCGTTGGTGGCGGCATCGAAAGGCTCGATCTCGAAGGCGCCGAGCGGGCCGTTCCAGATCAGGGTCTTCGCCGCTTCCAGGGTGGCGGTGATCCTGGCCACGGTTTCGGGGCCGGCATCGAGGATCATCGCATCCGCAGGGCAGGCATCCGCGGGCACGGTCTCATTGGCGGCGTTGGCGGCGAATTCGCGCGCGACCACCACATCCACCGGCAGGATGATCTCGCAGCCGGCGGCCTCGGCCTTGGCGAGGATCTCGCGCGCGGTGTCGGCCATCTCGTGCTCGGCCAAGCTCTTGCCTACATCGATGCCTTGCGCGGCGAGGAAGGTGTTGGCCATGCCGCCGCCGATCACGAGGTGATCGACCTTCGCCACGAGGTTGCCCAGCAGATCGAGCTTGGTGGAGACTTTCGCGCCGCCGACGACGGCCACGACCGGGCGCACCGGGTTGGAGAGCGCCGCCTCCAGCGCCTTCAGCTCGGCCTCCATCAGCCGACCCGCGCAGGAGGGCAGGTGATGGGCGACACCCTCGGTGGAGGCATGGGCGCGGTGGGCGGCGGAGAAGGCATCGTTGCAGTAGACGTCGCCGAGGCTGGCGAGGAACTGGGCCATCTGCGGATCGTTGGCCTCTTCCATCGGGGTGAAACGGGTGTTCTCCACCAGCACGATGGCGTCGGCGGGCAGGGCGTCCAGCGCCTCGCGGCTGGGGCGCTCCACGAAGGTGACGGGCGCGCCGAAGGCGGCTTCGAGCGCGGGCACCAGCGGCGCGAGCGACATCTCGGGCACGAACTGGCCCTTGGGGCGGCCGAAATGGGCCAGCAGCACCGGTTTGCCCCCCTTGGCGCGGATGTCGGCCACGGTGGGCACGATGCGCCGGATGCGGGTGTCGTCGGTCACCACGCCGTTCTCCATCGGCACGTTGATGTCGACGCGCGTCAGAACGGTCTTTCCGGCGAGATCCATATCGTCGAGGGTTTTCCAGGCCATGGGGAAGCTTCCTTTGCGGCAACGGGCAAGACTATGGGCGTTACACACATGATGCGCGGCGTCAGGTCAACCGTGCAAATGGTTTCCCCCTTTTCCTTTCGTCCCCCAAGGCTTAACTAAGGCGCCAACCCATGCGGAACCCGTTAACGACAGGAGCATCAGATGGCCGACATCAAGGATCCCGAAAACACCATCCTCATCGAACTGAAAGGGGGCACCGTCACCATCGAGCTTCTGCCCGATATCGCCCCCAAGCATTGCGAACGCATGAAGGAACTGGCCCGCGCCGGCGCCTATGACAACGTGGCCTTCCACCGCGTGATCGACGGCTTCATGGCCCAGACGGGCGACGTGGCCAACGGCAACATGGAGAAGAACTTCAACCTGCGCATGGCCGGCACCGGCGGCTCCGATCTGCCGGACCTTCCGGCGGAGTTCTCCGGGATCCCGCACGATCGCGGCACGCTGGGCGCGGCCCGCAGCCAGAACCCGAACTCGGCCAACAGCCAGTTCTTCATCAACTTTTCCGACAACCACTTCCTGAACCGCCAGTACACCGTCTACGGGCGCGTGATCGAGGGCATGGAACACGTGGACGCGATCACGCGCGGCGAGCCGCCCGCGAACCCGGACCGCATGATCAGCGTGAAGGTGGCCGCCGATGCGTAAGCTGGCCCTGGCGCTCGGCCTCGCCGCCGCCCTGCCGGGCGCGGCGCTGGCCACCGAGATCGCCCTCACCATCGAAGGCGAGGCCAACGGCACGGTGGTGATCGAGCTTCTGGATGACGTGGCCCCGGCCCATGCCGAGCGCATCGCCGCCCTGGCCGCCGAAGGCGCCTATGACGACGTGGTGTTCCACCGCGTGATCGATGGCTTCATGGCCCAGACCGGCGACGTGCAGCACGGCAAGATCGGCGGCAACATGCGCCGCGCGGGTACCGGCGGCTCCTCCTACCCGGATCTTCCGGCGGAGTTCTCCGACATCCCCTTCGAACGCGGCGTGGTGGGCATGGCGCGCTCCCAGAACCCGAACTCGGCCAACAGCCAGTTCTTCATCATGTTCAAGGACGGGCACTTCCTGAACGGCCAGTACACGGTCGTCGGCCGGGTGACCTCGGGCATGGAGGTGGTTGACCAGATCAAGCGCGGCACCGGCCCCAACGGGGTCGTCGTGGGCCGGCCGGACCGCATCGTGAAGGCCGAGGTGCGCTGAGGCGGCGCGAACTCGCACCGTAAACCCTGCGTGAGCGGGGCTGGGCTTGGGGGCTTCCCTCTGTCAGGCTTGTGCCAGACAGATGAGGGAGGCCCCCAATGCGTTTTCTGGAGCGATTTTCCGTTCAGGCTCTGAGGCGTTTCTGCGCGTCCGTTCTGGCAGGCGGGGCGCTTGCTCTGGCCGCGCCGCCACCGGCCGCCGCCGATCCGACCTTCTGGAAATCGGAATGGCCGAACACGGATTTCAGCCGGACGATCGTGGGCAGCTGGGGTGAGATCATCTCGGGCGGGCCGCCCAAGGATGGCATCCCCGCGCTGTCGGATCCAAGCTTCGTGCGGGTGGCGTCCGAAAGCCGCATCGAGGGGCGGGAGCCCGTCATCACGGTGGAGATCGACGGCCAGGCGCCGCGCGCCTATCCGATCCGCTACCTGACCTGGCACGAGATCGTGAACGACCGGATCGGCGGCGTGCCCGTGGCAGTGACCTTCTGCCCGCTGTGCAATTCGGGCATCGTGTTCGACCGGCGGGTGAACGGGCGGGTCCTGACCTTCGGCGTCTCCGGCAAGCTGCGCAACTCCGACATGATCATGTTTGACCGGGAAACCGAAAGCTGGTGGCAGCAGGCCATCGGCACCGGCATCGTGGGCCGATATACCGGCATGGAACTCACGCAGATCCCGGCCTGGATGGAGAGCTGGGATCAGTTCAGGGCGCGCAACCCGGACGGCCTCGTGATGAACGAGCCGAGCTGGAACCGCTCCTACGGCTCCAACCCCTACCGCGGCTACGACAGTTCGCGCCGCCCGTTCCTCTACTCGGGCGAGATGCCGCCCCACGGCATCCCGCCGCTGGCGCGGGTGGTGCGCGTCGGGGATCGGGCCTGGCCGCTGGCGCGGGTGAGCGAGGCCGGGGAGCTGCGCGAGGCCGGCGTCACGATCAGCTGGCAGTCCGGGCAGGCCTCGGCGCTGGATTCGGGGCGCATCGGCAAGGGCAGGGACGTGGGCTCGATCCGCGTGCGCGACGCGCAGGGGCGCGACGTGGCCCATGACGTGATGTTCGCCTTCGCCTTCCATGCCTTCTGGCCGGACGGGGAATGGATGCTGAACTAAGTCCGCGACGTATCTCCGCGAACTGAAAGAGGCCGGGGGGCAGTCTGCCCCACAGTATGAAAGTGCCGGGGAGCTGTCTGCCCCGCAGTGTAAAAAAGCCGGGGGGCTGTCTGCCCCGCAGAATGAAAGAGCCGGGGGGCTGTCTGCCCCCCGGGCCCCCCGAAGGTATTTGAAGCGAGAGGAAAGGGCCGGCGGGTGGTGCCGGCCGGAGTTGCCTCAGCCGAGGGTGACGAGCGCGTGACGCTTCTTGCCGGCGGAGAGTTTCACCGGCTCGGCGAGGTCCTCCGCCGTCAGGACCAGTGCGGCGCTGGTGAGCGGCGCGTCGTTCATCCTGGCGCCGTTGTCGGCGATCAGGCGCTTGGCCTCCTTGCCCGAGCCGGCCAGGCCGGATTTCACCAGCAGCTGCACGATGGAGATGCCGTCGGCGACCTCAGCCGGGGCGAGCGTGAGCGTGGGCAGATCGTCGCCGACACCGCCTTTCTCGAAGACTTCGCGCGCGGTGGCTTCGGCGGCTGCCGCGGCCTCGGCGCCGTGGCAGAGCGTGGTGACGGCATTGGCCAGCACGATCTTGGCCTCGTTGATCTCGCTGCCGGCAAGGGCGCCGAGGCGCTCGCATTCGGCCACGTCGATCTCGGTGTAGAGCTTCAGGAAGCGGCCCACGTCGGCGTCGTTGGTGTTGCGCCAGAACTGCCAGAACTCATAGGGCGAACGCATCTCGGTATTGAGCCAGACCGCGCCGTCGGCCGTCTTGCCCATCTTCTTGCCGTCCGAGGTGGTCAGCAGCGGCGAGGTCAGCCCGTAGATCTCGTGATCCAGTACGCGGCGGGTCAGATCGATCCCGTTGACGATGTTGCCCCATTGATCGGAGCCGCCCATCTGCAGCAGGCAGCCGTAGCGGCGGTTCAGTTCGAGGAAATCGTAGGCCTGCAGGATCATGTAGTTGAATTCGAGGAAGGAGAGCGACTGCTCCCGGTCGAGCCGCGATTTCACGCTTTCGAAGGAGAGCATCCGGTTGACCGAGAAGTGGCGCCCGATGTCGCGCAGGAATTCGAGGTAGTTGAGCCCGTCCAGCCACTCGGCGTTGTTGAGCATCAGCGCGCCGGTGGGGCTGTCGTCGTAGGAGACGTATTTGGCGAAGACCTGCTTGATGCCCTCGATGTTGGCGTCGATCTGCTCATTGGTCAGCAGGGGGCGCTCGTCGGCGCGGAAGGAGGGATCGCCCACCTTGGTGGTGCCGCCGCCCATCAGGGTGATCGGTTTGTGGCCCGTCTTCTGGAGCCAGCGCAGCATCATGATCTGGATCAGCGAGCCCACGTGCAGCGATTTCGCCGTGGCATCGAAGCCGATATAGGCCGGCACCACGCCTTTGATCAGGGCCTCGTCCAGCCCCTGATAATCGGTGCAGTCGGCCAGGAAGCCGCGCTCGATCATCACGCGCATGAAGTCTGATTTCGGGTGGTAGGTCATCGGTTTTTGATCCATGTTCAAACTAGACAGGGCGCGGTATATCGGGCCGCGTCTGAAAGGGGAAGTGCATGTTGAAAGAGGGGGCCGTCTGGGCCTTGGGTTGCATGTCGGGCACCTCGCTGGACGGGGTGGACGCGGCGCTGCTGAAAACCGACGGCAGACGCATTCTGGAATTCGGTGAGGCGCGCTATCGGCCCTACACCGAGGAGGAGCGCGCGGTGATCGCGCAGGCTCTGGGGCTCTGGCCGGGATTTCCGGAGGTCGAGGCCGCCGCCGAAGTGGTGGAAACGGCCCATGCGGCGCTGCTGTCGGAGTTCGAGGATTGCGACCTGATCGGCTTTCACGGCCAGACGCTGGCCCATGATCCGCGCGGTTACGGCACCCACCAGGCAGGCGACGGGCGGGTGCTGGCCGAGGTGCTGCAGCGCCCGGTGGTGTGGGATTTCCGTACCTCCGACGTGGAGATGGGCGGCGAGGGCGCGCCGCTGGCGCCGTTCTACCATTTCGCCTGCGCGAAGTTCATGGAGGCCGAGGGGCCCGTCGTCTTTCTCAACCTCGGGGGCGTGGGCAACCTGACGTGGGTTGACCCGGCTTTCGAGGCGCCCGAGGAGGAGGGCGCGCTGCTGGCCTTCGATACCGGCCCGGCCAACGCGCCGATCAACGATCTCGTGTTCCAGCGCCGCGGGCTGCCCTTCGACGAAGACGGCGCGCTGGCGGCGCAGGGCGAGGTGGACGAAGACCTCGTCGCCGATTTCCTGGAGGCGGCCTATTTCTACAGGATGCCGCCCAAATCCCTGGACCGGAACGATTTTCCGGACGTCCTGGAGCGCGTCGCCCATCTGGACGACGCCGATGCGGCCGCCACGCTCACCGCGATCTGCGCGGCCTCGGTCGCGCGGGCGATGGAGCATCTGCCCAGCCAGCCCATCGGCGTGCTCGTCACCGGGGGCGGGCGCAAGAACCCGACGCTGATGGCGATGCTCTCGGTGCTTCTGGATGTGCCCGTGCGCCCGGTGGAGGACGCGGGCTTTGACGGCGACATGCTGGAGGCGCAGGCCTTCGCCTTTCTCGCCGTGCGCGTTGCGCGTGGGCTGCCCACGTCCTGCCCCAACACGACCGGCGTGAGCATGGCGATCGGCGGCGGGCAGATCAGCGCGCCGGAAGCCGCCAGGTAGCCCGTCAGTAGCGCAGCAGGACCCGGCAGGGGCTGCCGGTGGTGCCCTGCAACGCCAGCGGCAGGGCGATGATCTCGCCGCGCGGCGGGAAATCCGCCAGCTCCGGCTCGGCCAGATCCTCGACGAGGTAGATGCCGGCCTGCGCGATCCGCTCATGGAAGCGCAGCGGGGCCTCGCCAGGCACGGTGATTTCGCCCGCCATCACCCAGAGCGGCGCTTCCAGCCGGATCAACGCCTCCAGCATCGCCGCCGAAAGCCGCGCGCCGCCGCGGGCGTCCAGCAGCAATATCGGCTCAGCCCGTGCGGGCAGCACCGGGAGCGCCTGCCCGCGCCGCAGGTCGATCCGCGTGTAGGGGCCGAGGAGCGCTTCGGGCGCGAGGGCCTCCAGCGTCGGTCCGCCTTCGGCGAAATGGGCGGGGGCGTCGATATGGGTGCCTGACTGGGTTCCGAGCGCGAGAGCGGATACGGCGAAGCCGCGTTCGGCGATGCCGCACCACGGGGTGATCGCGATGGGCGGATCGCTGTAGCCTTCCTGCCGGTAGGGTTCGGTGGCCGCCGACAGGGGGCGGGTGAGATCGATCACGGGCATGTCAGGCTTCCGGGATGTCGAAGCCGGGGGCGGCGAGTTCGAAGCCCTCGAAGCGGAAAGCGGGCGACACGGTGCAGCCCACCAGCGTCCACGCCCCGGTGCTGCGCGCGGCCTGCCAGTGGCCCTCGGGCACGATCACCTGCGGGCGGGCGCCGGAGGCGAGATCGGGGCCCAGCACATGGGGCCGGGCCGGGCCGGTCTCGCTTTCGGCGATCGAGAGGATGAGCGGCGCGCCGGCGTAGAAATGCCAGATCTCGGCGGCGTCCACCCGGTGCCAGTGGGAGCGTTCCCCCGCCTTCAGCAGGAAGTAGATGCAGGTGCCGGCCGGGCGTGCGCCGCCTTCGGCCTCCGCAATCCACGTCTGGCGATAGTGCCCCCCCTCGAGGTGGGGCGTGAGGCCGAGCTGGGCGATGATCTGGTCCGGGGTCATCTTGCAATTTCCTTGTGCCGCCCCGATATCCAATTTGACACTCCAGATTGACGAAATGGGGCGTGTGGTTCCGATTCACTTGAGATACACTATGCAGCGAAACCTGATTTGGTGCTGCCCAATGTTTGCCGGATGGGGGTCTGGCAGGCGCAGAGCAGGAGGCAGCACGTGCCCGCACGCATAAACGAGCTTTCCTATGACGGGGGAGCGGGAGATTTCGTCGAGATCCGTGTCGAAGCCGGCGCGGACGTGAGTGATCTCGTGCTGGAGGTCTACGGCAAGACAGGCCCGCGCAGCACGCTGGATGCCACCTATGCGGTCGGGAGCGGCAGCTTCACGACGGACGGGACCTATGACTACTACGTGCTTTCCGTTCCTCTGGAAGACGGCCCGCGCGCAGGGATCGCGCTTGCCGATGACGGAGCCGCCATCGGCTCGGTTTTCTGGGGGCCGACGAGCCCGATTTCGGTGCGCGGCGGCAGCCTTGACGGCACCTCGCAGGACAGCATCGGCACGCCGCTGCGCAACAACTCGACCAACTCCCTCGTGCCGGATGAAAACGGCAACTGGATCCTCAACACGCCGACGGTCGGCTCGCAGAATTTCCCGTGTCTCGTCGAGGGCACCCGGATCCTGACACCAAAGGGGGAGGCGCCCATCGAAAGGCTGAGGACGGGCGACCTCGTGGAGACGCTCGACCACGGCGCTCAACCGATCCGCTGGATCGGCTGTTCCGAGGTGTCCGGGCTCGAAGAGATGGCCCCGATCCGAATTGCGCCCGGCGTGCTCGACAATCGCCGCGCGATCGAGGTTTCACCGCAGCACCGTTTCCTGCTTGCCGGATGGAAATGCGAACTCCTGTTCGGGATGGAGGAGGTTCTGACCAGCGCCAAGAGCCTTTTGCACGAAGGGCTGGTGGAGCGCGTGCCGCGCCCGCGCGTGCGCTACTACCATGTTCTTTTCGACCGGCATGAAATCATCTTCGCCGAAGGCAGCGCGACGGAAAGCTTCCATCCGGGCGATTTCATCTTCGATCAGCTTTCGGAGCAAACGCGCGCCGAGATCGTGGCCCTGTTTCCGGAACTGGGAGCCGACGGTGAAGGCTATGGGGAGACGGCCCGGCTCACCCTCAAGGCTTTTGAAGGCCATATCCTGGCCGCGTGAAGCGGTCCTGTCGCGAAAAAAGCCCCGCCGGGTGGCGGGGCTTTCCAAAGGGGGCTTCTGAAGGGGATTACTTCAGGATCGAACGCCCGGCGTAGACGGCGGTTTCGCCCAGCATTTCCTCGATGCGGATCAGCTGGTTGTATTTCGCCAGCCGGTCGGAGCGCGACAGCGAGCCCGTCTTGATCTGGCCGCAGTTGGTGGCCACGGCGAGATCGGCGATGGTGGCGTCTTCGGTTTCGCCGGAGCGGTGGCTCATCACGTTGGTCATGCGGGCGCGGTGGGCCATGTCCACGGCCTTCAGCGTTTCCGACAGCGAGCCGATCTGGTTCACCTTCACCAGCATGGAGTTGGCGCAGCCCTTCTCGATGCCCATGGCGAGGCGGGCCGGGTTGGTGACGAAGAGATCGTCGCCCACCAGCTGGATGCGATCGCCCAGGGTGTCGGTCAGCATCTTCCAGCCGTCCCAGTCATCTTCGGAGCAGCCATCCTCGATCGAGATGATCGGGTAGTCGTTCACCAGCGCTTCCAGATAGGCGACGTTTTCGGCGGAGGTCAGGGATTTCCCTTCGCCCTTGAGTTCGTATTTGCCGTCCTTGAAGTATTCCGTGGCGGCGCAATCCAGCGCGAGGTAGATGTCCTCGCCCGGTTTGTAGCCGGCCTTCTCGATGGCTTTCATCACGAAATCCAGCGCATCGCGGGTGGAGGCGAGGTTCGGCGCGAAGCCGCCTTCATCGCCGATGCCGGTGTTGTGGCCAGCCGCGGAGAGCTCTTTCTTCAGGGTGTGGAAGACTTCCGCGCCCATGCGGATGGCTTCCTTCACGTTCGCTGCCGAGACCGGCATGATCATGAATTCCTGGATGTCGATCGGGTTGTCGGCATGCTCGCCGCCGTTGATGATGTTCATCATCGGCACGGGCAGGGTGCGCGCGGAGGTGCCGCCCACGTAGCGGTAGAGCGGCTGGGCGGTGAAATCGGCGGCGGCCTTGGCCACGGCAAGGGAGACGCCGAGGATGGCGTTGGCGCCGAGGCGGCCCTTGTTCTCGGTGCCGTCCAGTTCGATCATCGCGGCATCGATGGCCTCCTGTTCGGTGGCATCGAAACCCACCAGAGCCTCGGCGATCTCGCCGTTCACGGCGGCCACGGCTTCCAGCACACCCTTGCCGAGGTAGCGGGACTTGTCGCCATCGCGCTTCTCGACGGCCTCGTAGGCGCCGGTGGACGCGCCGGAGGGCACCGCCGCGCGGCCCATGGTGCCGTCTTCGAGGATCACGTCCACTTCCACGGTGGGGTTGCCACGGCTGTCCAGAATTTCACGGCCGATGATGTCGATGATGGTGCTCATGCGCTTATCCTCAAATGGATCGAATTCTGCGCTGTCATAGCAGGGCGGGCGCATTTGTAAATGCGGCCTGTTACCGCTAACACGACTTTCGCGCGAGAGTTATCGCTAACAGGCGAAAAAATAATGACGTTGGGGCAGGTTCGTTTCGGTTCCGTTCGGCCGGCGGCTCGCCGGGCGCTCCTCCGGGCGCTCCTCCGGGCGGTTCACTGGGCGGCCTGTTGGCGCGCCACGCGGGTTTCGCGCAGGAAGGCGTAGAGGCCCGAGCCCACGATCAGCGCGGTGCCGAGCCAGGTGAAGCCGTCCGGGCGCTCCCCGAAAACGGCGATCCCGAGGATCATGGCGAAGACGATGCGGCTGTAGCGGAACGGTGCGATGACGCCCAATGCGCCCGAACGCACCGAGGCGGTGACGGCGAAATACCCGAGAAATGCGAAGAGGATCATGGCGCCCAGCCACAGGCTCGTGGTGCCGTCGGGCCAGGCGGGCGGGCCCTCGAAGGGCAGGATCGCGGCCCCGGTGGGCACCAGCAGCAGAAAGGCGTAGACCGCCATGAGCGGGGTGGGGATGTGATCGGGCGTGGCGCGGGTGGCCAGATCGCGGATCGACAGCGCCACGACGCCCGCCACTGCAAAGAGCGAGGCCGCCTCGAAGCCCGAAAGCCCGGGTCGGATCACGATGAGCATCCCCAGGAAACCGAGGCCGATGGCGAACCAGCGGCGCGGGCCCACGGGCTCGTGCAGGAACAGCGCCGCCCCCATGGTGATGATCAGCGGGCTCGCCTGCATGATGGCCGAGGTGGTGGAGAGATCGGTGAGCGCGAATGCGGTGACGAAACTCGCCCCGCCCACGGCCTCGGAGAGGTTCCGGGTCAGGATCATCGGGTGGAAGAACGCCTTGGAAGCCATTGGAATGCGGCGATAAAGGCAGAGCGTGGCAAACAGCGCAGCCCCGCCCGCACCCATCACCATCAGGATCTGTCCCGAGGGCAGCGTGGCCGTGGCCAGCTTGATGAACATATCGGCCAGCGCAAAGCCCGCCATGGCCGCGATCATCAAAAGGATTCCACGCAGGTTCTGCATCAGGGGCTCACGCTTGTTGGGCAACGCCCCTGCTTAGGCGCGCAGCCCGACCGGCACAAGCCCGCTTTGCTGTGCGACCGGAAGCGGGAGCGGTGGCGGCGTTTGCCCGGGTCCATGTCCTGCTGCTTTCCCTGCGACACCCTGTGTCTTTCAAGGCGTTGACCGAATGCGGAAAACCACTCTAGGTTGTGGGTAACCACGATGAAATGTGTGGATTATGAACAATTTATACACGCTCACCAGCGCCATTCTGTCGGCGGTCCTCTCCGTCACGCCTGCGCTGTCAGACACCCAAGACATCAGGCCCGTCTGTAAGGACGGGACGCTGTTTCTCGTCCCGAAGTCTGCGCATTTCGGCTACCGCCCCCGCGACGCAGAGAGAGGGCCTGTGGAGCCCGAGTATCTGGATGAAGCACGTCTTCCGGAAGACTGGCCCTACGACGGTCCCCCACAGATCGTGACGAACCTGCATTTCGCCGGATTTAGCTGGCCCAAGAGCCTTCCAGGCATCTTGGAGGCCTTTGCAGGGGAAAAGCAAGAATACTCCATTTACGATTTAATCATCTACGAGAGTTACCTCCCAAAAGGGGACGCACCTCTAATGCTGAGCGGATGGGAGGATGCCAAACCTAGCGCTGACTATGAAGGCTTTGATGCCATGCGAGGTCATGAGGGCAAAGACGGTGTCCGTAAGAGTTTGCTTTCGACAGATATCACCTTCTTCGAACGGCCCTTCAGCGTGGTCTGCCTGCGCGGACCAAGTCGTTCAAGTAAAGATCCGAACGCTCACTGGTGCCAATTTCAGGGAGCGTTGCCCGACGGCTCCCGTGTGCGCGCCCTCTTTTATATCGCCAACGACCTCCCCGGCGGCTGGCCTCCTTTGGACAACGCTCATGAAACCTGGCGCGCTCCCATTCAGGAGCTCGAAGGCGCCATCACCAACATCATCGATCAAAGTGGACTTGGAGAGCAGGCGTGCGCCAGCACGCAAAGGCGGTGAGGGCCTGCGTCGATTTTAAGGGGGGTGATGGTAGCGGAGGAGGGACTTGAACCCCCGACACGCGGATTATGATTCCGCCCGAGATCGCTTCCTTCCTGGTGCAATCTGCGCCGACTTAAAACAGCTTGCGACCTCTTGAGACATTTAAGTGCCTGAAAAGAATATTTATTTTCATGCTTCGCTGTGTTGTCTTGGCAACAGACATTGTCTCACGCTGTCGCAGTCTGGATCAGGTAATCTAACGATTTTTGCAGTCCTCCGCAGTCCCATTCTGGGAAAGTGGATCAAGCCAAATTCGCTCCTGCAACAACAAGTGGCAAGGACGAACGATGACTGCAGAACCGAGAAAATCCAACAAAGTTGAGATTACTGACAAAACGGCAAAACACGCTGAGATCAGGCCCACTCGCTATCACATCAAAGATACCAAGGTAGAAGGTTTCACGCTGCGGGTCATGCCGAGCGGACGAAAGACAATGGCGGCGATGCTTCGGGACCACAAAGGCAAGATGCGCACTATCACCATCGGCACCTATCCCAAAATGTCGATCAAGGAAGGTCGTGAGCGGTGCCGGAAGATCGCTTATGGCTTGAAATATGGCGGTGAAGAGTTCGCAATGCCTGTCGGCACTCAGAAGAACGATCGCACTACTCTGATGCAGCTCTTGGTCGAGGTGCAGCCAGTGTTCGCAATAAACAAAAAGGGCTGGCGTCCGCGTGGTGGCCCCAACTCCAAAGCAAACATGCGTAGCACAATCGAATGCGTCTTCTTTCGACTGTTGCACAAGCCAGTTGAAGATATCACCGAAACTGACCTTGCCGCTTGCGCCAGCGCATACCAGCCTTCGCGGCCAGTAAATGGCAAAGCCAGCGCAAATGGTCAGGTTTCGAGAGCGTTGGCTTACCTTGCTCCTGTCTTCGATTGGGCGGCGCAACGCGGAGAATATTCCAAGGTAGGCGCAGGACGACTAAGAAAACTTGATGCTCCGGATGTTCATCGTGTTCATGACCCTTCGACTAATGACCCCAGCATTTCTGGTATCCGCGCGCGTGTTCTGTCGGAGGAAGAGTTGGCCCGGGTTCTCCCGTTGCTGACCTATCCGGCGCATCCTCACTTGCGCCGTCGGAATGTATCGCCGGAAAAGGACTTCGGACCGATTGCTATGAAGTTCCTATTCCTTACCCTGGCAAGGGTTAGCGAAGTGTCGAATGCAAAGTGGCGGGACATTAACTTCGATAGCGGCGTCTGGACCCGCATGGTCAAGGCAACAGAAGGTGGGGAACGGGAGGACAGCCTGCCGCTTTCGCGGGCTGCCTTGGATTTGTTGAAGTCGTTGCCCGGATACACGATGGCGACGCCAGATGACTTCGTTTTCCCGAACCGTGATGGCGGTATTCTATCCAACTGGAACAGAACCAGCCTCGCCATATTCAAGGCGAGCAAGACCGAGCGATGGACGCGGCACGATATTCGGAGAACAGGCTCGACGCTGTTAAAAGAACTCCGGACGCCGGTGGAGACCATTGATGCGATCCTTGCTCACCTGGACCCATTGGCGAAATCCGGCGCGAGTGGTTCAGCAAAACATTACCTGTCAGTCGTCCGGATTCTCGAAGGCGTTGAAGATCCAAGAGCTGAGGCCCTGAACAAACTGGCGCGGGCCTATGAGGTGATCGTTAGCGGCAGCAATGCCGGGGAAACTGCATAGGACAATCGGACGGACGGACGCCCCCCCTAAAAGGGCGGAGGCGTCCGTCCGTCCGAAAATGTTCCCATTTTGTTTTTCGTCCAGAGCAGACGGAGCCATATCACATTCGGCGCCCGAACCTGCGCCGAAAAAAACAAGCCTAAAAGGAAAAATATGAACCAATACAGCTACTTCAAAACCCCTCCCGCTGAGTTCCCCCCGCGCATTTTGGGGTGCGAAACCATTTCGGCCAACGCATTTCAGCCCGACCCAGATCCTGACTACATCGTGCAAAGGTTCTTGTTTCCCGGCGAAGTGAGCATGTTTGCCGGACCGTCCAACCTGGGAAAATCGGCAATCGTTGCCAGTATTGCCGCGCATGTTGCCATGGGGCGCGATTTCTGCGGTATGCGTGTGTCTCGCGCAGCTATACTTTATGTTGCCGCGGAGGCTGCAAAAGGTGTGCTGAAACGGGCATATCCGTTCCTGAGCCAAAGGTCTGCCAAGGCCGCCGCATTTGCAGTGTTGGACATGGCCGTAGATTTGTCCAACCAGCAGGAAGTTCAGAGGTTTGCGACCGATGCTGCGAACTTCCGCGATTATCATGGCTGCGAAAATCTAATGATTGTCTTCGACACATTGAACCTTTGCATGGGCGACGGTGATGAAAACTCGTCCAGAGACACTGGGCGTGTGTTGGCGAACGCGACCTATCTTGCGAAGACCACGAATGCCCATGTTCTGATCGTCCATCACATGGGGGCCTCGGAAACATCCAGGCCACGCGGATCAACCACCCTGACCGCTAATGTTGATACGGGCTTCACGCTCCACAAGGCCGATGACACGCAGCCCGATGGCACTGTGTTCATCCGCGTCCATAAGCAACGAGAAGACGAAAAGCCCGCACCGATGGCGTTCCAGATTAAAGGATTCGAGATCGGCAAAAATCGGCACGGTGAAAGAACCACGGTGCCATGGGCGGTTCCATTCAGGCCCGATAGTTCTCTGGTTGAAGAAAGCCCCACGAAGGCGAGCAAGAAGGCTGGTCCGACGATTTCCACCCTAAGGGCGAAGGACTTGCTCCGCGTCCTCACGGAGCTTCACAAGCAGGACGGCGGAGAATGGCACAAACCCAAAGAAATCGGCCAAATGTCTGGCGAGCCGTTCAACAGCATTCGCGGCAACGCCGACACCATGCGCAAAAAGGTTCGTGCGGCGTTGGATGCACTATTGGCCGAAGGCAGGATCGAAGAAAGCGGGAAAGGTGTCAGGCTGCGTTCAGGCGGCGCCAAGACGACGGATCAGAGTGCGCAAGGCCCGCTGCACTAACCCCGAGAAAGCCCCTGACTTCCTGCCTTGCCTTTGTTGCTTTGCGCCCCCGTCTCCGGGGGCGTTTTCTTTTGATGCAGCCCGACTCGATCCACGAACAGATCGGCGATTTCGTTTCCGATCCTGTCCATCGCGTCCAGGGACAGACAACCGAGATTGATATCAAGCATTCGATGTTTGCGGCAGTAGTTTGCGAGCATCATCAAAACCTGGCCGTTCTGCTTCCGCTTGTCGGCCAAGATGTCGAGTTTTTTCGATTGCATGGTCAGTTTCCTATTTCCCTGTCGAAAGGAGATAGGGAAGGCGCACAACGGATAAAAAGCTTCGCATTTTATCCCCGCCAACCTGATCAAGGAAATGGCACTGTTTTCGTTTCGACACTCGGTTAAGACCTTTTCAGAGAAGCGCACAGATGAAACCCGTGTCGCCAAACTCGGCCAAACTGCGGCGCATCTCCGATACATCACTCGCCCACAAGCGTCGCGGGTGGTCATTCAAGAACGACTTTCGGGAAACACCTACCCAGAGACTGCCGCCCAGGCCGAAGAAGAGGCCCAAAGGCGCAAAGGGCGCGTCTGTGAGCGCCTTGTGATAGCTTTGCCGGTGGAAGCCACCCCGGAACAGCGGGAGGCGCTGACACGGGCCTTTGCCGAGCGATTGAGCAAAGGCATTGCCGGGTATGTCGCAGCAATCCATGACCAACATGGCAACGACACAAAGAACCCGCACGCCCATTTCGTATTCTTCGATGTTCAGCAGAGGACCGGCGGGCGCGGCAGGCCCAAAAGCACCTTGGGGCTTGCACGGAAGAACGCCATCGAGGACGCCGCAAGAATGTGGGCCGAGCTTCACAACGAGATGATGCGCGGATGGGGGTTCGGCCCGGAGTCTGAGATCACCCACTTGTCATATGCAGACAGGGGCATCGACAAGATTCCGACGATACACGAAGGCGCAAGCGCTCGGGCATCGCCCAAAGGTAAGAAGGCAAGCAAAGAGAAATGGAAACGCATCGACCAAGGCCATACCCGCGCTGAAGCGAATGCCATCATTCGAGAAATCAACCTACTAAGAGAGGCACAAAACAATGCAAGAAGCATACGATTGGGAGCAGGCGATGGAGACGACGAGACGCAGCGCGGCGGCTGCATCGCAGAACAGCGAACATGCGGTAGCGGGGATGGCCAAGTTGCTCAGAGAGATCGACCGCCTTTCAAACAGGCAGTCCAAACTGACCGACACAATCGCCAGCTTGGAATCCACGCAGGCACAGCAGATTGCCCAAACCAAAGCACTCCTCAACCACGCCCAGGGCGACAACCGCCATTCCTGGCGGCTGCCCGCCTTGGGCTTGCTCGCCGTCTTCGCGGTGGGCGCCGTTTTCGGCGGGTTTATCGTGAGTTGATATTGTTGCGAGATACCTTGCGCGCCCGGCTCTTGCGTCGTGATGGGCCGAGCCGTCCAGAATCAAGTTTCCCCGACCAAGAAGCACATCGCCACCCGCCTACAATGACGAAGCCCCGCAGAGGCGGGGCTGAACGAGAGGTTTAGAAGAGGATGTAGAAGGGCGATCTGCCCGGGCAAGTCATGCGGCCATGTCGCCGCCCTGAGCAACGATCCGATTCAAATCGGAAACCCGCCAACGCGAAGAATGGCCCCGCTTGATCGGCTTGGGAAAATCGCCGCGTTCAATGTCGCGGTAGATGCTGGCTCGGGACCGGCAGAGCACGGCGCATACGGTTTTGATATCAACCAGGCGGTCAGTGATGGTTTGGGTTTGAGGTGTCATAGTCTTCCTTCTTTGGTTAGGCGGAAGCTATATTTCCTCTTTCCCCCAAATCCGAAGTCCGAAGCCAAAATTTTTTCCGAACGGTTGCATCTGCAAGCGCATTGCATCGTCTCTCCGGTAAGCGGTAGTCATGTAGGCAGATTTTCCCGGCCTGCAACCCCAGGCTACCGAGCAGAGAAGACAAAATCGACATGCCTACATTGGACTGGATCGGCAAGAAAGCCGTCGTCAATCATCACCGCGAAGTGCCCTACCGCCTTGTCCATTGCGATGGAGAGCTTTCGGCAGGCGACCCGGACGCCGCGAACCTGCTGGTGCAGGGCGATAATCTTGAAGCATTGAAGGCGCTGCTGCCCTACTACGCGGGCAAGGTAAAATGCATATACATCGACCCGCCTTACAACACCGGAAACGAAGGCTGGGTTTATAATGACAATGTGGCCTCGCCCGAGATCAAGGCGTGGCTGGGGAAGGTCGTCGGTAAAGAAGCCGAGGACCTATCGCGCCACGACAAGTGGCTTTGCATGATGTATCCGCGCTTGCGTCTGCTGCGAGAGTTTTTGCGGGAAGATGGGGTTATCGCAGTCTCTATTTCCGAAACTGAAATCAACAACCTCAAAATGATGATGACAGAGGTGTTCGGGGAGCAAAACTTTGTCGCCGAAGTGATCGTCGAATCAAATACGAGGGGTCAAACATACAAAGCCATTGCTCGCACTCACGAGTATTGCTTGATCTTTTCAAAATCCGACGCAG
This sequence comes from Pseudoruegeria aquimaris, assembly GCF_900172235.1. GTDB lineage: Bacteria > Pseudomonadota > Alphaproteobacteria > Rhodobacterales > Rhodobacteraceae > Pseudoruegeria > Pseudoruegeria aquimaris. Next base: position 88,988 of record NZ_FWFQ01000013.1, on the reverse strand, counting down.
CGGAGTTGTCGGAAATATCCGACTTGGATCGTGCGTTTCCATTTTCTGATAACCGTGGTGGATATGAGCTTTGGGAACTGCGAAATCGAAACCCGCGCTTCAATCGAGAGAACCGCCCCAATCTTTATTTCCCTTTGTATGCCGACCCAGAACCTTTCCAACATGATCATCATCGTGTGGGACTAACACGCACCCATCCCGATCAAATCGAGGTGTATCCTGTAGATGGGAATGGGAACGACGACTGTTGGCGGTGGAGTGAAAATCTTATCAAGACAAAAGAACTTGGCGGGGAATCTCCTGACCTAATCGCTCGCCAGACGCGAAGTGGAAAATGGACCGTGTGGCAAAGAGCCCGAAAAAAAACAAAAAGTGCAAAATCGATCTTCCGGGGTAGTGAATATTTAAATGAGGCAGGCACAACTCTACTGTCTTCAATGGGAATGCGGGGTGAGTTTGATCACCCAAAGCCTATTGGGCTACTTCGCACGATCATTGAACTTGCAACCGATGAGGAAGATATCGTCTTGGACTCCTTTGCAGGTTCGGGAACGACCGGGCACGCGGTCCTTGATCTGAATAGGGCTGGTAATGGTAATCGCCAGTTCATACTCGTTGAAATGGACCAGCAGATCGCATCCAATGTTACAGCCAAGCGCTTGAAAATCGCGATTCAAGGATATGACAAGGGCGGCGACCCAAAGAAGCCCGTAGAGGGGCTTGGTGGCGGCTACCGTTATTGCCGCCTGGGCACACCGCTGTTCAACGAGTTCGGCGACATCCACGAAGCGGTGAGTTTTCCCGACCTTGCCGCGCATGTGTTCTTTTCTGAAACAGGCGCGCCATTGCCGAAAAAGGTGGATGGCTCCACCCCGCTGATCGGACAGCACAAGAACAAGATTGTCTATTTGCTGTTCTCGCCAGCCGAACAGGGCTTCCCCCGCGAAGCCGCCGGGAATGTGCTGACGCCGGATGCACTGGCCAGCTTGCCGTCCGCCCCCGAAGGCTTTGATGGCGAGCGTGTCGTCTATGCCGAGGGCTGCACAGTTTCGTCTGAGCGGCTGAAAGCCGAGGGCGTCGTGTTCAAGCAAATCCCTTATCAGATCGAGGGAGCTTGATATGGCTGCTGTGAATCTCGACCTGAAAGAATATCAGAAAACGGCACTCGACCGTTTCCGCAGTTATCTGCGCGACTGCAACAATGATGGATGCAATATTGCCTTTTACAAAGCAACTAACCTGCCTTACCGCGACGCCCCGGTGATTGCCCAGGGAACGCCCTATGTTTGCCTTCGCGTGCCGACAGGCGGCGGCAAGACGATCATGGCGGCGCATTCCGTGGGCATTGCTGCGCAGGAGTATTTGCAGGCTGCGAACCCGATGGTGCTGTGGCTTGTGCCATCGACGCCGATCCTTGAACAGACCGTTGCGGCCTTGAAGGATCCCGAACATCCCTATCGGGCGGCACTGGCCAAGGATTTCGGTCGGAATGTTTCGATACTGACCAAGGACGAAGCTTTGGCCATGTCCCGCGCCGATGCCGAGGGTGGGGCCTGCATCATCGTTTCAACGATCCAGTCTTTCCGGCGCGAAAACCCGAACGGAACCGAGAACACGGAAGGCTTGAAAGTCTATCAGGACGCGGGTGCTCTGATGGACCACTTCTCGGGCCTCTCAGAAGCGCAGGAAGCACGGTTGGAGAAGGTTGAAGGCACAAATCGCCCAGTGGCCTCACTGGCCAACCTGCTGCGCCTGCACCGGCCTATGGTGATCGTAGATGAGGCCCACAACGCCCGCACAGCACTGTCCTTCGACACGCTGGCGCGGTTCAGCCCTTCGCTGATTCTGGAACTGACGGCGACCCCGCAGACCGAGCACAACCCGGCCAAAGACAAGCACGCATCCAATATCCTCTATTCTGTTTCCGCCGCCGAGTTGAAGGCCGAGCAGATGATCAAAATGCCGATCAAGCTGACCACAGACCGGGATTGGCAGAAGACGATTGGCGCGGCGTTGGACTGCCAGGCAGCCTTGGAGGAAGCAGCAAAAGCGGAACAAGCTCAGACCGGTGAATACATCCGACCGTTGGTTCTATTTCAGGCGCAAAGCAACTCGGCCACCGATCCGACACGCCTGACCTACGACAAGATCGAGAAGTTTCTGCACGAAGACAAAGGCATACCGAATGACCAGATTGCGGTGCATTCCGGACCTCGTAAAGACCTGGATGACCATGACATTGCCGACCCAGAATGCCGGATCCGCTACATCATCACAGTGCAGAAGCTGAAAGAAGGCTGGGACTGCCCTTTTGCCTATGTGTTGTGTTCGGTTGCAGAGCAGGTTTCATCAACCGCCATTGAGCAAATCCTGGGCCGCGTCCTTCGGATGCCCAGGGCTAAGCTCAAGAACCGCCCAGCACTTAACCAGGCATACGCCTATGTTGCATCTGCCAGCTTCGACGCCACGGCTCAGAAGTTGAAAGACGGTCTTGTGGAGGGCGCGGGCTTCAACAAGCTTGAAGCCGCTGCGCTCATCGCCCCGCAAAGCGACATGGCCTTTGAGGAAGCAGCCAAAGAGTTTGAACACAGGTCCGATCCCCTGCCCGAGGATGATCTGCCGAACGAAGCTGTGCAGGAAGCCATTGAAAGGCTGCCAGCTTCTGTCAAACAGCGATTGACCTATGACTCGGAAAGCCGGTCCTTGGCGTTCAAAGGCCCCATGACCAAGGAAAGCCGGAACTTGATCCAGCTTGCCTTTGCCAAGTCCCCCAAAGCTGCGCCTGTTGTCGAACGCCTCTACGCAAAGACGAACAACTTTCAGACCTCGGCGGCAGAAGACATCGACAAGCCGCCATTCATCGTTCCGTTGCTGGGTTTCCGCAAACAGGGCGAGTTGCAGCTATTCAGCAAGGAGCATTTTCTTGACCTTCCCTGGCGGTTGGATCAATGCGACGCCTCGGATATCGTCAATCGGTTCAAAATCGTTGATGAAAGTCAGTCTGGGCAAATCGACATTTCCACAAGTGGCAAAGTAGAGATCGACTTTGCGCGGCGTGTTCAAGGGGAACTTGCCGCCGTCATCCAAGAACCGGCCTGGACTCTGCCCAGGCTTGCCAACTGGATCGATATCGGAATCAAACACCCGGATATCACCAAACCAAGCGCCGTCGTCTTCATCAGAAGCGCACTGAACAAGCTCATCGAGAACGGGTATGACTTGGATGTATTGGCTCGGAACAAGTATGACCTGCGCAAGGCTCTTGCAGGGTTCATTTCCGACCTGCGATCTAACCGGGAATCCGACAACTACGCCGCTTTGTTCGCCGCCCATGCCGACCAGTTCGACACCGGCGCCGAGCTATCTATGATATTCGACGAACAGAGCTACGCATTCAACCAGCCTTACGCTGGTGCAACAAATTTCAACAAGCATTACACCCCTTTGATCGGCGACCTGAAAGCCGAGGGGGAGGAGTTTGATTGCGCCGTGTATCTGGATCGACTGGACGCAGTGAAGTATTGGATTCGGAATGTCGAGAACAAGAAGACCTCTTTCTGGCTCCAACTACCGCACGGCAAGTTCTATCCAGATTTTGTGGCGATGCTGAACGATGGGCGCATCCTTGTGGTCGAATACAAGGGGGCGCACCTTTACGAAGCTGAGGAGGCCAAGCGCCAGATCGGGGAAGCTTGGGCAGAAGCCAGCAATGGCCAGTGCTTGTTCTGCATGCCTACCGATCGAAGATTTGACTTGATCGACAAGACAATCCGTTGAAAGCGAAATAGAATCAAAAGCGCCGGGGGTGCAGTCCCATTGCAGTCCCGGCGAAAAACTCGTTGGGAGGATTTTGGCTTCTGACTGCAAGCGCCTGATTTTTTAGGGAAGATTTGGTAGCGGAGGAGGGACTTGAACCCCCGACACGCGGATTATGATTCCGCTGCTCTAACCAACTGAGCTACTCCGCCGAGAACGAGGCGTGATTTATGGGAAGGGCCTGAGAGGGTCAAGGGCGAAAATCGCAGAAATCGCATTCCGGAGGCAGGTTTTTTCGCTGCCCCCGGCGTCAGCCGCGCGCCGGTGGCTGCGCGGGGCCGCAGGCATTGGCGAAACCGGCTTCGCAGAAGTCCAGCAGGGTGCCGCGCAGGGCCTCGGGCGCGGAGGGGCCGGCGAAGGCTTCGAGCCGCCACTGCGAGGTGCAGAGCGCCAGAAGCGCCGAGACGGTGAAGATCAGCCCTGCCGAAAGCCGCTCCGGCGGTGTGCCGGGCTGGCAGCGGGCGAGGGCGTCGAGGAACAGGCGGAAGGTCGGATCGAAGCAGGTTTCGGAGATGTCGCGCCAGCGCGGATCGGCCGAGACATGGGCGATGAGCCGGGCATAGGCGCCCCAATGAGCCGGGTCTTGCGCCATCAGTTCGATCAGCGGATCGGTGAAGGCCGCCAGCAGCGCCCGCAGATCGGCCCGTGGCCCCAAGGCTTCCAGCCGGGCGCGGCGGCGCTCTGCGAGCGCCTCGGCGCGGCGCTCCACCACGGCATGGAACAGCGCCTCCTTGCTGCCGCCGTGGTGATTCACCAGCGCGCCCTGCACGCCGGCCTCCCGGGCGATGTCGCGAATCGAAGCGCCGTCGAATCCCCGCGCCGCAAAGAGCTGTTCCGCGGCGTCGAAGATGCGCGCGCGGGTCTGGAGCGCGCGCTTGCTGGGGGCTCTTTGGCGTTGTTTTTCGGGCGAAATCTCTTGGCTCATGAAACCAGCTTGCACTATTTTTAACGATTGTTCAATCTAAGCGGCGCGAGGAGTTTTGGGAGGAAACGCACCGTGACTGCACAACAGGCAGCGCCGCAAGAGGCGTGCTTTGCCCTGATCGGGGCAGGCCCGATGGGGCTGGCGATGGCAAAGGTTCTGAAGGAACAGGGCATCGCATTTCAGGGATTCGAGCTGCATTCGGATGTGGGCGGACTGTGGGACATCGATGGCCCGCGCTCCACGATGTATGAAACCGCGCATCTGATCTCGTCCAAGAAGATGACGGAATTCGCGGATTTCCCGATGCCCGAGCATGTGGCGGAATACCCCTCCCACCGGGAGCTGCGGCAGTATTTCCGCGATTTCGCACAGAATTTCGGGCTTTACGAGCATTACCGCTTCAACAGCGAGGTGCTCTCGGCCGAGCCGCTCGGCAAGAGCGGCGAGGGCTGGCGGCTGCGCTGGCGCGATGGCGAAGGCGCCGAGCATGAGGGCGTCTTCGCGGGGGTGATGATCGCCAACGGCACCCTGTCGGAGCCGAACCGACCGCGCTTCGAGGGCGCCTTCACCGGCGAGATGATGCACGCCTGCGATTATCGCGATCCCAAGGTGTTCGACGGCAAGCGCGTGCTGATCGTGGGGGCGGGCAACTCCGGCTGCGACATCGCGGTGGATGCGATCCATCACGGACTGTCCTGCGATCTCTCGATGCGGCGGGGCTACTACTTCGTGCCGAAATACGTCTTCGGGAAACCCGCCGACACGATGGGCGGGCTGATCAAGCTACCGATGGGCCTGAAGCGCAAGATCGACGGGATGATCCTGAAGTGGTTCGTGGGGGATCCGCAGAAATACGGCTTCCCCAAGCCCGACTACCAGCTCTACGAAAGCCACCCGGTGGTGAACTCGCTGATCCTGTTCCATGCCGGCCATGGCGACATCACCGTGCGCCCCGACATCGCGCGGCTCGATGGCAAGACGGTGCATTACGTGGACGGCACCTCGGCGGAGTATGATCTGATCCTCACCGCAACGGGCTACCTGCTGCACTACCCGTTCATCGACAGGGAACTGCTGAACTGGCAGGGCGACGCGCCGCATCTCTACCTGAACTGCATGCACCCCGAGCGCGACGATCTCTTCGTGCTGGGCATGGTCGAGGCGTCGGGCCTCGGCTGGCAGGGGCGCCACGAGCAGGCCGAGATGATCGCGCGCTACATCAACGGCCTCAAGAGCGGCGCCGCGGCGGCAAAGGCGATCCAGGCGGAGAAGGCGAAGGGCTTTGCGCGCGAGACCGGCGGCACCAACTACCTGAAGCTTCCGCGCATGGCCTACTACGTGGACAAGGCCAGCTACCGCAAGGCGGTGACGGGCTGGATCCGCAAGCTGGGCGGGGCGGCGCAATGAGCGACGTCGATGACATCCTGCTGAATTTCAGCCCCGGCAGCCTCACGCTGCTCAACGCCATCCTGGCCATCGTGATCTTCTCGGTGGCGCTCGACCTGCGCCCAAGCGATTTCCGCCGCCTTGTCCAAACGCCGCGCCCGCTGCTCACGGGGCTTGCCTCGCAGTTCCTGCTGCTGCCGGTGCTGACCTTCGGGCTCGTGCTGCTCACGCAGCCGCGCGCCTCCATCGCTCTGGGGCTGATGCTGGTGGCGGCCTGTCCGGGCGGCAACATCTCCAATTTCATCACCCATCGCGCCGGCGGCAATGCCGCGCTTTCGGTATCGATGACGGCCATCGCCACGGTTTCGGCCATCGTGATGACGCCGCTCAACATCGCCTTCTGGGGCAGCCTCTACGGCCCCACTCGGGAAATCCTCGAAGCCACGCGGATCGATCCGGTGCAGGTGGCGATCACGGTGCTGCTGATGCTGGTGCTGCCGCTGATCCTCGGCGTGACGCTCAACGGCAAACGGCCGGATTGGGCGGCCAAGGTGCGCCGTCCGTTGCAGAACCTCTCGATGCTGATCTTCGTGGCCTTCATCGTGCTGGCGCTGGCGGCGAACTGGAGCTTCTTCCTCGCCTACGCGCCGCTGGTCGCGGGGCTCGTGGTGATCCACAACAGCCTTGCGCTGGCGGGGGGCTACGGGCTGGCGACTCTGGCGCGGCTCACCCCCTACGACAGGCGCGCGGTGACGATCGAGACGGGCATCCAGAACTCCGGCCTTGGCCTGATCCTGATCTTCTCCTTCTTCGGCGGGCTGGGCGGCATGGCCGTCGTGGCGGCCTTCTGGGGGATCTGGCACGCGATCTCGGGCATCGCGCTCGCCGCGCTGATGAACCGCACGGAGGCCGCACGATGAGCCGGATCCTGATCACCGGCGCCGCCGGCACGGTGGGGCGCGCCCTGCTACAGGAACTGGCCGGCACCGATCACGAGGTCATCGCGACCGATCTCGCCGCGCCCCAAGCGCTGCCCGATGGGATGCAGTTCGAGGTGATGGACGTTACGGGCCGCGACCCGGAGCGGCTGATCGCGCGGCTGCGGCCCGAGGTGGTGATCCACCTGGCCTCCATCGTCGGGCCGATGGCGCGCGAAAAGGCCTTCAAGGTGGATGTGACCGGCTCGCGCAACGTGCTGTCGGCCTGCGTGCGCCACGGGGTGCGGCGGCTCGTCGTCACCTCTTCCGGCGCGGCCTACGGCTACCACGCCGACAACCCGAAATGGCTGCGCGAGTCCGATCCGCTCCGGGGCAACCCGGAATTCGCCTACAGCGATCACAAGCGGCAGGTGGAAGAGATGCTGGCCACCGCCCGCAAGGAGCACCCCGCGCTCGAACAGGTGGTGCTGCGCGTCGGCACGGTGCTGGGCGAGGGTGTCGAGAACCAGATCACCGCGCTCTTCCACAAGAAGCGCCTGCTGGCGGTGAAGGGCAGCGACAGCCCTTTCGTCTTCATCTGGACGCGCGATCTTGCCCGCATCCTCGCCCGCGCCGCGGGGGAGGGCCCGCCAGGCATCTACAACGTGGCCGGGGATGGGGCGATGTCGGTCTCCGACCTGGCGCAGGCGATGGGCAAGCGGGTGCTGAACCTGCCGGCGGGCGCTCTGAAGGCGGCGCTGGCGGTAGCGAAGCCGCTCGGGCTGTCGCGCTACGGTCCCGAGCAGGTGCGCTTCCTGCAATACCGCCCCGTGCTGGCCAATGACGCGTTGAAGGAAACATTCGGATACACGCCGGAGTGCAGCAGCCGAGAGGCTTTCGTGATCTGGCAGAAGGGGGCAGGGCTGTGAACTGCAAGAAGACAGCGGTCATCACCGGCGGGGCCGGGGGGCTCGGCAGGGCGCTCGACGAGGGGCTGCGCGCGCGCGGCTGGGCCACGGTGCTGGTGGATCTGCCCGGCCCTGCGCTCGAAGGGCTGGAGGAGCTGCCCGACCGGCGCACCATGGCCTGCGATCTGACGGATGCGTCCGCGCTGGCGGCGCTCTGCACCGATCTGCGCGCGCATTGCCGCAGCATCGACCTGGTGATCTACAACGCCGGCGTCACCCAGATCACCCTGGCCGCCGAGACCGCCGAGGCGGCTCATCGCAAGGTGTTCGACATCAACTACTTCGCCGCGGTGAACATGGCCCGCGCGCTGATCGAAGATCTGCGCCGGGCGCGCGGCACGCATCTGGCCATCTCATCGGTGGCGGGCTTCGCGCCGCTCTACAGCCGCACGGCCTATGCAGCCAGCAAGCACGCGGTGGAGGGCTACTTCAAATCCCTGCGCAGCGAGGAACGCGAGCACGGGGTGCGCGTGGCGATCGCCGCGCCGAGCTTCGTGGCCACCAACATCGGCAACCCCGAACACCGCGAGGGTGGCATCTCCCGCCCCGGCGCGGCGACGGACGGGATGGATTACATGCCGCCGGACGCAGCGGCCGAGGTGATCCTGAAAGGGCTCGAGAAGGGGCGGGATTTCATCCCTGTGGGGCGTATTGCGCGGCTGGCCTATGGGCTGAACCGGCTGTCGCCCGCGCTCTATCAGCGGCTTATGGAGCGCAATATCAAAGGTGACGAGGCCGGTTCTTAAGCGAAAAGCGGCCGCCCGGGTGGGCGCGTTTACGCGTCCGCCGTGGGGCGGGCGGACGCGGGCCTGCCGCTGGCGCGACAGGCCGAAAAGAATTTTCTAAATAATCCCCGCCAGAAGCCGCTTGGCTTCCTCCGCGGGGCTTGCCAGCACGTTGCGATCCTCACCGGGGAAGAACCGTGCGCGGGTGGCGGTGGCCATGGGGGCAGGCGCAAGGATATGCACCTTGGGGCCGGTCTTTTCCGTCTCGGCCTTCCAGCTGTGGGCGAGCGCCATGCCCGCGGCCTTGCTGGCCCCGTAGGCGCCGAAGAACTTCTGCCCGGCGCGATCGTCCTCGAAGAAGATCGCCTGCCCCTGCCGTGCCAGCAGCAAGGGCTCCACGAAGCCGATCAGCCGGCCCACGGCGCGGGTGTTCACCGCGAGGCTCTTCTCCCAATCCTTCTGGGCGATGTGGCCCGCCGGGCTCAGCGGCGCGGCGTGGATGGCCGCGTGCGCCCAGACATCGAGCCCGCCCCAGCGATCGTGGATCGAGCGGCACAGGTGCATCATGGCCTCGTCCAGCGTCACGTCCATCGGCGCGAGCGTGGCCGAGCCGCCGGCCGCCTGGATGCGGTCGTCGAGTTCCTCAAGCGCGCCGGTCGTGCGCCCGACGGCGATCACGTGGTAGCCCTTCGTGGCCAGTTCGTAGGCCACGGCGTTGCCCAGACCGCGCGAAGCGCCGGTCACCAATGCGGTTTTTTCGGTGTTCTCAGTCATGGCGCTGCTTTGCACCCTGAACGCGGGCAAGGCAAGCCCCCAGCGCCGCTTGCGCGGATTTGTCAGCGTCAGGGGCGGGAGGCCTCTTCCTGCAACCGCGCGACGGCGGCCTTGCAGACGTCCAACTCCAGCCATTGGCAGCCGGCGCAGATTTCGTCCAGCCGGTCGGGGTGGACGCGCCGCCGGATCCGCTTCAGCGCCTCCCCCCAGGTGAGCTTCTCGCCCACTTCGAGCCCCAGCGCGGCGGCATGGCGCGCATCCAGCGCGGCGATCTTGGGCTGATCGGTGCAGAGATCCTCGCGCCGCATGGGGCAGGGGGCGCAGATGTCGTCGGTGCGGTCCACCACCTCGATGATCACGCCCTCGCCGTAGCGCGCCCGCAGCCGGCCCATGACGATGGCCGTCATGTTGGCTGTGAACCCGTCGGAATAGCCCTTGCCCTCGTAGCCCAGCGAGCAGAGAAAGTGGTGCGGGCGATACCGCAGGGGGGTGGGGCGTTGTGCGCTCATGGGCCGGGCTTGCCGCATGGGCGGCCCCGCCGTCAAGAAAAACGCGGCGCGATTACTCGGCCGCCTTCAGCGCGAACCCCTTCTCGATCATGTCGGAAGGGGCCACGGGATACTCGCCCGAGAAGCAGGCGTCGCAATAGGCCGGGTTGGCGGCATCGCGGCCCTTGGCCTCGCCCGCGGCGCGGTAGAGACCGTCCAGCGAGATGAAGCGCAGCGAATCCACGCCGAGATATTCGCACATCTCGTCTTCCGTCATCTTCGCGGCCAGCAGCTTCTCGCGGTCCGGCGTGTCCACGCCGTAGAAGCAGGGCCAGGCGGTGGGCGGCGAGGCGATGCGGAAGTGCACTTCCTTGGCGCCGGCATCGAGAATCATGTCCTTGATCTTGCGCGAGGTGGTGCCGCGCACCACGGAATCGTCCACCAGCACCACGCGCTTGCCCTTGATCAGGGCGCGGTTGACGTTGAGCTTCAGGCGCACGCCCATGTTGCGGATCTGTTCGGTGGGCTCGATGAAGGTGCGGCCCATGTACTGGTTGCGGATGATCCCCATCGCATAAGGGATGCCGCTTTCCTGCGAGAAGCCGATGGCCGCGGGCGTGCCGGAATCCGGCACCGGGCAGACGAGATCGGCCTCCACCGGGGTTTCGCGCGCCAGTTCCACGCCGATCTGGCGGCGGGTTTCATAGACGGAGCGCCCCTGAAGGATCGAATCCGGGCGGCTGAAATAGACGTGTTCGAACACGCAGAAGCGGGGCTTCTTCGGCTCGAAGGGGCGGAAGCTCTCGATCTCGCCATCCTGGATCACCACCATCTCGCCGGGCTCGATCTCGCGCATGAACTCCGCGCCGATGATGTCGAGCGCGCAGGTCTCGCTGGCCAGCGCGTAGCCTTCGCCGATCCGGCCCAGCACCAGCGGGCGCACGCCGAGGGGGTCGCGCACGCCGATCAGCTTGGTGCGCGTCATCGCCACGATGGAGAAGGCGCCTTCCACCCGGCGCAGCGCGTCCTTCATGCGCTCGGCGATGGAGCGCTGGAGCGAGCGCGCCATCAGGTGGATGATGCATTCGGAATCCGATGAGCTCTGGAAGATCGAGCCGCGCTCGATCAGCTCGCGGCGCAGGGCGTTCGCGTTCGTCAGGTTGCCGTTGTGGGCGATCGCCGCGCCGCCCATGGCGAATTCGCCGAAGAAGGGCTGCACGTCGCGGATCGCCGTCTGCCCCTTGGAGCCGGCCGTGGAGTAGCGCACGTGGCCGATGGAGAGCGGCCCGGGCAGGGTTTCCATCAGGCTGGCTTCGGTGAAATTGTCCCGGACGTAGCCGAAGCGGCGGGCGGAGTTGAAGCCCTGGACCGGATCATGGGCGACGATGCCGCCGGCCTCCTGGCCCCTGTGTTGCAGGGCGTGCAGCCCGAGGGCGACGAAATTCGCCGCATCCTTGACGCCGATGACGCCGAAGACGCCGCACTCCTCTTTCAGCTTGTCATCGTCGAACGGATGGCTGGGGGGCAATTCACGCATCTGGGCAGCGGCTCCGAATCCCATGGCTGAGCAGTTGGCCCCCTCATAAGACGTTCGGGCCTGAGTGTCACGAAAGGATCATATTGGCGGGGCGAGCGGGTGTTAATCTCGCGTTCAGGCTTGGCCTCTAGGCTCGTGCAAAGCGAGCTTGTGGCGGTGCGGCTGGTGAGAAGCGGAGGTCGGCATGAAGGGCATGGTGTTTGTGGAGCTGCTCCGCATGGCCGAAGAGGCGCTCGGGGAGGATGTCGTGGACCGGGTGCTTGATACGACGCCCACGAGTTGCGATGGGGCGTTCACCGCCGTCGGGAACTACCCCTGTTCCGATCTGATGGCGCTCGTGGCCGGGTTCAGCACGGCGTCCGGCCTGCCGCCGGACGATCTGCAGAAACTGTTCGGCCGCTGGATGCTCGGCCGGTTCCACGATCTCTATCCGCAGTTCTTCGAGGGCAAGAAGGATGCCTTCGCGATGCTGGAAGCGATCGAGGGGGAAATCCATGTGGAGGTGCGCAAGCTCTACCCGGAGGTTGAGCTTCCGAGCTTCGAAACTAGGCGGCTCAGCGAGGCAGAGCTGGCGATGACCTACACCTCGGAGCGCCCGCTCGTCGCCTTCTGCGAAGGGCTCATCCGCGGATGCCTCGATCACTTCGGCTCCGGCGGAAGCGTCGAACTTCTGGCGCAGTCCGACGGCGCGCGCAAACGAGCCGATTTCCTGGTCCGGCAGGGGGCCTGACGTGTCTCGTGGCGAGGTTGAACGCGCGCTGGCGGCCCTTGCGGCAAGCCCTGCGGATCAGCCGCTGTCCGAGGTTGTTCCGCGGCGGCGGTTCGATCGGGAACGCCGGGCGCGCGAAGAGGCCGAATCCCTGCTCGAGCGCAAGGCCCGCGATCTCTACGAAGCCAATCAGGCGCTCGCGGAACAATCGGCCCGGCTGGAAGAGCTCGTCCAGCGTCGGACCGAGGAACTTGAGGCGATGCTGCGGGCGGCAGAGGCCGCCATCGAGGCGAAGTCGGCCTTCCTCGCCACCATGAGCCACGAGCTGCGCACCCCGCTCAACGGGGTGCTGGGCCTCGCGCAGGTCTTGCAGGACAGCGATCTTCCCCCTCGGGAGGCCGAGCTTGTCTGCACGATCCTGGACAGCGGCGAGCAGCTGCTGCGGCTGCTCAACGATCTGCTCGACGCCAGCAAGATCGAGGCCGGCAAGGTGGAACTCGAAAGGCGCCGCACGGATCTGTCGCGCTTTCTTGCCCGCGTGAGCGCCCCCCATGCCCAGAGTTGCGCCAGCCGGGGGCTGCGGTTCGTCCGCGTGTTCGAAGGCTGTGAGGGGGAGTTCCTGCTGGACAGCCATCGGCTGCGCCAGATCATCGACAACATCATCGGCAACGCGCTCAAGTTCACCGCGCAGGGCGAAATCCGCTTCACCTGCCGCCGCGTGCAAGCGCCCGGGGCGTCCCAGGCTGAACGGCTCGTCTTCGAGGTGGCCGACACGGGCCCGGGCATCCCCGCCGATCGCATTCCCCAGCTGTTTGACGCCTTCACCCAGGCGGATACTTCCACCACCCGCCGGTTCGGCGGCACCGGGCTCGGGCTGATGATCGTGCGCAACCTCTGCCAGTTGATGGGCGGCGACGTGGAAGTGGAAAGCGCGCCCGGGCAGGGCAGCCTGTTCCGTTTCTGGATCGAGGCTGCCCCGGCCGGGGCTGCGGCGCAGGGCGGGCAGGAGGCGAGCGCGGCTTCGCGGGACATTCAGCTCTCGCGCCCGCTTCACCTGCTCGTCGCCGAAGACAATCGCACGAACCAGGTGGTCCTGGAGGGCTTGCTGCGCCGCCAGCCGGTCACGCTCAGCTTCGTTGAAGACGGGGCGGAGGCCGTCAGCGCCTTTCAAGGGGGAGGCTGGGATGCGGTGCTGATGGATGTGAACATGCCGGTGATGGACGGGATCGAGGCCACGCGGCGCATCCGCGCCCTCCAGGCCGCCGGGGTGGCGCCCGGAGTGCCGATCATCGGTCTCACCGCCAACGCCTTGCCCGAGCAGGTTTCAGGCTACCTCAGGGCGGGGATGTCGGGGCATATCGCCAAGCCGCTGCGCAAATCGGAACTGATGGAGGCGCTTCAGGGCGTGGCAATGGGCACCACCGGCGGCGCGGCCTCGGCCGCCGGTGACGCGCCGGCGCCTTAGCTGGCGCAGGCGCCGACGAGTTCTTCGTATTTCGTGGTGATCCAGTTCATCACGCCCTGCTCGTCGAGGCTCGATTGCAGGTTCCCGGTGGCGGAGGCGAAGATCTGTGCCGAGCGGCTGTCGTCCACCATCGGAACGGCCTGGTTCACGACCACGAGGTCGTAGACGAGGAAGGCCACGGCCACGAGCACCAGCCCGCGCACCACGCCGAAGAGGAAGCCCAGGCCCTGGTCGATGCCGGACAGGGCAGAGCGCTGCACCGCCGAGGAAAACAGCGGCGTGAAGATCGAGACGACGACGAGCGCGATGGCGAAGACGGCGGCGAAGGCGGCGATCATCGACAGCTCGCAGCTGTCGGCGATGAATTCCTTCAGCAGCGGGATTTCCTTCACCAGCGGCTCGGCCTTGGGGGCGAAGAGAAAGGCCACGACGGCCGCCGCGATCCAGCCCAGGATCGCCATGCCTTCGCGCACGAAGCCGCGCGAATAGGCGAGGATCGCCGACAGGATGATGACAACGGCCACGACGCCGTCGATGATGGTAAAGCCTTCCATGCGCTTCCCTCTCAAGGGCCGGTCAGCCGGCTCCGAATATTTCCCCGACGAAGGCCGTCAGATCCGCCATCTGCCGGACGCTGACCTCTCCGCCATCCCCCGTCTTGCTGCGGGCGGGTGCGATGGCCTTGGTGAAACCAAGTTTGCCCGCTTCTTTCAACCGGTTTTCGGTCTGCCCGACGGGGCGCAGGCTCCCTGATAGACTGATTTCGCCGAAAACCACACAATCTGAAGGCAATGCGGCGTCTTCGCGGGCGGAAAGTAGCGCCGCCGCAACAGCCAGATCGGCCGCCGGTTCGGTGATTTTCATGCCCCCCGCGACGTTCAGGTAGACGTCCAGCCCGGTGAAGGCGATGCCGCAGCGCGATTCCAGAACCGCCAGGATCATCGCCAGCCGGCCGCCGTCCCAGCCGACGACGGTGCGGCGGGGCTGGCTGTGGGGCGAGGGCGCCACGAGCGCCTGGAACTCGCAGAGCACGGGCCGCGTGCCTTCGATCCCGGCGAAGACGGCCGAGCCCGGCGTGGGCTGCTCGCGTTCGGAAAGGAACAGGGCCGAGGGGTTGGCCACCTCGCTCAGGCCGCCGCCCGTCATCTCGAAGACGCCGATCTCGTCGGCCGGGCCGAAGCGGTTCTTCACCGCGCGCAGGATGCGGAACTGGTGGCCGCGCTCGCCTTCGAAATAAAGCACGGTATCGACCATGTGCTCCACCACGCGCGGGCCGGCGATCTGGCCTTCCTTGGTAACATGGCCCACGAGGATCACGGCGATGCCCTTGCGCTTGGCGAAGGTCGTCAGCTCGTGGGCGGCGGCCCGGACCTGGCTCACCGAGCCCGGCGCGCTGTCCACGGTGTCGGCCCACATCGTCTGGATCGAATCGATGATCGCCACGTCGGGCTTCTCGGCTTCAAGCGTGGTGAGGATGTCGCGCAGGTTGGTTTCGGTGCCCAGCCGCACCGGCGCATCCGAAAGCCCCAGCCGCTGGGCGCGCATCCGCACCTGGGCGCTGGCTTCCTCGCCCGAGATGTAGACGGCCTTCAGCCCCGCGCGTGCAAAGCTCGCGGCGGCCTGGAGCAGCAGGGTGGATTTGCCGATGCCCGGATCGCCCCCCACGAGAATGGCCGAGGCCGGGACGAGCCCGCCGCCAAGAACGCGGTCCAGCTCGCCCATGCCGGACTGGGTGCGCGGCGGCGGCGCCTCTTCGGTTGCGAGATCCAGCAAGGGCAGGGCACGCCCGCGCGCATTGCCCAGCGATTTGCCGGAGGGCCCCTGCGAAAGCGGCTTTTCCTCGATGATCGTGTTCCATTCCCCGCAGGCGTCGCAACGGCCCGACCACTTCTTGTGGACCGCGCCGCAGGCGCTGCAGGTGAAGGTGCTGCTGTTCTTTGCCATGGGCGATTACTGCCCCAGCGGCGCGGGCTTGCCAACCGCCTGTTGTGCCGCGAGGGCGCGCATCGTGAAGATCGACAGCGCCAGCGAGCCCAGAACGCAGGCCGTGAACAGGTAGAGCCCCCAGCCCGTTTCCACCCGCCCCACGCCGATCCCCTTGATGACGACGATGTAGAGCGCGATCAGGAACACATCCGCCATGGCCAGCTTGCCAAGCCACGTGAGCAAGGGCAGCCAGCGCGGTGACGCATGGCCGAACTGGATCGCCGCCAACATCAATGTCTTGGCGTAAGGGGCAAGAAAAGCGAAGAAAAACACGAGAGCGGCGAGAAAGATGTCCACCTCGATCAGGGCGGTGAAGCCAGATACGACGGTGATCTCGGAGAGCCGGAACAGCGGCAGGATGCCGGCGCGCAGCAGGGGCGCCGTCCAGGCGACGGGAAAGAGGATCAGCAGCGCGAGATTGCCGTAGCGCAGCATCGGGGAAACAGGTGCCATGGGCTACCGGTAGTGCCCTCTGGCAGGGGCCGCAAGCGCTAGTGTTTGGATTTCGACATGGCGACCACGTTGCGCCGGCCCAGCGGCGACTGGAAGCCGATCTGGGGCAGCACGTCCGTCAGGTCCTTGCTCAGGCGATCAAGCTGGACCTGCACCACGTGCTCCTCCAGTTCCACCTCGTGCAGCCAGCGCTTGATCTCCTTCACCGAGCGCGTGGCGATGTCGATCTGCTCCTGGAAACGTTCCACCTCCTGCTGGCGCTGGCGCAGGAAGGTCTTGGCGCGATCCACCTTCTCGTCGGAGTAGATCTCGGCGATGTCGCGGCTCTGCTGGCTCATCTGCGCGGCCACCTGCAGGATCTCCGGCTCAAGCGACTCCAGTTCCGGATGCTGGCGCAGGTAGGTGATGCGCTCGCGCACCGCGTCGAATTCCGAGCGCAGCATGAAGGCGCCGCGGCGGTCCGCATCATGGCTGATCGCATAGGCGCGGGCCACGTCGTCCATCGTCATCGAGAAATCACGATGCGAGCGCTCAAGCTGCACCATCCGCCGGTTGGCCGGAATGTAGAAGCAGAGCGCAAGGAAAAGCGCCGCCGCCCCGCATTGCAGCCACATGCCCCCCTGCGGGTAGACCGTCTCGCCGAAGCGCAGCGGCAGGTAGAGCCAGGGCGCCAGCCCGAGGGTCGCCAGAAGGCAGCTTGCCACGAGTCCCGCGGCCATCATCACGATTAGGAAGAGGGAGAGCGCCTGGAGCGCCCGTTGGAATTGAAAAAAGACGGAGTTCGTATGTCTTTGCATAATCGCCACCGAGAAGAATTGTTAACCGTACCCAATGAGAAAGGTTACCCCGGAAAACCAAACGGTTGGCCGTGAAACTTCGGGCGGATCATCACAAAGCGGCGAATCCGGCGGGGTTTTCTGAAACAAATCGTGTGCAGCCCATGGGGTATTTCCGCAGGTCGAAGGTGCGGCCGCAAGGTGTTGTGGTTCTTCGAGAATTCGCCACAAGGCCGCCGCCGGCGCCTCCCCCGGGCGTCAGCGCAGTGATTCGATGGGCCCTTCGGCGCGGCCGTGGATGAACTGGTCGAGGTAGGGATCGCCGCTGTCTTCCATCTGCGCCGCCGGCCCCGTCCACTGGATCTTTCCGGCGTGCAGCATGGCGATTTCATCGGCGATGGCGCGCACGCTGCTCATGTCGTGGGTGATCGTCATGGCCGTCGCGCCCATCTCCACCACGATCTCCCGGATCAGATCGTTGATGACCCCGGCCATGATCGGATCGAGCCCGGTGGTGGGTTCGTCGAAGAAGATGATCTCGGGATCGGCGGCGATGGCGCGGGCCAGGCCCACGCGTTTCTGCATCCCGCCCGAAAGCTCCGCCGGGTAGAGATCGGCCACGTCCGGCGAAAGCCCGACGCGGCGCAGCTTCTCCACCGCGATCTCGCGCGCCTGTGCCCTTGGCTGCTTGAGCGAGCCGCGCAGCAGGCGGAAGGCCACGTTCTGCCACACGGGCATGGAGTCAAACAGCGCCCCGCCCTGGAACAGCATCCCGAAGCGGGCGAGGAAGGCATCGCGGCTCGCGCCCTCGGCCCCGTCCACCGAGATGCGGCCGGCGTCGGGCCGGATCAGGCCCAGCACGCATTTCAGCAGCACGGATTTGCCGGTCCCCGAGCCGCCGATGATCACCATGCTGCGCCCCTTGCCGACCTCGAGGTCGACGCCCTGCAGCACTTTCTTGGGGCCGAAGGCCTTGTGGACGTTCTCGAGCCGGATCATGCGGAGAAGAAAGCCTCCGTCAGCAGGTAGTTGGCGGCGAGGATCAGCACCGAAGCCGAGACGACGGCGGCTTTCGTCGCCTGCCCGACGCCCTGCGCGCCGCGGCCGGAATGCATGCCGTGGTAGCAGCCCATGAGGGCCACGATGAAGCCGAAGGCCGCGCCCTTCACGAGGCCCGATCCCACGTCCCAGGGCTCGAGGAAATCCACGGTGTTCTGCAGGTAGGCGGCGCCGTTGAAGCCCAGACGCTGCACGCCGATCGTGTAGCCGCCGAGAATGCCGATGGCGTCGCCCACGGCCACCAGCAGCGGAACGGCCAGCGTGGCGGCCAGCAGCCGCGGCGCCGTCAGGTATTTCATCGGGTGGGTGGAGAGCGTGGTGAGCGCGTCGATCTGTTCGGTGACTTTCATCGTGCCGATCTCGGCCGCGATCGAGGAGGCCACCCGTGCCGCCACCATCAGCCCGCCCAGCACGGGCCCCAGCTCGCGCACCATGCCGATGGCCACGATCGAAGGCACCACCGCCTCGGCATTGAAGCGCGCGCCGCCGGCATAGATCTGCAGCGCCAGCGCGCCCCCGGTGAAGAAGGCGGTGAGCCCGACGACGGGCAACGAATACCAGCCGATCGTCATCAGGGCCGAAAGGAACTCGCGCGGGTAGAAGGGCGGCCGAAAGACATGGGAGACGGCGGAAAGCGCAAAGAGCGTCAGGCGGCCGATGGCCGCCAGCAGGCCCAGCGTGGCCTGGCCGATCCACGTGAACGGGGCCAGCAGAGCCATCCGCCTCACCCCCCGATGAAGCGCCGCTCGTAGCGCGCGCCGAGCGAGGTGAGGATCTCGTAGCCGATGGTGCCCGCGGCCTCGGCCAGGGCGTCCACCCCCTGCGCCGGGCAGAGAATGTCGAGCGCGGCCGGGATTTCATCGAGGTGGCTCACGTCCACCGTGATCAGGTCCATCGACACGCGCCCCGCCACGGGGCAGGGGGTGTCGCCGAAGTAGAGCCGGGCCCTGGGCCCCATCGCGCGGATCAGCCCGTCGGCGTAGCCGCCGGAAACGGTGGCGATGCGCGCCGGGGCATCGGCCCGCCAGGTGCAGCCGTAGCCGACGGTCTCCCCGGCGGCCAGCTCGCGGGTCTGGATCACCGGCAGCGACAGGCAAACGACTGCGCTGGCCGCCTCGAAGGGCAGCCCGCCGTAGAGCCCGATGCCGGGGCGGGTGAGGTCGAAATGGTAGTCGGGCCCGAGCAGGATGCCGCCGGTGGCACCCAGCGAGCGCGGCACGTCGAGCCCGTCGGTCATCTCGCGGAAGGCCGCGAGCTGGCGGGCGTTGGCCGCGTGATCCGGCTCGTCGGCGCAGGCCAGGTGGCTCATCAAAAGGCGCGGAGAGAGCGAGAGTGCCAGTTCGGCGACGCTGGCCCATTCCGCGGGTTCCATGCCGAGCCGGTTCATGCCGCTGTCGAGCTGGATGCCGAAGGGATGGCCGGGCAGGCTTTCGACGTGGCGCGTCAGCTGCTCCACGGAGTTGAGCATCGGCGTCAACTGCAGATCGTGCAGCATCTCGGTGTCCCCGGCCATGTGGCCCGAAAACACGCAGATCTCCGGCCCCGGCCCAAGCGCATTGCGCACCGCGGCGCCTTCTTCGGCGACGGCCACGAAGAACCGCCGCGCGCCGGCTGCCGCGAGCGCTTTGGCCACGCGGCCCGCGCCGAGGCCGTAGCCGTCGGCCTTCACCACGGCGGCGGTTTCAACACTGTCTGCCGACAGGCGGTCGAGCGCGCGCCAGTTCGCGGCGAGCGCATCGAGATCGATCGTGAGCGTTCCGGTTCCCATGGCTGCTGCTTTTCACGCCGGCGCCCCGACGGTCAAGAGGGAAGCCGCGGCAGCCGCCCCACGCCCGGCATCACGCGGGGGCGCTGCCCCCGCACCCCCGAGGTATTTGGGGCGAGAGGAAGGGGGGCACTTTGTTCCGGAAATATCCCGGGGGAGGCCCGGAACGGGCCGGGGGCGGAGCCCCCCAATTCCTGACCGGTGAGATGAAAAAAAGGCCGCAAGGGCTGCGGCCTTTGGTTTTTTTAGACTGGATGCCGGATCAAGCCAGCTCGCCCGCGGCGGTGAGGATCGACTTGCCGCCCAGATAAGGGTGCAGCACGTCGGGCAGGCGCACGGAGCCGTCTTCCTGCTGGCCGTTTTCCAGAACCGCGATCAGGGCGCGGCCCACGGCGAGGCCGGAGCCGTTCAGCGTGTGCACGAACTCGGGCTTGCCGCCGCCTTCGGGTTTGAAGCGGGCGTTCATCCGGCGGGCCTGGAAATCGCCGCAGGTGGAGATCGAGGAGATCTCGCGGTAGGTGTTCTGCCCCGGCAGCCAGACCTCGATGTCATGGGTGCGGCGGGCGCCGAAGCCGATGTCGCCGGTGCAGAGCACCACCGTGCGGTAGGGCAGTTCGAGCTTTTCGAGGATGGCCTCGGCGCAGCGGGTCATGCGCGCGTGTTCCTCCTCGCTCTTGTCGGGGTGGGTCACGCTGACCATCTCGACTTTCTCGAACTGGTGCTGGCGCAGCATCCCGGCGGTGTCGCGCCCGGCGCTGCCGGCTTCGGAGCGGAAGCACTGGGTGTGGGCGACATAGCGCCTCGGCAGGTAGCTTTCCGGGACGGTTTCGCCGTTGACGATGTTGGTCAGCGTCACCTCCGCCGTGGGCACGAGCCACCAGCCGTCGGTCGTCCGGTAGCTGTCTTCGCCGAACTTGGGCAGCTGCCCGGTGCCATACATCATCTCTTCGCGCACGAGCACCGGCGTCCAGGTCTCGGTGAGCCCGTGCTCCTCCACGTGGGTGTCGATCATGAACTGCGCCAGCGCCCGGTGCAGCCGCGCCACGGCGCCGGAGAGCACCACGAAGCGCGCGCCGGAGAGCTTGGCGGCGGTTTCGAAGTCCATGCCGTTGCGCACACCGGCCAGTTCGTAGTGTTCCTTTGGCGTGAAGGCGAAGTTGCGCGGGCTGCCGAAGCGGCGGATCTCGACGTTGTCGGATTCATCGGCCCCGTCGGGCACGTCGTCATGGACGATGTTGGGCAGGCCCATCAGAAGCTCGGTCAGGCGCGCATCCTCGGCCTTGGCTTCGGCTTCGAGACGGGCGATCTCGTCCTTCTTTTCGGCCACCAGTGCGCGCAGGCGTTCGAACTCGGCCTCGTCGCCGCGTGCCTTGGCCGCGCCCACTTCCTTGCTGGCCTTGTTGCGCTCGGCCTGCGCGGCCTCGGCCGCCGCGATGCGGGCCCGGCGGGCCTCGTCGATGGCGAGGATCTCGGAAGAGAGGGAGGACAGCCCGCGGCGCGCCATCGCGGCGTCGAAAGCGGCAGGGTTTTCGCGGATCATGCGAATGTCGTGCATCTGTCCAGTCCTTTCCTTCTTGGCGGGGTGCGAATGCGCACCCCATATGCCCGAAGGGTGTGCGCTTTGGAAGGGCGAAATCGGCCCGCAAAAACCCGGCGTCGGGGCCAGCGCGTCGCCTTGCCATCCCGCAGGGCCGGCGATAGGGTGCGCGCCAGCTTGAACCGGGGCCGGACAGCGCCCCGAGAGAAAAGGAAGAAAACCCATGTTCGCAACGCCTGCCTACGCGCAAGCCGCCGGCGGTGGCTCCGCCATCGCAAGCTTCGTTCCGCTGATCCTGATCTTCGCGATCATGTACTTCCTGCTGATCCGCCCTCAGCAGAAGAAGATGAAAGAGCATCAGAACATGGTGAACGCGCTGCGCCGGGGCGATCAGATCGTCACCCAGGGCGGCATCGTCGGCAAGGTGACGAAGGTGCTCGACGGCGCCGACACCACCGGCCAGATCGAGGTCGAGATCGCCGAGGGCGTGAAGGTGCGCGTGGTGCAGGCCACCGTGGCGCAGGTTCTGAACAAGACGGAACCTACCAAGTAATCCTCCGGTAAACCGCGCAGGGGCGCCTATCGATGCTGCAAATCTCCGCATTCAAGCGGGTGGTGATCTGGGGAGTCTGTTTCATCGGGCTCCTCTTCGCCATGCCGAACGCCTTCTACCCGAGGGTGGAACGCCACAACGACGCCGCGAAGGCGATCGAGGCCGGTGACACCTCGCCGGAAACCGCCGCGGACTACGCGGCCTGGCCAAACTGGCTGCCCTCCACGATCGTGAACCTCGGCCTCGATCTGCGCGGAGGCGCGCATCTGCTGGGCGAAGTCCAGGTGGAGGACGTCTACGAGGCCCGCGTCGAGGCGCTCTGGCCCGACGTGCGCGACGCGCTGCGCCCACTGCGCGCCACCGTGGGCACCATCCGCCTGCAGGACAGCGCGCCGGGCGAACTGCGCGTGCGGATCTCCCAGCCCGAGGGCATGGAGGCCGCGCTTGAGGCCGTGCGCGATCTGGCGCAGCCGGTGGCTTCGGTCACGGCGGCCGGTGCCACCGATCTGGACGTGCGCGCCGAGGGTGACGTGATCGTCGTCACGCTCTCCGAAGCCGAGAGGCTGGCCACCGACGAGCGCACCCTGCGCCAGTCGCTCGAAATCATCCGCCGCCGCGTGGACGAGGTCGGCACCCGCGAGCCGACGATCCAGCGCCAGGGCGAACGCCGCATCCTGATCCAGGTGCCCGGTCTCGGCTCCGCCGAGGAGCTGAAGGCGCTGATCGGCACCACCGCCCAGCTCGGCTTCCACCCGGTCGTCGGGCGCACCTCCAACCCGGACCAGGATCCGGGCCTGCGCAACGAGGTGCTGCCGTCGATCGACGAGGAGGGCGTCTACTACATCATCGAGAAGCTTCCCGTCGTCACCGGCGAGGAGCTGACCGACGCGCAGCCCGCCTTCGATCAGAACGGACGGCCCGCGGTGAACTTCCGCTTCAACCCGCACGGCGCGCGCAAGTTCGGCGACTACACCGCCGAGAACATCGGCTCTCCCTTCGCCATCGTGCTGGACGGCGAGGTGATCTCCGCCCCGGTGATCCAGGATCACATCCCCGGCGGCTCCGGCATCATCACCGGCAACTTCACGGTGGAAGACTCCACCCAGCTGGCCGTGCTGCTGCGCGCCGGCGCGCTGCCGGCGGAAATGACCTTCCTCGAAGAACGCACGATCGGCCCGGAACTGGGGCAGGACAGCATCGAGGCCGGGCGCATCGCCTGCATCGTGGCCTTCATCGCGGTGCTGGCCTTCATGGCCGCCTCCTACGGGCTGTTCGGCATGATCGCCAACGTGGCGCTGCTGATCAACGTGGGGCTCATCTTCGGGCTTCTCTCGGTGATCGGCGCCACGCTGACCCTGCCGGGGATCGCCGGCATCGTGCTCACCATCGGCATGGCGGTGGACGCCAACGTGCTGGTGTTCGAACGCATCAAGGAAGAGCTGAAGACCGCAAAGGGCCCGGCCCGCGCGATCGAACTGGGCTACGAGAAGGCGCTCTCCGCCATCCTGGACGCCAACATCACCACCTTCATCACCGCGGTGATCCTCTTCGTCATGGGCTCCGGCCCCGTGCGCGGCTTCTCCATCACGCTTGCCCTCGGCATCATCACCTCCGTCTTCACCGCGATCTACGTGACGCGGTTGATGATCGTGATGTGGTTCCAGCGCAAACGCCCGAAGACAATCGAGGTCTGACCCATGCGACTGAGACTCGTTCCCGCAGAAACCAACTGGGATTTCTTCAAGCTCAACAAGATCACGCTGGGCTTTTCCGGGCTCGCGGTGCTGGCCTCGATCGTGCTGTTCTTCGCGCTCGGGCTGAACTTCGGCATCGATTTCAAGGGCGGCACCACGATCCGCACCCAGAGCACCTCTCAGGTGGACGTGGGCGCCTACCGCGACGCCATCGCGCCGCTGGGCCTGGGCGACGTGTCGATCTCCGAGGTTTTCGATCCGTCCTTCGACCCGGACGAACACGTGGCCATGGTGCGCATCCAGGCGCAGGAGGGCAGCGAAAGCGTTTCGGTCGAGACGATCAACGCCGTGGAGGCCGCGCTGCAGGAAGTGGATCCGTCGATCACCTTCCCGTCGGTCGAATCGGTGGGGCCGAAGGTTTCGGGCGAGCTGGTGCAGACCGCGGTGATCGCCGTGGTGCTCGCGATCGCGGCGGTGCTCGTCTACATCTGGCTGCGGTTCGAGTGGCAGTTCGCGCTCGGGGCCGTGGCCGCGCTGGTGCATGACGTCACGCTCACCATCGGCATCTTCGCGCTTCTGCAGATCAAGTTCGATCTCGCCATCATCGCGGCGCTGCTCACCATCGTGGGCTATTCGCTCAACGATACGGTGGTCGTCTTCGACCGGGTGCGGGAGAACCTGCGCAAATACAAGAAGAAGCCCCTCAACGAGGTGCTGAACCTCTCGATCAACGAAACCCTGAGCCGCACCGTGATGACCTCCGTCACCACGCTGATCGCGCTGATCTCGCTCTTCGTGCTGGGTGGCGACGTGATCCGCGGCTTCGTCTTCGCGATGATCTGGGGCGTGGTCGTGGGCACCTATTCCTCGGTCTTCGTGGCCTCCGCCATCCTGCTGCGCCTCGGCGTGAAGCGCGATTGGTCCAAGCCCGACAACACCGCCGGGAACCAGTTCGCCAACGTGGATGCCTGAACTTTCAGGCCTCTTCGCGGACGTGTTCAACGGCTCGAGCGCCGCAGGGGGGCTGACGCTCCTCTGCGGCGCCGCGATTCTGGGGGGGCTGGTGCGCGGCTTCTCGGGCTTCGGCACCGGCATGGTCTGCGTGCCGCTCTTCGCGCTGGTGCTCGGCCCTTTCGAAACCCTCACCGCGCTGGTCGTGATGGATCTCTTCGGCCCGCTGCCCAACGTGCCGCGCGCCCTGCGGGACGGGCGCCCGGCCGATCTCAGGCGCCTCGGTGCGGGGCTGCTGGTGGGGCTGCCGCTGGGTGTCTTCATGCTGTCGCGCCTGTCGCCCGAGGTGTTCCGCTACGCCGTTTCGCTGCTGTCGCTGCTGCTCCTTGCGCTGCTCGTTTCGGGGCTGCGCTACCGGCGGGCGCTCACGGCGCGCGCGCTGATGGCCACGGGCGGGGTCGGGGGCTTTCTGGCCGGCACCACGGGGCTGCCGGGGCCGCCGGTGATCCTGATGTACATGGCCGGGCCCTACGGCGCGGCGGCGGTGCGCGCGAACACGCTGCTCTACCTGCTGATGGCCGACGTGCTGATGATCGGCGTGATGTGGCTCGGCGGCGTGCTTGTGCCGGGCGCGCTGGTGCTGGGCGGCCTTCTCGTCGTGCCCTATCTCTTGGCCAATGTCGCCGGGGCGGCTATCTTCTGCCCGGAGGCCGAAACCGCCTACCGCCGCGTCGCCTACCTGCTGATCGCGGGGGCGGCGCTTGCCGGCCTGCCACTGTTTGATGCCTGACCTGACCGCCGGAAAGGGGCCGCCGCCCATGCGCCTGAACGAGATCCGCTTCACCGATGCCCTGCCTGTCGACGGCTACGGCCCCGGCTTCTTCCGCATCGCGGGGCAGGTGCATGAAGGCGCCCTGCTGCTCGGGCCTGAAGGCGTGCAGGGCTGGGGCGGCTACGAGGACATCGCGCCGCTCACCGCCCTTGCCGACGTGCTGGACGTGCTCTTCATCGGCACCGGGGCGGAGACGGCCCATCTGCCCGAAGGCCTGCGCAGCACGCTGGAGGCCGCCGGCCTCGGGGTGGAGGCGATGAACAGCCCCGCGGCCTGCCGCACCTACAACGTGCTCATCAGCGAAGGCCGCCGCGTGGGTGCGGCACTGCTGCCCGTCTCCGCGGGCTAGGCGGCGCCGGCGGGATGGGCTAAGCCTCTGGCATGGAACTGAAGGTAAGCGATCTGGCCTGCGCGCGCGGCGGCATCCCGGTGCTGACGGGCGTGAGCTTCGGGCTGGCCTCCGGGCAGGCGCTGCTGCTGCGCGGCCCCAACGGCATCGGCAAGACAACCCTCCTGCGCACGCTGGCGGGCTTGCAGCCGGCGCTGGCCGGGGAGATCTCGCTCGATCGCGAGGCCTTCGCCTATGCCGCCCATGCCGACGGGCTCAAGGCGACGCTGACCGTCGCGGAGAACCTGTGGTTCTGGGCCCGGATCTACGGCACGCGCGATATCGCGCCGGCGCTGGCGGCCTTCAATTTGGAAGACCTGAGCGAGAGGCAGGCGCACAATCTTTCGGCCGGGCAGAAACGCCGCCTCGGGCTGGCGCGCCTTCTGGTGACGGGGCGCCGCATCTGGGCGCTGGACGAGCCGACCGTCTCGCTGGACGCGGCCAGCGTCGGGCTCTTCGCGCAGGCCGTAAAGGCCCATTGCGCCAGTGGCGGGGCCGCCCTGATCGCCACCCACATCGATCTCGGCTTCGAGGCCGAGGTGCTGGATCTCACCCCCTTCCGCGCCACCGCCGACAGCGCGCGCGCCTTCGACGACGGTTTCAGCGAGGCCTTCCTGTGATCGCACTGCTTCTGAGAGACCTGCGGCTTGCCATCCGGTCGGGCGGGGGCTTCGGCCTCGGCCTTGCCTTCTTCCTGATCCTCACGGTGCTCGTGCCCTTCGGCGTCGGGCCGGAAAGCCAGGTGCTGGGGCGGATCGCGCCGGGGATCCTCTGGGTCGGGGCGCTGCTCGCCTGCCTTCTCTCGCTCGACCGCATCTTCGCGCTGGACTACGAGGACGGCTCGCTCGATCTTCTGGCCACCGCGCCGCTGCCGCTGGAAGGCATGACGGCGGTGAAGGCGCTGGCCCATTGGCTCACCACGGGGCTGCCGCTCACGCTGGTGGCGCCGCTTCTCGGGGTGCTGCTGAGCCTGCCCGCGCCGGGCTACCAATGGCTGCTGATCACGCTTGCCGTCGGCACGCCGGCGCTGAGCTTCATCGGCGCCTTCGGGGCGGCGCTCACCGTGGGGCTGAAGCGCGGCGGGTTGCTGCTGTCGCTGCTGGTGCTGCCGCTCTACGTGCCGACGCTGATCTTCGGGGCCGAAACCCTGCGCCGCGGCATCGAGGGGCAGGCCACCACCACGCCGCTGCTGCTGCTGGCCGGGATCACGCTGGGCGCCATCGCCATCCTGCCCTTCGCGGCGGCTGCGGCAATCCGCATCAATATTCGCTGAGCATTTCACCGTATAAACGGAACAAGACCGGCATCAGGGGCCAACAAACGAGTCATGTCATCACTCTGGGAATATGCGAATCCAAAGAAGTTCATGCAGACGTCGGCATGGATGCTGCCGGGTGTCTCCATCGCGGCGGGCGTCTGCCTGATCGTGGGGCTGGTGTGGGGGTTCTTCTTCACGCCGGATGATTTCCGGCAGGGCTCCACGGTCAAGATCATCTACCTGCACGTGCCGAGCGCGCTGATGGCGATCAACGCCTGGCTGATGATGCTGGTGGCCTCGCTGATCTGGATCGTGCGCCGGCACCACGTCTCGGCGCTGGCGGCACGGGCCGCCGCGCCCGTGGGGCTGGTGATGACGCTCATCGCGCTGCTGACCGGCGCGATCTGGGGCCAGCCGATGTGGGGCACCTACTGGGCCTGGGATCCGCGGCTCACGAGCTTCCTGATCCTGTTCCTCTTCTATCTGGGCTACATCGCGCTCTGGGCGGCGATCGACAACCCCGACACCGCCGCCGACCTGACGGGCGTGCTCTGCCTCGTGGGCTCGATCTTCGCGCTGCTGTCGCGCTACGCGGTGAATTTCTGGAACCAGGGCCTGCACCAGGGCGCGAGCCTGTCGCTGGACAAGGAGGAGAACATCTCCAACGTCTTCTTCTTCCCGCTCCTGATCTGCATCCTCGGCTTCGTGCTGCTCTTCGTGGCGCTGGTGCTGCTGCGCACCCGCACCGAGATCCGCAGCCGCCGCCTGAAGGCGCTGCTGGCACGAGAAAGGCTGGGCGCATGATGCCGGAGCTTGGAAAATACGCCACCGAGGTGCTCTCGGCCTACGCGGTATCGCTGATCATTCTGGTGCTCTTCGTGCTCGCCAGCCTCTGGCGCGCGCGGCGGGTGCGCAACGAGTTGCGCAAGGTGGAAGAACGCAAGGTGCAGAATGGCTAGGGTCTCCCCCCTGATGGCGCTGCCGCCGCTCCTGTTCGCCGGGCTGGCAGCCGTGTTCCTCGTCGGCATGATGCGCGAGAACCCAGACGAGCTTCCCAGCGCGCGAGAGGGCAAGCCTGCGCCGCCGGTGGTGCTCACGGAACTGGGCGGCAACACGCCCTTCACCGACGAAACCCTGCGCCAGCCAGGGGTGAAGCTCGTGAACTACTGGGCCAGCTGGTGCGCGCCCTGCCGCGTGGAGCACCCGACGCTCACCCAACTGGCCGAGGAGGGCATCCCGATCTACGGGATCAACTACAAGGACAGGCCGGAGGACGCGCTGGCGTTTCTCGACGAGCTGGGCAACCCCTACGCGGGGCTGGGCGCCGATGAAAACGGGCGCATGGCGATCAACTGGGGGCTCTACGGCGTGCCGGAAACCTACGTGATCGACGGCAACGGCACCGTGGTGCTGCGCTTTGCCGGGCCCGTCACCCAGCGCGTGCTGGAAAGCACCCTGCGCCCGGCCATCGAAAAGGCGGCCGCCGCGCAATAGGCCCCCGGCAGGCGGCGCCGGCTCAATGGGCCATCCGCGGGCTGAACCGGGCGGCGATCATGCCGAAGCCGATGCCCACCGCGATGGGAATCGCCGTCTGCACCCCGACGAGGAACAGCAGGATCAGCAGCGCCGTCATCGGGCGGCCGAGCCCGGCGGCGGTGGCACCGGCCAGTCCGGCCGAGACGGCCACCACCGGCTCCGGCGAGCCCTGCATGTAGTGGGCGGCATAGCCCATCGCACCCCCTGCGAAGATCAGCGGGAAGATCGCCCCGCCGCGCCAGCCGGTGGAGAGGCAGAGCGTGCACGCGAGCATCTTGGCCAGCGCCACCGCGATCAACGCCAGGGCGCCGAGGCCGCCGGCCTCCGCCATCATGCCTTCGAACTCGTGGTGCCCTGAAAAACGCACCCAGGGCAGGGCGGCCGCCAGCAGACCGAAGAGCGCGCCTCCGAGGGTGGATTGCACCACCGGGTTGGGAATGCGCCGCTCGACGGCCTGCGTGGCGTGGTGGCGCGCATGCAGGAAGGCCGCGCCGATCAGCGCGCCGAACGCGCCGGGCAGCAGGCTGTAGAGCACGTCGCTGCCGTCCAGCGGCGGCACGTGATCGGGCAGGTGGATGCGGTGGAACCCCTCGGTGAAGAGAAAGGTCGCCGTGAGCCAGAAGCCGAACAGGCCGGTGATCGCGGCGAGGAAATCGAGGTAGACGAAACTGCGCGCCTTGGCCTCCGCCCAGTCGCCCGGCGTGTGCTCGGGGTGGACGTAGGCCGCGCCGCCGGGCGGGGAGGCGTAGAGCGCGGCCAGCGCGGCGGAGATGCTGGCCTCGCCGATCTCGCGCTCCTCCGCGGCGGAGCGCGCCACCAGAAGCGAGACCAGCGCCGCCAGTTCGGTGACGACGGCGATCAGCCCGGCCTCGGGCCCGAGCGCGCCGCCGAAGCCCACCGCGAGGGCGGCGCCGACGGCGATGAGCCAGATGTCCTGCCGCTTGCGGTGCACCGGATCGACCGCATCCTCGATCTGTTCGGCGATGGTCTGTACGTCGCCGCTGCCCTGGCGGGTCAGCCCGATCAGGGCGCCGCCGAGGGTGCAGGCGGCGAAGATGTAGAGCGGGGAGGCGGCGAAGGGGTGGTGCCAGATCAGATCGGTGATCAGGATCATCAATTTCAGCGTGCCCGCGGCGAAGGCCCCGGCCAGAAGGCTCGTCAGCAAGGCGATGATCGCAAGCCGCATCCCGGTTTTCTCCCATCTGGTCGCGCCCATGCTTCGACAGCCGCCCTGTTTCGTCAACTCGCAAGACACTGGCTGCCGCTCGGATCAGGGGCGCCCGCAGACCGAGGCAGGCGCATGGGCGGGGCAGGAGGGCAGGCCGGCACAGGGCCATAGCCTGCAACATCGCCATGGCTGAACCCGCACCACGGCCCAGAGCCGCGCCACCGACCGGATTTGGCCACGGAACAGGGCAGCGGCACGGGATCGGTCAGAAGACGGCCAGTCAGGAGCGGGCCGGGCAGGAGACGACCAGTCACAAGGCGATCAGGCAGGAACGGGTCAGGCAGAAGCGGGGCAGGCAAGAGCGGGGCAGGCAAGAGCGGGGCAGGCACAAACGGGACAGGCAGGTATCGGCGAGATGGCTACGGGCCACGCAGGAGCAGGCACGCAAGCGCGTCGCGAAAAATGGGCGCTGCGCCCTCAGCCGAACCCTCAGCCGAAGTAGATGCCGATTGCCGCCAACGCGAGGAAGAGGGCGGCCTCGAACACGGGCAGCGGCATCCGTTTGATCAGGGTGCGCATCACGAACATGGCCAAGTGATACGGCAGAATCGTTTACGCAGCGATAACGCAGGCGGGGACGCATCGGAAAAACACCGTTTCCGAATTGGGGCGGAAATGGGGCGGAGGGCGCCGAAATGTGACACCTTTGAGGCGAATTGCGGCATCAAGATGCACGCCGGACTGGCCAGTGCGCACAAGAAAGCCCCGGGGTATGGCCCGGGGCTTTCCTTCTGTTTCAGAGGCTTGGCGCCCAGATCAGCTTTCCTTGGCCAGTTTGCGCAGCACGTAGTGCAGCACGCCACCGTTCTCGATGTACTCGATCTCCGGGGCCGTATCGATGCGGCACTTCAGGGTGATCGTCTTGGTGGTGCCATCGGCGTAGGTGATGTCGCAGCTCACTTCCTGCAGCGGCTGGATGCTGTCCAGGCCGTGGATCGAGATGGTTTCATCCCCGGTGATTCCCAGCGTCTTGCGGGTGTCGCCGCCGGTGAACTCGAAGGGGATCACGCCCATGCCCACCAGGTTGGAGCGGTGGATGCGCTCGAAGCTCTCCGCGATCACGGCCTTCACGCCCAGCAGCGCGGTGCCCTTCGCCGCCCAGTCGCGGGAGGAGCCGGCGCCGTATTGCTCGCCGCCGAAGACCACGAGCGGGGTGCCCTGCTCCTGATAGGCCATCGAGGCTTCGAAGACCGAGGTCGTCTCGCCGTTCGGGCCCTTGGTGTAGCCGCCTTCGACGCCATCGAGCATCTCGTTCTTGATGCGGATGTTGGCGAAGGTGCCGCGCATCATGATCTCGTGGTTGCCGCGGCGGGAGCCGTAGGAGTTGAACTCGCGCGGCGGCACCTGACGTTCCAGCAGGTATTTGCCGGCCGGGGTGGTCTCCTTGAAGGAACCGGCGGGGGAGATGTGGTCGGTCGTGATCATGTCGCCCAGCACCAGCAGCACTTTCGCGCCTTCGATGTTGGAGATCGTGCCCGGCTCCTTGCTCATGTTGCGGAAGTAGGGCGGGTTCTGCACGTAGGTGGAGTTGGCCGGCCAGTCGTAGGTCTTCTGGTCGGTGGTCTCCACCGCCTGCCACTTCTCGTCGCCCTTGAACACGTCGGCGTATTTGGCCTGGAAGGCCTCGCGCGTGACGGTCTTCTCCACCAGGTCGGCCACTTCCTGCGAGGTCGGCCAGATGTCCTTGAGGTAGACGTCATTGCCGTCCTTGTCCTGGCCGATCGGCTCGCTGGTCAGGTCGATGTCCAGCGTGCCGGCCAGCGCGTAGGCCACCACCAGCGGCGGCGAGGCCAGGTAGTTGGCGCGCACGTCGGGGCTGATGCGGCCTTCGAAGTTGCGGTTGCCCGACAGCACGGAGGTGGCCACGAGATCGCCCTCGGCGATGGCTTCGGAGATCTCCTTCTGGATCGGGCCGGAGTTGCCGATGCAGGTGGTGCAGCCGTAGCCGACGAGGTTGAAGCCGATCTTGTCCAGATCGTCCTGCAGGCCGGCGGCTTCGAGGTAGGCGGACACCACCTGGGAGCCGGGCGCGAGCGAGGTCTTCACCCAGGGCTTGCGGTTCAGGCCGAGGGCCGCGGCCTTGCGGGCCACGAGGCCGGCGCCGATCATCACGTAGGGGTTGGAGGTGTTGGTGCAGGAGGTGATCGAGGCGATCACGACCTTGCCGCTCTCCATGGTGTAGTCTTCACCCTTGACCGGAACCTGCTTGCCCATCGGGCGCTTGAAGGTCTCTTCCATTTCCTTGCGGAAGGCCGCCTTTGCGTCGGTCAGCGCCACGTAGTCCTGCGGGCGTTTCGGGCCGGAGATCGCCGGCACGATGGTGCCCATGTCGAGGTGCAGCGTGTCGGTGTAGACCGGGGCGTAGTTCTCGTCGCGCCAGAAGCCGTTTTCCTTGGCGTAGGCTTCCACCAGCGCGATGCGGGCCTCGTCGCGGCCGGTGTTGCGCAGGTAGCGGATGGTTTCGGCGTCGATCGGGAAGAAGCCGCAGGTGGCGCCGTATTCGGGGGCCATGTTGGCGATGGTCGCGCGGTCGGCCAGCGGCAGGCGGTCGAGGCCCTCGCCGTAGAATTCCACGAACTTGCCCACCACGCCCTTCTTGCGCAGCATTTCCACGACCTTCAGCACGAGGTCGGTGCCGGTGGTGCCTTCGACCATGGCGCCGGTCAGCTCGAAGCCCACGACTTCGGGGATCAGCATGGAGATCGGCTGGCCCAGCATGGCGGCCTCGGCCTCGATGCCGCCCACGCCCCAGCCGAGAACGGCCATGCCGTTGACCATGGTGGTGTGGGAGTCGGTGCCCACGAGCGTGTCGGGGTAGGCCACTTCAACGCCGTTCTGGTCGGTATCGGTCCAGACGGTCTGGGCGAGGTATTCCAGGTTCACCTGGTGGCAGATGCCGGTGCCCGGCGGCACCACGCGGAAGTTGTTGAAGGCGTTCTGGCCCCACTTCAGGAAGGTGTAGCGCTCCATGTTGCGCTCGTATTCCCGGTCCACGTTCATCTGGAAGGCGCGCGGGTTGCCGAATTCGTCGATCATCACCGAGTGGTCGATCACGAGATCGACCGGGTTCAGCGGGTTGATCTTTTCCGGGTCGCCACCGAGGGATTTGATGCCGTCGCGCATCGCGGCGAGGTCCACCACGGCCGGAACGCCGGTGAAATCCTGCATCAGCACGCGGGCCGGGCGATAGGCGATCTCGCGCGGGTTCTTGCCGCCGTTCTCGGCCCATTCACCGAAGGCCTTGATGTCGTCCACGGAGACGGAGAAGCCGCCGTCTTCGAAGCGCAGCAGGTTTTCGAGAACCACCTTCAGCGCGGCCGGGAGCTTGGAGAAATCCCCAAGGCCGGCGGCCTGTGCGGCCGGGATGGAGTAATAGTCGATGCTCTTGCCGCCGACGCTGAGCGTCTTGCGGGTCTTGGCGGTATCAGTACCAACGGTAACGGTCATGGGGCTTGGCCTCCCTCAATGGTGAAAGGGTTTTGCTGGGCACCCTTTGCCTGATCGCCGTCCGTCGCGCAAGGGGGTGCGGCAATATATGTATACTATTGTATGCCAATTTTGCCGATCACGCCGCCATGAGCCGCGCCGGGCGCGCGCTCGCGTTTCGTTGATTGGCTTTCGGGCAGGGGCTTGGCTAGATATGGGGCAAAGATCGATTGGGGAATTTGTCACGGATGAAGATGTTCACGGCATGGCTCGCGGGGGCATGGCTCGCGGCGACAGGGGCGCTTTTCGCCGATGAAGGCGCGGGCACGCCCCTCGTGGTGGTCGAGCTCTACACCTCGCAGGGGTGCTCTTCGTGCCCGCCGGCGGACGCGCTTCTGACCGAGCTTGCCAAGCGCCCGGACGTGCTGGCCCTCGCGCTGCACGTGGACTACTGGGATTACATCGGCTGGAAGGACATCTTCGCCAATCCCGCCCATACCGCGCGCCAGAAGGCCTATGCCCGCGCCGCGGGAAAGCGGATGATCTACACCCCTCAGATGGTGATCGACGGTGCCGAGCACGTGGTCGGCAACAAGCCCGACGAGGTGGAAGCGCTGATCCGGCTGCACGCCGAGGACGGGCGGGAAGTGGACCTGCGGGCCAGCCGCGCCGGCAACGCGATCTCGATCCGGGCCGAGGCCGCGCCGGGGCTCGGCGGGGACATGGTGGTGCAGCTCGTGCGCTTCCTGCCCACCGCCACGGTGGAGATCGGCCGGGGCGAGAATGCCGGGCGCAAGCTCACCTACACCAACATCGTGCGCAGCTGGATGCCAGTGGCGATGTGGGATGGCAGCGCGCCCTTCACGCTTCAGGCGCAGGCCGAGGGCGAGGAGCCGGCGGCCGTCATCATCCAGCGTGAAGGCTTCGGCGAGATCCTCGCCGCCGTCCGCGTGGACTGACCACGCCCGGCCCTCAGCTTCGATCCGGGGCAGGGGGCGTTTCGGCAGGAGGCGTTTCGGCAGGAGGCGTCGTGGCCGGCGCCTTCTTCTTCGGGCGCGGTTTGAGCGCTTCCCAGCGGCGGTGGATCCAGAACCACTGGTCCATGTTCTCGCGCACCAGCGTTTCCAGCCGGTCGTTGAAGGCCTGGGTCATCTCCTCCGGTGAGCCGGGCGGGATCGGGGCCTGAACCTCAAGCCGGAAATCCACGCCATTCTCCTTGCGGATGCCGAAGATCGGAATCATCGGCGCGTCGTAGCGCAGCGCCATTTCGGCGGCCGAGAGGGGCGTGCGCGCCGGCTTGCCGAAGAAGGAGAGCGTGGCGCCGCTCGAAATGTCCTGGTCGATCAGCAGCCCGACCATGCCGCCGCCCTTGAGGAACTTCAGCATCTCCGCCAGCCCCTTGCGTCCGCGCGGAAACATCGGCTTGGCGATGGCGCTGAGCGCGTCCACGTAATGGGCGTTGAAATGGGGGTTGCTCATCGGTTTGTAGATGCCGCCGATGCGGCAGCCGCGGGCCACCACCGCGGCGCGGGCGGCGTCGTAGCTGCCGAAATGGGCCGTCACGATCACCACCGGCCGGCCCGCGTCCCGCGCGGCGAAGAGCACCTCGGTGCCCGGCCCCTCGACGGGCGTCCGCGCCGCATGGGCCTTGAACTCCTCGGTGGAATACATCTCGATCAGGTTGCGCCCGACATTGCGCGAGACCTCGCGGCAGAGGCGCCGGATCTCGGCCTCGGGCAGGTCGAGCCCGACGTAGGCGAGGTTGGCGCGCACCCGCTTGGGGAAGCCCGCCAGCGGGCCGATCACATGGGCGGTGAGCCAGCCCACCGTCTGCACCCGCGCCCGATAGGGCAGCAGCCGCGCCGCGCCGATGATGCCCCGGGCGACGAGATCCACAATCCTGTCGGCAAGATCGTTGCGTTTCCTGGCCATGGCCCGCTTCCAGCTTCTGCGTTTCAGGGGGCCAGAGATAAGCCGGGCGCGCGGCCTTCACAAGCGGCAAGGCCCCGGTTTGGCGCGAATGTGCCGCCGGGGCCCGCGCGGGGCGGGATCAGTAGGAGAAGCCCTTGCCCGAGCCGATGGCGAGCCGGAGCGAGACCTCGGCCCAGGTGTTGCGCCCGCCGCGCTTGCGGATCTCGGAAAGCTGCGCCTGCGCCAGCTCCATCCGGCCGGCCTCGGCATAACCCTGCCCCATGTAGGACCGGGCGAGGATGTTGTCGGGATTCTGTCGCAGGGCCATTTGATAGAAGGCATTGGCGGTTTCGGCGTCGCCCTGCTTGCGGGCGATGAAGCCGCGGTAGGTGAGCACGCGGTCGTCCTGCTGGTCGCTCATGGCGGCCAGCGCCACGAGGGCCGCATCGAGTTCGCCGGCGTAGGCGTATTGGCGCACGGCCTCGTAGCGGCTGTCATCGTCGAGCCGGCTGTCCTGTGCGTCCACGCATTTCTCGGACTTGTCGTCCCAGACCTGCCCGTTCTCGCATTTCGGCGCGGAGACATCGCTGCTGCTGCTGCCGGCGGCCAGCAGCGGAAGCGGGGCGAGCAGGAGGCCTGCGCCGAGCGCGAGGGCGAGGGCAGGGCGGGATGCGGGGGCGCGAAGCGCGAGGGCGCGGGAAGGGGCATGTGCCATGACAAGGACTCCGTGAAACTGGATCAACCACTGCCCAAGAGCATGGCGCTGCCGGCGCCGCGATCCACTCACGCTTTCGTGAGCCCCTTGCCGATGGCCTCAGGCCGCCGGGGCTTCGGCGAGGTGGCGCAGGATGCGGGCGTAGGTCTCTTCTCCCTGTGCGCCGGTCACGAGGTGCCGGCGCTGGAACACCATCGCCGGGACGCCGGTGATGCCCTGCTGCGTCCAGAACCGCTCCGCCTCGCGCACCTCGTCGGCGAGTTCGCCGCTTTCAATCACGGCGCGCGCGGCGGCGGCGTCCAGCCCGAGCTTCCCGGCCTCTGCTGCCAGAACCGCCACGTCGTTGAGATCGGCGCGATGGGTGAAATAGGCCGTGAAGAGCGCCTGTTTCATGGCGTGCCCCTTGCCCTGCGCCGCGGCCCAGTGGATCAGCTGGTGGGCGCGGAAGGTGTTGACCATGCGCATGTCGTCGGTGAAGGCGAAGGTGAAGCCGAGTCCCGCGCCAAGCTCGGTGAGCCTGTCGCGCGCCGCCTGCGACTGCGCGGCGGTGGAACCGTATTTCTCCATGATGTGCTCGCGCAGGTTCTGGCCTTCATCGGGCATCTGCGGGTTCAGTTCGAACGGGTGCCACTGGACTTCGAGCGGGATGCCGGTCTCTTCGGCCGCCTTGGCGAGCTGGCGATAGCCGACGACGCACCACGGGCAGACGACATCCGAAACGATGTCCACGCGGATGGGCTGGGTCATGTCATTGATCCTTGAAGCGGGCGGCGTTTTCCTGCGCCGCGGCGGTGATGTCGCCCTCTCCAAAGACGGAGGGGCGCGGTTCGGGCAGTTGCAGCGCGGCCTGCACGCGGGGCATGGCGTCGAGCCTGTCGAACCAGCGCTGCAGGTGGGGCAGGCCGTCCACGCTCACCGTGGCCCAGAAGTAACTGCGCGCCCAGGGGTAGGTGGCGATGTCGGCGATGCTCATGGCGTCGCCCACCAGCCAGTCGCGCCCGGCAAGCCGGGTGTCGAGCACCTCCAGAAGGCGGCGGCTCTCGGCCACGTAGCGGTTGATCGCGTAGGGCACCTCGTCGCCGTTGGGCTTGGCGATGCGCTGGAAGAACATCGCCTGGCCCATCATCGGGCCGATGCCGCCCATCTGGAGCATCAGCCATTGCAGCGTTTCGGAGCGCTCCTTCGGATCGTGGCTGAGGAAGCGATCGTATTTCTCGGCCAGATACCACAGGATCGCGCCGCTTTCGAAGACCGCGAAATCGCCGTTGCCGCGATCCACGATCGTCGGGATCCGGCCGTTGGGGTTGAGCTTCAGGTAGGCCGGGGCCTTCTGCTCCTTCCTGCCCAGATCGACCGGCACGAGCTCGTAGTCGATCTCGGCTTCATGCAGGAAGATCAGGGGCTTCCAGCCGTTCATCGTGTTGGCGGTGTAGAGCAGGATGTCAGGCCGCGACAT
This sequence comes from Pseudoruegeria aquimaris, assembly GCF_900172235.1. Lineage (GTDB taxonomy): Bacteria > Pseudomonadota > Alphaproteobacteria > Rhodobacterales > Rhodobacteraceae > Pseudoruegeria > Pseudoruegeria aquimaris. The sequence continues at coordinate 51,754 of NZ_FWFQ01000013.1, read as the reverse complement.
GGGCGCTCTCCTTGAAGACCTGTGCGAGGTGGGCGTCGAACCGGGCGAAATCCGCCTCGATTTGCGGGTTCTTCACCACGTCGTGGGCGGAAAAGCTCGGCAGCGGGCGCAACCCGAGGAAGCGGTAGGTCAGGTGCACGTGGCCCAGCAGGTCATCCACGCTGCGCCCCTGGAGGAAGGCATCGGCGGGGTTGTCGAAGGCCGCGCGCGGGGCGTTGAAGGTGACGGACAGCATGTAGCCGGTATCGCCCAGCAGCCCGCCCATGCCGTAGTCTTCATCCGGCGCCTGCGCGGAGCGGCCGTCGCCGGTGGCCAGCCGACCGTCCATCCCGGCGGTATAGACCTCGTCCATGTATTTCTTGAAGGTCCACGGCACGCCCATCCAGTTCACCGGGAACTGGGCGATCACCGTATCGGCCCATTGATGCTTTTCGATTTCCGCGTCGATGTCATATTTTTCCGCGACGATCGTCTGCCGCACGTCATGGCCGCGCGCGGTGAGCCAGGCCGTGGCGCGCTCGGTGAAGGCGCGGTTGAGCCGGCCCGGCGCATGGGGCGTCGGGTGGGTGCCGTTGAGGATGAGGACGTTGCGCATGGCGAACACCTTCTATCGGGTCGAAAATTGAAAAATCGCGTGTCACGCCCGAAGTTGTGCATTAAGAGAGGAAATGCAACCAGTTTACTTTTTGTAACCTAGTATCCCCGCGCGTCGGGGCGAAGAAGGAGCCGGCCATGAAGGATGAGGCAGCGACACGTCGGCAGACGGTCCGGGGCGCGCCCTGCGCGGTGCCCTGCGCGATCGAAAGCGGCATGCGGATCATCGGGGGCAAGTGGACCGGGTCGATCCTCTGGCACCTGAAGGATGGCCCGGTGCGTTTCAACGAGTTGAGCCGGATGATCGGCGGGGCCTCCAAGAAGATGATCACCGAGCGGCTGCGCCAGCTCGAAGCCCGCGGCCTCGTGCGCCGCGAGGTGATGGATACGGCCCCCGTCTCGGTGCACTACCATCTGACCGATCTCGGCCGCACGGCGCTGGGCTTTCTGGACGAGCTGCGCAAGTGGACGGAAAGCCTGCCGCCCGTTGCCACTTCCGACGCCGGGCCGGAGGCCGGGGCCTGAGCGCCGCCATGACCGGGATGGCGCCCTTCCAGAAGTCAGACCGCCAAAACCAGGCGGCCCAAAAGCAAACGGCCCGCGATGATCGCAGGCCGTCTGATCTTTGAACCGGACGAATGTCCGCGCCAGCCTCAGCTGGACGCTCCGGAGATGCATTGCTGACTGTCGCCGTCCCAGACCTGCCCCGGCGGGCAGGAGGATGCGCCCATTTCGTGCCCCGCCCCGCAGCCGGCGGCGGCTGCTGCGGACGGGAGGACGAGAAGCGCGGCGAACAACAGGCCTTTCAACTTCATGTCGGTGCCTCCATCGCTGTTTGATGGAGGACAACCTAGCACGAAAAGGGCGCGCGATCACCCTTCGCCGAAGACACGGCGGAAGATCGTGTCCACGTGTTTCGTATGGTACCCCATGTCGAATTTCTCGTTGATGCCATCCTCGCCGAGCGCGGCCACGACTTCCGGGTCGGCCAGCAGCAGCTCGCGGAAGTCCACGCGCTCTTCCCAGACCTTCAGCGCGTTGCGCTGCACCATGGCGTAGGCGTCCTCGCGGCTGACGCCGGCCTGGGTGAGCGCCAGCAGCACGCGCTGGCTCATCACGAGGCCGGGGAACTTGTTCATGTTGGCGAGCATGTTCTCGGGGAAAACCAGCATCTTGTCGATCACCCCGGCCAGACGGTGCAGGGCGAAGTCGAGCGTCACCGTGGCGTCGGGGCCGATGCCGCGCTCCACCGAGGAGTGGGAGATGTCGCGCTCGTGCCAGAGGGCGACGTTCTCCATCGCCGGGATCACGCTCATGCGCACCAGGCGGGCGAGGCCCGTCAGGTTCTCGGTGAGAACCGGGTTTTTCTTGTGCGGCATCGCCGAGGAGCCCTTCTGGCCCATCGAGAAGAATTCCGCGCCTTCCAGCACCTCGGTGCGCTGCATGTGGCGGATCTCGATGGCGATGTTCTCGATCGAGGAGGCGATGACGCCCAGCGTGGCGAAGAACATCGCGTGGCGGTCACGCGGGATCACCTGCGTGCTGATCGGTTCGGGCTTCAGGCCCATCTTGGCGCAGACATGCGCTTCCACGGCCGGATCGATGTTGGCGAAGGTGCCCACCGCGCCGGAGATGGCGCCGGTGGCGATCTCCTCGCGCGCGGCCAGCAGGCGGGCGCGGTTGCGGTCCATCTCGGCGTAGAAGCGGGCGAAGGTCAGGCCCATGGTGGTGGGTTCGGCGTGGATGCCGTGGCTGCGGCCCACGCGGATCATGTCCTTGGTTTCGAACGCGCGCTTCTTCAGGGCGGCGAGCGTCTTGTCGAGGCCGGCGAGCAGCAGGTCGGCGGCGCGGGTGAGCTGGACGTTGAAGCAGGTGTCCAGGACGTCCGAAGAGGTCATGCCCTGGTGCACGAAACGGGCTTCCTCGCTGCCCACGTGCTCGGCGAGGTGGGTGAGGAAGGCGATCACGTCGTGCTTGGTGACGGCCTCGATCTCGTCGATGCGGGCGACGTCGAATTCCACGTCCTTGGCCTTCCACACGGCCTCGGCGTTCTCGCGCGGGATCACCCCCAGGTCGGCCTGGGCATCGCAGGCATGCGCCTCGATCTCGAACCAGATGCGGAACTTCGTTTCCGGGGACCAGATGGCGACCATCTCGGGGCGGGCGTAGCGGGGGATCATGGGGAACCTTTCAGCGTTGTGGCGGCGCGCGGCTCCTCATAGACTGAACCCCGCGCAGCGACAAGATCATGGAGGTAGGCGTGAAGGCTATTCTGGCAGCGGTTCTGGCACTGGCCCCGGCAACGGGCTTCGCCGCGGAGTGGAAGACACTGGGCGAAAACGAGATCCTCGCGGTGCTCGCCGGCGCCAGCGTGGAATACATCGCCGCCCGGCAGGAGTTCCTCTCCTCGGGCGACACAATCTGGGACACCGGCGAAAAGCAGCTGGGCCACTGGACGGTGAACGGCGGCAAATACTGCTCGCAGTGGCCGCCTTCGAGCGAGATCACCTGCTACACCGTGGAGCAGATGGTGGAGGACGAAAGCCGCATCCGCTTCACCGATCCGCAGGGCAAGGTCTCCAACGGCAGGATCACCGGCCGCAAATAGGCGCGCCAGGCGTCAGAGGTCGCGGCCGGTGCCGCGGCCTTTATTCCCGGGCACCAGCCGGCGCGCGGCGATCGGGGCGCCGAGGATCACCACGATGATCCGCGTCAGGTGGTGCACGATCACGAAGCCGAGGTCGGCGCCGGCCACGATCGAAAGCACCGTCATCTCGGCCTGCCCGCCGGGCGCGAAGGCGAGAAAGGCCTCCAGCGGCGGGGCAAGTCCGGCCAGCACCACGATCTCGGCCATCGCCGTGGCGAGGGCGGCGAGGATCAGCACGAAGGCCACGCCAGAAAGCACCACCTGCCGCAGCTCGCGGAAGGTGATCCCCACGTAGTAGACGCCGATCACCATGCCGATGAAGAACTGCGCGGTGAGCACGGCCTCGGCGGGCGGCCGCATGTGGATCAGCCCCGCCAGCGAAAGCGCCGCCGTCAGGATCATCGGGCCGAGGATGGAGGCGCCGAAAAGGCCGATCTTCTCGCCCCCCTTCCAGCCGATCAGCGCCGCCGCAGCCATCAGGGCCAGCTGTTGCAGCGGCACCTCGCGCGCCGGGGCGCCGATCGGGTTGTCCAGCGAGGCGCCGAAGACGCCGGTGATCAGCAGCGGCGCCACCGTGACGATGATCAGCACGCGGGTGGCGTGCAGCAGCGAGAGCGCGCGCACGTCGCCGCCGGCCTCCTGTCCGAAGATCACCATGTCCTGCAGGCCGCCGGGCATGGCGCCGTAGTAGGCGGTAACGCGGTCGAAGCCGCAGATGCGGGTGAAGAAGGGCACGCCGATCAGCGCGATGATGGCCACGTAGACCGGCACCAGCGAGACCGAGAGCGCCATCTGCGGGATCTGGTGCGCCACCTCGGGCGTGATCGAGGCCCCCACGGCCACGCCGAGGATGGTGCGCGCGCCGGCGGCGATCTGGCCGAAGCCCTGAAGCCGCACCCCGGCCAGCGCCGCGATTAGGCAGGCGCACATCGGCCCGAAGAGAAAGGGCAGCGGCAGCCCCAGCAGGCGGAAGGCGGCGGCGCCGAGCGCCGCCAGCAGGGCGGTGCGCAAACGGGCCGGGGTGAAGAAGGCGAACACGGGCGGGCTCCGGGCATTGACCTGGTGAGAATCCGCTTGTATCCAGCTGTATGCAATTTGACAAGGGCAGGAGATCCGCCATGACGGAGAGCGCTCCGGGCGAGACGCGGCAGGGGCAGGGCGCCTACGCCCGCCTGCTGGCCGAGATCGGCAGCGGCGTGCTGCGCCCCGGCGACCGCCTGCGCGAGACCGAGATCGCCGCGCGGCTGGGGATCAGCCGCACGCCGGTGCGCGAGGCCATCCGCCAGCTGGAGGCCGAGGGGCTGGTGGCGCATGTGCCCCGTGTCGGGGCGGCGGTGCGCCGGCTGGACTACGCCGAGGTGATGGAGCTCTACGAGATGCGCGTCGTGCTGGAGGGCACCGCCGCGCGGCTGGCGGCGCGCGCGGCCTCCGACATCGAGATCGCCGACCTGGCCGAGATCAACGCCGAGATGGCGGGCGCCGTGGAGGAGGCCGCGCGCGCCTATGCCCTGAACCGGCAGTTCCACGCCGCACTCACCCAGGCGGCGAAGAACCGCTACCTGGCGCGCTCGATGGAGGGGCTTGAACGCACGCTGATGATCCTCGGGCCCTCCACCCTGCGCCGCGCGGCGCGGGCGCGGGAGGCGGTGGAGGAACATGAGGCCGTGCTGGCCGCCCTGCGCAATCGCGATCAGGACGGCGCCGAGGCCGCCATGCGCGCCCATGTGGAGGCCGCGCAGCGCTCCCGCCTGCGTCAGCTGCGCGCCGGTGACTGACAGCGGCGGGGGCTAGAATCGTGCGCCCAGCAGGTGGGTGAGGGTGGCCCCGGCCTCGTACCAGGCCGCGCGCAGGCCCGCGGCGGGCTCCGAATGGTGCTCCACCGGGGCAAGGGGCAGCGCCGAAGCATCTCCCGACACCAGCGCCTGCGCGGCGGCCTCGCCGAAGACGGTGCCGGGGCCGATGCCGCGGCCCGAGTAGCCGAAGAGCGCCAGCGCGCCTTCCCCGAGCGACAGGATGCGCGGCACGTGATCGCCCGTCATCGCGATCCGCCCGTGCCAGGCGTGGTGCAACGGCGTGCCCGCGAGGGCGGGAAAGAGTTGTGCCAGCTTGCGCGCGGCCCAGTCGCGGTGGGCGATCCCTGCACCGTGTTCGAGGCTGCCGATGCCGCCGATGATCAGCCGCCCGGCCGCGTCGCGCCGGAAGGAGGACATCACCAACGCGGTGTCCCAGGCGCCTTCACCGCCCTGCAGGATCGCGGCGCCCCTGTCGCCGAGCGGCGCGGTGGCGAGCTGGAAGTAATGCACCGGCACATGGGCCGGGGCGGGCTGCCCCCCGGTGGCGGCGTGATAGGCATTGGTGGCCAGCAGAAGGCGCGGGGCGCGCAGGGTGCCGCCGGCGGTGTCGGCCTGCCACGCGCCCGCGCTTCGGGTCAGGCGGACGGCGGGGCTGTGCTCGTAGATGTGCGCGCCCGCGGCGGTGGCGGCGCGCGCAAGGCCGCGCACATAGGCCAGTGGCTGGATCGTGCCGGCGCGCGGATCGAACAGCGCGCCCGGAAACCGGGGGCTGCCGGTGCGCCGCGCCGTCTCGGCCGCATCGAGCAGCCGCACGGGCGCCCCTCGGGCGGACAGCTGGGCATGGCGGCTTTCGAGATCCTTCAGCCCGGCCGGGCCGTGGGCGCAATGCAGCGTGCCCGCCCGCGTGGCCTCGCAGGAAATGCCGTGGGTCTCGATCAGGTTGAACACCCGGTCCGGCGCCTGCGCCAGCGTTGCGGTCAGCGCTTCGCCGGCGGCGATGCCTAGCGCGGCGTTGATCTCTTCCGGCGGCATCCAGAGCCCGGCGTTCACCAGCCCGACGTTGCGCCCCGAGCCGCCGTGGCCGATGGTCCGTGCCTCCAGCAGCGCGACTTTCGCTCCGGCCTGTGCGGCCGCAAGCGCCGCGGCGCAGCCCGAGTAGCCGCCGCCGATGATGAGCAGATCCGCCTCGGCGTCCTCCACCAGCGCGGGGGCGCGGAACGTCTCCGCCGCGCTCTCCTGCCAGAGGTTCGCAAGGGGCCGCCGAGGGGGCATCGAGCTCAGAAGAACGCCTGCAGGCCGGTCTGGGCGCGGCCCAGGATCAGCGCGTGCACGTCGTGGGTGCCCTCGTAGGTGTTCACCGTTTCGAGGTTGACCATGTGGCGGATCACCTGGAACTCGGCGCTGATTCCGTTGCCTCCATGCATGTCGCGCGCATGGCGGGCGATTTCCAGCGCCTTGCCGCAGTTGTTGCGCTTCATGAGCGAAATCATCTCGGGCGCGGCGCGGGCCTTGTCCATCAGCCGGCCGACGCGCAGCGCGCCCTGAAGCCCCAGCGTGATCTCCGTCTGCATGTTGGCCAGCTTGAGCTGGAACAGCTGCGTCTGCGCCAGCGGACGGCCGAACTGCCTGCGGTCCAGCCCGTATTGGCGCGCGGCGTGCCAGCAGAATTCCGCCGCCCCCATCACGCCCCAGCTGATGCCGTAGCGGGCGCGGTTGAGGCAGCCGAAGGGACCCTTCAGCCCTTCGACATGCGGCAGCAGCGCCTCTTCGCCGACCTCCACGCCGTCCATCACGATTTCGCCGGTGATCGAGGCGCGCAGCGAAAGCTTGTGCATGATCTTGGGCGCCGAAAGCCCCTTCATGCCCTTCTCCAGCACGAAGCCGCGGATCTTGCCGCCGTGGGCCTCGGATTTCGCCCAGACGACGAAGACATCGGCGATCGGGCTGTTGGAGATCCACATCTTGGAGCCGGTGAGCCGGTAGCCGGTGGGCGTCTTCTCGGCGCGGGTCTTCATGCCCGCCGGATCCGATCCGGCATCGGGCTCGGTGAGGCCGAAGCAGCCGATCCATTCGCCGCTGGCCAGCTTGGGCAGGTATTTCTGCCGCTGCGCCTCGCTCCCGTAGGCGTAGATCGGATACATCACCAGCGAGCTTTGCACGCTCATCATGGAGCGGTAGCCCGAATCCACCCGCTCGATCTCCCGCGCGATCAGGCCGTAGGTGACGTAGCCCGCGCCCAGCCCGCCGTATGCCTCGGGGATCGTCGCCCCCAGCAGGCCCGCTTCGCCCATCTGGCGGAAGATCGCCGGATCGCTGGCTTCGGCCTCGTAATCTGCCGTCACCCGCGGCTGCAGCGTGGATTGGGCAAAGGCATGGGCGGCGTCGCGCAGCATCCGCTCCTCTTCGGACAGCTGATCCTCCAGCAGGAAGGCGTCCTCCCATTTGAAGCCGGCAAGGCCCGGGGCATCTTTCGCGCGCAGGCGGGGGGGCTGATCGTTCATCGGGCTCTCCTTGCAGTTGCCCGGTCGGCGGGCGTGGCACAGACTGGCGCCTTGCATGCGGAATCGCAAGCCGCGGCAGCCATGCCCTCGTTGCATGGCGGCGGCGGAGAGGCTAGTGAGATTCCATCCACAGCCATGAGGAAAACTCATATGTTCGCGCCGCGCCGTTTCCTGCCTTCGATCTCCGCCCTGATGGCGCTGGAGGCCGTCGAACGGCTGGGCAGCGCCTCCGCCGCCGCCGAGGAACTGAACCTGACCCAAAGCGCGGTGAGCCGGCAGTTGAAGAAGATCGAGGAGCAGATGGGCGTGGCGCTGGTGCTGCGCGACGGGGTGAAGCTGGCGCTCACGCCGGCAGGCGTGGACTACGTGCGGCAGGTGCGCAAGGCGTTGCAGCAGATCGCGCAGGCCTCGCTCAAGCTGAAGGCCAACCCGACCGGCGGCAGCCTCGATCTGGCGATCCTGCCCACCTTCGGGATGCACTGGCTGGCCCCGCGCCTGAAGGATTTCGCCTCGCGCCACCCGGAAGTCACCGTCAATCTCTCGACGCGGCTGCGGCCTTTCGATTTCGCCAGCGAGGGCTTCCATGCGGCCATTCACTTTGGTCATAGGAACTGGGTGGGCGTGGAGTATCTGCCGCTGATGCGCGAAGACGTGGTGGCGGTGGGCGCGCCGAGCCTTCTGGCGGAGGCGGGAACGCGGGCGCAGGATCTGGCCCGCCTGCCGCTCCTGCATCTCGAAACCCGCCCCGACGCCTGGGAACGCTGGTTCGCGGCGCAGGGGGTGGAGGCGCTGCAGCCGCAGGGCACATTGTTCGACCAGTTCTCCACCATGGCGCAGGCGGCGGCCCACGGGCTGGGCCTCGCGCTACTTCCGAGGTATCTTGCTGAAAAGTATCTTTCTTCCGGCGATCTGGCGCTGGCCCATGCGGGGCAGGGCCCGAACATGGGCGGCTACTACCTCGTCTGGCCGAAGGATCAGGCCGATGCTCAGCCGCTGGCCACCTTCCGGGGCTGGCTGGAGGGGCAGTCGGAGTGGCCCGAGGGGTGAGGCTGTGAAGCGCCGCGGCGCGCGGGCCGGGCGTGGCGCGCCGGTTGCCGCCGCCGCGGGTTATTCGCCCTGAAGCCACCGCTTCCGCGGCAGCGAAAAGGCCGGCGCCGGGAACCGGCGGCCGGACCGGCGCGGCGCGGGCGGGGGCAGGGCGGCGCCGAGCGTGGCATGGGGCAGGCGCGCGGGCGTGCGCAGGTAGGCGCGGTAGAGCGGAAACAGGCCCGGCCGCAGGTAGCTGGACCAGTGGCAGACGCGTTTCTGCGGCGGCGCCACCGGGAACCCGAGCCCGCGCAGGGCGCGGAGCGTGGCCGGATCGTCGATTCGAAGGTCGATCCAGTTGGGCAGGCAGCCGCCGAGGCCGGGGCCGAGGCTGCGCCGGAAGGGGTTCAGCGGGGCGAGCAGCCGTTCGAGCGCCCGGTCGAACAGGGCATTCTCCCGGCTGGTGACGTTGAGCACCTCCACCGCGCGCCCGGCCGGATGCGCCATGGCGCGGGCGGCGACATCGCGGAACTCGGCGCCGCTCAGCAGCACGGCGCGGGCGACGCTGCCGGCGGAGGCCGTGCAAAGGGCGCAGAGAAAGACCCGCACTCCAAGGCTGTGCGCCATCACGGTGACCGGGCGATCCGGGGCGATTTGGTGCAGCTCGGAGAGCAGATGCCCGAGGCCGGCCCCCGCGGCCTCCGCGGCGCGGTAGGCCTGCCAGATCGTGCCGCGCGCGTGCCAGCCGAGCGCGAGGCACAGGCCCTCGTCCGGCCGCGCGCCGGTGAAGCCGAGGTGGCGCGGCCAGCTGATCGCCCGGCGCTGCGCGCGCGGCGCGGCGGAGAGGATGTGGCCGTGGGGGGAGGCGTCACCGTGGAAGGGGGAGAACTTGTAGCCGTGCAGCAGGATCACCACCGGCCCTTCGGGCGCCCGCGCCAGCATCGCCCGCAGCGCGCCCCGCTCCAGGAGCTTGCCGCCCGCATCCAGCAGGGCGTCCGGGGTGAGGTTGATCTGGGTAAGAGGCATCGTCGCCCTCCGCACAACATCTTCGTGTCCAGCGGTTAGGCCCATGATGCGACGCAAGCATGAAGGGCAGGTTACGGCACAGTGACGGCTGAGATGATTGCGGGCAGAAGGCACGCGGTGTCAGTCCACTGGAAAGAGTTGCCAAGACGCCACCGCTGCACGCGAAGCACAGCGAGCGATAGGATGGGTTACCGATTTCTCAGAAGCTGGGCGATCGCAAACAGCCCTACTATGAGGCTGTTGCAAAGGCCCGTGCGCTCGATCAGCAACCAGAATTGGTAAACTGTCATGCGTTTCCTGTATTGGGTAAATGTTGAGAGGATTGCGCAACAAAAAAGCCCTGCGTATCGCAGGGCTGGCATCGGGCACACTTCCTGAGAAGCAGAATGCCCTTTTTTTGGAGCTGTGCAAGAGAATGGCTGTCTTTAGGCCTGTCGCGCCAGCGGCAGGCCGCGTCCGCCCGGGCGAACGCTTCGCACTTGAGAGCAACCCTTGACGCCTTGCCCCCACAGGGTTATCCGTCCCCCATCGTGGCGATTTGTTCACCGGATTGCGGGCCACGTTAAACATGCCGCTAAAGAGGTCTGGGATTGCGCACAGCCGAACCCCCGACGCTCGATCATCGCGGTGGGGGTTTTTTTGTGCCTCGCGGCTGGCGGGGCGAACGGAGAAGACAATGAGCAAGGACTGGAATCCGCGCACCAAACTCGTCCATGCCGGCACCCGGCGCAGCCAGTACGGCGAAGTGGCCGAGGCCATCTACCTGACGCAGGGCTTCGTCTACGAGACGGCCGAGCAGGCGGAGGCCCGCTTCATCGAGATCGGCGAGGACGAATTCATCTACGCCCGCTACGGCAACCCCACGGTGCGCATGTTCGAAGAGCGCATCGCCGCGGTGGAAGGTGCGGAAGACGCCTTCGCCACGGCCTCGGGCATGGCCGCCGTCAACGGCGCGCTGGTGTCGATGCTGAAGGCCGGCGATCACGTCGTCGCCTCCCGCGCGCTCTTCGGCTCCTGCCTCTACATCCTCGAAGAGATCCTCACGCGCTACGGCGTGGAAGTCACCTTCGTGGACGGCACCGACCTGGATCAATGGCGCGCGGCCGTGCGCGAGGATACCAAGGCCGTCTTCCTCGAAACCGTCTCCAACCCAACGCTCGAAGTCATTGATCTGAAAAGCGTTTCCGAGATCGCCCATGCCAAGGGCGCGCTGGTGGTGGTGGACAACGTCTTTGCCACGCCCGTCTTCTCCCGCGCGTTCGAGAACGGCGCGGACGTCGTGGTGTATTCCGCCACCAAGCACATCGACGGGCAGGGGCGCTGCCTCGGCGGCGTGGTGCTGGGCACGAAGGAGTTCATCCGCGGCACGCTGGAACCCTACCTCAAGCACACCGGCGGATCGCTTTCGCCCTTCAACGCCTGGGTGATGCTGAAGGGCATGGAGACGCTCGAACTGCGCTGCCGCGCGCAGGCCGAAAGCGCGCTGGCCGTGGCGCAGGCGCTGGAGGGGCACGCGAAGGTGAAGACGGTGCTCTACCCCTTCCTCGACAGCCACCCCCAGTGCCACATCGCACGGGCGCAGATGGAGAAGGGCGGCACCGTGGTGTCGATCGAGGTCGAAGGCGGGCAGGAGGGGGCCTTCCGCTTCCTGAACGCGCTCGAGATCTTCACGATCTCCAACAACCTCGGCGACGCCAAGAGCCTCGTGACCCACCCGGCCACCACCACCCACCAGCGCCTGCCGGAAGATCAGAAGAAGGCGCTCGGCATCTCGCCGGGGCTCGTGCGCATCTCGCTGGGGATCGAAAGCACCGCCGATCTGATCGCCGATCTGGAAAAAGCGCTGGAGGCGATCTAGGGCGCGATCGGCGCCGGGATGTCGCATTTTTCCGGCAATAAAAGTTGGAAACCTGCGACAACCTGCCTAGCTTAGTGACCTGCACGCAGGAAACGTGAGGGAAAAGCCATGAACATGCAGGTGTCTCGGCAACATGAAACGCCCACGCGGGAGGAGGCCGAGAAGGCGCTCGCGACGCTGCGCGACTGGGCGGCGAAGGCCAGCTACACCGAGGTCGCGGAACTCGATCCGAGCGTGTCCCGGCTGCTGCCCTCCGGCGATCGCCCAAACTACCCCGCTCTCGCGCGGGCCTACCCCGAGGAGTTCCGGGTGGACGACGCCTACAAGGCCTCGCTGCCCGATCTCCAGAACGGCCCCGAAAGCCTGATCAAGGGCGCCCGCCGCGCCATCCAGCACGTGGGCATCTCCAACTTCCGCCTGCCGATCCGCTTCCACACCCGTGACAACGGCGACGTGACGCTCGAAACCTCGGTCACCGGCACGGTGAGCCTGGAGGCCGAGAAGAAGGGCATCAACATGTCGCGCATCATGCGCACCTTCTACAAGCACGCCGAGCGCACCTTCAGCTTCGAGGTGATCGAGGCCGCGCTGGACGACTACAAGGCCGATCTCGAAAGCTTCGACGCCCGCATCCAGATGCGCTTTTCCTTTCCTCTGAAGGTCAAATCCCTGCGCTCAGGGCTGGAAGGCTTTCAATATTACGACATCGCGCTGGAACTGGTGGAGGTCGACGGTGTCCGTCGCCGCATGGTGCATCTGGATTACGTCTATTCCTCCACCTGCCCCTGTTCGCTGGAGTTGTCCGAGCACGCCCGCCAGTTCCGCGGCCAGCTTGCCACGCCTCATTCGCAGCGCTCCGTGGCGCGCATCTCCGTCGAACTGGCGGCCGGCCAGCCCTGCCTCTGGTTCGAGGATCTGGTGGATCTCTGCCGCGCCGCCGTGCCCACGGAAACGCAGGTGATGGTGAAGCGCGAGGACGAACAGGCCTTCGCCGAACTGAACGCGGCCAATCCGATCTTCGTGGAAGATGCCGCGCGGCTGTTCGCGGAGCAATTGAGCGCCGACTCCCGTATCGGGGATTTCCGCGTCATTGCCAGCCACCAGGAAAGCCTGCACAGCCACGATGCGGTCAGCGTACTGACGGAAGGGCGTACCTTCGCCTCCGAAAGCCTCGATCCGAAGCTGTTCAATACGCTCTTCCACGTGGGCTGACGGCCGCGCGGGCAAGGCCGCCGCGTGCGGCCCGGCCCGGCGGGATCAGTCGCCGGCCGCGTCGTCCGGATCCTCGGGCAGCCCGTCGGCCGCACTGCGCATCACCCCAGGAAGCAGCGTCGCCAGCCGCTTCTGCTGGCGTTCGTTGAGGGTCGAGAGTGCGCGCGCCTGGCAGGCGAGCAGCTCGGGCAGCACGGCTTCGGCGAGGGCCTTGCCCTCCTGCGTCAGCGAGACGATGGTGCCGCGCCGATCCTCCGGATTGGGGGCACGCTCGATCAGGCCGCGCGTTTCAAGCCGGTCCAGCCGGCTCGTCATCCCCCCGGAAGAGACCATCGTGGCCTCGAACAGCGCCGTCGGCGTCTACGCGTAGGGCGCGCCGGAGCGCAGCAGCGCGGCCAGAACGTCGAACTCTCCCGGTTGCAGCCCGTGGCGCGCGAGCAGGGGTTCGAGCCAATCACGGCGAAACACCAGAACGGCTTCATTGAGCCGGTCGAAAATCTCCATCGGGCCGAAGGCGGCATCGGGAAATTCCGCCTGCCACTGCTGCCGGGCGCGGAAAGCGCGATCCATCGGGGTACTCCACTTGCCTCAACGAAAAGAAACTCGCCCACGTGACACTCGGCAAACACCCCTCGGTTCTAAAGGGGCGCGGGACTGGATGTCGAGCCGTCGGCGGCGGATTTCCTGCCCCTGCGGCAGAAGATTGCGGCGCCGGCCGCCCCGCGCGGCGGCGATGTATTGCGGTTGACACGGGTGGCGTGAAACCCGCGCGCGGGCGGCGCGACTCCGCTTGACACCCGGCGCGGGGCTGTCCAAGCCTGCGCTCATGTTCGATATTCGCCCCGTCGGTTATGTCATCGGTATGCTCGTTGCTGCCCTCGGGGTGGTGATGCTGTTGCCCATGGCCATCGACCTGCTCGACGGCAACGATCACTGGACGATCTTCTTCGAAAGCGCCCTGATCACCTGTTCGGTGGGCGGGCTGGTGGCGCTTGCCTGCGCCAACGGCGTGGGCGACAGGCTGTCGCTGCAGCAGACGTTCCTGCTGTCGTCCGGGGTCTGGCTGGCGCTGCCGATCTTCGGCGCGATCCCCTTCATGCTGGGCGAGACCAACGCCTCGGCGGTGGACGGCTTCTTCGAGGCGATGTCGGGGCTGACGACGACCGGCTCCACCGTGTTCTCGGGGCTGGACGTGCTGCCGCGGGGGTTGCTGCTGTGGCGGGCGCTGCTGCAATGGATCGGCGGCATCGGCGTGATCGTCATGGCGATGGTCTTCCTGCCCGAGCTGCGCATCGGCGGTATGCAGATGTTCCGCTCCGAAGCCTTCGACACGATGGGTAAAATCCTGCCCCGCGCCACCGAGATCGCCTCTTCCATCTCGGTGATCTACGTCGGGCTGACCGTGCTCTGCGCGCTGGTCTACCTCTGGTTCGGGATGAGTCCGTTCGATGCCGTCTGCCACGCGATGACGACGATCTCCACCGGCGGGTTCGCCAACTACGATGCATCCTTCGGGGCGTTCAACCCGAACGCTGAGTTTGCCTCCACCTTCTTCATGATCGTCGCGGCGCTGCCCTTCGTGCGCTACGTGCAGATGCTCGGCGGCGCTCACCGCCCGTTCTTCCGGGACAGCCAGATCCGCACCTTCCTGGCCCTGATCTTCGGACTGTTCGTGGTGCTGTCGCTCTGGCGCTGGGGGCACGAGGGCGAGATTTCCGAGCCGGTGATGCGGGAGGTGATCTTCAACGTGGTTTCGATCATCTCCGGCACCGGCTACGCCTCCGACAACTACATGCTCTGGGGCACCTTCCCGGTGGTGATGTTCTTCTTCATCGGCCTGATCGGCGGCTGCGCCGGCTCCACCGCCTGCTCGGTGAAGGTGTTCCGCTACCAGATCCTGTTTTCCGCGATCAAGACGCAGATCCAGCGCATCCATTCGCCCAACGGCGTGTTCACGCCGCGCTACGACGGGCAGCCGGTGGCGCCGGACGTGCTGGGCTCGGTGATGGCGTTCTTCATGCTGTTCTTCGTCTCGCTCGGGGTGTTTTCCGTGCTGCTGGGGATGACGGGGCTTTCCTTCATCACCTCCGTCTCGGGCGCGGCCACGGCGCTGGCCAACGTCGGCCCCGGCCTTGGCGCCGAGATCGGCCCGGCGGGCAACTTCGCCACGCTGAACACGACGGCCAAATGGCTCCTTGCCTTCGCGATGTGGATCGGACGGCTGGAGCTGATGGTCGTCTACGCGATCTTCACCGCCAATTTCTGGCGCGCCTGAGCGCGGCGCGCCACCGGTTTCCCGGCTGCGCGCGCGTCAGTTCCTCGCGTCAGTTCCAGCAGGAGACGAGCACCGTCATGTCGGCCGCGAGGCCCGACAGATCCTCCGGGTGCATCCGCCCGTCCACCCCTTCGGCGTCGTGCAGGCGCAGGCCGCGCGCGGCGAGCGCCTTGGCGATGGCCTCGGCGGGCACCGCGAAGGAGACATCCGCCGGAAGCTTGCGCCCGCCCGCTTCGGGCTGGGGCAGCAGAAGGCCGACGACGGCG
The DNA here is from genome assembly GCF_900172235.1 of Pseudoruegeria aquimaris. Taxonomy (GTDB): domain Bacteria; phylum Pseudomonadota; class Alphaproteobacteria; order Rhodobacterales; family Rhodobacteraceae; genus Pseudoruegeria; species Pseudoruegeria aquimaris. The sequence continues at coordinate 36,556 of NZ_FWFQ01000013.1, read as the reverse complement.
CCGCCGGAATCGAAGACCGGGCCGCCGATGTCGCCGGGCAGGGCGGCCAGCGCGAGGCGTTGGCGGGTTTCTTCGCCCTGCAGGCCGCGCAGATCGTCCAGCGTGCCGTAGGTGAGGGTGGGGGCGCCCAGAAGGCCCTCGTAGGAGTAGCCGGCCACGGCCACCTCGGAGCGCAGCTGCGGTGGCAGGGTGCTGAAATCGGCGTAGGCGATCGGGGCGAGTTCGTCCTGCGGGGTCAGCACGGCGATGCCCAGTTCCTCGTCTTCGAGGGCGACCTGGGCGAGGGTGCTTTCATCCAGCGTCACCTGGTCACATCCCCGCACCGCCTCGGCCGTGGTGAGCACTGTGCCCGCGACGTTGATGTAGAAGCCCGAGCGCGAGCGGGTGGGCTTGCGGATCTCGAGCCCGGCCAGCAGGTCCACCGCCTGATCCTCGCGGCGCGCGCCGAGGCTCTGGGGCATGGCGCGGTTGCCGAAGGGGGTGAAGCTGGCCCGCATCGCCTCGCGCACGCGCTCGAAGCGGTTGTCGTCGCCGGTGGGCCACACCAGCGTGAAGCCCTTCAGCACGCCGTCCTCGTGGCGCACGTAGGTGTAGGAGCGGATCTCGGAGCCTTCGCCCTCGATGGTGAAGCTGTTGCGGCCGAGTTTGCGCTCGCCGGAAAGCGGCACGATGTCGAGCGTCTGCATCACGTCGTAGAGGCCGGCCAGGGTGTCGGGGGTGCCGGGCTCCGATATCAGCAGGGCCCGCACGGGGCTGTCGGGATCCTTGGCGTTGTAATGGGCGAAGGGCGCCTCGTAGCGATCCAGTTCGACCATGCCCAGCGGCAGGTCGATCTCGATCAGGGCGGTATCGTCCAGCACGCGGGTCAGGCCCAGTTCCGCCACCTCGCGCCGGTAGTCCGACAGCAGCTTCTCGCGCTGCGCCGTGGTCAGCACCCCGGTGGGGGGCAGGCCCTCGGCGATCTGGTAGGCCTCCATCGCGCGGCGGGTGCCGGCCCCGAAGGAGCCGTCGATGGCGGCCTTGTAGTGGCCTTCCCACTGGAGCGCCGTCTGCAACTCGCGTTTCTCGGCGCGGCTCAGACGCGCCTCGCTGCGCCGGGCCTGTGCCGGGGTTTCGTCGGGCACGAAGGCGGGGGCCTCGATGGCGGTTTCGGCCGTTTCCGCGCCTTCGCCTGCCTCGGGAAGATTCAGAACGATCGTGCTGCCTTCGCCGGACTGGGGCTCAAGCGGCACCGGAGCGGCGGTGCGGCTGCTCGCTCCCACAGGCCAGAACTGCTGGCGGAAGCGGCTGCCGTCCACGATGTAGGCATCGCGCGGGATCAGGTTTTCAAACCGCAGTTCGCGGCGCAGGCGCTCGGCATCCTCGCGGCTGTAGGGGCCGAGCGAGATGGCATACCAGCCCGAACTCAGCGCGAAACCGTTCACGTCGTCGAAGGCTCCGGCGTAGGCGCGGGCGCGTTCCTGCCCCTCGCGCAGGGAGGGCTGGGCCTCGACCTGCAACCAGTAGGTGGATTGGGCCAGCGCGCTCATCGGCAGGCATGTGGCAAGGAAAAGGGCGGAGGCGGAAAGGGTTTTCTTCATCAGGGATCTTTTCAAATTCAGCCGGTCTCTCGGCTCTCCCCCGGATGCTAGCCAACCCCGATCCACTTTGCACGTGTGGTTTGGCCGGCAGCCCGATTGACCGGCGCAGTGTTGCACCGTAACGATGCCCGGGCAGGCGGTCCCATGGCCATCCGCCCGCGAAAGGGAGGCACGATGGCGAAGGGCAGGCTGGACCCGGCGGATTGGACCGCGTTCCGACAGGAGGCGCACAGGATGCTGGACGCCGCGCTCGACAAGATGGCGGGCGCCGAGGAGGGCCGCGTCTGGACGCCGCTGCCCGATCCGCTGAAAGACGCGCTTGCCGCCCCGGTCCCCCGTGCGGGCCTCGGCCCGGCCGGCGCGGCGGAGCGCCTGCGCGCGCTGATGCCCTACGGCGTGGGCAACACCCATCCGCGCTTCTGGGGCTGGGTGCATGGCGCCGGCAGCCCCGGCAACCTGCTGCCCGAGATCGCCGCCAGCGCCATCAACGCCAACCTCGGCGGGCGCGATCACGGCGGCGTCCACGTGGAGCGGGCCGTGGTGCGCTGGTGCGCCGAGCTGATGGGGTTCCCGCCCGACAGCGGCGGGCTCATCGTGTCCGGCACCTCCATGGCCACGATCATCGCGCTGAAGGCGGCCCGCGGGCGGGCGCTCGGCACGCAGACCCGGCAGGAAGGGGTGGGGGCGGCGCGCCTCACCGGCTACTGCGCGGCGCAGGCGCATTCCTGCGTGGCGCGCGCCTTCGACATGCTCGGGCTCGGAAGCGAAGCCCTGCGCCGCGCGCCGGTGGACGGCGATTTCCGCATGGATACGGCCGCGCTCGAAGCCGCCATCGCGCAGGACAGGGCGGAGGGCTTCACCCCCTTTCTCGTGGTGGGCACCGCCGGTGCGGTGAACACGGGCGCGATAGATCCGCTGGCGGATCTGGCCGCCATCGCCGCGAGCGAGGGGCTGTGGTTCCACGTGGACGGCGCCTTCGGTGCCACCGCCCGCCTCAGCCCGGCGCTGGCGCCGCTGCTCGCGGGCATGGAACGCGCGGATTCGCTTGCCTTCGATTTCCACAAGTGGCTCCAGGTCACCTATGACGCGGGCTGCGTCCTCGTGCGCGATCGGCAGGCCCAGCTCGATGCCTTCTCCGAGCGCCCCGACTACCTCGCCCCCGCCACGCGCGGGCTGGCCGCCGGCGATTTCTGGCCGGTGGACTACGGGCCGGAGCTTTCGCGCAGCTACCGGGCGCTGAAAGTCTATGCCCATTTGCTGGAGCACGGGGCGGACGCGCTCGGCGCGGTGATCGAGAACAACTGCCGCCAGGCGCGGCTGCTGGCCGAACTCGTTGCGCAGGCCCCGGATCTGGAGCCGCTCTGCCCGGTGTCGCTCAACATCCTCTGCTTCCGTTTCACCGGCGGGTCGGAGGCCGCGCACGATGCGGTTAACGCCGAGATCTCGGTGCGCCTGCAGGAAAGCGGGCTCGCGGTGCTCTCCACGACCCGGATTCACGGCCGGCTCGCCCTGCGCGTCAACATCACCAACCACCGCACCCGCGACGGCGATCTGCATCTGCTCGTCGAGGAGGTGCGCAAGATCGGCGCGACGCTTCTGGCGGAGGGTTTCCATGCCGCGGCGCCCTGAACTCGCGGTGCTCGCCATCCTGCTCACCGAAGACCACGCGCTTCTGGTGCAGCGCCGCAACCCGCCCGACGCCGGGCTCTGGGGCTTTCCCGGCGGGCGCGTGGAATATGGTGAAACCGTCTTTCAGGCCGCCGAACGGGAGTTGCGCGAGGAAACCGGCCTCACCGCCACCGCCTGCCACGTGCTGGGCCATGCCGATGCGATCTCGCCGGGCTTCCACTTCTACCTTGCAGGGGTGATCTGCCGCGGGGAGGCCGGGGTGCCCGTGGCGGCGGACGATGCGCTGGATGCGCGCTGGGTGCCGTTGTCGGAGGTCGAGGCCGGCGCGCTGCCGCTTTCGCCGGCCGTCGCCGAGACCTGCGCCGCGGCGCGGGCCTGGCTCGCGGCCAATCCGCCGCCCCCGGCGAGTTGACGCCCGCCGGGCGAGGCCCTAAGGAGAACGCGCTTTTTTCGATGAGGAACGGCATGTCAGAGCAATCCGCGCCGCGCAGCTTCCAGGAGATCATCCTGCGGCTGCAGAACTACTGGGCCAGCAAGGGCTGCGCCGTGCTGCAACCCTACGACATGGAAGTCGGCGCGGGCACCTTCCACCCGGCCACCACCCTGCGCGCGCTGGGCAGCAATGCCTGGGCCGCAGCCTACGTGCAGCCCTCCCGCCGCCCGACCGACGGGCGCTACGGCGAGAACCCGAACCGGCTGCAGCACTACTACCAGTACCAGGTGCTGATCAAACCCAGCCCGCCGGATCTGCAGGCGCTCTATCTCGGCTCGCTCGAGGCTATCGGCATCGACATGGAGATGCACGACATCCGCTTCGTCGAGGACGATTGGGAAAGCCCCACGCTGGGCGCCTGGGGGCTGGGCTGGGAAGTCTGGTGCGACGGCATGGAGGTGAGCCAGTTCACCTACTTCCAGCAGGTCGGCGGCCATGACTGCAAACCGGTCTCCGGCGAGCTGACCTACGGGCTCGAACGTCTCGCCATGTACGTGCTGGGCGTGGATCACGTGATGGACATGCCCTTCAACGATCCCGACGCCCCGATCCCGCTCACCTACGGTGACGTGTTCCGCCAGACCGAGCAGGAATATTCCCGCTTCAACTTCGACGTGGCCAACACCGAGGTGCTGCTCAAGCATTTCGAGGAAGCCGAGGCCGAATGCGAGGCGATCCTCGCGCAGGAGCACGTGGATCCGAAGACCGGCAAGCGCATCATCATGGCGCATCCCGCCTACGATCAGTGCATCAAGGCCAGCCACATCTTCAACCTGCTCGACGCCCGCGGCGTGATCTCGGTCACCGAGCGGCAGGCCTACATCGGCCGCGTCCGCGCGCTGGCGAAGAAATGCGCCGATGCCTTCGTGCAGACGGAGGCCGGCGGGCAGGCGGCTTGAGCGGCTTCCGCCTCATCTTTTGACCGGAAATATCCCGGGGGGCCGGGGGCAGCGCCCCCGGCCTCGTCACGCTGTTCCTGCCAGCCCGGGCAGCAATACCTTCAGCCCTTCGGTGATCATCCCGGCGGCGATCGCCATCAGGATCATCCCCATGATCCGGCTCATGATCACCCGCATCGTCACCGTCATGTGCCGCCCGATGCTGCCCGCAAACCAGAAGGTCAGCCCCAGCATGGCGATCACCACGGCCACCACGCCGGCGTAGGCGGCGAGGTTGGGCAGCGAATCCGCCTTCTCGGAGAACAGGATCAGCGTCGTGATCGTGCCGGGGCCCACGAGCATCGGGAAGGTCATCGGGAAGAAGGCGATGCTCTCCACCTCGGCCTGCTCCTTCTGCTCCGCCACGCTGCCGTGATGGGCATGGCTGGAGGCGCCGTTGAGCATGTTCAGCCCGATCTGGCCCAGCACCAGCCCGCCGGCAAGGCGGAAGGCGTCCACCGAGATCCCGAAGAATTTCAGGATCGCCGCCCCCGCCACCGCCACCACCGCGCACATGACGGCGGTGTAGAGCATGATCTGCAGGCTCGCCGCGCGCTGCTGCGCGACGGATTGCCCCTCGGTGAGCCCGAGAAATACAGGCAGATTGACGAACGGGTTCATCACCGCGAACAGGGCGCCGAACATGGATATGAAGAAAGTGTCGCTCATGGCGCTCTCCGGTGGTGCTGCCGGTCGCAGAGTGGTAAGGGCAGGGCGTCATGGCAAGCCCGCAAACAGGCGGAGGGGCAGGGATGAAGGGAAAAATCGCAGGAGGCGCCATCGTGGCAACGGGTCTGATCGCGGGGATCGTGATGTATTACCTGCAGGTCTACGGCTTCTATGACCGTCTGCCCGAGACGGCCGGCGAAGAGCTGACGCTCACCAACCTGGCCACCGGCGCGCCCGAGCCGATGCTCGTCGAGGCGTTCGAGGGGATCGACGCCAGCTCCTCGCCGCTGCGCTATCGGGCCTGTTTCACCACGCCGATGTCCGTCGCCATGCTCACGGAGACCTTCGTCACCTACGACGCGCCGGAACCGCTGGTCGCGCCGGGGTGGTTTTCCTGCTTCGATGCCGGCCGCATCGGCGCCGATCTGGAAAACGGCACCGCCTTCGCCTTCCTGTCGCGCGCCGAGATCCACGACGGGGTGGACCGGGTGATCGCCGTCTACGAAGATGGCCGCGCCTTCGCCTGGCACCAGCTCAACGAAAAATTCAGGGACTAGCCCGATGGAGCCACAGAGCCTCGTCGTGCCCGAGTTCGTGGCGGTCTCCTTCGGGATCTTCGTCTACCTTCTCGGCGTGCAGCTGACGCGGGCCTGGCGCCCCTTGCGCGATTTCAACATTCCCGAGCCCGTCTCCGGCGGCTTGGCCGCAGCGCTGCTCACCTTCGCCCTCTACCGCTTCGCCGGAATCGAGATCAGCTTCGAGATGGCCAGCCGCGATTTCCTGCTGGTGCTCTTCTTCACCGGCATCGGGCTGAACGCGCGGATGGCGGATCTGATCCGTGGCGGAAAGCCCCTGTTCCTGCTGCTGCTGCTGACGCTGGCCTTCCTCTTCGTGCAGAACATCGTGGGGCTCGTCGCCACCTTCGTCTTCGGCCTGCCGTCGCAGATGTCGGTGCTCTTGGGCTCCGCCGCGCTGATCGGCGGCCATGGCACCGCCATCGCCTGGGCGCCCGAGATCGCCGCGCGCACCGGCCAGCCCGGGCTTGAGGAGATCGGGGTCGCGATGGCCACGCTGGGGCTCATCGTCGCCGCGCTCATCGGCGGCCCGATCGCCAAGATCCTGATCGAGGGCAAGGGCCTGACGCCGGATCACCCCGAGGAGGAAGGCTCGGTGGGCAATCCCCACGAGGACGCCGAGCGCCACAACATCACCCACGTCGGGCTGATGCGGGTGCTGCTCACGCTCAACATCGCGATCCTGCTGGGCTACGCGCTCTACGGGGCGATCGAGGCCACAGGGCTGAAGCTGCCGGTTTTCGTGCCCTGCCTGATCATGGGGATCGTGGTGGGCAACCTGCGCCCGCTGCTGCTGCCCCGCGCGCCGGAAGTGAGCCGCACGCCGGAGCTGGCGCTGATCTCGGATTTCGCCCTCGGCCTGTTCCTGGCCATGTCGCTGATGTCGCTGCAGCTGTGGCAGCTGGCCGGCATGGGCGGCACTTTGGCCATCGTGCTCGCCGCCCAGACGCTGATCGCGCTGGCCTTCGTGATCTTCGTGCTCTTCCCGGTGATGGGCGCAAGCTACCGCGCCGCGGTGCTGGCGGCCGGCTTCGGCGGCTTCGCGCTGGGCGCCACCCCCACCGCCATCGCCAACATGACGGCCGTCACCAAGAATTACGGCCCGTCCCCTGTTGCCTTCATCATCCTTCCGCTGGTAAGCGCCTTCTTCGTTGATTTGGCGAATGCCGTCGTCATCCAGATCTTCCTGACGTTCTAGGACAAGCAAATGCCCGACCTTCTGATCGAACTCTTCTCCGAGGAAATCCCCGCGCGCATGCAGGGAAAGGCCGCCGCCGATTTGAAGCGGCTGGTGACGGACGGGCTCGTGGGTGCGGGCCTCACCTATGCCTCCGCCGGCGCCTTCTCCACCCCGCGCCGGCTGGCGCTCTCGGTGGAGGGCCTGCTCTCCGAAAGCCCCACCGTGCGCGAAGAGCGCAAGGGGCCGAAGGTGGGCGCGCCGGAAAAGGCGCTGGAGGGCTTCCTGCGCTCCACCGGGCTCACGATGGAGCAGCTCGAGATCCGCGACGACAAGAAGGGCCAGGTCTATTTCGCCTCCATCGAGAAGCCCGGACGCCCCGCCGAGGCGATCATCGCCGAGGTGCTGGAAGGCGTGATCCGCAACTTCCCCTGGCCGAAGTCCATGCGCTGGGGCGCCGGCTCCCTGCGCTGGGTGCGTCCGCTGCACTCCATCCTCTGCATCCTGAGCGATGAAGAGGGCGCGCGCGTCGTGCCCTTCGAGGTGGACGGCATCACCGCCGGGAACACGACGGAAGGCCACCGCTTCATGGCGCCGGGCGCGATTTCCGTTTCTTCCTTCGAGGACTACGCGGCCAAGCTCAAGCGCGCGCACGTGGTGCTGGACGCCGAGGAGCGCGCCGAGCACATCTGGGCCGACGCCACCAACATGGCTTTCGCGCAGGGGCTCGAAGTGGTGGAGGACAAGGGCCTGCTCACCGAGGTGGCCGGGCTGGTGGAATGGCCCGTGGTGCTGATGGGCGACATCGCGGAGGATTTCCTCGGCCTGCCGCCGGAGGTGCTGCAGACCTCGATGAAGGAGCACCAGAAGTTCTTCTCGGTGAAGAACCCGGCCACGGGCCGGATCGAGAAATTCATCACCGTGGCCAACCGCGAGACGAAGGACCAGGGCAAGACCATCCTCGCCGGGAACCAGAAGGTGCTGTTTGCGCGGCTGTCTGATGCGAAATTCTTCTGGGAGAACGATCTGCGCGTCGCCCAAAGCGACATGAGCCAATGGGTGCAGGCGCTTGATAACGTGACCTTCCACAACAAGCTGGGCACGCAAGGCGAGCGCATCGGGCGCATCGCCGCGCTGGCGCGCGAGATCGCGCCGCTGGTGGGCGCCGATCCCGATCTGGCCGAGCAGGCGGCCCGCGTGGCCAAGGCGGATCTCTCCAGCGAGATGGTCTATGAATTCCCCGAACTGCAAGGGTTGATGGGCCGCTACTACGCCGAAGCCGCCGGCCTGCCGCAGGAGGTCGCCAACGCCTGCGAGCAGCACTACTCGCCGCTGGGGCCGTCCGACGACGTGCCGACGGAGGCCGTTTCCGTGGCCGTGGCCCTGGCCGACAAGCTCGACACGCTCACCGGCTTCTGGGCCATCGATGAGAAGCCGACGGGCTCCAAGGATCCCTTCGCCCTGCGCCGCGCCGCGCTCGGCGTGATCCGGCTGGTGCTGGAAAACGGCGTGCGCGCCGGCCTGGGCGAGGTCTTTGCCAAGGGCTATCCGGGGGCCGATGCCGCCGATCTGCTGGCCTTCTTCCACGACCGCCTGAAAGTCTACCTGCGCGATCAGGGCATCCGCCACGACGTGATCGACGCTTGCCTCGCGATGGAGGGCAACGACGATCTGGCGCTGCTCGTCGCGCGCGCCCGCGCGCTGCAGGACGTGCTGGCCACCGATGACGGCGAGAACCTGATCCAGGGCTTCAAGCGCGCCAACAACATCCTCACCCAGGCCGAGGCCAAGGACGGCGTGGAATACTCCTTCGGCGCGGATGTGAAATTCGCCGAAAACGACGAGGAAAAGGCCCTCTTCGCGGCGCTCGACACGGCGGAAGCGGCGATCTCTCCGGCCATCGAGGCCGAAGATTTCGCGGCCGCCATGGCGGCCATGGCCGCGCTGCGGGGGCCGATCGATGCCTTCTTCGAGGCCGTGCAGGTGAACGCCGAGAGCGAGATCATCCGCCGCAACCGCCTGAACCTGCTGCACCGCATCCGCGCGATCTGCGGACAGGTGGCCGATCTGACCCGCATCGAGGGCTGAGGCCGGGCCGCGGCGTAGGCGCGCTGCCGCGTTGCGCCCACTTGTTTCTGCGTCTGCCGCGGTTATGCTGCGCAGACGCAGGAGGGACGCCGCGGTGCAGAAACAGGACGTATTTGCCGACTATCGCGAGATCACGGAAACCGCCGAGATCTCAGTCAAGATGCATGGCGGCCGTGCCAAATGTCTGCAAAGGCTGATCCGGCTCGGCCTCCCCGTGCCCAAGACGCTGGCGCTGTCGTTTCCCACCGTCCACGCGATCGCCGAAGGCCACCTGGCCGATACCGAGCGCATGATGGCAGCCTTCGGCGAGGTGCCGCTGGTTTCGGTGCGGCCCAGTTCGGAAGATCCCGACTGGGGCGGGCCGGGGGCGATCCTGAACATCGGCATGAACGATGCCCGCCACGCCTTCCTCGCCGAGACCATCGGCGAACGCGCCGCCAACGCGCTCTACCTGCGCTTCATCCAGGCCTACGCGATCCACGTGGCGCGGCTCGATCCGGACATGTTCGAGGCCGAGGACCTGACGGATGCCGCGGCCCTGCGCCGCGCACTCAGCGACTACGAGGATGAAACCGACGAGACCTTCCCGCAGGATCCGGCGCGGCAGCTCTCGGAGGTGCTGCGCTCCATGGCGCGGGCCTGGGAGGGCACCACCGCGCGGCTTCTGCGGCAGGCGCGCGGCGCGCCGGCGGATGCGGGGCTTGGCCTCGTGGTGCAGGAGATGGCGCTGGGGCTGGGGCAGCCCGAGAGCGGCTCCGGCGTGATCCAGTTCGTGGACGGCAAGACCGGCGAGAAACTCATCAAGGGCCGCTACCTGAGCCAGAGCCAGAGCCGCGATGCGCTGGCGGGGCAGAAGGAGGCGATCTTCCTCACCCGCGATCCGCGCGGGCCTTCGTTGGAAGAGCTCTGCCCGGAGCAGTTCGCGGCGCTTCTGGAATACGGCGCCCGCTGCCGCACCCGCCTGCGCGAAGAGATGCAGATCGAATTCACCATCGACTCCGGGGCCTTGAGCATCATCGATGCGGTGCGGATCCCGCGCAACTCGCGCGCGGAGGTGCGCATCGCGGTGGATCTGGCCAAGGACGGCATCATCAGCCGCGAAGAGGCGCTGATGCGGGTGGAGCCGCGCTCTCTCTCCGAGCTTCTGCACCGGCAGGTCGATCCCGATGCCCCGCGCGACACGCTGGTGGAGGGCATCGCCGCCAGCCCCGGCGCGGCCCGTGGCGTCGTGGTGTTTTCCTCCGCCGCCGCCCAGGCGCGCGCCGCGCAGGGCGAGGCCTGCGTGCTGGTGCGCCGGGAAACCACGCCCGACGACATCCGCGGCATGCATGCCGCCAGCGCCGTGCTCACCGAACGTGGCGGGGTGACGAGCCACGCCGCCGTGATCGCCCGCGGCCTCGGCGTGCCCTGCATCGTGGGCGCTTCGGGCATGACGCTCTCGCGCAAGGCCAACCAGTTCACCTGCCCGGATGGGCGCATCGTCCGCGAGGGCGACATGGTGACGGTGGACGGCTCCTCCGGCGCGGTGCTGGCGGGCGAGACGCCGCTGGTGGAGGCGGGGCTGGACGATGCCTTCCAGACGCTGCTGGGCTGGGCCGACGAGGTGCGCGACATCAAGGTCCGCGCCAATGCCGACACGCCCGCCGATGCCCGCACCGCCGAGCGCTTCAAGGCCGACGGCATCGGCCTTTGCCGCACCGAGCACATGTTCTTCGAGGGCGACCGCCTCACCGTGATGCGCGAGATGATCTTCGCCGATCACACCCAGGACAGGCAGGCCGCGCTCGACCAGCTTCTGCCGATGCAGCGCGCGGATTTCATCGCCCTGTTCGAGATCATGCAGGGCCGCCCCGTCTGCATCCGCCTGTTCGATCCGCCGCTGCACGAGTTCCTGCCCAACGACCGCGAGGGGCTGCGCGAGCTGGCCGAAGCTCTCGACCTGCCGCTCTCGGACGTGAACCGCCGCGTCGAGGCGCTATCGGAGTTCAACCCGATGCTGGGGATGCGCGGGGTGCGGCTCGGGGTGACGATCCCCGAGATCTACGAGATGCAGGCCCGCGCCATCTTCGAGGCCACCATCGAGGCCAGCCGCAAGGGCGATCCGGTGGTGCCCGAGATCATGATCCCGCTGGTGAGCGCCAAGCGGGAGGTGGAACTGGTGAAGACCCGCATCGATGCCGTGGCCGCCGCCGTGCGCACCGAAACGGGCGTGGATTTCACCTACCGCCTTGGCGTCATGGTCGAAACGCCGCGCGCCGCCCTGCGTGCCGGCGACATCGCAGCCCATTGTTCCTTCCTGAGCTTCGGCACCAACGACCTCACGCAGATGACCTACGGTCTGTCGCGCGACGACGCGGGGCGCTTCATGAGCCAATACGTTCAGCAGGAGGTCTTTCCGGAGGATCCCTTCCACATTCTCGACGCCGAAGGGGTGGGGGAGCTGCTCACCATCGGTTCCGAAAGAGGGCGTGCGGCGAATCCCCAGGTGACGCTTTCGATCTGCGGCGAGCATGGCGGCAACCCCGAGTCTATCGCATTTTGTCGCACCGCGGGCTTTCACTACGTCTCCTGCTCACCGTTCCGCGTGCCGGTTGCGCGATTGTCCGCCGCCCAATACGCGCTTCGGGATGCCGCGGCGGAAACCCCTTAAATTTATACGAATCAATCACTTGACCTGAGGTTGGATTTTGCCTTCGCGGCGGCGGCCGCGGCGCGCCCCGCCGCCGCGATTTCGCGCTTGGCAGCTTTGTGCCGATCCTGACCCGGACGGCAAGCAGGAGTCGACTCAACAAAATCAATCCTTTAAGCCGCTCCTGTTCTTGGTCGGAGGGGGCTGGGAATTGTGTTTGGTACGAATGACAAGAACGATCTGGGTAAAACATGCGCCTACAACTTCGAAAGGCCCTGGCGGTCGCCGGGCTCACGATTTTCTACGGTGTCACGGGGCACGCCAGCGAAACGCTCAGCAGCAGCTCTGATCCGATTGCTCTCGTCGGCCCGCAACTGAACCGGCTGATGATGCAGGAGCGCAGCGCGCTGGAGGGCGTGACCGACGCCTACCTCAACCAGCTGACGACTTCGCTCAAGCCGAAGCCGCGCCCGAAGAACCTCACGTCCGGCATCAGCTATACGCGCGAATGGCTGCGCGGACAGCCGCCCGCCAAGGGCGATGAACAATGGGAATGCCTCGCGAAGGCGCTCTACTTCGAGGCCCGTGGCGAAAGCATCAAGGGCCAGTTCGCGGTGGCGGAAGTGATCCTGAACCGCGTGGATTCCGCATCCTACCCTGATACCATCTGCGAGGTGGTGCACCAGGGCACCGGGCGGAAATACCAGTGCCAGTTCACCTTCACCTGCGACGGGCACGAGGAAGTGATCCGCGAAAAGAAGGCCTACAGCAACGTCGGCAAGATCGCGCTTGCGGCCATGGAGGCCCATGATCGCCCCCTGACCGGCGGCGCCACCCACTATCATACCAAGGCCGTCAGCCCCTCCTGGGCGCGCAAGTTCCCGCGCACGGCCACGATCGGGGTGCACCACTTCTACAGGAAGCCGATCCGCGTCTCCAAACGCTGAACCGTCGCAATTGGTGCTTAACCGCACCGGATAATCCTCTATACACGGCCACACCGGCCCGCAGCCGCCCCGCCGGGGGCGGCGAGCCGAGGCCAGACCGCAAGAGGATTGCGCCATGAGCAAAGACATCCACCTCGCCTTCGCCCATCCGGCCGAACGCAGCGCCGCCACGCAGGGGGCCGAACTGCGCGACAGGATCAGCCTGCGCGACCACACGGTCGAGGTCGAGATCGGGGCCTTCCAGTCCGAACGCGGCACCACCCAGCGGATCTGTTTCAACATCGTCGTCGAACTGCTGCCCCAGACCGGGCCGGTGGACGATGACGTGGACCGCATCCTCTCCTACGACACGCTCACCGAGGCCATCGCCTTCGAACTGGCCGCCGAGCGGCTCAACCTGCTGGAAACGCTGGCCGAACGGGTGGCCGAGCGCATCCTGCTGGCGCCGCAGGCGATGCGCGTCTTCGTGCGGATCGAGAAGCTCGACAGGGGGCCGGGCGCCCTCGGGGTCGAGATCGTGCGCGCCCGCAAAGAGCCGCCGCTGCGCCCGGTGAAGCCCGCCCCCGTGCCCGTGGCCGCCGGGGCACGCGTCGTCTATCTCGGCAATGCCGTGCTGGCGAGCTCCGCGCTCACGCAGTGGCTGGACGCGCTGGAGGCCTCCGATCTGCCGGCGGTGCTCTGCGTCGGGGCGGGGGACATGCCTGCGCCCGCCGCCGCCGCCCCTGCGGCCCAGCGGCGCATCGATCTGCTGGCGATCGAGCAGAACGCCTGGGTGCTCGCCGGGCGCGATCCGCGCTGCGTCGTGGTCGGCACCCGCACCGAGCTGGACCACGCCATCAAGACCGGCGAAATCAGCGTCTGGGCGCCCTCCAAGATCGTGCTGGACGCCGTGGACGGCCCCGGCATCTCTCCGCGCGACGCCGACCAGCTGGCCTATTGGCTCGCCGGGCAGATCCAGGCGGCCGAATGCCTCTTCATCGGTGACGGCCGGGCCCCGGAAGGGGCGATCCCGCAACGCCGGCTCGGCCTCGGCGCCTTCGCCGATCTCTGACGGGTGGTGAGGGGGCTTGCCAAAGCGCGCCGCCTCGGGGAATACCCGCCCCATGACACGCTACTACCGACCGATCCCCCAAAACGATCCCGCCCGCCCCGAGGGCGCCCTGACGCTCGCGGGCGGCTGGTGCTGGTTCACCCATGTCGAAGTTCTCTCGCGCAGCGAGGCGCCGCGCGTGCTGCCGGCGCAGGCCGTGCCACCCGAGGCGCTTTCCCGGCTGACCGCCCCGCGCGCAGCGCTGGCCGGCATGTCGATGGCGGCGCCGCAGCTGATGGGCATCCTCAACGTCACGCCTGACAGCTTCTCCGACGGCGGGAAATTCGACGCTCCGGAGGCCGCACTCGCCCATGCGCAGGCGATGGAGGCGGCGGGCGTGGCCATCATCGACGTGGGCGGGGAGTCCACCCGGCCGGGCGCCGCGACGGTGGAAGCCGAAGCCGAGATCGCCCGCACGGCGCCGGTGATCGCGGCGATCCGGGCGCGGAGCGCGGTGCCGATCTCGATCGACACGCGCAAGGCCGCGGTGGCCGAGGCCGCGCTGCGCGCCGGCGCGAACCTTGTGAACGACGTGGCCGCCTTCACCCATGATCCCGCCCTTGCGGGGGTGAGCGCCGCGGCCGGGGTGCCTGTCTGCCTGATGCATGCGCAGGGCGACCCCGAAACCATGCAGAAGGATCCGCGCTACGACAACGTGCTGCTGGATGTCTTCGATTTCCTTGCCGAACGCGTAGCGGCGGCCGAGGCGGCCGGGATCCCGCGCGAACGGATCTGCGTCGATCCCGGCATCGGCTTCGGCAAGACGCTTGCCCACAACCTCGCGCTGCTGCAACGCATCAGCCTGTTCCACGCGCTCGGCTGCCCGATCCTTCTGGGCGCCTCACGCAAACGTTTCATCGGTGTCATCGCCGGGGCGGAATCGGCGGAGGATCGCGCATTCGGCTCGGTTGCCGTGGCGCTCGGCGCGCTGGGGCAGGGTGTTCAGATCCTTCGGGTTCATGATACCAAGGAGACAAAACAGGCCATCGACCTGATGCGTGCGGTGATGCACGGGCAGGCGGGCCACGAGGCGGGCGCGCGGTAGCGCCCAGCGACGGGCAAGAAAGGCAAGAACAGATGAGCCGCAAGCTTTTTGGCACCGACGGGGTGCGCGGGAAGGCCAACACCTATCCGATGACGGCCGACATGGCGCTGAAACTCGGTGCCGCCGCAGGGCGCTATTTCCGCCGGGACGGTCAGAACCGCCACCGCGTGGTGATCGGCAAGGACACCCGCCTCTCGGGCTACATGCTGGAGAATGCGCTGACGGCGGGGCTGACCTCAACCGGCATGAACGTGCTGCTGCTCGGGCCGGTGCCCACGCCCGCCGTGGGCTTCCTGACGCGCTCCATGCGTGCCGATCTCGGCATCATGATCTCGGCCAGCCACAACCCGCACCACGACAACGGCATCAAGTTCTTCGGCCCCGACGGCTTCAAGCTTTCCGACGAGGCCGAGGCCGAGATCGAAGCCATCCTGCAGGGCGAGATCCGCCCGGCCCAGCCCGAGAACATCGGCCGTGCCAAGCGCATCGACGACGGCCGCGGCCGCTACGTCGAATACGCCAAGACGACCTTCCCGCTGCGCGACAGGCTCTCGGGCCTGAAGGTGGTGATCGATTGCGCCAACGGCGCCGCCTACAAGGCCGCGCCCGACGTGCTCTGGGAACTGGGCGCCGAGGTGATCCCGGTGGGCGTTGCGCCCAACGGCTACAACATCAACGAGAAATGCGGCTCCACCCACACGCAGACAGCGAGCGAAACGGTCGTTCAGCACGGCGCGGATCTCGGGATCTGCCTCGACGGCGACGCCGACCGGGTGATGATCATCGACGAGACGGGCCGCGTCGCCGACGGCGACCAGATCATGGCGCTGCTGGCGGCCCGCTGGGCCGAGGAGGGCCGCCTCTCCGGCAACACGCTGGTGGCCACGGTGATGTCCAACCTCGGGCTCGAGCGCTATCTCGCCGGCAAGGGGATCGCGCTCAAGCGCACCCCTGTGGGCGATCGCTACGTGGTGGAGGCCATGCGCGCGGGCGGGTTCAACCTGGGCGGTGAACAGTCCGGCCACATCGTGATGACGGATTACGCCACCACGGGGGACGGGCTGATCGCGGGGCTGCAGTTCCTCGCGGAGATGGCCCGCACCGGCCGCGCCGCCTCGGAACTGACCCGAAGCTTCGAAACCGTGCCGCAGCTGCTCAAGAACGTCCGCTACGAGGCCGGGCGCGAGCCGCTGGCGGCCGAAGCCGTGCAGAGCGCCATCGCCGATGGCGAAACCCGCCTCAACGGCAGCGGCCGGCTGCTGATCCGGAAATCCGGCACCGAGCCGCTGATCCGCGTGATGGGCGAAAGCGAAGACCCGGCGCTGCTGGAACAGGTGATCGACAGAATCGTCGAGGCGGTGGCCTCGGCCTCCTGATCTGGGCGGGCAGGGGGCTCTGCCCCCGCCGCGCCCGCGGGCGCGGCTCCCCCGGGATATTTTCGGAACAAAGTGGGGCTGCGCTTCGGCTTTGCCCTTTTCCGGAGCGCGCGGCGGCGCCCCGCATGAAAAAAGGGCCGCGTTTGCGGCCCTTTTTCTTTGGTATTATGGCGTGCCGCTCAGCGGTCTTCCACGTTGACGTAGTCGCGCAGGCCGGCGCCGGTGTAGAGCTGGCGCGGGCGGCCGATCTTCATGCCCGGATCGGAGATTTGCTCTTTCCACTGCGAGATCCAGCCCACGGTGCGCGAGAGCGCGAAGATGGGGGTGAACATCTCGGTCGGGAAGCCCATGGCTTCGAGGATGATGCCGGAGTAGAAATCGACGTTCGGGAAGAGCTTCTTCTCGGCGAAGTAGGGATCGGCGAGAGCGGCGGCTTCCAGTTCCTTGGCGACCTGCAGGATCGGGTTGTTTTCCACGCCGAGCAGTTCGAGCACTTCGTCGGCGCTCTGCTTCATGACCTTCGCGCGCGGGTCGAAGTTCTTGTAGACGCGGTGGCCGAAGCCCATCAGGCGGAAGGGATCGTTCTTGTCCTTGGCGCGGGCGATGAACTCCGGGATGCGATCCACCGAGCCGATTTCGCGCAGCATTTCGAGGCAGGCCTGGTTGGCGCCGCCGTGGGCGGGCCCCCAGAGGCAGGCGATGCCGGCGGCGATGCAGGCGAAGGGGTTGGCGCCGGAGGAGGAGGCCAGGCGCACCGTGGAGGTGGAGGCATTCTGCTCGTGGTCGGCGTGCAGGGTGAAGATCCGGTCCATCGCGCGGCTCAGGATCGGGTTGACCTCGTAGTCCTCGGCCGGCACCGCGAAGCACATGCGCAGGAAGTTGGAGGCGTAGTCCAGATCGTTGCGCGGATAAACGAAGGGCTGGCCGATGGTGTATTTGTAGGCCATGGCCGCGATCGTGGGCATCTTCGCGATCATTCGGATCGAGGCCACTTCGCGCTGCCACGGATCGGAGATGTCGGTGGAATCGTGGTAGAAGGCGCTCATCGCGCCCACGACGCCGACCATGATCGCCATCGGGTGGGCATCGCGGCGGAAGCCGCGGAAGAAGTTGGCCATCTGCTCGTGGATCATCGTGTGGTTGGTCACACGGCTTTCGAAATCCTCAAGCTGGGCGGCGGAGGGCAGTTCGCCGTAGAGCAGCAGGTAGCAGACTTCGAGGAAGTGGGATTTCCCGGCGAGCTGGTCGATCGGGTAGCCGCGGTGCAGCAGTTCGCCTTTTTCGCCGTCGATGAAGGTGATGGTGGATTCGCAGGAGGCGGTGGAGGTGAACCCCGGATCGTAGGTGAACACGCCGCCATCGGCGTAAAGACGGCGGATGTCGATCACGTCGGGCCCGGCAGTGGGGCTGAGGATCGGGAGCTCCAGCGTCTTGTCGCCGAAGCTCAGCGTCGCAGTCTTGTTTGTGTCAGACATTCTTTACCCTCTTGGCAAGGGGCCCCCTGCGGCGGGCGCCGCGGTGGCCAGGCTTCTTTGGGAGGAGGGCGCGGCAGGCCTGCTGCGCGCCCTTATCCCTGTGCGGCGTCCTCGATGCGGGCCACGGATTCCTCGCGGCCCAGAACGAGCATCATGTCGAAAACGCTGGGGGTGGTTGCGCGGCCCGCAAGCGCGGCCCGCAAAGGGGCTGCCAGCTTGCCGAACTTCGTCCCTCGGGCTTCGGCAAAGGCGCCCATCAGCTCCTCCAACGTGTTGCGCTCCCAGCTAGCATTTTGCAGCTGCGGCGTCAATTCGCTCAGTATACCACGGGATACCGTATCCAGTGCCTTCGCGGCCTTCTCATCCGGAGCAATGGGGCGCTCGTTCAGGATAAAGGCAGCTTTTTCAAGCAATTCAGGGAATGTCTTCGCGCGTTCCTTGAGGCAGTACATGCCGCGCGTCATCCCGTCACGCTGGGCTTCGGTGAGGGCCGGACGGCCAGTTGCGGCGAGGAAGGCCTCCAGTTCTTGCAGCAGCGCAGCATCCTCGGTGGCGGCGATGTGCTGGCCGCAGAGATTCTCCAGCTTCTTGAAGTCCAGCCGGGCGGGGGATTTGCCGATTCCGGAGAGGTCGAACCACTCCAGCGCCTGGGCGGTGGTGAAGAACTCGTCGTCGCCGTGGCTCCAGCCCAGGCGCGTCAGGTAGTTGCGCATCCCGTCGGCGGGGTAGCCCATGGCCTGGTATTCCTCCACCCCGAGCGCGCCGTGGCGCTTGGAGAGCTTCTTGCCGTCGGGGCCGTGAATCAGCGGGATGTGGGCGTAGACCGGCAGATCCCAGCCCATGGCGGCGTAGATCTGGCTCTGGCGGGCGGCGTTGTTGAGGTGATCGTCGCCGCGGATCACATGGGTCACGCCCATGTCGTGATCGTCCACCACCACCGCCAGCATGTAGGTGGGGGTGCCGTCGGAGCGCAGCAGGATCATGTCGTCGAGCTGGCTGTTGCGGAAGGTGACGGTGCCCTGCACTTCGTCCCGGATCACGGTTTCGCCCTCGCGCGGGGCGCGCAGGCGGATCACGTAGGGCGCATCCGGATGGGTGGCGGGATCGGCGTCGCGCCAGGGGCTCTGGAACAGCGTGGAGCGCCCTTCGGCGCGGGCGGCCTCGCGGAAGGCGGCGATTTCCTCCTGCGTGGCGAAGCACTTGTAGGCGTGCCCCTTGGCCAGCATCTCGCGGGCGACCTCCGCGTGACGCTCGACGCGGGCGAACTGGCTCACCGCCTCGCCGTCGTGATCCAGCCCCAGCCAGGCCATGCCGCGCAGGATCGCCGCGGTGGCCTCGGGGGTGGAGCGCGCGCGGTCGGTGTCTTCGATGCGCAGCAGGAACTTGCCGCCGCGGCCGCGGGCGTAGAGCCAGTTGAACAGCGCCGTGCGGGCGCCGCCGATGTGGAGGTAGCCCGTGGGCGAGGGGGCGAAGCGGGTGACGACCGGGCGCTCGGACATAGCGGAGTTAACCTTTCGGAAACCGTGAATGGGGTAGCACTGTTGCCGGTGTTTTAGAGGCGCCGGAAAGGGAGGACAAGTGCCGCGCCTGCCCTGGCTCACGGCGGCGCTGGCCGCACAGCGCGCCCAGGCTTTCGATTGGGCGCCACTGTGGCTGGCGGCCGGGATCGGGGCCTATTTCGCGCTGGTCAAAGAGCCGGGTGCCGGTGCCGTCGCCGGCCTCGCCGCGCTTGCCCTGGGCCTGTTCGCCTGCGCGCTGATGCGGCCCCGGGCCGCGCCCGTGCTCTGCCTGCTGGCGCTGCTGCTGGTGGGGGTGGTGGCAGGCAGCCTGAGGGCGCGCAGCGTCGAGGCGCCGGTGCTGGGCTTCCGCTACTACGGCCCGATCACGGGGCGCATCATCGCGGTGGACCGCTCCCGGAGCGAGGTGCCCCGCATCACGCTCGACAGGGTGCGCCTGGCCCGCCGCGCGCCCGAAACCACGCCGCGCCGGGTGCGGATCTCGCTGCACGGGCGGCAGGGGTTCACGCGCCTCGTGCCGGGGCGCGTGGTGATGCTCACGGGCCACCTCGCCCCGCCCTCCGGCCCGGTGGAGCCCGGCGGGTTCGATTTCAGACGGAAGGCCTATTTCGCCGGCCTCGGGGCGGTGGGCTACACCCGCAGCCCGGTGTTGCGGCTGGAGGATCCGCCGCCGGGCCCCTGGCTGAAGCTGCAACGTCTGCGGGCGGCCATCGGCGCGGCTGCGGTGGCGGTCAGCCCCGGCGATGGGGGCGCCTTCGCCGCCGCGGTGCTGACGGGCGACAGGAGCCACATCTCGCCGGAGGCGCAGGAGGCGCTGCGGCGCTCCAACCTCGCGCACCTTTTGGCCATTTCCGGGCTGCACATGGGAATGCTGACGGGAGTCGTCTTCGCCTCGGTCTGGACGGTGCTGAGCCTCTGGCCCGCCCTGGCGCTCAGGCTGCCCACGCGCAAGATCGCCGCCTGCGCCGCGCTCGCCGCCGGGGCGGTCTACCTCGCGCTGTCCGGGGGCAGCATCGCCACGCAGCGGGCCTTCGTGATGGTCGCGGTGATGCTCGGGGCGGTTCTGCTGGATCGGCGCGCGATCACCCTGCGCGCGGTGGCGGTGGCGGCGCTGATCCTGCTCCTGCTGCGCCCCGACACCCTGGCCGAGCCCGGGTTCCAGATGTCCTTCGCGGCGACGACGGCGCTCGTCGCCGTCTTTGCGGCGCTGCGCGATGCGCCCGTCTGGCCTGCCCATGGGCTTGCGCGGGGAGCGATGGCGCTTTTCGTTTCTTCGCTGGTGGCGGGCCTTGCGACCGCGCCGTTCGCGGCGGCGCATTTCAACCGGATCGCCGACTACGGGTTGATCGCCAACCTGCTGGCGGTGCCGGTCATGGGGCTCGTGGTGATGCCCGGAGCGGTGCTGACGGCGGTGCTGGCGCCGATCGGGGGCGCGGCCGTGGGAATGTGGATCATGGCGCTCGGGGCGCGCTGGATCCTGCTGGTGGCGGAGACGGTGGCGGCCTGGCCCGGTGCCGTGCGGCTGGTGCAGGCGCCGCCGCCGGGCGTGCTGCCGGTCTTCGCCGTGGCCGCCCTCTTCGTGATCCTCTGGCAGGGCCGGGCGCGCTGGCTGGGCGTCCTGCCGGCGGCTCTGGCCATCGTGGCCTGGGCCGCCGCGGACCGCCCCGAGGTGCTGATCGCGGATGATGGCCGGTTGATCGGCATTCTCGGGCCACAGGGGCGGGCGCTGAACAAGCCGCGCGGGGCGGGGTTCGTGGCGGAGAGCTGGCTTGAAAACGATGGTGACGGCGCGACGCAGGCCGAAGCGGCGGCGCGGGGGCAGTCCGATGCCGATGGGGCGTTGCGGGCCGGCGGTACCCGTTTCCTGCCGATTTCGGGCAAACGGGCGATCGCGGCGCTGCCGCAAAGCTGTGCAAGGGGCGATTGGGTGATCGTGGCCCAGGTGCTCAGCCCGGAGCAGCGCGCGGGCGCGGGGCCGTGCCGCCTGACCGATCTGTCGGATCTGCGCCGCAGCGGCGCGCTGGCCTTGCGCGGCCCGGACGGTGCGAGTCCGTGGGATTGGCGGGTGACACCCACCTACGGGCCCGGCGAAAGCCGGCCCTGGCAGGGCGGGGGCAAGAGCGCCCCCTGAAGGCAGGACCCTCAGTAGGTGCGGATCAGCCCGACGAGGCGGCCCTGCACGCGCACCTGCCCCTCGGGCAGAACGCGGGTTTCATAGGCCGGGTTCGCGGCCTCCAGCGCGATCATGTTGCCGCGGCGGCGGAAGCGCTTGAGCGTGGCTTCATAGCCTTCCACCAGCGCCACCACGATATCGCCGTTCTCGGCCGACGAGGTTTCGCGGATCACCACGATGTCGCCATCGTTGATCCCGGCCTCGATCATGGAATCCCCTTTGACTTCAAGCGCGTAGTGCGCGCCCTTGCCGGAGAGCATCTGGCCGGGCACCGAGACGTGGTGCTCGGGCTGGCTGATCGCCTCGATCGGGGTACCGGCGGCGATGCGGCCCATCATCGGCAGATCGATCACCTCGGCGCTGCTCACCGGCTGGCTGGCGGCCGGCTGCGCGCTGCGCGCGGAGGCGCCGCCTTCCACCACGCGGGGGGAAAAGCCTTTCTGTTCCATGGCTTCGGGGAGCTTCACGATCTCCAGCGCGCGGGCCTTGTGCGCCAGCCGGCGGATGAAACCGCGCTCCTCCAGCGCCGTGATGAGCCGATGGATGCCCGATTTGGAGCGCAGGTTCAGCGCCTCCTTCATCTCGTCGAAAGAGGGCGGCACGCCGTCTTTCTGGACGCGGGAGTGAATGAATTCAAGCAGTTCGAGCTGCTTCTTCGTCAACATGTGCTCGCTCCTCCGGTGCGGTGCGCTCTTGATCCGACGTGCCCTGCCGGGCGCGTGGGGCGCCCTCGGGCCGGCCCGCCTGCCGCCGGCGAAGGACGGCGTGCGCTACGGATACCCCACGCCTGCAAGACGCGTTCGATACATGTTCTACCCTTGTTCCTGTTTTGTGTCAATCGCTGGCGCCGAAGGGAATATAGGCGACGTCGGCGCCGGCTTCGCGGGGCGGATCATGGGGTGCGCGCACCATCAGGCAGTTGGCGGAGGCCAGGATGGTCAGGAGGGAGGAGTCCTGCCGGGCGAAGGGGGTGATGCGCCCGTCTTCGATACGCGCGCGCATGTAATGTTCGCGCGGGCCGTTGGCGCCGATGTCCACGGCGAGCCGTGCGTGTTTGCGCGGCACGGGGCCGTGGGGCAGCCCGAGCATCCGGCGCAGCATGGGCACGACGAAGATCCGCGCGCAGACGATGGAGGAGACCGGGTTGCCCGGCAGCCCGACCATGGCGGCATCGCCCATGCGCCCGGCCATCAGCGGCTTTCCGGGCCGCATCGCCACCTTGTAGAAGGCCCGCTCCATGCCGAGGGTCGCGGCGACCTCCCCGACGAGATCGTGATCGCCCACCGAGGCGCCGCCGGTCGTCACGATCAGATCGGACCCCTCGGTGAGGCCGAAGACGGTGGTGAGGGACTCCCGCGTGTCCCGCGCGATGGGCAGCAGGCGGACCTCGGCGCCGTGGGCCTCGAACAGCGCCTTCAGGGCGAAACTGTTGGAGGCGATGATCTGGTCGGGCGAGGGCGTTTCGCCGGGCATCACCAGTTCGTCGCCGGTGGCGATCAGCGCCACGACGGGGCGGCGGGTGACCTGCACCACGGGGCAGTTCATCGCCGCGATCAGGGAAAGATCGGTGGGCGAGAGCACGCGGGGGGCCTCCAGCGCATGGCCCACGGCGAAATCGCCGCCGGCCGGGCGGATGTAGGCGGCGGCATCGGGCCGCGCGCCCACGGTGATGACGTCGCCTTCGCGCTGCACGTCTTCCTGGATGAGGATGCGCCGCCCGCCCTCTGGCACCGGCGCGCCGGTGAAGATGCGCACCGCCTCGCCGGGGCCGAGCCGGCCGGCGAAGCGGTGTCCGGCCGCGCTTTCGCCGATCACGGTGAAGCGATCGCCGGGCGCGACCTGCGCGGCGGAGACCGCGTAGCCGTCCATCGCGGAGGAGGGGAAGGGGGGCTGATCACGCCGTGCCACGACGGGGGCGGCCAGCACGCGGCCGGCGGCCTGGATCAGCGGCGCGGGTTCTGCCTCGAGCGGCGCGACGAGGGCCAGCACATGGGTTAGGGCCTCCTCGACGGTGATCATCTCAGGCCTCGTAGCGCCCGGATTTGCCGCCGTCCTTCAGCTTCAGCCGGATGTCGGTGATTTCCATGCTCTTTTCTACGGCCTTCACCATGTCATAGAGCGTGAGCGCGGCGGTGGAGACGGCGGTGAGCGCCTCCA
Source organism: Pseudoruegeria aquimaris (assembly GCF_900172235.1). Lineage (GTDB taxonomy): Bacteria > Pseudomonadota > Alphaproteobacteria > Rhodobacterales > Rhodobacteraceae > Pseudoruegeria > Pseudoruegeria aquimaris. The sequence goes on along the minus strand of NZ_FWFQ01000013.1, from coordinate 12,998 downwards.
TCTCCACGCCCGTCTGGCCGCCGGTCTTCACCGTGGCCTCGATGCGCACGCCGGGAAGGCTGGCATCCGGGGTCAGTTCCAGCGCGACCTTGGTGATCGGGAGCGGGTGGCAGAGCGGGATCAGGTCGGCGGTCTTCTTGGCGCCCATGATGCCCGCGAGCCGCGCCACGCCGAGCACGTCGCCCTTCTTGGCGCGGCCCTCCGTGATCATCGCCAGCGTTTCGGGCTGCATCTTCACCGCCCCAGTGGCCACGGCGATGCGCGCGGTCACCGGTTTGCCCGAGACATCGACCATATGGGCATCGCCCTTGCCGTCGAAATGGGTGAGCTTGGCGCCTTCCGCCATCACATGCCCCCGGCGACGAGCGGGTTGGCCAGCAGATCCCGCGTGGCCTGGGCCACGTCCTCCTGCCGCATCAGGCTTTCGCCGATCAGGAAGCAGCGCGCGCCGTAGCGGGCCAGTTCGGCGAGATCGGCCGGGGTGGACAGCCCGCTTTCGGCCACGATGGTGCGATCCATCGGCACCAGCTTGGCCAGCCGCCGGGTGGTGTCCAGCGAGGTTTCGAAGGTCTTGAGGTTGCGGTTGTTGATGCCCATCAGGCGCGATTTCAGGGCCGAAGCGCGTTCGAGTTCCTCTTCGTCATGGACCTCGATCAGCACGTCCATGCCCCATTCGAAGGCCGCGGCCTCCAGTTCCTGCGCCTGCGCGTCTGAAACGCTTGCCATGATGATCAGGATGCAATCGGCATGCAGCGCGCGCGCCTCGGCCACCTGGTAGACGTCATACATGAAATCCTTGCGCAGGGCGGGCAGCTTCGTGGCCTCGCGCGCGGCGGTGAGATACTCGTCGGCGCCCTGGAAGGAGGGGGTGTCGGTGAGCACGGACAGGCAGGAGGCGCCGCCTTCCTCGTAGGCCCTGGCCAGCGCGGGCGGATCGAAATCGGCGCGGATCAACCCCTTGGAGGGGCTGGCCTTCTTCACTTCCGCGATCAGCCCGTAGCCGCCGTTGGCATCACGCAGCAGCGCATCGGCGAAGCCGCGCACGGGCGGTGCGGAGCGCGCCATGGCCTCAACGTCGCTCAGGCTGCGCCTGGCTTTGCGCTCGGCGATTTCTTCCAGCTTGTAAGCTTTGATCTTGTCCAGAACGGTCGCCATGTCACGCGGCCTCCGATGTCAGTTTGGCCAGGGTGGCGATTTTCTGTTTGGCGCGGCCGGCATCGATGCTTTCACGTGCCATTTCAACACCTTCGGTGAGAGAGTTCGCGCGGCCCGCCACGGTGAGCGCGGCCGCGGCATTCAGCAGGACGGCATCGCGGTAGGCGCTTTTCTCCCCGTCCAGAAGGGCGGCGAAGGCGCGGGCGTTGTGCTCGGGGCTGCCGCCGAGGATCTCCTCGAAGGGGTGCTCGGGCAGGCCGGCGTCCTCGGGCGCGATCTCGAAATCGCGCACCGCGCCGTTCTCGATGGCGCTGACCCAGCTCACCCCGGAAATCGCCAGCTCGTCGGTGCCGTCGGAGCCATGCACCAGCCAGGCGGCCTCGGAGCCGAGCTGCAGAAGCGTTTCAGCCATCGGGCGGATCAGCGCCCGCGAGAACGCGCCGGTCAGTTGGCGCTTCACGCCGGCCGGGTTGGTGAGGGGGCCGAGGATGTTGAAGATCGTGCGGGTGCCGAGCTCCTGCCGGGTCGGCATCACGTGGGCGATCGCCGGGTGGTGCATCGGCGCCATCATGAAGCCGATGCCAACCTCGTTGATCGCGCGTTCCACCACGGCCGGGCCCACCATCACGTTGATGCCCATCTGGGTGAGCGCATCCGCCGCGCCGGACTTCGAAGAGAGGTTGCGGTTGCCGTGCTTGGCCACGGTCACGCCCGCGCCGGCCACCACGAATGCGGTGGCGGTGGAGATGTTGAGCGTGCCCTTGCCGTCGCCGCCGGTGCCCACGATGTCCATCGCGCCCTCCGGCGCCTTCACCGCGTTGCACTTGGCGCGCATCACCGCGGCGGCGGCGGCATATTCCTCCACCGTTTCGCCGCGCGTGCGCAGCGCCATCAGCAGGCCGCCGATCTGGCTGGGCGTGGCCTCGCCCTCGAACAGGATCTGGAAGGCCGTTTCGGCCTCGGCACGGGTCAGGGGGCGATCGGCCGCGGCTCCGATCAGCGGTTTGAGGGCGTCGCTCATGCGGGGACTTTCACCGAGTTCAGGAAGTTGCGCAGCAGGGCATGGCCGTGTTCGCTGCGGATGCTTTCGGGGTGGAACTGCACGCCGTGGATCGGAAGCTCCTTGTGGCGCAGGCCCATGATGGTGCCGTCCTGGAGCCAGGCGTTCACCTCCAGGCAGTCCGGCAGGCTCTCGCGCTCCACCACCAGCGAGTGGTAGCGCGTGGCCTCGAAGGGCGAGGGCAGGCCGGTGAAGACGCCGGTGCCGTCATGGTGCATCGTGCCCATCTTGCCGTGCACGATCTCGTGGCAGCGCACGACCTTGCCGCCGAAGGCCTCGCCGATGGTCTGGTGCCCGAGGCAGACCCCCATCAGCGGCGTTCTCGTTTCGGCGGCGGCGGCGGTGAGGGCGAGGCAGATCCCGGCCTGGGCCGGATCGCAGGGGCCGGGCGAAAGCAGAATCGCCTCGGGCTTCAGGGCCATGGCCTCCTGCACGTTCAGCGCATCGTTGCGCTTCACCACCACGTCCGCGCCCAACTCGCCCAGGTAATGGACGAGGTTGTAGGTAAAGCTGTCGTAATTGTCGATCAGGAGCAGCATGTCGGCGCTTTCGTCAAATGGGGGTGAACCCGGGAATTTCTGCGGTTATACATGCTCAGAGTGATGCGGGAGGGTCAAGGCCCGAACCGGCAACATCCTTTTGAATGCAGGCAATAAGATAACGGAGGCTCGGGTGCTGCGCGGATTGCTGGAAGGCGTGTTCTGGGGCGTCGTGGTGTCGGCGGTGATCGCCGGCTTCTTCCTCGTGTTGAGCGACGTGCGCTTGCTGAGCACGCCGAACGCGCCCGTCGGGGCGATCGAACGGCCCGCCGGCGAGGTGAGCGCGCCGGAAAGCGGCGCCGAGGCCGTGGCTGACGTGCAGGGTGCGCCGGGCGGGCAGGCCACCGGTTCCGCGCAGGCGCCCAAGGCCGGGGCCCCGGCCGCACCGGCAACGGGCGCGCCGGAAACGCCGGCGCTCGGGGCAGGCACCACCGAACCCCTCGCGCGCCCCGATCTGGCCGAACCCGAGGTGGCGCTCTCCGTGCCCGAAGGCAGCGAGGGCGAGCCCGCGCCCGCCGCGCCCTCGGCCGCCGCCGACGGCACCACTGCGCCGAAGGAAGGCCCGCTGCCTTCCGTGCCGGCCGCCGATACGCCGCTGGACATGCCCCTGAGCGCCGAGGCCCCGCAGGCACCGCAACCCCAGGGGGGCGCCGCCGCCCCGCAGGCCCCGTCCGAAGATGAGGCTACGGCGGATGCGCCCGAGGCCCCGCAGGAGGCCACCGATGCACCGGCGCTCGCCGCCGCTCCCGAAGCCCCCGAAACCGCGCCCGGCGCCGCAGCGCCCGATGCGCTGCCCGAGGGCGATCCGGGCGCGCAGGCGCAGGCTCCGCAGGCCGGTGCCGGCCCCGAACTGACACCGACCGCCGAGGCAGGGGAAAGCCGCCCGGAGGACGTCGCCGTGCTCGACCGCCCCACGCCATCGGCCATGCCCGGCCGCCCGGCCGCGCCCCTTGGCGGCGGCAGCAGCCCGCGCCTGCCCGTCGCGCCGCAGGCGCCCGAGGCGCCGGGCGATGCGGCCGATGCGCCGATCCGCGTTCCGGTCGAGGACATCGGCAACCTCGCGCCGCAGGTGCGCACCAACCGCCTGCCCACGATCAGCCGCGCCGGGCAGCCCGAAGCCGGGGCCGCGCAAGGGGCCGCCGGCGAGGCTGCCGAGGGCGTCGCGGCGCAGGCCGCCCCGGCGGGCGAAAGCCTGCCCGCGCTCAAGGCCTTCGCCGAGCCCTTCGAAGACGATCCCACGCTGCCGCGCATGTCGGTGGTGCTGATCGACGACGGCAGCGGCGCGGTGGATCCGCAGGCCTTCGCCGGCTTCCCGCTGCCGCTGGCCTTCGCCATCGATCCGCGCCGCCCGGACGCCGCCGCCGCCGCCTATGACTACCGCGCCGCCGGCTTCGAGGTGGTGATGCTCACGGAGTTCGCCGCCGGCACCGACCCGTCCGAGGTGGAAGTGGCGATGGAGGCCTACCGCCAGGCTGTGCCCGAGGCCGTGGCCGTCTTCGACACCGGGGCCAACGGCGCGATGGCGGATCGCGCCCTGATCCAGCAGCTGGTGGCCATCGCGCGCGGCAACGGCATGGGCGTGCTCAGCAGCCCGCGCGGCCTGAACGCCGCCCAGCAGATCGCCGAGCGCCAGGGTGTTCCGGCAGCACTCGTCTTCCGCACCTTCGACGGCGACGGACAGTCGATCTCCACCATGAAGCGCTATCTCAACCGCGCCGCCTTCAAGGCCGCGCAGGAGGGGGAGGTCGTCATGGTGGGGCACACCCGCGCCGACACCATCAAGGCGCTGGTGGAATGGGTGCTGGACGACCGGTCCTCCTCGGTGGCGCTGGCGCCGGTTTCCGCCGTGCTGATGAACGAATAGGGCGCCGCGCATGGGGCCGGGCCGGGCGGAGTTCATCAAGGTCTGCGGGGAGCGCAACTGCGGCACCAACTGGCTTGAGGATTTCTTCCTGGCGCAATCGGCCGCCGAGCTGCTGCACCACCGAGGCTTCCTGATGGCGCATATGGCGCCGGAAGCCTTCGCCCAGATCGAGCGCCTGCCGGAGGCGGCGCAGCCCTTCGCTCGCGAAGCCATGTTCGACAAGCTGTTCCGGCAGCACGGGCGCGCCTTCATGGGCTGGAAGCACCAGGCCCTGCGCCCCAGGGCCCTGCAGGGCGATGCGCGCGCGGCGTCCTGTGCCTTCGTGATCGTGGTCAAGCACCCCGCGCATTTCCTCGCCTCGCTGTTTCGCAACCCCTACCACGATCTGCTGCCGGCGCGCCCGAGCCTCGAGGCCTTCTTGGGCAGCCCCTGGCTGCCCGTCGCGCGCGATCAGCTTGCACCGGTCATCCTGCCGTCTCCGCTCGATCTCTGGGCGCGCAAGATGCGCAGCTACCTCGCCTTCCGCGAGGCGGCGCCCCATGCCGAGATCCTGTGCTACGAAGCCCTGCTGGCCGATTTCGAGGCCACCATGGGCGCGGCCTGCGAGCAGCTCGGCATCGCGGTGGGCGCGCTGACCCCGCCGGAGGCCTCCGCCAAGGCGGAGAAGCACAGCCTGAAAGACTACCGCGCCCGATACCTCGCGAGCTCACCGTGGGACAGCCTGCCCGAAGCCCTGCGCGCGCATGTGCAGGCGCAGGTGGACCCTGACCTGCTGGCGGCGTTGGGCTACCCGGAGTAGCGCCTGCCGCCCGCCGCCCGCCGCCCGGCACCGGCGTGCTAGGCTGCCAGCGTGGTGACGATGCGGGCGCTGCTTTCGAGGGTCTTGTGCACGGGGCATCTGTCGGCGATTTCCAGCAGCCGCTGGCGCTGCTCGTCCGTCAGGGGGCCGTCGAGGTGGATCTCGCGGCGGAAGCTGTCGATCTTCTGGTTGGTGCCCGCCCCTTCGGCATCCTGCGCGTGGACCTTGTCGTGCGTGACATCCACCCGGACGTGGGAAAGCGGCCAGCCCTTGCGCCGGGCATACATGCGGATCGTCATCGAGGTGCAGGCGCCGAGGCCGGCGGAGAGGAAGCCGTAGGGCGACATGCCCCGATTGGTGCCGCCGTAGGCCAGCGGCTCATCGGCGAGCGCGTGGTGGTAGGGGCCGGCGTTCACATCCTGCAGGAAACCGTCTGGATCGGCCTCGGCCACGCGCACGACGCCTTCCGGGGCGCCGATGGGCGGGGCCGGGGGGCGCAGATCGAGGTAGCGCCCGGCCCAGGCGGCGATCACCTCGGCGGCGTATTCGGCGTCTTCGGGGCGGGTGACCAGGTGGTCGGCGTCATCCAGGGTGACGAAGCTCTTGGGGTGGCGGGCGGCATCGAAGATCAGGGCGGCGTTCTCGATGCCGACGGTGGCGTCCCGCGGGGCGTGCAGAACCAGGAGTGCCGCGCCGAGGTGGCCGATGCGGGCCTTGAGATCGGCTTCGCTCACGTCTTCCAGGAAATCCCGGCCGATGGTGAAGGGGCGCCCGGCGAGCGTCACCTCGGCCTTGCCCTTGCTGCGGATCTCCTCCAGCGCGTCGCCGAACATATGGGTGACGTGGGCCGGATCGAACGGGGCGCCCAGCGTCACCACGGCCCGGAGCGCGCTGGTTTCGGCCTTGATGTCGGCGGCCGCGCGCAGCACCGCCGCGCCGCCCAGCGAATGGCCGACCAGCATGGCCGGCGCCATGCCGCGCCCCTTCAGGTAGCGCGCCGCGGCGGCGAGATCGGCGGCATTGGAGGTGAAGCTCGTATTGGCGAACTCGCCTTCGGAATGGCCCAGCCCGGTGAAATCGAAGCGCAGAACGGCGATGCCCATGGCGGCAAGACGCCCCGCGATGCGCCGGGCGGCGGTGATGTCTTTTGTGCAGGTGAAGCAATGGGCAAAGATGGCCGTGGCCAGATGCGGCCCGTCGGGCAGATCCAGCCGGGCCGCGAGCGGCGCGCCGGAATGGCCCGGAAAGGTGATCTTCTCCATCGGCATCGCTCTGATCCTGCCTTTGCTTGCGGTTCCCAGAGAGAGTGGGCCGCGCGCGCGGCTTTCTCAAGGGATCCGGCCCGGCCCTCACGGCTTGGTGAGGGAGCGTGACGGCAGTAGGGGTATTCAGAGCCCCATCAGGCGTTGATCGAAGGGGTAGCGGGTGAGGTTCTCGTAGCCGGTCTCGGTGATGAGCACCTGGTCTTCCAGCTTGATCGAGAAATCGCCGCCCTCCGGGCTCACCAGCGCTTCCACGCAGAGCACCATCCCCGGCTCGAGCTGGTAGTCGAAGGCGCCTTCCACGAACTTGTCGGGGTAGGCGATGAGAGGCCACTCGTCGCAAAGGCCGACGCCGTGCATCAGGCAGCCGTATTTCTGCTTCTGGTACTCCGGGGCCAGCCGGTGGCTGTTGAAGGTGAGATCGCGCATGGCCACGCCGGGGGCGAGCATCTCCATGTTGGTCATGATGTGCTCATGGGCGTGCTGCATGGCGGCGATCATGTCGGGCCGGGGGGCGCGATCGCCCACCCACCAGGTGCGCGAGATGTCCACGCAGATGCCGTAGCTGCCGATGAGATCGGTGTCGAAGGCGACGATCTCGTTGTTGCGGATCACGCGGGGGCCGCATTCCTGGAACCAGGGGTTCGTGCGCGGGCCGGAGGCCAGCAGCCGCGTCTCGATCCATTCGCCGCCGCGCTTGATGTTCTCGGCGTGCAGCACCGCCCAGACCTCGTCTTCGCTCAGGCCCGGAGCGCAGGCGGCCTCCATCTCGGCCACCGCGATTTCGCAGGCGTGGGAGGCACAGCGCATGGCGCGGATTTCCTCGGGCCCCTTGATGCTGCGGGATTTCTCGGTGACTTCCTCGCCGGGCATCACCGTGAAGCCCTGCGCTTCCAGCGCCCGCAGCCCGTGGATCATTGGCTTGTCCACCGCCAGCCGCATGTTGCCGCCGCCGTGGGCTTCGATCAGCAGGCGCACCTCGTTGGAGAACACGTCGGCGGCGATGTCGATCCTGTCGCCCCGGTCGAAATAGAAGAGATCGGCGCCGGAGCGGGCCTCGCGCACCAGCGGGTTGAAGCCCGAAAGGAAGGGGGCGTTCTTGTAATCCCAGATCACCATGTAGCCGTCGGCGCAGAGCAGCACCGCGCGGAACGGGTTGTGGGTGTTCCAGAGCTGCATGTTGGTGCTGTCGGTGGCGTAACGGATGTTGAGCGGATCGAACATCAGCAGGCCGCCGTAGTCGCGCTCCACCACGTGCCGGGTCAGCCGCGCCCAGCGGAAGCGGCGCATCTCGGCCAGATCGGGCAGCTCCAGCCCCGCCGCGGCCCATTCGCTGAAGGCCAGCCGGGTGGGGCCGATCTCGATGCGGTCTGCATCGTTGGGCGTGCCGTCTCCGAGGGTGGCGCCCCGGCTCGGATCGATCTTTCGGATGTCGCGGTAGTGATCGTTCATGGCGCGGGCCTCCCTGCCGTCCACGATGACGGGGCGCGGGGCGGGGCGTCCTGCCTGAAAGCGACGGGCCATGCGGGGGGGATGTGTCGTTTTTCGGCCTTTGCACCGCGCGGGGCGGGCGCTAGACAGGGAGGCAGCCACCGCCAGGAACGCCATGACACCCCCGCTCCAGAGCCGCCTTCCGTTCACCCCGCGCGAGCTGCGCCTCGGCCGGAAGCTGCCCGGTGTGCGCCCGATGGCGCTGGCGGACTGGTTGCAGCGGGACGAGGCCTACAGCGGCCAGATGGCCCGGCGCGATGCGCTTCTGGCGGAGCGGGAAGGCGCGGTGCACGCGATGCTGCCCGAGGCCGCCGGGCCCTGCGACGAACTGCTGGCCTTCATCCGTGACGGGCACCTGCCGGCGCCGGGCTTCACGCCGCTTGCGGGCGGGGCGATCCGGCGCCCGGATGGCGCCATCGTCGCGCCCACGCCGGAGGCGCCGCTCAAGATGTTGGGGCGTCTCGTGCAGGAGGATTTCGTGATCCTGCAGAAGCCCGAAGGCGCGGATGAGCACGTGATGACGGCGGCCATCCTGTGTTTCCCGGCCAGCTGGACGCTCTCGGAGAAGATCGGCCGCCCGCTGACGGCGATCCACGGGCCGGTGCAGGATTACGACGCGATGCTGGCCAGGCGCGTGCAGCGGATGTTCGAGGCGATCCGCCCCGAGCAGCCGCTCTGCCGCCACAACCTGCTGTTCTACCGGAGCCCCGAGCTTCATGCACCGCGCTCCGAGGGCGAGCCCCACCGCGACAGCCATCCGAGCTTTCCCTACCTGCGCAGCGAGCGCCAGTGCCTGCTGCGCCTGCCGCGGACGCGGGCGGTCGTCTTCTCGATCCACACCTACGTTCTGCCGCGCGAGAGGCTGACGGTGGCGCAGGCGGAGGTGGTGTTCGCCGGGGCAGGCGCCGTGCCGCCTGCAGGCATGTGAAAGGGCGCGGCACCTGAACATTCACGCGCAAAGCGCTGACTCCAAAAGCAAAAGGGCGCCCGAAGGCGCCCTTTCTCTTCACTGTCCCAGCTATTAGCAGCTGTAGTACATCTTGAATTCCACCGGGTGCGGCGTGTGCTCGTAGGCGTAGACCTCTTCCCATTTCAGATCGAGGTAGCCCTGGATCTGGTCTTTGGTGAAGACGTCGCCGGCCAGCAGGAAGTCGTGGTCGGCTTCCAGGCTTTCAAGGGCTTCACGCAGCGAGGCGCAGACCGTGGGGATGCCTTCGAGCTCTTCCTTCGGCAGATCGTAGAGATCCTTGTCGGAGGCTTCGCCCGGATCGATCTTGTTCTTGATGCCGTCGAGGCCGGCCATCAGCAGGGCGGCGAAGCAGAGGTAGGGGTTCGCGGAGGGATCCGGGAAGCGGGCTTCGACGCGCTTGGCTTTCGGGGATTCGGCCCACGGGATCCGCACGCAGCCGGAGCGGTTGCGGGCGGAGTAGGCGCGCAGAACCGGGGCTTCGAAGCCGGGGATCAGGCGCTTGTAGGAGTTGGTGGACGGGTTGGTGAAGGCGTTCAGCGTTTTCGCGTGCTTCAGGATGCCGCCGATGAACCACAGGGCCTCATCGGAGAGATCGGCGTATTTGTCGCCCGCGAAGAGCGGCTTGCCGTCTTTCCAGATCGACATGTTCACGTGCATGCCGGTGCCGTTGTCGCCGGCGATCGGCTTGGGCATGAAGGTGGCGGATTTGCCGTAGGCGTGGGCCACGTTGTGGATCACGTATTTGTATTTCTGGAGGTCGTCGGCCTGCTTGGTGAGCGTGCCGAAGATCAGGCCCAGTTCGTGCTGGCAGGAGGCCACTTCGTGGTGGTGCTTGTCGACCTTCATGCCGATGCGCTTCATGGTGGAGAGCATCTCGGAGCGGATGTCCTGGCCGTCGTCGATCGGGTTCACGGGGAAGTAGCCGCCCTTGATGCCCGGACGGTGGCCCATGTTGCCCATCTCGTAGTCGGTGTCGGTGTTCCAGGCGCCGTCGATGGCGTCCACCTCGTAGGAGACCTTGTTCATCTCGACGGAGAATTTCACGTCGTCGAAGAGGAAGAACTCGGCTTCCGGGCCGAAGTAGGCGGCGTCACCGATGCCGGAGGACTTCAGGTAGGCCTCGGCCTTCTGGGCGGTGCCGCGCGGGTCGCGGTCGTAGGCTTCGCCGGTGTCGGGCTCGACGACGGAGCAGTGGATGGCGATCGTCTTCTCGGCGTAGAACGGATCCACGTAGGCGGACTCGGTGTCCGGCATCAGCTTCATGTCGGACTGGTCGATGGATTTCCAGCCGGCGATGGAGGAACCATCGAACATGAAGCCTTCTTCGAGAAAGTCTTCGTCCACCTGGTCGGCCATCACGGTGACGTGTTGCAGTTTGCCGCGCGGGTCCGTGAAGCGGATGTCGACGTACTCGGCGCCCTCTTCCTTGATCATGTTCAGAACGTCAGCGATGCTCATGTGACCTTCTCTTCCCTTCAGATTGTGGTGTGGGTGTGGGTTCAGGCGCCTTCAGTCAGTGAAGGGCACCGGTGTTACAGCGCGTCTTCGCCGGATTCGCCAGTCCGGATCCGGATGGCCTGTTCGACGGTGGACACGAAGATTTTGCCATCGCCGATCTTGTCGGTCTTGGCGGCTCCGATGATGGCCTCGATGGCCCCATCGACCTGGTCGTCGGCAAGCACGACCTCGATTTTCACCTTCGGCAGAAAATCGACGACATATTCCGCGCCGCGGTAGAGTTCCGTGTGGCCCTTCTGGCGACCGAAGCCCTTCACCTCGACGACGGAAAGGCCCTGCACGCCAATCTCCTGAAGCGCTTCCTTCACCTCGTCGAGCTTGAAGGGCTTGATAATCGCTTCGATCTTTTTCATGGCCCGTTCTCCCTGGGAATCTCGATATGAAAACCTGTCCGGCCACTTTCATATGCGTTCACTCGGCGGGCACAATTGGGTAGGGTGCCGGGGTGCGGGGCTGCCGGGGGAATCCGAAAGGGGCGCATCACATTTGTGCATGATGGCGCGAAAATGTGCAAAATGAAAACTTTTGGCTTTCAGGAATGACTGAACTTTTGACAGCTGCCCAAATGCGCGCCGCGGAATCCGCCGCGATCGCCGCCGGTGAGGCCACCGGGCTCGAACTGATGGAGCGCGCCGGGGAAGGCGTGGTGGCCGCGATCGAGGCGGAATGGCCCGACCTGGCGGGCGAGGGGGGCTCTGCCCCCCGTCCTGCGGACTCCCCCCGAGGTATTTCGGGCGAGAGGAAGCGCGCTGCGGTGCTCTGCGGGCCCGGCAACAACGGCGGTGACGGTTTCGTGGTGGCGCGGCTGCTGCGGCAGCGCGGCTGGGCGGTGGAGGTGTTTCTTTTCGGCGCGCCCGAGCGCCTGCCGCCGGATGCGCGGGTGAACCATGACCGCTGGTGCGGGATGAGCGAAGTGCGGCCCTGGCCGGGGCCGGAGGCGGGGTTCGACCCTTGGGGCTACGCGCTGATCGTGGATGCGCTCTTCGGCACCGGGCTGACGCGCGGCCTGTCGTTCGAGGCCGGGTTCGGGCGGATGCTGCCGGAGTGGGATCTGCGCGGTGAGCCGGCGCGGCCGCGCATCGTGGCCGTGGACCTGCCCTCGGGCCTGTGCAGCGACAGCGGGCGGATGCTGGCCGGTGACGGGCTCTGGGCGGATCTGACGGTGAGTTTCCACCGCTTCAAGCGGGGGCATTTCCTGGCGGAGGGGCCGTTCCATTGCGGGAGCTTGCGGCTGGTGGACATCGGGCTGCCGGAAGGCGGCGTGCCGGACGCCGCGGCCCTGGTGTCGGCGCCGGCCTGGCGCCTGGGCAAGGGAGATCCATTCGGACAGTCGGGGCACAAGTATTCCCACGGCCATGTGCTCGTCTGTGCGGGTGGCCGCGGCAGGACCGGCGCCGCCCGGCTGGCGGCGCGTGCGGCGCTGCGGGTGGGGGCGGGGCTGGTGAGCGTCGCGGCGCCGCCGGAGGCCGTGGCGGAATGCGCGGCGCAGTTGACGGCGATCATGCTGAATGGCGTTGAGGATGGAGGTGCGCTGGCGCGGCTGCTGGAGGATGCGCGGCTCAATGTGCTCTGTCTCGGCCCGGGGCTGGGGCAGGCGCGGGCGCGCGCGTATGTGGACACCGTGCTGGGGCCGGCGGTGCGTGCGCGCGCAACCGTGCTGGATGCCGATGCGCTTTCGGCTTTCGCGGAGGCGCCCGAGGCGCTGTTGGGGCGGTTGCATCCGCTCTGCGTGCTGACGCCCCACGGCGGCGAATTCGCGCGGCTGTTTCCCGATCTCGCCGAGCGGCTGGCGGGCACGCCCGATGCCGGGCCGGCCTTTTCGAAGCTGGACGCGGTGCAGGCGGCGGCCGCGCGGGCGGGCTGCACCGTGCTGTTGAAGGGGGCGGATACGGCGATCGCGGCGCCGGATGGCCGCTGCGCGCTGCATGGGGCGGCCTACGAGCGGGCGGCGCCCTGGCTGGCGACGGCGGGGGCGGGGGACGTTCTGGCCGGGCTGATCGCCGGGCTCATGGCCCGCGGCGCGCCGGCCTTCGAGGCGGCGCAGACGGCGGCCTACCTGCATGTGGAAGCGGCGCGGGCCTTCGGGCCCGGGCTGATCGCCGAGGATCTGCCCGAGGCCATTCCCGAGGTTCTGCGGCGGCTTGAGGCCTAGGTCGTGGACTCATAATGTCTGATCCAGAGCCTTGAGCAAGCGAGGTGAAGTGCGGCGAGGAAGTTTGCTGCGGTTTTGAAGTATCGCGTTGCGATGCCGCGGAAGTGTTTGAGACGATTGAAGAACCGTTCGACCTTGTTGCGTTCGCGGTAGAGGTCTCGGTCGACGGTCCTGACCACGCGGACGTT
>NZ_FWFQ01000002.1 GCF_900172235.1 Pseudoruegeria aquimaris | reverse complement strand
AACGTCCGCGTGGTCAGGACCGTCGACCGAGACCTCTACCGCGAACGCAACAAGGTCGAACGGTTCTTCAATCGTCTCAAACACTTCCGCGGCATCGCAACGCGATACTTCAAAACCGCAGCAAACTTCCTCGCCGCACTTCACCTCGCTTGCTCAAGGCTCTGGATCAGACATTATGAGTCCACGACCTAGCCGTCAGGGATCCAGCACTTCCACCGAGAGAATCGTGGGCAGGTGGCGCACCACCTCCCGCCAGCTTTCGCCCTCATCGCGCGTGGCGAAGACGGAGCCGCTGTTGGTGCCTAAATAGACGCCCGCCGGCTCCTGCCCGTCGCCCGCCATGGCCTGCCGCAGCACGGTGAAGAAGCAGGACTCCTGCGGCAGACCCTGCCGCTGCGCCTGCCAGCTTTCGCCGCCATCGCGCGAGCACCAGACGGCGCAGGCGGCATCGGGCGGATAGCGCCCGGCTGAATCGCCGTTCAGCGGCAGGGTCCAGATCACCTCGGGATCGCGCGGGTGCACCTGGATGGGAAAGCCGAAGGTCGAGGGCAGGCCGGGGGTGATGTCCTCCCAGTTGCGGCCGCCATCGCGGGAGCGCCAGACGCCGTGGTGGTTCTGCTGGTAGATCAGGTGTCCGCCGCCCGGGGCGGTTTCGGGGGCCAGCTGCATGTTGTGGACGCAATGGCCGATCTCGCCGTCGCGCGGGGCGGCCGGGTGATCGTGCGCGGCGCAGGTTTCTGCGTTGCCCATGCGGTTGCGCCGCTCCCAGCTTGCGCCGCCGTCCTCGCTGGCGAAGACGCCGGCCGCCGAGATGCCGACCCAGAGCCTTTCGGGCGCGGCCGGATCATGCAGGATCGTGTGCAGGGTCAGCCCGGCCGCACCGCCGTTCCAATCCTTGGCGGAGGGGTGAACGGTCAGCCCCTTCACCTTTTCCCACGTCCTGCCGCCGTCGGTGCTTTTCAGAAGCTGGGCCGGCTTCGTGCCCGCGTAGAGCGCGCCCGGCGCCACGTGCAGGGACCACACTTGCGAGAAGGTGTTGCCGAAGGGCAGGGGGGCCTCGCTCCAGCCGATGGCCGCCGCGAAATCCGCATCGTTGCGGGCCCAGTCGTCCTGCGTGCCCGACGTCAGGCGGGTCAGATCCCAGGTGACGCCGCCGTCCTGCGAGCGCCAGACGCCGGCGCCGAACCAGTCGTTGCCGCCGGCGGCCCAGATCGCGCCGGTGGCGGGATCGCTGGCCATGTGGTTGATCGGCCATCCGCCGCAGAACGGCCCGCGCACCTTCCAGCCCTCGCGGGCCGGGTCTCCGTCGGCCAGGAAGGCCCCTTTGGTGGTGCCGATCAGCAGCATCGGTGGCATGGCGCATCTCCTCGTTGCGCCGCAGGATAGCACGCCGGAGGTGAAACCGGTGCGGGAAAGCTGCGGGCAAGCCCGGCGCTAGTTCGTCACCAGCAGCTTCGCGGTGAAGGCGATCGTGTCGCGCGGCTGCACGAAGGTATCGGCGAAATTGCGCTCGTAGGTCAGGGAGAGCTGCCACGGGTTGCCGCCCGTGGGCACGATCTTGTTGATGCCGACGCCGAGCGGCAGGCTGACCCATTCCTTGGTATTCCAGTCGTAGGTCGCCGTCATCTCGGAGGTGCCGACCGACCAGCCGTTGCCGAGCTGGAGGTTCAGGATCGGCTGGACGATGGAGATGTCCACGTCGGGTTTCGCGTCGTCGCCGGCGACGGTGAAGACGTTCTGGTTGAACAGGCCCCAGATGCCCCAATCGGCTTGGGCGACGAAGCCGGCGGCAGGGCCGATCCCCCATTTCTCCGTGCTCAGGCCGGAGCTTCCGGTTGGCAGCAGCGCCACCGCGCCCACCCCGAAGCGGCCCCATTCGCGTTCGAAGGTGACGAGATCGAAGATCGTGATGTCGCCGAAGCCGCTGTCGCCCGTGGCGGTTTCGGTCTGGTAGGGGACGGTCACGCGGAAGATGTGGTTCAGGTTGCCCAGCGTGAAGGGTACGGCGGCGCGGAACTGGAGCCGGTTGGCGCTGGCGGCCGGATCGTTGTGGAAATTGGGGGTGTAGTAGTTCTGGAACTGGTAGCTGGTGATCGGCGCCGTGGGATCGTTCGCGGCACTGGTATCGGCTTCCTGCGCCGACAGCGGCGCCGTGGCCAGGGCGGCGGCTGCCACGGTGATGGCGCAAAAGCGGGCGGGAAAACGTATCATGGCGGCCTCGCGGGCTGTGGCTGAAAATGCGGGCGCCTGACTTCCGCGGGCCTCCCGCAGTCTCTTCGAATGGCTGTCAGCCTAGCCTCGGGCGGGGAAACGTGAAAAGCCCCGCGCTGCTGGCGGGGCTTTCCTGTGTCATTTCGGCGAATTTTTCGGGCGCCGCTGGAGCCGATGATGCCGATCAGGCCGCGATCAGCCCCATGGCTTCCAGCTTCAGCAGCACCTGCTGGGCGCAGTAATCCACGTCGTTGCCCTCGGTTTCGAGGCGCAGTTCCGGGTTCTCCGGCACGTCGTAGGGATCAGAGATGCCGGTGAACTCCTTGATCTTGCCCTCGCGGGCCAGCTTGTAGAGGCCCTTTCGGTCACGGCGTTCGCATTCCTCGATGGAGGTGGCCACGTGCACTTCGACGAAGGCGCCGTATTGCTCGATCATCTCGCGCACCTTGCGCCGGGTGGCGGCGTAGGGGGCGATGGGCGCGCAGATGGCTATGCCGCCGTTCTTGGTGATCTCGCTGGCCACGTAGCCGATGCGCTGGATGTTCAGGTCCCGGTGCTCCTTGGAGAAGCCCAGCTCGCTGGAGAGGTGCTTGCGCACCACGTCGCCGTCCAGCAGCGTGGTGGGCCGGCCGCCCATTTCCATCAGCTTCACCATCAGCGCGTTGGCGATGGTGGATTTGCCGGAGCCGGAGAAGCCGGTGAAGAACACCGTGAAACCCTGCTTGGAGCGCGGCGGCTTGGTGCGGCGCAGCTCGTTCACCACGGCCGGGAAGGAGAACCACTCGGGGATCTCGAGGCCCTCGGCGAGGCGGCGGCGCAGCTCGGTGCCGGAGATGTTGAGGATGGTGACCTTGTCCTTGTCCTTGATCTCGTCGGCCGGCTCGTATTGGGCGCGCTCCTGCACGTAGACCATGTGTTTGAAGTCAACCATCTCGATGCCCATCTCTTCCTGGTGCTCGCGGAAGAGATCCTGCGCGTCGTAGGGGCCGTAGAAATCCTCGCCCTGGGAATTCTTGCCCGGGCCGGCGTGATCGCGGCCGACGATGAAGTGGGTCAGGCCGTGGTTCTTGCGGATCAGCCCGTGCCAGACGGCTTCCCGCGGGCCGGCCATGCGCATGGCGAGGTTCAGCAGGCTCATGTGCGTGGTGGAGGCGGGGTATTGATCGAGCACGGCCTCGTAGCAGCGCACGCGGGTGAAGTGATCGATGTCGCCCGGTTTCGTCATGCCGACGACGGGGTGTATCAGCAGGTTGGCCTCGGCCTCCTTCGCGGCGCGGAAGGTCAGCTCCTGGTGGGCGCGGTGCAGCGGGTTGCGCGTCTGGAAGGCGACGATCTTGCGCCAGCCCATCTTGCGGAAATAGGCGCGCAGCTCGTTGGGCGTGTCGCGGCGGGAGCGGAAATCGTAGTGCACCGGCTGCTGGATGCCGACGACGGGGCCGCCGAGGTAGATCTTGCCGGCGTGGTTGTGCAGGTAGTTCACCGCCGGGTGGGCGATGTCATCGGCGCCGAAGACCTTCTCGGCCTCGTAGGATTTGTTGGGCTCCCAGCGGTCGGTCACGGTCATGGTGCCCAGGATCACGCCTTCCTGGTCGCGCAGGGCGATGTCCTGGCCGAGTTCCAGCTTGGAGGCGAATTCCTCGCTCACGTCCAGCGTGATCGGCATCGGCCAGAGGGAGCCGTCGGCCAGGCGCATGTTCTCGACGACGCCGTTGTAATCCTCTTCCGTCAGGAAGCCCTTGAGCGGGTAGAAGCCGCCGTTCATCAGCAGTTCCAGATCGCAGATCTGGCGCGGGGTCAGATCCCAGCTCACGAGGTCGGCCGCCTCGGATTTCATCTTCTGGGAGCTTTCGTAGGAGACGAAGAGCTCCGGGATGGGAGCAAGATTGTTCTGCATTGAATTGGTCCTATGCTTTAAGGGAACGAGGCCACTGGTTGTGCCCGTGAGTTCGGCGTGCAGCGCGTCGTACTCGGCGAACTTGCGGGCGAGGAAACGATCGGTGAGCCGGATCTTCTCGGCGGCACCGCGGGGGGTGAGGTCATAGGTGAAGCGCTGGCGCTTGTCGGGGCCGTCGCGCGCGCTCCTGCGCACGAGCCCGGCTTCGGTGATGGCCCTCAGCTGCGCATTCAGGCGGCCGAGAGAAATCCCCAGCGCCGCCGCCGTATCCCGCTGGCTCGCCCCTGGCGCCTTTTCAAGCTGGCGCAGCAGGCGAAAGAGGAGATCTTCCTCTTCAGGCAGGCTGGATCTGGCGGGTTGGGTGGGCATAATTTCCCGACTCTCAAATGCGTTCACGCGTGAACACATTGCACGTTTTGCACGCGCAGCAAAGAAAAATCTGCACGGCTCTCCCTTCGGCTCCGGAATGGCGCCCTTGCGCCGCACGCAGGGCTTGTGCGTGGCGGCGCCGGTGAATTCGTCGCAAGCTGCCGTCAGGCAAGGGGCTTTTCCGCTTCGCGATGATGTGCAAAACGGTTTGCCAATCGTGCTTGACCTTGGTCCGGCGCGGCCTTCAAGCCCGCGCCGGCCCCCGTGAGAAAGGAAGCCGACGCAATTCGCCAGCCCAAGCTTCTGACAACGCTGAAAGCCTACGATGCCGCGCAGTTCCGCGCCGATCTCATCGCCGGGGCGACCGTGGCGATGGTGGCGCTGCCGCTCAGCCTCGCCATCGCCATCGCCTCCGGCGCGGAGCCCGCGACGGGCCTCGTCACCGCCATCGTCGCCGGTTTCCTGATCTCGGCGCTGGGCGGCAGCCGGGTGCAGGTGGGCGGCCCGACGGGGGCCTTCATCGTGGTCGTGTCCGACGTGATCGCGACTCACGGGTTCGACGGGCTGGTGATGGCCACGCTGATGGCCGGGGTCATCCTGATGATCGCCGGGTATTTCCGGGCCGGACGCCTGATCGCCTATGTGCCCGAGGCCGTGGTGAACGGCTTCACCATCGGCATCGCCGTCATCATCGCCACCAGCCAGATCAAGGATGCGCTGGGGATGCAGGTCGAGAACATGCCGGCCGATTTCCTCGAGAAGCTGCCGGTCCTGTGGGAGCACCGCGACACGCTGAGCCTTCCCGCGCTCGCCAGCCAGCTGGCGATGCCCGCGCTGGCGGCGCTGCTGATCATCGTGGCCTGGAACATGAGCGAACCGCACAAATGGGGCGAATACATGCGTGCCCGCCGGAGCGATCAGTTCCTGCTGGTTCTCACGCTGGTGCTGACGGTGGTGGCGGATCTGACGGTGGCCATCGGCGTTGGCGTCGCCATCGGCCTCGCCCTGCGCCTGAACCGCCGGAAAGTGGAAACGGACTGGTCGACGCCCGAGCGCTGAGTGCCCGGGCTGCCTTGCCTTCAACGAAAATGCCCCGGCTGTTCACCGGGGCTTTTGCTTGCGGGTCACGTCAAGCGCTGCGCGCTCATTCCTGTTCGGCGAGGAAGCGCTCCGCGTCGAGCGCGGCCATGCAGCCCATGCCGGCGGAGGTGACGGCCTGCCGGTAGACCGGGTCGGTGATGTCGCCGGCGGCAAAGATGCCGGGGATGGAGGTCTGCGACGTGCCCGGCTTGACCTTCACGTAGCCGCCCATGTGGGTTTCGAGCTTGTCCTTCACCAGTTCGCTGGCCGGAGCGTGGCCGATGGCGATGAAGACGCCCTTGGCCGGGATCTCGGAGATCTCGCCCGTCTTGACGTTCTTGACCTTCACGCCCTCCACGCCCAGCGGCATGTCGGTGCCCGTCACCTCCACGAGTTCGTGGAACCAGAGCGTTTCGATCTTCTCGTTCTTGAAGAGCCGGTCCTGCAGGATCTTCTCGGCGCGCAGCTCGTCGCGGCGGTGGATCAGCGTGACCTTGGAGGCGAAGTTCGTCAGGAACAGCGCTTCCTCGACGGCGGTGTTGCCGCCGCCCACGACCACGATCTCCTGGCCGCGGTAGAAGAAGCCGTCACAGGTGGCGCAGGCCGAGACGCCGAAGCCCTTGAATTTCTCTTCCGACTCCAGCCCCAGCCACTTGGCGCGTGCACCGGTGGCGAGGATCACGGCATCGGCGGTGTAGGTGGTGCCGCTGTCGCCCTTGGCGGTGAAGGGGCGGCTGTCCACGTCCAGATCGGTGATGATGTCGGAGATGATCTCGGTGCCCATCGCCTTGGCGTGGGCCTCCATGTTCACCATCAGGTCCGGGCCCTGGATCTCGGTGTGGCCTGGCCAGTTCTCCACCTCGGTGGTGGTCGTCAACTGGCCGCCCGGCTCCATGCCCTGCACGAGGATCGGCGAAAGCATCGCGCGCGAGGCGTAGACCGCGGCGGTATAGCCGGCGGGGCCGGAGCCGATGATCAGGACTTTGGTGTGGCGGGTGTCGGCCATGGGGCATCTCCGGATGGTTTGCGGTGCGCGCGCTGGCGCATGTTGCGCAAGCGATATAATGATGCGATCCGCCTTCGGCTACCCCTTAACCTTCCGGTCATGCGCGCTGCGAAAATCGGGCTTGATCTTGGCGGAAGATTTAACTTAATTGCGCAACCGTGAAATAATATTGCGCCAGTGCCGCGCAATGGAATAGACTTCGCAAAATCGCCAAACAGCCAAGAGGACCCAATGCCGGGCGCCAAACTCGATCCGATCGACCGAAAGATTCTTGCCGAACTCCAGGCCGACGGGCGGATGACCAATGTCGAACTGGCCAAGCGCGTCGGGATCTCGGCGCCGCCCTGCCTGCGCCGCGTACGCACGCTGGAGGAAAACGGCTACATCCGGGGCTACCACGCTGACGTGGACGCGCGCGAACTCGGGTTCGAGGTGCAGGTCTTCGCCATGGTCGGGCTGGTGAAGCAGGCCGAGGCGGATCTGAGCGCCTTCGAGGAGCGGTGCCGCGAATGGCCGCTTGTGCGCGAATGCCACATGCTCAACGGCGAGGTGGATTTCATCCTCAAATGCGCCGCGCCCGATCTCTCGACCTTCCAGACCTTCCTCACCGAGCAGCTCACCGCCGCCGAGAACGTGGCCAGCGTGAAAACATCGCTCGTGATCCGCTGCGCCAAGGATGAGCCCGGCGTGCCCTTCGAGGTGCTGGAGGCCCGGCTCAGCCAGGAGCCCTAGGCACTATCCGCCTCCGTCAGGCCAAGCCAAATTCCAATCAGTTTGATAGGGGGCGGCTCCCGACTGCGTGCGGGGCTGCCCGGCGTGCCGCCGGGCAAAGAGGGTTTGGAAGGTTTGATCGGACGCTTCGGCCTAACCCCTTGATTCCATGACCATGACTAGCCGTGTCGCCGGGGCGAGCGCCTCGTAGACATGGCTCATATCCGCCGGGTAGCGGTAGTAGTCGCCGGGGTGCAGGATCTCCTCCGCGCCTGCTGGGCCGATCCGCGCTTCCCCGGCCACCAGGAGGCAATGCTCCACGGTGCCGGGCGGGTGCGGCTCGGAGCGGCGGGGCGTGCCCGGGGCAAGTTCGACGCGGTAGATGTCGCGCCGCAGGCCGGGCGGGCAGGGCGCGAGCAGCGTGGCGTGGTAGGCGGCGTGATCGGAGCCCACGCCGTGGCCCTCATCCGCGCGCACGAGTGTGACATCGGGTGTCGGGGTTTCGAACAGGAAGGAAAACGGCACACCGAGCGCTGTGGCGATGGCCCAGAGGGTTTCGATCGAGGGGTTGCCCCGGCCGCTTTCCAGTTGCGACAGGGTGGATTTCGCAAGCCCGGCCGCCTCGGCCAGCGCCGAAAGGCTCAGGCCGGATTTCGCCCTTTCGCGGCGGATGGCGGCGGCGATCATTTCGTTCGGGGCGGGTTGGGGCATGGGCGAAGCTTCCTTCATCGAACGGTTGACTGATTTGGCGAACGCCGTATGTTCGTCATAATGAACACTGTTCGATAGGGTGGGTCAATCCATGACATCTTCCGGCCTCGCCCCAGAGGGGGTGCCCCAACCCCAACCACAGCCCCAGCCGCTGCGCGAGGCGCTTGCCGGCGTTCGGGACATGCTGCCGCTGGCTTTCGCCGTGGCCACCTACGGGGCGGCCTTCGGCGTCCTGGCGGCGCAGGGCGGGATGTCGCTGCTTCAGTCCGGGGTGTTCAGCACGCTGGTGTTCGCGGGCTCTGCCCAGATGATCGCGCTGGAGCGGCTGGGGGCTGAGGCCGGGGCGCTGGCGGCGGTGATGGCGGGGGCAGCGCTCAACCTGCGGATGCTGCTGACGACGGCTAGCCTGCGCGACGCGCTCGACGGGCAGGCGGCGTGGAAGATCGCGCTGGGCGCGCATCTGACCACCGACGCCTCGGCGGCCCTGCTGCAGACCTCCCGCGCCAAGGGGGAGCAGGCGAGCTACTGGTATCTGACCGGCGGGGCGCTGCTGCTCTACGTGACATGGATCGCGGTGACCGTCGCCGGCCACGGGATGTCGGCGCTG
Organism: Pseudoruegeria aquimaris; assembly: GCF_900172235.1. Taxonomy (GTDB): domain Bacteria; phylum Pseudomonadota; class Alphaproteobacteria; order Rhodobacterales; family Rhodobacteraceae; genus Pseudoruegeria; species Pseudoruegeria aquimaris. The sequence goes on along the minus strand of NZ_FWFQ01000002.1, from coordinate 283,195 downwards.
ATCGCCTCGCCGGAGCGGCTGGCGGTGGATTTCGCCCTGGCCGCGGGGTTCGTGGCCATGCTGCCCGGGCTCTGGCGGGGGGCGCGGGATCTGAAGCCCTGGGCGGGCGCGGCGGTGACGGTGAGCGTGCTGATGCTGTTCACCCCGCTGGCGGCCAGCTGGGCGCTGATCCTCGGCGCGCTGGCCGGGGCCGTGATCGCGGGGGTGCAGGGCGATGTCTGAACAGGATGGGGTGATCTGGCTGACGATCTTCGGGCTGGCCGCGGCGAGCTTCGCGATCCGGCTCTCGGGCTTCCTGCTGGCGCAGCGCCTGCCGCGCACGGGGCCTTGGGCGCGCGGGTTGGAGGCGCTTCCGGGCTGCCTCATCATCTCGCTCGTGGCGCTCTTGATGGTGCAGGGCGGCCCCGTCGAATGGGCCGGCGGCGCAGTGGCGCTGGGCGTGGCCTTCGCCTTCCGCAGCGTGCCGCTGTCGATGATCGCGGGCATGGCTGCCGTGGCGATCCTGCGGGCGCTGGGGTAGAGGGCAACGGATGCACAGCCCCCCTCGCAGGCGGGGGCTGCCCTATGCCTGAAACGGATCCTGCGGATAGGTCACATGGGCGAGGTAGAGCCCCTGCGGCGGGCAGACCGGCCCGCAGGCGGCGCGGTCCCGCGCTTCCAGCGCGGCCTGCACGTCATCCGGCGTCCAGGCGCCCGCGCCGACGCGCTCCAGCGTTCCCACGAAGCTGCGCACCTGGTTGTGCAGGAAGCTGCGGGCGCGCACGTGGAAGCGGAATTCCTGCCCATACGGCACGGCGATCTCTTCGATGTCGAGCGCATCCAGCGTTTTGACCGGCGAGTCGGCCTGGCACATCGTGGAGCGGAAGGTGGTGAAATCATGCCGCCCGAGAAGGCGTCTGGCGGCCTCCTGCATCGGCGCCAGCGCCAGCGGATAGGCCACCTGCCAGACGTTGCCGCGCTCATGGGTGGCCGGGGCGCGGCGGCACAGGAGCCGGAACAGGTAGCGCCGTTCGGTGGCGGAGAAGCGGGCGTGGAAGCCCTCGTCCACCTGCACCGCTTCGAGGATCGCGACGGGCAGGGGCTTGAGGTGGTGGTTCAGCGCCTCCCTGAGCCGGAACGGATCCCATTCCTTCACCAGATCGCAATGAGCCACCTGCCCGAGCGCGTGCACGCCGGCGTCCGTGCGCCCGGCGGCGGCGATGCCCGGCGCGTCCGGTTGCAGCCTGCGCAGGGCCTCTTCCACGGCCTGCTGCACCGAGGGGTGCTGTTTCTGGCGTTGCCACCCGGCGAAGGGGGCGCCGTCGTATTCGATCTTCAGGGCATATCTGGGCATGGGGCGCAGATAGCCGGGACGGGCGCGAAAGTCCATCGGTGCCGTAGGGCGGGGGGGCGGATCGCGGCACGCCGCGCCCCGCCGGCAAGGAAATCCTTGGCCTGCGGGCCGCGGGCGCTAGACTGGCCCGAATGCTCAGCGACAACGGGGGGCCGGGAACCGATGGCCAGACTGCTTCTGTATTACGCCCATCCGGGGCACCGGCATTCGCGCGCCAACCGCGCCATGTGGGAGGCGGCGCAGCAGGTCACCGGCATCAGCCGGGTGGATCTCTACGCCACCTACCCGCGGTTCGACATCGACATCGAGGCCGAGCAGGCGCGGCTCCTTGAGCATGACGTGATCCTCTTCCAGTTTCCGCTGTTCTGGTATTCCACGCCTTCGCTGGTGAAGGAGTGGATCGATCTCGTGCTGGAACACGGCTTCGCCTACGGCGCCGGGGGCACGCAGCTTGAAGGCAAGGCGATGATGCTGGCCGTCACCGCCGCCGGGCCGGAAAGCGCCTATCGCCCGGAAGGCTACCAGCACCATGATCTGCGCACCTTCCTGACCCCGCTCGAACAGACGGCACGGCTCTCCAAGATGCATTTCCTGCCGCCCTACGTGCTCTACGGCGCGCTCAAGGCCGCTGCTGCCGATGCGCTTTCCCCCCATGCCGAGGGCTACCGGGCGCTTCTGGAGGCCCTGCGCGACGACCGCTTCGACATGGCCACGGCCGGCGCGGGCGGTGTCTTCACCCATGAAACGCTGCGCCTGAGAGCGGAGGCCTGAGCATGGAAAGCTTCCTGATCCTTGCCTTCATCTTTCTCGTGGCCGGGGTGATCGCCGTGCCGCTGGCCTCGCGTTTCGGGCTCGGCTCGGTGCTGGGCTACCTGCTGGCGGGCATCGCCATCAGCCCGATCCTCGCCGCGCTCGACGTGGACGTGATCAGCCTTCAGCACTTCGCCGAATTCGGCGTGGTGATGATGCTGTTCCTCGTCGGCCTCGAACTGGAGCCGCGCCTGCTCTGGGAGATGCGCAACAGGCTTCTGGGGCTGGGCGGGCTTCAGGTCGCGCTGACGGCGGGGCTCGTCATGGCGGCGGCGCTGGCCATGGGGCTGCCCTGGACCGTCGCGCTGGCGATCGGGCTGGTGGTGTCGCTGTCGTCCACGGCGATCGTGCTGCAGACGCTCAACGAACGCGGGCTGATGAAGAGCGAAGGCGGTCAGGCGAGCTTCTCGGTGCTGCTGTTCCAGGACATCGCCGTGATCCCGATGCTGGCCTTCATTCCGCTGCTGGCGATGCCCGAGCTGATCGACGGCTGGGGCGCGGCCGAGGGCCATGCCACCGCCGGCGCGCATGGGGCCGAAGCGGGCCACGGGGGAGATCACGGCGCCGATCACGGCGCTGATCACGGGGGCGACCACGGGGGCGACCATGGGCACGGCGCCGCCGGCCCGGCCTGGATCGAAACCATCCCCGGCTACCTGCGTGCGCTGGTGACGATCGGCGCGATCGGCTTCGTCATCGTGGCTGGTTCGCTCCTGACGCGGCCGGTGTTCCGCTTCGTCGCCATGGCCAACCTGCGCGAGCTGTTCACCGCCACCGCGCTGATGATGGTGATCGGCATCGCGGTGCTGATGAGCTTCGTCGGCCTGTCGCCGGCGCTTGGCACCTTCCTTGCGGGCGTGGTGCTGGCCAACAGCGAGTTCCGGCACGAGCTGGAAAGCGACATCGATCCGTTCCGGGGCCTTCTGCTGGGGCTCTTTTTCATGACGGTGGGCGCCGGCATCAACTTCGGGCTGCTGGGCGCGCAGTTCTTCACCGTCCTCGGGCTCACGCTGGGGCTGATGCTGCTGAAGGCGGCGGTGCTTCTGGGGCTGGCCTATGCCTTCGGGGTGCGCGGGGCCGACAAGGCGCTGTTTTCACTCGGACTGGCGCAGGCGGGGGAATTCGGCTTCGTGCTGCTGTCGTTCACGGTGGCCAACAAGGTGATCCCGCAGGCGATCGCCGATCAGCTCCTGCTGGTGGTCGCGCTGTCGATGCTGCTCACGCCGGGGCTGTTCATCCTCTATGACAAGGTGATCCTGCCGCGTCTGTCGGGCACGCAGACGCGCCCCCACGACGAGATCGACGACTCCGGCCCGATCATCATCGCCGGCTTCGGCCGGTTCGGCGGCATCGTGAACCGCATCCTGCTGGCCGCCGGCCACAAGACGGTGGTGCTGGATCATGCCTTCGAACAGCTCGAGATGCTGCGCGCCTTCGATGCGCAGGTCTTTTACGGCGATGCCACGCGGCCGGATCTGCTGCACGCCGCCGGGATCGCGGAGGCCAAGATGCTGGTCGTGGCGATCGACGACGAGCACCGGATCACCGACCTCACGCGCTACGTCAGCCAGAACCACCCCCATGTCCACATCGTGGCGCGGGCCCGCAACCGGCACCACGTCTACGAGCTGTTCGCCGCCGGCGCCCATGACATCATCCGCGAAACCTTCGACAGCTCCCTGCGGGCGGGGCGCTCGGCGCTGGAGGCGCTGGGCGCGCATCCCTTCGAGGCCGAGCGCATGGTGCGCGGCTTCGAGCGCCAGGACCGCAGGCAGCTGCGCGAACTGGCCGCGCTCTACGATCCGGAGATCCCGACCCACCTGAACGCGCCCTACGTGGCGCGGGCGAAGGAGATGCGCGAGGACATGGAGGCCGAGATGCGCGGCACGGGCAATGCCTTCGGCGGCCGCTACCAGCGCGGCTGGGTGCCGCCCAGCAGCAAGGACGTGGAGGCCGAGGCGGCGGCCTCGGGCGGCGGGGAAAGTGGCGATCAGCCGCCCGACACCGCCTGAAGCAGCGGCCTGTCCGTCGGCCTGTCCGCTGGCCTGTCCGTCTTGGCATAGGCCTGTCGCAGAAGTGCCGCCAGATCGCGGACGATCGGATCCGAGGTGGCGTCGGCGGTATAGAGGTTGATCTTCTTGCCGGTCAGCTCGGGCAGGGCGCCGTTGTGGGCGATCCGTTCGAAATAGGGCGGCTCCATGCCCGCAAGCGAGGTGTGCACCGCGAGATCGGCGGAGACGCTGGCCTCCACGGTGCGGGTCGAATCGCTTTCCACCGCCATTTCCCAGGGGATGCCGGCGGAGTCGAGCGCGTCCAGCACCGTGCTGCGGAACAGGCAGTTGTGCTCGTAGGCCAGCCGCAGGGGGCGCTGTTTCCAGGCCTGCCCGCCGGGCGCGCCGACCCAGATCAGCGGCAGGTTGCGCAGGGTCTCGCCGCCGCTGTCGCAGTCGTCCTCGGTGGTGAGGATCAGATCGCATTCGCCCCGTGCGAACTGTGCCTTGAGGTTGCGGGTGTAGCTCGACAGCAGGTTCACGCGCACGCGCGGATATTCGGCGTTGAACCGTTGCAGCACCTGCGGGATGGCGGGGTAGACGATGTCGTGCGGCACCCCCAGAACCACCTCGCCCTCGTAGGCCTGGTCCGTCAGGCGGGCGTAGACCTCGTCGTTCAGTTGCAGCATCCGCCGCGCGTAGCCCAGCAGCTGTTCGCCCGCCGCCGTCAGCGCGATACCGCGCCCGGACCTGTCCAGAAGTTGCAGATCGAGCGACTCCTCCAGCCGTTTCAACTGCATGGAGACCGCCGATTGCGTCAGGTTCAGGAAGCCGGCCGCCCGGGTGACGCCGCCGGATTCGGCCACGGCCACGAAGGAGCGCAGGGCGGTCATGTCGAGATTGCGGGGCATATCAAGATCCGTGATGCAAGAGTCAAAAATCATTCATTTCACAAATACAGCACAGGCGGCCATATACATCAACGGAAATCATGCGACCCCTGAGACACATCACGGATTGGAAAGGAAAGCCCCATGCAGACCCTCGCCACCCCCGCCCGCGCCGCCGCGCTTCGGCCCGCCCGCCGCTCCGTCCTTTCCCGCCTGCTGGCGGCCGAAGCCGCCTGGCGCACCCGCCAGAGCCTGAAAACGCTGGATCGCGCCGCCCTGCGCGACCTTGGCCTGAGCCGTTCGCAGGCCGCCGCGGAAGCCGCGCGCCCGATCTGGGACGTGCCCGCCGCCTGGCGCTGCTGAAAATACCTCAAGGCCTATCGCCGCCGGGAAAAATCGACGCCCGACGGGCCCGGAAATCCTTGAAATCGCGGCTGCCTGCCCCGATATTTGCGGGGAAGGCGGCCGCAATCCCTTGCGGGCTGCCCTGAAGTTTCAACTTGGAGGCATGAATGGCTCAATTCGATACGGTCCGCGCTCAAACTGGCGCTCGCGCCGCGCAGATCGACGAAGGTCTGCGGGCACATATGAACAAGGTCTACGCGACGATGTCCGTCGGCACCCTGCTGACGTTCCTCGTGGCATGGGCGGTGGGCTCTTCGCCCGAACTGCTGGGGATCTTCCGTGATCCGGTGACGCTGAAGATGAACATCCTCGGCTGGGTCGTGATGTTCGCTCCGCTGATCATGGTCTTTGCCTTCGGAGCGGCGATCAACCGGCTGACGGCCGCCGGCGCGCAGCTGTTCTTCTACGCCTTCGCCGCGGTGATGGGGCTTTCCATGGCCTGGATCTTCGTGGCCTTCACCGGCATGTCGATCGCCCAGGTCTTCCTGGTGACCTCGATCGCCTTCGCGGGGCTTTCGCTGGTGGGCTACACCACCAAGAAAGATCTCTCTGCCATGGGCAGCTTCCTGATCATGGGCGTCATCGGCCTGATCGTGGCGTCGCTGATCAACATCTGGCTGCAAAGCCCGGCGATCATGTTCGCCGTGTCGATCCTCGGCGTGCTGATCTTCGCCGGCCTCACCGCCTATGACACCCAGAAGATCAAGAACGACTATCTCGCCCACGCCCACGCGATGGACAGCGAGTGGCTCGGCAAGGCCGCCATCATGGGCGCGCTGAGCCTCTATCTCGACTTCATCAACATGTTCATGTTCCTGCTGCAACTCTTCGGAAATCGCGAATAAGCGCAGGCAGGCATTGAAATGGCGAAGGCCGGTGTGAAAGCACCGGCCTTTTTCTTAGGCTCGCGCGGGGGCTCCGCCCCCGCACCCCCGAGGTATTTGGGGCGAGAGGAAAGGTCAGAGCGCGCGCTGCATGGCGATGGCGGGGAAATCGATGCCGCGCGCCAGCGGGACGGTGATGCGGCCGAGGCGTTCGAAGCCGCAGGCCGCGTAGAAGGGCTCGGCGGTGAGGGTGCTCTGGCAGGCGAGGGCGGCGAGCCCCGCGCCGCGGGCTTCGGCGAAGCTGCGGGCCATGAGGGCGGCGCCGATCCCGCGCCGCAGCTGGTGCGGATCGGTGACGACGTGGCGGATGTGGCCGAGCCCGGGCCGGCGCGCCGCGCCGCCCGGCGCCTGCGCCGTGAAGCCGCCGGCGCCGAGGATGGCGCCGTCTTCGGCCTGCGCCACGTAGTAGGTGCCGCTGGCGAGCAGTTCGGGGCGGGCACGGGAGATCAGCGGCAGGGCCGTGACGAGGACGGATGGCGGGTAGTCGGGTTTCAGCAGCGCCGGGTAGGCGCGGGCCAGCAGCGCATCCACCGCCGCCAGATCCCCCGGACGGGCGGGGCGGATCACGAAGGGCGGGGAGACATCAGCCACGTGCTCAGCGCTCGGTGAGCTTCAGCTCGATGCGCCGGTTCTGGGCGCGGGCTTCCGGCGTGTCGGCGGGGTTGATCGGCTGGTATTCCCCGAAGCCGTTGGCGGAGAGCCGCTGCGGCGGGATGCCGAGGAAATCCACCATGTAGCGCACCACCGAGAGGGCGCGGGCCTGCGACAGCTCCCAGTTGTCGCGGAAGGCGCCGTTGCCGGAGAGGGGAACGTTGTCGGTGTGGCCGTCCACGCGGATGATCCAGTTGACCTCGGGCGGGATGGCCCCGGCGATGTTGCGCAGGATGCCGGCGATCTGGGCGATCTGGGCGCGGCCCTCGGGCGAAAGGGTGGCGGAGCCGGGCTGGAACAGCACTTCGGAGGAGAAGACGAAACGATCGCCCACCACGCGCACACCTTCCTGTCCGGCGAGGATGTCGCGCAGGCGCCCGAAGAACTCGGAGCGGTAGCTTTCCAGATCCCGGGCCTTCTCCTTCAGCGCCGCGGCCTCGGCCTCCAGCCGTTTGCGCTCGGCTTCCTCCAGCTGGCGGCGCTTGCGCTCCTCCGCCGCGGCACGGGCGAGGGCGGCGTTGAGCTGGGTGCCGAGCGCGTCGATCTGGACCTGCGCCTGAGCATCGGCGGCGGCGGAGGCGTCCAGCAGCGCCTGGAGCGTGCCGAGCTGGGTGCGCAGCGCGCTGACCTGCTCGTTGAGCAGTGCGACCTGCCTCTGGGCGGCGGCGGATTTGGCCTCTTCCTCGGAGAGCGCCAGCTGCGCCGTCGCCAGCAGCCGCGCGCGCTCGTCGGCCTGCGAGAGGGTTTCTTCGGCGCGGGCCTCGGCGGCGGCCTGCGCGGCGAGCGCGGCGGCGAGTTGCTGTTCGATGTCGGCCTTGTCGCCTTCGATGCGGCCGAGCGCCTCGATGCGCGCCACGGCTTCGTCCAGCGCGGCCTGGCTGGCGGCCAGATCCTCGGCCGTCGTCTTCTGGGCGAGCAGGGCGGCGGCGAGCTTGACGTCGAGATCGTCACGGGCGGCCTCTGCGGCGGCCAGCAGGGTCAGCGTTTCCTCGGCCTCGCGGCGCTGCTCTTCGAGGGCGAGCGTCATCGCGGTCAGCTCGGCCTCGGCGTTTTCCAGCCGCGCGCGCAGGGCCTCGGCGGCGGCGGCTTCCGTGAGGCGGGCGCGCTCTTCCTCGGTGAGGGCGGCTTCGGCGCCGGCGAGGCGTTCGCGCAGGGCTTCGGCGGCGGCCATCTCCGACAGCCGCGCGCGCTCCGCTTCGGACAGCTGGGCCTCCGTCTCGCCCAGGCGGCGGGAAAGTTCCGCGCCCTCGGATTCGCTCTGCTCGAGCCGGGCTAGGGCCTCTGCGAGCGAGGTGGACTGCTCCGCGCTTTCGCGGCGGAGATCTTCGATCAGCGCCTGCATCGCATCGGCCTGCGCCGCCGCGAGGCGGGCCTGTTCGGCCTGTGCGTCGATCTCGCTGCGGGCATTGGCGAGGGCGATCTGCAGCGCGTCGCGCTCCTCGGCGAGGGCGGCCTGCGCGGCTTCGGTTTCGGAGAGGGTCGCGGCCAGGGCGGCGCCTTCCTCGCGGGCGGCGTCGCGCTCCAGCAGCAGGGCGGCGACGCGGGCTTCGAAATCATCCAGCGCGGCGGATTGGGCGGCGAGCTGATCGGCCTGTTCGTTGTTGCGCGCGGTGAGCGCGGCGATCATGGCGAGCTGCGTCTGGATCGTGCTGCGCTCGTCTTCCAGAGTGCCGGTGAGGGTGCCCACCTCTTCCTCCAGATCGGCCACGCGCTGCTGCTCCAGCCCGAGGGCGCGGGCGAGGCTGCTGACCTCGTTGGAGAGCGCGTCCAGCTCGGTTTCCTGCCCCGTGATCGTTTCCTTCAGCACGAACTGGATGACCATGAAGATGGTCAGCACGAACATCAGCACCAGCAGAAGCGCCGTCATCGCGTCCACGAAGCCGGGCCAGATCGAGGCCTGGAAACGGGCGCCGGTGCGTCGCGACAGCGCCATGGCCTAGCCCTGACGCCCGCCGCCGGGGCCGCCCCGGTTGGGGCCGGCGTTCGGCCCGCCGTGATTGCCTTGGCCCTGATTGCCTTGGCCCTGGTTTCCCTGACCCGGATTCCCCTGGCCCGGATTTCCCTGGCCCTGGTTGCCGCCGCGGTTGGGGCCTTTGCCGCCGCCGCCCTGGCCCCCACCTTGCCCGCCGCCGGCGCGGTTGGCGCGCACGAGTTGGCGCACGGCGGTGGTGAGCACGGCGAGATCGGTGCGCAGATCGGTCACGGCTTCCTGCCGCCCGGCCGCGATTTCTTCGAGCACGCGCAGCAGCTGCACGTCGATCGAGCGCAGGCGCATCCGGCTTTCGGCGTCCAGCCCGCCACCGTGGGCGAGCCCTTCCTCGGCCTGCACGTTGAGGATGGCCAGCAGCCGTTCCTGCCCGTCGGCGACGCGTTCGAGCGCCCCGGCGGCGCCGGCGTCCACTTCCAGCTTGTTGGTGAGCGCGTAGACGGCATTGACGAGAGCGTCGAGCCGCTCGTTCACCTGCGCGCGGGCGGCGTCGGAGCGGGCGACCATGTCCTGCATGGCTTCCATCTGGCCGGCCATGTGGTCGAGCACCGTGGCCACGGCGTCGTGATCGAGGTTGCCGTCGCCGTCGCCGGCGGTGATGCCGACGCGGGTGATGGTGGAGAGCCATTCTTCCAGCTCGCGGTAGAAGCGGTTCTGGCCGTGGCTGGCGAAGAGTTCGAGGAGTCCGACGACGAGCGAGCCGGCGAGGCCCAGGAGCGAGGAGGCGAAGGCCGTGCCCATGCCGCCAAGTTGCTGTTCGAGCCCGCCCATGAGCCGGGTGAAGACCTGCACCCCGCCTTCGCCCTCTTCCGGGGCGAGGGCGCGGATCGTGTCCACCAGCGCGGGCACGGTGGTGGCCAGCCCGTAGAAGGTGCCGAGCAGCCCGAGGAAGATCAGCAGGTTGGTGATGTAGCGGGTGATGTCGCGGATCTCGTCGATCCGGGTGGCCACGGATTCGAGGATCGAGCTGGCGGAGGAAGAGCTGATCTGCTGGCGCGATGCGCGCCCGGACAGGAGCGCCGCCAGCGGCACCAGCAGGCGCGGCACGCGCACCATCTCGTGGCCGGGGTGGCCGGCCACGAAGCCCTCGATCCAGTTGACCGAGCGCACAAGCTGGAACACCTGCCAGAAACAGGCCAGCACGCCGATCACGAAGACGAAGGCGATGAAGCCGTTCAGGTAGAGGTTGGACAGGAAGACGGGGCCCACGCGGGGATACGCGAGGTAGACCCCGGCGCCGACGAGGCCGAGAACAAGGAGCATCTCCGTGATCTGGCGCACGGGTTGCGAGAAATGTGCCACGGCCTCGCGATCCGGGTGGTCCATGTGGACGGTCCTGATCTGTTTCTTCTTGCCGCCACCATAGGGCGAAGCCCGCGGCAAGCCAACCGCATTCAGGAGGTGGCCGCCGAGGGCGCCGCGAGTTCGCGCACCCTGTTGCAGAGCCAGCTCAGATCGGCGTCTTCGATGCCCAGTTCGCCCAGATGCGCGGCGGTGTTGTAGAGATACTCGGTGTTGGGGCCGCGCCCGCCCACCGCGCGGGCGATCACCTCGGCCTGGCGCTCCAGCGGCAGCGCGCCGGTGTATTGCGCGTGCTCGGTATCGACGACGTAGGTCACGGCTTCCACGCGGCGGCCGTCATCCAGCGTGATCTCGCGCCAGACTTCGATGTAGGCGGAGGAGACGAGTTCGCGCTCGCGCAGGCGGGCGAGGGTGGTTTCGCGGTGGGCCTCTTCCACCCGGAAGGCCACCCCCCGGCAGTGGGCGCCTTCGGCCGGATCGAGGGCGAGCACGAGGCCGGGATTTTCCTCGGTGCCGCGGTGGTGGATCGACCACATGCAGAAGGACCGGTGATACCCCGAAAGCGTCGCCAGCCGGCGTTCCGCATGGGGGAATTCCGGGTTCCACATCAGGGAGCCGTATCCGAATACCCAGAGGGGGCTTTGCGTCATCTGTCTGGTCCTTCCCGTTTGCGCCCTATAAACATCAGCACGTCACAAGTGGAAAGAGGCACGACATCATGCGTTGGCTGATCGGATTGATCCTGGCGGCGGCCCTGGGCTGGAGCGGCTACTGGTTCATCGGCGCGCGCGCCGTGGAAAACGGCCTGAAGGGGTGGTTCGCGGACCGGCAGGCCGACGGCTGGGTGGCGGAATACGGCAGCCTTGAGACCCACGGCTTTCCCAACCGGTTCGACACCATGGCGGAGGATCTGATCCTCGCCGATCCCGAAAGCGGGCTGGCGTGGGAAGCGCCGATGTTCCAGATCCTGGCGCTGAGCTACAAGCCCGGCCACGTCATCGCCGCATGGCCGCGCACGCAGGTCGTGGCCACGCCGCAGGAAAAGATCACCGTGACCAACGACGTCATGCGCGGCAGCGTGCTGTTCCGGCCCGCGCAGGCCTTCGCCTTGAGCCGGGCGACCTTCGAGCTGGAAAATCTCGCGCTGAGCTCCACCGCAGGTTGGACGGCGGCCACCGACAGCGGCGAATTCGCCATTCGCGAGGCGGCCGGGCGGGCCAACACCTACGATCTCTTCTTCGAGGCGCGCAACGTGAAGCCCGCTTCCGACATCCTTGCCCGGATGGACCCGCTCAAGCGGCTGCCCGATGCCTTCGAGACCCTGAAGATCGACGCCACGATGGCCTTCGATGCGCCATGGGACCGCTACGCGATCGAAGAGGCCCGTCCACAGCCGCGGCGGCTGGAACTGGGCACCGTGCAGGCCGCCTGGGGGGATCTGGATCTGCGGCTGGCCGGCACGCTCGACATCGATTCGGCGGGCATTCCGGAAGGGCGGATCACCATCCGCGCGACCAACTGGCGCGAGATGCTGGAGATCGCCGTGCAGAGCGGGCTGCTGCCCGAGCCATATGCCGAGCCGCTGGAGCGCGGGCTTGCCGCGATCGCGGGGCTGTCGGGCAACAGCCAGACGATCGATGCGCCGATCACCTTCAAGGGCGGGCGGATGATGCTGGGCTTCGTGCCCCTCGGCCCGGCCCCGGTGCTGCGTCTGCGCTGACGGGGCCATCGGCGCCGGCGCGTGCGGAAAATCCTTTGCTCGCGGCGAAATCCCGCTAGGCTGACGGCATTGAAATCAGGGAGATATGTCATGCAGGCAGCCATAAGCCGCGTTCTTTCCAACTACGCCACCTTCTCGGGCCGCGCCCCGCGCGCGGAATTCTGGTGGTGGTGGCTCGCCGTTCTGATCCTGCTCACGATCACCTCGATCATCGATGGGCTGATCTTCGGAACCGGCCCCGAGAGCGGTCAGCCGATTTCGATGCTCGTGAGCCTTGGCCTCATCATCCCCAACATCGCCGTCGCCGCGCGCCGGATGCATGACGTCGGAAAATCCGGCTGGTGGCTGCTGCTGGCCTTCATCCCGATCATCGGGGCGCTGGTGTTGCTCTATTTCTACGTGCAGCCCAGCCAGGAGGGCGACAACGCCTACGGCGCGCCCAACCCGCTGACCTGACGCAGGCGAAGGGGCAGGGCCGGGGGCTCTGCCCCCGCCACGCCTCGCGGCGCGGCTCCCCCGAGGTATTTGCCGCAAGGGGAAGGGCAAAGCCCGTTGCCAGAACGGCCCCTGCGTGCGATTTCGTCGAGGTGCAGTTTCAATCCGGGAGGGATCATGGCGGTTGAATTTCTGGAGACGCCCGAGGGGCGCCGCATTGCCTATCATCGCACGGCCGGCAAGGGGCCGGGGGTGGTGTTTCTCGGCGGGTTCAAATCCGACATGGAGGGTAGCAAGGCGGTGCACCTGGAGGGCTGGGCGAAGCGCAGCGGGCGCGCCTTCCTGCGGTTCGACTATTCGGGGCATGGCCAGAGCGGCGGGGATTTCACCGATGGCTGCATCGGCGACTGGGCGGCGGATGCGCGGGCGGTGATCGAAGCGCTGACCGAGGGTCCGCAGGTGCTGGTGGGCTCTTCGATGGGCGGCTGGATTTCGCTGCTGATGACCCAGGCGCTGCCCGCGCGCGTGGCGGGCCTCGTGACGATCGCCGCGGCGCCGGATTTCACCGAGGCAGGCTTCTGGGCCTCCTTCAACGAGGCGGAGCGCCGGCAGGTCATGGAGGAGGGGCAGATCGCGGTGCCTTCGGAATATGGCGAACCCTACATTATCACGCGGCGCCTGATCGAGGATGGCCGCGATCACCTGGTGATGGACAAGCCGCTGCCGCTGCCCTTCCCGGTGCGCTGCCTTCAGGGCACCGCCGATACCGCGGTGAGCACCGAAACGGCGCTGGCGCTGCTGGAGCACGCCGCGTGCGAGGACATGCGGCTGACGCTGGTGAAGGGGGCCGATCACAGCTTCTCTTCGCCGCCCTGCCTCGTGCTGATCGAGAAGACGATCGAGAAGGTTCTGAACCGGGCCGGGGAGGGCTGAGATGCGCCGGCTGGGGAAATGGATCGGGCGCGGGCTGCTGCTCGTGGTGATCGTCGTCGGGCTGCTGGTCGCCTTCGGCCCCTACGAGCCGCTGCACGAGGACGTGCGCTTCGACGCGGCGCAGCTTGAAGGCGGGGTCGATGCCTATCTCGCCGCGCAGGAAGCCGGGTTCGAGGATCTGACGCCCGGCGTGGCGAAGCGGGTGCACTGGGCCGGCGAAGTGGGCGCGCGCACGCCGCTGGCGCTGGTCTACGTCCACGGTTTCTCGGCCACCTCCGAAGAGATCCGCCCGGTGCCGGACAGGTTGGCGGAAGCGCTCGGGGCGAACCTGCATTTCACGCGCCTGTCGGGCCACGGCCGGGGCGGCGCGGCGATGGCGGAGCCGCGGGTGCAGGACTGGATGGAAGACATGGCCGAGGCGGTGGCCGTGGGGCGTGCGATCGGCGATGAGGTGATCCTGATCACCACCTCAACCGGCGGCACCTTCGCCGCCCTTGCCGCGCTTGAGCCGGCGCTGGTGGAAGACGTGGCGGGCATCGTCTTCGTGAGCCCGAACTTCGGCATCAACAACCCGCTGGCGCCGCTGCTGACATGGCCGGCCGCGCGCCATTGGGTGGGGCTCGTGGGCGGCGCGGAACGTGCTTTCGAGCCACAGAACGAGGGCCACGGCACCTATTGGACGACCCGCTACCCGACGGTTTCGGTGCTGCCGATGGCGGCCGCCGTCAAACACGCGGCGTCGCAGGATTACGGCTCCGTCTCGATCCCGGCGCTCTTCGTCTTCTCGGACGAGGATCGCGTCGTGCGCCCCGACATCACCCGCGAAATCGCGGCGCGCTGGGGCGGGCCGGTGAAGATCGTCAACATGGACGGCGGAGAGGGGGGCGATCCGTTCCACCACGTCATCGCCGGCGACATCCTGTCCCCGGCCGGCACGCAGCCCGCGGTGGAGGCGATCGGCGCCTGGATCGAAAGCTTGCAATGAGGCGCGGCGCGTGAGAACGTAAGGCGAACATGCCCTGACGCCCGGAAAGGAGCCCCGGTGGAGCAGCGAGTGAGCCTGATCACCCTCGGCGTGGCCGATCTCGAACGCGCGGCGCGTTTCTACGAGGCGCTCGGCTGGGTGCGGGTGGACAGCCCGGATGGCGTCGTCGCCTTCGATCTCATCGGTCAGACGCTGGGGCTCTACCCGAAGGAAAAACTGGCGGAGGAGTGGGGGATGGATCCGGCGGAGATCGGCGGCTTCTCCGGGATCACGCTGGCGCACAACCTGCGTTCATGCGAGGAGGTGGCGCCGCTTCTCGCGCGGGCGAAGGCGGCCGGCGCGCGGATCCTGAAGGAGGCACAGGACGTGTTCTGGGGCGGCCACCACGGCTACTTCGCCGATCCCGACGGCCATGTCTGGGAAATCGCCTACAACCCCTTTTCCCCACTCGCGCCCGACGGCGCCTTCCAGTGGAACGGGGCGGGCTGATGCGCAGGCCGGCCAGCATGTGGAGCCTGGAGACGCTGGGCCGCGTGCGGCTCTCGAAATACTTCTACATGCGGGACATGCTCCATTCGGAGATCGGCAATTTCCACGGCGTGCCCAACGTGCCGGATGATCCGGATCTCGCCATCGCGGCGGGCCGCCGGCTGGCCGTCGAACTGCTGGACCCGCTGCATGAAACCTTCGGCTGTATCGCCATCCGCTCGGCCTACCGCTCGGCGGCGCTGAACGCCTTCGGCAACGAGCGCAAGCTGAACTGCGGCGGCAACGAGGGCAACCGCGGTGTGCACATCTGGGATCTGCGCGATGCGGAGGGCCACATGGGGGCCTGCGCCTGTGTCGTGGTGCCGTGGTTCGCGGATCAATACGAGAAGGGGCGGGACTGGCGGGACCTGGCGTGGTGGGTGCACGATCATCTGCCCTATTCGCAGATGCTCTTCTTCCCGAATCTGGCCGCCTTCAATCTGACGTGGAACGAGGCGCCGCTGCGCGCGATCCGCAGCTGGATCAAGCCGCATCATCTTGTTCTTCGGGGCGGCGAAAGCCCTGCCGAGCCGCCGGGGCAGCGCCGGCGGCGCTACACGGATTTCCCGCCGTTTCGCGGGGTGGCGCAGCCGGAAATCCCGGCGCGCTGGGCCTGACGGGCCGCGGCATCCGGGCCACAGGTGGCAGGCAATCCAAATGTGGGCGCTCTGTTTTCGGTTTGGAAACAAACGCGCCTGCGGCAGCATTGACCTCAATAACAAGTAACAATCCACGAGGTCAGGATGCACGAGCCGTTGCTTCTCTTGCCGGGCATGATGTGCGATGCCCGCCTGTTCACCCACCAGATCGCGCGGCTGTCGCAGGATCGCTGCGTCGTGATCGGCCCCGTGACGCAAGGCGAGACCGTGACCGAGATGGCGCGTTTCATCCTGCAGGCCGCCCCGCCGCGTTTCGCGCTGGCCGGGCACGGGCTCGGCGGCATGGTGGCGATGGAGATCCTGCGGCTTGCGCCGGAACAGGTCACCCGGCTCGCCCTGATCGACACCAGCCCGCTGGCGGAACTGCCCACGGTGGCGGCGGATCGCGAGCCGCTCATCATGGCCGCGAAACTCGGCCGCCTGGAGCAGGCGCTGGAAGACGAGATGAAACCCGATTACCTCGCGCCGCAAGGGAACCGCGAGCGGGTTCTGGCGCAGTATCGCCGCATGGGGATGGATCTCGGGCCCGAGGTGTTCATCCGGCAGACCCGCGCGATGCAGCGGCGGCCGGACCAGCAGAAGACGCTGCGCATGGCGAAGCTGCCGGCCTTTGCCATCTGCGGCGAGTATGACGCGCTCTGCCCGGTGCACCGGCACGAGGTCATGGCCGGGCTGATGCCGCACGGCCAGATCCGCACCATCGCGCAGGCGGGCCATCTGGCCCCGCTGGAGCAGCCGGTGGCGCTGACGGCGGCGCTGGGCGAATGGCTGAAAGCGCCGCTGGTGCTGCATTAGCGCGAAAACCTATCACGGAGATTGGCCGGCTCTGCCGGCCGGACCCCGGCCTTCCCCATTGGGGGGCCTTTGCCCCTGCCCAGGGCCAGGGGTGCGAAAGGGCGCGCTGGTGCAAGAATGAAAACGCCCGCTTGCGCGGGCGTTGGATGCTTTCCGAAAAGCCGCCTCAGACGGCCTTGAGCTTGGCCTCGCCCTTGCCCTTTGCGGCGGGGGGCGTCCGGCCGGAGTTGTTGTCGATGAACTCCAGCACCATCGGGCGGATGTTGTCGCGCCAGCTGCGGCCGGCGAAGATGCCGTAGTGGCCCGCGCCGGGCTCCACGTGGCTGGCCTTCTTGCTCTCGGGAAGCCCGGTGAGCAGCCCCAGCGCGGCGATGCACTGGCCGGGGGCGGTGATGTCGTCCTTGGCGCCTTCCACCGTCTTCACGGCCACGTCGGTGATCGCGCCGATATCCACCTTCACGCCATCGACGACGAACTCGTTCGCGGCGATCTCGCCGTTCTTGAAGATGCGTTCCACGGTGGAGAGGTAGAATTCCGCCGGCATGTCCATTACGGCGAGGTATTCATCGTAGAAGCGGTTGTGCTTGTCATGGTCGCCGGCCTCGCCGCGGGCGACGCGCTGGATCTGGTCGAAGAAGGCCTTGGAGTGCTTGTCGGCGTTCATCGACATGAAGGAGGCCAGCTGCAGAAGCCCCGGATAGACCATGCGGCCCACGCCGGCGTATTTGAAGCCCACGCGCTGGATCGCCATCTCTTCGAGCACGCCCATCGTCACCCGGTGGCCGAAATCCGTCACGTCGGTGGCCGCGGCGTTGGGATCGATCGGGCCGCCGATCAGCGTGAGCGTCTTGGGCTGCGCGCTGGGATCCTCGGCGGCGAGATAGGCGGTGGCGGCGAGGGTCAGAGGGGCGGGCTGGCAGACGGCGATCACGTGCAGATCGCTGCCCAGTTCCTTCATGAAATCGACAAGGTAGAGGGTGTAGTCCTCGATATCGAACTTGCCGGCGGAAACAGGGATGTCGCGCGCGTTGTGCCAATCGGTGATGTAGACTTCGCAATCGGGCAGCAGGCTGTTGACGGTGGAGCACAGCAGCGTGGCGTAGTGGCCGGACATCGGAGCGACGAGCAGCACCTTGCGCTCCTTCTCGGGGCGGCCGAGCACGTTGAAGTGGATCAGATCGCCGAAGGGGCGGGAGAGCTTCACGTCCACCTGCACGAGATGATCGCGCCCGTCGGGGCAGGAGACGGAGTGGATGCCCCAGTCCGGCTTGGCGACCATGCGGGCGAAAGTGCGCTCCGTCACTTCGCCCCAGGCCGCCATCCACTGGAACATCGGATGCGGCACGAGGCCGGTGATGGGGTAGGAGGCAAAGGCCAGCGCCGTGGCGCCGAGCCATTGGTTGGTGTTGCGCACACTTTCCATCAGGTCGTATGTTGCCATGTGTCGCATGTGTTTTCCCTCTCGCCGGCGCCGCCCGGTTCATTTCGCCGCTTTGACGCAGCGTTGCGGCGAAATTATTATGCACCTGCGGCAAATCTTAGGGGTACAAAATTATTATGACAACAGAGCAATCCGGCGCAGACCACAAAGAAGCGAAAAATCTCGATCGTCTGAACGAGAACCTCGCCAAGATCGAGGAGCTTTCCCAACGGCTTGTCGCCGCGCTGTCGCACAAGCGCAACATCGATCCTTCGTTGCAGGCGCCGGGGCAGGATCTCTACATGAAGGCGGCCGCGGCCTACATGGCGGAGATGGTGAACAACCCTGCCAAGATCCTCGAGCATCAGATCAGCTACTGGGGCAAGGCGCTCACGCACTACGTGGAGGCGCAGCACCTGCTGGCCACGGGCAAGCTGGAAGCGCCGGAGGATCACACGCCGCAGGATCCGCGCTTCAAGAACGCGCTCTGGCAGACGCACCCCTATTTCAACTACATCAAGCAGCAATATCTGCTGACGTCGGAAGCCATCGCGCAATCGGTGGCCGATGTCGAAGGGCTGGGCCCGAAGGACAAGAAGCGGCTGGAGTATTTCTCCCAGCAGATCATCAACATGCTGTCGCCCACGAACTTCCTTGCCACCAACCCGGACGCGCTGGAGAAGGCGGTGGAAACGGAAGGCGAGTCGCTGGTGGCGGGGCTTGAGAACCTCGTGCGCGACATCGAGGCCAACGGCGGCGAACTCCTGGTGACGCTGGCCGACAAGAACGCCTTCAAGGTGGGCGAGAACATCGGCACCACCGAGGGCAGCGTCGTCTTCCGCAACCGCATGTTCGAGCTGATCCAATACGCGCCCACCACCGAACAGGTGCACAAGACGCCGCTGCTGATCTTCCCGCCGTGGATCAACAAGTTCTACATCATGGATCTCAAGCCCGCGAATTCGCTGATCAAGTGGATCGTGGATCAGGGTTACACGCTCTTCGTGGTCAGCTGGGTGAACCCGGATGCAAGCTACGCCGACGTGGGCATGGATACCTACATCGAAGAGGGCTACCTGACGGCGATCAACGAGGTGAAGGCGATCACCGCGCAGGAGAAGATCAACGTGGTGGGCTACTGCATCGCCGGCACCACGCTCAGCCTCACCCTCGCGCTGATGAAGAAACGGGGCGACAAATCCGTCAACTCCGCCACTCTGTTCACCACGCTCACCGATTTCTCGGATCAGGGCGAGGTGGGGGTGTTCCTCGATGACGGTTTCGTGGACGGGATCGAAGAGGAATGCCGCGAGAACGGCGTGCTCGACTCCTTCTTCATGTCGCGCACCTTCTCCTACCTGCGCTCCAACGATCTGATCTACACCCCCGCGATCCGCAGCTACATGCTGGGCGAGGCGCCGCCGGCTTTCGATCTGCTCTACTGGAACGGCGATTCCACCAACCTGCCGGGGCGCATGGCCATCGAATACCTGCGCGGCCTCTGCCAGGACGACGAGTTCGCCACCAAGGGCTTCGAGGTCTGCGGCGAGCGGCTGCACATCAAGGACGTCACGGTGCCCGTCTGCGCCATCGCCTGCGAGACCGATCACATTGCCGCGTGGAAATCGAGCTTCAACGGCGTCAAGCAGTTCGGCTCCCGCTCCAAGACCTTCATTCTGAGCGAATCCGGCCATATCGCCGGGATCATCAACCCGCCCAGCAAGAAGAAATACGGCCACTACACCGGTGCCGCGCCGGCCGGAGAACCCGATGCCTGGCAGGCGGAGGCCACCTTCCACGAAGGCTCCTGGTGGCCGACCTGGGAGCAATGGCTGGCCAAGCGTTCCGGCGCGATGGTTCCGGCCCGCAAACCCGGGGACGACGGCCGCAAGCTGCTCTGCGCGGCGCCGGGCACCTACGTGCTGTCGAAGGAAAAGTGAGGTAGGGCAGGGGCTTGGAAATTTTTTGCTGCACTGCAGCATGAGGGGGTTGAAATGCTGCGCTGCAGCAAACATATTCGGTGCAGGAATTGAGAAACGCCATTTCAGGAGATGCGCCATGGCCAAGACGCCCGATTTCGCCAAAACCTTCCAGGACGCGCTGGCGTCCATGAACGTGGACACCAAGGCCTTCGAAGAGGCCGTCAAGTCTTCCGCCGAGCTGGGCGAGAAGATGTCCAGGATCACCCTGTCCGCCGCCGAGGAATCCGCCGATCTCTCCGCGAAATGGACGAAAGACACGCTCGCCAAGATCGGGGCCGCCTCTTCCGTGAAGACGGATCCGGCCGAGATCAGCAAGGCGATGACGGATTTCGCCTCCTCTTCCGCCGAGAAGACCGCCGAATCCATGGCCGCCTTCGCCGAGATCGTGAAGAAGGTGCAGCTTGAGACGGTCGAGCTTCTGGTGAACGCCGGCAAGGAGTTCAACGAAGACGCCCAGGCCGCGATGAAGAAGGCTGCCGACGACGCGCAGGCCGCCGTCAAGAAGGCCACCGACGAGCTGACGAAGGCCACCGGCGGCAAGAAGTAAGCCCATCTGCGCTGGCCCGCGGGGCCGCGCGGAAAGTAGGGGAGGGCGCGCCGGCGGCGCGCCCTTTTCGTTTCATGCCCGATACATGGTGGTCATGCCGGTGTTGCATGGCCGCGCTATGCAATCAGGGGTGGTGCTGCGATTGCAGAAAAACTACGCCGCAATGCAGAAAAAACCTTGAAATGCTGCAATGCAGCGAGTATGTTGACCATAGGATAACTTAATGGGGTCCGCCTCCGAATTGATCGGGCGCCCCGATGGAGCAAGACCGATGACCAAGACCCAGGATTTCACCAAAGTCATGCAAGACATGATGGCCGCCTTCCCGATGGACACCAAAGCCTTCGAAGACGCCTTCAAGACCCAAGCCGCGATCGGCGAGAAACTGTCCAAGGTTGCCCTCGAAGCTGCCGACAAATCCGCCGAGATCTCCGCGAAGTGGACGAAAGACACCATCGCCCGCCTCGGCGACGTGACCGCCGTCAAGTCCGAGCCGACCGACTACACCAAGGCCGTGACCGATTTCGCCTCCGCTTCCGCCGAAACCGCTGCCGAGAACATGGCCGCCTTCGCTGAAGTGGCCAAGAAGGTGCAGATGGAAACCGTCGAGCTGATGCTGTCTGCCGGCAAGGACTTCTCCGAAGATGCCACCGCCGCCGTGAAAAAAGCGACCACCGAAGCGACGAAAGCCGCCAAGGCCGCTGCCAAATAAGGCATACCAGAACACATCGGTTCCCTCCCAGCCGATGTGAATCGCGAAAGGCAGACCTGCGAAGGTCTGCCTTTTCTCGTTTTCTTTTTGTTGATTTTCCCGCTGGGTGACATAGGCTCTCTGCACTGCAGAAGGAAGGGGATGCCGTGTCTGAACAGGACAAGCCGTTGTTGATCAAACGTTATGCCAGCCGCCGGCTGTATAACACCGAAACCAGCGATTACGTGACGCTCGAGGATATCGCCTCGTTCATCCGCGAAGGCCGCGAGGTGCAGATCATCGATCTCAAGAGCGGCGACGATCTGACCCGGCAATACCTGCTGCAGATCATCGCCGAACACGAGAGCCGCGGCGAGAACGTGCTGCCGATCAACGTGTTGACGGATCTCGTGCGCAGCTACACCAACCAGGCGCAGAGCTTCGTGCCCGATTTCCTCGCCATGTCCTTCGACATGCTGCGCGACGGGCAGTCCAAGATGATGGAAAACCTCACCACCATCCCCAACCCGATGTCGGCCATGCCCGGCTTCGAGGCGATGCAGGCGCAGCAGAAGGCCTTCCTGAAGGCGATGACGGGCGGCTGGTCGGAAAGCTCCGGCCCGCAACCGGAACGGGACGCCGCCGCCAGCGAGTTGGACGAGATCAAGAGCCAGCTTGCCGATCTCCAGGCCAAGCTTTCCCGCCTGAAGGACTAGGCCGCCGATGGCGGGCAGCGCCTCGCGGATCACGCTCTGGGGGATCGAGGTCTTTCTGGCGACGGTGGAAGAAGGGTCCGTTTCGGCGGCTGCGCGCCGCCTCGGGGCCTCGCCTTCGGCCGTGAGCCAGCAGCTCACCGCCCTTGAAACCGCGCTCGGCACGACGCTTCTGCAACGGTCCGCACGGCCCGTGACGCTCACGCCGGCGGGCACCGTCTTTCGCCGCCGGGCGCAGTCCATCCTCAACGAGGCCGCCATGGCGCGGGCCGAGCTGGCGCGGCAGGATCTCGCGGCGCTCACGCGCCTGCGGCTCGGGGTGATCGAGGATTTCGACGCCGATCTCACGCCGGCGCTGCTGCACGGGCTCGCCGCGGATCTGCCGCAGTGCCAGTTCCTGCTGGAAACCGGCGCCAGCCACCGGCTTTCGGGCCAGCTTCTGGCCCGCGAACTGGACGTGGTGATCGCCGCCGACGGCGGGGAGGTGCCCGAGTGGGCCGAGGTGCACCCGCTGCTGGAGGAGCCCTTCGTCGCCGTCGCTCCGGCCGGGCGTGTGCCGCGCGCGTCGCGGCTGGAGGATTTCGCGCGCCTGCCGCTGATCCAGTATTCCGCCCGGCAGCTCATGGGCCGCCAGATCAGCGCGCATCTTCTGCGCGAGAACCTGACGTTGGCCCACCGCTACGAACTCGACAGCTACCACGCCATTCTTGCCATGGTCGCCGCCGGGGAGGGGTGGACGATCCTCACCCCTCTCGGGATCATGCGCGCGCAGCGCTTCCTGCCCCAGATCGAGGTGCACCCTTTGCCGCTCGCACCGCTCTCGCGGCGGTTGTCGCTCGTGGCACGGCGGGAGCTGCTGCAGGACATCCCGGCCCAGGTGGCCGGCCGCGTGCGCGCGCTGCTGCCGGAGCAGGTGATCGCCCCCGCCCGCGCCCGGCTCGGTCCGGCGGCCGAGGGGCTGCGCGTGCTGGCAGGGCAGGGCGTGCGCTAGGCGGCGTCCGGCACCCCGCCGGTGGCCTCCTCCGCCGCATCCAGCAGCGCCCCGGCGATGACATCCAGCTCATCGCGCGTCAGCCGCGCGGGCAGGCGCACGTCGCAGGCGTTCATCAGCATCGCGCGCGTCTTGGGCAACTCCGGCACCTCCGCCAGGAACCGCCAGTTCCAGAAGGCGCGGGCGTTGTCGCTGCTGCGTCCGAAGATCTGCACCGAGACCCCGCGGGCCTTGGCGGCCCTTGCGAAGGCGTCGGCCTGCGCCGCCGTGAGGCCCCGCAGGTTGAACTGGATCGAATCCGGCGCCCGGGTTTCGCCGGGCAGCGGCGGCGGCACATGCAGCGCGGGGGAGGTGTTGAGCCGGGCCGCCACGTAATCGTGGTTGGCGCGCCCCTTGCGCACGCGCTCTTCCAGCAGGGCGAGCTGCGGGCGGATGACGGCGGCGGCGAGGTTGGAGAGCCGCGTGTTGTAGAGCGGCAGCCGGTTCTGCCAATGGGCGAAGCGCGCCTGCACCACCGGGTGTTTCTTCCAGTTGTGCTCGTAGGCGCCCGACATGATCACGGCGCGGGCGATCAGATCGTCGTCATCCGTCACGAGGATGCCGCCTTCGCCTGCGTTCACCATCTTGTAGGACTGGAAGGAAAAACAGCCCACCTTGCCCAGCGTGCCGATCCTGCGACCGTGCCAGAGCGTGCCGAGCGAATGGGCGGCGTCCTCGATCACCGGCACGCCGTGGGCCTCCGCGAGAGCGAGGATCGCGTCCATGTCGGAGGTGTGGCCGCGCATGTGGCTGATCAGCACGGCCTCGGCCCCGGCGGCGAGCTTGGCCTCGAAATCCGCCAGATCGATGCGGTAGTTCTCCGCCACCTCCACGAGCACCGGGGTGCAGTCGGCATGGACGACGGCGGACGGCACGGCGGCGAAGGTGAAGGCCGGGATCAGCACCCGCGCGCCGCGCGGCAGGCCGAGCGCCTTGAGCGAGAGAAACAGCGCCGCCGAGCAGGAGGCCACCGCCAGCGCGTACTTGCTGCCCATCAGCGCGGCGAACTCCTGCTCCAGCAGGGCCACGGGGGCATCCTCGGAGGTGTAGCGGAAGAGATCGCCGTTGGTGAACAGCCGTTCGATCTCGGCGAGGGCCTCGGCCGGGATCGGATCGGCGTCATAGACGTTGGGGGCCTGCATGATTTTGCCTTTTCTGAAAGTTTTGTTCAGAAAAACCGTATCACGCAGCATTGTAAAGCTTTCGTTAAGGTTGCATCGCATTGCGCTGGCCGTTTCGCGGGATTAGCGTCCGCCGGAAGAGAATGCAGGAGAGGCAGATGCAGCACAGCCGGCCCATCGTGGGGTTTCATTGCTCAGGCGCAACGGGGCAGGAGTGGCACAGGCTGAAGGCGATGAGCGCGGGCCCGGCGCCGGTCTTCACGCCCGATTTCTTCGGATGCCCCAGCCGGGGGCCGTGGAAGGGCGGGCGCTTTTCCTTCGCCGATGAGGCCGCGCCGCTTCTGCCTGAGATCCGCGCCCTCGGCGCGCCGGTGCACCTTGTGGCCCATTCCTACGGCGGTGGTGTGGCGCTGCACATCCTGCGCCACCATCCGGATCTGGTGGCCTCGCTCTGCCTCTACGAACCCACCTGCTTCCACGTGCTGCGCGATCTGGGCGCGGAAGGCGAAGCGCTGATCGAAGAGATCGCCGCGCTCAACGGTGGCCTGCTGGCCGACATCGAGGCCGGGCGGCTGCGCAAGGCGGCGGCGGCGTTCACCGAGTTCTGGAGCGGCCCCGGCGCCTTTGACGCCCTGAGCCCGGAGCGTCAGGCGGCTATGGAGGCGTGGATTCCGAAAGTGGTGCCCGATTTCGATGCGTTGATCGACGAGCCGGAAACGCCCGGCGATTTGCGGCCCGATCTTCCGGTGACGCTGATCTGGGGCCACGACACCAGGGTGCAGACGCGCCGCATCATCGACGTGCTGGCGGCGCGGTTCGACGCGCCGCAGGTGCACGGGCTGGACGGGGCGGGCCACATGGGCCCCTTCACCCACCGCGATCAGGTCTTCGCGCTGGTCGCGGCCCACATCGCGCGGGCCGAAACCGGCCTGGCCGGGGCCTAGACGTTCGTCAGCAGGTGTTCACGCTCCCAGGGCGAGATCACCTGCAGGAACTCTTCGTATTCGGCCTTCTTCACGATCGAATAGACGCGGCAGAAATCCTCGCCCAGCACTTTCTGCATGTCCTCGGCGGCGTCGAACAGATCAAGCGCGCCGTAGAGGCCGTGGGGGATGTCCTCTTCGTCGTCGTAGGCATCGCCCTTGTATTGCGCGTCGGGGCGTTTGCCCTCCAGCAGGCCGAGGTAGCCGCAGGCCAGCGAGGCGGCGATGCCCAGGTAGGGGTTGCAGTCCATGCCGGCGAGCCGGTTTTCCACCCGGCGGCTCTCGGGGCCCGAGATCGGCACGCGGATGCCGGTGGTGCGGTTGTCGCGCGCCCAGCTCAGGTTGATCGGCGCGGCGTGATCCTTCACGTAGCGGCGGTAGCTGTTCACGTAGGGCGCCAGCAGCGCGATGACGCTGGGCAGATGGTTCTGCATCCCGGCGATGAAGTGGTAAAACGCATCCGTCTCGCCGCCTTGCGGCCCTGAGAAGATGTTCTGGCCGGTTTCGCGGTCCACGATGGAGTGGTGGATGTGCATGGCGCTGCCGGGCTCGCCCTCGATGGGCTTGGCCATGAAGGTGGCGAAGCAATCGTGGCGCAGCGCGGCCTCGCGGATCAGGCGCTTGAAGTAGAACACCTCGTCGGCCAGCTTCACCGGATCGCCGTGGCGCAGGTTGATTTCCACCTGACCGGCGCCGCCTTCCTGGGTGATGCCGTCGATCTCAAGGCCCTGGGCTTCAGCGAAATCGTAGATATCGTCGATCACGGGGCCGTATTCATCCACCGCGCTCATGGAATAGGCCTGCCGCGCGGCGGCGGGACGCCCGGAGCGGCCCATCATCGGCTCGATCGGCTTGGCCGGATCGGTGTTGCGCGCGACGAGGAAGAATTCCATCTCCGGCGCCACCACCGGCTCCCAGCCCTTCTCGCGGTAAAGCTCCACCACGCGCTTGAGCACGTTGCGCGGGGCGAAGGGCACGGGCTTGCCGGATTGATCCAGCGCATCGTGGATCACCTGCAGCGTCCAGTCCGCCGTCCAGGGCGCGGCCGACGTGGTGGAAAGATCGGGCACGAGGATCATGTCGGGCTCGATGAAGCCTTCCTTCTCGTCCGCCGCCTCGGCCCAGCCGCCGGTGAGCGTCTGGAAGAAGATCGAGTTGGGCAGGAAGAACTGCTTCTGGCTGGCGAATTTCGTGGCCGGCATGGCCTTGCCGCGGGCGATGCCGGGCAGATCGGCGATGATGCATTCCACCTCGTCCAACCGGTGGCCCTCGATGTAGGACCGCGCCGCCTCGGGGACGGACTCCAGCCAGTCGGTGGTGCGCCGTTTCGCGTGGGGTTTCGCCTTTGCCTTTGCCATGTGGCCGCCTCTTGGGTTTGTCTCGTTCGGGCGCGAGCCTATCCCAGCCGCCGGGGGCGCAACAACCGACAAACAGTGCTGACAATCGCCGGGCCGGGGCGTAACCTCGGGTCAAAGGCAGGGCGGCACGTGCCGCCGATTTTGGAGAAAGACATGTTTTCAGCGATTGCTCGCCCGGCTGTGCGCCGGATCTTCCTCGGGCTGGCCCTGGCCGGCTTCACCGCCCCCGCGGCGCTGGCCAACACCAACGGCCCGGTGCAGCCGCACCCCACCTATCCCGAGTGCAACGCCTATCCGATCCTCAACAGCAAGGGCGAAACGCTCTACTGGAACTTCGACGGCTACTGCTACCGGGCCGCCTGCGACGCGGACCCGGAAGTCTGCTGAGATCGCCCGACATGCCCCGGACATGAAGAGACCGCCCGTCGGGCGGCCTCGGTATGCGCCTCAGCGCAGCAGGTTCGGGCGGTAGCGCACCCGCGGCCGCTGGGCCTGTGGCAGGTGCCGGTTGAGCCGCTTGTTGACCATCCCGAAGAGCCAGACGATCACCAGCGTGAAGAGGATGAAATACATCGCCAGGATCGGGTAGGGCACGAAGGGGTTGAACGTCTTGTCGGCGAAATAGCTCGCGTAGTAGAGCGAATCCCCCTTCTGCTGGTGCACCGGGAAGGCCGAGAAGAACACCAGCGTCGTGGCGTGGAACAGGAAGATCGCCTCGTTCGTGTAGGCGGGCCAAGCCAGCCGCAGCATCGTCGGCCAGATGATCCGGCGGAAGCGGCGGAAGCCGGTGATGCCATAGGCGTCTGCGGCCTCCACGTCGCCCTTGGGGATCGAGCGCAGCGCGCCGTAGAAGATCTCGGCCGAGTAGGCGGCGGTGTTGAGGAACAGCACGATGAGCGCGCCGAGACCCGCCGCGGTGAGCCCGTCGAACATCGGGCTGACGCTCTTGAGCCGCAGGAAGAGGAAGTAGGCGAAGAAGAACTGGATGAACAGCGGCGAGCCGCGGAACAAGAAGATGAACCATTCGCTGGGCTTGCGCAGCCAGGCCGATTGCGCCGCCTTGCCGAGCGCCAGAACGTTGGCGAAGAAGAAGCCCAGCAGCAGCGCCATCACCGCGAAGTAGACGTTCCAGATCATGCCGGAGCCGATCAGGGTGAAATGTTCGCAGAGCGTGTAGTCTCCGCGCGGAAGCAGCCGTTCGCCAAGCCCGATGGAACGCAGGGCGTAGGCCTGGATGGTTTCGATGCAACTCATGCCGCGGCCTTCCGCTGGGCTTCGCCGCCGGTGGTGGCCTGGCCGTGTGTCAGTTTCTTCATCAGACGTTCAAGGACGATCTCCGACACCCGCGTGAAGCCGAGGTAGAAGATCAGCAGGAAAGTGAAATAGTAGAGCCGCCAGTCCCCGTGCGGGTAGTCGGTGAAGCGCGGGTTCACCGTGCCGCCCAGTTCGCGCGCCCAGTAGACGATGTCCTCGACGCCCAGCAGGAACAGCAGCGGCGTGGCCTTGATGAGCACCATCCAGAGGTTGGAGAGGCCGGGCAGGGCATAGACCCACATCTGCGGCACCATGATGCGCCAGAAGGCCTGCCGGTGGCTCATGCCGTAGGCTTCGGCGGTTTCCATCTGGGCATGGGGGACGGCGTTCATCGCGCCGTAGAGCACGTTGGCGGCGAAGGCACCGAAGACGATGGCGAAGGTCAGCACCGCGAGGAGGAAGCCGTAGGTCTCGTGCACCCACTGCGGCGCGGTGGAGAGCGGCAGCTTCGCGGCCTGGCAGACGATGAAATCGTTGCCCTGGCGGATCGGCTCCTCCCAGTCCGGGCATTTCACCTTGTGGCGCAGGTATTCGAACGCCTGGTCCAGCGCGATGACGAAGAAGAGGAAGAAGGCGATGTCGGGCACGCCGCGCACGATGGCGGTGTAGCCCTTGCCGAACCAGCGCAGGGGGGCGATGCGCGAGCGCGCCGCCGTGGCGCCGCCGAAGCCGAACAGCAGCGCCGTGGGGGCGGTGATGGCCAGCAGCACGAGCACCGTCACGAAGGAGGCGTAGAAACTCAGGTGCTTGCCTGTCGTCAGGTAGCAGCTGAGCCATGTCAGCCCTTCGAGCGTGGATGGATCGGTGCAGTAGGAAAACATGCCGGGCCGTTCGTTGCGCGCGTGATCTCGGGAATGTGCCTGTGGCCCCATCGACTGGGGGGAGGCGGAAAAGTGAAATCCCGGCCCGCGGGTGAGCCGCGGGCCGGGGCAACCCCTTGCGGGATCAGCTTACCACTGGGAAGAGACTTCCCACTTGGCGATCAGCTCGTTGAGGGAGCCGTCGTCCTTCATGGACTGGATGGCCGCATCGAACTTGGCGCGCAGCTCGCCGTCGGATTCGCGCAGGCCCATGCCCACGCCGCCGCCGATGGCTTCGGTGCGCTCCAGCATCACCAGGCCGTCGGTGCCCACGACGGTGTCGAGGTAGCTCTTGTCGGCCAGAACCGCATCGGCTTCGCCGTTGCGCACGGCGGCCACGGTTTCTTCCGGGGTGGCGAATTCCACGAGGGTCCAGCCCTGCTCGGCGATGAAGGCGGCCTGGATGGTGGCGGCCTGGGCGGCGATCACGGCATTCTCCAGATCCACGTCAGGGTCCATGGCCACGTAGGCGGAGGGATCCGGCGGCGTGTAGGGCTGGGTGAAGTCGATGACCTCATCGCGCTCGTCGGTGATCGACATGCCTGCGATGATGGTGTCGTAGTTGCCCGACACGAGGTTGGGGATGATGGAATCCCAGTCGTTCTTCACCCACTCGCATTCCAGCTCGGCGCGCTTGCACAGCTCGTCGCCCAGCTCGCGCTCGAAGCCGTCGATCTCGCCCTTGTCGTTGACGAAGTTCCAGGGCGCATAGGCGCCCTCGGTGCCCATCCGCACGACGTCGGCCGCCGCGAAGCCGGCGGTCAGCGCGAGCGCCGATGTTGCCAGGATCAGTTTTTTCATTGGTTACACTCCAGGTTGGTTACAGTGCCGAGGTTGTTGCGCTCAGGAATTGCTGCAGTCGCTCGGTCTTCGGATTGCCGAAGAGTTCGGCGGGCGGGCCTTCCTCTTCGATTTTGCCCTTGTGCAGAAAGACCACGTGGTCGGACACATCTGCGGCAAGGCGCATGTCGTGCGTGACGATGATCATGGTGCGCCCCTCGCGGGCCAGATCCTTGATCACCTTCACCACCTCCTGTTCCAGCTCTGGATCGAGCGCGGAGGTGGGTTCGTCGAACAGCAGCGCGCGGGGCTCCATGCAAAGCGCGCGCGCGATGGCGGCGCGTTGCTGCTGGCCGCCGGAAAGCTGTGCGGGGTAGACATCGCATTTGTCGCCGATGCCGACCTTCTCAAGATACTTGCGGGCGGAGGCCTCGACCTCGCCCTTGTCGCGGCCCAGCACGGTGACGGGCGCTTCCATGACGTTCTGCAGGATCGTCATGTGGGCCCAGAGGTTGAACTGCTGGAACACCATCGACAGGTTGGTGCGCACGCGGATGACCTGCTTCTTGTCGGCCGGATGCCGGTGCAGCCCGCTGCCGCGCCATTGGATGGCCTCGCCTTCGAACAGGATGTCGCCCTGCTGGCTGTCCTCCAGCAGGTTGGAGCAGCGCAGCAGCGTGGATTTGCCGGAGCCGGAGGAGCCGATGAGCGAAACGACGTCGCCCTTGCGGGCCGTGATGTCCACGCCCTTCAGGACTTCGAGTTCACCATAGGCCTTGTGCAGGTCCCGGATTTCGATGACGGGTGGTTCTGAGTGGGTCACGAAAGCAGCATTTTGTTCTGGTTAGTGCCGCAGTAGGGCGGAAAATCTGACCAAATGCAACGTGCAAATGGCACGAAACCCCTTGCTACACACCGAACGGGGCGTCAAGACCGCCGTTACGCCGGCGGCGCGGGCGGGATCGGCTGCACCGTGTAGGCTTCGTGCGGGATCCGCTGCAGCGAAAGCGGCAGCATCGGCGCCCGCAGGGCGGGATCGGCGGCTTCCAGAACGGTGGAAATGGCGCTGAAAAGGGAATCGGCCGCGCCGGGACTCGCGGTGATGAAGGGCAGCCCCGGGCTCGGGGCGGTGCTCTCCAGGATGCGCAGCCCGGCGGCGAAAGGGTCGAAGGCCTCGATCAGCCGCCAGGTGACGGCATCCACCGCGGCGACGTCGGCATGCCCCTGCGCCACGGTGCGGGCGCTGGCGCTGTGCGAGCCCGTCAGGATCACCCCGCCGATCGCCACGCCGGCCCGCCGGAAATGGGCCTCCGGTGCGGCCCAGCCCGATTGCGAGAGCGGCTCGTTCACGGCCAGCCGGGCCTGTGCGAAAGCGCGCAAATGCGCGCGGGGATCATCGGCGCGCACCAGCAGGTGGCTTCGGTAGTGCCCCGGCGGGCAGCCCTCAAGCCCGTAGTCCGGCGTGCCCACGAGGCTGACGCGCCGGGCAAGCCGGGCGCGGTAGGGCAGGCCGCAGGTCTGGGCGAGCAGCAGCGTGGGATCCTCCCAGAGGGCCATCAGGGGCACGCCGCGCGTCAGCGCCTCGGGGCCGTGGCCGAGCGCGGCGCGGATCGCGCGCCAGAAACGATCGTTCAGTTCGGCCACCTCGGGCCGGTCGTACATGGGCAGCGCGGCGATCATGCGCCGGAGCTATCGACCCGCTGGCGGGCAAGCGCGCTGTCGCGGTCGTTCACCCCGAGGAAATTGGCCGCCATGCGCAGGATCGAATCCTCTTCGCTGTCGCGCTCGCCGTCGGCCAGCGCCACCGCCCAGAGCGCCTCGATCACCGCGATGCGCTCCTCGTAGGGCACGGCCTCCTTGATGACGCGGGTGAAGCGCACGGTGTCGGGGGCCTGGCGTTCCAGGTCCTCGCCCCGGGCGCGCAGGCTCGTGGCCTCGAAGGGCGAAAGCCCGTAGCGCCGGGCCAGAACCTTGTCGATTTGCGCCATCTCGGCCTCGGCGTAGTCGCCGTCCGAGCGGGCGATGCGCACGAGAAGCGCGGCCAGCGACAGGCGGGCGTCTTCATCCGAAAGCTGCGGGGTCTGCGGGGCCGTCAGGCGGCTGATGAGATTTCCGAACATGGATCATAGGTAAACCGTGACCAGGAGCGCGCCAAGAGGCAATGGCGCAACCGGCGCCTGCCCGGCTATTGCAAGGGTATGCGGCGCGGGATCAGGCGCGGGGCTTCAGATCCGCCGTGTCCACGCCGAGGATCGCCGCGGCGCGGTCGAGAATGTCGTCCTCCTCGGGGCGCTCCACGCCGTCGGCCATCACCACGTCCCAGAGCGCGGCGACGATGCCGGAGCGCTCCTCGTAGGGGATCGCGGCCTTGACGGCCTGCGCGAAGGCTTCGGTGTCGGGGGCCTTCTCCGCCAGCAGTTCGGCGGTGTGGCGCAGCTTGGCGGCGGCGACGGGGTCCAGCCCGTAGCGGCGGGCGAGGATGCGGTCGATCTGGCTGATCTCCTCGTAGGCGTAATGCTTGTCGGATTTGGCCAGCCGCACCAGCAGCGCACCAAGGGCGATGCGCGCATCCGGATCGGGCAGGGCGGTTTCGGCCTCGGGGGCACGCAGGCGGGTAAGAAGCGCTTCGATCATGGGGCGATCATATGCAATCGCGTCCGGCGGGCAACGGTCACGTGCATTTGAGGGCGCGTTGGCCGGGCCCGAGGCATGATTTCCTTTGAAACCCCCCAGGTCGCCTCTAGGTTGGAAAGGCGGGAATCGGCGCCCTCAAGCGCGCCACCGCTCAAGTTGGAGACAGTAACATGGCCGCTACGAACGCGCCTCAACCCTCGCCTCAAACCCCGAAGGCCGCCAAGCGCAGGATGCTCGGCAGCGTGATCCTTGCCGCCGCCATCGGCTCCGCCGCCGGCCTTTCGGCACAGGAGGGCTCCGGCCTCAGCTTCGGCGGCGCCGCCGGTGTTGCGGATCCGGCCGGCCTCTCGGCGGCCACGGCGGCCGGCGCGGCGCCAGAGGTGGCGCAGGCGGATCCGGGGCTGTTCGACGAAGGCGGCCTGCTGGATGCCAACAACCCCGATCTCGTGTTCACCCTGCGCCTCGGTGCGCAGGCGCAATCGCCCTATTTCGGCTCCGACGAGATCGAGTGGGGCCCCGACGTGGGCTTCCGTTTCGATTTCCTGCGCTTTCCCAACGGCTTCGAATACGGCTCCGGCCGGGCCGTGGGCTTCCGCGAGGGCCTCGGCCTGCGCGGCGCGGTGCGCTACATCCCCGGGCGTTCGGCCTCCGATCACCCGGAACTCGCGGGCCTGGACGACATCGACTGGGCCTGGGAGTTCGGCCTCGGCGTCGGCTACGAGCAGCGCAACTACCGCCTGTTCGGCGATCTGCGTTACGGCGCCATCGGGCACAATTCCTTCGTGGGCGAACTCGGGGCTGACGTGATCCTGCGCCCCGCCGAGGGTTGGACGATCACCGCCGGCCCGCGCGTGACGCTCGGCAGCGATCGCTACACCGACACCTATTTCGGCGTGTCGGCCGCGGAATCCGGCGCGAGCGGGCTGCCGGCCTACGATCCGGACGGCGGTGCGGTGGAGGCCGGGGTGGAGCTTTCGGCCCGCTACGCCTTCAACGAACGCTGGGGGGTGGAGGGCATTCTCTCCTACTCGAAGTTCGTCGGCGACGCGGCGGATTCCCCGATCGTGCTTCAGGGCACCGATGATTACCTCAAGCTCGAAGTCGGCCTGACCCGGCGCGTGAGCCTCGACTTCTGAGCGCCGGGCCTTCGGTTCCGCCGGCACGGCAAGGAAAGGGCGGCCTCGGGCCGCCCGTTTCATGTCGGGTGATGTGTTGGCCGGCTCGCCGGCCCTTGCCGCTGAGCGCCGTGGCTCCGGTCAGCCCTCGTAGCCCTCCACGATCACCAACTCCCCCACCGAGCGCCCCTCGCGCAGTGCTTTCGCCTCGGCGTATTCCGGGCTGTGATAGCAGGCGAGCGCCGTCTCGTAGGAGCCGAACTCGATCACGACGGTGCGGCTGCGGGGCGTGCCCTCGGCGGGCGTGGAGGCGCCGCCGCGGACAAGGAACCTGCCGCCGTATTTGGAGAAGGCCAGCGCATTGGCGCGGCGGTAGGCTTCGTAGCCCTCTGCATCGGTGACATCCATCTGGGCGATCCAGTAACCCTTGGGCATGGTGGTGTTTCCTTCCTGTCCTGCGCGGGCGTTCTAGCCTTCGCACCCCTTCTGCGAAAGCTTGATCCCGGCGAAGCCGCGCATGTCCACGAGGCCGTCCTGCACCCATTGCCGCACGATGCCGCGCGTTTGGTCCATGGTGAACCCGTGTTCCGGCAGGATCGCGTCGGCCTCGGCGGTGGTCATTTCGCAGCCGTTGGCGCGGATCAGCTCCAGCAGCTCGGCGGATCTGTCGCCGGCGGCAAGTGCGGGCAGGGGCATCAGGGGGATCAGGGGCAGGCCGCAGAGGGCGAGGGCCGCAACGGCGGCGCGGCGTGGAAATGAGTGCATTAAAAAACTCCGGGGTATCAATGAGATGCCCCGGAGTTTCACGCTTTTTCGCGGATTGTCAAACCAGCCGCGAGGTATCCTTGGCCGCGCGCACGAAATCGGCGAACAGCGGGTGCGGCTCGAAGGGCTTGCTCTTCAGCTCGGGGTGGAACTGCACGCCGATGAACCACGGGTGATCCTTCCACTCCACGATCTCGGGCAGCTTGCCGTCCGGCGACATGCCCGAGAAGGACAGCCCGCAGGCTTCAAGCTGATCGCGATACTTGATGTCCACCTCGTAACGGTGGCGGTGGCGCTCCTCGATGGTGGTGGTGCCATAGACGCCGGCCACCTTGGAGCCTTCCTTGAGGTTGGCCGTATAGGCGCCCAGGCGCATGGTGCCGCCCTTGTCATCCGTGACCTTGCGCTGAACGGTGTAGTTGCCCTGCACCCATTCCTTCAGGTGGTAGACGACCGGGGTGAAGCGCTTCTCGCCGGCTTCGTGATCGAATTCCTCGGAGCCCGCGTCCGGCAGCTGCGCCACGTTGCGGGCGGCCTCGATCACCGCCATCTGCATGCCGAGGCAGATGCCGAGATAGGGGATCTTGCGCTCGCGGGCGAACTGGGCGGCCTTGATCTTGCCTTCGGTGCCGCGCTCGCCGAAGCCGCCGGGCACGAGGATGGCGTGGAAACCTTCGAGGTGGGGCGCGGCGTCCTCCTTGTCGAAGATCTCCGCATCGACCCATTCCACCTTCACCTTCACCCGGTTGGCCATGCCGCCGTGGGTGAGCGCTTCGGCGATGGATTTGTAGGCGTCTTCCAGCTGGGTGTATTTGCCCACGATGGCAACCTTCACCTCGCCTTCGGGGTGGAAGATGCGGTCATAGACATCTTCCCAGCGGCTGAGGTCGGGTTTGGGGGCGGGGGCGATGCCGAAGGCATCCAGAACCGCCTGGTCGAGCCCCTCGCGGTGGTAGGCCAGCGGGGCTTCGTAGATGGATTTGAGATCCTGCGCGGCGATCACGGCGTCGGGGCGCACGTTGCAGAACAGAGCGAGCTTCTCGCGCTCCTTCTGAGGGATCGGGCCTTCGGAGCGGCAGACGAGCACGTCCGGTGCGATGCCGATGGAGCGCAGCTCCTTCACGGAGTGCTGGGTCGGCTTGGTCTTCAGCTCGCCGGAGGCGGCGATGTAGGGCAGCAGCGTGAGATGCATGAAGATGCACTGGCCGCGCGGCTTGTCCTGGCTGAACTGGCGGATGGCCTCGAAGAAGGGCAGGCCCTCGATGTCGCCCACGGTGCCGCCGATCTCGCAAAGCATGAAATCGACCTCGTCGTCGCCGATCTCGATGAAATCCTTGATCTCGTTGGTGACGTGGGGGATCACCTGGATCGTCTTGCCGAGGTAGTCGCCGCGGCGCTCCTTCTCCAGCACGTTGGAATAGATCCGCCCGGAAGAGACGGAATCCGTCTTGCGGGCCGAGACGCCGGTGAAGCGCTCGTAGTGGCCGAGGTCGAGATCTGTCTCCGCGCCGTCGTCGGTGACGAAGACCTCACCGTGCTCGAACGGGCTCATGGTGCCCGGATCGACGTTGAGGTAGGGATCCAGCTTGCGCAGGCGGACCGTGTAGCCGCGCGCCTGCAGGAGCGCGCCAAGGGCTGCGGATGCCAGGCCTTTGCCCAGCGAAGAAACAACACCGCCCGTGATGAAGATATAGCGTGCCATGTGCTGGCAAACCCCCGTGATCTAGATCTCTTTCAAGTGAACCGGCTCAACGAAAAGCCGCAGCATCACGGGATTTAAGCCATAACGGATTCGGCCCGTTTTGGCAACATTACCGCAAGATGCTGTTGGGGGCGGGTGCCCCCTTCCTCAGATGTAGTGGTTGCGCTCCGTCAGTCGGCGCGCGGCGTGGCCGGAGCCTCCTCCGCGGTCGGCGGCAGCAGATCGCTTGCCGGCGGCAGGGCCGGAGCGCTCTCTTCCGCGGCCGGCGGGGTGGTGCCGATCCGGTCCAGAACCGAGCTGTCGGCCGAGTTCCGGGCTGCGATGATGGTGAGTGCGATCGAGGTGCCGATGAAGGCGATGGCCAGAGCCCAGGTCACCTTGCCCATGGCCGTCGCCGCCGCGCGGCCGGACATAACGCCGCCGCCACCGCCGCCCATGCCCAGCCCACCGCCTTCGGAGCGCTGAAGCAGCACTGCGCCGATGAGGCACAGGGCGAGGATCAGGTGGATGACAAGGACGACATTTTCCATGGATGGCACCGCGATTTCATTCGATGTGGCTATCTATGCCGTCCGCCACCGGGTCGCAACCCCTTTCCGGCCGCTTTTCGGAGCCGGCGGCCGGGTGGCGCTGGCAGGATGTCGCAAGCGGGCGGGCGGATCGGCTCAGGGGGCCGGAAGCAGCGCGGCCTCGTATCCCCGCAGCATCCGCCGCGCCGCGTGCCCGAAGGGGCTCACGCCCGCCGGGGCATCGGGGAAGATTGCAGCGAGTTCGGCAAGGGCGCCCTGCGAAAGCCGGTGCAGCGCCTCCTCGCCGAGGTAGAGGCTTTCGGCGCCCGCGCCCTCGGCCAGCAGGATCTCGTGGCTGTCGAGCAGGATGTGGAAATACCCTACCGGCGCAAGGCTTTCGTCCACCTCCACGCCGGGCCAGCCGAGCAGATCCTTCGCGGCCACCAGCACCTCCGCTTCCCCGAAGAGCAGGGCGCAGGCCGGGCCGGCCACGAGAACGCGATGTTCGGGCGAAACCCGCAGCGCCCGACGCGGTAGCCCGCCGCCGAGGGCACCCGGAGCGATCCGGACGGGGCGCAGGACCGGCCTCTGCCGCAACTCCTTTCCCGAAACCGTCCGCCCTTCGATCCAGCGGATGCGGTGCACGCCGCCGTCCCGCGTGCAGACGCGATCGCCGGGGTGCAGCTGTTCGACGGGCACGTCGCCGTCCGGCGTCTGGATGCGCGTCCCGGCGGCGAAACAGACGCCCTCGATGTTGATGGTGATGACCTGCGTGTCGAAGCCGCTCTGCTCGTTGCCGCCGGGCGTGAGCGCCGCCACGCCCACGAGCACGGTGAAGCTGTCCGTCACCACTTCTCCGAAATCCAGCGAGTCGAAGAAGGCCTGATCCACGGTGTAGGTCCAGACCCCGGTGAACGGATCCACGCTGGCCACGCCGTTGCCGGCCTCGGTGCTGATCGACCAGTCGATGTCCGTCACGGTCCAGCCCGGATTCGGGAGGCCCGGATCGACGGTCAGCGCGCCGGTGTCGGTGGTGTTGCCGATCGGGCCGCCGATCGTGCCTTCGGTATCTCCGCCGATCTCGGGGCGGAGGGCGTCGGCGGGCGGCGGCACGGTGGGGAAGGGGAAGTTGACCATCAGCCCGCCCCGCCATCGAGCAGCGCGGCGAACTCCGCCTTGCGGTAGAGCCGCATGTGCACCGCGCCCGCCTTATCCCGCGTCCATTCCACGATCCGAGGGCGGCTCATGTCGCTGTCGAGTCGGTTGGCGCGCATCCGGTCGAAGGGGATCGTCCGGCGCATGATCTCGGCGATCTGGCGGATCTGTCCGAAGGGGGAGACGAGATCCACGATCCAGAACGACGGACCCGAGGCGTAATCCTCGCCGAGGATCGGCGCGTGATCGATCGCGAAGCGCCGCTCCACCTCGGGCGACAGCCCGGCGTAGGTGACGAAGGCGCGCGGAAAACCGTTCTGGCGGAAGATCTTGTATTGCTTCAGGCGCAGCGGCGTTTCGAAGGCGTTGACTGCCTGCAGCAGGGAGCGGTTGCGGTGCGTGGCCGTCAACGCGGAGAGATAGACCATCGCCCCGAGGTCCGCGTAGGCCTCGGGCGAAAGGTCGAACCAACCCTCCGGTGCAGGTCTTTTCTCAGGCTCGGGCATCGTCATCCGCGTGGTCAATCGTTCGTTTGCACCGTGATTATCCTTGGAATGTGGCGCTTTTGGGGGCGAAACCAAGCCGGCGGGGCGATGTGCCGCCGCCGGGCCGGGGGCAGCTTCGCCGCAGTCGCACAGATTCCGGTTTCGCCGCGCCGATCTGGCGGCTATACGGGGGCCGGTTTTTCCCGTGCCAAGGATAGGAAGTGATCATGGCCAACGTGGTTGTCGTGGGCGCCCAATGGGGTGACGAAGGTAAAGGCAAGATCGTCGACTGGCTCAGTGAGCGGGCCGACGTGATCGCGCGGTTTCAGGGCGGCCACAACGCCGGCCACACGCTGGTGGTGGACGGCAAGGTCTACAAGCTGCACGCGCTGCCCTCCGGCGTCGTGCGGGGCGGCAAGCTTTCGGTCATCGGCAACGGCGTGGTGCTCGATCCCTGGCACCTCGTGAAGGAAATCGAGACTGTGCGCGCGCAGGGCGTCGAAATCACGCCCGAAACGCTGATGATCGCCGAGAACACCCCGCTGATCCTGCCGCTGCACGGCGAGTTGGACCGCGCCCGCGAGGAAGCCGCCTCCAAGGGCACCAAGATCGGCACCACGGGCCGCGGCATCGGCCCCGCCTACGAAGACAAGGTCGGCCGCCGCGCCGTCCGGGTTGCTGATCTGGCCGATGACGCCACCCTGGAGGCCCGCGTGGATCGCGCGCTCCAGCACCACGATCCGCTGCGCAAGGGCCTTGGCGTCGCGCCGATCGACCGCGACGCGCTGATCGCCCAGCTCAAGGAGATCGCGCCCAAGATCCTGCCCTTCGCCGCGCCGGTCTGGAAGGTGCTCAACGAGAAGCGCAAGGCGGGCAAACGCATCCTGTTCGAAGGCGCCCAGGGCGCGCTGCTGGACATCGATTTCGGCACCTATCCCTTCGTCACTTCCTCCAACGTGATCGCAGGGCAGGCCGCCACCGGCGTGGGCATCGGCCCCAACGCCATCGATTTCGTGCTCGGCATCGTGAAGGCCTACACCACCCGCGTGGGCGAGGGGCCTTTCCCGACGGAGCTGGAGGACGCCGACGGCCAGCGCCTCGGTGAGCGCGGCCACGAGTTCGGCACCACTACGGGCCGCAAGCGCCGCTGCGGCTGGTTCGATGCCTGCCTCGTGCGCCAGACCGTCGCCACCTCCGGCATCAACGGCATCTCGCTCACCAAGCTCGACGTGCTCGACGGCTTCGACACGCTCAAGATCTGCGTGGCCTACGAGCTGGACGGCAAGCGGCTGGACTACCTGCCCACGGCGGCCGAGGAACAGGCCCGCTGCACCCCGATCTACGAGGAAGTGCCGGGCTGGCAGGAAAGCACCGAGGGCGCGCGCTCCTGGGCTGATCTGCCCGCCAACGCGATCAAATACGTGCGCCGCGTGGAAGAGTTGATCGGCTGCCCGGTCGCGCTACTGTCCACCTCGCCCGAGCGTGACGACACCATCCTCGTCACCGATCCTTTCGCCGATTGATCCGAGCCCGCCCATGGCCCTGCCGTACAAGACAAGAAAACGCCTGTCGCTGCTGATCCTGCTGATCGGCCTGCCGGCCTATATCGTCGTCTGCGTGACGGTGGTGAACTGGCTCGAGCGCCCGTCGATCTGGGTCGAGTTCCTCGTCTACGTGGCGCTGGGCGTCGTCTGGGCGCTGCCGCTGAAGGCGGTGTTCAAGGGCGTTGGCAAGGAAGATCCGGGCGATCAGGGCTGAGCCCGCCGCCTGTTGACCTGAAATACACCGGGGGCCGGGGCAGTGCTTCGGCCTCTTTTCATTTTGCAGGTGCCAAAAGAAAAGCGGGACGGCTGGTCCAGGGCCGTCCCGCTTTTTTACCGTTATACGTATCCGGGGTGGTCTTCAGGACAGTGCCGGATGGTCACTCGTTGCCATAACGGGCCTTGGGTTTGAAACGGGTCGTCTTCGAGATCGTGAACTGGCCGCGCTGCACCTTCTGAAGGCGCCCTTCGCGCAGCAGCTGGCCGAAGGAGCGCAGCCCGTCCTCGCGGGAGATGTCCTGCGCGTTGGCGGCCTTGGCCATGACCCCCATCACGTGCGGACGGGAGAACTGCGGCCGGCCTTCCACGAAGGCCACGTAGGCGGCCGCGGCTTCCAGCAGGTCAGGCAGTTCGGTCACGCCGAGACGGGCGGCGAACTCCTCGAAGCTCGTGTCGTCGGACAGGACGTGATCGACCTTCTCCAGCTCGTAGACCGAGACCTCGCGGCGCGGCGATTTCTGAAGCGCCAGGTTGCCGGCGGTCTGCTCGCTCCCGCGGCCGGCCGAGGCGGCCAGATCGCCGGGGCGGGGGGCCACGTCCACGCGCTGCTCGCTCACCAGCATCAGCGGTGCCATCGTGCCGTCCTTGCGGTTGGGGCGCGGCGCCGGGGCAGGGCTGGGTTTGCCGGGTTTGACGGCCTTGGCCAGATCCTCGCGGTAGGCTTCGGTTTCGTCTTCCTTCTTCTTCTTGCCGCCCAGGAACCTGCGTTCGGCGACGGTGGCGGCCACGGCGGCCTTGAGGTGGGCGAAGCCCGAGCGGCGGCGGGCGCCTTCGCTCTCTTCCAGCTTGCTGTTGGTCTGCTCCAGCAGGCGGGCCACGGCTTCCTCGTCGTCCTCGGCGCTGGTGGTCACGCGGCGCGGGGTGACGCGCACGGGGCGCACCGGGGTGACGGGCTCGTCCCCGCGCTCCTCGGCTTCCACGGCGGCAAGCTCGGCGCGCAGATCGGCTTCTTCCTCCTCGGAGAGCGAGCTGTTGCCCTCCAGAGGATCGGCCTCGGCGGTGGCTTCCGCGATCTCTTCCTCGGGTTCCTCCACCAGCTCGACCGGCTGGAGCGTGCCGTCGGCGATCGCATCCTCCACGTCGGATTTCTTCATCCGGATGACGCGGGCACGGGCGCGGGCGGCGGCCGCCGCGGCGGTGGCGGAGACCTTGCGCTCTTCTTCTTGCGGGGGAGTTTCTTCCTGGGAAGCTTCCTCGGCGGCTTCGGCCACGCTGTCGGCCGGGGTCAGCACCAGCGGAGCGGCGTCCGCCATCTCTTCCGCATCGTCGGCTTCGGTCTGTTCGGCAACTTCGGGGGCCGCCTGGAGCGAGGCGGTCAGACGGGCGAGCACATCTTCGTCGTCGCTGTCTTCCTCGTAAGCTTCTTCCTGTGAAGCAAGCTCTGCTGCCTCGGCGCCTTCGTCCTCTTCCGCCTCGAACACCTCTTCGGTCATCACGGGCGCTTCTTCGAGGCCTTCCGCGATTTCAATGGCGTCCTCGGCATCGTCTTCCGTGGTGTCTTCGGCGGATTCCACCTCGACTTCGGCCTCGGCCTCTACCAGGCTTTCTTCGGCTTCGGCTTCGGCTTCGGCTTCGGCTTCGGCTTCGGCTTCGGCTTCGGCTTCGGCTTCGGCTTCGGCTTCGGCTTCGGCTTCGGCTTCGGCTTCGGCTTCGGCTTCGGCTTCGGCTTCGGCTTCCACGTCCGGAAGAAGTTCCGCTTCGATGTCCTCGGCGATATCCTCGGCGATGTCGTCCACGATGTCGTCGGCCGGGGCCTCGGCTTCAGCCGCGGGTTCCGGCGCCAATTCGGGGGCGGTTTCCGGCGTGCTGCGGGCGGCAACGGCTTTCAGCAGGGCGTCGGTCGCCTCGGGAGCGAAATCCGCGGCCTCCTCCTCGAAGGTTTCTTCTTCGAAAGCTTCTTCCGCGAAAGAGCCTTCCGCTTCGAAATCTGCGATGCCGGCTTCCCCTTCGGCCTCCTCGGCCTCCTTGCTGTCTGCCGCCGCTTCGGTGGCGTCGGGCGCAGCTTCCTCGGCGGCCTGCTCGAAGGCTTCGAGCGCGGCAAGGGAATCTTCCTCTTCGAAATCCTCGGCCGGCTCTTCGGCGGCCGCGGCGATCAGCTCCGGATCGTCCAGCTGCGGCGCCGGGGCCGGTTCAGGCGCCGGTTCGGGGGCCGTCTCGGGCGTGGCGGTGATCTCTTCGGCGATCTCGCCGACCTGCTCGTCCTCGTCGAAGAGGCGGTCGGAGGTGCCGGCCTTGTTCTGGGCGACGACGGCGCGGATGCGTTGCAGCTTGGCGGCAATGCTGTCGGCGTCGGCGGCCGGGGCGGCGGGCGAGGGCTGGAACGCCGGCTTCCGGGGCGCGGCGGCCTTCGGCGCGGGCTTTGCCGCCGGAGCCTGCGCGGCCGGGGCGGCCGCGGGGCGGGAGACCGGCTGCGGCGGGATCGGCGAGGGGGCGGCGCGCTGGGTCTCCAGGGCGGGGGCCTCCTGCTGACGCAAGACCACGTTGTTGTCCTGAATGCGGGCCTCGACGCGCCGGCTGACTTCCTTTTCAGCAATTCGCGCCAGCATCTCGGCGTCGGGTGCGGGGGGTTCCGCTCCGAAATAGCGGTCCTCTGCTGCCAGATCGCGGAAGTACTCCGCAATCGCCTTCATCGTATTAAAAGAATCATCGAAGCCTTCCAGCGTACAGCTGAAGGTTCCATAAGATACTGTCAGAATTTTACTCGCACCGACCATCGGATTGCTCGCTTTCTCTTATTCAGCAACAGTGTGTTTACCACCCCATGCGTCGCAGAAAGGATCGGAACTGGGATATTTCCGGTGTTATTTATGGGCCAGAATGTGTCGAAACCCAAGAACGGCGAAGAAATGCCCGAATTGACCGGGATTGTTTCCAGATCGGAGCCAATAACGCTGCTCGGAGGCGCGCCCGTGGACAATGCGGCGGTTTGCGCGCTTTTGGAGATGGCCCCGAATCTCTTTGCCGCAGATGGCGGGGGCGCGGCTTCGGCCCGTGCGGCCGGGCATTGGCCGCAGGCGGTGATCGGCGACATGGACTCCCTCGATGCGCCGCTGCGCCGGGATCTGGAGGCCGCCGGCGTCGCGCTCATGCCCGTGGCCGAGCAGGACAGCACCGATTTCGAGAAATGCCTTCAGCGGCTGCGCGCGCCCTTGATCCTGTGCCTCGGCTTCACCGGCGGGCGGCTGGATCACGAGCTGGCGGCGCTGCACGCCCTTGCGGCCTTCCCCGCTCAGCCCGCGATCCTGGTGGGGGCGCGGGACGTGATCTTCCGCGTGCCGCCCGCGCTGGAACTCGATCTCGCCGCCGGCACGCGGGTGTCGCTGTTTCCCATG
Organism: Pseudoruegeria aquimaris; assembly: GCF_900172235.1. Lineage (GTDB taxonomy): Bacteria > Pseudomonadota > Alphaproteobacteria > Rhodobacterales > Rhodobacteraceae > Pseudoruegeria > Pseudoruegeria aquimaris. The sequence goes on along the minus strand of NZ_FWFQ01000002.1, from coordinate 240,571 downwards.
GGGCCGGCGCGGGGCGCGTCGTCGGGGCTGAAGTGGCCCATAGACGGGATCGACTTCGCCCCCGGAGTGCGGATCGGCACGTCGAATTGCGCGCTTGGGCCCGTCAGCCTTCGGATCGCGCGCGGGGAGATGCTGGTGATCCTGCCGCGGCGCTGCCTGCCGGAGGCTGCCCGCGGCCTGCGCGCCGCTCACGGTGGATGATGTAGAGCCCGGCGGCCATCGTCACCCCGATCCCCAGCGCGGCCAGCCCGTTGGGCAGATCGCGGAAGATCATCCAGCCGATCAGCGTGGCGAAGGGGATTTCGAGGTATTGCATCGGTGCAAGCGTGGCGGAGGGGGCGAAGCGCAGAGACCACGTCATCAGCAGGTGTGCCACGGTTCCGAGCGTGCCGAGGGCGAGGATCAGGCCGAGGGTGGCCGGATCGCCGGGAACGGGGGGCAGCCCCTCGGTCAGCAGCAGGAGCGGCACCAGCACGAGGCAGGCCATCGCGCCGCTCACCGCCTGAAGCGCGATCGGGTCCACCTTCTTGGCGATCGTCCGGGTGACGAGCATGAACAGCGCGAAGACGACGGCCACCGCCAGCGGCAGCAGCGCGGCCGGGCCGACGGCGGCGAAGCTGGGCTGCACCACGAGGAGCGTTCCGACGAAGCCCATCGCGCAGGCCGCGATGCGCCGCGGCCCCACTTCCTCGCCCAGCACGTAACGCCCCAGCAGCAGCATGATGAAGGGCATGACGAAGGCGATGGCCACGGCCTCGGCCAGCGGCAGGTAGCGCAGGGCGAGGAACATGCAGCCGATCCCGAGGATGTGCAGCAGCGTGCGCAGGGCCGTCATGCCCAGCACGAAACTATCCCGCAGGATCGCCCGCGCGCCGGTGAGCGCGAAGGGCGCGAGGATCACCAGCTGGAACAGGAAGCGCAGGAACACCAACTCGCCCACCCCCATGCGGCTGCCCAGCAGCTTGGCCACGGCGTCGCCGAGCGGGGCCAGGACGCAGAAGCCGAGCATGAGCACGATGCCGAGAACGGGCCTGTCGCGGGTCATTCGTGGCCTTCCCCCGTGCTCAAGTCGCGCCTCCGGTTGGCCGGTTTCTGGTTCACGTCAGCTTCGTGTGTCGCAGCAGAACGTCACTGTTGTAGCGCTCGATCAATTCAAATTCCGGCAGCATGGCCAGCAACGCCTCCAGGCGGACCTGGCCTTCATACATCTCCCTGTTGGAGAACTCGGTATAGAAGTATCTTGTCCGCGAAAGGGTTTCCCGACCACCCTGAATGACGTCCTCCTCGGCGCCCTGAACATCCGCCCAGATCAGATCGACAGCTTCGATGCCGTTCTCTCGGGCCCAGTCGTCCAGGCGGCGAATGGGCACGGTGGTGCCTTCTCCGAAACTCAGCTCGGGATACTTTTCGAGGACTTTCTTCGGACGGCGGATCGAGCCTGATTTGTCCCAGTCCCTGTCGCGGCGCGACAGGCTCGGATAGAAGGTCACCTCGCCGTTCTCCGCTCCGATCGCATGGCGATGCAGAGTCACGTTCCCGGGCATGTCGGTCTTCAGAAAGTTCGCGATCGCGCGTTCGTCCGGCTCGAAGGCATGCAAGTGGCCGTTCGGAGCATTGGCGGCAAGCTTGCTGGAGTCCGAGCCGTCATTGGCACCGATCTCGAGTATGGTGGTGAATCCTGAAATGCCGAAATCATCCAGATAGCTGTAAATCGAGCGGCGTTTCGGCATGTCTTTTTCCTGCAATCAACTTCTGCCCCCTGAAGACCAGATAAGTCGCCGGGCGCGCAAGCCTTTTTGAGCGGCTTGCGCGTCTTCAGCAGTTCGGCACGTTCACGGCGAGGCCGCCGAGCGAGGTTTCCTTGTATTTCTCGTGCATGTCCGCGCCCGTCTGCCGCATGGTTTCGATGGCGCTGTCCAGTGGCACGAAATGATCGCCGGTGCCGCGCAGGGCCAGCGAGGCGGCCGAGACGGCCTTGATGCAGCCCAGCCCGTTGCGCTCGATGCAGGGCACCTGCACGAGGCCCTTCACCGGATCGCAGGTCATGCCGAGGTGATGCTCCAGCGCGATCTCGGCGGCGTTCTCCACCTGCTTCGGGGTGCCGCCGAGCACGGCGCACAAGCCCGCCGCGGCCATGGCAGAGGCGGAGCCGACCTCGGCCTGGCAGCCGCATTCGGCGCCGGAGATCGAGGCGTTGTGTTTCACCAGCCCGCCGATGGCGGCGGCGGTGAGCAGGAAATCGGGGATGCGGGAGGCGGTGGCGCCGGGCACGTGATCGAGCCAGTAGCGGATGGTGGCCGGCAGCACTCCGGCGGCGCCGTTCGTCGGCGCGGTGACGACCTGTCCACCGGCGGCATTCTCTTCGTTCACCGCCATGGCGTAGGCGCTCATCCAGTCGTTGATCGTATGCGGCGCGGAGAGGTTCATGCCGCGCTCCGCCAACAGCGCCTCGTGGACCTGCCGCGCCCGGCGCTTCACGTTCAGCCCGCCGGGCAGGGTGCCCTCGGCGGCCAGCCCGCGGTCGATGCAGGCGTTCATCACCTCCCAGATGCGCGCGAGCCCGGTGTCGAGATCGGCGGCAGGGCAGCGCGAAAGCTCGTTGGCGCGTTTCATCTCGGCGATGCTCTTGCCGCTGGCCGCCGCCATGGCGAGCATTTCGGCCGCCGTCTTGAACGGGTAGGGCACGGGAGCGCCCTCGTCGGTGTGCTTGCCCCGGGCCAGTTCGTCGGCCGTCATCACGAAGCCGCCGCCGATGGAGTAGTAGGTTTCCTGCAGGATCACGTCGCCCTGGGCGTCGGTCGCCATCAGGATCATGCCGTTGGCGTGGCCGGGCAGCGGCGGGCCGTAATCGAAGATCAGATCGGCTTCGGGATCGAAGGCCAGCGGCGCCAGCCCCTCGGGGTGCAGGCGTTTTTCGGTGCGGATCCGGGCGAGCGCGGCCTCCGCGGCCTCGGCATCGTAGGTGTCGGGCTGGAAGCCTGCGAGGCCCAGGATGGTGGCGCGATCCGTCGCGTGGCCGACGCCGGTGAAGGCCAGCGATCCATGCAGCGAGGCGCGCAGCCCGTGGGCGTGGAAGGGCGAGGCCCGCAACGCTTCAAGAAAGCGCCCCGCCGCCACCATTGGCCCCATCGTGTGGGAAGACGACGGGCCGACGCCGACCTTGAACATCTCGAAGACGGAGAGAAACATCTTGGGCCTTTCCTGCTTGCGCGCGCCCATACATGCCAGAAGCGCGGCGAAAGGCGAGGGGGAAAACGACACCCGATCCCTTCGCCGCGACAGCCGCCCCGGCGCGGAGGGCGGCGGGCGCGCGGCAAAAACCGCCCGTGCGGTATGCATTTGCCTCTCGCGGCCCGGCCATTCCTTTCCTATAACGTATGCAGCAAGTTCAGGAGAGCCCCATGCCCGCAGAGCTTTCGCCGATCGACAAGGCCAAGTTCGTTGCCGCCAAGCGCGCCACCGATTTCGTCGAGGACGGGATGCGCGTGGGCCTCGGGACGGGCTCCACGGCCGCCTGGCTCGTGCGCTGCCTCGGCGAGTTGGTGCGCGACGACGGCCTGCGCATCATCGGCGTGCCGACATCGAGCCGCACCGCCGATCTGGCCCGCGAGGTTGGGATCAAGGTGGTGTCCCTGGACGAGGCCAAGTGGCTCGACGTGACGATCGACGGAGCCGACGAATACGACGCCAACCTGAACCTCATCAAGGGCGGGGGCGGCGCGCTCCTGCAGGAAAAGATCGTCGCCACGGCCTCCGACCAGATGGTCGTGATCGCCGACATCTCCAAGCAGGTGGAGACGCTGGGCGCCTTCCCGCTGCCGGTGGAGGTGGTGCCTTTCGGCTGGCAGACGACCAAGGCGCTGGTGGAGGAAACGCTGGTGCGGCTCAACGGCGATACGCCCTACGTCACCGACGAGGGCAACTACATCGTCGATCTGCACCTCAAGCGCATCGGCAACCCCCGGCAGCTTTCGCTGGTGCTGAACCAGATCCCCGGCGTGGTGGAAAACGGCCTCTTCATCGACATCTGTGACGCGGTCGTGATCGGCTACGGGGATGGCAAAGTCGAGGTGCGGGACATAAATGCAGGGACGGTCGAGGAAGATCACCTCGATTTCGTCGACGAAAAGAACATGTTCTCTGACCTGTGACAGGTCTGACCCTAAGGAATATCTATGGCTTTCGACTATGATCTGTTTGTCATCGGCGGTGGCTCCGGTGGCGTGCGCGCCGCGCGGCTGGCGGCTTCGGAGGCGGGCGCCAAGGTAGCGCTGGCGGAAGAATACCGCATGGGCGGCACCTGCGTGATCCGCGGCTGCGTGCCCAAGAAGCTGATGGTCTTCGCCTCCGGCTACAAGGAGCAGTTCGAAGACGCCCGCGCCTACGGCTGGGACGTGCGGGACGGCGCCTTCGACTGGAATACCTTCCACCCGAAGCTGCGCGCCGAGCTGGACCGTCTCGAAGGCATCTACCGCAACGTGCTGGCCAATGCCGGCGTCGAGGTCTTCGATGCCCGCGCCACCCTGAAGGACGCCCACACCGTGGCGCTTTCAACCGGTGAGACCTTCACCGCCAAGCACATCCTCGTGGCCACCGGCGGGCATCCCTTCAAGCCCGAGATGGAGGGCATCGAGCACACGATCTCCTCCAACGAGGTGTTCCTTTGGGACAGGCTGCCCAAATCCATCCTGATCGTCGGGGGCGGCTTCATCGCCTGCGAATTCGCCTGCATCCTGAACGGCATGGGCGTGGAGGTGACGCAGTTCTACCGCGGCGCCCAGATCCTGCGTGGCTTCGACGACGAGGCGCGCGGCCACGTGGCCGAACAGATGAAGGAACGCGGCGTGGATCTGCACGTCGGCACCGACGTGCTGGAGATCAGGAAGGTCGAGGGCGGGCTCCGGGTGAAATGCACCAACGGCACCGAGCGCGTCTATGAACAGGTGATGTATGCCACCGGCCGCGTGCCCAACACGGCAGGGCTGGGGCTGGAAGAGGCGGGCGTGAAGCTGGGCCGCAAGGGCGAGATCCTCGTGGACGACTACTCCCAGACCTCCGTGCCCTCGATCTACGCCGTGGGCGACGTGACCGACCGCATCAACCTCACGCCGGTGGCGATCCGCGAGGGCGCGGCCTTCGTGGAGACCGTCTTCAAGGGCAACCCCACGAAGCCGGATCACGAACTGGTGGCCTCGGCCGTGTTCACCCAGCCCGAACTGGGCACCGTGGGCCTGACCGAGGAAGAGGCCGCCGAGCAGGAGCCGATCGAGGTCTACTCGGCGTCCTTCCGGGCGATGCAGACGCTGTTTGCCGGGCGCGATGACCGCGTGATGATGAAGCTCATCGTCAGCAAGGCCACGCGCAAGGTTCTCGGGTGTCACATCGTCGCCGACCACGCGGGCGAGATGATCCAGCTTGCGGCGATCGCCATCAAGATGGGCGCCACCAAAGAGGATTTCGACCGCACCGTAGCGGTGCATCCGACGATGAGCGAAGAGCTCGTCACCATGAAGACCCCGACGCGCACGGCTTGAAACCGGCGCGGCGGGATACACCTATTGCACATCCCATGTGCTTGAACTGAACGTTAGATAGAGAGGCTTGATGGCTGGAAATAACGGCGGACCCTGGGGGGGAGGCGGCAACAGCGGCGGCGGAGGCGGCAACGACGACAACCGCGGCAATCGCCCCGGTCAGCGCCCCGGGCAGAACGATCCGCAGATTCCCGACGTTGATGAACTTGTGAAGAAGGGCCAGGAGCAGCTGAAGGTGCTGCTGGGCGGCGGCGGCCGTGGCGGCCGCCCCAATGGCGGCGGCGGCTCCGGCGACGGCGGGCCCAAGATCACCCGCGGCACGGTGGCCATCGGCGCCATCGCGCTGGCCGGGCTCTGGGCCTATGCCTCTTTCTATACCGTCAAACCGGAAGAGAAATCCGTTGAGCTGTTCCTCGGGGAATACGCCTCTACGGGAGAGCCGGGCCTGAACTTCGCGCCCTGGCCGGTGGTGACGAAGGAGGTCATCCCCGTGACCCGCGAACAGATCGTGGAGATCGGCGCCGGCAGCCGCGGGGCCGACAGCGGCCTGATGCTGACGGGAGACGAGAACATCGTGGACATCGATTTCCAGGTGGTCTGGAACATTTCCGACCCGGCGAAATACCTGTTCACGCTGCGCGATCCCGAGCAGACGATCCAGGCCGTGTCTGAATCGGCCATGCGCGAGATCATCGCGCAGTCCGAGCTGGCGCCGATCCTCAACCGCGATCGTGGGATCATCGCCGATCGGCTTCAGGACCTGATCCAGCTCACCCTCGACAGCTACGACTCCGGCGTGAACATCGTGCGGGTGAACTTCGACGGCGCCGATCCGCCCGAACCGGTGAAAGACGCCTTCCGCGCCGTGCAGTCGGCCGGACAGGAGCGTGACCGGCTCGAGAAACAGGCCGACGCCTACGCCAACCGCGTGCTCGCGGGGGCCCGTGGTGAGGCCGCCCAGACCCTCGAAGAGGCTGAAGGCTACAGGGCGCAGGTCGTCAACGAGGCCCAGGGTGAAGCCAGCCGCTTCTCCGCCGTTCTGGAGGAATACGTGAAGGCGCCGGACGTGACGCGCAAGCGCCTCTACCTCGAAACCATGGAACAGGTGCTCGGCCGCGTGGACAAGGTGATCCTCGACGAGGGCGCCGGTGAAGGCGCCGGCAATGGCGTCGTGCCCTATCTGCCGCTCAACGAGCTCCGCAAATCCACCACCGAGGGAGGGTCCAACTGATGCGCCGCTCGACGTTTATCATTCCCGTTCTCGTGGTGATCGCCGCGGGCATCCTTTCGGCGCTGTTCATCGTGGATGAACGCGAGAAGGCGCTGGTTCTGCAGTTCGGCCGCGTCGTGGACGTGAAGGAGGATCCCGGCCTCGCCTTCAAGATCCCGCTGATCCAGGAAGTCGTGAAATACGACGACCGCATCCTCAGCCGCGAGGTCGGCCCGCTCGAGGTCACCCCGCTGGATGATCGCCGGCTCGTGGTCGATGCCTTCGCGCGCTACCGCATCTCCGACGTGCGCCAGTTCCGCCAGGCCGTGGGTGTCGGGGGCGTCGCCGCCGCCGAGAGCCGCCTGGATTCGATCCTGCGCGCCCAGACGCGGGAAATCCTTGGTTCTGTGAGCTCCAACGACATCCTGTCGTCGGACCGCGCCGCGCTCATGCTGCGCATCCGCAACGGCGCCATCGCCGAAGCCCGTGCGCTGGGCCTCGAGGTGATCGACGTGCGCCTGAAGCGCACCGACCTGCCGCAGGCGAACCTCGATGCGACCTTCGCCCGGATGCGCGCGGAGCGTGAACGGGAAGCCGCGGATGAGATCGCCCGTGGTGAGGAAGCCGCGCAGCGCGTGCGCGCCCAGGCCGACCGGACGGTGGTGGAGCTCGTCTCCGAAGCCCGCCGCGAAGCCGAGATCGTGCGCGGTGAAGCCGATGCCGAACGCAACCGGATCTTCGCCGAGGCTTTCGGGGAGGATGAGGATTTCTTCCGATTCTACCGCTCCCTGAACGCCTACCAGCGCGCCTTCCTTGCCGAGAATTCGACGATGGTGCTCTCGCCTGACAGCGAATTCTTCCAATTCTTCAAATCGGCCACGGGCGAGTGATCGAGACGATCCTTCTTGCCCTCGGGCTCGTGCTTTTCGTGGAGGGGCTGGTGTTCGCACTGGCCCCTTCGCGCCTTGATGAGCTGGTGAAGCTCATCGCCTCGCTCCCGCGGGATACGCGCCGGCTGATCGGCCTGTTCGCGATGGGCGGCGGTTTCCTGCTGATCTGGCTGTCGGGCGCTGTTTGATTTCGGCCGAACTGGCAACTGTTACCAATTTATCACGGCCATGTGAAAAGGCGGGATCACACGTGCAGTTGAAGTCAGGCTTCGGCCGCCAACATAATTTTCCAATGAAAGGCGCCCCTGAGACGGCCGCCGAACGAAGAGGAGAATACCGTGACACCACAGGACATCCAGACACGGGCAGGCGCCGCCGCGCTTCTTTCCGCGGTGCGGGCGCTGCCGAGGCAGGCGGGCATCCTGGTGATGGGGCTCGCCCTGCTGCTGGCACCGGCCCTGACATCTCCGGCCATCGCGCGCGGAGCCCCCGAGAGCTTTGCCGACCTGGCTGAAAAGATCAGCCCGGCGGTCGTGAACATCACCACCACCACCACCGTGGCGGCCTCCACCGGCGGCCCGTCGCCGCTGGTGCCCGAAGGCTCGCCCTTCGAAGAGTTCTTCCGCGAGTTCCAGGACCGCGGCGGGCAGGGCAACCGCCCGCGCCGCAGCCAGGCGCTGGGCTCCGGCTTCGTCATCTCCGCCGATGGCTTCGTGGTGACGAACAACCACGTGATCGACGGCGCCGACGAGATCCTCGTCGAGTTCTTCGAAGGCGGTGAACTGCCCGCGAAAGTGATCGGCACCGACCCGAACACCGACATCGCGCTGCTGAAGGTGGAAAGCGAAAAGCCCCTCGATTTCGTCGAATTCGGTGACAGCGACGTCGCCCGCGTCGGCGATTGGGTGATGGCCATGGGCAACCCGCTCGGCCAGGGCTTCTCGGTCTCCGTCGGCATTATCTCGGCCCGCAACCGCGCGCTGTCGGGCAGCTACGACGATTACATCCAGACCGACGCCGCCATCAACCGCGGCAACTCCGGCGGCCCGCTGTTCAACATGGACGGCGAGGTGATCGGCGTGAACACCGCGATCCTGTCGCCCAACGGCGGCTCCATCGGCATCGGCTTCGCCATGTCCTCCGCCGTGGTCGAGCGCGTGGTGGCGCAGCTGAAGGAATTCGGCGAAACCCGACGCGGCTGGCTCGGCGTCCGCATCCAGGACGTGACCGACGACGTGGCCGAAGCCCTCGGGCTGGAAGAGGCCAAGGGCGCGCTGGTGACGGACGTGCCGGAAGGCCCCGCCGCCAAGGCCGGCATGAAGGCCGGGGATCTGATCCTCACCTTCGACGGCAAGGACGTGGAAGACACCCGCGAGCTGGTTCGTCGCGTGGGCAACACCGAGATCGGCAAGACGGTGGATGTCGTCGTCCTGCGGGACGGCAAGGAAGAGACCCTCGCCGTGACCCTGGGCCGCCGCGAAACCGCCGAAGCCGCCGTTCCGGCCTCCGCCCCGGCGACCGAACCGGTGGAAAGCGAAATCCTCGGCCTGACGCTCTCGGAGATGTCCGACGACCTGCGCGAGCAGCTCGAACTTGGCGCCAACGCCGACGGGCTCGTCGTCACCGACGTCGACGAGATGAGCGAAGCCTACGAGAAGGGCCTGCGTGCCGGTGACGTCATCACCGAGGCCGGCCAGCAGAAGGTCGCCTCCATCGAGGATCTGGAAAACCGGATCGCCGATGCCGAGGACGCCGGGCGCAAATCCCTGCTGCTGCTGGTCCGCCGTGGCGGCGAGCCGCGCTTCGTGGCCCTCTCACTGGAGTAGGCCGACCCTCCACCGCGCCGTGACATTCCCGGTGCGGCCCCCCTGAACGCCGCAGAGCCCCCGGAAGCCCTCCGGGGGCTTTTGCATGCCCGGCACAGCCTCGGGGCGCCGCCGTGCCTCCGGGCCCGCCTCTGGTGCGCCCGTTCGCGGCTCAGGATCCTCAAACACGGGCCAAGGGGCCAAACGATGCCGCGCCCCTGCCTTCGGGATTTTCCATGGAATCAGGGGCGCCCGCCGCCGGTTCAACCTTCCTGCGGCGTTTCCCGGCCATAGGCGGCCACCCCGAGCTGGCGCGCCGCATCCAGCGAAAGTGTCTGGCTCTCCAGGCCGCGCGGTGTCTGGTAGGCCTTGATCGCGGCCCGCGTCGGCCCGTCCAGCTGCCCGTTGATCGGCCCCGTGTAGTAGCCGCGCACGGTGAGCGCCCGCTGCACCGTCGCCACGAAGGGCACGGTCAGTTCGGGCGGGCAGGGCGTGCGGAACCAGACCTCGGCGCGCTCGCGCAGGATCTCCTGCCGCGTTTGGGTGCCGTAGGTGGCGGGCGAGAGCAGCGTGTCGTCGTCGTCATAGCGCGCGGGGGATACGAGCACCTGTTCGGTGATCGTCTGGATGATGGCGGGCTGCGTGTCCTGCGTCCAGCACTGGCCGTCGCCCTCCGCGTCCGGCGCCTGCGTCCGGGTGCGGATCGAGCCCGTGGTGTCGGCGGCGGCCACGGCCACCTGGCGCCGCTCGGGCTCCACGCAGCCGGCGAGCAGCGCCAGAGCGGCGAGCGCGGCAACAGGGCGCCGGAGTTGAACGGGGCGCCGGAAACGGGCGGGGCGGTTGGCTGGCACTGCGCGAAAAGCCGATCTTCTTGATGTGTCGTTGCCCCGACTCTGCCAAATCCACCGCCCGGCGAAAAGGGCTTTCCTCGCGTCTAGCCCTTGCGCGGCTGCATCCAGGGCAGCAGGCGCGCCGGTGCGGCGGTGGGATCCACGCCGTGGCGGCGGCAGATTTCCGCGAGGTAGCTGCCCTCCGGCGGCAGACCGGCGAAATGGGTCGCCACCACGCGCCGGGTGGAGCCGAAGAGATGCACCGAGTGGCAGCCCTCCGGCTCGATCAAGGCCGGATCCGCGCCCGGCCGCCACAGCAGCGCAAGCGCCTCTCGGATCAGCGGGTAGAACACCTCCTTGGGCTTTGCGTGGCGGATCTCGTCGTTGCGGCGCAGGAAATGGGTGAACCCCTTGGGCCCGCTCACGCCCCAGGGCAGATCGGCGATCGTCCAGCTTTCGCCGCGCGCCAGCTTCGCGGCCGCCTCCGCGCGATAGGCGTCGCCGCGCCAGGGGATCAGGGGGTTATCGGTTTCGAGAAACGCCAGTAAGGCCGCCAGCGTCGGGCTTTCAGGCGGCAGCCCCATGACGCCGGTCAACACCCGTCCGCGTCCGTTGCGCCCATAGACATGGGGGCCGTCGAAATCGAAGGCGCGGCGGCAGTAGGCGTCGAGATCCGCCCAGATCGCGCCCCCCTCCCGCAGGATGTGCAGGCGCAGCAGGTCCGAATAGACCGCCACCCGCGTGCGATCGCCGTCGGATATGGGAAAGGGGGCGGGGCAGAGCGCCTCGGCCTCGCGGACCTCTACGCCCGCCGGCACCCCCCCGACAGGCCCCGTCACGTAGAGCCGCACCGCGTGCCCGGCGTCCTGGAAGGAGCGGATCACGACCTGCTCGAAGAAGCTCAGATCCGATCCCGTCCAATAGCTCGCAATGGTTGGCAGCATGGTGGCTCCGAATAGTGCATCCGGCGCCAGCCTAGCCGATTGGCGCGCCATCTCCAGAGGTTTCGCGCCCCCGCGGATCAGGCCCCCTTCCTCTTGCCCCAAATACCTCGGGGGAGCCCCGAAGGGGCGGGGGCAGCGCCCCCTCCCGGCCGTGGCCCTGCCGCTAGCCGCGCGGATCCAGAAGCTTGGCCAGTACCGTGTCCTTGGTGATCTGCCCCAGCAGTTGTCCGCCTTCCACCACGCCCACTGGCGCGCCGGTGTGGGTGATCCGGTCCATGACCATCTGGATGCGGTCGTCCGGCGCCACCGTCACCTCGCAGGCGCCGGTGGCCGGCTCCATCACGTCACGGGCGCAGAGCACGCCGAGCGGGTTCATGTGGGCCACGAAATCGGCCACGTAATCGTTGGCAGGGGCCGAGAAGATCTGCTGCGGCGTGCCGCACTGCACGATGCGCCCGCCTTCCATGATCGCGATGCGGTTGCCGATCTTGAAGGCCTCGTCCAGGTCGTGGGAGACGAAGATGATCGTGCGCCTGAGCTTGGCCTGAAGCTCCAGGAGCTCGTCCTGCAGCTTGGTGCGGATGAGCGGATCCAGCGCCGAGAAGGGCTCGTCCATCAGCAGGATCGGCGCTTCGGTGGCGAAGGCGCGCGCCAGCCCGACGCGCTGCTGCATCCCGCCCGAAAGCTCCCCCACCTTGCGTTCGGCCCAGTCCGACAGCCCGACGAGCGCCAGCTGCTCGTCCACCTTGGCATCGCGCGCGCTGCGCGACAGGCCGGCAAGCTCCAGCCCCAGCCCCGCGTTCTCGCGCACGCTGCGCCACGGCAGCAGGCCGAACTGCTGGAACACCATGGCGATGCGGTGCTGGCGCATCTGGCGCAGGGTGGCGGTGTCGGCATGGGTGACATCCACCATGCGATCGCCGTCGTTGACGCGCACGCAGCCGCGCACCACCGGGTTGAGCCCGTTCACCGCGCGCAGCAGGGTGGATTTGCCGGAGCCCGAAAGCCCCATCAGCACGAGGATTTCCCCCTGTTCCACCGTCAGCGAGCAATCGTGCACGCCCAGCACCTGGCCAGTGTCCACCTGCACTTCTGCGCGGCTCCGGCCGGCGTCCATCAGCGGCAGGGCTGCTTCAGGATCTTCTCCGAAGACGATGGAAACATTGTCGAATTCTACGGCGCTCATTTGCGTTCCACCCTCAGGATGCGGTCCAGCATGATGGCGACGACGACGATGACGAAGCCGCTTTCAAACCCGAGCGCGGTGTTGACCTGGTTCAACGCGCGCACCACCGGCACGCCCAGCCCGTCGGCCCCCACCAGCGCCGCGATCACCACCATCGACAGCGAGAGCATGATCGTCTGGTTCAGCCCGGCCATGATCTGGGGCAGCGCGTAGGGAAGCTCCACCTTCCAGAGCGTCTGGCGCGGGGTGGCGCCGAAGGCCTCGGCGGCTTCCAGAAGCGGCGTGGGCGTCGAGGAGACGCCGAGGTGGGTGAGCCGGATCGGGGCGGGCAGCACGAAGATCACCGTGGCGATCAGCCCCGGCACCATGCCGATGCCGAAGAAGACGATGGCCGGGATCAGGTAGACGAAGGTGGGCAGCGTCTGCATCAGGTCGAGGATCGGGCGCAGGAAGCCGTAGAGCCGGGGCCGGTGCGCCGTGGCGATGCCGATCGGCACGCCGATCCCCATGCAGACGACGCAGGCCGAGAGCACTAGCGTGAGGCTTTCGGTCGTCTCTTCCCAATAGCCCTGGTTCAGGATGAAGAGGAAGCCGAGCGCCACGAAGAGGCAGGTTTTCCAGCTTCTCTGCAGCAGCCAGGTGATGCCGACGAAGACCAGCACCATCAGGAGCGGCGGCGGGGTCTGGAGCACCCAGAGAATGCCGTCGATCAGCGCCTCCATCATCGTGGCCAGCCCGTCGAAGAACCACTCGCCGTATTCCTGCAACCAGTCGAAGACCGCCGCGGCGGCCTTGCCGACCGGGATCTTGTACTCTGTGAGCCAGTCCATCCGTTCGCCTTGTCGTGGGGGATTGCGGGTTCTTTTCCGCCCGGCACCGCCGGGCCGAGCCTGTCTGCGCCTGCGGGCGGGCGCGGCCCTCTTGTCGTGGGGCCGCGCCCGCCCAAGGCGGTCAGGTTGCGCCGGGCTTACATGCCCAGGGCAGCTTTCACGGCGGCCACGGCGTCGCCGCCGTCCTTGGTGGTCACGCCGTCGAGCCAGGCCATGAAAGCGTCCGGATGCGCGGCCAGCCAGGCGGAGGCGGCGTCCTGAGGATCGGCGCCGTCGTTCAGGATCGCGCCCATGATCTCGTTCTCCATCGCGAGGGAGAATTCGAGATTCATCAGCAGCTTGCCGACGTTGGGGCATTCTTCCACGTAGCCGGCGCGGGTGTTGGTGAACACGCTGGCACCGCCGAGGTTGGGGCCGAAGAAATCATCGCCGCCGGTCAGGTAGCCCATCTCGAAGTTGGCGTTCATCGGGTGCGGCTCCCAGCCGAGGAAGACGATCGGATCGCCCTTCTTGGTGGCGCGGGCCACCTGGGCCAGCATGCCCTGCTCGGAGCTTTCCTTGACGGAGAAGCCTTCGAGGCCGAAGGCGTTGCTGTCGATCATCGACTGGATCAGGCGGTTGCCGTCGTTGCCGGGCTCGATGCCGTAGATCTCGCCGTCCAGCTCGTCGGCGAATTTCGCGATGTCGGCGAAATCCTTGATGCCCATGTCCATCGCGACCTTGTTCACGGCCAGCGTGTATTTCGCGCCGGAGAGGTTTTCACGCACGGTGTCCACCGTGCCGGCCTCGCGGTAGGGGGCGATGTCGGCTTCCATCGTCGGCATCCAGTTGCCGAGGAAGACGTCGATGTCGCCGTTGGCGAGCGAGGTGTAGGTCACCGGCACCGAGAGCACCTTGATGTCGGTTTCGTAGCCGAGCGCATCCAGCACGAAGGTGGTGGCGGCGGTGGTGGCGGTGATGTCGGTCCAGCCCACGTCGGAGAAGGATACGGTGCCGCAGTCTGCGGCGGCCTGCCCGGCGAGGGCCGCGAGGGCGACGGCCGAGAGGGTGGTGCGAAGGGTCATGAGGGGCGCTCCCTGTTTTTTCTTGATTGACGAGTCAATTAAAAACCACCAGACTCAATCTGGCAAGTGGTTTACGGAGTTTAGCATGCCGAAGGTCGGAATGGAGCCGATCCGGCGCGAGGCGCTGGTGCTGGCGACGATCGCCGAAGTGGGGGCCGCGGGCTCGCTCGACGTGACCGTGAGCCAGATTGCAAAGCGGGCCGGGGTCTCCAGCGCGCTGGCGCACCACTACTTCGGCGGCAAGGATCAGATCTTCCTCGCCGCGATGCGCCACATCCTCACCGCCTACGGCCGCGAGGTCCGGGCGGCGCTGCACGGCAAGACCGATCCGCGCGCCCGCCTCGAGGCGATCATCCGCGCCAGCTTCACCGATGCCCAGTTCGGCCCCGAGGTGATCTCGGCGTGGCTGAACTTCTACGTGAAGGCCCAGCAATCGCCCGAGGCGGCGCGTCTGCTGCGGCTGTATCACCGGCGGCTGCATTCGAATCTGCTCCATGATCTGCGGCCTCTCACCGGCAGGAACGCCGATGAGATCGCGCGCAGCATCGCCGCTCTGATCGACGGTGTCTACATCCGTCAGGCGCTTTCGGGCGCTCCCATGGCGTCGGAAGCGGCCGCGGAGATGGTTCTCGGTGTGCTGCGCCCGGCCCTGGCGCGGGGGGCGCTTCAATGACGGCGCCCAACATCCTGATTTTCATGGTGGACCAACTGGCCGGGACCTTCTTTCCCGATGGACCGGCCGATTGGCTGCACACGCCCAACCTGAAGCGGCTGGCGGCGCGCTCTGCCCGGTTCTCCAACGCCTACACGGCCTCGCCGCTCTGCGGCCCGGCGCGGGCGAGCTTCATGACGGGCTGCCTGCCCAGCCGCACCGGCGTCTACGACAACGCCGCCGAATTCGCGCCCGACATGCCCACCTTCGCCCACCACCTGCGGTCCAGCGGCTACCAGACCTGCCTCGCCGGCAAGATGCATTTCGTCGGCCCCGACCAGCTGCACGGCTTCGAGGAGCGGCTGACGAGCGACATCTACCCGGCCGACTACGGCTGGACGCCGGATTACCGCAAGCCCGGCGAGCGCATCGACTGGTGGTATCACAACATGGGCTCCGTCACCGGCGCGGGCGTGGCCGAGATCACCAACCAGCTCGAATATGACGACGAGGTGGCCGCGCGGGCGAAGGCGAAGGTCTACGATCTGGCGCGGGGCAAGGATGCGCGCCCCTGGTGCCTGACGGTGAGCTTTACCCATCCGCATGATCCCTACGTGGCGCGGCGCAAATACTGGGATCTTTACGAGGATTGCGCGCATCTCATGCCCGAGGTGCCGCCCATCCCCTTCGCCGAGCAGGATGCCCAGAGCCGCCGGATTTTTGAGGCCAACGATTTCGAGAACTACACCATCACCGAAACGGACGTTCAGCGCTCCCGCCGGGCCTATTTCGCCAATATCTCCTACATCGACGAGAAGATCGGCGAGGTGATGGAGGCGCTACAGGCCACGCGGCAGGAGGCGGTGATCCTCTTCACCTCCGATCACGGCGACATGCTGGGCGAGCGCGGGCTCTGGTTCAAGATGAGCTTTCTGGAAGGCTCCGCCCGCGTGCCGCTGATGATCGCGGGGGCCGATACGGGGCCGGGCATCGCGCCGGGCCGGCACGAGGCGCCTGTTTCGCTGCTGGACGTGGCCCCGACGCTCTGCGAGATCGCCGGCGTGCCCGCCGAAGAAATCGCGCCGTGGTGCGAGGGTGAAAGCCTGCTGCCGCTCACCCGCGGGGCGGAGCGCACGGCGCCGGTTCGCATGGAATACGCCGCCGAAAGCAGCCAGGCGCCGCTCGTCTGCCTGCGCTACGGCAAGTGGAAATACATCCGCTGTGCGCTCGATCCCGATCTGCTCTACGATCTGGAGGCCGATCCGCACGAGCTTGAAAACCTGGCCGAACACCCCGCCCACCAGGGCACGCTGGCCGCGCTGCGGGCCAAGGCCGATGCGCGCTGGGATCTGGCGGCATTCGACGCCGAGGTGCGCGCCAGCCAGGCCCGGCGCTGGGTCGTCTACGACGCCCTGCGCAAGGGCCGCTACACGCCGTGGGAATACACCCCGCCGCACGATGACACCCGGCGCTTCATGCGCAACCACATGAACCTCAACACGCTCGAAGAAGAGGCGCGCTTCCCTCGCGGCGAATGATGCCGTCCGCGCGCCCCATCCGAATGAACAAGGACGATCCGATGCGCCCCAACGCCCAGCCCGTCGCCAGCCATTTCATCAACGGCCGCTACGTGGAAGATACCGCCGGCACCCCGATCCCGGTGATCTACGCCGCCACCGGCGAAAGAATTGCGCAGGTCCATGCCGCCACCCCCGCCATCGTGGAGGAGGCGCTGGCCGCCGCCGCGGCCGGCCAGAAGATCTGGGCGGCGATGAGCGGCACCGAGCGCGGCCGCGTGCTGCGGCGCGCCGCCGACATCATCCGCGAGCGCAACCGCGCGCTGTCGGAACTGGAGACGCTCGACACCGGCAAGCCGATGCAGGAAACGCTCTACGTGGACGCCACCTCGGGCGCCGATGCGCTGGAGTATTTCGGCGGGCTCGCCGGCAGCCTCACGGGGGAGCATATCCCGCTGGGGCGCGACTGGGTCTACACGATCCGGGAGCCCCTCGGCGTCTGCGTCGGGATCGGCGCGTGGAACTACCCCACCCAGATCGCCTGCTGGAAGGGCGCGCCGGCGCTGGCCTGCGGCAATTCCATGATCTTCAAGCCCAGCGAAACCACGCCGCTCTGCGCGCTGAAGGTGGCCGAGATCCTGCACGAGGCGGGCTTGCCGGCCGGCGTCTACAACGTGGTGCAGGGCATGGGCGAGGTGGGCGCGGCGCTTGTTTCGGATCCGCGCGTGGCCAAGGTCTCGCTCACGGGCTCGGTGCCGACGGGGCGCAAGGTCTATGCCGCCGCCGCGGACGGCATGAAGCACGTCACGATGGAGCTGGGCGGCAAGAGCCCGCTTCTGATCTTCGATGACGCCGATCTGGAAAACGCCGTGGGCGGAGCGATCCTGGGGAACTTCTATTCCTCCGGGCAGGTCTGCTCCAACGGCACGCGGGTTTTCGTGCAGAAGGGCATCAAGGAGGCCTTCTTGGCCCGCCTGAAGGAGCGGCTCTCCACCGGCGTGGTGATGGGCGATCCGCTGGACGAGGCGGTGAACTTCGGGCCGATGGTGAGCGAACGCCAGATGGAGATCGTACAGGGCTACATCGCCAAGGGCGTGGAAGAGGGCGCGCGGCTGGTGCATGGCGGCGGACGGGCGCAGCGCGAGGGGTTCTTCCTTGAGCCCACCGTCTTCGCCGATGTCACCGACGGCATGACCATCGCCCGCGAAGAGATCTTCGGCCCGGTCATGGCGGTGCTGGATTTCGACACCGAGGAAGAGGCGATCGCGCGGGCCAACGACACCGCCTTCGGCCTCTCGGCCGGGGTGTTCACCCGCGATTTCACCCGCGCGCACCGGGTGATCGGCGCGCTGGAGGCGGGCAGCTGCTTCATCAACTCCTACAACGATGCCCCGGTGGAAGCGCCCTTCGGCGGCAGCAAGATGAGCGGCGTGGGGCGGGAGACCTCGAAAGAGGCCATCGCCCACTACAGCCAGGTCAAATCCGTCTACGTGCGGATGGGCGACGTGGAAGCGCCTTTCTAGCAGGGAGCGTCCGGGCACGGGGCGCGGGGTTCCCGCCAGCGGCGCGGCGCGCCCTTTCAGGGCGCTTGGCCGCTGTCGGGCCCGGCGCCGCTGGCGCGGCGTGGCCCCGGGAAAACACATGGAAAAAGGCGCCGGGCGGATCGCCGGGGCCCGTAGGGAATGAGTGACGGAATGGAAGCGGATTTCGTAATCGTGGGGGCCGGCTCGGCCGGCTGTGCAATGGCTTACCGGCTGAGCGAGGCAGGCGCTTCGGTGCTGGTGATCGAACACGGCGGCAGCGATGCCGGGCCGTTCATCCAGATGCCGGCGGCGCTGAGCTACCCGATGAACATGCGCGTCTATGACTGGGGCTACCAGAGCGAGCCGGAGCCGCATCTCAACAACCGCCGCCTCGCCACGCCGCGCGGCAAGGTGATCGGCGGCTCCTCCTCGATCAACGGCATGGTCTACGTGCGCGGCCACGCGAAGGATTTCGACCATTGGGCCGAGGCCGGGGCGCAGGGCTGGGCCTATGCCGACGTGCTGCCCTACTTCAAGCGCATGGAGAACTGGCACGACGGCGGCCACGGGGGCGATCCGCGCTGGCGCGGCACCGACGGCCCGCTGCACGTGAGCCGCGGCCCGCGCGACAACCCGCTGCACGCGGCCTTCGTGGAGGCCGGCCGGCAGGCCGGCTACGAGACGACCGACGACTACAACGGCGAGAAGCAGGAGGGCTTCGGCCCGATGGAGCAGACCGTCTGGAAGGGGCGGCGCTGGTCCGCGGCCAACGCCTACCTGCGCCCCGCGCTGAAGCGGGACACCTGCGCGCTCGTGCGGGGGCTGGCCACGCGCGTGGTGATCGCGGAGGGCCGGGCCACCGGCGTCGAGATCCTGCGCGGCGGCAAGACGCAGGTGATCCGCGCGCGCCGCGAGGTGATCCTCGCGGCCTCCTCGATCAACTCGCCCAAGCTCCTGCTGCTGTCGGGCATCGGCCCGGCGGCCGAACTGGCCGCTCACGGCATCGATGTCGTGGCCGACCGCCCCGGCGTGGGCAAGAACCTGCAGGATCACCTGGAGGTCTATTTCCAGATGGCGGCTGCCAGGCCGGTCACGCTCTACAAGCACTGGAACCTGTTCTCGAAGGCGCTGATCGGCGCCCAGTGGCTGTTTACCAAAACCGGGCTCGGGGCCTCCAACCAGTTCGAAAGCGCCGCCTTCATCCGCAGCCGGGCCGGTGTGGACTACCCCGACATCCAGTATCACTTCCTGCCGCTCGCAGTGCGCTACGACGGGCGCGCGGCGGCCGAAGGGCATGGCTTCCAGGCGCACGTGGGCCCGATGCGCTCGCCCTCGCGCGGTGAGGTGACGCTGAAGAGCGCCGATCCGCGCGAGGCCCCGCGGATCTTCTTCAACTACATGTCCACCGAGCAGGATTGGATCGACTTCCGCGCCTGCCTGCGTCTGACGCGCGAAATCTTCGCGCAGGAGGCCTTCAAGCCCTTCGTCAAAAAGGAAATTCAGCCGGGTGCGGATGCGCGGACCGATGACGAACTGGACGCCTTCATCCGCGAGCACGCCGAAAGCGCCTACCACCCCTGCGGCACCGCGCGCATGGGGGCGGCGAGCGATCCGATGGCGGTGGTGGACCCGGAATGCCGGGTGATCGGCGTCGAGCGGCTCCGGGTGGCGGACAGTTCCATCTTTCCGCGTATCACCAACGGCAATCTCAACGGCCCCTCCATCATGGTGGGGGAGAAGGCCAGCGACCACATCCTCGGCCGGGCACCGCTTGCCCCGGCCAATGACGCGCCCTGGATCCACCCGAACTGGCGCGAGGCGCAGCGTTGATTTCCGGCAACTCCTGACAAATCGTTAACCAAAGGTGCCGATCGCCCTTGAAGCCCCGCGCCGGGGGCCGTAGCGCGGACCCATGACGCGCCTTCTGCCCGCCCTCTGCCTGATGCTCTTTTCCCTGCCGGCCGCCGCCGCGCCCCTGTCGGGCGCGGTGCAGGTGACGGATGGTGATTCGCTGCGGCTGGGTTCGGAGCGCGTGCGGCTTTTCGGGATCGACGCGCCGGAGCTGGATCAATCCTGCAAGGGGGCGGACGGGCAGGTCTGGGACTGCGGGCGCTGGGCGCGGGACGAGCTGGTGCGGATCGTGGCGGGCCGGCGGCTGCGCTGCGAGCGGCGCGACGTGGACCGCTACGGGCGCAGCGTGGCGCGCTGCGAGGCCGGCGGTCGGGACGTGGCCGCCGAGATGGTGCGGCGCGGCGCGGCCATGGCCTACCGCAAGTATGCGCTGGACTACGTTGATCTCGAGAAGGAAGCGGCCTTCGCCGGGCGCGGGATCTGGGCCGGGGAGGTGGCGCGCCCGGAGGATCATCGCCGCGCGCGGACCGCGCCGGAGCCGGCATGGAGCCCGGGCACGGAGGGCTGCGTGATCAAGGGCAACATCTCCGGCAACGGCCGCATCTACCACCTGCCGGGGCAGCAGCACTACGGCAAGGTGCGCATCAGCACGGGCAAGGGCGAGCGCTGGTTCTGCTCCGAAGCCGAGGCCCGCGCCGCGGGCTGGCGTCGCGCCCGCCGTTAGGCCGCGGGCAGGCGTTTCGGCGGCGTGGAAATCGCCCCGGATTTGATCCCGATCAAGGCAGCCCTGCCTGCGCGCTCCTACCTGTTGTCTGCAACGGAAAGATGGAGACGCAGATGTCCAATACACCGCACGCCCTGGCCGAGGAATTCCCCGACAAGATCGAGGTAATCAGCCGGCTGAAGCAGGAGAACGCGCATTTCGCCCGCCTGATGGAAGACTACCAGGAGGTGAACGACGCCGTGCATCGGGCGGAGACCAACATCGCTCCGACGGATGATCTGCATGAAGGCGAGATGCGCAAGAAGCGCATGGCCCTGAAGGACGAGATCTGGAAAATGCTCAGCGCGGTGGACTGAGACGCCGGGAGGACGTTGAGCATTTGGGCGCTGCGGGAGGTTTAGTCCTTTCCTCCCGCGGCGCTTTTGATTCGGGGTGGCTGCTTCGGGGCGGGCTGCGCGCGGACGCGGGGGCGCCGCCCCCGCACCCCCGAGGTATTTGGGGCGAGAGGAAATCAGCCGTCGATGCGGTAGGGCAGCAGGCCGCGCTGGGTGAAATCCACCCGCAGCTTGCGCTCCAGCGGCGGCACGGAGCGCTGGTGGCAGTCGGGGCGCTCGCAGATGCGGCAGGAGATGCCGATCGGCTCGAAGGCGGCGGCGCGGGTGGTGTCCAGATCGTCGGCGTAGACGAGGCTGCCGGCGTGTTTCACCTCGCAGCCCAGGCCGATGGCGAAGCGGCGCACGGGGGAATCGTAGGAGCCGCCGGATTTGCTGATCGCGCGGGCGAGGCAGAAGTAGCGCACGCCGTCGGGTGTTTCGGCCAGCTGGCGCAGGAACTGGCCGGGGGTTTCGAAGGCGCGGTGGACGTTCCACAGCGGGCAGGCACCGCCGAAGCGGGCGAACTGCAGCAGGGTGGCCGAATGGCGCTTGGTGATGGTTCCGGCCTGATCGACCACCACGAAGAAGAAGGGGATGCCCTTGGCGCCGGGGCGTTGCAGAGTGGAGAGCCGGTGGCTGACCTGCTCCAGCGAGGCGCCGAACATATGGGCGAGGCGTTCGAGATCGTGGCGGGTGTCCTGGGCGGCGGCCAGGAAGGCGCCGTAGGGCAGCAGCGCCGCGCCGGCGAAATAGTTCGCCATGCCGATCTTGGCGATCTCGCGCGCGGTTTCGCTCTGGAACCGGGCGAGATCCAGCGTGGCTTCCAGCAGATCCTCCTGGGTGAGAAGGGCCAGCTGGTGCAGCAGCTGGAAGCGCCGGGTGGGGCCTGAAGCGCGGGCGGAGAGGGTGATCGTGCGGCTCTGCGGATCGTAGCCGCGGATGTCGCCGCTGTCGGCGAGGGTGACGGATATTCCGCGCTCGGCGAGGGCCTCGCGGGCGCGGACCTCCGGATCCTGCCGCTCGCCGTCGGGGCAGGCGAAGCGTTCGGCGGCGCGGTCCACGGCGTCGATGTAGTTGTCGCAGTAGTGGAAGAAATCGCGCACCTCCTCCCAGGGGGAGGGCTGCACGCGGGCGTCCTCGCGCCCAAGGGCTTCGTCCAGCGAGGCGAGCCGTTCATGGGTCTGGCGGTAGGCGCGGTGCAGCTCGAGGAAGGCACGGGCGAGGGCCGGGGCGTTGGAGGCCACGAGCCGCAGGTCGGCGAGCGGCGGGGCGCTGTCGGCGAAGACGGGATCGGCGATCGCCTCGCGCATGTCGGTGACGATGCGTTCGGCATCGCCGGTGGAGAGTTCCGTGACGTCGAAGCCGAATTCCTGCGCCAGCGCCAGCACCACGCCGGTGGAGACCGGGCGGTTGTTGTTCTCCATCTGGTTGAGGTAGGGCAGGGAGACGCCCAGCTTCTCGGCGAAGGCCTTCTGGGTGAGGCCGAGGCGGGATCGCGTCTCGCGCAGTTTCACGCCGGCATAGAGTTTCTGGGTGGCCATGGGGCGCCTTTGCAGATTTGCGTTGCTCGCATCTAACCTTTGCAAAGCGCGCGGTGCAAGGGGCGGATCAGGCGATGACCTGCTGGCTGCGGCGCATGACGTAGAGGGTGCAGGCCACGGCCATGACGGAGGTGGCGAACATGATCCACAGCAGCGGCAGGGCGCCGCTTCCGGGGCTGAGCAGGGCGCCGGCGAGGGCGGAGAGGGCGGCGCCGCCGCCGATCATGATCGCGCCGCCGAGGCCCGAGGCCGTGCCGGCGATATGCGGGCGCACCGAAAGCATGCCCGAGGTCGCGTTGGGCAGCACCAGCCCGTTGCCGATGCCGACGAAGGTCATGAAGCCGAAGAACACGAGGGCGGAGCCGAGGCCGGCGGAGAAGAGCACCAGCGAAAGCCCCATGCCGAAGGCGGTGAAGAGCGTGCCCCAGAGGATCATCCGGTTGATCCCGAAGCGCACCGAGAACCGGCCGGAGCAGTAGTTGCCGGCGAGATAGCCGATGGCGGGCGCGCCGAAGTAGACGCCGAGGACGGCGGGCGACAGGCCGAACACGTCACTGCCGACGAAGGGGGTGCCGCCGAGGTAGGCGAAGAAGCTGCCGGAGGAGAAGGCGGCGGCAAGGCTGTAGCCCCAGAAGCGGGGGGAGGACAGAAGCTCGGGGTATTCCGAGAACTGCCTGCGGAAGCCGGCGTCCTTGGCGGTGGAGGTCTCGGCGAGATCGGTGAATGTCAGCCAGAGCACGAAGAGCCCGCAGAGCAGCAGCAGCCAGAAGTTCGCCTGCCAGCCGAAGGCGGTGTCGAGCACGCCGCCGATGGCCGGGCCGATCATCGGAATGATGGACATCCCCATGGTGACGTAGCCGATCATCGAGGCGGCTTCTTCCTGGGGGACCATGTCGCGCACGATCGCGCGGGAGAGCACCATGCCCGCCACCACCACGGCCTGCGCCATGCGGAAGGCGAGGAAGATCTCGACGGTGGGGGCGATGATGCAGCCGAGCGTGAAGAGGCAGAAGAGCGCCATGCTGCCCAGGATCACCGGGCGCCGGCCGAGGAAATCCGAAATCGGCCCCACGATGACCTGCAGCAGCGCGTTCACCCCGAGGTAGAGCGCAACCGAAAGTTGCATCAACCGATACTCGGTGTCGAAATGCGCCGTCATGTTCGGCAGCGACGGCAGGAAGATGTTCATCGACAGCGCGGAGATCCCAGCCAGCAGGATGAGCGTGAAGATCGTGGGCGGTGTCTTTCGGTCCAGGAAGCGGACCGTTGGTCTGGATGTCATCGGGGCGGCTATCTCGGGCTGTTGATATACCCACTGCAATTTGAGCGTGTGTTTGTCAAACGCCAATCGGGGCACGGGGCGGCTCCCGTGCATTTGTTTGCAGGTTTGCAATTTGATGGAGCATCGTTGGGAATAATTTGCAAATATTCGGTATTTTGCTTCCCTCGCCGGGGGCGGCGGCGGTATTTTCGGGGCGAATTCACCTTGGGGGGATCCGATGAAGGACATTCTGAGCGAACTGGAAGAGCGCCGCGAACAGGCGCGCATGGGCGGCGGGCAGCGCCGCATCGATGCGCAGCACAAGAAGGGCAAGCTCACCGCGCGTGAACGGATCGAGCTGCTGCTCGACGAGGGGTCCTTCGAGGAGTTCGACATGTTCGTCGCCCACCGCTGCACCGATTTCGGCATGGAGGCCGAGCGGCCCGCGGGCGACGGCGTCGTGACGGGCTGGGGCACGATCAACGGCCGGATGGTCTACGTCTTCTCGCAGGATTTCACCGTCTTCGGCGGCTCGCTCTCGGAGACCCACGCCCAGAAGATCTGCAAGATCATGGACATGGCGATGCAGAACGGCGCGCCGGTGATCGGGCTCAACGATTCCGGCGGCGCGCGCATCCAGGAGGGCGTGGCCTCGCTCGCTGGGTATGCCGAGGTGTTCCAGCGCAACATCATGGCCTCGGGCGTGGTGCCGCAGATCAGCGTCATCATGGGGCCCTGCGCCGGTGGGGCCGTCTACTCGCCCGCGATGACGGATTTCATCTTCATGGTGAAGGACACCTCCTACATGTTCGTCACCGGCCCGGACGTGGTGAAGACCGTCACCAACGAGGTGGTCACCGCCGAGGAGCTGGGCGGGGCCTCCACCCACACCAAGAAATCCTCTGTCGCCGATGGCGCCTTCGAAAACGACGTCGAGGCGCTGGCCGAGGTGCGGCGGTTGGTGGATTTTCTCCCCCTGAACAACCGCGAGAAACCGCCGGTGCGCCCGTTCTTCGATGATCCGGCGCGGGTGGAAACCTCGCTCGACACCCTGATCCCGGAAAACCCCAACACGCCCTACGACATGAAGGAACTGATCCTGAAGGTCGCCGATGAGGGGGATTTCTACGAGATCCAGGAAGACTACGCGAAAAACATGATCACGGGGTTCATCCGCTTGGAAGGTTCGACTGTCGGGGTCGTGGCCAACCAGCCGATGGTACTGGCGGGCTGCCTGGATATTGACAGCTCTCGAAAGGCAGCCCGCTTCGTACGCTTCTGTGACGCATTCGAAATCCCGATCCTGACCCTGGTGGACGTGCCGGGCTTCCTGCCGGGCACCAGCCAGGAATACGGCGGCGTGATCAAGCATGGCGCCAAGCTGCTCTTTGCCTACGGCGAGGCCACGGTGCCGAAGGTCACCGTCATCACCCGCAAGGCCTATGGCGGCGCCTACGACGTGATGGCCTCCAAGCACCTGCGCGGCGATTTCAACTACGCCTGGCCCACCGCCGAGATCGCGGTGATGGGCGCCAAGGGCGCAACCGAGATCCTCTACCGCTCCGAATTGGGCGAGCCCGAGAAGATCGCGGCGCGCACCAAGGATTACGAGGATCGCTTCGCCAACCCCTTCGTGGCCGCGGAGAGGGGCTTCATCGACGAGGTGATCCAGCCCCAGTCGACCCGCCGCCGCGTGGCCCGCGCGTTCGCATCGCTGCGCAACAAGCAGCTGTCGAACCCGTGGAAGAAGCACGACAACATCCCGCTGTAGGGCTCCGGGCATGGCGGGCAGCTGGCATATCCTGCGCGAGGAGGGGCGGACGACGATCGCCCGCCGCCTGCCGCCGCGCTTCGACATCGCGGCGCGCACCGATCTGCCGTGCGCGCGCCATGGCCGGCTTGCCATGCAGATCCGGCAGGATCTCTGGCGCTGCCTGCGCAACCTGCGCGGCTTCTCCCCCGTGGTTTCGGTTCAGGATACCGCCGAGGGCGTGCGGGTGACGGCCGGCGGGCAGGTCGATGCCCGCAGCTTTCCGCGCGCTCAGGCGGAGGCGCGCATAGCCGAACTCTTGGCCTCCGCGCCGCTTCGTGCAAGGTGGTCGGCACATGCCCAACCCCTGCCGAAGGAGACGCGCGATGCCTGATCTTGTCCAGAACCGACGCCGCCGGAGGGCCTTGCCATGAGGCCGACGCTCCGCACCGCTTTCTCCGCCCTGGCCCTCGCGGCGCTGCTGGCACCGGCCGTGAGCTCGGAAGCCATCGCCGTGCCCTCGGGGCAGCCCGTCACCTTCCACGACATGATCTGGGGCGAGCCCGGCCCGGCCGGGCTGACGATGCGGTTTCGCTTCATCGCGCCGCTGATCGCTGACGGTGAGGCGCAGGTCGGGTTCGACGAGGCCGAGGCCGACATGGCGTTTCTCTGCGAATCCTACGCCCTCCCGCGGCTGGCGGACCAGGGGCCGGGCGTGAGCCAGATCATCATCTCGCTCTCCGATCGCCCCGTGCCCTTCGGCGAGATGGCCCCGGATGTGGTGCAGTTCTTCGAGGCCTACCGGCCCGAAGGCTCCAGCTGCGTATGGGATGGCTTCTGATGGTCGGGATCGTGACGATACGGGCGGCCTGGCCGCAGGGCGCGGCCACGAAAGCCTATGGCGATGGCGCGATCCGGGGTATCCTTGCCGCAGGCCACGGCCCCGTGGCCGATGTTTCTGCGGCCGGACAGGGCGCCTTTGCGCCACTTCGCTCCGCTCGCGCAATCGATAGGAGAAAGCCATGTTCCCTCGCGCATCCGCCCTGCTGGCGCTCGGCCTGTTCACCCTGCTCGCGGCCTGCGGCGGCAAGGAAGAGGAAGTCGTCTACATCGAGCCCGAGCCGATCTCGCAAGAGCCCAGCTACACCAAATACTGACACCGCACGGCAGCTTCCGGCCGCCCTGCGCAACGCGGAGGGCCGGCCATGCTGAAGCATCGCGGTTTCCCCAGCCGGCTGCCCGGCACCGACTACCAGTTCACCATCCGCCGCGCCAACCCGAAGGGCGCGACGCCCCTCGTGGCGCGTGAGCGCTACGCCGACAGGCGCCCGGCCGACCGCCGCGCCGACGAAGGCTTCATGTGGGCGCTCTGGGAGCATTTCGGCGAAGAGGAATTCGAACGCGGCAATCTCGATGCCGGGCGGCTGTCGTGGCTCTTCGGCCGCGAGGTCGTGGCCGTCGAGGACCCGTTCGACCCGGTGAGCTACGAAGCCTTGCTGCGCATCGACGTGGAGCAGATGCGCCGCTCCTTCCCCGATGTCTACAACGGGACGTATTCGGCATGATGTCGCGCGGGGGGCACGGATTTGAGCGGATTTCGGCCCAGCCTGACGCTGCGGCAGGCAAAGGCTTTGATCGGCGTGCCCGTCCGTGCTCCACTCGCTCCGCGGGTGGCGATCTCAGCACTGTGCCATCCCGCGTATGTCAATACCGTTACCCTTCCCCTTCTCGGTGGTCTGCAGGCGTTTGCCCGCAGGCCACTCTTTTCCATGCGCATCCCCCGCGTGCCGCATGGGCGATCCGGCGTGCGCGCGAATGCGCCCAGCCATCCCTCTGGAAGACAAAGGCCCACCATGTTTGAAAAGATCCTGATCGCCAACCGGGGCGAAATCGCCTGCCGCGTCATCAAGACGGCCCGCAAGATGGGCATCAAGACGGTCGCCGTCTATTCCGACGCCGACAGGCAGGCGCTGCACGTGAAGATGGCGGACGAGGCGGTGCACATCGGCCCGGCGCCGGCGAACCAATCCTACATCGTGATCGACAAGATCATGGACGCCATCCGCCAGACCGGCGCGCAGGCGGTGCATCCGGGCTATGGGTTCCTGTCTGAAAACAAGCTCTTCGCCGAGGCGCTGGCCAAGGAAGGCGTGGCCTTCATCGGGCCGCCCGCCGGCGCCATCGAAGCCATGGGCGACAAGATCACCTCCAAGAAGATCGCGCAGGAGGCGGGTGTCTCCACGGTGCCGGGCTACATGGGGCTGATCGAGGATGCCGAGGAGGCGGTGAAGATCTCCAACCAGATCGGCTACCCGGTGATGATCAAGGCCTCCGCCGGGGGCGGCGGCAAGGGGATGCGGATTGCGTGGAACGACACCGAGGCCCGAGAGGGCTTCCAATCCTCCAAGAACGAGGCCGCCAATTCCTTCGGCGACGACCGCATCTTCATCGAGAAATTCGTCACCCAGCCGCGTCACATCGAGATCCAGGTGCTCTGCGACGGCCACGGCAACGGCATCTACCTGGGCGAGCGCGAATGCTCGATCCAGCGCCGCAACCAGAAAGTGGTGGAGGAGGCGCCGTCGCCCTTCCTCGACGAGGCCACCCGCAAGGCCATGGGCGAGCAGGCGGTGGCGCTGGCCAAGGCCGTGGATTACGCCTCCGCCGGCACGGTGGAGTTCATCGTGGACGGGGAGAAGAACTTCTACTTCCTCGAAATGAACACCCGTCTGCAGGTGGAGCACCCGGTCACCGAGCTGATCACCGGCGTGGACCTCGTGGAGCAGATGATCCGCGTGGCCAACGGCGAGAAACTCTCGCTGACGCAGGAGGACGTGAAGCTCACCGGCTGGGCCATCGAGAACCGGCTCTACGCCGAGGATCCCTACCGCAACTTCCTGCCCTCCATCGGCCGGCTCACCACATACCGCCCGCCCGCGGAAACCGCCGCCTACACGCCGGGCACCGCGCCGGGCGCGGCCGGGGACGTGGTGGTGCGCAATGACACCGGCGTCTACGAGGGCGGCGAGATCAGCATGTATTACGATCCGATGATCGCCAAGCTCTGCACCTGGGCCCCCACGCGCGACGCCGCCATCGCCGCGATGCGCGTGGCGCTGGACAGTTTCGAGGTGGAGGGCATCGGCCACAACCTGCCGTTCCTCTCCGCCGTGATGGACCATCCGCGTTTCATCTCCGGCGAGATGACGACGGCCTTCATCGCCGAGGAATACCCGGACGGCTTCGAGGGCGTGACCCTGCCCGAGGCCGAGCTGAAGAAGATCGCCGCCTCCGCCGCCGCCATGTATCGCGTCGCCGAGATCCGCCGCACCCGCGTGTCGGGCCGGATGGACAACCACGAGCGCACCGTGGGCACCGAATGGGTGGTGAGCCTTCAGGGCCAGAGCTTCCCGCTCTCCATCGCCGCCGATCCGGAGGGCTCCACGGTGACCTTCGAGGATGGCACCCGCCACCGCGTGGCCTCGGACTGGACACCGGGCAAGAGCCTTGCACGCATCGATCTGGACGGCGCGCCGCTGGTGCTGAAGGTGAACAAGATCACCTCGGGCTTCCGGCTGCGCAGCCGCGGCGCGGACCTGAAGGTGCACGTGCGCACCCCGCGCCAGGCGGAACTGGCCGCCCTGATGCCCGAGAAACTGCCGCCGGATACCTCCAAGATGCTGCTCTGCCCGATGCCGGGCTTGATCGTGCAGGTCAATGTCGAGGTGGGCGACGAGGTTCAGGAAGGCCAGGCGCTCTGCACGGTGGAGGCGATGAAGATGGAGAACATCCTGCGCGCCGAGAAGAAGGCGGTGGTGTCCAAGATCAATGCCGGCCCGGGCGACAGCCTGGCGGTGGACGACGTGATCATGGAGTTCGAATGAGCCTCGCCCTGCGCAGCCCCTACGAGCCGCGGCGTTCGCGGATCTCCTGCACCCGGTCGGGCATCTTGTCGATCGTGCGGGTGATCTCGCGCACCGTCCAGGGCTGGGGTTTGCGCAGGGCCACGCGCCCGTCCTTGCCGATGAGCGTCATCATGAAGCCGCGCGGGCGCAGCTTGGTGCGGATGGCCGAGGCCGCCGCGGGGTCGGTGTCGGTGATCACCACCACGTCGCGCTCCGCCAGCATCGGCCATTCGGCGCGCAGGTATTCCATCTGCTGGTGGAAGCGGGGGTCGGCGTCGGTGTCGGCAAAAACGACGATCGGCCGGGACACCCAAAGAAACGCATCCAGTTCGGCGTCCTGCGCGTCGATCACCGCGAACTCCGGCACCATCGCGGGCACGGTCGCCGTGGCCTCCTGCGCCGATGCGGGGGCGTTGGAACTCAAGATCAGCCCAGCCAGTGCCAGGGCAACAAACTGCTTCATGCGGCCTCCTGTGCCTCACGATATATGCGCTGCATGGGCAAAATCCACGGGCAAAGCGCCTGTAATCACGAAATTTTTGCCGCCCCTCCCGGTGGCGCCGGCGGCGCTGGCCGCCTGATCGAATGAGGATGGACTCATGACCGACCCCAAGAAAACCTGGGAAACGCTGGCCGAGAAGGAACTGCGCGGCCGCCCGTTGGAGGATCTGACCTGGCGGACGCCGGAAGGCATCGCGGTGAAGCCCGTCTACACCGAAGAAGATACCGAGGGCCTCGATCACATGGGCGGGATGCCCGGCGTGCCGCCCTTCACCCGCGGCCCGCGTGCCACGATGTACACCGGCCGGCCCTGGACCATCCGCCAATACGCCGGCTTCTCCACGGCCGAGGAATCCAACGCCTTCTACCGCCGCGCGCTGGATGCCGGGCAGCAGGGGGTTTCGGTGGCCTTCGATCTCGCCACGCACCGCGGCTATGATTCCGATCACGAGCGCGTGGTGGGCGACGTGGGCAAGGCGGGCGTGGCCATCGATTCCGTCGAGGACATGAAGATCCTCTTCGACGGCATCCCGCTCGACAAGATCTCCGTCTCCATGACGATGAACGGCGCCGTGATCCCGATCCTCGCCAACTTCATCGTCACCGGCGAAGAGCAGGGGGTGGACCGCGCGCTGCTCTCGGGCACCATCCAGAACGACATCCTCAAGGAGTTCATGGTCCGCAACACCTACATCTATCCGCCCGAGCCTTCGATGCGGATCATCGCGGACATCATCGAATACACCAGCCAGGAGATGCCGAAGTTCAACTCGATCTCGATTTCCGGCTACCACATGCAGGAAGCGGGCGCGAACCTCGTGCAGGAACTGGCCTTCACGCTGGCCGACGGGCGCGAATACGTGCGCGCGGCGCTGGCGCGCGGGCTCGACGTGGACGCCTTCGCCGGGCGGCTGTCGTTCTTCTTCGCCATCGGCATGAACTTCTTCATGGAGGCGGCCAAGCTGCGCGCGGCGCGCTTCCTGTGGCACCGCATCATGAGCGAGTTCAACCCGAAGAAGCCGGGCTCGCTGATGCTGCGCACCCATTGCCAGACCTCCGGCGTCAGCCTGCAGGAGCAGGACCCCTACAACAACATCGTGCGCACCGCCTACGAGGCGATGAGCGCGGTGCTCGGCGGCACGCAATCGCTGCACACCAACGCCTTCGACGAGGCCATCGCGCTGCCCACGGATTTCTCCGCCCGCATCGCGCGCAACACCCAGCTGATCCTGCAGAACGAGACCGGCGTGACCAATGTCGTCGATCCTCTGGCGGGCTCCTACTACGTCGAGAAACTCACCAGCGACCTGGCCGAGGAGGCCTGGAAGCTGATCGAGGAGATCGAGGAGATGGGCGGCATGACGAAGGCAGTGGCCAGCGGCATGCCCAAGCTGCGCATCGAGGAGGCCGCCGCCCGCCGCCAGGCCGCCGTGGACCGCGGCGACGAGGTGATCGTCGGGGTCAACAAGTTCCGGCTCGAGAAGGAAGATCCGATCGACATCCTCGACGTGGACAACGTCGCCGTGCGCAAGGCCCAGATTGCCCGGCTCGAAAAGATCCGCGCCACCCGCGATCAGGCCGCCTGCGACGCGGCGCTCGCGGCGCTGGAAGAGGGCGCGCGCTCTGGCGAAGGCAACCTGCTGGCGCTCGCGGTGGAAGCCGCCCGTGCCCGCGCAACCGTGGGAGAGATCAGCATGGCCATGGAAAAGGTCTTCGGCCGCCACCGCGCCGAAGTGAAAACGCTCGCCGGCGTCTACGGCGCGGCCTACGAGGGCGACGAGGGCTTCGCGGCCATCCAGAAATCGGTTGAGGCATTCGCCGAGGCCGAGGGGCGCCGCCCGCGGATGCTGGTGGTGAAGATGGGCCAGGACGGCCACGACCGCGGCGCCAAGGTGATCGCCACGGCCTTCGCCGACATCGGCTTCGACGTGGACGTGGGGCCGCTGTTCCAGACGCCCGAGGAAGCCGCGCAGGACGCGGTGGACAACGACGTGCACATCGTCGGGATCTCCTCGCAGGCGGCCGGCCACAAGACGCTGGCGCCCAAGCTGATCGAGGCGCTGAAGGCGCAGGGGGCGGACGACATCATCGTGATCTGCGGGGGCGTGATCCCGCAGCAGGACTACGCCTTCCTGAAGGAGGCCGGCGTGAAGGCGATCTTCGGCCCCGGCACCAACATTCCGCAGGCGGCGCAGGAAATCCTCGACCTGATCCGGAACGCGCGCGGCTGATCTTTCCCCGGATCACCCGGCGCACCCACGCCCGCTGGCAAGAGGAGGCCGGCGGGCGTTTTTTATTGGCACGGGCGGCGGCGGCCTTCCCCTAGGCCGAGGCACCGGAGCCTAGAAACCGTCGTCCAGCAGCAGGCCGATCTCGGCATAGGCGGCGGTGGTGTCCTGCCAGACGGCGGACACTTCGGCGAGGGCCTCGGCGTAGTCGCCGGCGTGGCCCTCCTTCGCCGCGCCCTCGGCCACGAGGAGCGCATGGCGGAACCGCAGCGCACCGAAGCTGCCGGCCGATCCGGCCAGCCGGTGCAGCATCGGGGCGATCTCGGGGGAGGGGGCCTCGGGCAGATCGGCCAGCACCGCCTGCGTTTCCTCCGCAAACCGCAGGAAGGTGCCCATCAGCGTTTCCTCTCCCAGCATCTGCAGCAGCTCTTCGATCGCCTGGGCGTTCACCAGCGTGTCGGCCGGATCCTCGTCATCCTCGCCCTGCGCCGGGCCGGAACTGCCGAGCAGGGCGTGGATGTCGGCGCGGCGCACGGGTTTCACCAGAACGTCCTGCATCCCGGCTTCGAGGAAGCTGGCGATGTCTTCCGGCTGGGCGTGGGCCGTCAGGCCGAAGATCGGCGCCTCCGCCGAAGCGCCTCCCGAGCGGATGCGGCGCGTGGCCGTCATGCCGTCGAGCTGCGGCATGCCGATGTCCATGAAGATCGCGTCAAAGCGCTTCTCCTGCGCCATCTGGACGCCCTCCAGCCCGTCGGCGGCCTCCGTCACATGGGCGCCGGTGCTTTCAATGAACTCGCGTGCGATCATGCGGTTGATGGCGTTGTCCTCCACCACCAGCACCTCCAGCGCGGCGCCGTCCACCGGGGCGGGCAGGGGCGAGAGGCTCGCGGCCTGCACCGGGCCGCTGGCGTCCTGCGCACCGCGCTCGAAGGGTAGATCGACCCAGAAGGTGCTGCCCTTGCCCAGCTCGGACTCGACGCCGATCTCGCCACCCAGCGCCTGCGCCAGGCGGCGGGCGATCGACAGCCCGAGCCCGGTGCCGCTGGATTCGCGCTGGAAGGCCGGGTCGAGGGTGACGAAATCCTCGAAGATGCGCGCGAGATCCTCGGCGGCGATGCCTTCGCCGGTGTCCTGCACCCAGAAGCGCAGCCGCAGGGTCTCGCCCTCCTGCGCGCGGGGCTCGCAGCCCAGCGTGATGGTGCCGTTGCGGGTGAATTTCGCCGCGTTGCCCAACAGGTTCAGCAGGATCTGGTTCAGCCGGCCGCGATCTCCGGTGACGGGGCCTTCGGGCGGGGTCGGCGTGGCGAGGACGAGCCGGTTGCCGCTGGCTTCAACGAGCGGCTCGTTGGCCGCCGCGACCGCCTGCAGGAACTGCGCCGGGCTGAAGGTCTCGCGGGCGGGGGTGAAGGTGCCGCTCTCCAGCTTCGAGATCTGGAGCACGTCGTTCACATGGGCGAGGAGCTGCTGGCTGGTGGTGCGCGCCACGCCGATGTAGCGCTTCTGTTTCGGGGTGAGGCGCGGCTCGTCGAGGATCTCCAGCGCCGCCATCAGCCCGTTGAGCGGCGTGCGCATCTCGTGGCTCATCACCGCGATGAATTCGGATTTCGCCTTCTCGGCCTTCACCGCGCGGTCCAGCGCTTCCTTGCGGGCGTCCTCGGCGCGGCGGCGCTCGGAGATGTCGCGCAGGAAGCACACGAAGAACTGGCCGCGCGGGCCGGTGGCCGCCGCCAGCGTGGCCTCCGCCGGGAACAGGCTGCCGTCGGTGCGCCGGGCGGTCAGCTCCACCAGCCCGCCGGGGCCGGCGCGGCCCTCGCTGCGGGCCTTCAGCGTTTCGCGGAAGGTGGCGGCCTGATCTTCGGGCAGCAGCGCCTCGGGCATGGGCTCGCCGAGCCGCGCCGCCACGTCCTCGCCGAAAATGCGCTCCGCGCCGCCGGCCACCTCCATGAGGGCGAAATCGGTATCCATCACCAGAACGGCATCCTGCGAGGCGCCCACGGTGGCCTGGAGCCTCTCGCGGGCCTGCGCGTTGTCCCGCGCGAGCGCGGCGGCGCGCTGGTAGACGCGCAGCAGCACGACGACGATGAGCGCAAGCGCAAGCACCAGAACAACGGCCAGCGTGCTCGTCAGCAGCACGAGGCGGCGTACTTCCTCGCGCCGCTCCTCGGCGGCCTCCGCGAAGATGATGAGCGCCTTCTGCGCCAGGTCACGGGTCTCGGGGTAGGCGGCCTGCACCTCGTCGCGCAGCCGGTTCAGCGCGCCGGCCAGCACCGCGTCGGGGCTGTCGATCAGGGGCAGAAGACCGTTGAGGAAGGCGAGCATCTCCTGCACGCCCTGCTCCAGCGGATCGCCGAGCTCGGGCTCCAGGCTCTGGCGCCGGATTCCCACGATGTCGGCGCGGGAGAAGAGGATGTCGAACCGCGTGCGGACGTCGTCGAGATCGGGGTAGGGCGAACGGGCGGCCTTCGCGAGCGCTTCGAGCAGCCGCAGGTGCTCGACCTCGAGCTGGGCGTAGATGTATTGCGCGTTCTCGTTGGGCGCGCGCTCGAGCCTGTCGAGCTGCACGCGCGTTTCATAGCCGAGAAAGGCAAGGAGGCCGATCCCGGCCAGCAGAAACAGCGTTAGAAGGGCGTATCGGGCCCCCTGCCACCGTGTCAAAGGTCCCGCCGCTTCGCCCATGTTTCCGCCCTCTTTGGTTGTGTCGGGCGTTTCCCCTAGTTTGTCACTTCGAGGCGGTCAAGCTGCCAGATGCTGCGCGAATAGATCACCTCGCTCTGCAGTTCCTTGCTGCTGTCGTAGGGGTAGATCACCCACAGCGGCCCCTTGTTGCGGACCGGCATTTCCTCGCCGTTCCGGTGGTAGGCGACGATGGGGTAGGAGTCGGTCAGGGAGTCCACCGGGATCTCGATCGTGTAGTCGTTGATCGCGCTGGCCTTGATGGTGGTGCCCTGTGCATCGAGTTCGTCGAGCAGCGTCTTGAGCGCCACGCCGGTGTAAGTGTCGGCGGTGTCTGTCCAGATCGTGGTGGTGGTGAATTCCTGCTTTTCCATCTCCATGAGCATGGCGAGATCGAAGCGCGCGGCGCCCTCGGCGTTGGTCGTGCCGATCGCGCCCGACACCGTGAGGATGACTTCCCCGCCCGGTTCAGGGAGTTCCCCCGCCCAGGCGGAAGCCGCGGCCATGACGGCAACCACGCCGCCCAGCACATGCGTGCGCAAACCCGTTTTCTGCAAAGCCGACATCATCTCTGCGAACCTCCTTCTCGATCAAAGCGTCGCCCGATGCTTAATCCATTCCCCGACTCGGCTCGCCGAGGCAAGAGTGTAGAGCCCTATCCGAATGTATAGGATTTCCTGCGCCTCACGTCTGGCCGGATGGCTGTGAATGGGGTTTTATGGGGCCAGTGCCTTTGGCCTCATTTGGAGAATCGTATTGAAGATCCTCGTTGCGGATGATCACGACCTCGTGCTGGACATGATGCGCATGCTGCTCACCTCCGAGCCGGGCGTCGAGGTGGCTACCGCGGGGGATCTGGACGGCGCCCTCACGGTGTTGGACGCCGAGGGCGAATTCGATCTGGTGCTGCTGGATTTCAACATGCCGGGCATGGACGGGCTGGACGGGCTCGCGCGGGCGCTGGCCGCCGGCCGGGGCACGCCCGTGGCGCTGATGAGCGGCGTCGCCAGCCGGGCCGTGGCGCAGGCCGCGCTCGATGCGGGAGCGGCCGGATTCCTGCCCAAGACGATGACGGCGAAATCCCTGATGAACGCGGCGCGCTTCATGGCCTCGGGCGAGAAATACGCCCCGGTGGATTTCATGACGGCGGAGCCGGGCGGGGTGGAGGATCTGCCCGAGATGGCGCGCAGCCTTACGGAGCGCGAAATGGAGGTGCTCGGGGGGGGCTGCCGGGGGCTCTCGAACAAGGAGATCGCGCTGGAGCTGGAGCTTCAGGAAGTCACCGTGAAGCTGCACATGAAGACGCTGTGCCGAAAGCTCGACGCGCGCAACCGCACCCATGCGGCGATGATCGCCCGCACCGCCGGCCTGTTCTGATCTTTCCCCGCGCGGACGGGCGCAAAACCGCCGCTTTGCCCCAGAAATCCCCTTGCCAAGCCCGCGGCCGTTTCGCAAAAGGGCAAGGCGTGCGGTCCCTTAGCTCAACTGGATAGAGCAGCTGACTTCTAATCAGCAGGTTGAGGGTTCGAGTCCTTCAGGGATCGCCAAAACCCCCTTCTTGACGTTCGA
Source organism: Pseudoruegeria aquimaris (assembly GCF_900172235.1). Classification (GTDB taxonomy): domain Bacteria; phylum Pseudomonadota; class Alphaproteobacteria; order Rhodobacterales; family Rhodobacteraceae; genus Pseudoruegeria; species Pseudoruegeria aquimaris. The sequence continues at coordinate 204,209 of NZ_FWFQ01000002.1, read as the reverse complement.
CATCCAAAGTCCGTTTTTGCGACAGCAGGCGATTTTGAATGGCTGAGGTTCCAAGACGACCCGCCGCCGTTGCATGAGCCGAGCGGCGTCTGAAGACCTTCCCGCGCGGCCTCCGTCGGCAGCGCCTGGCGGCATCAAGGCGTGACGGGGCCAGGCTGATGGCCATCCGCTCCGCGGAGCCTTCGATCGTTCTGGTTCACAGCAAGCCGTGCTGCGTCGGACTGGGCGGTTCCCCATGAGGGGACGTGTTGCCTTTCGAAGCGGTTCCAACGAGTTCTGCGCAACCTGCTGGCCCCTCCGTGAACTAACTTCTTTACATGAATGATGATTCATGTTTCATTTTTTTCGGAGAAAAACGGGAGGAGCCTTTATGTTGCGCATGCTTGCACTAACCGCTGTCGGCGCGTTAATTTCGTCAACGGCGATTGCGGAAATAAGAATTGCCCATGTCTACGGCAAAACCGGGCCTTTTGAGGCCTATGCAGCCCAGTCCCACAATGGTCTGAAGCTGGGGTTGGAATACGCCACGGATGGCACGATGGAGATCGATGGGGAGAAGATCGTCATCATCGAGAAAGACACGCAGTTGAAGCCGGACATTGGCCGCGCGCAACTGGAAGAGGCTTACGGCGACGATGACGCCCACATTGCAGTTGGCCCGGTCAGCTCCGGTGTTGCCCTGGCGATGCTGCCCGTTGCCGAGGAATACGAGCGCGTGTTGATCGTGGAGCCCGCGGTGGCGGATTCGATCACCGGAGAAAACTGGAACCGATACATCTTCCGCACCGGCCGCAACTCCTCTCAGGATGCGATTGCGAACGCTGTTGCTCTGGGCGGCGAGAACGTGACGGTTGCAACCTTGGCGCAGGATTACGCGTTTGGTCGCGATGGCGTAGCGGCTTTCAAGGAGGCCTTGGAAGGCACGGGTGCGACGCTGGCACATGAGGAATACGTGCCGACTGACACAACGGATTTCACCGCTGCCGCAGAACGCATCTTCAATGCGCTGGCTGATGTCGAAGGAGAGAAGAAGTTGTTCATCATCTGGGCTGGTGGTGGCAATCCGATGAGCAAGATCAACGCGATGGAGCCCGGCCGGTTTGGTATCGAGATCGCCACGGGAGGAAACATCCTTGCAGCGCTCAAGGCCTACAAGGAACTGCCCGGAATGGAAGGCGCTACCTACTACTACTACGAGATCCCGAAAAATCCGGTGAATGACTGGCTTGTGAAAACGCATTTCGAGCGTTTCGACAGCCCGCCGGATTTCTTTACGGCCGGTGGCATGGCGGCTGGTATCGCAATCGTTGAAGCGATCAAGAAGGCCGGGGGCGCGGAAGACACCGAAGCGTTGATTGCGGCGATGGAGGGGCTCACTTGGGAAACCCCCAAAGGCACGATGATGTTCCGCCCGGAAGATCATCAGGCAATGCAATCCATGTACCATTTCCGCACCGAAATTCAGGACGGCAAGGACTATGGTGTGCCGGTTCTGGTCCGTGAGATCGGCATGGACGAGATGGACATTCCCATTCGCAATCAATGATCCGCGACCTCAGTCGGTCGCATGAAACCGGGGCGGTTGGCTTCTTGCCGCCCCGGGGCATCAGGACTTCATCCAATGACCCAGATACTCTTGGAAACTGACGCACTCACCGTGCGGTTTGGTGGGCATGTGGCCGTAGATGCGGTGACCTGCCGATTTCCGGCCGGAGAGCTGACGGCAATCGTCGGGCCCAACGGCGCAGGAAAGACGACATACTTCAACCTGATCTCGGGTCAGATTGCGGCGACCGCAGGAAAAGTGATCCTGAACGGACAGGACATCACCCGCCTCGGTGTCGCCGAGCGCTGCCGGCGAGGCCTGGGGCGCGCCTTTCAGCTGACCAACCTCTTTCCCGGCCTTTCGGTTCTTGAAAACCTTCGGCTGGTGATCCAATCGCGCAAGCACCAAGGCTTCGGGCTGTTTTCGATGGCGGACAGCCACAGCGAACTGACGGCGGAAGCCAGCGGCATTCTGGAGCGGGTGCGCCTCGATACGCAGAAAGACCAACTGGTGTCCGAACTGTCGCATGGCGATCAGAGGAAGCTGGAGGTTGCCATGCTTATCGGCCTCGATCCGCTGGTATACATGTTCGACGAACCGACCGCAGGCATGAGCGTGGACGAGGCGCCTGTGATCCTGGACCTGATTGCGGAGATCAAGGCCAATACCAGCAGAACCGTGCTGCTTGTCGAGCACAAGCTCGACGTGATCCGAACCCTGGCCGACCGCATTATCGTTTTGCACAATGGCGCCCTGGCCGCCGACGGCCCACCCGCCGAAGTCATGGCCTCTTCCGTGGTGCAGGAGGCTTACATGGGTAAGGAACTGGATCATGTCTGACCCGATCCTGACACTGAAAGCCGTCCATACCGACATCGCGCAGTACCACATCTTGCAGGGTGTCGACTTTGAGGTGCCCCGTGGCGAGGTGACGATGCTTCTCGGCCGCAACGGCGTCGGCAAGACCACCACGCTGAAGACGATCATGGGGCAATGGACCGCGAAATCGGGCGAGATACTCTATGACGGTCAGGACCTGAAGCGCCTGCCGGTTTCCGCTCGCGCCCGCGCCGGCATCGGCTTCGTGCCCGAGGACATGGGCATCTTCAGCGATCTGACCGTCGAAGAAAACATGGTACTGGGTGCCACTTCCGGCCCGCTCGACCCGCAACGGAAAGAGTGGCTGCTGGCCGCTTTTCCGGCGCTGGGGACTTTCTGGAACAGCGAAGCGGGAAACCTGTCGGGGGGGCAAAAGCAGATGCTCTCCATTGCCCGTGCCATGGCCGAAGACCGCGAACTGTATCTGATCGATGAGCCCACCAAGGGGCTGGCGCCAGCCATCATTGCGACCATGGCAAACGCCCTGCGCGAGCTGAAGGCACAGGGCCGTTCGATCCTTCTGGTGGAACAGAATTTTTTAGTCGCCAAAGCCCTGGGAGACAGCGCGGTCGTCATGGATGACGGGCGCGTAATCTGGACAGGGGCCATGGCGGAACTTGCAAGCAACAAAGACCTTCAGGAAAACCTGATGGGTTTGAGCATGGAGGCGCACTGATGACCGCCGCTCCCGATCACAGACCAACCTTCGCGGACGTGTCGCTGGGCGAGCGTCTGGGCAAGGCGATGCCCTTTCTGTTGATTCCGATCCTCGTCGTGCTTGGGTTCTTCGCGATCGGCGCTCCTTCATCCTGGCTGACCTTGACGGTGTCGGGCCTCGCCATGGGCATGATGATCTTCATCATGGCGTCGGGGCTTACGCTGGTGTTCGGCCTGATGGATGTCATCAACTTTGGCCACGGTGCATTCGTCTCCGTCGGGGCCTTCATCGGAATCTCGGTCCTGATTGCGCTTGGCGACTGGACCGGCGCGACCTCACTGCTGCTCAACATGTCGGCGGTTTTTCTTGCCGTCGCGGCTGCCATGACCGTGACCGGTGCCTTGGGCTGGGTGTTCGAAAGAGTGATCGTCAAACCCGTCTACGGCGCGCACCTCAAGCAGATCCTTGTCACCGTTGGCGGCCTGATCGTGATCGAACAGCTGATCCATGTGATCTGGGGGCCGGACGAGATCTTCATCAACCGCCCCGAGATGCTGAAAGGCGCGATTACATTCGCAGGCGCCGCGATGGAAAAATACCGCCTTCTCGCCGTGGGGATCGGAGCTGTTCTGTTCATTGCCATGCGCATGATCCTGCGCCGCACCAAGATCGGGTTGATCGTCCGGGCAGGGGTCGAAAACGGCCCGATGGTCGAAGCGCTGGGATACCGGCTGCGCGTGGTCTTCATCGGTGTTTTTGTCGCCGGCTCAGCGCTTGCCGGTTTGGGCGGCGTGATGTGGGGCCTGTATCAGGAAGTGATCACGGCGGGCATGGGCGAACGGATGATGGTCCTTGTTTTCATCGTGGCAATCATCGGGGGGCTCGGCTCGGTCGAGGGCGCTTTCATCGGGGCGCTCCTGGTCGGGCTCTTGCAGAACTACGTGGCATTCCTTGAACCCAAACTGGCGCTTGTGTCCAACATCGCGCTGATGACCGCAATCCTGATGTGGCGGCCACAAGGCATGCTGCCTGTCGTGAAGGCCAAGTGAAATGATCGTACGTCTGATATCCGGCGACACGCCCCGTTCTCCCGTTCTGACGGCGCTGCTGCTGCTGATCCTGATATGCCTGGCCGGAGCGCCGTTCATTTTTGAAGGCGTCCGTGCCTTGGACACCGCTGCCCGGATCTGCATCTTCATCGTGCTGGTTGCAGGCTATGACCTGCTGCTTGGCTACACCGGGATCGTGAGTTTTGCCCATACGATGTTTTTCGGCATGGGGGCCTATGGTGTCGCGCTTGCGTCCACACATATGGGGCGCGGGTTTGATGCTCTGCTGGTGGGCTCGGTGCTGGGCGCTTTGGCGGCGATCGTCCTGGCGCTGCTGATCGGTCTGTTCAGCCTCAGAGTGCGGGCGATATTCTTTGCGATGATCACGCTTGCCGTTGCCTCTGCGGTCGCGGTTCTCGTGTCACAGTTTTCCGACATCACCGGTGGTGAGGACGGGCTGACCTACAAGATCCCGCGCGTTCTGACCTCCGCCAACAGGATGGGCGAGGTGATGGGCGTCAAGTTCACCGGGAAAACCCTGAACTACTACCTTATCTTCTTCAGCTCGCTGGTGCTGTTCCTGCTCCTGCTGCGCATCGTGAATTCTCCGTTTGGCCGTGTCCTGCAAGCCATCCGCGAGAACGACTTTCGAGCCGAGGCAATCGGCTACAGGGTCGTATGGTATCGCACTGCCGCAACCTGCATGTCGGCGGCCACCGCTGCGCTTGCCGGAAGCCTGTTTGCAATCTGGCTGCGGTATGTCGGACCGGACACGACGCTCAGCTTTGAGATCATGCTCGACATTCTCCTGATGGTCGTCATCGGCGGCATGGGGACGATGTATGGAGCGGTGCTGGGGACGGTGCTCTTTGTACTTGCTCAAACCTATCTGCAAAATCTCATGGGCGCCGCGTCTCATGCCACGGAAGGTTTGCCGTTGATCCCGGATCTTCTGGATCCCGACCGTTGGCTGATGTGGCTGGGCATCCTGTTTGTTCTCAGCGTCTATTTCTTCCCGACCGGCATCGTCGGTCGCCTGCGCGGGCAGCAGTCCACATGAGCGTTCCGCTTGTTTTCTTGCACGGTTGGGCCATGAGTGGCGCGGTTTTTGATGGGGTGAAAACACTGCTCGGGCCGGGGTTCGACTGTCATGCACCCGATTTGCCGGGGCATGGCTCCCGGGAATTGGATGAACCGAGCCTTGCACGTTGTGTCGAGGTTGTGAGCGGTATCGTCAACCAGATGGATCATCCCGTTCTGGTCGGCTGGTCCATGGGGGCCGCCATTGCCTGGCAGTATCTCCTGCAGGAAGGCAGCCGGAACCTGAGCGGGCTGGTTACCATCGACATGAGCCCGCGATTGCTGCCTGACGATCAGTGGGCGTTTGGATTGGGTGGCCAGAATACCGAGGCCGTTCTGTCCACGTCCTCGAAGATCGAGTTTCAATGGCGCGGCATGGTCGACAACATTCTGCACAACATGTACGCGCCCAACGCTGCCGAGGAGGCGAATGAGGCCAAGATGAGAGCGCTACTGTTGAGGCAGGACCCCGCAGCGCTGCGCCCGATCTGGGACGAACTTGTTGCAATGGATGCGCGGCAGAGCATCGCCGCGATCGATATTCCGTACCTGGTCTGCGCGGGGGCGAAGAGCAGGCTGTATGATCCGGACGTGGCCTATTGGATCGAGCGGCATTCACCCATGGCCGAGGTGCAGATTTTCCGGAACTCCGGGCATTCTCCGCATCTCGAAGAGCCAGAAGCCTTTTGCGATGCCATCCGGCGGTTTGTCACGACACTGGAAAGCACCAACGCTGAGAGCAGGAGGACACCAACGCAATGACGAGATCCTCTGCGCCCCGACCAAAAACCAAACGCGGGGTCGAGCGCCGTGCAAAGCTCCTTGCGGCTGCCGAGCAGGTGATCGGTGAAAAGGGGTTTGCAGCCGCTTCCATCGCCGACATCACACGTGCCGCGGACACGGCACTCGGCACGTTCTACATCTATTTTCCCAGCAAGGAAGCACTGTTTCGCGAACTGGTCGAGGACATGGGCCGTGCCACGAGAACCCAGGCGACCGAGCAGATCGCGGGCGCTCCAAACCGGTTGGAAGCCGAGCGTGCCGGGCTAGAGGCCTATTTGCGCGTGGTCCGTGACCGGCCGTTGCAATACCGCATTGTCGAAGAGGCACGGTTCGTTGATCCCGAAGCCTACCGCACCTACTACACGGAGTTTGGAAAGGCCTACGCCGATCAGTTGGAGCAAGCCGCGCTGAAGGGCGAGATTTCTCAAGGCGACGCCGAGGTCAGAGCCTGGGCCCTGATGGGAATTGCGAAGGCATTGGGCGAGCGCTACGTGCTCTGGGACGACAACGTCGAAATCGACCGCGTCGTTGCCGAGGCGCACAAGTTGATCTGCAACGGTTTGGCCCCATGAGCAGGTTGGTGGCCTGGCATATGGAAGACCTGCCAAACTCCGAGCCCTGCTGTGTGATCCGCCTGCAAGCGCCCCGCGCGAATGCTCTGGAGCCCGGCATCCTGGACGAACTGCACCGTGCATGCGATGCGCTGGCGCAATCGGATGTGGCAAAAGCACTGATCACGGGCGGGCCCAATTTCTCGACCGGTGGGGATGTCGGGCGGTTTGCCGAGGCGGCACGGGCTGGGCAAGGTGAAAGCTATGCTGCAAAGGTCGTATCCGCACTGCAGGCGCTGGTTTTGCGCATGGTCGAGATGCCGGTCGTTCTGGCCTCGGCCGTGCGCGGTGCGGCAACGGGCGGGTCAGCCGGGATCGTGTTTGCCTCCGATCTTGTGGTTGCAGCGCCAGATGCCTTTGTTCAGCCCTACTATGGGGTGGTGGGTTTTGCACCGGATGGCGGATGGACTGCCCTTCTCCCGGAGTTGATCGGCGGCGCGAACGCAAAGGGTTGGATAATGGCCAACCATCGGCAGGGCGCAGAGCGGCTTGAAAGCCTTGGGCTTGTTCAGGCGGTTGATCCAAATCCCGAAGCGCGTGCCGCGAAGCTTCTGGCCCAGATCGAAACCGGCACCGCGCTGGCAACGAAATCCCTGTTCTGGGACGACAGGCGCCGGGCGGTCGTCAAAACACGGCTTGAGGCTGAGACCGAGTCTTTCAAAGCCCTGATCGGACGCCCGGAAACTCTGACCAGGATGCAGGAATTTCTTCAGCCAAGGGATGAAAGAGATGTTTGACCAGATCCCTGACATGGCCGCGAAAAGGGCGGAGCTTTCTCCCAATGGCCTAGCGTTTCATGACACCTCGTCGGCGCGCGATTGGAGCTTTGGCCAGATCAACGATGCGGCCAATGCTGTTGCGGCCGGTCTTTCTGGCCTCGGTCTTTCCGAGGGCGACCGAGTTGCCATCCTGTGCCAGAATTCCGCCGAGTTCTTCATCACCCTCTTTGCCTGCCAAAAGACAGGCATCATTCTCTGCCCCCTGAACTGGCGTCAGCCCGCGCCGGAGCTTGTCGAAACCCTGCAGCAGGTTGGCGTCTCGATCCTGCTTGCGGACGCCGGATTCCAAGAGGTTGCGGCCGAAACGGCAAAAGGGGTCAACGTACCGCTCCTGACGATTGAAGACGATCTTGCGGCATGGATCGCGCGAGGGGGCCCCAAGTTGGCGGCCCCGATCCCTTCTGATCGGCCCTGGTATCTGCTCTTCACGTCCGGGACGACGGGATTGCCCAAGTCCGTCATCCAAACCGCAGGTATGGCATGGGCAAACACCATAAACATCGGGCAAGCCATCGACATCGCATCGACCGACCGCTCCGCGTGTTTCCTGCCTTTGTTCCACACGGCGGGGATCAACCTGTACACGCTGCCCATCTTCTTGTCCGGCGGTTCATCGACGATCTTTCCAAAGTTCGATTTGGACGCCATACGCGACCTGATCGCGTCGGGTCAGATCAACCAGTTCTTCGCCGTGCCAGCGGTGTACCAGGCGTTGTCGCTTGCTCCCTGGATCGATGAACTCGACTGGCACGGCATCCGTTGCGGCTGTGGCGGCGCCCCCCTATCGGAACCACTGATCCGCTTCTTTGCAGATCGCGGTGTGAAAGTTCTGAACGGCATGGGCATGACCGAAACCGGCCCGACTGTCTTTCTGATGGACCCGGCCCATGCCGAGCAGAAGATCGGTTCCGTCGGCAAGCCGCAGATTCTGACGCAAGTTCGATTGAGCGGAGTGCCCGATGGCGAGGAGGGAGTTGGCGAGTTGCACATCAAAGGCCCCGGTGTGACGCCGGGCTATTTCGGCAACCCGGATGCCACGGCAAGCACCTTCACCGAAGACGGGTGGCTAAGAACCGGAGACGTCGCGCGCCGCGACAAGGACGGGTACTACTACATCGTCGACCGCATCAAGGACATGTACATCTCGGGCGGTGAAAACGTCTATCCGGCTGAAGTGGAAAGGGTTTTGCATTCCCATCCCGCCGTTCTCGAAGCTGCCGTGATCGGTGTGCCCGACGACAGATGGGGAGAGGTCGGCGCCGCGTTCATTCTGTTGCGACCGGAACGAACGCTTGATGCCGAAGATCTGCGTTCATGGTGCCGCGAACGTATGGCCGGCTACAAAGCTCCCGCATATGTAAGAGTTGTCGCGGATTTTCCACGCACCGCGGCCGGCAAGATTCGCAAGCCCGACCTGGTCGAGGCCTTCTGTCATGATTGACCTTCAGGAGCGCTGGATGCCGACGCAGGATGACTTCGACGCCTTTGCGCGCGTTTCCGGTGATGACAACGCGATCCACGTGGACCCGGACTTCTGCGCCAACACGACGTTCGGCCGGACGGTGTCTCACGGCATGCTGCTCTACGCCAAACTCTGGGGCATGCTGAAGAAACACGACCCATCCCTCACCACGTCTTCACAGAGTCTCATGTTTCCAAATCCGGCATTTGCCGGCGAAGCGCTGGATCTGTCCGTCAAGCAGGAGGCGCACGGGCGCCTGAAGATGCGTGCCGTGCGGGTTGCCGACGGCGCGGAATGCTTGATCGGGGAGGCCGAAATCCGATGCTGAAAGTTGGACAATCCGCTCAAATCGCCCGGCGCTACACCGAAGAAGACATACGCGCCTTCTCGTCTCTGGCGGGTTACGAAGCCGAAGGCGTCCCGGAGCCGCTGCTCGCTGCTTTGTTTTCCTACCTGCTTGGCGTCGAACTTCCGGGGTCAGGCACCAACTATCTGAAACAAGTCCTGAAGTTCCACGCTGCGGCACCACTGGACACGGTCCTGACGGCGGAAGTCTCGATTACCAATCTCCGCCCCGAAAAACAGCTGGTGGATCTCTGGGCCAAATGTACGACCCCCGACGGCGCGGTGGTCTGCGAAGGCCGGAGCTTGGTAAAAGCCAAGGATGTGGCTGGAGCCTTTCACGAACAGACATAGATCTGCAGCGCCCCCAAGATCAAAGCCGTTCTAGCCGCTCAGGGATGAGCGGCTGTTTTCTTGAGAATATCGAAGAAAACGAAGGGTTTGGGAGCGTCGGAAGGCGGATGTGCGGAGACGCGGCAGGGCATCCCGCGCTCAAGAAATTGTCGCGGCACAACAACGAGTTGTTAATTCCAAGAACGGGCTTTGGATGCCGAACGTCACCTCGTCCTCATGGTGCCCGCCATATCCGCTTCAACTGCCGTAACCGGCGTTCAGCGCGGCCAGAACCGCCGCGTCTCGGCCGTAGATGTCTTCGCGGAACTGCATCTTCCCGTTCTCCATCCATGCCGTCCAGTAGGTCAGCATCACCGGCATCGGCTCGGGCAGGTCCACGCGGGTCGTCCTGCCGCTGGCCAGGATGGCCTGCATCTTTTCCGCGCTCCAGTCCGGCGCGCCCTCCATCAGCAGCATGGCGAACTCGAAAGGCTCTTCGAGGCGCACGCAGCCAGAGGAAAGATTGCGCTCGGCGCGGTCGAAGAGGCTCTTGTCGTTGGTGTCGTGCAGGTAGACGGCATATTTGTTGGGGAACATGAATTTCACCCTGCCAAGGGCGTTGTCGTCGCCGGGCTGCTGCACCAGCGTCACCGCTGGCGTGCCGGACCAGTCCACCGAGTAGGGGTCGATCGTGGCGCCCTCGCTGTTGCGCACGATGTAGTTGTTGCGTGCGAGGTAGCCCACGTCGGCGCGGATCTTCTCCAGCTTGTCCTTCCGGAAGATGGAGGCCGGCACCGTCCAGGTGGGGTTGAACTCCATGTAGCTGATCCTGTCCTGGAACACCGGCGTCTTGCGGTAGGCGCTGCCGGTGATGGAGCGGGTCGTCCAGACGGTCTTGCCGTCGCGGATCAGGTAGGTGCGGGCGCCGGCGATGTTCACCAGCACCGCGTCGGGCGCGGCGGTGCGGGCGAGCCAGCGCATCCGTTCCAGGCTCAGCCGGATCTGGTCCACCCGTTCGGAGGCGGTGCGGTTGAGCGCGGTGAACGTCTTGGGGCCGAGCACGCCGTCGGCATCCAGCCCGTTGCGCCGCTGGAACTCCATCACCGCCGCCTGCAGGCCCGCGTCATAGGTGAGGCTTTCGTCCTGCGGGCCGAAGTAATCGCCTTCGATGGCGAGGCGGCGGCGCAGCAGCGGCACGCGGGGGTCGATCTCGCCGGGTTTCAGGACGGTCTCCGCCGGCACGCTGGGCCAGCCCCCGGCGGCTTCGAGATCGCGGTAGCGCGCGAGCGCCTCGACGAGCTGCGTATACTGCGGGTTGCGGATGGCCAGCCGCTCCATCAGGGCGCCGAACCCCGGCCCGGCGAGGGCTGCGTTCAACACCTCGGCCGGATCGGCTTCGATCACCGGACGGTTGAAGTTCCAGCCGCTGTCCAGCGTCTCCGCATCGACCTTTCCGAACACCATGTGGTGGATCAGCCGGGCGGCCGCATCGCTGGCGGCGATCTCGAAGGCGGCCTTGTCGGCATCCGAGCCCGCACGCGCCGCCTCGTAGAGCGACAGGAGCGCGGGCAGGTGGAAATCCGCCGGGCGGAAGCCCTGCGCCAACCCGCCGCCGAGGGCGTTCAGCAGGGCGCGGGCGTCTTCTTCCCCGAGCCAGGCGGGTGCGTTGCCGCGCGCTCCGTAGAACCGGGCGAGGAAGGCCCCGGAAACGATCGGCAGCCCGCGGACCTGCACCGTGCGCCCGTCCTGCAGCGCGGCGGTGAGCTCGCCGATGTCCTGCGCCACGTCGGCGGAAGCGGCGCGGGGCAGGGCGAGCACGGACAGGGCAATCGTGGCAATCAGGCGTCTTGCCAGCAGGGCGGCGCGGCCGGAACGGATCATGGGGGCTGCTCTCTTCTTGTGCTTTTGCTGTGCTTGCGGCGAGTTGAACAAGCCCGCGCTGGGGTGTCAATTCCCCAGCGGGGCGGGCGGTATCCCGATGCCCCTCCTATCCGAAAGCATAGGAAAGCCTATCCGTTCGCCCGATAGCACATATGCTTCGGCGAGATTGCATGGAAAGCCAAGCTCGCCGAAGGCGAGACCAGTGTGATGGCAGCGTTGCCTGGGGATGATAGAAGCGGCGCGCCACACGAACATGCAAGGCAAGAGCCCGCGCCAATTCCACCAGGGGAAGCCGCATTCAATAGCGGCGGAAGGGGACGGCTCCGTTGAAGGCCCTCACGGGCAGACAGCGTCTTTGCCAGCCCGCGCTTGCGGGAAATGCATGGCCGGCGAAACCTCTGCCGGCCCCGGGTCTGGGGGAGCTGCGCAATCAGCTCCCCCGTTTTCTTTTCTCGGGAACTGGCTTTGCACGGGATCTGGTTTGGCGGGCGCGGATGGCGTGGCGCGCGCAGCGGCGGCGGGCGCGTCAGAGCACGGTGACGGTGGTGCCCACCGGCACGCGGTCATAGAGGTGGATCACGTGCGAATTGAGCATCCGGATGCAGCCGTTGGAGACCGAGCGGCCGATCGAGCTTGGCTGGGTGGTGCCGTGGATCGCGTAGTAGGTGTTCACACCGTTCTGGAACAGGTAGAGCGCGCGTGCGCCCAGCGGGTTGCCGGGGCCGCCGGGCTGGACGTAGTCGCTGTCGGCAAACCTCGCATAGGTGCGCGGCTCGCGCTCGATCATCTCCTGCGTCGGCCGCCAGGTTGGCCATTCCTTCTTCACGTCGATGGTGGCGGTGCCGTGGAAGGCCAGCCCGGCCCGGCCGACGCCCACCCCGTAGCGCACCGCCTTGCCCGGCTCCACGACGTGGTAGAGGAAATGGGTCTGCGGCACGATCAGGATCTGCCCCGGGGCATATTCCTTCTTGATCTTCACGTATTGGGGCTTGAACTGCTCGGGCAGTTCGAAAGGCGTCTTCGCCGCGGTGCCCTGTGCCCGTGCGGGCGCGGCCAGCGCCGTTGCAAGGGTGGCCGATCCGGCCAGGGCGGCGGAAATGAATTTGCGTCTCTGCATCTTTGGATACTCATACAAACAACAGGTTATGGCGGAATGTTGAGGTATCGTACCTGCCGCTGTCAATGCGCAGCGCAGCGAAGGGAGGCGGGCATCAGGCGGCGGGCGGCCCGGAAAGCGGCTGCTGGCTCAGGTTGAAGCTGGTCACCACGCGCTCCGCCGCGCCGCCCCGGGCGCGGCTCAGGTTGGGCTTCACGCCGTGCTGCAGCCAGCTTGGAAACATCAGCATCCGGCCTGCGACCGGGGGGACGCTCACGTGATGCCTCAGCGCTTCCGGGCGCGGGCCTTCGTGCAGCAGGGGCTGCATCATCGCCTCGGTGCGCGGGTCGGTGAAGGTGATGTCCCCGCTGCCCTCGGGCGCCTGCACGTAATAGGCGCCGCTCCAGTGGCTGCCGGGGTGGACATGGGTCTGGTTGTAGCTGCCGGGCGCGTTGACGATGGCCCACATGCCGGTGATGGCGAGGCGATGGCGCGTGCTGTAGCCGTTGCGCCGGGAGATCTCGGCCGCGAAAGCGTCGATATGGGTCACGAGCGGAGCAAAGGCGGGCTGCCGGTGCAGGCCCAGCTGGCTGTGCCAGCCGCCGAGCGCGCGCAGGTTGGAGCGTTCGATCCCCGTGCGGTCGGCCTCGAACAGATCCTTGATGGCGAACAGAAGCGCGGCGTTCAGGGCGGCGCTTTCGGAGGCAGGCAGTTGCCGGGAAAACAGCTGCGTCGCAAACAGCGCCCCTTCCTCGATCTCCGTCTCCGATCCCATGCCGGCCATGGCGTGGCCCCCCTTGTTCTCACCGCAGTTGAACATCCGAAGCCGTGGAGGCGCAAGGCGGGAAGCGGGGCGCGCAAACCGGCGAAGAAGGCCGAGGGGGCAAATTCCTTACCGTAAGGTAAATTTCATGCTAGGGTGCGGGCCATAATTTCTTTTGAATTTCTGACGAGGACCATTATGGCACTGGAATTTCCCAAGCGGCTGCTGTGCAGCACCGCTGCCGCCGCCCTGATCTCTCCGGGCATCGCGCTGGCCGATCCGACGGCCTCCATCAACCTGTCATGGGTGTTCGGTGAGGGCGTGGCCATCGGCGTGAAGGCCTTCTCCAACGATGAATCCGGCGAAGCCGCCGCGACCATCGGGCTGGACTACCTGTTTTCCGCCCAGCAACTCCGGCCCAACGTCGGCGTGGCCTACATCGACGACGATTTCTTCATCGGCGCCGATATCGGAATGCTGAACACCGATTGGTCGAGCTTCAACTTCGGCATCGGCGTCGGCCCGGTGGACAGCCAGAACGGCGCGCCCTCCGGCCCCGGTGGCCCCGGCGGCAGCGATCCGGGGGAAGGCTCGCCCGGCGATGCCACTGCACTGCGCTGATCCAGCCGCTCCGAAACATGAAAAAGGCGGGCCTTGGCCCGCCTTTTCAGTCCGTCAGCGCGTGAACTTCTTGTGCTTGAGCCGCTTGGGCTCCAGCGCATCCGGGCCAAGCCGGCGCTTCTTGTCTTCCTCGTAATCTTCGAAGTTGCCTTCGAACCACTCCACGTGGGCATCGCCTTCGAAGGCGAGGATGTGGGTGCAGATCCGGTCGAGGAAGAAGCGGTCGTGCGAGATGACCACGGCGCATCCGGCGAAATCCACCAGCGCGTCTTCCAGTGCCCGCAGGGTCTCGACGTCCAGATCGTTGGTCGGTTCGTCGAGCAGCAGCACGTTGCCGCCGGAGCGCAGCAGGCGCGCCATGTGCACGCGGTTGCGCTCCCCGCCCGAGAGCAGCGAGACCTTCTTCTGCTGGGTCGAGCCCTTGAAGTTGAAGGCCGAGCAATAGGCTCGGGCGTTCACTTCGGCGTCGCCCAGCTGGATCACGTCCAGCCCGTCGGCGATGGCCTCCCATACGGTGGCGTCATCGTCCAGCTCGTCGCGGGTCTGGTCCACGTAGGAGAGCTGCACCGTGTCGCCGTAGGTGATGCTGCCCTCGTCGGGCTGTTCCTGGCCGGTGAGCATGCGGAAGAGGGTGGTCTTGCCGGCGCCGTTGGGGCCGATCACGCCGACGATGCCGCCCGGCGGCAGCGAGAAGCTGAGGTTCTCGATCAGCAGCTTGTCGCCCATGGCCTTCTTCAGCCCCTCGACCTCGATCACCTTGGAGCCGAGGCGCGGCCCGTTGGGGATGATGATCTGCGCGCGCGAAAGCTTCTCGCGCTCGGACTGGTTGGCCAGTTCGTTGTAGGCGTTGATCCGGGCCTTGGACTTGGCCTGGCGGGCCTTGGGCGAGGCGCGCATCCATTCCAGCTCGCGCTCCAGCGTCTTCTGCTTGGATTTGTCCTCGCGGGCTTCCTGCTCCAGCCGCTTGGCCTTCTGCTCCAGCCAGCTGGAGTAGTTGCCCTCGTAGGGAATGCCGCGGCCGCGGTCCAGTTCGAGGATCCAGCCGGTGATGTCATCGAGGAAGTAGCGGTCGTGGGTGACGATCAGGATGGTGCCCTTGTAGTCGATCAGGTGCTGTTGCAGCCAGGCGATCGTCTCGGCGTCCAGATGGTTGGTCGGCTCGTCGAGCAGCAGCATGTCGGGCGCTTCCAGCAGCAGCTTGCACAGCGCCACGCGGCGTTTCTCGCCGCCGGAGAGGGTGGTGACGTCGGCATCGTCCGGCGGGCAGCGCAGGGCTTCCATCGAAACGTCGATCTGCGCGTCGAGATCCCAGAGGTTCTGGGCGTCGATCTCGTCCTGCAGCTTGGCCATCTCCTCCGCGGTCTCGTCGGAGTAGTTCATCGCCAGCTCGTTGTAGCGGTCAAGGATGGCCTTCTTCTCGGCCACGCCCAGCATCACGTTGCCGCGCACGTCCAGCGAGGGGTCCAGTTCCGGCTCCTGCGGCAGGTAGCCGACCTTGGCGCCCTCGGCCGCCCAGGCCTCGCCGGTGAAGTCCTTGTCCAGCCCTGCCATGATCTTCAGCAGGGTGGATTTGCCGGCGCCGTTGACGCCGACGACGCCGATCTTCACGCCCGGCAGGAAGCTCAGGCGGATGTTTTCAAAGCATTTCTTGCCACCGGGGTATGTCTTGGAGACACCGTCCATGTGGTAGACGTATTGATAGGCTGCCATCTGGGGCCCTTTCGCTTCGGAATTCGCGGATTTGGCGTGCTTTTTAGGGGCGCGGGCGGCGCGGGACAATGGCAAAATCGCCCGGCGGCCCGGATGAGGCCCTGCTGCGGGCGTGGCGCTCTGGACATTCCCCGGGCCCGCCGCCTAGGGTGCGCGCCAGCGAGAAGGGGCGAAGATGCGCACAGGGTTTCCCATGGCCGGACGGGGCCAGAAGATCGGCCTGCTGGGAGGATCGTTCGATCCGCCCCATGCCGGGCACCTGCACATCACCCGCGCGGCGCTCACGCGGTTCGGGCTCGATCAGGTCTGGTGGCTGGTGTCGCCGGGCAACCCGCTGAAGGCGCGCGGCCCGGCGCCGCTGGAGAAACGGCTCGCCGCCTGCCGGGCGCTGGTGGATCATCCGCGCATCCGGGTCACGGATTTCGAGGCCCGCGTCGGCACACGCTACACCGCCGAAACCCTGACCGCCCTGTTCCGGCACTACCCCGGCGTGCGCTTCACCTGGCTGATGGGGGCCGACAACCTCGCCTCCTTCCACCGCTGGGACCGCTGGAGCACGATCATGGCGAGCCTGCCCGTGGGGGTGATCGCCCGCCCGGGAGATCGGATCTCGGCACGGCTGTCGCCGGCGGCCAACCGGTTCCGCACCGCGCAGCTGCGGGGCCGCGAAAGCCACCGCCTGCCCATGGCGCCGCCGCCGGCCTGGTGCTTCATCAACGTGCCGATGGTGGATCTCTCCTCTACCGCGATCCGGGCGCAGGGGGCGTGGGCGTGAGCCGCGGCCAGAGGCCGGCGAGGCCCGAGGCCACCAGCAGCGCCAGCCCTGCAAGGGCCACGGCATCGGGCAGATCGCCGAACACGGCCAGCCCGAGCCCCGTCGCGGCGACGAGCTGGAAATAGACGAAGGGCGCCATCCGCGTGGCCGGCGCCATGCGGTAGACGACCACCAGGAGCAGGTTTCCGGCCATGCTCGCCAGGGCGGAAAGCAGGGCCAGCGCGGCCACCGGCGCCGTGGCCTGCGGCAGGTGGGAAAGCCCGGCGGGTGCGAGCACGAGTGCGCCCACCAGAAGCTGGGAAAACAGCAGCCCGCGGGGCCGCGCCACGCCCGCCAGCCAGCGGCTCGCGGTCAGGAAGGCGCCGTAGAAGCAGCCCGCCAGCACCGCGAAACCGAGCCCCGGCGTCATGCCGAAACCGGGTTTGACGACCATCAGCACCCCGAGAAAGCCGAGCCCCAGCAGGGCGATGCGCGCGGCTTCGGGCCGTTCCTTCAGAAGCCAGACCGACAACCCGTAGGAAATCACGGGGCCGATGAAGAAGGCGCCGAAAACATTGGGCAGCGGCTCCGTCGACAGGGCGGTGAGGATCGCGCAGATCCCGCCCACGATCAGCATCCCGCGCAGCCAGATGCGCCCGTCGGCCATCAGGCGGGGGCGGAAGGTAGAGCCGAGGAAGGGCAGCATCGCCAGCGCACCGATCGCGAAACGGCTCCACGCCACGAACCACGGGCTCACCCCGTGGCGGGTGATCAGCAGCTTGCCTGCCGTGTCTCCCAGCGGGATCAGCGACATGGCGAGAAGCATCAGGAGGGCGGCGCGGATCATGAGCCGGACGCTAGCGGTGCGCCTGCGCAATGAAAAGTGATAATCCCGTGCTTGCAGCGCTGCCGGGGCTCGCGTTTACTCGGCTCATGAGCAGGCAGTTTTCCCGGCGTTTCTTCCTCGGCGCGGCCCTTTCCGGCGCCGCGACGCAGGCCCTCGGCAATGCGCCCGTCACCTCCCTGCGGCCGCTGCCGCGCGGAGCGAAGCCGGGCGCGGGGCTGGTGCCTTCGGCCGATGCGCTGATCCGCGCCGCGAAACTGGGCGGCGACGTCGGCTTCCTTGTGATGGACAGCGCCACCGGCGAGGTTCTGGACGTGCACAACCCGCTCCTGGCCCTGCCTCCGGCGAGCGTCGCGAAATCGCTGACGGCGCTCTACGCGCTGGATGCGCTGGGCGCGGAGCACCGTTTCCGCACCCGCCTTCTGGCGACGGGGCCGCTGGAGGGGGGCGTGCTGCGCGGCGATCTCATTCTCGCCGGTGGCGGCGATCCGGTGCTGGGCACCGACGATCTGGGCGATCTGGTGGCGGCCCTGCAGGCGGCCGGGGTCACCCGCCTTGAGGGCGCTTTCCGCGTCTATGCCGGCGCGCTGCCCTTCGTGCACCATATCGATGACGGCCAGCCCGATCACCTCGGGTACAACCCGGCGATCTGCGGCCTGAACCTGAATTTCAACCGTGTCCATTTCGAGTGGAAACGCGCCGGCGGCGGCTACGACGTCACGATGGACGCCCGCGCCAAGCGCTTCAACCCGGCGGTTTCCATCGCCAAGATGCGCGTGGTGGACCGCCGCCTGCCGATCTACACCTATGCCGCGCAGGGCGGGGAGGATCACTGGACGGTGGCGCGCGGGGCGCTGGGCAACGGCGGGGCGCGGTGGCTGCCGGTGCGCAACCCGGCGATGTATGCCGGCGAAGTGTTCCGCACCATCGCCGCCGCCCAGGGGCTGAGCCTGCCGGAAGCCGGGCAGGTGGAAACGCTTCCGGCCGGGGCGCGGCCGCTGGCCGAGCACAGCGGCGCGCCGCTGCCCGAGGTGCTGCGCGGCATGCTGAAATATTCCACCAACATCACCGCCGAGGCCGCGGGGCTGGCGGCCAGCGGCGCGCTCGGTCCGCAGCCGGCGGGGCTTGCCGAGAGCGCGGCGCGGATGTCGGGCTGGCTGGCCGAGCGGCTGGGCGTGCAGCACGCGCGGATGGTGGATCACTCCGGGCTCGGCGATCGCTCCCGCATTTCCGCGCGCGACATGGTGAAGGCGATGCAGAACGCCCCTGCGGGCCAGCTGCGCCCGATGCTCAAGCCCATCCCCGTGCGCAACGAGAAGAACGAGATCATCAAGGGCCACCCGGTGAAGATCGCGGCGAAGACGGGCACGCTCAACTTCGTCTCCGCGCTTGCGGGCTACGCCACCACCCCGGGGGGGCGGGATCTGACCTTCGCCATCTTCACCGCCGATCTGGACAGGCGCGCTGCGCTGCCGCCGGAGGCGCGCGAACGCCCCGAAGGCGGGCGCGCCTGGGCGCGGCGCTCCCGGCGCCTGCAACAGCGGCTCATCCTGCGCTGGGCCAGCCTCTACGATGCCTAGGCGCCGCGCCGGCGCCCGCGCACCCTTGGCCGGCTGCGCTTTGCCCTAGGCGGGCGCGGCGAAAGCTGCCAAGCTTGCAGCATCAAGATCCAGCGAGGGAGGAGGCCCCATGCCCAAGATCGCCGCCGGCGCAGAGCTGCAAACCGTCATCACCACGTTCGACGTGACGCCCGGATCCTGTCAGGATCTGCTCGATCATCTCCAGGATGCCTATGAAAACGTGATCCGCCACCAGCCCGGTTTCATCGCGGCCGGGCTGCACGTGAACGATGCGCAGACGCGGATCGCCAATTATTCGCAGTGGCGGCGGCGGGAGGATTTCCAGGCGATGCTGCGCACCGAGGAGATGCGCAAGCGCAACCGGGTGATCAACGATCTGTGCAGGAGTTTCGAGCCGGTCATGTATGACGTGATGCACACCTACGACTAGCATCGCGGGCGTTTGGGTCGCGGCGGGGCAGGGGGCCTCGCCGCGCCACCGCTCTGCTCCGCCCGGCGCCTATTCGTAGGGTTCGACCTTCAGCGCATCGATGCGGTAGGCGACGTCCACGCTCGCCTGGCCGTCCACGAGGTTGACCTCCTGCCGGGAGGATTGGCCGAGCATCGGGCCGGTGATCCAGACGGGGGTGTAGAGCCCGGTGATCTCGATCCCTTCCGGATAGCTCACGTAGACGACCTGGTTGGGTGCCGGCGGCGGGGTGTGGATGCAGGCCCCCACGGTGGGCACCAGCAGGAATTCCGTCGTCTTGCGGCCGTCCAGCTGGAGCGGCAGCATGTAGCCGGGCATCCGCACCGTCTTGCCGATCAGGCTTTCGTTCACGCCCTCGTAGGCCTGGCGCCGCTTTTCCCGCACCACGTCGCGCATGCTGAAGAGGTAGGCGATGTCGAGCCCCTGCGCGGTGAGGCGCGCGCGGGCTTCCTCGACCTGTGCCGGGTAGTCTTCGAACTCGGCGAATTTCTCGGGGTCCTGCTCGTAGTCGTAGATGAAGCGCAGATCGGCGAGATCCTCGTAGGTCAGTTCGAGAAAGGGATCCTCGTAGGGCTCCATCACCGGGAGCAGCCCGTCCCAGTAGACGGTTTCGCTCTCGGTGGCCGCGACGGGGGCGGCCAGCATGAGCGACAGGCCCGCGGCGATCAGAATGCGTTTCACTCGGTCTCTTCCTTCTTCCTCGGCTCCGGGCTACCGGACCCGATGCCACGGGGGATGCCCCCCCCCCCGGGGGCGGAGTTCACCCCGTCACAGGCGCGGCGTCAACCCGTCCGCCAGCGTGGCCCTGTAGGTGCGCCATGCCGGCGGCAGGCTCGCGATCAGCGCGGCGCCGAGCACGGCGGCCACGAGAGCCAGCTCGCGGCCGGAAAAGGCCCAGCCCATGCGCAGGCCGAACTGCTGCGCCAGCATCGGCGCGGCCACCGCCTGCAAAGCGTAGAGCAGAAGGATGCCGGCGCAAATTCCCAAGGTCGTGATCAGCAGCGCTTCGCCGAGGATCAGGCGCATGATCATGCCCGGCGTGGCGCCCACGGCGCGCAGGATCGCGAACTCGCGCCGGCGCCCCTCCAGCGTGGCCGCCAGCATCACGACGAGCCCGATCAGCCCGGCCGCCACCACCGCCCAGGACATCAGGCGCAGCGTGTCTTCGGCCACGCCGGTGATCTGCCAAAGGCCCTGGAGCGACACGGCGGGCATAACGGCGGTCAGCGGCGCGCCGGCGTATTCGTTGATGCGCCGCTGCACCGACAGAACGGCCGTCGGCGAAGTCAGCCCGACGAAGGCCGCGTTCACCGCGCCCGGCTCATGATCGTGATGATGGTGGGCCTCGTCCGAGTGCTCCGCGTCGGCGTGCTCCGCCTCGGAATGTCCCTCATGCGCGTGCTCGTCGGCGTGTCCGGTTTCGCCGTGCGCGTGTGCCTCTTGCTCGGCTTCGGCGTGGTCCGCGTGGTCGTGGTCATCCTCGGCATGGTCCGCATGCGCGTGGTCTTCCGCGTGCCCGGTTTCGCCGTTCGCATGTGAGTCATTGCTGGTTTCGGCGTGGTCGGCGTGGTCGTGGTCGTCCTCGGCATGGTCCTCATGCGCGTGCTCTTCGGCGTGCCCGGTTTCGCCGTGCGCGTGTGCGTCATGCTCGGCTTCGGCGTGGTCTTGGCCTTCCTTTGCCGGGGCGCCGAGATCCGAAGCGGGGGCGCGGGGCGCGGCTTCCGCGAATGGATCGGCTGCTTCCGGCACCGCGCCATAGCCTTCGTGGATCCGGTCGAAGCCCTCCAGCGGCACGAAGACCATGCGGTCCACCGGGGTGCCCGTGGCTGCGAGGATGCCGGTGATTGTGAAGGGGGCATCGTCGTGCACGTCGAAGGAGACATCGCCCGCCCCGTGGGCGTTCACGATCACGGTGCCCAGCCCGTAGCCGAGTTGCGCGGCGACATCGGCGCCCACGACCGCCTCGTCGGGCGCGTCGAACACCGTGCCCTGCGCCATGCGCAGGGGCTGGCGGTTTCCGTATCGGAAGTGGTCGAAATAGGCGGCCTCGGTGCCGATCACCGGGTGGCCCTTGTGGTTGTCCCCCTGCGAGATCGGCACGGCCCAGGCCACTTCGGGCATGGTGTGGATGGCTTCGAAGGCCTCCCAGTCCAGCGTGTTGCTGGTGGAGCCGATGCCGAAGACGGTGGCGAGCAGGATCTGGAGATCGTTGCCGCGGGCGGCGATGATCAGATCGGTCCCCGAGACGGCATTGGTGAAGCCGTCGCGGGCCTGCTGGCGCAGGCGTTCGATGCCCAGCAGCAGCGCCACCGAGAGCGCGATGGCCAGAACGGTGAGCAGGAGCGTGAAGCGGCGGTTGAGCAGGGAGCGGTAGGCCAGGGCGATCATGCGGCGGCCCTCCCGGCGGCGAGATCACGGAATTCGACGGCCCGGTCGAAGCGGCCGGCGAGGCGGGGATCGTGGCTCACGAAGAGCAGCGTGCTGCCGGCTTCGGCGCATTCGGCCAGCAGCAGGTCGATGAATTCGGCCTTCACCTCCTCGTCCAGCGCCGACGTCGGCTCGTCCGCCAGCACGACGGGCGGGCGGCCCAGAAGGGCGCGGGCGGCCGCCACGCGCTGCTGCTGCCCCACGCTCAGGCGCGCCACCGGGGCGGCGAGAAGCTCCGGGGCATCCATGCGCAGATGGGCGAGCAGGCGAAGCGCTTCGTCCTTGGCCTGCGCCCCCAGGGCGGCGTGGCGGCGTTCGGAGAAGCGCACCGCCAGCAATACGTTGTCCAGCACCGAGAGATAGGGCAGCAGGTTGAACATCTGGAAGATCACGCCCATGCGGTCCGCCCGGAAGCGATCCCGCGCGGGGGCGCTCAGGCTGCCCAGATCGGTGCCGTCCACACGCACGGTGCCGCCCTGCGCCTGAAGCACCCCGGCCACGAGGCCGAGGAAGGTGGATTTGCCGCAGCCCGAAGGCCCGTGCAGGAAGGCGGTCTCGCCCGCGTCGAGGTGGAAGCTTGCGATGTCCAACACGCCGGTGCCGGGCGCGGCCGCCGTTCGGGGCGCCCAGCTGAAGGTTGCGTTTTCGACGTCGATCATGATCTGCTATCCCGGTGCTTCGCTTCGCTGTGCGTCGCAAGAAGTAACGTTATTACATAACAGTCAAGCGAAAACGGACGGCAGCTCCGGGAAAGCCGGCGGATCGGCGGCTTTCGCCGCCGAAACGATCACCCGTTCAGCGTCATGTGGCGGGCGCGTGCGCCGCGCTCGATGGCGGCGGCGTGGAGCCGGTCGATGTTCAGCTCGTAGCGGATCTCTTCCAGCAGGCGCAGCTCCGGCCCGTGCAGGGTGCCGTCCGCCGCGGCCACGTCGCAGGCCATCGCATAGGCGGTTTCGAAGAGCTGCTCGGGCAGGTTCTCGCGCACGAGACCGAAGAGCGCGTCCAGCCCGTCTTCCTCTTCCAGAAGATCGAAGACGATGTTGCTGACGGTGCTCATCCTGTCCTGGTCGTAGTTCTGGAACACGGGGAAATGGTTCACGATCCGCTGGATCGTCACCAGCTCGCTCGTGCGCACCACCTCGTCGGAGGCGGATTCGGCGATCATGATGGCGACGAGGCAATCCTGCGGGGTCAGGGTGGGGGGCACTTGGGACACGAAGGTTTCTCCACGAGTGTTGACTGGCCGGCAGGATAGTGGCCACGGCCGAGAAGGGCCAGAGGGCAATGCGCCCCGGTTTGCGCGCCGGGCGGCCGACGTGCGTGCAATGTCGGGAAAATGCCTGTCACGCCGGCTGCGGGGCGCTAAGGTGGGGCCGGGACGCAGGGAGGAGAGACGATCATGAAGACAGCAGGGGTCATCGGCCTAGGAGACATGGGCAGCGGTCTGGCGAAGAATCTGATCGCGGCGGGCTTTGCCACCACGGGCTACGATCTGAGCGCTGCGCGCTGCGCGGCACTCGCGGAGATGGGCGGCGCGGCGGCGGAGTCCGTCGCCGCCGTGGGGGCCGCGTCTGACGCGGTGTTCGTGATGGTGATGAACGGCGATCAGGCCCGCGAGGTGATCCTCGGGCAGGGCGGGCTCGTGGACAGCATGGCGCCCGGCGGGGCCGTGATCCTGTCGGCCACGATCAGGCCGCGGGAAGCGCGCGAGATCGGGGCGGCGATGGCGGGCACGGGTCTGCACCTGATCGACACGCCGGTGTCGGGCGGCTTTCCCGGCGCGCAGAACGGCACGCTCACGATGATGGCCGCCGCGCCCGCGGAGGTGCTGGACCGTTTCGCGCCGGTCATGGAGGCCGTCTCGGCGGTGATCCACCGCGTCGGGGAGGCGCCGGGGCAGGGGCAGACCGTCAAGGCCGTGCTGCAATCGCTGATCGGCTCGATCTTCTCGGCCACCTTCGAGGCGGCGGTTCTGGCGGCCAGAGCCGGCGTGGCGGGCGAAACGCTCTTCAACGTCGTCTCCACCTCGTCGGCGGGCTGCGGCTGCGCCAACACCGCGCTGGAAAACATCATCGACCGCAAGTTTGCCGGCACCGGCTCCGGCATCGGCACGATGCACAAGGATCTGACGATCTCGATGGATCTCGGACAGGAGCTGGAGGTGCCGCTGCACACGGCGGCGGCCGCGATGCAGATCTTCCACGCCGGGAAATCTCGGTTTCCCGAAGGCGACAACTGGGCCTGCGCGCGCATGATCGAAGAGATCGTGGGCGCCGAGCTGCACCGGTAGGAGGGAGCGATGGATCTTGGCGTGATCTGTGACGGCATCAGCCGCGACCTCTCCCATGCGCTCGACGTGATGGACGAATTCGGCCTCACCCATGCCGAGCTGCAATTCGTCGGCGAGAAGGAAGTGGGCGATCACAGCCCACGGGAAGTGGCGGAGATCGACAGGCTCCTGCGTGACAGGGGCAAGCCCGTCAGTTGCCTGTCGCGCCACGTCTTCGCGGGGGTGACGGTGGCCAACCGGCCCGGTGACGCGCTGCATCGGGCCCATATGGAGGCGCTGAAGCGGGTGATCGACATGGCCCATGTCCTCGGCGCGCCGCTGGTGCGGATCATGACGCCCAGGAAGGAGCAGATCCTCTGGGGCGCGCATGGGGCCGAGGTCTGGAACGTGGCCAGGGGCGCCTGGGAGGCCTGCCTGCCGCTGATCGCACCGGCCTGCGAGATGGCGCGCGATGCGGGGGTGACGCTGGTGGTGGAAACCGGCAACGGCACCATGGTCAATTCCAACCACACCGCCCGCCGCCTGATCGACGATCTCGGCGCGCAGGACGTGTTGAAGGTGCTCTGGGATCCGGCCAACAACTGCTGGTGCCACGAACGCGCCTGGCCAGATGGCTACGAGGAGGTGAGGGGCGGCTATCTCGGGCATGTGCACATCAAGGACGTGCAGGTGGATACGCCGCGCGCCCATCTCGAAGTGCGCCCGATGGGGCAGGGGCAGCTTGCCGACCAATTCGCCCCGATCGCGCAGGCGCTGAGGGCGGATGGCTACAGCGGCGTCATCTCCTTCGAGAGCGTCTACCACCCCGGCAACGGGGATTTCGAGGCGGGCTTCCGCCAGTGCATCGGCCCCTTCAAGGACATCTTCGCATGAACTCACCACGCATTCTCGTCGTCGGCGCCGGCCTGATCGGCCAACGTCATATCGCGATGTTGCAGGCGCGCGGCTGGCTGGCCGCCATCGCGGACCCGGCCCCCGCGGCGCGGGGCGTGGCCGAGGCCGCCGCCGTGCCGCTCTTCGACGATCTGGAGGCCGCGCTCGACGGGGTGAAGCCCGACGGCGTTCTGCTGGCCTCCCCCAACCAGCTGCACGTGGCACAGGCGCTGGCCTGCGTGGCGCGGGGCATTCCGGTGCTGGTGGAAAAGCCGATCGCGGACCGGGTGGAGGATGCGCGGCGGCTCGTCGATGCGGCGCGCACGGCGCAGGTGCCGATCCTCGTGGGGCACCACCGCCGCCACAACCCGCTCATCGCGGCGGCCAAGGCCGCCATCGAGGCAGGCCGGCTGGGGCGCATCGTGGCGGTGAACGCCCTGTTCTGGCTCTACAAACCCGACGCCTATTTCGCGCCCGACTGGCGGCGGCAGGAGGGGGCGGGGCCCGTCTTCATCAACCTGATCCACGATCTGGATCTTCTGCGCCATCTCTGCGGCGAGGTGGCGGCGGTCCAGGCGGTGGAAAGCAGCGCGGTGCGCGGCTTTGCTGTAGAGGATACGGCGGCGATGCTGCTGGAGTTCGAAAGCGGCGCGCTGGGCACGGTGTCGATCTCGGATTGCGCCGTCTCGCCGTGGAGCTGGGAATTCGCCGCCGGCGAGAACCCGGCCTACCCGAAGACCGACGTGCCGGCCTACACCATCGCGGGCACCCACGGTGCGCTCTCGGTGCCCGATCTCGGGCTCTGGCATCACCCCGAAGAACGCAGCTGGTGGGCGCCCATCCGCCGCGAGGCGCTGCCTTCGGCGCAGCGCGATCCGCTGGAGGCGCAACTCGATCATTTCGCCGCGGTGATCGCCGGCCGGGCCGAGCCGCTGGTGAGCGGCGAAGAGGGGCTGCGCACCCTGCAGGTTCTGGAAGCGGTGAAGCGGGCGGCGCGGGAGGGACGCCGCGTCGTGCTGTCCGGGGCGGCGTGAATTTCACCGCGCCCCATGCAGGCCCGTGTTGACCTTGCGCGGCCCGAAGCATAGGACACCTGCGTTGCGGCATGGGGCCGCGACGCAAAGGAAAAGCTAGCACGATGTCTGATCTTCGCGAGACTGCAATGAGTTCGAAAGCCTGGCCCTTCGAGGAAGCGCGCCGGGTGCTCAAACGCTACAGGAAGCAGCCCCCCGAGAAGGGCTACGTGCTGTTCGAAACCGGCTACGGCCCCTCGGGCCTGCCCCACATCGGCACCTTCGGCGAGGTCGCCCGCACCACGATGATCCGCAATGCCTTCGAGGTGATCAGCGACATCCCGACGAAGCTCATCTGCTTCTCCGACGATCTGGACGGGATGCGCAAGGTGCCGGGCAACGTGCCCAACCAGGAGATGCTGCAGGAGCACCTCCAGAAGCCGCTGACCTCGGTGCCCGATCCCTTCGGCGAATACGAAAGCTTCGGCCACCACAACAACGCCATGCTGCGGCGGTTCCTCGATACTTTCGGGTTCGACTACGAATTCTATTCGGCCACGGAATTCTACCGTTCCGGCGCTTTCGACGAGATCCTGAAACGCGCCTGCGAGAAGTATGACGCCATCATGGAGGTCATGCTGAAATCCCTGCGCGAGGAGCGCCGCCAGACCTATTCCATCTTCCTGCCGATCCACCCGGAGACCGGCCGCGTGCTCTACGTGCCGATGAAGAAGGTGGATGCGGAAAACCACACGATCACCTTCGACGACGAAGACGGCCGGGAGTGGACGCTGCCCGTCACCGGTGGCAACGTGAAGCTGCAGTGGAAGCCAGATTTCGGCGCGCGCTGGGCGGCGCTTGAAGTCGATTTCGAGATGTACGGCAAGGATCACTCCACCAACACGCCGATCTACGACAGCATCTGCCGCATCCTCGGCTGGCCGGCGCCGGAGCATTTCACCTACGAGTTGTTCCTCGACGAGAACGGCCAGAAGATCTCCAAATCCTCGGGCAACGGCGTGTCGATCGACGAATGGCTGACCTATGCCTCCACCGAGAGCCTGGCCTACTTCATGTACCAGAAGCCGAAAACGGCCAAGCGGATGCATTTCGACGTGATCCCGAAGGCGGTGGACGAGTATCACCAGCAGCTGCGCGCCTACCACGGGCAGGATCTGAAGGCGCAGCTGAACAACCCGGTGTGGCACATCCACGCCGGCGACGTGCCGCAGTCGGACATGGTGGTGCCCTTCTCGATGCTGCTCAACCTCGCGTCGGTCTCCGGCGCCGAGGACAAGGACAAGCTCTGGGGCTTCATCCAGCGCTATGCGCCTGAGGCCAGCCCCGAGGCCAACCCGCAGATGGATCAGGCCGCGGGCTTTGCCGTGCGCTACTACAATGATTTCGTGAAGCCGGCGAAGGTCTACCGTGCGCCCACCGATCAGGAGCGCGCCGCGCTCGCCGATCTGGTGGCCGCGCTGAAGGACGTGGACGTGGCCAAGGCGATGATCGAGAAGAAGAACGCCGCCATGGGGCAGGAGGCCGATCTGTCGGGCTTCGGCCTCGAGGATGCGGACGATCTGCAATCGCTCGTCTTCGCGGTGGGCAAGAACCACGGGTTCGAGAACCTGCGCGAGTGGTTCGGCGCGCTCTACGAGGTGCTGCTGGGCGCCAGCCAGGGCCCGCGCTTCGGCGGCTTCATCGCGCTTTACGGCGTGGAGGAAAGCATCGCGCTGATCGAAAGCGCGCTGGCGGGTGAGCTGGCCTGATAGGGGCCAGAAAGTAATTTGGGAGAGGCGGCACTTCGAGGCCGCCTTTTTCTTCTAAGCCCGGGGCGTGCAGCGGCCCGGGCAGCGCCGACCCGCCCCGTCAAACCAGAGGTTTGCCTGCGGCCAAACAGGCGGCGCTTTCGCGCCACCCCGCGGGCCTTTGCTGCCCTCCGATGTATCGACAAGCTTCAGAATGAACAAGGCCCGGCGCTCCCCCAGTGCCGGGCCTTGCTGTCTGGCTTCGGGGCCAATCCGCCGGACAGATTGGCTTCGGCTATCTCGTCTGGTTGGATAGCACGATGAGGGCGGCCCCCCGCCCGAGGGGGCGGTCGGGGGCTGCCCGACGTGCCGCCGGGCGTAACATCTAGGCTGTTTTCTACCGCACGCGCTGGCCTTCCGCGTCGAAGTAATAGGCCTTCTCCGGCGCGAAGCCGAGGCCGATGGTCTCGTCCACCGCCACGTTGCTCTGCCCGAACAGACGCACCGTCAGAGTCAGCCCGTCGGCATCCACGATCAGGTTGGTATCGCCGCCGAGGTGCTCCACGTGGGTCACGCGGCCTTTCAGTTGGCCTTCTGCACTGAGCGTGATGTCTTCCGGGCGGATGCCCAGCGTGCGCGGATCGCCGTCCGTCACCCGCGCGGCGGGCAGGAAGTTCATCGACGGCGCGCCGAGGAAGCCGGCGACGAACTGGTTGGCCGGATCGTTGTAGAGCTCCATCGGCGAGCCGATCTGCTCCACGCGGCCGTCGCGCAGCACCACGATCTTGTCGGCGAGCGTCATCGCCTCGGTCTGGTCGTGGGTGACGTAGATCATCGAGGCCGAAAGCTGGCGGTGCAGGTTGGCGATCTCGATGCGGGTGTTCATGCGCAGCGCGGCATCGAGGTTGGAGAGCGGCTCGTCGAACAGGAAGAGCTTGGGCTGGCGCACGATGGCGCGGCCGATGGCCACCCGTTGGCGCTGGCCGCCCGACAGCTCTGAAGGCCGCCGGTCGAGGTAGGCGCCCAGATCCAGCATCCGGCTGGCCTCCTGCACGCGGGCCTCGATCTCATCCTTGGCGACCTTCGCCTGCTTCAGCGCCAGCGCCATGTTTCCGCGCACCGTAAGATGTGGGTAGAGCGCGTAGGACTGGAACACCATGGCGATGCCGCGCTTGGCGGGAGGCGTGGTGTTGACCTGCTCCCCGGCGATGTTGATCTCGCCGGAGGTGGCATCTTCCAGCCCCGCGATGACGCGCAGCAGGGTGGACTTGCCGCAGCCCGAGGGGCCGACGAAGACGACGAACTCGCCGTCTTCCACGTCGAGGTTGATGTCTTTGAGCACCTCCACGGGGCCGAAGGATTTGCAGACGTTGGTGAGGGAGAGGGCGGTCATGTCAGGCCTCTTTCAGATCGATGGGTTGGCCGGAGCGAATGCTTTCGTCGGCGGCAAGGCAGATGCGCAGCGATTGCACGGCATCCTGCATGTGGCGGGTGAGATCGATGTCCTCAGTGATGGCGCGCAGCATGTAGGCCTGCTCGGCGTCGCACAGCTGCTGGTGGCCGGGCTCGTCGGGCATCTCGATGGTGCGGTCGCCTTGGACGGTGTGCACGAGCAGCCCGCCGACCCTGGTATGGCCGTCGATGTCGCTGCTGGCGCCCTTGTTGCCATCGGTGATGGAAACGGAGCCGTTGGGCGAGACGATATCCTTCACGAAGAAGGCGGTTTCGCTCATCATGGGGCCCCAGCCGGCTTCGTACCAGCCGACGGAGCCGTCATCAAAAATGACCTGGAACTGGCCGTAGTTGTACATGTCGGGCGCGATCTCATCGGAGAGCCGCAGCCCCATGCCGTGCACGCGCAGCGGCTTGGCGTCGGTGATCTGGCACATGACGTCCACGTAATGCACGCCGCAGTCCACGATGGGGCTGGTCGTCTGCATCAGCGCCTTGTGGGTCTCCCATTCGGCACCCGTCGATTGCTGGTTCAGGTTCAGGCGGAACACGTAGGGCCCGCCGAGCCCGCGTGCCTCTTCGATGAGCCGCACCCAGGAGGGATGATGGCGCAGGATGTAGCCGACGACGAGCTTGCGCCCCGTCGCCTTGGCGCAGGCCACCACGCGCTCGGCATCGGCCACGGTTGTGGCGAGCGGCTTCTCCACGAAGACATGCGCCCCGGCCTCCATCGCCGCGCAGGCGTAGGCGGCATGGCTGTCGGAATAGGTGGCGATGACGACGAGATCGGGCTTGGTGGCCGCGAGCGCCGCGTGGAAATCGCTGAACGCCGGGTAGGCGGAAAGATCGGGGTGATCCACGCGGCCCGAGCGGTTCACGAGGCCGACGATCTCGGCCTTCGGGTGATGATGGTGGGCCAGTGCGTGGGAGAGCCCCATGTTGCCAAGCCCTGCGATGAGAACGCGTGTCATGGGCGGGCTCCTTGGAGGCTGTGGACACCGCCCGGCGCGCTTGCGAGCCGGGCAGCGCCCGTCCGCCCCCCCGGGCGGGCGCTATGCGCTCCCCCGACGGACGGGCAATGCCCTGTGTTGGATGCCATCGCCCGGTCCGCTTGAGGTCCGGGCAGCCCCCGTCCGCCCCCACGGGCGGGGGCTCTACCCCCACCCGCGGCCGGTGGCAGCCCTCTGTTCGAGATCCGTTCCAGCCTCATTTCACCGCCCCCGAGGTGATGCCGCGAATGAGCTGGCGCGAGAAGATAACGTAGAGGATCAGCACCGGCAGGATCGCCATGGAGAGCGCGGAGAGCACCGCGTTCCAATCGGTCACGAATTGCCCGATGAACACCTGCGAGCCGAGGGTGAGCGTCTTGGTTTCCTCTGCCGGGGCCAGGATCAGCGGGAACCACAGGTCGTTCCAGATCGGGATCATGTTGAACACCGCCACCGTCGCCATCGCCGGGCGCACCAGCGGCAGCACGAGGCGGAAGAAGATGGTGTATTCGCTCAGGCCGTCGATGCGGCCGGCGTTCTTCAGATCGTCCGACACCTGCCGCATGAACTCGCTCAGGATGAAGACGGCCAGCGGCAGCCCCTGCGCGGTATAGACGAGGATCAGCGCCCAGAGCGTGTTCACCAGCCCGGTGGCGACCATCATTTCAAGAATGGCCACGGTGCCGATGCGGATCGGGATCATGATCCCGAGCGCCAGGTAGAGCCCCATCCAGAGGTTGCCCTTGAAGCGATATTCGGCCAGCGCGAAGGCGGCCATGGCACCGAAGAGCAGAACGAAGAACAGCGAGGCCACCGTCACGATCAGCGAGTTCTGGAAGTAGAGGAAGAAATCCCCCTGCTTCATCACCGTCTGGTAGCCGATCAGGCTGAAGGTATCGGCATCGGGCAGGGCGAGGGGCTCGCGGAAGATGGCCTTTCGCGTCTTGAAGGAGTTGATGAGGATCACGAAGACGGGGAAGAGGGCAATGATCGTGTAGAGGATCAGCGCGCCGTGCATCGCGAAGAGGTTGATCGGGTTGGTGCGGGCCTTGTGCATGGTCTCAGGTCCTCACAGCTGGTAGCGGCGCAGGCGGGTCTGGATCCCGAAGAGGTAGATGCAGACGCCCACGAGGATGATGGCGAACATGGCCCCGGCGATGGCGGACCCCATGTGCGGATCGCCCAGCTGCAGCTGGAAGCCGAAGAAGGTGCGATACATGAAGGTGCCGAGGATGTCGGTCGAGAAATCCGGCCCCGCCAGCGCGCCCTGCGCGGCGTAGATCAGGTCAAAGGCGTTGAAGTTGCCCACGAAGGTCAGGATCGAGATGATCCCGATGGAGGGCAGGATCAGCGGCAGCTTGATCTTCCAGAAGGCGGCCATGCCGGTGATGCCGTCGATCTCGCCGGCTTCAAGGATCTCTTCCGGGATCGACAGCAGCGCGGCGTAGATCAGCATCATCGGGATGCCGACGAACTGCCAGACGGAGATCAGCGCCAGCGTGGTGAGCGCGTATTCCTCTTTGCCGAGCCACGGCGCGAAGAGCGATTTCAGGCCGACCGCATCCAGCATGCTGGGTGCGATGCCCCAGATCGGCGAGAGGATCAGCTTCCAGGCGAAACCGACGATCACGAAGCTCAGGATCGTGGGGATGAAGATGGCGGAGCGGTAGAGCGCGGCGAACCGCAGGCGCGGGTGGCTCAGGATCGCCGCCAGGGCGATGCCGATCGGGTTCTGCACCAGCATGTGGATCAGGAAGAACCAGAAGTTGTTGCCGAGCGCGTTCCAGAACGCCTCGGACCAGATCGGATCGCCGAACAGCGTGCGAAAGTTCTGCAAGCCCACGAACACGCGGGCCTGGTCCACCTCGCTGTAGAGGGCGAGGCGCAGCGTGTTGAACAGCGGAAAGATCATCACGGCGGTGTAGACGAGCACGGCCGGAGCCAGGAACACCACGATGTGCCAGCGGATGCGGGGCATGTTGGGAAAACCTCCTTGTAGGTGCCCGGGCGCGCAGGTGCGCGCGCCCGGAGCGGATGCAGCAACGGGAGGGGTTACTGCTGCGGTGCGTACCAGGAGGCGAGGCCTTCCTGGAGTTTCTGGCCCAGTTCTTCCGGCGTCGCGGTGCCCTTGATGGCGGCCACGGAGGCGCCCCAGGTCTCGTTCTCGAGGTTCGGGGTCCCGCGGGAGAGGATCTGGTAGGTGGAGCGGATGGTGCTTTCGCACTCGCTGCGCCAGCTCACGAACTCCTGCGCCAGCGGATCTTCCATCGGCACGTCGAAGTTCGACAGCGAGAAGAAGCCCGGCAGGGCGTTGGCGTAGATGTTGGCGAACTCCTCGGAGCCGACCCACTCAAGGAAGGTCTTGGCCGCTTCCATGTTGGGGGAGGCGGCGTTCAGGCCGATGGCGATGTCGGTGTGGTCGGAGATGTAGCAGGTGTCGCCGGCGTTCTTCACCGGCGGCTTGAAGGCGCCCATCTCGAAAGCGGCCAGCGCGTTGAAGCCGGTGATCTCCCAGGAGCCGGCCGGGTAGATGGCGGCGCGGCCCAGCGTGAAGAGGTTCTGGCTGTCGGGGTAGGTCTGGGCTTCGTAGCCGTCGCCCAGGTAGGCGCCCCACCTGGCCAGCGTCGCGTAGGGCGCGACCCAGGCTTCGTCGGTCAGCTTCTGCTCGCCCTTGATCAGCGCCAGGCGGCCTTCCTCGCCCTTCCAGTAGTTCGGGCCGATGTTGTTGTAGCCCATGGTGGCGGCTTCCCACTGGTCATTGGTGCCCATGGCCATCGGGATGTAGGTGCCGTCTTCCTTGATCGCGTCCAGCACGGCGAAGAATTCGTCTTCGGTTTCCGGAACCTCGAGGCCCAGCTCGGCGAAGGCATCCTTGTTGTAGATGAAGCCGTGGATCACCGAGGCCATCGGCACGCAGAAGGTGGCGGAGCCGTCGTCGGTCTGCCAGGCGGATTTGGCCACGTCGGAGAAGTTGGCCATGGCGGCGAGATCGGAGAGATCGACGAGGTGCCCGGCTTCATAGAGCGCGAGCGAGGCGTCGAAGGGTCGGCAGGTGATCAGATCGCCGGCGGAGCCCGCATCGAGCTTGGAGTTCAGCACCGCGTTGTATTCCGCCGGGGCGGACGGCGTGAACTTCACCTTGATGCCGGGGTTGGCGGCCTCGAAGGCGGGGATGATCTTTTCCTGCCACAGGGCGAGATCGTCGTTGCGCCAGCTTTCGATGGTGATCGTGGTGTCCTGCGCGGCGGCGGCGCCGGCGAGGCAGGTGCTGGCCATCAGGGCCAGCAGGGCGTTTCTGGTTTTCATCGTATCCTCCAGGTTGGGTTGGTCAGGCCGGTGTGTCCGGCGTTTCGAATTGAGCGAAGGCGCGGCGCAGGACGCCACCCGCGGCGGCAAGGCGCGCCTCGGCATCGGCAAGGTCGTTGGCGCCTCGCGCGATCAGGATGGCCGGCTTCACCGCGCCCTGCGCGGCGGTCAGGGCCGCGCGGGCGGCCTCCGGCGAGACTTGTGCGGCTGCTGCGACGATGCCCTCGGCGCGTGCGCGCAGCTTGATGTTGGTGGCCTGCACGTTGACCATCAGCCCGTCGTGGACGTGGCCGAGTTCGATGGCCATCAGAGTCGAGAGCGTGTTGAGCGCGATCTTCTGGGCGGTGCCGGCCCCCATGCGGGTGGCCCCGGCCACGGGTTCGGGCGGAGTCGGCAGGTGGATCGGGTGGCTGGCCAGCGCCAGCAGCGGCGCGTCGGCGTTGTTGGCGATGGCGATCACCGCCGCGCCCCGATCGCGGGCCGTTTCGGCGGCGGCGCATGTATAGGGGGTGCGCCCGGAGGCGGCGAGGGCGATCACGCAATCGGCTGGGCCGGCGAGCGCGCCCGCGGCGGCGCCGGCCTCTGCGTCATCCTCGGTGCCGCCCGGCATGGAACTGTTCTGCGGCACGCCGCCGGCCATGTGGATGCGCACCTGCGCGGGGTCGATCCCGAAGGTGCCCTCCAGTTCCAGCGCATCGGCCAGCGCCATCAGCGCGGAGGAGCCGGCGGCCACGTAGTGCAGCGTGCCGCCGCCGCGGATCGTGCGGGCCATCGCGCGGGCGGCGGGCGGCAGGGCGGGGGCGCAGGCCGTCGCGGCCGCGGCGGCCTCGGCCTGGGCGCGGTAGAGAAAGGCGGCCGCCTCGACGGGATCGCGTTGATCCAGCCCTGCCGATGCGGCGTGCCGTTTCTCCGTGGTCTGCGCTGCCATGCGATTCTCCTCCCAGATTTCCGTTAGGATACCTTTTAGATACCATTTGTCTACCATTTTGTGATCCGGTCCCATTTCTGGCTTGTTTTGAAAGGGAAATTGGGTGTTTTGGTGAATTTGGTATCTAAAAGGTATTTAAATTGGCGGAAAGGTATCGTATCAACGTCCGTATGAAGCACGACTCGCACATCATTGCCGTGGACGGCGGCGGCACCCGGTGCCGGTTCCTCATCGAGGGGCATGGCGCGCGCCATGCCGTCGAACTGGGCTCGGCCAATGTGACCACCGGTTTCGATGCGGCCATGGATGTGCTGCGCGAGGGCCTCGCCGCCCTGGGGGCGGCCGCCGGCCTGTCGGGCGCGGATCTGCGCAGGGTGCCGGCCTTCGTCGGCCTTGCCGGCGTGAAGGGGGCGGGCATGGCGCAGCGGGTGGCGGCGGCGCTGCCGCTCGCCTATGTGCGCGTCGATGAAGACCGCCCCGCGGCCATCCGTGGCGCGCTGGGCGCGCGCATCGGCGCCGTCGCCCATTGCGGCACCGGCTCCTTCCTGGGGCGGCAGGCGCCCGACGGCCTGCGGGTGCTCGGCGGCTGGGGGGCGGTTCTGGGCGATGAGGCCAGCGCCTACTGGGTGGGCCGGCAGTTGCTCGCCGCCGCGGTGAACGCCGAGGACGGCGTGGTGGAGCGCAGCGCCGTGATCTCCGGGCTTTCGGATCAATTCAGCGGCCCGCAGGACATCGTGAGCTTCGCCTTCGAGGCGCCGCCGCGCGAGGTGGCCGCGCTGGCCCGCCGGGTGACGGCCGCGGCGGAGGGCGGCGATCCGGTGGCGCGTGCCATCATGGCGGAGGGCGCCGCCTACCTCATGCGCAGCCTTGCCCACCTCGGCTGGAAAGCCGGGGAGCCGCTCTGTTTTACCGGTGGGATCGGCCCGCATTACACGGCATATCTCCCCGAAGCGGCGCGCGCCTGTGTCGTGGCGCCCGCGGGCAGCACGATGGACGGCGCCCTCGCGCTGGCCCGGGATTTCAGCAAGGAATTGGCCCCATGACGATCACCGAATTTCTCAACCCGCAGGATTGGCTCGGGCAGGGCACCGGCCCGCGCTACGTGCAACTGCGCCGGCGGCTGGAAGAGGCGATCGAGCAGGGCATCCTCGCGCCCAACGCCTCGCTGCCGCCGGAGCGCGAACTGGCCGAACTGACGGGGCTTTCCCGCGTGACGGTGCGCAAGGCGATCCAGGAGCTGGTGGCCAAGGGCGCGATCGTGCAGCGGCAGGGCTCCGGCTCCTTCGTGCGCGATGCCTCGCCGCGGGTCGAGCAATCGCTCTCCGCGCTCACCTCCTTCTCCGAGGACATGCAGCGGCGCGGGCTGGAGA
Source organism: Pseudoruegeria aquimaris (assembly GCF_900172235.1). Classification (GTDB taxonomy): domain Bacteria; phylum Pseudomonadota; class Alphaproteobacteria; order Rhodobacterales; family Rhodobacteraceae; genus Pseudoruegeria; species Pseudoruegeria aquimaris. The sequence goes on along the minus strand of NZ_FWFQ01000002.1, from coordinate 168,573 downwards.
CGCGCTCCACCTGGCTGGAGCGCGGCGTGTTCATGCCTTCGCCCGAGGAAATGGTGGCGCTGGGGCTGGGGGCCGATGAATCGGTGGCCCGCATCGCCCGGATCCGGGAGGCCGGCGGCAAGCCGATGGCCATCGAACGCGCGGCGCTGCCCACCGACATCCTGTCGAACCCGCTTCTGGTGACAACCTCGCTCTACGAGGTGCTGGAAGCGGAGGGTCTGCGCCCGGTGCGCGCCATCCAGAAGATCTCGGCCATCAACCTCGACGAGGATGACGCGGCCCTGCTGGACGTGGAGCCGGGCGTCGCCGGGCTGAGCATCCAGCGTACCTCCTACCTGGCCAGCGGCCGGGTGGCCGAATTCACACGATCCACCTACCGCGGCGATGCCTACGATTTCGTGGCCGAGCTGCGGCTTTCCAACGCGAAGGACAAGAGATGAACGCACAGACCACGCAGATGCGCCGCGAGATCGAAGAGATCCCGGCGGCCGTCGAGCGCCTGCTGAGCGAAGGGCAGGGTGGCATCGCCGCCGCCGCCGAAGCGATCCGCGCGGCCGATCCGGCCTTCCTCGTCTCCGTGGCGCGGGGCTCCTCCGATCACGCCTGCACCTACCTGAAATACGCCGGCGAGCTGCTTCTGGGCCTGCCCATGGCCTCCGTCGGCCCCTCGGTGGCCTCCGTCTACGGCGCCGAGCTGAAGCTGGCCCGCGCCGCCTGCATCTCGGTGTCGCAATCGGGCAAGAGCCCCGACATCGTGGAGATGACGCGCAGCGCCCGCGCCGGCGGCGCCTATGCCGTGGCCATCACCAACGATCTCGCCTCGCCGCTGGCGCAGACGGCCAATGCCCCGCTGGGCATCTGTGCCGGGCCGGAGCTTTCGGTGGCCGCCACCAAGACCTTCGTCACCTCGCTCGTCAGCGGGCTTTGGCTGCTGGCCGAATGGAAGCAGGACAAGGCGCTGCTCGATGCCATCCGCGCGCTGCCCGCGCAACTCGATGCCGCCACGCGCTGCGACTGGAGCCCGGCCGTCGAGGCGATCACCGGCTCTTCGCTCTATACGCTGGGCCGCGGGCCGTCCTGGGCGATCTCCAACGAGGCGGCGCTGAAGTTCAAGGAAACCTGCCAGATCCACGCCGAGAGCTATTCTTCCGCAGAGGTGCTGCACGGGCCGGTCTCCATCGTCGATCAGGATTTCCCGGTGATCGGCTTTGCCGCCGCCGATGCCGCCGAGGGCGCGCTGGTGGACGTGGCCGCGCAGATCGCGGGCAAGGGCGCGCAGGTCTTCGTGACCTCCGACAAGGCCCATGGCGGCGCGCGGGTGCTCCCGCACGAGCGCACCGGCCACTGGCTCCTTGATCCGATCGCGCTGATCGTCTCCTTCTACGCGATGGTGGAGCAGGTCGCCGCCACGCGCGGCATCAACCCGGACGCCCCGCGCCACCTCAAGAAAGTGACGGAAACGGTCTGATGGCGAAACGCACCCTCTACCGCGGCGGCGCGCTGTTCGACGGCGCGCGCCTCCTGCCCGAGGCCGGGCTTCTGCTGGACGACGCCGGCCGGGTGCTCGCGCTCGGCAACGGGGCGTTCGAAGCCGAGGCCGACGCCTCGGTGGAGCTTGGCGGGGACATCCTCTGCCCCGGCTTCGTGGATCTCCAGGTCAACGGCGGTGGCGGGGTGATGTTCAACGATGCGCCCACGGTCGAGACGCTCGCGACCATCGCCGAGGCCCACATCGGGCTCGGCACCGCGGCGATCCTGCCCACGCTGATCACCGATACCGCCGAGCAGACGCGGGCCGCCATCGCGGCGGCGGTCGCGGCGGTGGAGGCCGGCGTGCCCGGTATCGCCGGGCTGCATCTGGAAGGGCCGCATCTCTCGGTGGCGCGCAAGGGCGCCCATTCGGCCGGCCTGATCCGTCCGATGGAGGAAGCGGATCTCGCCGCGCTGCTGGCCGCCGCCGAGGCGCTGCCTGCACTCATGATCACCGTGGCCCCTGAGAACACCACGCCCGAGCAGGTGCGCGCGCTTGCGCAGGCCGGTGCCATCGTTTCGCTCGGCCACACAGACGCCGACTACGATACAGCCATGGCCTACCAGCAGGCCGGGGCTGCCTGCGTGACGCATCTGTTCAACGCCATGAGCCAGCTTGGCAACCGCGCGCCCGGCGTCGTGGGGGCCGCGCTCGACAACGGCGGGCTCGCCGCCGGGCTGATCGCCGACGGCATCCACGTGCACCGGGCCGCGATCCGCGCCGCCTGGGGCGCCAAGCAGGGCCCGGCGCCGATCTTCCTGGTGACGGATGCCATGGCCCCGGCGGGCACCGACCAGCGGAGCTTCACCCTGAACGGCCGCGAGATCCGCCGCGAAGGCGGGCGGCTGACGCTGGCCGACGGCACTCTGGCGGGGGCGGATCTCGATCTCGTCACGGCGCTGGGCGTGTTGCACCGCGAAGTTGGCGTGCCGCTGGAGGATGCTTTGCGCGCGGCCACCTCCGCCCCGGCGGACGTGGCCGGGCTTTCGCATCTTGGCCGGGTTCAGGTGGGCGAGCGCGCGCCGCTGCTGCGGATTGCCGGCGATCTGTCGGGCTGCGGCTGGGTGGTACGCCCTTGAACGCACGTTCAGGCGGGGCGGCCGCCAACCCGCCCGCTATCCGGCGAGCGCCTTGAGCGCGCGGCGCAGGGCCTCGGCATCCTCCGGCGGCAGCCGCGCGAGCAGGGCGGCATCGTAGCGCCGGGCTTCCTCCACCAGATCACGGTAGACGCGCGCGCCCGCCGGCGTGAGCGCCAGATGCTCCAGCCGCCGGTCGGCGTCGTCCCTTTCCCGTTTCAGGTAGCGCTTTTGTTCCAGCGCCTTCACCGCGCGGCTGATCTTCGTCTTGTGGGTGCGGGCGCGGGCGACGATCTCTTTCGCGGGCATGGAGCCGTAGCGCCCGAGGTGGAAGAGCACCCGCCACTCGCTGCGCAGGATGCCGTAGCGGCCCTTGTAGATCTTCTGGAAGCCCAGCCCGCAGGCCTCGGCGGATTGGTTCAGCAGGTAGGGCAGGAAATCCTGCAGGTCGAAGGCGGTGTCTTTCTCTGTCATGGCGGCAGATTGAGGCTTGTTGGTTACATTTTCAACCAATACCTCTCGGCCGACCCATGGCAAGGAGGTGCAAGATGACAGCCGAGTCCCCCCGCAAGATCGTGCAGGCGCTGCGTGAGAACGGCGCCCATCCCGGCTACATGCCCGGCTTCGCCAACGATCATGAAACCGAAGCGCTGCCCGGTGCCCTGCCGCAGGGCATGAACAGCCCCCAGAAATGCGAATACGGCCTCTACGCCGAGCAACTTTCCGGCACCGCCTTCACCGCCAACCCGCCCGAGCGCACCTGGTGCTACCGCATCCGACCCTCGGTGAAGCACTCCACCCGCTACACGCGCATCGACGTGCCCTACTGGAAGAGCGCGCCCCACGTGCTGCCCGACGTGGCGAGCCTCGGGCAGTATCGCTGGAGCCCGGTCGAGGCGGGGGATGTGCCGCTGAACTGGATCACGGGCATGCGCACCATGACGACGGCGGGCGACGTGAACACGCAGGTGGGCATGGCCAGCCACATCTACCTCGTGACCGAAAGCATGGTGGACGACTACTTCTTCTCCGCCGACAGCGAACTGCTCGTCGTGCCCCAGCAGGGCCGCCTGCGCTTTCACACCGAGCTGGGCATCATCGATCTGGAACCCAAGGAGATCGCCATCCTGCCGCGCGGGCTCGTCTACCGCGTGGAGCTTCTGGAGGGGCCGGCGCGGGGCTTCGTCTGCGAGAACTACGGCCAGAAGTTCGAACTGCCCGCCCGTGGCCCGATCGGCGCCAACTGCCTTGCCAACCCCCGCGATTTCAAGGCGCCCGTGGCGGCCTTCGAGGATCGCGAGGTGCCCTCCACCATCACGGTGAAATGGTGCGGCCAGTTCCACCGCACCGAGATCGGCCAGAGCCCGCTGGACGTGGTGGCCTGGCACGGCAACTACGCGCCCTACAAATACGATCTGCGCACCTACTGCCCCGTCGGCGCGGTGCTCTTCGATCACCCGGATCCCTCGATCTTCACCGTGCTCACCGCGCCTTCCGGCGTGCCGGGCACGGCCAACATCGATTTCGTCCTGTTCCGCGAGCGCTGGATGGTGGCCGAGGATACCTTCCGCCCGCCGTGGTATCACAAGAACATCATGAGCGAGCTGATGGGCAACATCTACGGAATCTACGACGCCAAGCCCGAGGGCTTCGTGCCCGGCGGCATGAGCCTGCACAACATGATGCTGCCCCACGGCCCCGACCGCGACGCCTTCGAAGGCGCCTCCAACGCCGATCTCAAGGCCGAGAAGCTCGACAACACCATGTCCTTCATGTTCGAGACCCGCTTCCCGCAGCACCTGACGGCCTTCGCCGCCAATGAGGCGCCGCTGCAGGACAATTACATCGATTGCTGGGCCTCGTTGGAGAAGCATTTCGACGGCACGCCGGGCCGCAAATGACGCTCCACGGCTACTGGCGCTCCACCACGACCTTCCGCGTGCGGGCGGCGCTGAACCTCAAGGGGCTCGCCTACGCCTGGGAGCCGGTGGACCTGCTGGCCGGCGCCCAGCACGCCGCAGGCTTCGTGGCGATGAACCCGGCGCAGGGGGTGCCGGCGCTGGTGCTGGAGGATGGTACCGTGCTCACCCAGTCGCTGGCGATCATCGCCTGGCTCGACGCGCTCCACCCGGAGCCGCGGCTCCTGCCGGAGGATCCGCTGGCGCGGGCGCGGGTCGAGGCGCTGTCGCACGTCGTGGCGATGGACATCCACCCGGTCAACAACCTGCGCGTGGTGGACCGGCTGCACGATGTCTTCGGCGCGACGCAGGCGCAGGCCCGCGACTGGATGATCCACTGGATGGAGCGCGGCTTCGCGGCGGCCGAGGCGATGGTGGCGCCGGAGGCCACCTTCACGCTCGGCGAGGCGCCGGGCATGGCCGATCTCTGCCTCGTGGCGCAGCTCTACAACGCGCGGCGCTGGGAGATGGATCTCGCGCCCTATCCGAACCTGCGCCGCGTGGAGGCCGCCTGCCACGCCGTCCCCGAAATCGCCGCCGCCCATCCGGACACACACCAGACACCCGAGGCCATCGCATGACCCTGATGAAAAGCTGGCTCGAAAGCGCCAATTCCGAAGACACCCCGTTCCCGCTCAACAACCTGCCCTACGGGGTGTTCTCGATGGACGACGGCGAGATGCGCTGCGGCGTCGCGATCGGCGACCGGATCGTGGACGCCACAGGGCTGGAGGCCGCCGGCATCCTGCGCGCCGATCCCGAGGCCGATGTGCTGGATGCGCCCTACTGGAACGATTTCATGGAACTGGGGCCGAAGGCCTGGGCCGAATACCGGGCCGCGCTGCAGGCGATGCTGGGCGCGGGGGCCGACGAGGCCACGCGGGATGCGCTCACCACCTATTCCGTCCCGATGGCGAAGGCGCGGCTGCACATGCCCTTCCGCGTCAGCGAATACACCGATTTCTACGCCGGGCGGCACCATGCCGAGAACGTGGGCACGATGTTCCGCGGCCCCGAGAACGCCCTGCCGCCCAACTGGCTGCACATCCCGATCGGCTACAACGGGCGGGCGTCGTCCGTCGTGGTTTCCGGCACCCCGGTGCGCCGCCCGATGGGGCAGGTGAAGGCGCCGGACGAGGCGGCACCGCGCTTCGCGCCCTCGGCGCGCTTCGACATCGAACTGGAGCTGGGCGCCATCGTCGGGCAGGCCTCCGACGGCCCGCTCACCGTGGCGCAGGCCTTCGAGAACATCTTCGGCTACGTGCTGCTGAACGATTGGTCCGCCCGCGACATCCAGGCCTGGGAATACCAGCCGCTCGGCCCCTTCCAGGCCAAGGCCACGGCCACCTCGATCAGCCCGTGGATCGTCACCGCCGCCGCGCTGGAGCCCTTCCGGGTGGATGCGCCGGCGCGCGAAGTGCCGCTGCTGCCCTACCTCGCGGAGCCGGGGCCGATGCTCTACGACATCGCGCTCTCGGTCGGGCTCACGCCGGCCGGGGGGCGGGAGACCATCCTCAGCCGCACCAACGGGCGCGAACTCTACTACTCCGCCGCGCAGCAGCTCGCCCACCACAGCAGCTGCGGCTGCCCCATGCGGGTGGGGGACCTGCTGGGCTCGGGCACGATCTCGGGTCCCACGAAGGATAGCCGGGGCTCGCTGCTTGAGATGAGCTGGGGCGGGCAGGAACCGATCGCCCTTCAGGATGGCGGCAGCCGCAGCTTCATCGAGGACGGCGACACGCTCGCGCTCTACGGACATGCGCAGGGGCGGGGCTACCGCATCGGCTTCGGCACCTGCACGGGCACGGTTCTGCCGGCCGAGGCCCCGCCGGGCTGAGCCGCACGCCACGCTTTGCGCAGGCCTGCCTTTTCGCTAAGGAAAGGAAGAGTGACGGCCGGCAAGGAGTTGAGGCATGGCAAAGCGCATCGCGCTGGTGGCGCATGACGCCCGCAAGGACATCATCGTGGAATGGGCGAAGGCCAATGCAGAGGCCCTCTCCGGCTTCTCGATCTGCGCCACGGGCACGACCGGGGGCCGGTTGCAGAAAGACGCGGGCCTCACCGTGGACAGGCTGCTCTCCGGCCCGCTGGGCGGGGATGCGCAACTGGGCGCGATGATCGCCGAGGGGCGGCTGGATGCGCTGTTCTTCTTCATCGATCCGCTTTCGGCGTTGCCCCACGACGTGGACGTGAAGAGCCTGCTGCGGCTGGCGATCCTCTATGACACGCCGCTGGCGATCAACAAGGCCACCGCCGATGCCGTGCTCGGCCACCTCGTGCGGGGCTAGGCAGTAGCGCCGGACAGCCTATCTTTCCGTACAGGCAAACGAAGGAAGCGTGCCATGACCGCCCGACTCATCGATACCTCCGCCCCCGTGATGGTGACCGGCGCCACCGGCTACGTGGCCGGGTGGATCGTGAAGGGCCTGCTTGAGGCGGGGGTGACCGTCCATGCCGCGGTGCGCAACCCGGAAGACACCGAGAAGACGGCCCATCTGAGCGCCATCGCCGCCACCGCGCCGGGGCATCTGAAGCTCTTCGCCGCGGACTTGCTGGAAGAGGGCAGCTACGCCTCGGCCATGGCCGGCTGCGCCATCGTCTTCCACACCGCCTCGCCCTTCAGGATGAACGTGGCGGATCCGCAGGCCGATCTGGTGGATCCGGCGCTCAAGGGCACGCGCAACGTGCTGGCCGAGGCCAGCCGCCACGGCTCGGTGCGCCGGGTGGTGCTCACCAGTTCCGTCGTCGCCATCTACGGCGACAACGCCGACATCGCGCAGGCGCCGGGCGGCCGCATCGACGAAACCCTCTGGAACACCTCCTCCTCGCTCACCCGAAACCCCTACGCCTATTCCAAGACGCTGGCCGAACGGGCCGCGTGGGAGATGGCGGAGGCGCAGGATCAGTGGGATCTGGTGGTCATCAATCCGAGCCTCGTGATCGGCCCGGCGCTTCAGGCGCGGCCCACGTCGGAGAGCTTCAACATCCTGCGCCAGATGGCGAGCGGGCGCATGAAGGCCGGCGCGCCGCGCTGGGGCATGGGCGCGGTGGACGTGCGCGACCTCGCCGAGGCCCACCTGAGCGCGGCCTACCTGCCGCAGGCCGAGGGCCGCAACATCGTCTCCGCCCATGAGACGGATTTCGTCGAGATGGCGGCCACGCTGCTGCCGCGCTACGGAGATCGCTACCCGCTGCCGCGGCGCGCGCTGCCCAAGTGGCTCGTCTGGCTCGTCGCGCCCATGGCCCGCATGACGCGGGAGACCGTCGCCCGCAACGTAGGCCTGCCGTTCCGGGCCGATACCAGCAAGGCCCAGGCGGCTTTCAGCCTTGCCATGCGGCCGCTTGCCGAGTCGATGAACGACATGTTCGCCCAGATGATCGAGAGCGGGCAGATCCCGGCCCGCTAGCGGTGCGTCAGGCCTCGTAGAGCTCGATCGGCAGCCCGTCCGGATCGGCGAAGAAGGTAAAGCGCGCGCCGGTGAAAGGGTCCACGCGGACAGGCTCGACCTTCACGCCGCAACTATCCAGCCGGGCCACTTCCGCCGCGATGTCATCCACCCGGAGGGCAAGGTGGCGCAGCCCGCAGGCTTCGGGCCGGCTCACGCGCGCCGGTGGATCGGGAAAGGAAAACAGCTCAAGCTGCCCGCCCCCCGGCACCGCGAGATCGAGCTTCCAGGAGTCGCGCTCGGCGCGATGGGCCTCGTGCAGGATCTCGCAGCCCAGAATCTCGGTGTAGAAGGCTTTCGAGCGGGCGTAATCCGACGCGATCAGCGCGATGTGGTGCAGGCCTTTGATCATCGCCTTCTCCTGGCTTGGCCCCCGGTGGGCGCGCAGCCCGCCCGAAGGCATTGGGTGTCCGGCCCGCCGGGTGCGCGGGCAGCGGTGTTGCTCCCGAGGTATAGCGCATCGGAGCGGCCGCGCATCGGGCGGTGTCGCGATCGCGACCTGTTCGCCGTTGCCCGTGGCCCGCCGGCTACGGGCCTTCGGGCAGGAACCGCGCCCGGAAGGCCGCCACCACCGCCGGGTTTGGCGGGGTGCCGGTGAAGCCGGTCAGGTAGTGTTCGATCCGCGAAAGGCGCAGCTCCATCGGTTCGCGCACGTCCAGCGCGTGGTAGCCCAGCTGCATGAAGTAGAGGATGCGCGCGCGGGCATCGGCCTCATCCGCGGGGTAGCCCTGGCGGACGAACATCGCGGTGACGGCTTCGATGCGGCGGGCGTCGGCGGAATCGATGCGCGCGCGCACGCCGGGATCGCGGCGGGCCCATTCGCGGACGGCGAAATCCAGCCCCTGATCAAACAGTTCGGGATCGACGAAGCAGGTGAAGAAATTGCAGACGGCCTCGGCGATGGAGGTGGCGGGCAGGGCGCAATGGGTTTCGATGGTGGCGGTGTTGTGGGCCTCCCACTCGGCCAGCAGCGCCTCCAGAAGGTCGGTGCGGCTCTTGAAATACCAGTAGAAACTGGAGCGCGAGACGCCGAGCCGCGTGCTCAGGGGCAGGATCTTCACCTCGCCCACGCCATCGCTCACCAGCACGTCCCGCGCGGCGCGCAGCCAGTCTTCGCGGGTGGCCTTGGTGTGCGCCAGCGGCGGGCTGTCGGAAGGGGCGGGGTCGGCCATGGCTCAGCTTTCCGGCGGGGCGCCGCCTTCGGCGGTGCGCTTGGCGATGAAGGTGCGCAACTGGTCGGCGCGGGCCTGATCTACGGCCACCGCGGGGCCCTGCGCAAGGATGTCTTCCCAGATCGCGGTGGCCCGCTGGGACGCATCCCGCGCGCCCGCCTCCTGCCAGGTTCCGAAATTGGCCGTATCGGCCACCAGAGGCTGGTAGAATTCGCTCTGGTAGCGCGCCATCGTCTGGGTGGTGGCGAAGAAATGGCCGCCCGGATCCACCTCGGCCAGCGCGTCGAGCCCGATTTCGGCCTCCCCGGCTTCGGTCGCGGCGCAGAGTTCGGCCACCATTTGCAAGACCTCCAGATCGCAGATCATCTTTTCGAACGAAACGGTCAGCCCGCCCTCCAGCCAGCCCGCCGCGTGGATCACCACCGTGGCCCCGGCCATGAGGCAGCCCCAGAGGCCGAATTGCGTTTCATTGGCGGCCTGCGCGTCGTTCAGGTTGGCCGCCGATCCGGCCGCACTGCGCCAGGGCAGGCCGATATGGCGCGCCAACTGCCCGGCCGCGAGCGACGCCTTGAAGTGCTCCGGCGTGCCGAAGGCGGGGCTGCCGGATTTCATGTCCACGTTGGAGGTGAAGGTGCCGTAGCAGACCGGCGCGCCGGGGCGGGCCAGTTGCGCCAGCGTGATCGCCGCCAGCGCCTCGGCATGGCTTAAGGTGATCGCACCGGCCACGGTGATCGGGGCCATCGCGCCCATCAGCGTGAAGGGCGTGATGATCGAGACCTGCCCGGCGCGCGCAAAATCGATGATCCCCTGCGCCATGGGGATGTCGAGCGTGCGGGGGCTGTTGGTGTTGATGATCGTGTAGCAATGGCTGGAGCCGTGAAAGGCGTCATCCGACAACCCGCGGAAATCGCGCAGCATCTCGAAACTGTCCATCACCTGCGGCGTTCCGCGGGAGAAGATGAAGGGCAGCTTGTCCGACAGGGTGAGCTGCGCTTCCAGCGTGAAGTAGTGGCGCAGATGGGTGGGGATGTCCTGCGGCTCCACCACCGGCGGGATCATGTGCAGCACGTCGAAGGCCTGTGTCAGCTGCACGAACTCGCGGAAGTCCTGCCCCGATCCGGGCCGCCGCCCGCGCTTCAGATCGGTGGCATGGGGCGCGCCCGCGCCGGGCTGGAACACCAGCGCGCCGGGCTCCAGCACCAGATCCCGGTGCCGTGCGCCCGCAAGGCAGGGGATGCTGCGGGGGGCTGATGCCAGCGCCGCCTCCACCATCTCGCGCCCGATATGGACCATCTCGCCGTCCGGCGCGATGCGCGCGCCGCCGGCCTTGAACAGTGCGCGGGCCTCGGGCAGCAGGACCTTGATCCCGAGCCTTTCCAGCACCTCCAGCGCCGCCGCATGCATCGCCTCCACCCGGTCCTGCGTGAACAGGTTCATCGGTGGAAAGGGGTTGCGCAGGGTGCGGTAGTTGACGTCGCGCCGCGGGGCAGGGGGCTCGGCGCGGGCGCGCCGCCCGCCGCCCGCGCGCCGCCGCCCGCTCATCCGCGCATCGCCTTGCCGGCGGGATCATAGGGCGACGCCGCGATCACCTCGGCCGCGCGCTCCACGCCCACCACATGCACCGAAAGCGCCGTGCCCGCTTCAGCACAGCCCGCCTCCACCAGCGCCATGGCGAGCGAAGCGCCCACCGTGTGGCCATAGCCGCCCGAGGTGACGAAGCCGACCTTGCGCCCGTCGCACCACACCGGCTCATAGCCGCTGGCATCGGCGTCGCCATCGGCGACCTTCAGCGTCACCAACCGGCGAGCGGGGCCGTTGCCCTCGGCCTCTGCCCTGGCGGCCGTGCGCCCGAGAAAATCGCCTTTCTCCCAGTCGATCCAGCGATCCATCCCGGTTTCGCCGGGGGTGTAGGCCTGCGTGAACTCGCGGCTCCAGATGCCGAAGCTCTTCTCCAGCCGCAGGCTCAGCAGCGCGTTGAAGCCAACCTCCCTCAGTCCCAGCCCTTCGCCCGCTTTCAGGAGCGCGCGGCGCAGGGCGGCGTGATCGCCCATGCGGCAGGTGATCTCGTAGCCGAGTTCCCCGGTGACCGACATCCGCGCCACATGGGCCCGGATCAGCCCGATGTCGAAACGTCCGCAGCCCATGAAGGGCAGATCGCCCACGGGATCTTCGCTGAGGCGTTCGATCACCTTGCGCGCATTGGGGCCGGAGAGCGAGAAGCCCGCCATCTCCTCCCCCAGATCACGCAGCGAAACGCCCGCGTCCATGTGATCGTCGAACCAGCGCATGTGCCAGGCGCGCAGGTAGTAGGAGCCCATGATCCACCAGGTGCCATCGCCCCAGTTCAGCAGCGTCAGATCGCCCTTGAGCTTTCCGTTCTCGCCAAGCGCCACCGCCAGCCGCGCCCGGCCCGGCTTGGGGAGTTTCGTGGCGAAGATCCGGTTCAGCCAGCGCTCGGCATTGGGGCCGGAGACCTCGTAGCGCGAGAAGCCCGTGATATCCAAAAGCCCCACCGCCTCGCGCACGGCGCGGCATTCCTCGGCCACGATCGGGTGCGCGTTGGAGCGCTTGAGCGTGGGGGTTTCCACGAAATCCTCGCTGGGGGCGAAGTAGAGCGGCACCTCCAGATCCCAGCTCACGCCCCAGTGGCAGCCGGCTGCGCTCATCTCGGCGTAGGCCGGGGCCATCTTCAGCGGGCGGCCCGCCGGAAGCTGCTCGTTGGGGTAGGTCATCACGAAGCGGCGGGAGTAGAACTGCCCCGTCGTCTGGCGGATGTATTCGCGGTTCTCGGCAAAGCTTCCGTAGCGGGCCACGTCCATCGGCCAGGCGTCGGCCTCGGGCTCGCCGTGGATCATCCATTCGGCCAGCGTCTTGCCCACGCCGCCGCCCTGCAGGAAGCCCGCCATCACCGCGCAGGCCGTCCAGTAGCCGCGCTTTCCGGGCACCGGGCCCACGAGCGGGTTGCCGTCTGGAGAGAAGGTGAAGGCGCCGTTGACCCATGTCTTCACGCCGACCTCCTGCAGGCAGGGGTAGCGCTCGAAGCCCATGATCAGCTCTTTCTCGATGCGGTCGGTCTGCTCCTGGAACAGCTCCATGCCGTAGTTCCAAGGCGCGCCGTCCATCGCCCAATGCTCGTGATCCACCTCGTAGATGCCCAGCAGAACGCCCTTCTGATCCTGCCGCAGGTAGGTGAAGCCTTCCAGATCCACGGTCATCGGCACTTCGAAATCAAGCGCCTCGATCTCGGGGATGCTGTCGGAGATCAGGTAGTGGTGCTTGAGCGGGGAGACGGGCAGTTCCACCCCTGCCATGCGCCCCACCTGCTTGGCCCAGAGCCCGGCCGCATTCACCACGTGCTCGCAGGTGATCGTGCCCTTGTCGGTGATCACGCGCCAGCCGTCCGCCGTCTGTTCCAGCGCCTCCACCTTGGTGTGCTCGAAATAGCTCGCCCCGCGCTTCTTCGCGGCCACGGCATAGGCGTGCACGGTGCCGGTAGTATCAATATAGCCCTCGCGATCGGCCCACATCGCGCCGAGAATGCCGTCGGTGGACATGATCGGGCAGCGCCTCTGCGCCTCTTCGGGGGTGAGCAGTTCGCAATCCTCGATGCCGATGGATTGGAACACCCGGTATGCCGATTGCAGCCATTCCCAGCGGTCCGGCGTGCCCGCGAGCGTGAGCCCGCCCGTCATGTGCAGCCCGATGTCCTGGCCGCTCTCGGCCTCGATTTCGCTGAGTAGATCAATGGTGTAGGCCTGAAGCGCGGCCATATTCGGGTCCGCGTTGAGCGCGTGGATGCCCCCCGCCGCATGCCAGCTTGAGCCTGCCGTGAGCACGCTGCGCTCCAGGAGGCAGACATCCTGCCAGCCGAATTTCGCAAGGTGATAGAGCACGGAGGTGCCGACGACACCGCCCCCGATGATGACGACACGATACTGTGATTTCATGGCCGGCCTTCCCGAATTGGCATCTGCGGCAAACGGTAGGTGGATGGGGCGGGCCGTGTCTAGACATTTGTGTCTAGGGAGGCGTTGGAGGCGCGGGCGGACGGTTTCTTCAGGAGAATTTGATCCTCATGCGATTTGGGGCCGTAGTCTCTTCGATAGCGAAACGAGGAGCACATATGTCCAACCGCATGGGAATCGCCTGCATGGCCGTCGCGCTGGCCTGTCTGGGAAGCGCCGCGCAGGCCGGCCTGCTGGTCCGCTTCGTCGAAGGCGCGCCGAAGGACCGGTTTGAAATCCGCAACGAAGGCACATGCCCGACAGCGGCGGGCACGCTGATGCTGGACCTGTCGAAATCCGCAGGGGGCCTGATCTTCGACGTGACGGGCCGCGGGGCCGGTGTCGAGGTCTTCCAGCCATTCGAGATGGTCGCGGGGGCGGAGGCGCTGGCCTCTCTGCCGAAGGTGCGCGACGGGCAGGACAGGCTCGAACTCGCGATCGAGAACTTGCCGCCGGGCGGCCTGATTGCCTTCACCATCGATGTCGATGACACCCTCGGCGCAAGGGCCATCACCGTTTCCGGCGCCGAAATCGCCGGCGCGACGGTGTCTCATGTGCATGGGCAGGGCGCGACCATGGCCACGTTCACGGAAGGGGCTACGGCGCGGCTGTCCGGCAACGGCTGCTGAGGAGGAACGGGAAGGGAGCCGTCAGAACACGCCTTTTCGGCGTTCAAACGATGATGATTTGTGGAGGGAAAGTGGCTGGGGTGGTAGGATTCGAACCTACGGTACACGGTACCAAAAACCGCTGCCTTACCGCTTGGCTACACCCCAACTGTGAGCGCGTATTTACGGCTACGCCCCGGTGGGTGCAAGCCCAAAACGGCAAAAAATTCGGCGGAGGTTTCACTTTTTTGCCCCCGCCGCGCGCAACGTGTTGCAGCGGCTTCGGTGGTCGGGGGCGGGCGAAATGCACGCCCCCGGACGCGGCCGGATGGCTCAGATGGTCTGGTCGTAGTCGCCCACCGCGGGCTCGGTGCGGATGAAGCCGTCGATCTCGGTGAAGATCTGCTTCAGTTCCGCCTCGCTGTCCGGGCTTTCGCAGACGACGACGAGATTCGGCGTGTTGGAGGAGGCGCGCACCAGCCCCCAGGCGCCGTTTTCGAGAATCACGCGGGCGCCGTTGACCGTCACCACGTTGGCGATCGCACGCCCTGCGATCGTGCCGCCGCCTTCGGCGTGCGCCACCAGCCGGGCCACGATTCGATCCAGCACCGCGTATTTCTCGGTGTCGGCGCAATAGGGCGACATGGTGGGGGTGGAGTAGGTTTTCGGCAGGGCCTTGCGCAGGTCCGACATGCTCTTGTCGGGGTTGCGGTCCATCAGTTTGCAGATCTCCACGGCGACCCGCATGCCGCAGTCGTAGCCCCGGCCCACCGGCTCGGCGAGGAAGTAGTGGCCGGATTTCTCGAAGCCCGCCAGAGCGCCGATTTCCTTCACGCGGCGCTTCATGTGGCTGTGGCCCGTCTTCCAGTAGTCGGCCTTCACGCCGTTGGCCTTCAGTTCCGGATCGGAGGCGAAGAGCCCGGTGGATTTCACGTCGGCCACGAAGGTGGAGTTCGGGTAGAGCTTGGAAAGATCGCGGGCCATGATCACGCCCACCTTGTCGGCGAAGATCTCCTCGCCCTCGTCATCCACGACGCCGCAGCGATCGCCGTCGCCGTCGAAGCCGAGCGCGAGATCGGCGCCGGAGGCCTTCACGCTGGCAGCCATGTCATGGAGCATCTCCATGGCCTCGGGGTTGGGGTTGTAGTTGGGGAAGGTGTAATCCAGCTCGGTGTGGCTGGGCACGACCTCCACGCCGATGCGCTCGAAAATCTCGGGCGCGAAGGCGGCGGCCGTGCCGTTGCCCGTGGCGCAGACGACCTTCAGCGGGCGGCTCATTTTGAAATCGCCCACAAGATCCTCGATGTAGGCTTCCTTCACGCCCTCCACGAATTCGTAGGAGCCGCCGGGCACCTCCTCCCAATCGCCCGAGAGTACGATGTCGCGCAGTTCGGCCATCTCGTCGGGGCCGTGGGTGAGGGGGCGGTCGAAGCCCATCTTCACGCCCGTCCAGCCGTTGGGGTTGTGCGAGGCGGTGACCATCGCCACGGCCGGCACGTCGAGGTGGAACTGGCTGAAATAGGCCATGGGCGAGAGCGCCGGGCCGATGTCCTTCACGGCGATGCCGGCGCG
The DNA here is from genome assembly GCF_900172235.1 of Pseudoruegeria aquimaris. Classification (GTDB taxonomy): domain Bacteria; phylum Pseudomonadota; class Alphaproteobacteria; order Rhodobacterales; family Rhodobacteraceae; genus Pseudoruegeria; species Pseudoruegeria aquimaris. The sequence goes on along the minus strand of NZ_FWFQ01000002.1, from coordinate 153,206 downwards.
CATCAGCCCCTGGATCAGCGCGAGCTTGATCGAGAGCGAGTAGTCCCGGTAGTCGTTGCCGACGGAGATCACCGGTTCGATGCCGCGGCGGCGCATCTGGGTGCCGAGGCCGAGGCCCAGGGCCGTCATGCCCGGCAGGTTGATCTCTTCGGGGTATTTCCAGCGGGCGTCATATTCGCGAAAGCCCGTGGGGGCGATCATCGGGTCACGCAGGAAGCTCCAGGTGTTCGGGGCAACGGCGGCGATGGGTTTCTTCAATGTCAAAACTCACTTGGATCGGTTCAAAACGAAAAACGGCTTTGCCGGTGTATCGGCGCAATACCACCAGACTATGACATGGTTTCAAGCCCCAAGCCCACCGGGCAATGGCGATGGGGCCCGAAATTTCTGCATCTGCCCTGCGCTTGGGCAGGGCAGAGCTCACGAGGAAATCTGATCGCGCAGCACGGCGGCGGTGAGCGAGATCATCAGGTAGATACCGCTGAAGATCAGGAAGGCCAGAACGGTGTTCTCGAAGGCGCGGGGGTAGGTGGCCTCGTCCGGAGCGACGGGGCTCACGCCTTGCGAGATGTAGCGCACCTGGCGGTTGGCCTCCACGCGGGCGGTTTCAAGCTGTTGCAGCGCCTGCTGCAGGAGCAGCGTGCGGGTTTGAAGATCCGATTCCGCCACGGCCAGCTCGCTGCTGATGCGCGCGATGGAGAGGCTGTCGCCCTGGCCTTCGGTCAGCTGGTCGCGCAGCGAGGCGATCTCTTCCTCGAGGTTCTGGATCCGGCGCTCCAGCGGGGCCAGCTTGGCGGGGTTGGGGCGCGTGTTGGATTGCAGTTCGCGCAGGTTGAGCCGTTCCTGGGTCAGCTCCAGTTCGAGGGTCGAGATCAGGTTGGTGGCAGCGAAACCTCCAGATCGCCGCTGATGACCTTGAACTGCTCCTGCAGTTCGATCACCCGCTGCTGGGCGCGGCGCATTTCCTGCTCGGCCTGCTCGTAGCTTTCGCGGGCATCGCGCATCTGGTCTTCGCGCAGGCGCTGGGTCAGATCGTCCACCTGCTCCTCGGCATAGCTGAGCAGGGCGCGCGAGAAGGCCGCGCTTACCTCGGGATCGGCGGCAGTCACCTGCATCTTGATGATGCCCTCGGTCGGATCGTAGCCGAGTTTGACCCGTTTCTTGTAGACCTTGTAGGCATCCTCGTTGGTGGCATCGCCGGGCAGGCGCTGGATCGGATCGATCGTCGGCTGGCTGAAATGCGCCTTGAAGCCGAGGTCCTGGTCCAGGCGCAGCATCGCGTCCCGCGATTCGAGGTAGCTCTGCACGGTGATCGAATCCTGGGAGGCGGCAAAGCCCGTGCCCGCGAACAGGCTGCCCAGCGAGGTGGTGCCCTGGCTTTCCGTCTTCTGGATCAGGAATTCGGAGCGTGTCTCATACATCGGGGTGGCGATGTTGTAGTAGTAGTAGCCCGCGATGAGGGTGGGCAGCCCCACGAAGAAGGCCAGCCGGGTGGCCAGCAGCGCCATCTTGCGGCGGCGGCGGCGCACGATGTCGCGCTGGATCTCGCGGATCTCGCGCTCGCGGATTTCGGAGGGCGCCAGATCCTGGCTCGGCAGGTTGGAGCCGGGGGACGGCACCGTCTGGGGCAGGTTCGGCGGGGGCGTGCCGCCGCCGCTGCCGCCCTGATCCTGGGTCACCAGATCCAGCGCGGTGGTGCGCTGGAAGGGATCGATCCCCTGCGCGCGCAGCAGGCGGACGGCGTCGAAATCGGACGTGGGGGCGAGCCCGTGCTTCTGGGCGACCCTGCGGGCCATGCGCAGCTGGCGGCCCGTCAGCCCTTCCTTGCGGATGGCGGCAATTTCCTGCTCCGTGCTCACCTCGCGCGCGGAGGAGACCTCGCCGGCCCGTGCGGCCGGGGCCGCGCCCGGCTTCGGCGCCGCGGCCTGCGTGTTGGCGGGGGTGGGCTGGGCCGCAGCGGCGGCGTCTGCCTGCGGGGCGGGGCGCCGGATCCGGAACTTCTTCGCTTTAGGCTTGGTAGTCATAGAGCCGCTTCGCTTCTTCCAGGGTGTCGAACATGAACAGCTGCCCGTTGCGCAGCACGGCTGCGGAGCGGCAATACTGCTCGAGCGTTTCGGGGGAATGGGAGACCACGACGATCGTGGTGTTGCGCAGGCGCTCGCGCAGGATGGAGCCGGCCTTGCGGTTGAACTCCACGTCGGTGGTGGCGGGCATGCCTTCGTCGATCAGGTAGATGTCGAAATCCAGCGCCAGCAGCAGCGCGAAGGAAAACCGCGCTTTCATGCCGGAGGAATAGGTGCCCACCGGCATCTCGAAATATTCCTCCAGACCGCACAGCCAGCGGCAGAAGGCCTCCACGTAATCGGGATCGAGATCGTAGAGCTGGGCGATGTAGCGGGAGTTCTCCACCGCGGAGAGCTTGTTGGAGACCCCGCCCATGAAGCCCAGTGGGAAGGAGATGCGACAGCCACGCCGGATCTCGCCGGAATCGGGCTTTTCGAGCCCGGCCATCATGTTGATCAGCGTCGTCTTGCCGGTGCCGTTGGGCGCGAGGATGCCCATCGAACGCCCCAGATCCACCCGGAACGAGACGTTGTCCAGGATCACCTTGTGCTGTTCCCCGGTCCAGAACGATTTGCTGACATTGTCGAATTCGAGCATCCCGTTGCCTCGATCATGCCTCTCTTGGCAGGTGCTTGTATCAGACACTTCTTAACGGGTCTTGTAGCCTGCCTTCAGCCGATATTATGGCGCAGGCTGCGGGTAATTGACAGCCCATTGCCACGCCTCCGCGGGAATTTCCCCGCCTTGCCCAAGGGTATAGCGCGGGAAAATGTCCAAAAATGGGAAACGGTGTGGCCAAAACCCCATGGCGTCACAGGTGTTGTTTCTGCACGCGGAACAATCGCCCCGCCCCGAGCGAAATCAACGCGGCGCCGAAGCTGAAGAGCGCCCCCATCTTGGCCGCGTCCTGCACCGGCCCGGCCGGGAAGGCCACCGAGGCGATGAAGAGCGCGACGGTGAAGCCGATCGCGGCGACGCATCCGATGACGAAGAGATCCACGACCCGCATACCCACCGGCAGCCCGAGCCCGAGCGGGCGCGCGGCGATCCAGCCGAACAGCAGGATGCCGGCCGGTTTGCCCAGCAGCAGCCCCGCCAGCACCAGCCAGGTGGGCGCGCCGATGGCGGAAAACTCGACGCCGGCGTTGAGCAGCCCGAAGAAGAAGAGAATGACTTCCACCGGGTGCTTCAGCAGGTGTTCGGTTTCGTTCAACAGGTCGTGCAGGTGGGTTTCGGCCTCCGAGAAGATGCCGAAGGCCCTGTCGGCGTGGGGGATGGCCGGAACCACCGGCAGCAGGCCCAGCGAGGGGTGCAGGCCGGCCTCCTGGAAGCCATACCAGCTGAGCGCGCCGGCGGCGGCGTAGGGCCAGAACGACAGCCGCTTGCGGCACCACGTCGAGCAGCTCCGCAGCTGGTTGCCCCGGTCCAGCCGGCGGGGCAGCCAGTTGAACAGCAGGAAGGCCGCAAGAGCGGCGCCGGCCGAGAGCAGCAGCCATTCGGGCGCCAGTTCGCCCGAAGGGTAGAAGACGGCCAGGATGATGAGGCCGGCGGCGTCATCGGCGATGGCCAGCAGCAGCAGGAAGCGCACCGCCGGATGCCCCGCGCCGAAGACCAGCCGGCCCACGAGGTAGGAGAAGGCGATGTCCGTCGCCGTGGGGATGGCCCAGCCGCGGCTGACCGCGCTCAGCGTGTCGGAGCCGAGCACCGCGGCGATGCCGAGATAGACGGCGACGGGCCCCAGCATGCCGCCGGCGGTGGCAAACAGCGGCGTGGCCGCCTTCCGGCCCCGCAGCGCGCCGTTCTTCAGGATGATCGCCTCCCAGACCTCCTTGGCGGCGATGGCGAAGAAGAAGGCCATCAGCACGTCGTTGACGAGGTAATGCAGGGTCAGGGTGCGGCGGATATGGCCGTGGTCGTCCGCGTGGGCGTGGCCGATGAAGAAGTCGTCGATCAGCACGTAGTCGACGAAGGCGTGGTAGCCGTGGGCGTCGATGTTGGCCCAGATCAGCGCCGAGACGGCGCCGAAGATCAGCAGCAGTGAGTAGTTGGTGACGAAGTTCCAGACCCGATACATGCCGCTCTCTCCCGGCGCTTTGCGCGCCCGTTCTGCCGTTCCCTTCGCGCAGCATGAAACGAGTCTGGCCCCGGGGCAAGCTTTCGTGCCGCCGCCGGGTCGGGGCGGCGGCGCGAGGGGTGTTTACGGCGCTGTGTCCGGCAGCCTTCAGGGGCGTTTCTCGGCGGCGGTCAGGCCACCGCGGCCCAGGCGAGCCCGGCCAGCGTGGCCCCCGCGAGGGCGATGCCGAGATAGGCGAAGAACACCCGCGGCTTCACCAGCGCCCAGACGGCGATGGCGGCGGGGATGCAGCTCACGCCGCCCGCGATCACGAAGGACATCGCGGCGCCGTTGCTCATGCCCTGTTCCAGCAGCGCATCCACCAGCGGCACGGCGGCATAGCCGTTGAGGTAGGCCGGAGCCCCCACGAGTGCGCCGAGCAGGATCGGGCCGACGCCCTCCCCGCCCAGCACGCGGGCGATCACCTCGGCAGGCACGTAGTGCAGCATCAGGGCCTCGATCATGTAGGCCAGAAGCAGCCATTTGCCGAGGAAGAGCGCGTTCTCGAAGGCGGTGTCGCGGAAGGCGGCCCGGCGGGTCGGCTCTTTCCAGAAGGCCCATTCCGGCTTGCCGGTGAACGGGTTGCTGCCGCAGCCGCAGCCGCGTTTCGCGGGTTGTTCGCGCAACGGATCGGCGAACACCGGCCCCTTGGCGAAGGCCATGACGGTGAAGCCGCCCAGCAGGCCGAGGCTGACGGCGGCGAGCGTCTTGGCGAGGGCGAAATCGAAGCCCAGCGTGCCCGAGGTGATCAGGAACATGGCCGGATCCATCAGCGGCGAGGCCAGCCAGAAGGCCATGACCGCCGAAAGCGGCGCCCCCACGGCGAGAAGGGCGGCGATGAAGGGGATCACCTCGCAGGAGCAGAAGGGCGAAAGCCCGCCCAGCAGCGCCGCGAGGAAGATCATGCGCACCTGCCGCCCCTCGAAGGCCTTGGCCAGCAGCGATTCCGCGCCCGTGGCCTTGAGGTAGGCCACCGCGAGCACGGCGAAGGCGATGAAGATCCCCGTATGCCCGAGCGCCTCGACGGCGAAGCGGATCGTCGGGCCGACCTGCGGCCGGTCGAAGAGCGCGAGGATCAGCGGGATCAGCACGATGGTCAGCCAGGCCTTGTCGGCCCGGCGCAGGGCTTCGAGCGGAGACCGGGACGGGTGGGGCAGGTCAGTCATGGTGGTGGGCCTCGTGGGGGGTGGGGCAGTCGGCACAGCATTCCGACAGCAGGAAACGGGAGAGCGCGCGCATTTCGTCATAGGCGGCGGCGACGCAGATGATCGAGCGGCCCTGTTTGGACTGGCTCACCAGCCCGGCCTGCGCGAGGATCTTCATGTGATGGGTGAGGGTGGAGCCCGTCACGCCGCAGCGCGCGCCCAACTCGCCGATGCTCAGGCCCTCCGGCCCGGCGCGCACCAGCGTGCGCAGGACGGAGAGGCGCTGCTCGGATCCGAGCGCGGCGAAGGTGGAGGCGGCGACTTCCAGCGGCAGGGGCGGGGCTTCGCCGGCGGTGGCGGGTGTGTGGGGGTCATGTTTCATGATTCGATAATTCTAGAAATGTCGAAATGAGTCAAGCCCGGGGGTGAATTTCTTTGCCCGCGGTCATGGGCTCGGGTAGTCCTGCCGCCATGCAGCAGCAGCCCGAGAGCCTCGAAGCGCGGATCCGCGCCTGCCGCCTCTGCGCGGAGCGTTTCGCCGCCACCCATACGGCCCATGGCCCGCGGCCCGTCGTCTGGTTCCGCTCGGGCGGCACGGCGCGCATCCTCGTGGCAGGGCAGGCGCCGGGCCTGAAGGTGCACCAATCCGGCCGCCCGTTCACCGATGCCAGCGGCGCGCGCCTGCGCGACTGGATGGGGGTGAGCGAGGCCGAGTTCTACGATCTTTCCCGCATCGCCGTGGTGCCCATGGCCTTCTGCTTTCCCGGCTACGACGCCAAGGGCGCGGACCTGCCGCCGCCTGCGATCTGCGGCGCCACCTGGCATGGCCGGGTGATGGACGCGCTGCCCAACCTGCGCCTGCCCATTCTCGTCGGCGGCCACGCGCATCGCTATCACCTCGGCGGCCGCAGCAGCGTCACCGCGCGGGTGCGCGCCTGGCAGGACCACGCGCCGCAGGTCTTTGCCTTGCCGCATCCCTCTTGGCGCAATACAGCATGGCTCAGGAAAAACCCGTGGTTCGAAGAGGAGGTTCTGCCGGCTCTTCGCACCACCGTCAGGAGCCTTCTGGATGACCCCGCTTGATACCGCCCATGCCGCCATGCAGGCCGCGCCGCAGGATGATGCCGCCCGGTTGCGTTTCTACGAGCGGCTGGCCGACGGCGAACTGTTCCTCCTGCTGGCGCGCGAGGCCGAAGGCGAGCAGATCGAGCCGCGCCTGTTCGAAACCGATCAGGGCAGCTTCGTGCTGGTCTTCGACCGCGAGGACCGCCTTGCGGATTTCGCCGGCGGGATCGCGCCCTACGCCGCCCTGTCGGGCCGGCTTATCTGCGGGATGCTCGCGGGGCAGGGGCTCGGGCTCGGGGTCAACCTCGGCGTGGCGCCTTCCGAAATCCTGATCCCCGCGCAGGCGGTGGACTGGCTGAACGATACGCTCTCCGAAGCGCCCGACGAGGTGCAGGCCCGCCCCGAAGAGGTGCGCGCGCCGGGGCGGCTGCCCGAGGCGCTGCTGACGGGGCTCGACGCCAAGCTGGCCACGGCCACGGGGCTGGCCCGTTTCGCCTATCTCGTTTCGGTCACCTACGAGGGCGGCGCGCAGGGCCACCTGCTGGCCTTCGTCGATCCGGTACCCGGCGCCGAGCCGCCGCTGGCGCGCGCCGTGGCCGAGGCGCTGACCTTCTCGGGCATCGAGGCCGGGGCGCTGGACGTGGCCTTCTTCCGCGCGTCCGATCCGATCTGCGCCAAGCTGGCCAAGGTCGGGCTGCGCTTCGATCTGCCGGAGTTGCCGGCGGAGCCCGCGAAGATCCCGGGTGCCGCGCCGGGCATGGACCCGGAAAAGCCCCCGCGTTTGAAATAAACCCGGCCCGGAACAAGGCCGCAGGCCGCCGGGCCAGCGGCGGACCGTCCCGGCGGTCTGCCGCTTTGACAAAGGTGCAACCTCGCCCGGAGGTCATGCGTATTTGGCACGATAAAGCGCTTGGCTCTGGCCGTGGTGCGGCAGCCTACGGTCAGACGCTGGCCCGGCTTTGCGTTCAGTAACCTGCGTTGCGATCCACCAGGTAAAGGAACGGCTCGCCCGCCTCGCCGCGACGGATGTTCTCGGCGATCACCTCCGAGGCGGTCTCGGGGCGCGTTTCCGAGGCGATATGCGGCGTGACGGTTACCCTGGGATGGGCCCAGAACGGGTGATCGGCGGGCAGGGGCTCCACCCGGAAGACATCCAGCGTGGCATGGGCGATCCGTCCGCTGTCGAGGGCGGCGAGCAGGGCGTCATCGTCGACCAGCGGGCCGCGCCCGGGGTTCAGAAGGAAAGCTCCCCGCGGCATCAGCGCCAGCGTATCGGCGTTGAGCAAGGCTTCCGTGGCCGGTGTCTGCGGCAGCAGCAGCACGCAGATCTCGGCCTGTACGAGTGCCGCCTCAAGCCCGTCGGCACCGGAGAGACAGGCTACGCCCGGCACCTCCTTCGGGCGGCGGCTCCAGCCCGTCACCCGGAAGTTCAGCGCCGCCAGGGCCTGTGCGCAGGCGGCCCCCAGCGCGCCGAGGCCCAGAACCGTCACCCGGCGGTTGCGCGCAAGCGGCGGGATGACGGGCTCCCACAGGGGGCGCTGGTCCGTGATCCAGCGATCCATGCCGAGGTGGTGGCGCAGCACGTGGCCAGTGACCCATTCCACCATGCCCTCCTGCAGACCGGCATCCACCATCCGCGTCAGCGGCTGGGTGAGTGTCGGGTTGCCCACCAGCTTCTCCACCCCGGCCCAGAGGTTCAGCACCGCCTTGGCGTTCACGAAAGGCGAGAAATCCTCGACCGATCCGTTCGGCGCGTGGACGAGATAATCCACCGCTTCGGGCCGGTCGTGATCGCGGTGCAGACGCACCTTGAGCCCCTTGGCGGCAAAGGCGGCGGGCAGGGCTTCGGCATAGGCGGGCCAGCGGGCTCCGCCGGCGGAAAACAGGACATCGATCACCGGGCGAACACCCCTTCGCTTGCGGCGAACCCCTTGATCTCGATCGGGTTGCCGGAGGGATCGCGGAAGAACATCGTGCTCTGCTCGCCCGGCTCCCCGGCAAAGCGGGTGACGGGGGGCAGCTCGAACGCGACGCCGGCCCCGGTGAGCCTTTCGGCCAGCGCGTCCCATTCCGGCTTCGGCAGCACCACGCCGAAATGCGGCATCGCGACGAGGTGTTCGCCCACGTGGCCGGTGTTGGCGGTGGCAAAGGGCGTGCCGAGGTGCAGCGAAAGCTGGTGGCCGAAGAAATCGAAATCGACCCATGTCTCGGTGCTGCGGCCCTCCCGGCAGCCCAGCAGCCCGCCGTAGAAGGCGCGCGCGGCGTCCAGATCGGTGACGTTGCAGGCGAGGTGGAAGACGGACATGGGGGGCGCTCCTTGGTTTGGCTGGCCACAGGCCTAGCAAAGCCGCACCGGCTTGCACAGACGCCTATCGTGGGCGATGCACATGCGCGCTCTGCACCAGCCCGAAGGCCGCGAGCAGCACCAGCATGGCCGAGCCCCCGTAGGAGACCAGCGGCAGCGGTACGCCCACCACCGGCGCAAGCCCCATCACCATCGACATGTTCACCGCGAAGAAGAGGAAGAACGTCGTGGCGATGCCAAGGGTCAGCAGCGAGGAGAAGCGGTCGCGGTTGGACAGCGCCGAGGCGACGCAGAACAGCAGGATCAGCGTGTAGAGCGCAAGCAGCGTCATGCCGCCCACGAAGCCGAATTCCTCGGCCAGCGTGGTGAAAATGAAATCGGTGTGTTTCTCGGGCAGAAAGTTCAGCCGGCTCTGGGTGCCCTGCATGAAGCCGCGCCCCGTCCAGCCGCCGGAGCCGAGCGCGATCTTGGACTGGGTGATGTGATAGCCCGCGCCCAAGGGGTCGGACGAGGGATCGAGGAAGGTGTCGATCCGGCGATACTGGTAATCCTTCAGCAGCTGGTAGGGTGTGCCGCGGAAGTGGAAAACGGCAAAGATCAATCCGCCGACCATCGCCAGCACCGCGCCGAAATACCACCAGCTCACCCCGGCCAGGAACATCACCGTGGCCCCGCCCACGAGCAACAGCACCGAGGTGCCAAGATCGGGCTGGCGCAGCACGAGCGCGGTGGGCACGAGGATCAGAACTACAGGAATGGCCACGTAGAGCGGGCGGGAGACCTTCTTGATGTCGAGCCAGTCGTAGTAGGCCGCGAGGATCATCACCAGGGTGATCTTCATCAGTTCGGACGGCTGCAGGCGCATGAATCCCAGGTTGATCCAGCGCTGCGCCCCCATGCCGACGGAGCCGAAGAACTCCACGTAGAGCAGCAGCAGCAGGGAGATGCCGTAGGCCAGCCCCGCCATGTTGCGCCAGAACCAGATCGGCACCATGGCGATGGCAAACATCACCGCAAGCCCGAGCGCGAAGCGCTTCATCTGCGGCTCCGCCCATGTGGAGAGCGTGCCCCCGGCCACCGAGTAGAGCATCAGGAAGCCGACCGAGCAGACCGCCGCCAGCAGCACCACAACGGGCCAGTTCAGGTAGAGCACCTTCTTCAGCCCGGTGGGCACGGTCTTGACGTTGTATTCGAGGTAGCTCATGCGCGCGTCTTGCCCTTGCCGAAATTGTCGAAATCGCGCAGCACGAGCTTCTTCTGCTGGCTTTCGATCCGGGGGCGATCCTTCTGCGGATAGGCGGTGAGCGGCGGCGTGCCCTCGTAGAGCGCCTGGAGCACGATGTCGCGCGCGATGGGCGCGGCCGCCGTCGAGCCGCCGCCGCCATGTTCCACCACCACGCTCACGGCGATGCGCGGATCGTCATAGGGGGCGTAGCTGACGAAGAGCGCGTGGTCGCGGCGCTCCCAGGGCAGATCGGCGTTGCGCACCACGCCGCGCGCGCGCTCGGCGGCGGTGATGTTGCGCACCTGGCTGGTGCCCGTCTTGCCGGCCATGCGGAAGGCGTCCTCGACGATGCGCATCGAGTAGGCCGTGCCGCGCCGGCTGTTGGACACGTTGTACATCCCCTCCTGCACCTCGCGCAGGAAACTCGGCGAAAAGCCGAGGTCGCCCCCGCCCTTGATCGGCTGCTCCACGTCGTTGATCGCCTTGATCAGCCGCGGCACCACCTCCTTGCCGGTGGCGAGCCGGGCCGTCATGACGGCCAGTTGCAGCGGAGAGGCCAGCACGAAGCCCTGACCGATGGAGGCGTTCAGCGTGTCGCCCTTGAGCCAGGCCTGCCCGCGCACTTCCTGTTTCCACGCCCGCGTGGGGATCAGCCCTTCGGCGACGGCCGACATCTCCACGTCGAACCGCGTGCCCAGGCCCAGCCTGCGCGCCATCTCGGCGATCTTGTCCACCCCGATGCGAAGCGAAAGATCGTAGTAGTAGACATCGCAGGACTGCTGGAGCGACTTGTTGAGATCCACCTGCCCGTGGCCGCCGCGCTTCCAGCAGTGGAAGCGGCGGTCGCCCAGTTCCATGTAGCCTGGGCAGTAGACCGTTTCGCCCGGTTTCACCGCCCCTTCTTCGAGTGCCGCCAGCGCCACCACCATCTTGAAGGTGGAGCCCGGCGGATAGGTGCCCTGCACGGATTTGTTGGCCAGCGGGCGATACTTGTTGCCCGTCAGTTCGGCGTAATCCTTCACCGAGATGCCGCGCACGAACTTGTTGGGATCGAAACTCGGGGTGGAGCCCGCGGCGAGAATGTCGCCGGTGCGGGTGTCCAGCACGACGGCGGCGGCGCTTTCCTCGCCGAGACGGGCCTGCACGTAGTTCTGAAGCCGGCTGTCGATGCTGAGTTGCAGGTTTTCGCCCGGATCGCCTTCGCGGCGGCCCAGCTCCCGCATCACCCGGCCCACGGCGTTGACCTCGATCTGCTTGGCCCCGGCGCTGCCGCGCAGGACTTTCTCCATCTTGGTTTCGATCCCCGATTTGCCGATCTGGAACTTCGGGATCTGAAGCAGCGGGTCCTGATCGTCGATCCGGCTGAGATCGTAATCGGACACCGGGCCGACGTAGCCCACGATATGGGCGTAGTCCTCGTATTGCGGATAGTAGCGCGACAGGCCGACCTCCGGCGTGATGCCGGGAAGGGCGGGGCTGTTCACCGCCACGCGGGAGAATTCCTCCCAGGTGATGCGGTCGGTGATGGTGACCGGCACGAAGGGGCTGCGGCGCTTGATCTCCTTGCGGGCCCGTTCCAGGTCCGCCGGTTCGAGGTAGACGAGCTTCTGCAGGCGGGCGATCACCTCGTCCACGTCGCCGGCATCCTCGCGCACCATCACGATGCGGTAGTTCTGCGTGTTGTCGGCCACGGTGATGCCGTTGCGATCGTAGATCAGCCCGCGCGGCGGCGGCAGCAGGCGGATGTTGATCCGGTTTTCTTCTGCAAGAAGGCGGTATTGGTCGGCTTCCTTCACCTGCAGTTGGCGCATGCGCAGACCCAGCACGCCGATGAAGGCAAGCTGGATGCCGCCCACGAGAAGCCCGCGGCGCGAGATGCGACGGCTGCTTTCCGCCGTGTCCTTGGGCGAGCGCTTCATACCAGTCTCCCCTTGGGGTCCACGTCGCCGGGGGTGCGCTTGCGGATGCCCAGAACATGGGTCGTCGCCAGCACCACCAGTGGATAGGCCGCGATCGTCATCAGCGCCTGGATGAAGGTCAGGCCGAGGCGGGGCAGCGGCACGAAGATCGCCGCCATCACCAGCCGTTCGGCCAGCGCGATGCCCAGCACCACGGCCCCGACGAGCGCCCATTCCACCAGGAAGGGCAGATCACGGTTCAGGATCATCCGGCTGCGCAGGAATTCCGCGCCGATCAGCACCAGCGCCGCCTGCAGCCCGGGCGGGCGCTGCAGCAGCAGATCCCCGGTGAAGGCCACCGCCGCGATCAGCAGCGCAGGCAGGTAGTCCGGGCGCCGCAGCATCCAGGCGAAGGTGAGCGCCATCAGGAAGTCCGGCGCCGCCCAGCCGCGCGGCACCGTCTGCAGCGGCACGAGGTGGAGCAGGATGATGAGCCCCGAGAGCGCCACGTAGAAGATCCGGTAGGCCAGCCGGCTGGTGAAGATGGAGTTACCCATTGCCGGCCTCCGCTTCCGCGCCGGCCTCGGCGGTGCCCGCGGCCGGATCTTCCGGCGCGGCCGGCGCCTGCACCGGCGCAAGCAGGCTGCCGGGATCCGACAGCGGCTCCACGACCCGGCTGCGCAGCACCCGCAGGAACTCCAGCCGCTCGTAGTCGGCCGCAAGCCGCACCCGCAGCCGGCGATCGCTGCCCTGGGCCACGTGGCCCACCAGCAGGCCCGCCGGGAACACCCCGCCGTCGCCGGAGGAAACCACCCTGTCGCCGGGGCGCACCAGTTCGGGGCTCTCGATGAAATCGATCGGGGGCAGGGCGGTGTTGTCGCCCGAGAGCATCGCCTTCTGGCCCGAGGGCTGGATGGTGACGGGGATGCGGCTGTTGGAATCGGTCAGCAGGATTACGCGCGCGGTCGAGCGCCCCACGCCCGACACCCGGCCCACGAGGCCGATGCCGTCCATCGTCGCCCAGCCGTCCTGGATGCCGTCCCGCGCGCCCACGTTCACCAGGACGGACTGCCGGAAGGGGCTGCCGGAGTCGGCCAGCACCACGCCGGTCACGTAGGTGAGCTTGGGATCGAGGCGCACGTTGTTGAGATCGAGCAGCTTGGCGTTCTTCTGCTCCAGCTGCAGCGCGGCCTCCTTCCACGCCTTCATCTGCTGCAGCTCCCGCTTGAGCTCCTGGTTCTGCTCGTAGATCCGCTGGTAGGACTGGAAATCGTCGAACACGTTGCCCACGAAGGTCAGCGGCGCCAGCGCCCAGTCGAAACTCGGCACGATCCGGTCGGTGATCTCGGCGCGGAACCGCTCCACCCGCGGGCTGTCGATCCGCCACACGGCGAAGATGCCCAGCAGGACAAGCAGCAGAATCCCGATCAGGATGCGCCTGATCGGGTTGAAATATTCCGATGTGGTATTCCGCTCGTATGCCACCGTCTCTCCCGGGGGCGAAGGGCGCCCGTCAGCTTTCGTAGTCTATCACATGGCGCAGTTGTTTTTCATACTCCAGCGCCTTGCCCGTGCCCAGAGCCACGCAGTTCAAGCTTTCGTCAGCCACCGAGATGGCCAGGCCGGTCTGCTCCCGCAGCGCGAGATCCAGCTCGCCCAGCAGCGCGCCGCCACCGGTGAGCATCACGCCCCGGTCCACGATGTCGGCCGCGAGATCGGGCGGCGTGGCTTCCAGCGCCGTCATCACCGCCTCGCAGATCTGCTGCACCGGCTCGCTCAGGGCCTCGGCCACCTGCGCCTGGTTGATTTCGATCTCCTTGGGCACGCCGTTCAGCAAGTCGCGGCCCCGGATCTGCATCGCCGCGCCACGCCCGTCATCGGGCATCCGCGCGGTGCCGATGGAGGTCTTGATGCGCTCCGCCGTGGCTTCGCCGATCAGCAGGTTCTGCTGGCGGCGCAGGTAGGAGATGATGGCCTCGTCCATGCGGTCGCCGCCGACGCGCACGGAGCGCGCGTAGACGATGTCACCCAGCGACAGAACCGCCACTTCCGTGGTGCCGCCGCCGATGTCGACGACCATGTTGCCGGTCGGATCGGTGATCGGCATCCCGGCCCCGATGGCCGCCGCGATCGGCTCGGCGATCAGCCCGGCACGGCGCGCGCCCGCGGAAAGCACGGATTGCCGGATCGCGCGTTTCTCCACCGGCGTGGCACCGTGCGGCACGCAGACGATGATCTTCGGCTTGGAGAAGGTGGTGCGCTTGTGGACCTTGCGGATGAAGTGCTTGATCATCTCCTCGGCCACGTCGAAATCCGCGATCACGCCTTCGCGCATCGGCCGGATCGCCTCGATGGAGCCGGGCGTGCGCCCCAGCATCAGCTTGGCATCTTCCCCCACCGCGAGCACCTGCTTGCGGCCGTCCTTGACGTGGTAGGCCACCACGCTGGGCTCGTTGAGGATCACGCCCCGTCCCTTCACGTAGACGAGCGTGTTCGCCGTCCCAAGGTCGATCGCCATGTCCGACGAAAACAATCCCCCAAAGCCTAGCATGTATCGGTCTTCCCGTTCCCCAGATGCGCCATTGGCCCTGCCCGAGTCGTGGCTCGGCGGGCCGCAGTGTTATAGGCCCTTGACGCTCAGGTTGAAAAGGCCAATGGCACCCGCCTCGGCACCTTTTCGCCGCCTTTCGATTTTCTGACTTTTTGCCAGGATTTCGTCAGGCCGAACGCCGAATCCTTTCCAATATCCAACATCTCCCCGGCCCCACTTTGTTTCGCAAATATCCCGGGGGAGCCGCCGGACGGCGGCGGGGGCGGAGCCCCCTCAATTTCGCGACGCAACGAAAAACGCCCCGGCCGCGGGGGCCGGGGCGCTCAGAAAGGGGCCGCCATGGCCCGTTTCGTCAGGAGACGTCCTTGTAGGAAACCGTCTTCACGTCGTCGCCGGGCTTGGATTTCTCGCGCCGCACCAGCAGGCGGTTGAGCGCGTTCACGTAGGCCTTGGCCGAGGCCACCACCGTGTCGGTGTCGGCCGCCTCGCCGTGCACGATCTTGCCGTCTTCCTCCATGCGCACGCTCACCGTAGCCTGGGCGTCGGTGCCCTCGGTCACCGCGTGCACCTGGTAGAGTTGCAGGCGCGCGCTGTGCGGGAACAGCGCCTTCACCGCGTTGAAGGTGGCGTCCACCGGCCCGTCGCCCTGGGCGGTGATCTGCTTGTCCACGCCGTCGATGGTCAGGGTCAGATCCGCCGACTGCGGCGCTTCGGTGCCGCAGATCACGCGCAGGAACTTCACCTGGATGCGCTCGTTGGCCGGGTCCGAGCCGCTGTCGCGCATCAGCGCCAGCAGGTCGTCCTCGTAGACTTCCTTCTTGCGGTCCGCCAGCGCCTTGAAGCGCACGAAGACGTCCTTGAGCTGGTTGTCGGCCAGCTCGAAGCCCAGTTCCGCCAGCTTGGCGCGCAGGGCGGCGCGGCCCGAGTGCTTGCCCATGACGAGGTTCGTTTCGGACAGGCCGATGTCCTCGGGGCGCATGATCTCGAAGGTCTCGGCGTTCTTCAACATGCCATCCTGGTGGATGCCGCTTTCGTGGGCGAAGGCGTTCTTGCCGACGATGGCCTTGTTGTACTGCACCGGGAAGCCCGAGACCGTCGCCACGCGGCGGGAGATGTGGATCAGCTTCTTCGTGTCGATGCCGGTGCGGAAGGGCATGATGTCGTTGCGCACCTTCAGCGCCATCACCACCTCTTCCAGTGCGGTGTTGCCGGCGCGTTCGCCCAGGCCGTTGATGGTGCATTCGATCTGGCGCGCGCCCGCCTCCACGGCGGCCAGCGCGTTGGCCGTGGCCATGCCCAGATCGTTGTGGCAGTGGGTGGCGAAGACGATCTCGTCCGCGCCCGGTACGCGCTCCAGCAGCATGCGGATCAGATCGGCGCTTTCGCGCGGCGCGGTGTAGCCCACGGTGTCGGGGATGTTGATCGTGGTGGCGCCGGCCTTGATCGCGATCTCCACCACGCGGCAGAGGTAGTCGTGCTCGGTGCGGGTGGCGTCCATCGGCGACCATTGCACGTTGTCGCACAGATTGCGCGCGTGGCTCACGGTCTCGTGGATGCGCTCGGCCATTTCGTCCTGCGTCAGGTTCGGAATGGCGCGGTGCAGGGGCGAAGTGCCGATGAAGGTGTGGATGCGCGGGCGGGCGGCGTGTTTCACCGCTTCCCAGCAGCGGTCGATGTCGCCGAACTGGGCGCGGGCCAGCCCGCAGATCACGCTGTTGCGGCTGCGCTTCGCGATCTCGCTCACGGCCTTGAAATCGCCTTCCGAAGCGATGGGGAAGCCGGCCTCGATGATGTCCACGCCCATCTCGTCGAGCAGCGAGGCGATCTCCAGCTTCTCGTCGTGGGTCATGGTGGCGCCGGGGCTCTGCTCGCCGTCGCGCAGGGTGGTGTCGAAGATCAGGACCTGGTCCTGCTGGCTCTTGTCGGTCGTCATGGCAATGTCTTTCGTGCTGTCTGCTTAGCCGGATTGGGGTTCAAGGTGCGTCACGTATCCTCTGAGCGGTCGCACCGAACCGGCACGCTCAGAGGCGGCTAAGGAGCAGGGCTAGCGCGGACAGCACGGCGGCACCGGCAAAAGCCGGGGCGGCGAAGGGGCTGATATGCGCAAAGCGATCCATGGCGCGCGATAATACGCAGCTGCGAAGGAAAGGGAAGCCAAATCGGGCTGCGGTGGGCGGGAAATTGACGCATCTTCCTTTCGGCTTAGCTCCCGCCATGATCGTCGTGCGGCGGAAGGCCGCCGAAGCGCAGGAAAGGCAGAGGAACACCATGGAGCGGGTTCTCATCATCGGGTCATCGGGCGGAATCGGCGCGGCGCTGGCGCAGGCGAGTCGCGCGCGTGGGGCTGAGGTGGTCGGCCTGAGCCGCAGCGGCGACGGGCTGGACGTGACCGACGAGGCCAGCGTCGTGGAGGGTCTGGGCCGGGTGCCGGGGGCATTTGATCGCATCATCTGTTGCGTCGGCCAACTGGCCCCGCCGGGCGCGGCGCCTGAAAAATCCCTTCGAGCCGTCGAGTCAGATGCGCTGGCCCACCTCTACGCGGTCAACGCCATCGGCCCGCTGCTGCTGCTCAAGCACCTGCTGCCCCGCCAGCCGCGCAACGCGCCGTGGCAGTTTGCAGCGCTTTCGGCCCGTGTCGGCTCCATCGGCGATAACCATCTCGGTGGCTGGTATGGCTACCGCGCTTCGAAGGCGGCGCTCAACCAGATGCTGCGCACCGCCGCGATCGAGATCGCGCGCACCCACAGGCAGGCCGTGATCGCCGCGCTGCACCCCGGCACCGTGGCCACCGATTTCACCGCGAACTATCGCGGTCGCCACCCGGCCGTCGCCCCGGAGGAAAGCGCGGCGAAGCTGCTGGCGGTGCTCGACGG
This sequence comes from Pseudoruegeria aquimaris, assembly GCF_900172235.1. Classification (GTDB taxonomy): domain Bacteria; phylum Pseudomonadota; class Alphaproteobacteria; order Rhodobacterales; family Rhodobacteraceae; genus Pseudoruegeria; species Pseudoruegeria aquimaris. The sequence goes on along the minus strand of NZ_FWFQ01000002.1, from coordinate 135,967 downwards.
GCTTACCCCGGCCGAAACCGGCTGTTTCCGCGATTGGGCCGGGAAGGAGATCGCCTGGTGAGCACCTCCGATTCTCCCCGGCTCGTTCTCGTTCTCGGCGATCAGCTTTCGCCGGGCCTCTCGGCGCTCAAGGCGGCGGACAAGCGCCGCGACGTGGTGGTGATGGCGGAGGTCGCCGCCGAGACGGGCTACGTGCCGCACCACCCGAAGAAGATCGCCTTCATCCTCGCCGCGATGCGCAGGTTCGCCGCGCGGCTGGAGGCCGAGGGCTGGCGGCTGCGCTACACGCGGCTCGACGGCGATGACCCAGTGGCCTCCATCCCCGAGGCCCTTCTGGCGGCGGCGCAGGCCACCGGTGCCCAAAGCGTTCTGGCCACGCGTCCGGGCGAATGGCGCCTGATCGAGGCGCTGGAAGAGATGCCGCTCGAGATGCACTTGCTGGAAGATGACAGGTTCATCTGCGCGCAAAGCCGGTTCGCTGCCTGGGCGGAGGGGCGCAAGAGCCTGCGGATGGAGTATTTCTACCGCGAGATGCGGCGCGAAACCGGCCTGCTGATGGAGGGCGGCAAGCCCGCCGGCGGAAAGTGGAACTACGATCACGACAACCGCAAGCCCGCCAAACCCGACCTGTTCCGCCAGGGGCCCAGGCGTTTTGCGCCGGATGAGACGACGCGCGCGGTGATCGCAATGGTGAACGATCGTTTTTCCGGCAACTTCGGCAGCCTCGATGATTTCTGGTTCGCCACAGATGCCGCCGAGGCGCAGCAGGCTTTCGCGCATTTCCTCGCCCACGGGCTGCCGGGGTTCGGCGAGACACAGGACGCCATGCTGAAGGATGACCCTTTCCTGAACCACGCGATGATCGGGCTCTATCTCAACGCGGGCCTGCTGGATCCGCTGGAGGTCTGCCGCGCGGCGGAGGCGGAATACGCCGCGGGCCGCGCGCCGCTCAACAGCGTGGAGGGCTTCATCCGCCAGATCCTCGGCTGGCGTGAGTTCATCCGGGGCGTCTACTTCCTCGAAGGCCCCGGCTACACCCGGCGCAACGCGCTCGGGCACACGGCCGATCTGCCGGCGGCCTACTGGGGTGGTGAGACACGGATGGCCTGCATCAAGGCCGCCGTGGGCCAGACCGAGCGGGAGGCCTATGCCCACCACATCCAGCGGCTGATGATCACCGGAAATTTCGCGCTGCTGGCGGGCGTCGATCCGGCGCAGGTGCACGAATGGTATCTCTCCGTCTATGCCGATGCCTTCGAGTGGGTGGAGGCGCCCAACACGCTGGGCATGTCGCAGTTCGCCGACGGCGGCGTGGTGGGCAGCAAGCCCTATGTCTCCTCAGGCGCCTACATCGACAGGATGTCGGATTACTGCAAGAGCTGCGCCTACGACGTGAAGGCGAAGAAGGGGGAGGGGGCCTGCCCGTTCAACCTGCTCTACTGGCATTTCCTGAACCGCCACCGGGAGCGCTTCGCGGGCAATCCGCGCATGGCGCAGATGTATCGCACCTGGGAGCGGATGGACGCGGGCCACCGGGCGCAGGTGTTGCGCGAGGGCGATGCGCTGCTGGCGCGGCTGGAGGCGGGGGCGCCGGTCTGACGCGGCGCCGGCGCCGCCGGCCGGGCGCGACGCGACGATTCATTGCGGGGGCTGCGGATTTTCCTCGCCTTGGGCTGCGTTTGCGTGAATAAGCCGGAGTCTGTGTTGACGGCGCGGCGTGGGTTGCCGCGCGAAACGGAGTGACGTCATTGGACACGCAATTCCTGCTGGGATGGGAAGAATGGCTGAGCCTTCCGGAGCTTGGGCTTCCGGCGGTTCTGGCCAAGGTGGATACCGGGGCCCGCACATCGGCGCTGCACGCGGCGGAGATCGAGCCCTTCGGCGCTGCGGACAACCCGCAGGTGCGCTTCCTGCTGCACCCCAATCCCGATGACCCCAACCTCGAGATCACCTGCTCCGCGAAGGTCGTGGACAGGCGGCAGGTCACCAGTTCGAACGGCGAGGTGGAACTGCGCTACGTGATCGAGACGCCGCTTCAGATCGGCGGGCGGGTCTGGCCGATCCAGGTGACGCTGACGAACCGCGAAACCATGGCCTACCGGATGCTGCTCGGGCGCACGGCGATCCAGGACGACATGGTGGTGAACCCCAACATTTCCTGCGCCCAGCCGGTGCTGTCCTACGACGCCTACAAGGGGCTGCCGCGCCGCCGCCCGGTGAAGCGCCCGCTGCGGCTGGCGCTGCTGACGCGCGAGGCCGGCAACTACTCCAGCCGCCGCCTGATAGAGGCGGCGCAGGCCCGCGGGCACGTGGTGGAGGTGATCAACACCACGCGCTGCTACATGAAGATCGGCGGCGTATCGCCCGAGATCCATCTCGACGGCAAGGTGCTGCCCCGCTTCGACGCGGTGATCCCGCGCATCGGGGCCTCGGTGACGGGCTACGGCATGGCCGTGCTGCGCCAGTTCGAGGCCACCGGCGCCTACTGCCTGAACTCCGCCGCCGCCATCGGCGCCTCGCGCGACAAGCTGCTCGCGCACCAGCTTCTGGCGCGGGCCAACATCCGGATGCCGGTGACGACCTTCGCCAACTCGCCCAAGGACACCAAGGACCTGATCGAGCTGGCCGGCAAGGCGCCCGTGGTCGTCAAGCTGCTGTCCTCCACGCAGGGCAAGGGCGTGATCCTCGCCGAGACGCGCAAGGCGGCCGAAACCCTCGTGGATGCCTTCCGCGGGCTGGACGCCAACTTCCTCGTGCAGCAGTTCGTGAAGGAGGCCGCCGGCTCGGACCTGCGCTGCTTCGTGGTGGGCAACAAGGTGGTCGGGGCGATCAAGCGCACCGGGGCGGAAGGGGATTTCCGCTCCAACCTGCACCAGGGCGGCACCGCGAAATCCGTGCGCACGACGAAGGAGGAGCGCGAGACCGCCAAGCGGGCGGCGCGCGAGCTTGGTCTGTCGGTGGCCGGGGTGGACATGCTGCAATCGGCCGAGGGGCCGAAGGTGCTGGAGGTGAACTCCTCGCCGGGGCTCGAAGGCATCGAGAAGGCCACGGGCAAGGATCTCGCCTCGCTGATCATCGAGCACCTGGAGCGGCAGGTGCGGCCGCTGTCGCGCTATCGCGATGGTCGCGCCTGATTGGGCCCGATCCGGTCTGACGGGCCACGAGTAAAGCTGAACGTCTTGTGAAAACACGGCGCCCGGACGGGAAACCCGACCGGGCGCTGCTGTTTTCGGAATGGGCCTTCGGTGTCGCGAAGGCCCAAGGACGGGCGCGGCTCAGTTGCCCGTGCCGCCGTCGGCCGCTTCGCCCTGCGCCGGTGCGGTGCCGGCATCGGACTGCGGCGCCTCGGCGCCATCGCCCGCGGGGAAGGTCGTCTCGCCGTCGGCGAAGGCGCCGCCTTCCCAGGTGCCGCTCTGGCGCTGGCCGGTGGCGAAGCGCATGGTGCCTTCGCCCTGGCGTTTGCCGGCCTTGAACATGCCCTCGTAGACATCGCCGTTGGCATAGGTGGCCACGCCCCTGCCGTCGATCTCGCCGCCTTTCCACTCGCCCTCGTAGCGGAAGCCGTCGGGCATCACGATGGTGCCGAAACCTTCGCGCTGGCCGGCGCGGAACTCGCCGGTGTAGACGGTGCCGTCGGCATAGGTGGCCACGCCTTGCCCGTGGCGCTGGCCGTCGAACCACTCGCCTTCGTAGCGGTAGCCGTCGGGGTAGGTCATCACGCCCTGGCCGTGGTTCCTGGCATTGGCGAACTCGCCCTCGTAGACGAGCCCGTTGGTGTAGCGGGCGATGCCCTTGCCCTCGATCACGCCGGCCTTCCACTCGCCTTCGTAGGTGTTGCCGTCCGGGTAGGTGATCTTGCCGGTGCCATCGGCGAGATCGTTCCTGAAGGTGCCCACGTAGACGGAGCCGTCGGGGTAGGTGACTTCGCCGGTGCCCTCGATGCGCCCCTCCACCCAGCCGCCGACGTAGCGGTAGCCGTCGGTGCCGATGAAGGTGCCTTGCCCGTGGCGCTTGTCGTTTCGGAAGCTGCCTTCGTAGACATCGCTGTTGGCGTAGATGACCTTGCCCTGTCCGTGGCGCTGCCCGGCCACGAACTCGCCTTCGTAGACGTCGCCGTTGGGCTGGGTCAGCTTGCCGGTGCCGTCGATCTGGCCGTCGAGCCAGTCGCCTTCGTAGACCAGCCCGTCGGGCATCGTCAGCTTGCCCTTGCCCTCGCGCTTGCCCGCGACCATGCCGCCTTCGTAGATCGCGCCGTCGGGGTAGGTGATGAGGCCGGTGCCCTCCTTCACGCCATCCACCCAGTCGCCTTCGTAGATGTAGCCGTTGGGGCTCTTCATTGTGCCCAGCCCGTGGTGCAGCGCGTTGCGGAAGCCGCCTTCGTAGACCACCCCGTTGGCGTAGGTCGCGATGCCGTTGCCCTCGATGCGGCCGTCCGTCCACTCGCCTTCGTAGGTGCCGCCGTCGGCGAAGGTGATCTTGCCCACGCCCTCGGGCTTGCCGTTGGCGAAGCTGCCCACGTAGACCGAGCCGTTGGGGAATTTCGCCATCCCCTGGCCGCGGATCTCGCCGTCCTGCCATTCGCCCGTGTATTCGTAGCCGTTGGGCAGGCGGTAGGTGCCCTGCCCATGCTGTTTGCCGTTGCGGAAGGTGCCTTCGTAGATGCCGCCGTCCTCGTATTGCTTCGTCACCACGGCGCCGCCGCCGGCGGACTGGGCCGCGGCGATGCCCGGCGCTGCGAGCGCTATGAGAATGGCGGTTGCGGCGCCTTTCGCGGCGCGTGTTCCAACGGTTGTGACCTGCACGTGAGCCCCCTTAGCCCTTTTGGCATTCTTCTCTGCGTGCTGCCTGAGCGCACTTCGGGGCCGAAAGTAAAGGAGCCTCCGGAACGTGACAACGGCTTTTGCGCCGATCGGGCGGATGCGGCTTTCCCTTGCCGGTCAGTCTGGTAAAGACGGGGGCGACGACAGAAACGAGGCCCGCGCATGAGTGACCGTTTTCGCCTGACCCTTGCCCAGCTGAACCCCACCGTGGGCGATCTCGAGGGCAACGCCGCCCGCGCCAAGGCCGCGTGGCAGGAGGCCCGTTTCGCCGGGGCGGACATGGTGGCGCTGCCCGAGATGTTCATCACCGGCTACAACACGCAGGATCTGGTGCGCAAACCGGCCTTCTTCGAGGCCGCCATCGCCCGGATCGACGCGCTGGCCGCCGAATGCGCCGACGGCCCCGCCATGGGCATCGGCGGGCCGTGGTTCGAAGATGGCCGGCTGTTCAACGCCTACCACATCCTGAAGGGCGGCAAGGTCAACAGGCGCGTGCTCAAGCACCACCTGCCCAACGAAACCGTCTTCGACGAGGTGCGCCTCTATGACAGCGGCCCCCTCGGCGGCCCTTACAGCGTGGGCAACACACGTATCGGAACGCCGATCTGCGAAGATGCCTGGCACGAGGATGTGGCCGAGACGCTCGCCGAGACCGGGGCGGAGTTCCTGCTGGTGCCCAACGGCTCGCCCTACTACCGGGGCAAGCTGGAAACGCGGCTCAACCACATGGTCTCCCGCGTGGTCGAAACCGGCCTGCCGCTGATCTATCTCAACATGGTCGGCGGGCAGGACGACCAGGTGTTCGACGGGGCGAGCTTCGTGCTGAACCCGGGGGGCGAGATGGCGATGATCCTGCCGCCCTTCGAGGAGGAACTGGCCACGGTGGACCTGGTGCGCACCCCCGAGGGCTGGCGCGCCGAGGCCGGCGTGAAGGCCCATCAGCCCGACGCCTGGGAGCAGGACTACCGCTGCATGGTCGAAGCCCTGCGCGACTACTGCCGCAAGACGGGGTTCGGCAAGGTGCTGCTGGGGCTCTCCGGCGGGATCGACAGCGCGCTGGTGGCCACGATCGCGGTGGATGCGCTGGGCGCGGAAAACGTGCGCTGCGTGATGCTGCCCTCCGAATACACCTCCCAAGCCTCGCTGGAAGACGCCGAGGCCATCGCCAAGGCGCTGGGCTGTCGCTACGACTACGTGCCGATCACCGAGAGCCGCGCCGCCGTCACCAATACGCTCGCGCCGCTGTTCGAAGGCACGCAGGCCGACATCACCGAGGAAAACATCCAGTCCCGCCTGCGCGGGCTCTTGCTGATGGCGCTGTCCAACAAGTTCGGCTCCATGCTGCTGACGACGGGCAACAAGAGCGAGGTCGCCGTGGGCTACGCCACGATCTACGGCGACATGAACGGCGGCTACAACCCGATCAAGGATCTCTACAAGACGCGCGTCTTCGAGACCTGCCGCTGGCGCAACGCCAACCACCGCCCGTGGATGAAGGGCCCCGAGGGCGAGGTGATCCCGCCCCGCGTGATCGACAAGCCCCCCAGCGCCGAGCTGCGCGAGGACCAGAAGGACGAAGACAGCCTGCCGCCCTACGAGGTGCTGGACGCGATCCTGACTCTGCTGATCGACGAGGAGGCCAGCGTGGCCGACTGCGTGGCCGCGGGCTTCGACCGGGACACCGTGAAGCGGGTGGAACACCTCGTCTATATCTCGGAATACAAGCGCTTCCAGTCCGCCCCCGGCACCCGGCTTACGCACCGCGCCTTCTGGCTGGATCGCCGCTACCCGATCGTCAACCGCTGGCGCGACGAAAGCTGAAGCCGCGGGCGGGGCGCAGGGAAAAGGAGCAGGTCCGACATGCGCAGCACCCGCAGCCCATCCGCCGCCGCCACCGAAGCCGCCGCCCCGCTGACCTGGCGGGAGGGCGGCCCTTCCGCCAACCGCGCCACGCTGCGGCGCATGGAGGCCATGCTGCGCGCCGGGCAGGAGGCCGCGCTGCTGGACGCGCTGGGGCACTGGCACCCGGCGGACGTGCTGAAGGCGATGGTGGCGCTGACGCCGCGCGATGCGCGCAGGCTGTTCCACTGGCTGCCCGAACATCTGAGCCTCGCCGTGCTGGACGAGCTGGATTCCGATCTGCACGCGGTGCTGTTCGATCCGGCGACGGTCGGGAAATTCCGGCGCCTGCTGCGCCGGATGCCGATGGACGAGGCCGTGGCCACGCTGCTGGAACTGCCGGAGGATTTCGCCGAGGAGCTGATCAAGGGCCATCCGCACGCCGAAGCCCTGCGCCGGGCGGTGCAGGCGCAGGCGCATACCATCGCCACCGTCATGCGCCACGGGGTGATGACGGTGCCGCTGTCCTGGACGGTGGGCGAACTGACCGAGGACATCCGCCGCCGCTCTGATGAGATCGCCAAGATCGACATGATCTTCGTGGTGGACGATCTGCGCCACCCGGTGGGGGTGCTGCGCTTTCGGGACGTGCTGATCGCCGCACCCGACACGCCCGTGGCCGAGATCTGCACACCCAACCCGCCGATCGTCAGCGCCGACGTGGACCGCGAAGAGGTGCTGCGGCTGGCGGAGGCGCGCCACCTGTCGGCCATCGCCGTGGTGGATGGCGCCGGGCGCCTCGTGGGGGGCGTGGCCCCGCGCGAGCTGGCCGAGATCCTGCGTGAGGAAGCCGAGGAAGACATGCTGGTGATGGGCGGCGTTGCGCCGGCCTCCACCCAGTTCGACTCGCCGCTGACGATCCTGAAGCGCCGCCTGCCGTGGCTTCTGGCCGGCCTCGTGGGCTCATCGGTCGCCGCGATGGTGATCGGCTCCTTCGAAGACGTGCTGGCCCAGGCGGCGATCCTGGCCTCCTGCATCCCGGTGGTGATGAGCACGGCGGGCAATTCCGGCATCCAGGCCAGCACGGTCTCGGTTCAGGCCATCACCTCGGGCCACAGCTGGCACGGGGATTTCCGGGGCCGCATCCTGCGCGAGATGGCCGGGGCGGCGCTTAACGGGCTGAGCGTGGGGGCGGCGACGGCGGCGCTGGTGCTGCTGGCGAGCCTGATGCTGCCGGTTCCGTCCGCGGGCGCGCTCGCGCTGACCGTGCTCGTGGCCCTGACGCTCGTCACCCTGCTGGCCGGCACGCTCGGCGCGGTGGTGCCCTACGGGCTCAGGGCGCTGGGGCAGGATCCGGCGGTGGCCACGGGCATCTTCATCACCACGTCGAACGACGTCTTCGGGGTGTTGATTTTCTTCCTCGTGGCCAGCACCCTCTACCTGTAGCGGCGGGAGGCGATCATGGCCGACAACAAGACGCAAGCCACGACGGCCAGCGTGGCGGATTTTCTGGCCCGCGTCGCGCCGGCGCGCCGCGCGGAAGATGCCCGCGTTCTGGCCGCGCTGTTCAGCGAGGTGACGGGCTTCGAGCCGCGCATGTGGGGCGAGAGCATCGTCGGCTACGGGCGCTACCACTACCGCTATGCCTCCGGCCGGGAAGGGGATTTCCTCGCCACCGGCTTCTCGCCGCGCAAGAGCGCGCTGTCGCTCTACATCATGCCCGGCTACCAGGATTACGGCGAGATCCTTGCGCGGCTCGGCAAGCACAAAACCGGCAAGGCCTGCCTCTACATCACGAAGCTTGCGGATGTGGATCTGGACGTTCTGCGCGAACTGATCGCCACCGGGCTGAAGGACCTGGACGCGATCTGGCCCGTGCATCCGGAATGAGCCTGAGCCGTTAACGGCCTGTTTGCCAGACTCACCCCATTGCTTGGACATGCTGACCAACGCCTTGCGCGCCCTCGCGGCGCTCGTCTGCCTGTTCGTTCTTCCCGGTGTCGCGCGTGCGCAGGCGCCGGGCACGGCCTGCCTGCCGGTGGATCCGGCGGCTTTCTCCTGCCCGTCGGCGGCCTTCCAGCCCTGCGGGATCGCAGTGGAGGGGGCCACGCGCCACTACTGCCGCCACATCCCCGATCAGGGCGGCGTGCTGCCCGTGGTGATCGCCTTCCACGGGGCCGGGGCGGGGGCGGATGCGATGGTCAACCTCTGGCGCTACCGGGCGGAGCAGGGGATGATCATCCTGGTGCCGGACGCCCATGAAACCGGGCAGGAGGGCGTCTGTTCCTCGATCTGGCGCCAGATCGGCTTCCAGGCGCAGGACTGGGCCGGGCTGGCCGCGCCCTATGGCTGCGCGGGCGGCTCCGGGCTTTCCGATCTGGCCTTCGTCGAAGCGCTGATGGACGCGCCCGAGGCCGAGCGCGCGGTGCAGGGCTTCTACGCCGCCGGTTTCTCGGCGGGGGCCGGCTTCGTCTTCCAGCTCTATCTCACCGCGCCCCTCGCGGAGCGCTTCGCCGGCTTCGCGGCGGCGGGGATGGGGATGAGCGCGGCCAAGATGCGCGCGGTGGAGCCCGAGGCCCGGGGCACCGGGCGCTACGGGCTCAACCGTTCGGCGCGGCGTCCGTTCCTGTTCCACATGGGCACGGCCGACAAGTTCTCGCTGCCGGTGGAAACCATCGTCGCCGAACTTCAGCGCCATCCCCGATGCGCGGAGCCGGGCAGCATCTACGCCGCCATGCGCTGCGTGCTGTTCAACCCGATCGGGCAGGAGCGCGGCAATTTCGATCTCACCAGCCAGCGCCGGATGACGGAGAAATGGCTGGCCGCCTTCAACCGCACCCTGCCACGCCGGATCGAAAGCCTCTATCCCGATCTCGGGGCCGGGGAGGGGGGCGATGAAACCATGACGGTGCGCGCCGATTACCTGCCGGCCGAGGGCGGCGCGCCGGTGGCGGTGCTGACGACGTTGGACGGGGGGCATGACTGGCCGGGGTGGGGCGGCAACCAGGCCCCTTGCGGCTCGCGCATGTGCGACGTGGATCTCACGCAGGAGATCCTGCAGTTCTGGCGTGCGACGGCGGGGATGGTGACCCCGCCGCGCTGAGGTTTCGCGGCCGTCAGGCTCAGCTCATGATCATCTGGTAGCTGGCCGGCACGTAGCGGAAGCCGGAGTCCTTCGCTTCCACGAAGCCCACCGCCGGGAAGGGCATGTGGTAGCCGATGAAGGGCACCTTGTCGGCGGCCAGCATCCCGAAGACCTTGCGGCGCGTCGCGGCGGCGGCGGCCTTGTCCATGTCGAAGCGCACTTCCCAGTCCGGGTAGCCGAGGGACCAGACGTAGTGGTTGGCGGTGTCGCCGATCAGCAGGAGCTGCTGGCCGTCGCTTTCGAGCATGAAGGTGGTGTGGCCGGGCGTGTGGCCGTGCGCGGCCATCGCGGTGATGCCCGAAACCACGGAGCCGCCGTCGTCCAGGAAGGTCATCTTCTCGGCCATCGGCGTCACCTTCGCGGCCACCATGTCGCCCACGCGGTTGCCGGCCTCCATCTTGCTCCAGAAGTCATACTCGGTGGAGCCGGTCACGTAGCGGGCATTGGGGAAGGTCGGCGTGCCGTCGTCGCCGGTGGTCATGCCGCCGATGTGATCGGGATGCATGTGGGTCAGCACCACGATGTCCACCTGGTCCGGGGTGTAGCCGGCATCGCCGAGCGCCTTGACGATTCCGCCCTGGCCGAGGCCGGTGTCAAACAGCACCAGCTCGCTGCCGGTGTTCACCACCGTCGGCGTGAAGAAGAACTGCGATTTGTCGGTGGGGATGAAATGGGCGCCCGAGACCTCGGCGAACTCCTCCGGCGTGGCGTTCATGCCGAAGATTTCCTGCGGGTTCTCGACGGTGCGGTTGCCATCCAGCAGGGTGGTGACCTCGAAGCCGCCCAGCTTCATGCGGGAATAGGCGGGGCCGCCGGGCCCCATCATGTCGGCCGCGGCGCGGGCCGGGCGGCCGGAAAGGCCGGTGAGCCCGGCCGCCAGCGGCAGGGCGGCGCCCGTCAGCATGGCGGCCCGGCGGGTGATCTTGACATCGGACATGGGGTACTCCTCTAACGTTGCCTGAGCGCAAGGTTAGGGCGTTCGGCCCGGGTGGCGAGTCAAAACCGCGTGAAAAATCGATTTTTCTACTTCTTCGCCGGTTTTTCCGAGATCCAGAGCGTGATCGTGCCCTTCACGACGACGATCCCCTGATCGTCCTTGGCCTCCACGCGCACGGTGAGATCTCCGGGCACCCAGGCCTCCGGCTCCACGTCGGCCGTGCAGGTGATGTCGCTGCCGGCCTTCGCGGTGTAATCCAGCTGCATCCCCTTGGGAATCCAGCGCAGATGTTTCGGGATGCTGGCTTCGGCCATGAAGCCCATGGCCATCTCCAGCCCGTTGGCGATGGCGATCACATGCACGGTGCCGATGTGGTTCTCCACGCTCCGGCGCTTGCGGATCAGCACCGAGCAGTGGTTTGGGCGCACATCGGTGACGAGCGGTTTGATGGTGCGGAAATAGGGGGCGCGACGCGCGGAATAGGCCGAGAAGATCTGTCGGCCGAAGGGCCATTTCAGAAGTTTCTCGTACATGTTCAGAACGTAGTTGCCGGCCATGATTTCTCCTCTCGCACACGGGCTTTGCTTCTGTTAGACCGCGCGGATGCAAAAATCCCCTCTGACGTTGGGTCGGCGCGCCACTTGGCCTTTGCGCGGGCTGCGGCTAAGAGGAGGCGACGCTTCAAAGCGAAGGCAAGAAGAGATGACCGTTACCCGTTTCGCCCCCAGCCCCACCGGCTACCTCCACGTGGGCAACCTGCGCACCGCGCTGTTCAACTACCTGATCGCCCGCAAGGCGGGGGGCCAGTTCATCCTGCGGCTGGACGACACCGACCCGGAGCGCAGCAAGCAGGAATACGCGGATGCCATCAAGGAGGATCTGGAGTGGCTCGGCCTGACGTGGGACCGGGTGGAAACCCAGTCCAGCCGGCTTGAGCGTTACGAGGAGGCCGCCCAGCAACTGCGCGACATGGGCCGCTTCTACGAGTGTTTCGAAACGCCCACGGAGCTGGATCTGAAGCGCAAGAAGCAGCTGAACATGGGCAAGCCGCCCGTCTACGACCGCTCCGCGCTGAAGCTTTCCGAGGAAGAGAAGGCCCGCCTGCGCGAGGAGCGCGGCAACGGCCACTGGCGCTTCCTGCTCGATCACGCGCGGATCGAGTGGAAGGACGGCATCCTCGGCGATCTTTCGATCGACGCGGCTTCCGTCTCCGATCCCGTGCTGATCCGGGGCGACGGGCAGTTCCTCTACACGCTGGCCTCCGTCTGCGACGACGTGGATTTCGGCATCACCGACGTGGTGCGCGGCTCCGACCACGTGACGAACACCGCGACCCAGATCCAGATCATCGAAGCGCTGGGGGGCCATGTGCCCAACTTCGCGCACCATTCGCTGCTGACCGGCCCGCAGGGCGAGGCCTTGTCCAAGCGGCTCGGCACGCTGGCGCTGCGCGATCTGCGCGCCCGCGGGGTGGAACCCATGGCGCTGCTGTCGCTCATGGCGCGGCTGGGTTCCTCCGATCCGGTGGAGCTGCGCGGCTCGATGGAGGAACTGATCGAAGGCTTCGATCTCTCCAAGTTCGGCGCGGCGCCGACGAAATTCGACGTGGAAGATCTCTTCCCGCTGACCGCCCGCATCAACCAGGGGCTGCCGTTCGAGGCGGTGAAGGACAGGATCGCCGAGATCGGCGTGCCCGACGAGATCGCCGAGCAGTTCTGGTCCGTCACCCGCGAGAACATCACCACGCTCTCCGACCTTGAGGGCTGGTGGGCCATGTTCCGCGACGGCGCCGAGCCGGTGATCGACGAAGAGGATGCCGAGTTCGTTGCGCAGGCCCTCGCGCTGCTGCCCGAAGGCCCCTACGATTCCGACAGCTGGGGCAAATGGACGGCCGAAGTGAAGGCCGCCACCGGGCGCAAGGGGCGTGGCCTGTTCATGCCGCTGCGCAAGGCGCTCACCGGCCAGAGCCACGGGCCGGACATGAGCGCGGTGCTGCCGCTTCTGCAGGTGATCCGCGCCAAGGGCTGAGCCCGCCCGCGGTTTGGCACGGGCCGTGCACACGGCCTGTGCAATTTTCATCGTTCTCTCCCGCCGCATTGCGCGTATTTTGACAGCCTGAGCCGGGGCGGGAGCGAATGATGGCCAACGAACAAGCAAAATTCCTCGAAGGCAGCCTGTTTCGCCACGTGGCGGTGATGAGTTTCACCGCCTCGGTGGGGCTGATGGCCGTGTTCTTCGTGGATTTCGTCGATATGGTCTTCATCTCCATGCTGGGGCAGGCCGAACTGGCCGCCGCGGTGGGCTACGCGGGGGCGGTGCTCTTCTTCACCACCTCGCTGGGCATCGGCATGTCGATCGCGGCCGGGGCGCTGGTGGCCCGCCAACTGGGGGCGGGCGACGCCGGGGAGGCGCGCCGCAAGGCCACCCACACGCTGGCCTACGGCGTGGGCATGGGCGTGGTTCTGGCGGCCGTCGTCTGGGCCAACCTGCATAGCCTGACAGGCTTTCTGGGGGCCGAGGGGCTGACGCAGGAACTGGCCGTGGACTACCTGCGGATCATCATTCCCTCCATGCCGCTGATGCTGGCCGGCATGGTCGCCAGCGCGATCCTGCGCGGCCACGGCGATGCACGGCGGGCGATGTTCGTCACGCTCTGGGGCGGGGGGGTGAACGCGGTGCTGGACCCGATCTTCATCTTCGCGCTGGGCCTGGATCTGAACGGAGCGGCGCTGGCGAGCGTCTGTGCGCGGATCGCGATGTGCATCTCGGGGATCCTGCCCGTCCTGCGCCACTACGGGGGCTTTTCCCGCCTGAGCGTCCCGCTGCTGGCCGCTGATTTCAAACCGGTTTTCCAGATCGCCCTGCCGGCGATCCTGACCCAGGTCGCCACGCCTTTCAGCTCCGCCTACGTGACCCGCGCCATGGCGGCCTACGGCGAGGAGGCTGTGGCGGGCATGGCCATCGTCGGGCGGCTCACACCGCTGGCCTTCGCGGTGATCTTCGCGCTGTCGGGCGCGGTCGGGCCGATCATCGGGCAGAACGCCGGGGCCGGGCAGCCGGCGCGGGTGCGCGGCGCCTACCGCGATGCGCTGATTTTCTCGGGAGCCTTCATCCTCGGGGTCTCCGTGCTGCTGTTCCTGCTGCGCGCGCCGATCGCCGATCTCTTCAACGCCACCGGGCTGGCGCGCGAACTCGTCTACCTGTTCTGCGGGCCGCTGGCACTGGCCTTCTTCTTCAACGGGGTGCTCTTCGTGTCCAACGCCGCCTTCAACAACCTCGGGCACCCCTTCTATTCCACCTGGCTGAACTGGGGCCGGCACACCATCGGCACCATCCCCTTCGTGATGCTGTTCTCCGCGCTGATGGGCGCGCCGGGCGTGCTGGTGGGGCAGGCGGCGGGGGGCATCCTTTTCGCCCTCGTCGGCTACCTGCTGGCGCAGCGGGTAATGGCAAAACAGGCCGCCGGAGCGGTGGAGAAGCCCAAGCCTGCGCCCTTCCAGCGGCAGGCCCGGCAGCAGAGCCTGTTCAACCTGCGCAAGTAGGGCTGTTTCGCGCAACGGCAGCGCCGACCCGTTTTGCCGAAGGCAAACCTTTGGTTTGACGGGGCGGGTCGGCGCGGCCCGACGGTGCCTGTCGGGCTTGTCCGGCGGAACCTTCGCAATACACGGCGCTACGATGCAGGAAGTCTAGAAATCCGAAAGATGCTTGTCCGTCAGCAGCTTGGCGTCCAGCGTCGTTGCGCTTGCACGGGGGTAGAGCGGATCTGAACGGTCGTCCAGAATGCCCGCCTCCCAGCCGGTGGTGGTGGCAAAGAAATCCGCAACGCCTCCAGTGCCGAACTCCTGCAGATAGCCCTGCACCACCACGTCGAGGTAACTCAGCGCGATGGGGTGCGGGGCCTCTGGCGCGGGATGCTTGGCTTCCGGGATCTCGTAGATGGCGATGGCCGCGGCGCTGGCGTGTGCATGCGAGATCTCCGCACCCAGAAGAACCCTGTCGTAGGCCGCTTCGCGGGCGTCGAGCCGCGCCCAGTCGGCGCCGGGCACCCGCGCGATCAGCCCGTCGATGCGGCAGTCGGGCTGCCGGGCGGCCGTCAGAATCGCGCGCGGAAAGCTGGCGATCTGGCGCCAGTGGCGCCGCCAGCCCTGCAGTCTGGCCGGGGCGGAATCGCGGTAGTCATGGGTGCCCCGATTGACGAGGGAGCCGTAGCCGAAGAAGAATGGGTCGCGCATGGGCGCAGGCTGGCGCCGGCTTTCGGGTTTTGCAAGCCCTTGCCAGAAGCCGACGCTTCGCTTAACACGAGCGACAACCCCATGGGAGAATCCGGCCGCGCAGGCTGCCGGTGCCGAAGGAGCAACCGCCCCGGTAAACTCTCAGGCAAAAGGACCGTGGGGCGTCTAGACACTCTGGAGAGATCCCGCCGCACGCGGGGCGCCGAAGGGATAACGATCTCAGGCCAAGGGACAGAGGGGGCATCAAGGCGCGCCGCGGCGCGCGGGATTGATGCCGGGTGACGTTTCAAACGCCGGCGACAGGGGGAACGCGATGGGCGATCTGGAACGGACGGTTTTCTACGATCTTCATGTGGAGCTCGGGGCAAAGATGGTGCCCTTTGCCGGCTACGAAATGCCGGTGCAATACCCGATGGGCGTGATGAAAGAACACCTGCACACGCGTGAGCAGGCCGGGCTCTTCGATGTCAGCCACATGGGGCAGGTGATCCTGCGCGGCGCAGGCGCGGCGGGGGCGCTGGAAAGCCTCGTGCCGGTCTCCATCCTCGGGCTTGCCGAGGGGCGCCAGCGCTATGCGCTGTTCACCGACGAAGACGGCGGCATTCTGGACGATCTGATGGTCGCCAACCGGGGCGATCACCTGTTCCTCGTGGTCAACGCCGCCTGCAAGGCCGCCGACGTGGCCCACATGCAGGCGAAGATCGGCGCGGCCTGCGAGATCGAGGTGATCACGGACCGGGCGCTGCTGGCGCTGCAGGGGCCGAAGGCGGAGGCCGCGCTCTCGGCGCTGGTGCCGCAGGCCGCCGACATGCGCTTCATGGACGTGGCGATCCTGCCCAGCGATTTCGGCGATCTCTGGATCAGCCGCTCCGGCTATACCGGCGAAGACGGCTACGAGATTTCGGTCGCGGACGATCAGGCCGTCGCCTTCGCCCGTGCGCTGCTGGCGCTGGAGGGCGTGGCCCCCATCGGCCTCGGCGCCCGCGACAGCCTGCGGCTGGAAGCGGGGCTCTGCCTCTACGGCAATGACATCGACACCACGACGAGCCCGGTCGAAGCGGCGCTGGAGTGGGCGATCCAGAAGATCCGCCGCACCGGCGGGGAGCGCGCCGGCGGCTTCCCCGGCGCCGAACGTATCCTGGCCGAGCTTGATAACGGCGCCGCGCGCCGCCGCGTCGGGCTTCTGCCCGAGGGCCGCGCCCCGATGCGCGCGGGCACGAAGCTCTTTGCCGACGAGGCCGCCGACACGCCGATCGGCGAAATCACGTCCGGTGCCTTCGGACCCTCGATCGGCCGCCCGATGTCCATGGGCTACGTGCCCACGGAGCTTGCCGCCGAAGGCACAAGACTCTTCGCCGAAGTGCGCGGCAAGCGCCTCCCGGCAACCGTTTCCGCCATGCCGTTCCGGCCCTCCACCTACAAACGCTGATCTCAGCACACAGACAGGGAAAACTCAGATGAAATTCACCGAAGAACACGAATGGCTCCGCGTCGAGGATGATCTCGTTGTCGTGGGCATCACCGAACACGCCTCCGAGCAACTGGGCGACATCGTTTTCGTGGAGCTGCCGGAAGAAGGCACCGAGGTCTCCAAGGACGACGAGGTCGTGGTGATCGAATCCGTCAAGGCGGCCTCCGACATCCTCGCCCCGCTCGATGGCGAGATCGTGGAGGTGAACGAGGCCATCGTGAACGACCCCGGCAAGGTCAACGAGGATCCGCTCGGCGACGGCTGGTTCTTCAAGATGAAGGTCGAGGATCTCTCCGTTCTCGACGATCTGATGGACGAAGCCGCCTACAAAGACTTCATCGGCTGAGCCGGAGGCCCCCATGCCCTATACGCCCACAGGCTACAATTCCTACGATTTCGCCAACCGCCGCCACATCGGGCCCTCGCCCGAGGAGATGGCGGAGATGCTGGAGGTGATCGGAGTCTCCTCGCTGGACGAGCTGATCGATCAGACGGTGCCCGCCAGCATCCGCCAGAAGGACGCGCTCGACTGGGAGCCGATGACCGAATACGCGCTGCTGCAGAAGATGCGCAAGGTCGCCGGCAAGAACAAGGTCATGACCAGCCTGATCGGGCAGGGGTTCTACGGCACGGTGACGCCGCCCGCGATCCAGCGCAACATTCTCGAGAACCCGGCCTGGTACACGGCCTACACGCCCTACCAGCCCGAGATCGCGCAGGGGCGGCTGGAGGCGCTGCTGAACTTCCAGACGATGGTGGCCGATCTCACCGGGCTGGAGATCGCCAACGCCTCGCTGCTGGACGAGGCCACCGCCTGCGCTGAAGCCATGACGATGGCGCAGCGGGTGGCGAAATCGAAAGCCACGGCCTTCTTCGTCGATGAAAACTGCCACCCGCAGAACATCGCCGTGATGCAGACCCGCGCCGCGCCACTGGGCATCGAGGTGATCGTGGGGGCGCCGGAAGATCTGGAGGCCGACAAGGTCTTCGGCGCGATCTTCCAGTATCCGGGCACCTACGGGCACATCCGCGATTTCACCGCCGAGATGGAGGCGTTGCACGCCGCCAAGGCGGTGGGCATCGTCGCAACCGATCTGCTGGCGCTCACGCTCATCAAGGAGCCGGGCGCGATGGGGGCCGACATCGCCGTGGGCTCGGCGCAGCGCTTCGGCGTGCCGATGGGCTACGGTGGCCCGCACGCGGCCTTCATGTCCTGCAGAGATGCCTTCAAGCGTGCCATGCCCGGCCGCATCGTCGGGGTATCGGTGGACGCACTCGGCAACAAGGCCTACCGCCTGAGCCTGCAGACGCGCGAGCAGCACATCCGCCGCGAGAAGGCCACCTCCAACGTCTGCACCGCGCAGGCGCTTCTGGCGGTGATGGCCTCCTTCTACGCCGTGTTCCACGGCCCGAGAGGGCTGCGCTCCATCGCCGAGATGATCCACTTCCACGCCGGCACCCTGGCCAAGGGGCTGCGCGAGGCCGGTTTCAACGTCGAGACCGAAAGCTTCTTCGACACGGTGACCGTCGAGGTGGGCCCGTTCCAGAAGGCGATCATGAAATCCGCCGTGGCCGAGGGCATCAACCTGCGCGCCGTCGGCGAGAGCCGCATCGGCATCTCGGTGGACGAGATCGTGGACCACAAGCTGGTGGAAGCCGTGTGGAAGGCCTTCGGCGTCAAGGCCAAGGCGCCGCAATGGCTGGGCACCGACCGCAAGCTGACCTCGGTGCTGGAGCTGAACTTCCCGGAGGAGATGCTGCGCCGGTCGGAGTATCTGACCCATCCGATCTTCCACATGAACCGCGCCGAAGCCGAGATGATGCGCTACATGCGCCGGCTCGCCGACCGCGACCTCGCGCTCGATCGCGCCATGATCCCGCTGGGCTCCTGCACGATGAAGCTCAATGCCGCGGTGGAGATGATGCCGGTCACCTGGCCCGAGTTCGGCACGATGCACCCCTTCGCGCCCCGCGACCAGGCCAAGGGCTACGCCAAGATGATCGAGGATCTTTCGGCCAAGCTCTGCGAGATCACCGGCTATGACGCCATGTCGATGCAGCCGAACTCCGGCGCGCAAGGAGAATACGCGGGCCTGCTGACCATCGCCGCCTACCACAAGGCGCGCGGCGATCATCACCGCGACATCTGCCTGATCCCGGTGTCCGCGCACGGCACGAACCCGGCGTCGGCACAGATGGCGGGGATGAAGGTCGTGGTGGTGAAATCGGCCGAGAACGGTGACGTGGACCTCGAGGATTTCCGCGCCAAGGCGGAAGCCGCCGGGGAGAACCTCGCCGCCTGCATGATCACCTATCCCTCCACTCACGGCGTCTTCGAGGAAACCGTACGCGAGGTCTGCGAGATCACGCACCAATACGGCGGGCAGGTCTACCTCGACGGTGCCAACCTCAACGCCATGGTCGGGCTCGCGAAGCCCGGCGAGATCGGCAGCGACGTGAGCCACCTGAACCTGCACAAGACCTTCTGCATCCCCCACGGCGGCGGCGGCCCCGGCATGGGCCCGATCGGGGTGAAGGCGCATCTCGCGCCCTATCTTCCGGGCCATCCCGAGGCCGAAGGCGCCGAGGGGCCGGTTTCGGCCGTGCCCTATGGCTCGGCCTCGATCCTGCCGATCAGCTGGGCCTACGTTCTGATGATGGGCGGGGCCGGGCTGACCCAGGCCACCAAGGTCGCCATCCTGAACGCCAACTACATCGCCGCCCGCCTCGCGGGGGCCTATGACGTGCTGTTCAAGGGCGGCAACGGGCGCGTGGCCCATGAGTGCATCCTCGACACCCGCCCCTTCGCCGAAAGCGCCGGGATCACGGTGGACGACATCGCCAAGCGGCTCATGGATTCGGGCTTCCACGCTCCGACGATGAGCTGGCCGGTGGCCGGGACGCTGATGGTGGAGCCCACCGAAAGCGAAACCAAGGCCGAGCTGGACCGTTTCATCGAGGCGATGCTCTCCATCCGCGCCGAGATCGCCGACGTGGAGGAAGGCCGCATCGATCCGCTCAACAACCCGCTCAAGCACGCGCCTCACACGGTGGCGTCGCTGGTGGGCGAGTGGGACCGGCCCTACAGCCGCGAGCAGGGCTGCTTCCCGCCCGGTGCCTTCCGGGTCGACAAATACTGGCCGCCCGTCGCGCGGGTGGACAACGTGTTCGGCGATCGCAACCTCGTCTGCACCTGTCCGCCGCTGGAAGACTACCTGGACGCGGCGGAGTAAACGCCGGGCGCTCCGCCGGTGGCACCTTCGGGAGCCTCCGGCGGGGATATTTGAGGAACAAAGTGACGCGGGATTCGCTCTTGACCTCGCGTCGTATTTTGGGTCAATAGCAGCCCGAGTGGGGCCGTAGCTCAGTTGGGAGAGCGCGTCGTTCGCAATGACGAGGTCGTCGGTTCGATCCCGATCGGCTCCACCAAGATCCCCCCTGCATCAGCGATCATGAACCGCCGTTTTCCGGTGCGCGTGCCTCAGGCTGCCGCCTCTTTGCCGCTGGCCGGGCGGGGGTAGTGGCCACCGATGCGTTCGACACCCATCCCCTGTTGCGCGAGCAGATCCGCCACGCGGAGCAGAGCGGGATCGGCCAGCACGTCCTGCCCCGTCAGCAGCACCACGCGATCGCCTTGCGCGGCCTTCTGCGCCAGCAGCCGGACCAGCGCCCCCGGCGCGGTGGCCGGGGCGAGGGCGAGGCGCTGCGCGTCGCGCCGGGCGAGTTCGAGCGTGGCGGGCTCATCCACGGCGAGGCAGAAGATCGAGTCGGCCTCCTGCAGCCGCTGCACGGCGCGCAGGGTGATCATGTCGCGCCCGCCGGTGCCGGTGGAGACGAGCGCGACGGGGGCGGCCTCGGGCATGGGGGCACCGCCGGACTCGATGGCCTGTTTGATCATCTTCGCCGCGGCGCGTTCGCTGTCGGCGGAATAGGCGCGGCGGGGGGCGTCCGTGAAGACCCAGCGCCAGAGATCGCGGCGGGCGCGGGGGGCGAGCCGTTGCGCGGCGGCCCCGCGCAGGCGGCCCGCAAGCGCGGCGAGCCCACCGAGGCGCGGCTCCAGCATTTCTTCGACCCGGGTCTTGATCTGGCGGGCCAGCACCGGCGCGGTGCCCTCGGTGCCGATGGCGACCACCACCGGATCCCGATCGACGATGGAGGGGGTGAGCGCGTCGCAGAGATCGGGCTGGTCCACCACGTTGACGGTGGCGCCGGCCGCCTTCGCGATGGCGTGCAGCGCGGCATCGAGGCCGGGGCAGCCGGTCGCCACGAAGGTGAGGGCTGCGTTCTCGAAAAGCGCCGGGGTGACGGCGCCGGCGTGATGGGTGAGCCGCCCCTCCCTGATGAGCGCGGCAAGTTCCGCGTCGGGCGGGCCGGGGAAGGCGAGGCAGATGGCGGCATCGGTCTTGAGTGCAAGACGGGCCTTCTGCGCCGCCTGCTCGCCGCCACCGAGGATCACGATGCGGCGGCCGGTGGTGCGCAGGAACATCGGGAAGGCTTTCATGGCGGGCTCCTTGGCGGTGGCTTGGTGGCTCAGGTGGTGGCGGGGATGGGCCGCGTGGCCCAGAGTTCCGCGGCGAGGGCATCGGCCTCCCGCAGCGTGGCGGCCTTGCCGGCGGTGTGCAGGGCCAGCGCGGCGGTGCCGGTGATGATGGCTTCGGCGAAGGGATCGGCAAGCTGGCCGCGCCAGAGGGCGGGCAGATCGCCCGGGTTGCTGGCCTCGGGGCCATCGGCGAGGCGGGTGGGTGTCTCGGTGAGGGCGGCGGCGGTGCCCTCCCACGGTGCGCCGTCGCGGAGCCCGTAGAGCGCCACCGCCTTGGCCGGGTGGCGTTCGAACTCGCCGCCGCCGCCCTTGATGACGCTCAAGGATTGCTGGCCCAGAAGCTGGCCCGCGTCCTGTTGCAGTTCGC
Organism: Pseudoruegeria aquimaris; assembly: GCF_900172235.1. Classification (GTDB taxonomy): domain Bacteria; phylum Pseudomonadota; class Alphaproteobacteria; order Rhodobacterales; family Rhodobacteraceae; genus Pseudoruegeria; species Pseudoruegeria aquimaris. Next base: position 114,616 of record NZ_FWFQ01000002.1, on the reverse strand, counting down.
GGTAGGGCGGGTGGAAGACGCCCTGCACGGAAGCCGGGGCAAGGCCCGGGTTCAGCACCCGCAGCGTGGTGTTCACCGCCGAGCGCAGGTTGAGCACGTCGCGCAGTTGCAGGATGCGCAGGGCATCGGCGGAGAGGCTCTCCAGCGGCACGTAGGCGATGCCTGCCGTCTCAAGCGCCCGCGCGGCGGCCTCGGGCGTATCGACGGACGGAATGCCGAGGCCGGGCAGGGCGTTGCGCACGGAGGCGATCGGGTTCTGGTGCGAGTTCCAGCCGTGCATCAGCACCGGCACCCCGGCCTGCGCCACCAGTTTCGCCGCGGCGAGGAACCACGGCAGGCCGCGGCTGCGGCCGGCCGCGTAGGTGGGCCAGTCAAGCCGAACGGGCAGGCCCTGCCAATCGGTGAGCGTGGCGCGCAGGGCATCGACGAAGCCCGCGATTTCCTCGGCGGTTTCGCCCTTGAAGCGCATCAGCATCAGGAGCGCGCCCGTGGCCTCGGGCGCGGCTTCGCCCGAGAGGATCAGCGCGAAGGCCGCACGGGCCTCTTCGCGGGTGAGGGAGCGGGAGCGGCCGGGGCCCCTCCCGAGGATGCGGACATAAGGCCCAAGGCTCATTCGGCGGCCACCTTCTGCAAACCGGCGTCAATCAGCGCTTGAAGCTCGGGTTTGCAGGAGCCGCAGTTGGTTCCGGCGCAGGTGCGTTCCCCGAGGCTGGCAACGGTGGTTGCCCCATCCTGGATGGCAAGCTTCAGGGTGTTTATCCCAACTTCGAAACACGAGCAAACCGTGGCGCCGGGATCAGGGCGATCGGAGCCGGCGCGGCCAGCGAGCGCCTTGAGCGGGCTGGTTTCGCTGCCCAGAAGGCGTGCTGCGTGGCTGCGGGCCACGGCGACGGGCTGGCGGGCGGCGAAGAAGAGCCCGGCGATGCGGCCGTTTTCTTCGATGGCCACACGCGCGGTGCCGGTGGCGGGATCTTCCAGCAGGGTGGCGGTGCCGCCGGAAAGCCCAAGAAGCCGGCGGGCTTCGGCCTCCCAGTCGGCGGGGGTTTTCAGCCCGGCGACCTCGGCGCGCCAGCCGCCGGCGCAGCGGGCCACGGCCCAGTAGGGGCGGTCGGGCTGCATCCGGTTCACCGAGACGGCGAAGCCATACCACGCCGCCGCGAAGCGGCTGATGCGGGCGCGGCTGCCTTTCAGCGCCGGCTGGCCCGAGACGGGATCGGTCACGCCCGCCACCGCCGGGTTGGCCTTGCCGGGGGCCGAGAAGCTGGCCGTCCAGTGCATCGGCAGGAAGATCGCGCCGCGCTGCACGCGGGTGGTGAGCAGGGCGCGGACGCGGGCGGTGCCGGTGGGGCTCGTCACGTCAACCAGATCGGCGTCGTGGATGCCGTGGGCGATGGCGTCTTCCGGGTGGATCTCGGCGAAGGGTTCGGCGAGGTGGCTTGAGAGGCGCGCGGTTTTGCCGGTGCGCGTCATCGTGTGCCACTGATCGCGGATGCGGCCGGTGTTCAGGCGGAAGGGGTAGTGCGTGTCTTCGCCATGTGCGGGCGGCGTGATCGGCAGCATCCTGGCCTTGCCGTCCGGGTGGAAGAAACCGCCCTGCGCGAAGAAGCGGCCGCCGGGCGCGCCGGTTTCGGGCACCGGCCATTGCACCGGGGCCAGCGCGTCGTACTCCGCCTTGCTCAGGCCGGCGAGCCCGGTCAGATCCAGATCCTTGCCGAAGTCGCGCGCAAGCGCCGTGCTGGCGGCATACTCTGCGAAGATCTCGCTTTCATCCGCGTAGTCGAAGCCCTCAAAGCCCATCCGCCCGGCCACATCGCAGAGGATCGCCCAGTCGGGCCGCGCGGCGCCGGGGGCGGGCAGGAAGGGGCGCTGGCGCGAAATCCGGCGCTCGGAATTGGTGACGGTGCCGGATTTCTCGCCCCAGCCGGTGGCGGGCAGCAGCACGTCGCAGCAGGCATTGGTGTCGGTCGCGGCGGTGATGTCGGAGGCCACGGTGAAGGGTACGCTGCGGATCGCTTCGGCCACCGCCTCCGCCTCGGGCAGGGAGACGGCGGGGTTGGTGGAGATCACCCAGAGCGCCTTGATCCTGCCATCGGCACAGGCGCGGAACAGGTCCACCGCCTTGAGGCCTGGCTTGGCGGCCATCGTCGGGCTGTTCCAGAAGCCCTGCAGCGCGGCGCGGTGGGCTTCGTTCTCGATATCGAGGTGGTTGGCGAGCATGTTGGCCAGCCCGCCCACCTCGCGCCCGCCCATGGCGTTTGGCTGACCGGTGACGGAAAACGGCCCCATGCCGGGCCGACCGATGCGGCCCGTGGCGAGGTGGCAGTTCAGGATCGCGTTCACCTTGTCGGTGCCGCAGGCAGATTGGTTCACCCCCTGCGAATAGACGGTGACGACCTTCTCGCTGCCGATCCAGAGATCGTGGAAGGCGGCCAACTCATCCGCCGTCAACCCGGTGTCGCGGGGGTCGGAGGCACGGGCGGCGGCGAGGGCCGTGTCGAACCCGTTCACATGGGCGGAAACATAGGCCGCGTTCACCGCGCCACGGTCGGCGATCTCGGCCAGCAGGCCGTTGAACAGCGCAGCGTCACCGTCGGGGCGGATCGCAAGGTGCAGATCCGCCAGATCGGAGGTCGCCGTGCGGCGGGGATCGACGTTGATCACCTTCATCTGGGGCCGCGCGGCCTTGGCGGCGGCGACGCGCTGGAACAGCACGGGGTGGCACCAGGCGAGGTTGCTGCCGACGAGCACCAGCACGTCGGCCTCTTCCAGATCCTCGTAGGTGCCGGGCACCGTGTCGGTGCCGAAGGCGCGCTTGTGACCGGCCACGGAGGAGGCCATGCAGAGCCTTGAATTCGTGTCGATGTTGGCCGAGCCGATGTAGCCCTTCATCAGCTTGTTGGCGACGTAGTAGTCCTCGGTCAGCAACTGGCCGGACACGTAGAGCGCCACGCTGTCGGGGCCATGGTCGGCCACCGCTTGCGCGAACTTGCCCGCAACCAGATCGAGCGCCTCCTCCCAGCTAGCGTCCCGGCCCGCGATCTGCGGGGCGAGAAGACGGCCCTCGAGATCGAGGGTCTCGCCGAGCGCCGAGCCCTTCGAGCAGAGCCGCCCGAAATTCGCGGGATGCGCGGGATCGCCCGCCACCGCGCCGCCCGCGGCCTGCGGGGCGATGACCCCGCAGCCGACCCCGCAGTAGGGGCAGGTGGTGCAGGTGGGGGCGGTCATTCCGCCGCCACCCGTGCCTGGAGCGCATCCGCCGAGATCAGGATGCGCCCGTTCTCCACCATCGTCGGATAGGTGGCGATGGAGCCCTCGTCGGCCCCCTGCGCCATCCCGGTTTCGAGCGAGAACACCCAGTTGTGCAGCGGGCAGGTGACGGCCTTGCCGTGCACGATGCCCTCGCTCAGGGGGCCCTGCTTGTGGGGGCAGGTGTCGTCCACCGCGAAGACCTCCGCCTCCGAGGTGCGGAACACGGCCACGCAGCCCATGCGGGTCTTCAGAACGCGCGCGCCGCGCACGGGGATGTCTTCGATGCTGCCGATGTCGATCCAGCTCATTCCGCGGCCTCCAGCGTGAGATCTGCGATGGGGTTCCATTTCTTTTCCCGGTAGTCGGGGGTGGCCTGCTCGGCCCAGGGATCCTTGCGGTAGATCGACTGGCTGATCTCGAACCGCTCCACCAGCGCGGTGCGGTTTTCCAGATCCTCGACGATCTGTTCCTTCACCCAGTCGAGGCCCACTTTCGCGACCCATTTGTAGCCGCGATCGAGGTATTTCGCGTTCTCGCGGTAGAGCTGGATGAAGGCGGTGGTCAGCGCGATGGCCTCTTCCTCGGTGGCGACCTTGGCCAGAAGCTCGGTTTCCTTCACGTCCATCCCGGCGGCCCCGGCGACGGAGACCTCGAAGCCCGAGTCCACGCAGACGATGCCCACGTCCTTGCAGGTGGCTTCGGCGCAGTTGCGCGGGCAGCCCGAGACGCCGAGCTTCACCTTGTGCGGCGTCCAGGAGCCCCAGAGAAGCTTTTCGAGCTTGATGCCGAGGCCGGTGGAATCCTGCGTGCCGAAGCGGCAGTGCTCCTTGCCGACGCAGGTTTTCACCGTGCGAAGGCCCTTGGAATAGGCGTGGCCAGACACCAGCCCGGCCTGGTTCAGATCGTACCACATGGCCGGAAGATCTTCCTTCTTCACGCCCAGCAGGTCGATCCGCTGGCCGCCTGTCACCTTCACCGTCGGCACGTTGTATTTCTCCGCCGCATCCGCGATGGCGCGCAGCTCGGCGGGGGTGGTGATGCCGCCCCACATGCGCGGCACCACGGAGTAGGTGCCGTCCTTCTGGATGTTGGCGTGGTTGCGCTCGTTGACGAAGCGGCTCTGCGGATCGTCCTGGTAGTCGAGCGGCCAGTCGGCCAGCAGGTAGTAGTTCACCGCTGGGCGGCAGACATGGCAGCCGTTCACCGTCTTCCAGCCGCAGGCCTGCCAGACGGCCTGCTGGCTTTTCAGCTCCTGCGACTTGATCATGCGGCGCACGTCCTCGTGGCTCAGATCGGTGCAGCCGCACATGCCCTGCGCAGCCGGAATCACGAAATCATCCCCGAGGGTTGCGCCCAGCACCTGCTCCACGAGGCCGGTGCACGTCCCGCAGGAGGCCGAGGCCTTCGTGGTGGCGCGGACGGCCCCCAGATCGTGGGCGCCGGCCTGGATGGCCGCCACGATGTCACCCTTGCATACGCCGTTGCAGCCGCAGATCTCCGCGTCATCCGGTAAGGCTGCAACGGCCGCCATAGGGTCCAGCGGTTCGCCCCCCTGGTAGGCCGGGCCGAAGATGAGCGTATCGCGCATCTCGCTGATGTCCGTGCCGTCCTTGATCAGGCCGAAGAACCAGTTGCTGTCGGCGGTATCGCCATACATCACCGCGCCGACGATCCGGTCGTTCTCGATCACGAGGCGGCGGTAGACGCCGCGGGCCGGATCGCGCAGCACGATGTCCTCGCGGCCCTCGCCTTCGGCGAAATCCCCGGCGGAGAACAGATCGCAGCCGGTGACCTTCAGCTTGGTCGAAAGCTCCTTCTGGACGAATTTTGCCTCTTCGCCCACCAGTGTTTTCGCCAGCACCCTGGCCTGATCGTAGAGGGGCGCGACGAGGCCGAAGACCGCGCCGTCATGCTCAACGCATTCCCCCACGGCGTAGATGTCGGGATCCGAGGTGACCATCTGGTCGTCCACGTGGATGCCGCGCCCGGTGGCGAGCCCGGCCTCCTGCGCCAGCGCGATGTTGGGGCGGATGCCCACCGCCATCACCAGCAGATCGCAGGGCAGTTCGGTGCCGTCCTCCAGCCGCAGCGCCTTCACCCGGCCGTTCTCGCCGAGGATCTCCTTGGAGTTGGCCGAGCACATCACCTTGATGCCCTTGTCCACCAGCGCCTTGCGCAGAAGGTAGCCGGCGGCCTCGTCGAGCTGGCGCTCCATCAGGTGGCCCATGATGTGCACCACCGTCACGTCGACACCGCGCAAGGCAAGTCCGGCGGCGGCCTCCAGCCCAAGCAGGCCGCCGCCGATCACCACGGCTTTCGCGCCGGGCTTTTCGCCCAGTGCGATCATGGTGTTCGTGTCTTCGAGATCGCGGTAGGCGATGACGCCCTCAAGGTCATGGCCGGGCAGCGGAATGATGAAGGGGTTGGAGCCGGTGCCGAAGATCAGCTTGTCGTAGGGCACTTCCTCGCCGGTTTCGGAGACCACCACCTTGCGGGCACGGTCCACCTTGGCGATTTTCTCGCCGAACCGGCAGGTTACACCGTTTTCTTCATACCATTCGGCGGTATGGATCACGATGTCTTCATAGCACTTCTCGCCCGACAGCACCGGGGAGAGCATGATGCGGTTGTAGTTGCCGCGCGGTTCGGCGTTGAAGAGCGTGACGTCATAGGCATCCGGTGCGAGCGCGAGGAGGTCTTCCAGCGCGCGCCCCGAGGCCATGCCCGCCCCGATGATCACGAGGTTCTGCTTAGGCATTAGGCTGCGTCCTTCTTTTTGCTGGTGGAGCCGTGTTCGTATTCCTCAAGGAAATCGAGCACTTCGGAGCGGAAGTTGTAGTAGTCTGGGTGTTCGAGCAGAGCCTGGCGCGTGCGCGGGCGCGGCAGGTCCACGTCCACGATCTTGCCGATGGTGGCCTGCGGGCCGTTCGTCATCATCACCACGCGGTCGGCGAGCAGGATGGCTTCGTCCACGTCATGGGTGACGCAGATCGCGGTGACCTTGGTGCGATCCCAGACTTCCATCAGCACCTCCTGAAGCTCCCAGCGGGTGAGGCTGTCCAGCATCCCGAATGGCTCGTCCAGCAGCAGCAGCTTGGGCGAAAGCGCGAAGGCCCGCGCGATGCCGACGCGCTGCTTCATGCCGTTGGACATGGAATGCGCCGGGCGGTCCATCGCGTCCGCCAAGCCGACGCGCTCAAGGTAGTAATCCACCACGTCCTGTTTCTCGGCGCGGCTGGCGTTGGGGTAGACCTTGTCCACACCGATCGCGCAGTTCTCCCGCGCCGTGAGCCAGGGGAAGAGGTTCGGCGACTGGAACACCACCGCGCGCTCCGGATCCGCCCCTTCCACGTGGCGGCCATCCAGCCGGATCGCGCCCTTGGAGATCTCGTTGAGCCCGGCGGCCATGGTGAGAACGGTGGATTTGCCGCAGCCCGAGTGGCCGATGAGCGAGATGAATTCGCCCCGGTTGAGCTTGAGGTTGAAATCCTCCACCACGGTGAGCGGGCCCTTCGGCGTCGGGTAGACTTTGTGCAGCTGGGAAAAATCGAGGAAGTTGCGGTCGATCATCCCTTTCTGCGCCTCGGCGACGGCCACCGGCACGCCGTGGATCGGGGTCACGTCGGGCAGGGTGCGGCTGCCTTCGACCTTCGCCTCGATGCCCACGTCCATCAGGTATTTGGTGACATCGGCGCGCAGGCGCTTGAAGAGCGGGCTGTCGTTCATCTCCATCCGGTCGCGCGGGCGCGGGATGTTGACCTCGAATGCCTTGCCCAACGTGCCGTCCGGGTTCAGCGCGATGATGCGGTCGCCCATGATGATGGCTTCATCCACATCGTTGGTGATCAGCACGCAGGTCTTCTTGTCGGTCTCCCAGATGTTGACGATCTCATCGGCGAGGTTGGCGCGGGTGAGGGCGTCGAGCGCGGAGAGCGGCTCGTCCAGGAGCAGCATTTCCGGGTCCATCGCCAGGGCGCGCGCCACGTTGACCCGCTGGCGCATCCCGCCCGATAGCTCCGCCGGGCGGCGCGTGGCGGCGTGGCCGAGGCCCACCATCTTCACGTAATGCGCCACCTTATCGGCGCGTTCCTTCTTTGAAAGCTCGGGGAACATCGTGTCCACCGCGAGGCCCACGTTGCCGTTGACCGTGAGCCAGGGCATGAGCGAATAGCTCTGGAAGATCACGCCGCGCTCCGGGCCGGGGCCGGTGATCGGCTTGCCCTTGAAGGTGACTTCGCCGCTCGTGGGCTTTTCCAACCCGCTCATCAGGTTGATCAGCGTCGTCTTGCCGGTGCCGGAGAAGCCGAGAAGGACGAGGAACTCGCCCTCCTTCACGCTCAGGTCGATGGACTTCAGCACGTCGGTCTTCGCGGTGCCTTCGCCGAAGCTCTTGGAAACGTTCTTCAGTTCGAGAATACCCATGGCGATCACCGGTTGTTGGAGAAGGTGAACATGGACTGGATCGCATACATCAGGCGGTCCAGCAGGAAGCCGATGATGCCGATGGTGAAGACGGCCACCATGATCTTGGCGAGCGACTGGCTGGAGCCGTTCTGGAACTCGTCCCAGACGAATTTGCCGAGCCCCGGGTTCTGCGCCAGCATCTCGGCGGCGATCAGCACCATCCAGCCCACACCCAGCGAAAGCCGCAGGCCGGTGAAGATCAGCGGCAGGGCAGAGGGCAGCACCAGCTTGGTGATCTTGGTCCAGGTGTTCATCTTCAAGACCTTGGAAACGTTCACAAGATCCTTGTCGATGGAGGCCACGCCGAGCGCGGTGTTGATCAGCGTCGGCCAGAGCGAGCAGAGCGTCACGGTGATGGCGGAGTTCAGGAAGCTCTTGGTGAAGAGCCCGTCGTTGGTGGTGTAGAGCGCCGAGACGACCATCGTCACGATCGGCAGCCAGGCAAGGGGCGAGACCGGCTTGAAGATCTGGATCATCGGGTTGATCGCGGCATTGGCCACCGGCGAAAGGCCCGCGGCGATGCCCAGCGGCACGGCGACGATGGTGGCCAGCAGGAAGCCGAAGAAGACGGTTTTGATCGAGGTCCAGATCTGGTCGTAGTAGGTCGGCTTGCCGGTGAAGGTGCGCCACTTCACCTTGTCGGATTTGCCTTCGGCCTCCAGCTTGGCGTTGCGCTCTTCCTGGCGTTCGTAGAAGGCGTCGCGCTTGGCGCTGGTGCGCTGCGCGTCTTCATGCAGGTTGATCACCTGCTCCCAGACCTGCGCCGGGCCGGGGATGGCGCCGAGCGAGGTCTGCACTTTGGGCGCGAGGTTGGCCCAGACCATCAGGAAGATCAGGATCGAGGTCAGCGGCACGCCGAGCAGCATCCAGATTTCCTTCATCTGGGCGCGCGGGTTGTCGCCTGCGGCGGCTTTCAGGATCGGCGTGATGAAGGCGAGGCCCAGCACCTTGAACCAGGCGTCGGCCTTGTTGATGCGGGTGAAGAGGCGGGCGCGGCGGGCCTCCTTGGCCTCGGCGGCGGTGAAATCGGGATCGACGGTTGCCATGTTCCGTGTCCTTTGCTGGCGTTGGGCTGGTTCGGTGTTCCTGGGCCCTTCCCCCCTCGGAAGAGGGGAAGGGAGAGGGGCGCGCTGCCGGGGAGTGTGAGGGGCGCGCGCCCGATGCGCGGGGGTTAGCCCTGGACTTCGTTGCCCACGACCTTCTGGGCGCCCTTCAGGCCGATGGGCAGGCTGTCGAGGTAGGCGTTGGGCTGCTTGCCGTCGTAGGGGATGCCGTCGATGATGTCGGCGGCCGGGGTCGGCGCCTTGTAGCCGTCGCTGTCCCAGGGGAAATCGGCTTCATCGGCGAGGCCCTCTTCCACCAGCAGGCGGGCGGCTTCGAGGTAGATCTCGGGCTTGTAGACGGAGCGGGCCACTTCGTCATACCAGCTGTCGGGCTTGGCTTCGGTGATCTGACCCCAGCGGCGCATCTGGGTCAGGTACCAGACGGCGTCGGAGTAGAAGGGGTAGGTGGCGTTGTAGCGGAAGAAGACGTTGAAGTCCGGCACCTCGCGCTTGTCGCCCTTTTCGTATTCGAAGGTGCCCGTCATCGAGTTGGCGATCACCTCGTAGTCCGCGCCCACGTATTCGGAGCGGCTCAGGATCTCCACCGCCTCGGGGCGGTTGGCGTTGTCGTTCTCATCCAGCCAGATCGCGGCACGGATCAGCGCCTTGGTGATGGCGAGCGTCGTGTTGGGGTATTGCTCGGCGAATTCGGCGGTGATGCCGAAGACCTTCTCGGGGTTGTTCTTCCAGAGCTCGTAGTCGGTGATCACCGGCACGCCGATGCCCTTGAACACGGCCTGCTGGTTCCACGGCTCGCCCACGCAGTAGCCGTAGATCGTGCCGGCTTCCATCGTGGCGGGCATCTGCGGCGGCGGGGTGACGGAGAGCAGCACGTCGGCGCCGATCTGGCCGGTGATGTTCTCGGCGGAGTAGAAGCCGGGGTGCAGGCCGCCGGCGGCGAGCCAGTAGCGCAGCTCGTAGTTGTGGGTGGAGACGGGGAAGACCATGCCCATGTTGAAGGGCTTGCCCTCGGCGGCATATTCCTCGACCACCGGTTTCAGCGCCGCCGCCGAGATCGGGTGCTGCGGGCGGCCGTCGTCCATCTTGGCGACATGGGGTTTCATCTTCTCCCAGATCTCGTTGGAAACGGTGATGCCGTTGCCATTCAGATCCATGGAGAAGGGGGTGATGATATGGGCCTCGGTGCCGAAACCGATGGTGGCGGCGAGCGGCTGGCCGGCCAGCATGTGGGCGCCGTCGAGCTGGCCGTCGATCACGCCGTCCAGCAGCACCTTCCAGTTGGCCTGGGCTTCGAGCGTCACGAAGAGGCCCTCGTCTTCGAAGTAGCCGTTCTCATAGGCCACGGCCAGCGGGGCCATGTCGGTCAGCTTGATGAAGCCGAAGGTCAGTTCGTCCTTCTCGACGTCGAGCATTTCGGCCATGGCGGGCGCGGCCAGGGCAAGGCTGGCGGCGACGGCTGTGCTGATAGCGCGTTTCATGGTGCGTGCGTCCTCTCGTGTCACGTCGCCCCTTGGGAGGAAGGGGCATAAAAAAATGCCGCGCGAGCTGTCCGCGCCCCAGGGAGGAGGGGGGGGAGACAGATCGAGCGGCATTGCTCAGGCATTCCCAGTGTCGATGGGCCCAAATTCCTTTGGGATCGCTTTGCAGGACGCCCTTGCCCTGCGCGACTGATACTCTTTTGCCCGTTTTGCTGCGTTGCGGCGAGGGCCTTCGGGGATCTCGCTGCGGTTGCGCCGGGTGCTTTTCTCGCCTGCCTGTTTTTTGGGCGCGCTTCAGGTGCCGAAGTCGAAAACCTGGCCGTCGAAGAAGGCGTCGGGCCCCAGAATCATCTCGCCGCGCACCGAGGCCACGGGGGTGGCCCGGGGCAGGGCGCCTTCCAGCTTCTCGGAGGCGCCGGGCATGTCGGCGCCGGTGCCGGTGAGGTTGGCGCGGTAGAGATCGCTGCGGAAACAGGCGCGGGCCACGCGCAGGGCCTCTTCGCGCGCGATTCCGGCGCGGGCGGCGATGTGGGTGGCGATCCACGCGCCCTGCGAGCGCCACGGGAAGGTGGCCGCGCCGCCGTGGAAGCGCTGGAAATTCTCCACGCGCTCTCCGATCTGGCCGGGGCGGGGCTGGATCGTCCAGGTGAGGGCGCGGTCGATGATCGTATCGCTGAGATCGAGGTAATCGGAGCGCGCCAGCAGTTCGGAGGCCATCATCCGGTTCTCCGGCGTGCCCAGCCAGCGGCTGGCGGCATGGATGGCCCGCATCAGGCCGCGGGTCAGCTCGGGGTTGGCCTCGCACCATTCGTGGCGCACGGCGAGCACCTTTTCCGGCGCGAAGGCCCAGATGGCGCTGCCGGGCAGCACCAGTTCGGCGACGCCGGTTTCCACGGCCAGTGAGCCCCAGGGTTCGCCGACGCAGAAGGCGTCGATCTCGCCTGCGCCGATGGCGTCGGCCATGCGCGGCGGCGGGATGGTGCGCACGTCCAGCGCTTCGCCAGCCGAAATGCCGAGCGCGCCGAGCCAGTGGTGGAACAGTTCGGCATGCATGGAAAAAGGGAAGGGCACGCCGAGGCGGATCTCGCCGCCGGTGGCCTCGATCAGGTGTTTGCCCGTTTCGAAGGGGGCGTTGAAGGCGCCGCTCCAGCCATTGGCCCGCATCCGCTCCGCGATGGCCGGGGTCACCCCCATGGAGTTGCCGTTGACCGACAGAACCATGAGCACGTCCACCCGCGCCGCAAGCCCGCCGAGCCCGAGCGACATGGCCACGGGCATCGGCGAGAGCATGTGCGCCGCCTCGATGTGGCCGAGCGCGAGCATGTCGCGGATCGCCGACCAGGAAGGTTGCTTGACGAGATCCAGTTGGAAGCCCTCGCGCTCCGCGAACCCCAGTTCATGGGCCACCACGAGCGGGGCGCAATCCACCAGCGGGAGGAAGCCGGCTGTCAGACGCGGCTTCATTTCAGCAACTCCGCGGCCGTGATGAGCGCCTGCGCCACCTCGGCCACCTTCTTGCCCTGGTCCATTGCCGTCTTGCGCAGGAGCGCGTAGGCCTGATCCTCGCTGATGCCGCGGGCCTGGATCAGCAGTCCCTTGGCCCGCTCGATCATCTTGCGTTCCGCCAGCGCGGCCTTGGCGGCGTTCAACTCGCTGCGCATCTGCGAGAGCATGTGGAAGCGGGTGATGGCGGCATCGATCACCGGCTTGATGCGCTCCTTCTTCAGCCCGTCCACTACGTAGGCCGAGAGCCCGGCCTGGATCGCGGCGCGGGTCATCTCCGGGTCCGAGCGATCCACGAACATGGCCACGGGGCGGCTGTTGGCGCCGGTGGCCACGGAGAGCTGTTCGAGCGTGTCGCGGCTGGGGTTGGCCAGATCGATCAGCACCACGTCGGGTGCCAGATCGGCCAGCTTGCGGGCGAGGCCGGTATCGTCGCCCAGCACCGTGACCTCGAAATCGCCGGCCTCGCAGAGCCCGTCCACGATCATGTGGGCGCGCTCGGGATCGGCGTCGACGACGGTTATGCGCAACTTGCTGCTCACAGGCCGGATGTAGGCTGCCCCGCGGCGGGCGGCCATGCGCTGGCGTGCGGCCGCCAGCGCGGCCTTGCGCGGCGCGGCCTCCTCTGCCTGTTTTTTGGGCGCCTTGCCCAGACCGCGCGCGCCGCGCGAAGGCCCGCGTGGCTTGGTCGCGGGGGGTGGCGGCAGGTTTTGTTTGCAATTGCAGCATCGGCCGGTGTTGAGTCGCGTCGAAGGAGCCATGCAATGAGCGGAATCGTACTGACAGTGGCCCAGCAGAAGGGCGGATCCGGCAAGACGACGCTGGCGGCGAACCTCGCCGTGGCGTTTCGGGAGAAGGGCCTGCGCGTCGCGGTGCTGGACACCGATCCGCAGGGCTCGCTCGGGCGCTGGTTCATGGCGCGCATCGAGGCGCGGGGCGAGGACGAGTCCTTGAGTTTCGGCACGGCCTCGGCCTGGGGCGTCTCCTACGAGGTAGGCAAGCTTGCCGGCAGCCACGACGTTGTGCTCGTGGACACCCCGCCCAAGATCGACGCCGATCTGCGCCCCGCGCTCAGGGTCTCCGACCTGGTGATCGTGCCCATCGCCACGAGCCAGGTGGATCTCTGGGCCACCGAGGGGCTGGTGGAACTGGCCGCGCGGGAGGACAAGCCCGTGCTCTTCGTGATGAACCGGGCCGCCGCGCGCGCCCGGCTGACGGCCGACGTGGCGCGCCAGATCGCGGATCTGCAGGGGCGCAAGGCCGAAACCGTCATCGGCAACCGCGTGGCCTTCGCCGAAGCGCTCGGCGAGGGGCTGGGCGTGACCGAGAAGGGCCGCACGGCCCCGGCGGCGCAGGAGATCGCCGCGCTGGCCGAGGAAGTTCTCGCGCATCTGGGCTGAAGAACGGCCGTCATCCGGCCGCCGGCACGCAGGCTCAGTTGCCGCTCTCCCAGCGCCGGACCTGCCCGAGGCTCAGCACCTCGGGAATCGCGCCGTCGAGGCCGGGAATGAAACCCGGATCCTGTTTCAGGCAGCCGGGCCCGCAGATCAGCCGCGCCACCGCGCGCTCCCCGTCGATGAACCACAGCCGCCCGCCGGGCGTGGCCACGTAGCCGTCGATTCCCTCGTCGCGATCGCTCTCGATGTCGGCGGAGGAGGGGAATTCGTTGAAATGCCCCGGATCGAATGCACCGTGGGTGTGGTAGGAGGCGAAGATGCGGATCTGGCCGCTCCAGCGCAGCGTGCAGCTGTCGGCCTGACCCCGGCGCGGACGGGTGGCGGCGAGCCGGCCCTCCGCCGTGAGGCCGAAGTAGCCGCAGTATTCGCGGTTGCGGGCGAAGGAGCGCTCCTGCAACGCGTTCAGGAAAGCCTTGGCGAAGCGGATTTCCTCGGGGGATTGCGCCACTGCGGCGGGCGGGGCCAGGAGGGCTGCCAGCACCAGCAGGGCAGCGCCCAGGAGTCCGGTGGCCCGCCTGGCCCCCGTGGCCCTCACGGCCGGCCTTCCGCCCGGGTGCCGGGGCGCAGCTTGCGCCCGATGGCCCGGATGGCCGCCTTCGGTGCCTTGCGCAGGAACATCAGGCGCAGGTCGCGATACTCGATCTCGCCCGCCAGCAGGCGCAGGTATTTGTTCTGGAGCGAGGTGCCGCGCGCGAAGGCCGAGAGGAACACCTCGCGCATGGCCTTCGGAAACATCAGGCTGCGCCACATGCGCGCTTCGCGCAGGGATTGGTGCATGGGCCGGAGCGCGGTCCGGTAGCGCCGCAGCGCGGTCTCGGGCGCCTGTGCGGCCAGCGCCTCGGCGGCGGCCGTGGCCGCGAGCGCGCCGCTTTCCATCGCCAGCGCGATGCCTTCGCCGGTGATCGGATCCACGAGGCCCGCGGCATCGCCGCAGAGCAGCACCGGGCCGCGGCCCGGAACCTTCTTGAAATCGCCGAAGGGCAGGAACTGGCCCTTGTAGGGAATGGCATCCGGCTCCAGCCCGCAGCGTTCGAGGTAGGCCGCCATATGGGCCTTCATGTCCGCGTTGCGGCTCTTGATCCCGCCCACGCCGATGGTGGTGGAGTGATGCTTGGGGAAGGCCCAGCCGTAGCCCCAGACGGCGGCGTCCAGATCCACCTCCACGTAGTCGTGCATCGCCGTGCCGGGGGCTTCGATCTCCAGCCCGAAGCCGATGGTCTCCGGGTCGAAGGGCCGCCCGAAAAGGGCGCGGGCCACGGCGGAGTTCACGCCGTCCGCGCCGATGAGCACGCCGTAGTGCAACGCGGTGCCGTCCTTCAGGGTGATGCGCCGGGCGGTTTCGTCGATCGCGGTGAACCCCTGCCCGAGGAAGGGCACGGCGCCCGCCTCAAGCGCGAATCCGTGGAGCCATTCGTCGAAATCCCACCGCATCGTGAGGTGGACGGGCGGGCCGTCGGCCAGATCCGCCAGCAGCCGCCCCTTTGCGGAGAAGCGCATCTCGGTGGCCTTTAGGAACATCTGCCCCTCGACCTCGGCGCCGAAGATCGCCTTGATGGCCTTGCGGCTGCGCCCGGTGACGAGCCCGCCGCAGAGCTTCTTGCGTGGAAACGTGGCCTTGTCCACGAGCGCGACGCTCAGCCCCGCGCGGCGGGCCTGCACGGCGGCGGCGCTGCCCGCGGGGCCGGAGCCCACGACGATCACATCGAAATTGCTTTGCATCCAATCGGCCTCTGCCATCTGTGCCGGGCCGGAAAATCCGGTGCCCGATCACATAGGGTGGTCCCTGACAGGTGCAACACGCCTGCGGGGCGGTGTCAATCGCCGCGCGCCGAGAGGGCACGGCCCGTATCAGCCTAGCAACGGCCCAGCGGGCGGAGTCGGATGGTGATGGTGTAAGGGAGGAACCGGAGGGTGATGGTGTGAGGGGGGAGGGGTGGTGGGCGACCCTGGAATCGAACCAGGCATGGGTCTCCCCGGCGGAGTTACAGTCCGCTGCCGCACCTTGCAGCCCGTCGCCCACATCGGCGTTGTCCGCCGGATGTGGGGCGCTGATTACAGGCCATGCCGGGGGGCGTCAACAGGAAAATATCTTGCACATCCCGCTGGCCCGTGCGCATTGTCCCGGGCGCAGCAAAACAAGGGTGCCGGGCAATGAAAAAGCCGAAGTGGGTGGTGGAAAAAGAGAAGGCCAAACGGGCCGCGGCCGCAGAGACCGTCTGGCTGTTCGGCCTGCACGCGGTGCGCGACGCCCTGCAGAATCCCCGGCGCGAGAAACTGCGCCTGATCGTGACCAAGAACGCCCACGACAAGCTTGCCGAAGACATCGCGGCAAGCGGCATGGCGCCCGAGATCGTGGATCCGCGCAAGTTCTCCGCGCCGCTCGATCCGCAGTCGGTGCACCAGGGGGCCGCGCTGGAAGTGAAGCCCCTGCACTGGGGCGCGCTGCACGAGGTCTGCACGCCGCCCGACGGCCCGATGCCCTGCGTCGTGCTGCTGGATCGGGTGTCCGATCCCCACAACGTGGGCGCCATCCTGCGCTCGGCGGAAGTCTTCGGGGCCTGCGCGGTGATCGCGACGGCGCGTCACTCCGCGCCGGAAACCGGCGCCCTCGCCAAAACCGCCTCCGGCGCGCTCGAACGCCAGCCCTACCTGCGCGTGCGCAACCTGTCCGAAGCCATGGAACAGCTCAAATCCTTCGGCTACCTCATGCTCGGCCTCGACGGCGAAGCGGAGCAGACAATCGGCGAGGCGCTGGAGGGGCAGCGCGATCGCCCGATCGCGCTGGTGATGGGCTCCGAAGGGCCGGGCCTGCGCGAAAAGACCAAGGAAACCTGCGACAAACTGGTGAAAATCCCGGCAATCGGCACTTTCGGCTCGCTCAACGTCTCCAATGCGGCGGCCGTGGCCCTATATGCAGTGAGAGCCTGACGCCGGAGGAGAGATGCCGCACCCCACGAAGATCGCGACCTGTTGCTACTGCGGCACCCGTGCGGCACTTGTCCTGTCGGGGCGGGAACGCCACGAACTGGCCTGCTCCGGCTGCGGCGCGCCGCTGCACGATCTGAAAATCATGCCGAGCGCGGCCGGCCAGCAGGCGCATTACCAGCGCCCACTGCAGGCCAAGCCCAGCTATCACAAGCCCAAGAAATCCAAGAAAAAGAACAAGAAAAAGAAGAGCCCGGCGCGCAAGCTCTTCTCCGAAGCATTCGACCTGCTCGACGACATTTTCGACTGATCCCGCTCGGCGCCCGTCCGCTCACCGGCGATCACGCTTTCGTTGAAGGGGTTTCGCGAAGCCCGCCGTGCCGTCATCTCTGGGCAAGACACGAAACCCGGAGGACCCCATGATCACTCGTCGCACCGCTCTCGGCCTGCTTGTCGCCGTTCCCGTCGCCGGCACGCTGGCCCGCCCCGCGCTCGCCGCGAAGCCCGAAATCTACGCCGAGGGGGGCGTGGCCATCAACGGTTACGATCCCGTGGCCTATTTCAACGAGGGCCAGCCCGTCAAAGGCGCCGCGGCCCACGCGGTGAGCTACAAGGGCGCCACCTGGCATTTCGCCTCGGACCGCAACAAGGCCGCCTTCGAGGCCGATCCCGAAGCCTTCGCACCCAAATACGGCGGCTACTGCGCCTATGCCGCATCCAAAGGCGGCACCGCGACGACCTCGCCGGACGCCTGGACGATCCACGAAGGCCGCCTCTACCTGAACTACAACACCACCGTGCGCGGAATCTGGAGCCAGGACATCCCCGGAAACGTCGCCAAGGCCGACGCGAACTGGCCTGACGTTCTTTCCGCGTGAGTCGCGTCAAGAAAATTTTCCGATCACAAAGATATCAGCAGATCTTTAAATTTTCTCTGTGGCACTTATCTCACATGTCAGAGCCCAGGTTCGGAACACCTGTCGCTCACTTCACTGTCCCTCGTTCCGCACTGCGCCCGCGTTCCAGAAACGACGGGCGCTTTTTTTGACTGCGCGCCCGTGGAGCCTTGGCCGGCGGGCGCATTCGGCGCAGTCTGTGGGCATGGCAACGGATTCCCAGATACGGCAGGCCCTTCTTGATTCGGCGGTGATCGCCTGCGTCGGCGCTTCGGCAAAGCCCGAGCGCCCCAGTAACTCCGTCTCGCAGTTCCTGCGGGGCAAGGGCAAACGGGTGATCGGCGTGAATCCCGGGCTCGCGGGGCAGGCGCTCTTCGGCGCGCCAGTCTACGGCCGCCTGTCCGAGATTCCCGCCGCCGAGAACGTGGACATGATCGATCTCTTCCGGCGCTCCGAGCAGATCCTGCCCATCGTGGAGGAGGCGATCGCCGCGCTGCCGGCGCTCAGGACCGTCTGGATGCAGCTTGGTATCGAAAACCGCGAAGCCGCGGCTCTGGCCGAGGCCCATGGGCTGCTGGTGGTGCAGAATCGCTGCCCGAGAATCGAGTGGCCGCGGCTGATCGGTTGATCCTAGCCCTTGCGGGCGGCCTTCTCGGCAATTCCCGAGGTGCCTTCGCGGCGCTCAAGTTCCGCCAGCACGTCGGCCAGCGCGACATCGCGGGATTCCAGCATGACGAGCAGGTGGAACAACACGTCCGCCGCTTCCGCCGTCAGCTCGGCCTTGTCGCCTTTCACGGCCGCGATCACCGCTTCCACCGCCTCTTCGCCGAATTTCTCGGCGCATTTCTCCGGCCCCTTGGACAGAAGCTTCGCCGTCCAGGAGCTTTGGGGATCGGCCCCCTTGCGGGCGGCCACGGTCGCGGCAAGCCGTTCGAGCGTCGTCATGTCAGCCTCATGGGGATGCCCGCGGCGGCCATGTATTCCTTGGCCTCGCGGATGGTGTAGTCGCCGAAGTGGAAGATCGAGGCCGCCAGCACGGCCGAAGCGCCGCCCTCCGTCACCCCCTCCACGAGATGATCCAGCGTGCCGACGCCGCCCGAGGCGATCACCGGCACCGGAACCGCGTCCGAGATGGCGCGGGTCAGGGGCAGGTTGAACCCGGCGCGGGTGCCGTCGCGGTCCATGCTGGTGAGCAGGATCTCGCCGGCGCCCTTGGCGACGACCAGCTTGGCGAATTCCACCGCGTCAATCCCCGTGCCCCTGCGGCCGCCGTGGGTGAAGATCTCCCATTTTCCGGGGGCGACGGTCTTGGCGTCGATGGCCACCACGATGCACTGGCTGCCGAAGCGGTTGGCCGCATCGGCCACCACGTCCGGGTTGGCCACGGCGGCGGAGTTGAAGCTCACCTTGTCCGCGCCCGAAAGCAGCAGCTTGCGCACGTCCTCACTGGTGCGCACCCCGCCGCCGATGGTGAGCGGCATGAAGCAGTGTTCCGCGGTGCGGCGCGCCAGGTCATACATCGTGCCGCGGTTCTCATGGGTAGCGTGGATGTCGAGGAAGCACAGCTCGTCCGCGCCGGCGGCGTCATAGGCCTTGGCGCTTTCCACGGGATCGCCGGCATCGATCAGATCGACGAAGTTCACGCCTTTCACGACCCGGCCGTCGGCCACGTCCAGACAGGGAATGATGCGGGTTTTCAGCATGATGTCACCTCTGCCGCTCTCTTAGCGGGAAACGAAGGCTGCGCCAATGGGGGCTCTGCCCCCGCCGCGCCTGCGGCGCGCCTCCCCCGAGGTATTTGTGGCGAGAGGAAGCGGCCGACTTTGTTCTCCAAATATCCCGGGGTGCGGGGCGGAGCCCCGCGTCACGCCTTCAGTACGGCGAGCGCTTCGGCCAGGTCTATCGCGCCATCGTAGAGCGCGCGGCCGGAGATGGCGCCGTTCAGGGGGGCGCCGCAGGCTTTCAGGGCGCGCAGATCATCGAGGGAGGAGACGCCGCCCGAGGCGATCACGGGGATGGAGACGGCGCGGGCGAGATCGGCGGTGGCCTCCACGTTGGGGCCCTGCATGGCGCCGTCGCGGTTGATGTCGGTGTAGATGATCGCGGCGACGCCGGCGTCCTCGAAGCTTTTGGCGAGGTCGGTGACCGTCACGTCGGTTTCCTCGGCCCAGCCCTTGGTGGCCACGCGGCCGTTGCGGGCATCGATGCCCACGGCGACCTTGCCGGGGAAGGCGCGGGCGGCTTCGCGCACGAGGGCAGGGTTTTCCACGGCCACGGTGCCGAGGATCACGCGCGCGAGCCCCTTGTCGAGCCAGCGCTCGATGGTGGCCATGTCGCGGATGCCGCCGCCGAGCTGGGCGGGCACCTTCGTGCGCTTCAGGATCTCTTCAACGGGGGCGGCGTTCACCGGCTCGCCGGCGAAGGCGCCGTTGAGATCCACGAGGTGCAGCCATTCGCAGCCCGCTTCCACGAAGGCCATGGCCTGGGCGGCCGGATCTTCGTTGAACACGGTGCTCTGCGCCATGTCGCCCTTGTAGAGGCGCACGGCGTTGCCGTCTTTCAGGTCGATGGCGGGGTAGAGGATCATGGGGCGCTCGCGTTGCTTGGTGGCTCTTGCCTGCCCTTTGGCACGTTACGTCGGCAATTGCAAAGCGACCCGACGTCAGGCTTGATCCAAACGCGCCGGGTGCGACAGATTTTCACCCAGCGTGTGAGGAGGAATGACCGCTATGAAAAAGTTTGCACTGTCCGCTGCCGTCCTGATCGGCCTGGCCGGCGCCGCGTTCGCCGATGACGTGGAAGGCGTGTGGAAGACCGAGGTGGACGACGGCTCCTATGCCCACATCTCCATTGCGCCCTGCGGCGCCAAGTTCTGCGGCGTGATCAGCCGCACCTTCAACGCCGAGGGCGAATACAAGTCCGGCAACATCGGCAAGCAGCTGGTGTGGGACATGGAAGCCGCCGGCAACGGCAAGTATCGGAACGGCAAGATCTGGCAGCCCTCCACGGGCAAGACCTACAAATCCAAGATGGATCTGTCCGGCAATACCCTCAAGGTGGCCGGTTGCGTCGGGCCGATCTGCAAGAAGCAGACCTGGACGCGCGTGAAGTAAACGCCCGTTCAGCTCGAACGGCAAAGGCCGGCCCCCGAGACGGGGCCGGCCTTTCCTTTTCCCAGTGACGGAGCGGGTGCTCAGACGGGGCCGGTGTATTCGCCGCGGGCGGGGTAGTCGTTGGCGATGGCGAAATCCAGCGCGCCGACCAGTTCGGAGAAATGCGGGCGCACGAAGGGCATCGTCTGTACCGAGCCGTAGTAGAGCGTCTGCTCCGGCGTCACCATGAAGAGGCCGGGCTCCGAGAAGAGGGCAGGCTCCTCGATGCCGATCGAGGTCTTGCCGCGGGAGGTGGAGATGTAGAGGCCCCAGTCCTTCGCCACGGAGAGCGGCAAGTCATAGGCGATGCGCAGATCCTTGGCGTCGATCTTTTCCGCCATCGCGCGGGCGCGTTCTTCGCCGTCGGAAGAGACGGCGATGGTTTTCACGCCGCGCTCGGCGAAGGCGCCGGTGAGCCGTTCCAGTTCCTTGAGGTAGGTGGCGCAGATCGGGCAGTGCAGGCCGCGATAGAAGCAGATGACGGTGCCGCGTTCGGCGCCCTCGCCGGCAAGATCGAAGGTGCCGTGGTTGAGGGTGGGAAGCGTCAGGCCGGGGGTTTTCTGGCGGGGAAGCAGCATTGGATATCCTTGCTGTGGGTTGCGATTGGGGCTTTTATCTCCGATGATTGCATCAGATTGTTCCGAATAACCTGACGTGGATTCCGATATGGCCCCCTATGACAGGCTCTCTGCCCTGATGCAGCATTTCCAGCTGGAGGTGCGCCCCTGCGAGGCCGGCGAGGCCGATCTGATCATCTGTTCGCGGGATGCACGGGCGGCGGACTGCGGCGGGATGCGCGTCCTTCTGGCTGCGGGTGGGGGCGCGGCAGCGGCGCGGTTGCCCGTGGGCGCGGAGGTGTGCTTCGCGGCCCGCGTCGGCTGGGGCGGGGCGCAGAACCCGTTGTTGCAGGCCTTGCCGCCGATCGTCTGCTACCCGCTGGAGGGCGATGCGGAGGCGCAGGCGCTGGTGGCGGTTCTGCTGGCAGAGAGCGCGGCGCGTCGCTGCGGGGCGGAGTCCGTCCTGAGCCGGTTGTGCGAGGTGCTGCTGGTACGTCTCTTGCGGCACCAGATCGCGGAAGGAGCCACGGAGGCGGGGCTGCTGGCGGGGCTGGCGGATGCGCGGCTGAGCCGGGCCATCGTGGCGATGCACGATCAGCCCGCGCGGCAGTGGCGCACCGAGGATCTGGCGCGGGAGGCCGGGCTTTCGGTAAGCCGGTTCGCCGAGCTCTTCGCCGCCCGCGTCGGCGAAACGCCGATGGCCTATCTGCGGCGCTGGCGGATGACACTCGCACGGCGCGACCTTGCGCGCGGAGACAGGGTGGAGGCCGTGGCGCGGCGCTACGGCTACGGCTCGCCCGAAGGTTTCACCCGTGCCTACAAGCGCGCCTACGGGCGCCCGCCCATGGCGGCGCGGCTCGCTGAACGCGCCGCCTGAGGGTTCACGGGGCCCAGGACAGGAAGTTCGCGATCATCCGCAGGCCGATGTGCTGGCTCTTTTCCGGGTGGAACTGCATCCCGACCATGTTGTCGCGGCCGACGATGGCGGTGATGTCGCCGCCGTAGTCGACATGGGCCAGCCGGTGCGCCGGATCCTTCACCTGGAAGTGGTAGGAGTGCACGAAATAGGCGTGATCGCCCGAGGCGACGCCCGCAAGCAGCGGGTGGGGGCTGTCGATCACGAGGTTGTTCCATCCCATGTGCGGCACCTTCAGCGACGGATCGGCAGGGGTGATCTTCACGACGTCGCCGCCGATCCAGTCGAAGCCCGGGGTTTCGACGTATTCATGGCCGGTCGTGGAGAGCATCTGCATGCCGATGCAGATCCCGAGGAAGGGGCGGCCGCGGCGGATCACCGCCTCCTCGGTGGCCTCGAACAGGCCGCTGTGCTCGAAGAGCTCGGCCTTGCAGGCCGGAAAGGCGCCGTCGCCGGGCAGCACCACGCGGTCGGCGCGCAGCACGTCCTCGGGGGAGGAGGTCACGATCACCTCGCCGGTGCCGGTTTCGCGCGCCATGCGCTGGAAGGCTTTCTCGGCGGAGTGGAGATTGCCGGAATCGTAGTCGATGATCGCGGTCAGCATGGCTCGGGCCTTGTGCGGAAACTATGGGGCGGCGGGCGTGCGGCCCGCCGTCGAGGGGAGGCTCAGAGGGCGCCCTTGGTGGAGGGAATCGCGTCCGAGGTGCGCGGATCGGTTTCCAGCGCGATCCGCAGCGCGCGGGCCACCGCCTTGAAGGCGGCCTCGGCGATGTGGTGGCTGTTGAACCCGTGCAGGCGGTCGATGTGCAGGGTGATCCCGCCGTGGGTTGAGAGCGCCTGGAAGAATTCGCGCACCAGCTCGCAATCGAAGCTGCCGATCTTCTGGGTGGGCAGATCGAGGTTGCAGATCAGGTAGGGGCGGCCGGAGAGATCGAGCGCGCAGCGCACCTGCGCGTCGTCCATCGCGAGGTGGCAATCGCCGTAGCGGCGGATGCCGCGCTTGTCGCCCACGGCCTGCGCCAGCGCCTGGCCGAGCGCGATGCCGGTGTCTTCCACGGTGTGGTGATCGTCGATGTGCAGATCGCCCTCGGCGCGGATCTTCATGTCGATCAGCGCGTGGCGGGCCAGTTGATCGAGCATGTGGTCGAAGAAGCCGACGCCGGTCTGGTTGTCATAGCGGCCGGTGCCGTCGAGGTTGATCTCCACGGTGATGTCGGTTTCGGCGGTTTTGCGCGTTACTTGAGCGGTCCGCATGGGGCCTCCGGCTACTTGCGATGTTCGGCTGCTCTATAGCGGGCTGCGCGGGGCGGGCAAAGGGGGCTTCGGGGCAGGCCCGGATTTGCCTGGCAAGTGGTGCGCGCCCGCCATGCGGGCGATGTGCGTGGTGGGGGCGGGATGCCTCCGGCGGGGATATTTGGGGAACAAAGTGGGGCGCGGCCTCCGCCTTTGCAGGAGCCGCCGGATGTGGGTGGTGCCTTGGGAGGTGGTTTTTCTGGAGCGGGCGATGAGATTCGAACTCACGACCCTTACCTTGGCAAGGTAATGCTCTACCCCTGAGCTACGCCCGCGCGCCAGAACTGTGATCCGATGGAGCGGGCGATGAGATTCGAACTCACGACCCTTACCTTGGCAAGGTAATGCTCTACCCCTGAGCTACGCCCGCTTACCGGATCCGTTTCACAATGGAGCGGGCGATGAGATTCGAACTCACGACCCTTACCTTGGCAAGGTAATGCTCTACCCCTGAGCTACGCCCGCCTCCTTGTGTGGGGCGTGAGATAATAGGAAGCTTGCGGGGCTGCAAGTGGAAACTGGAACCGATGCGCAAATTTTTGATCCCCTTTCACCGCCATTTTCCGAAGGCCCCCGGCGAGGCGCCGGCAGGGCGGCGCCGGCTGCTTCTGCAGGCCGGTGCGGGGCTCCTTCTGGGGGCGGGTTTGGGCGCGCGCGGCGCGGCGCATCCGGGGCACGGGGAGGGGAGCCTTCTCGTCGAGGTCGGGGCGGTGCGGCGGCGCGAGGGGCGGCTGGACGTGCGGCTGCGGCTCGATGCGCAGGGCGTGCCGGGGCGCATGGTGGTGGACGCCTTCGCGCTGGGGGCGATTCTCGACCGCCGGGCGCTGCCGCTGCCCGTTCCGGCAACCGGCGGCGCCGTGCTCGATCTTTCGCTGCGCTACGCGGGGCCGGTGCCCGCGCGGCAGGAGATCCGGCTCCTGGTGATGCCCGAGGGGGTATTGCAGGCGGTGGACGTGTTGACCGGCGGTTAGGGGGCGGGTTCAGAAGATCGCGAAGGCGACGGCGAGGCTGGCGGAGATCGCGAGCATCGCCAGCGTCAGCCCCATGCCGATCTGGCGCAGCAGGAGGATCTGCGGGGTGCGCCCCATGCCGATGGCGTGCAGCACGCGCCCCGACAGAAGCATCAGGCCCAGCAGGTTCAGAAGCCAGGGCGCGGCGGCCCCGGCCTCAAGCAGCAGCAGCAGGATCAGCCCCAGCGGCGCGTATTCGGCGCAGTTGCTCTGCACGCGCATCCGCTTGAGCAGGTTCTTGTCGCCCTTGTCGCCGAGGGAGATGAGATTCGCCCGGCGATAGAGGATCACCCGCGCGCAGAGCACGAGGTAGAGCAGAACGATGAGGCCGGCGTAGAAGGAGGTGATCGTGGGCATGGGGCGCCTTTCGCGTTTCTTCGTCGCCGGGACGGTAGCGCGGAAAAGGCCGGCCCACCAAGCCCTGCCTGCGGCCAGAACGAAAAGCCCCCGCGCTCTTGCGGGCGCGGGGGCGGAGGGCTTTCGGGTGGCCGGCGGGGTGGCCGGGCCTATTCGAACTCGACGAGCAGATCCTTGGCGTCGATCTGGCCGCCGGGCTGCACGTGGACCGCCTTCACCACCGCGTCGCGTTCGGCGTGGATGCCGGTTTCCATCTTCATCGCCTCGATCGTAAGCAGCAGATCCCCCTCGGAGACCTTCTGCCCCGCCGTGACGCCGATGGTGGCCACCACGCCGGGCATCGGCGCGCCCACGTGGTTGGGGTTGCCGGCCTCGGCCTTGGGCCGCGCGGCGGTGGCGGATTTCACCAGGCGGTTGGGCACGCGGATCACCCGCGGCTGGCCGTTGAGCTCGAAGAAGACCTTCACTTCCCCTTTCTCATCGGTCTCGCCGATGGCCTGCAGGCGGATTTCCAGCGTCTTGCCGGGATCGATCTCGGCGCTGATCTCCTCGCCGGGCTCCATGCCGTAGAAGAAGGTGCGCGTCGGCAAGGTGCGCACCGGACCATACTGGCGGTGGCGGCCCATGTAATCGAGGAAGACCTTCGGATACATCAGGTAGCCGTTGAGATCCTCGTCATCCACTTCGAAGCCGTTCAGCTCTTCGGAGAGCTTGGCGCGGACTTCCTCCAGATCCACCGGCGGCAGGTGCTTGCCGGGGCGATCGGTGATGGGGGTTTCGTCCTTCAGCACCTTCTTCAGGATGCCTTCCGGGAAGCCGCCCGGGGGCTGGCCGAGATTGCCGCGCATCATGTCGATCACGGAATCGGGAAAGGCGACCTCGGTGTTCGGATCCTCGACCTGCTCGCGG
This sequence comes from Pseudoruegeria aquimaris, assembly GCF_900172235.1. Taxonomy (GTDB): domain Bacteria; phylum Pseudomonadota; class Alphaproteobacteria; order Rhodobacterales; family Rhodobacteraceae; genus Pseudoruegeria; species Pseudoruegeria aquimaris. Next base: position 89,386 of record NZ_FWFQ01000002.1, on the reverse strand, counting down.
GTGAGCCCTTGCGAGACCATCATCAGCGCCATGTCGCCCACCACCTTGGAGGAGGGGGTGACCTTCACGATGTCGCCGAACATCTGGTTCACGTCGGCATAGGTCTGGGCGACCTCGTGCCAGCGCTCCTCCAGCCCGAGCGAGCGCGCCTGCGCCTTGAGGTTGGTGAACTGGCCGCCCGGCATCTCGTGCAGGTAGACTTCGCTCGCCGGGGCCTGCAGGCCGCTTTCGAAGGCGGCATATTGGGCGCGCGCGCCCTCCCAGTAGTTGGAGATCTCGCGGATCGCGTTGATGTCCAGCCCGGTGTCGCGCTCGGTGTTGGCGAGGGCTTCGACGATGGAGCCCAGCGTCGGCTGGCTGGTGTTGCCCGACAGCGCGTCCATCGCCGCGTCCACGGCATCCACGCCGGCTTCCGCGGCGGCCAGGATCGTGGCGCCGCCGATGCCGGAAGTGTCATGGGTGTGGAAGTGGATCGGCAGGCCGACCTCCTCCTTCAGGGCGCGGATCAGCACGCGGGCGGCGGCGGGCTTCAGCAGGCCCGCCATGTCCTTCAGGCCCAGCACGTGGGCGCCGGCGGCTTCCAGCTCCTTGGCCATGTTGACGTAGTACTTGACGTCATACTTGGCGCGCGCCGGGTTCAGGATGTCGCCGGTGTAGCAGATCGTGCCCTCGCAGACCTTGTCGGCCTCGATCACCGCATCCATCGCCACGCGCATGTTCTCGACCCAGTTGAGCGAGTCGAAGACGCGGAACACGTCCACCCCGGTGATGGCGGCCTGCTTCACGAAGCTCTGCACCACGTTGTCGGGGTAGTTGGTGTAGCCCACGCCGTTGGAGGCGCGCAGCAGCATCTGCGTCATCAGGTTGGGCATGCGGGCGCGCAGATCGCGCAGGCGCTGCCAGGGGCATTCCTGCAGGAAGCGGTAGGCCACGTCGAAGGTGGCGCCGCCCCAGCATTCCACCGAGAAGAGCTGCGGCAGGTTCGCCGCATAGGCGGGCGCGACGCGGATCATGTCGATCGAGCGCATCCGGGTGGCCAGCAGCGACTGGTGACCGTCGCGCATGGTGGTGTCGGTGATCAGGAGCTGGCGCTGCTGCTTCATCCAGTCCGCCACCGCCTGCGGGCCTTTCTGCTCCAGCAGGTTGCGCGTGCCGTAGGCGGGCGGCGTGTCGGCCTTCGGCGGCTTGGGCTCGCGCACGTCGGCGGGCAGGGGCGGCCGGCCGGCTGTTTCGGGGTGCCCGTTCACCGAGATGTCGGCGATGTAGGTGAGCACCTTGGTGCCGCGGTCGCGCCGCTTGGAGAAGGTGAAGAGCTCCGGCGTCTCGTCGATGAACTTGGTGGTGTATTCATTGGACAGGAACGTCGGGTGCTTGAGCAGGTTCTCCACGAAGGCGATGTTGGTGGAGACGCCGCGGATGCGGAACTCGCGCAGCGCGCGGTCCATCCGGGCGATGGCCTTCTCCGGCGTCGGGGCCCAGGCGGTGATCTTCGTCAGAAGCGAATCGTAGTAGCGGGTGATGACGCCGCCGGAATAGGCGGTGCCGCCGTCGAGCCGGATGCCCATGCCGGTGGCGGAGCGGTAGGCGGTGATGCGGCCGTAGTCGGGGATGAAGTTGTTCTGGGGATCTTCCGTCGTCACGCGGCACTGCAGGGCGTGGCCGTTGAGGCGGACATCTTCCTGCGTGGGCTTGCCGGTGGCCTCGGCGATCGTCTTGCCCTCGGCGATCAGGATCTGGGCCTGCACGATGTCGATGCCGGTCACTTCCTCGGTGACGGTGTGCTCGACCTGCACGCGCGGGTTCACCTCGATGAAGTAGAAGTTGCCGCTCTCCATATCCATCAGGAATTCGACGGTGCCGGCGCATTCGTAGTTCACGTGCTTGCAGATCTTGTAGCCGAGCTCGCAGATCTCGGCGCGCTGCTCCTCCGTCAGGTAGGGCGCGGGCGCGCGTTCCACCACTTTCTGGTTGCGCCGCTGCACCGAGCAGTCCCGCTCGTAGAGGTGATACATGCCGCCGTGCTTGTCGCCGAGGATCTGCACCTCGACGTGGCGGGCGCGGGTGATCATCTTCTCGAGGTAGCCCTCGCCGTTGCCGAAGGCGGCCTCGGCTTCGCGGCGGCCCTCAAGCACCTTCTCCTCGACCTCATCTTCCGAGAGGATCGGGCGCATCCCGCGCCCGCCGCCGCCCCAGGAGGCCTTCAGCATCAGCGGGTAGCCGATCTTGGCGGCTTCGGCCTTGATCGCCTCCATGTCGTCGCCCAGCACCTCGGTGGCCGGGATCACCGGCACGCCGGCCTCGATCGCCACGCGGCGGGCGGAGGCCTTGTCGCCGAGGGCGCGCATGGTCTCGGCCTTGGGGCCGATGAAGGTGATGCCGTTTGCTGCACATGCATCCACGAAGTCCGGGTTCTCAGACAGAAGCCCGTAGCCGGGGTGGATCGCGTCGGCGCCGCTCATCTTGGCGACGCGGATGATCTCGTCGATGCTCAGATAGGCGGCCACGGGGCCGAGGCCCTCGCCGATACGGTAGGCCTCGTCCGCCTTGAAACGATGGAGGGAGAGCTTGTCTTCCTCGGCGTAGATGGCAACTGTCTTCTTGCCCATTTCGTTGGCCGCCCGCATGACGCGGATGGCGATTTCACCACGGTTCGCAACGAGGATCTTGCGAAATTCTGCCATGATTTCCCCCAATGAGCAGTCAAATGCGACGGTTTTGTAACCAGTTTCTGCGCCGCAGTATAGCCGTAGAAATGGGTAGCCGGCCGGAAAAGCGGGGGCGGTTTACGCTGGGGTCAAAAGTGCGCTTTCCAGATCTTTCAATCGCGGCGTTCCAATTTGGCACATGTTGCTTTCCATGTCCTTGCGCAGGATGTTCACGACATGCGCCGCCCCGGCTTCGTCGAAGGCGGCGAGGCCGAAGTGGAAGGCCTTGCCCAGCATCACGAAATCCGCGCCGAGCGCGAGGGCGCGCAGGATGTCGAGGCCGCCTTCGATGCCACTGTCGTAGATCAGCGGGTAGTCCGGGCCCGCGGCCGCCCGGATGGCTGGCAGGCAGTGGATCGCGGCCGGGGCGCCGTCGAACTGGCGCCCCGCGTGGTTGGAAACCCAGATCGCATCCACGCCCGCATCGATCAGCGGGCCCACGTCCTCGGCCCGCAGCACGCCCTTGACCACCAGCTCGCCCTCCCAATGGGCGCGCAGCCAGCGCAGGTAGGCCCAGTCCGGCGAGGTGCGCAGCAGGGTGCCCACGTGGGCCACGGAGGAGAGCGAGCCCGCGGCCTTGCTGTAGCTTTCGATCAGCTTCATGCGCGGGCGCCCGAGCCGGGCGATCCCGGCGGACCACGCCGGACAGCGCGCCATCTGCCAGAGCAGGCGCGGCGTCATCCGGATCGGCTGGGCCAGACCGCCGCGCACCTGCCGCTCCCGGCGGCTGTTGGCGGGCACATCGACCGTCAGCACGAGCTTGCGGAAACCCGCGTTCCAGGCACGGGAAAGCATGTCCTTGCGCACGTCCACCTGACGGGGCGGGTAGAGCTGGAACCACCCGTGGCCCTTGGCAAGCGGCCCGGTTTCTTCCGGGGTGCGGGTGGCAACGGTGGAGAGGCCGTAGGGAATGCCCACCTCGCCTGCGAGCCGGGCCAGCTTGCGCTCGGCGTCGGGCCACAGCACGCCGGAGGTGCCCACGGGCGCGATGCCGAAGGGCAGGGGGTAGGCCTGCCCCATCAGCGTGCAGGAGAGATCCGGCACCATCTCGCCATGCAGGATGGAGGGGCGGAAGAGGATCGCGTCCAGCGCTTCACGGTTGCGGCGCACAGCGGCTTCGGTGCCGGTGCCGGAATCGAGGTATTCCCAGACGAAATGGGGCACGCGTCGCCTGGCGCGGGCCTTCAGATCGGAGAGGGCGGGGTAGCGGCTGTCGAGATCCATGCCGCACTCTCGCGCCCGCCGGGGCGCAGATCAATCTCAAATCAGGGGCTTGCCGCCCCGATCCGCCGCGGCGAGCCGGCGGGCGGCGCGGCGGTCGGCCTCGCGGCGCAGCAGCCCCGGCGCATCCACCTGCGAAAGCGGGCTGGCCTCGGAGCGTGCGATCTCGCCGTCGGCGGCCAGCGCGAGGTAGCGCGCGCAGCAGACCCTCAGGAAGGAGGTGAAGTTGCCCATGTCGTGGCCGGCGTCGATGGCTTCGAAATAGAGGCGCGTGATGAGCTGGTTCACCGTCATCGCATCGCGCCGGGCGATTTCGTCCAGCGTCTGCCAGAAGAACTCCTCGATGCGGATCGAGGTGGCCACGCCGTCGATGCGCAGCGATTTGGTGCGGCTGCGCCAGAGCGCAGGCTCCGCGCCGATGAACAATTCACACATGGTCCGGGCCTCCTCCCCCCTGTGCCTTCTCCCCCGTGTGCCGGGCGGCGACGGCCGCCGCCCCGCGCAAGCGCGCCTACAGAAGCGCCATGAACTGCTTCAGCCAGGCCGGGTGGGCCGGCCAGGCGGGCGCAGTGACGAGAGTGCCATCGGTCACGGCCTCTGTCACCTCGATCTCGGCATAGGTGCCGCCTGCGGCGCGCACTTCGGGGGCGCAGGCAGGGTAGGCGGAGCACGTCCGCCCCTCCAGAACGCCCGCCGCGGCCAGAAGCTGCGCCCCGTGGCAGATCGCGGCCACCGGCTTGCCGGCGTCAAAGAAGTGGCGCACGGCGACCAGGACGCTTTCGTCAAGCCGCAGGTATTCGGGCGCCCGCCCGCCGGGGATCACGAGCGCATCATAGGCGCCGGCGTCGATCTCGGCCCAGGTGGCGTTGAGCGCGAAAATGTGGCCGGGCTTCTCAGTATAGGTCTGATCCCCTTCGAAATCGTGAATCGCGGTCTTGACCGTTTCCCCGGCGGCCTTGCCGGGGCAGGCAGCCGCCACCTCGTGCCCGCAGGCCAGAAGCGTCTGGAAGGGCACCATCGTTTCGTAATCCTCGGTGAAATCTCCCGTTATCATCAGAACCTTGGCCATTTTCTCCTCCGTCTGGCTGGGTGTTCGGCCGGATCCTAAAGCGGCGCGGGGCCGCGCGGGTGTTAGCGGGATACGACATCGCCGCCGCGGCGCAGCAGGGGATAGAGCGCAACCTGTGGCGGCATCGGCGCCGACGCCCGGCAGGCAAATGCCGCCGTGCTCGGCCAATGCGCGCATGAATGCGGGCGCTTCGTACTTCGCCGGGAGATGCGCTCATCGATCATCTGGGCGCCGCGGCCAGGGGCGGGACGGGCGCGCGCGGGCCGCCGCCGGCGCTCGAACATTAAGCGAACACGGCTTTTCCTTTCCCGGCGGCCGGGCTAAGATGCGCGCCATGAGCAGCTTTGATGAAAACGACGCTTTCGAGAGCGCCGCACGGCCCTCTCTGGCCGCCCGGGCCATGGCCGCGCGCCCCGCGCCCTACCTCGATGATCTGAACCCGGCCCAACGCGAGGCGGTGGAGGCGCTGGACGGCCCCGTGCTGATGCTCGCCGGCGCCGGCACCGGCAAGACGAAGGCGCTCACCACCCGCATCGCCCACCTGCTCAACACCGGCCGCGCGCGCCCCAACGAGATCCTCGCGGTGACCTTCACCAACAAGGCCGCGCGCGAAATGAAGGAGCGCGTGGCGCGCACGCTCGGCCAGTCCGTCGAGGGCATGCCGTGGATGGGCACCTTCCACGCGATCTGCGTGAAGCTGCTGCGCCGTCATGCCGAACTGGTGGATCTGAAAAGCAATTTCACCATCCTCGATACGGACGATCAGCTGCGCCTGCTCAAGCAGCTCATCTCGGCGGCCAACATCGACGACAAGCGCTGGCCCGCCCGCATGCTCGCCGGGCTGATCGACGGCTGGAAGAACCGCGCCTGGGGCCCCTCGCAGGTGCCCGCCGGCGAGGCCGCGGCCTACAACAACATGGGCGGCGAACTCTACGAGGCCTATCAGCGCCGCCTTGTCGAGCTGAACGCGGTGGATTTCGGCGATCTGCTGCTGCACATGGTCTCCATCTTCCAGAAACACCCCGACGTGCTGGCGCAATACCAGCGCTGGTTCCGCTACATCCTCGTGGACGAATACCAGGATACCAACGTCGCCCAGTATCTCTGGCTGCGGCTGCTGGCGGCGGACCACAAGAACATCTGCTGCGTGGGCGACGACGATCAGTCGATCTACGGCTGGCGCGGCGCGGAGGTGGGCAACATCCTGCGCTTCGAGAAGGATTTTCCCGGCGCCAAGGTCGTCCGGCTGGAGCAGAACTACCGCTCCACGCCGCATATCCTCGCCGCCGCCTCCGGCGTGATCGCCGGCAACCGAAGCCGGCTGGGCAAGGAGCTTTGGACGGAAGCGCAGGAGGGCGAGAAGGTCCGCCTCATCGGCCACTGGGACGGGGAGGAAGAGGCGCGCTGGATCGGAGAGGAGATCGAAAGCCTTCAGCGCGGCACCCGAGGGCTGCCGCCGCGCTCGCTGGACGACATGGCCATCCTCGTGCGGGCTTCCCACCAGATGCGCGCCTTCGAGGATCGCTTCCTCACGATCGGGCTGCCCTATCGCGTCATCGGCGGGCCGCGCTTCTACGAGCGGATGGAGATCCGTGATGCCATGGCCTATTTCCGCATCGCCGTCTCCCCCGACGACGATCTGGCCTTCGAGCGCATCGTCAACACGCCCAAACGCGGGCTGGGCGACAAGGCGCAGCAGAAGATCCAGATGGCAGCGCGCAGCAACGGCGTGCCCCTGCTGGAGGGCGCGCGGATCCTGCTGGAGGAGAAGGGCCTCGGCGGCAAGGGCGCGGCGGAACTGCGCAAGCTGGTGGACGCCTGCGCGCGCTGGCACGCGGCGGTGCTGAACGCGCAGCTGGATTTCCTTGACGAAGACGCCGTGCTGGACGATGGCCTCGTGCCGCTGCAGCCGCCGCTGCCCGGGCTTTCCCACGTCGAACTGGCCGAGGTGATCCTCGACGAAAGCGGCTACACCGCCCATTGGCAGAACGACAAGTCACCCGAGGCACCGGGCCGGCTCGAAAACCTGAAGGAACTCGTCAAGGCGCTGGAGAATTTCGACAACCTCCAGGGCTTCCTCGAACATGTTGCCCTGATCATGGACAACGAGCAGGAAGAAACGGAAGAGAAGGTCACCATCATGACGCTGCACGGCGCCAAGGGGCTGGAGTTTCCGGTGGTCTTCCTGCCCGGATGGGAGGACGGGCTCTTTCCCTCGCAGCGCTCGATGGACGAGAACGGCCTGAAGGGGCTGGAGGAAGAGCGCCGCCTCGCCTACGTCGGCATCACCCGCGCCGAGGAGCTGTGCACGATTTCCTTCGCGGCCAATCGGCGGCTCTATGGGCAATGGCAATCCTCCATGCCCAGCCGTTTCATCGACGAATTGCCGGAGGATCACGTGGAAGTGCTGACTCCTCCGGGCCTCTACGGCGGCGGCTATGGCGCGGCCGGGTTGAACACCGGGTCGATGGGCGCCGGCTTCGGCACGGGGCTGGCCGGCGGGATGGAGCAGCGCGCCACCAAAGCCGACGTCTACAACTCGCCCGGCTGGAAACGGATGCAGGCGCGCCGGAGCGAGCGCCCCCTGAGCCAGCCGCGCGAAAGCCGCGCCTCGGCGATCGATCTGGAGGCGGTTTCGAGCTTCACGGCCGGAAACCGCGTGTTCCACCAGAAATTCGGCTACGGCATCGTGATGGGCATCGAGGGCGACAAGCTCGACATCGCGTTCGAGAAGGCCGGGGCGAAGAAAGTCGTCGCGCGTTTCGTCGTGGCCGCCGATCAGGCCGGCGACGACGTGCCGTTCTAAGAGGGGGCTCTGCCCCCGCCGCCTGCGGCGCCTCCCCCGAGATATTTGTCGAACAAAGTGGGGCCCCGACTTTGTTCCAAAAATACCTCCGCCGGAGGCAGGAAAGTGAATGGGCGCGTGAAACACAAGCGCCCGTTCGTGGTTGTCAAAGCGCGGCGTGGAAAAGCGCGCGGGTGTTCTCTGCCGTCATCTTCACCGGGTTGCCGCCAGCGCTGGGATCTTCCAGCGCCATGGGAACCATGATTTCGATCTTCTCTTCGGTGACGCCAAGATCGGCGAGGTGGCGCGGGATGCCGAGGCTGTCGTTCAGATCCTGCACGTAAGCCCGGAAGCCCTCGAACCCGCCCTTGATGCCGAGGTAGGCGGCGGCGGCGTCGAAGCGTTCGGCGATCGCGGGAGCGTTCATCTCCAGCACCGCGGGCATGCAGACGGCATTGGTGGTGCCGTGGTGGGTGTTGAAAATCGCGCCGATCGGATGTGAGAGCGCGTGGATGGCGCCGAGGCCTTTCTGGAAGGCCGTTGCTCCCATCATCGCCGCGCTCATCATCTGGGCGCGGGCTTCGAGATCGCTGCCGTTCTCATAGGCGCGCGGGAGGTAGTCCTTCACCAGCCGCATGCCTTCGAGCGCGATGCCCTGGCTCATCGGGTGATAGAAGGGGGAGGAATAGGCCTCCACGCAATGGGCGAAGGCGTCGAGCCCGGTGCCGGCGGTTATGAACTTCGGCATGCCGGTGATGAGTTCGGGATCGCAGATCACCACGGTGGGCAGCACCTTCGGGTGGAAGATGATCTTCTTCACGTGGGTTTCGGAATTGGTGATCACAGAGGCGCGGCCCACTTCGCTTCCGGTGCCGGCGGTGGTGGGCACGGCGACGATGGGGGCGATGGCGGAAGCATCGGCGCGGGTCCACCAATCGCCGATGTCCTCGAAATCCCAGACGGGCCGCGTCTGGCCGGCCATGAAGGCGACCATCTTCCCGAGGTCGAGGCCCGAGCCGCCGCCGAAGGCGATGACGCCATCATGGCCGCCCGCCTTGTAGGCGGCGATGCCGGCGGCGAGGTTCAGCTCATTGGGGTTGGGATCGACGTCGGCGAAAAGCGCGCGCCCCAGCCCGGCGGCCTCCAGCAGATCGAGCGTGCGGGTGGTGATCTCCATCGTGGCCAGCCCCCTGTCGGTGACGAGGAGCGGGCGGGAGATGCCCGCCTGTGCGCAGGCCTCGGCGATCTCCTTGATGCGGCCGGCGCCGAAGCGGATGGCGGTGGGGTAGGACCAGTTGGCGGTGAGGCTCATGGGATCAGCCCTTCTTGAGGTGGTAGGATTTGGGTCGTGTCAGGTTGTGGTAGCCGATGACGGAGAGCCCGCCGCCGCGCCCGGTGTCCTTGCAGCCCGTCCAGCAGAGCGCCGGGTCGAGGTAATCGCAGCGGTTGAGGAATACCGTGCCGGTGTCCAGCGCGTCGCCGATGGCCTCGGCGGCCGCAGGATCGGCGCTCCAGATGCTGGCGGTGAGGCCGAAGTGACTGTCGTTCATCAGGGCGATGGCCTCGGCGTCATCCTTCACCGGCATGATGCCGACGACGGGGCCGAAGCTTTCATCGCGCATCACGCGCATCTCGTGGGTGACGTCCACGAGGATCTGCGGCATCAGGTAGGCGGCGCCGTCGTCTTCGGGGAAATCCAGCGGCGAGATCAGGGCTTTAGCGCCGGCGGCCACGGCCTCTTCCGTCTGGGCGCGCACCTCGGCGGCGAAGCGGGCGTGGGCCATGGGGCCGAGCGTGGTTTCGGGATCGAGCGGGTTGCCCAGCTTGTAGCCGCGCACGATCGCGACCGCCTTGGCGACGAAATCGTCGAACAGGCTTTCGTGGACGTAGATCCGTTCGATGCCGCAGCAGCACTGGCCGGAGTTGAACATCGCCCCGTCGATCAGCGTCTCGACGGCGGCATCGAGATCGGCGTCGGCGCGGACGTAGCCCGGATCCTTGCCGCCCAGTTCCAGCCCGACGCCGGTGAAAGTGCCCGCCGCCGCGCGTTCGATGGCGCGGCCGCCGCCCACGGAGCCGGTGAAATTCACGAAGCCGAAACGTTTCTGTGCGATCAACGCGCTCGTCGTCCGGTGATCGAGGAAGACATTGGCGAAGACATCCTCGGGCACGCCGGCCTCGTGGAAGGCGCGGGCCATGCGTTCGCCCACGAGCAGCGTCTGGCTCGCGTGTTTCAGCATCACCGTGTTGCCCGCGATCAGCGCCGGGGCCACGGTGTTGATCGCCGTCATGTAGGGGTAGTTCCACGGCGCGATCACGAGGACGACGCCATGGGGCACGCGTTTGATCTGGCGCTTGAAGCCGGCATCGTCGGCGATGGCGATGGGGGCCAGGGCGTCTTCGGCGATCTGCGCCATGTAGGTGGCGCGTTCGTTGAAACCGCCGAATTCGCCGCCGTAGCGGATCGGGCGGCCCATCTGCCAGGCCAGCTCGGGCACGATTTCCTCGTTCATCGCGCCGACATTGGCGACGCCCCTGAGCACGAGATCGATGCGTTCCTGAAGCGGGCGCGCCGCCCAGGCCTTCTGCGCGGCCGCGAGGCGTTCGCAGAGGGCGCCCGCCTGCGCGGCGGTGAGGGTTTCACGTTCGGCGTAGACGGAGCCATCGACGGGGGAGATGCAGGTAAGGGTCATGGATCAGGCCTTCTCGAAGCCGCGGGCGACTTCGTAATCGGTGACGACGCGGTCGAATTCTTCCTGCTCCCACTCCGCGCAGCGGGTGTAATGGGCCACGACGCCGGCGCCGAAGGCCTCTTTCAGGAAGGCGGAGTTTCGCAGGGTATCGGTGGCCGCGCGCAGGGTTGCGGGGATTTCGCCCACGTTCTCGGCCTCGTAGAGATCGCCCGAGGTGGGGGCGGGCAGGGGCAGCTTCTCCTCGATGCCCTTCAGGCCGGCGGCGAGCTGAGCGGCGAGCGCGAGATAGGGGTTAAGGTCGCTGCCGCCGATGCGGCATTCCACGCGCACCGCCTTGGTGCCTTCGCCGCAGAGGCGGAAGCCGGCGGTGCGGTTGTCCACGCTCCAGGCGGTTTTCGTCGGCGCGAAGCTGCCTTTCACGAAGCGCTTGTAGCTGTTGACGTAGGGGGCGAGGAAGAAGGTGTAGTCGGGCGCGTAGGCAATCAGCCCGGCCATGTAGTGCTGCATGATCTCGCTCATGCCGAGCGCGTCGTCCGGATCGAAGAAGGCGTTGCGCCCGTCCGCCCAGAGCGACTGGTGCACGTGGGAGGAGGAGCCGACGCGATCGTGGTGCCACTTGGGCAGGAAGGTCGCGGCGCGGCCCTGCTGCCAGGCGATCTCCTTGGTGGCCTGCTTGGCGATGGTGTGGAAATCGGCGCAGTCCAGGGCCTCGGAATAGCGGATGTTGAGCTCTTCCTGCCCGGCCTCGGCCTCGCCCTTGGAGTTCTCGATCGGGATGCCGGCGGCGTAGAGGTGGTTGCGCAGCGGGCGCATCACGGCCTCTTCCTTGGTGGTCTGCAGGATGTGGTAATCCTCGTTGTAGCCGGAGATGGGCGTGAGATCCCTGAAGCCGCCCTTGCGGATCTCGTCCAGCGGCTTTTCGAAGAGGAAGAACTCAAGCTCGGTGGCCATCATCGGCGTGAAGCCGAGCGCCTCGGCGCGCTGGATCTGCCTCTTCAGGATCGCGCGGGGGGAATGGGGCACCTCTTCGTGGGTATGGTGGTCGAGCACGTCGCAGAGCACCATGGCCGTTCCTTCCAGCCACGGCACGGGCCGCAGGGTGGAGAGATCGGGCTTCATCACGTAGTCGCCGTAGCCTTCGCGCCAGCTGGTGGCGCGGTAGCCGTCGGGGGTGGCCATTTCCAGGTCGGTGGCCAGCAGGTAGTTGCAGCAATGGGTCTCTTCCCATGCGCCTTCCACGAAATGGGCGGCATGGAAGCGTTTGCCCATGAGGCGGCCCTGCATGTCCACGAGGCAGACGAGAACGGTATCGATGCTGCCGTCGGCGACGGCGGCCTTGAGGGCGTCGAAGGTGAGGGGGCCGGGCATGATGTGAAAACTTCCTTCCTGATCCAGCGGAGGCCGGCCCGCGGGGGGCCGGCCACTCTATCTGTGCGCGCTGCCCCGCGCGGGGCAGCACAGGGCTCAGCCGTAGCGGTAGGGGCGGCCGGCCTTCTGCATGTCGGCGTTGTATTTCTTGATGATCTCGACGACCTTCGCCTTGGTTTCGCTTTCCGCGGCGATTTCGTCCCAGAACTTCACGGCGGCTTCTTCCACCTGTGCCCATTCGGCATCGGGGATGGTGGTCAGCTGCATCTTGGTGCCGTTGACCCGCAGCGAGGCCTCGCCGCCCCAATACCACCACTGACGGTAGTAGTGGGATTGATCGCAGCAGACGCGGAACAGCGTCTGCAGATCTTCGGGAAGCTCGTTCCAGCGATCCATGTTGGCAAAGAAGCTGCCCGCCCAGGCGCCGGAGATGTTGTTGGTGAGGAAGTAGTTCGTCACGTCGGCCCAGCCGACGGTGTAATCCTCGGTGATGCCCGACCAGGCGATGCCGTCCAGCTCGCCCGTCTGCACGGCGACCTCGATGTCTTCCCACGGCAGGGTGACGGGCACCACGCCGAACTGGGCGAGGAAACGGCCCGCGGTGGGGAAGGTGAAGACGCGTTTGCCCTTCAGATCCTCCAGCGAGTTGATCGGATCCTTGGTGGCGAAGTGGCAGGGATCCCAGGCCCCTGCGGAGATGTGCTTCACGCCGACCTTGGAGTATTCGGCGTCCCAGATCTCGTTCAGGCCGTATTGGTTGAACAGCACCGGCACGTCGAGGCTGTAGCGCGAGGCAAAGGGGAAGTAGCCGCCGAAGACGGTGACCTCGGTGGGCGAAGCCATGGAATCGTCATCGGACTGCACGGCGTCGATGGTGCCCTTCTGCATGGCGCGGAAAAGCTCGCCCGTGGGCACGAGCTGATCGGCGTAGAAAAGTTCGATCTCCATGCGGTCGCCGGCGATCTTGTTGAACATCTCGATCGCGGGATCGATCACGTGGGCGGCCAGCGCGGGGCCGGCGTAGGTCTGCATGCGCCACTTGATCTTGCCCTGGGCCAGCGCCGGGGTGGCCAGCGCGGCGGCCGGAGCAAGGGCGGCGCCCTGAAGCAGCTTGCGTCTTGTGGTCATTGTCTCTCTCCTGGTTGGCGGTTGGGGTTCGGCCCGCTGCCGGGCTCTCGTTGTCGGTTATTTTCCGTAGACGTAGTTGGGCAGCCACATGGCGATCTGCGGGAAGCACATCACCAGGACCAGTGCCAGCACCATCACGCAGACGAAGGGGACGATGGAGGCGTAGATGTCGCGCAGGCCGATCTCGGGCGGGGCCATGGCGCGCATCAGGAAGAGGTTGTAGCCGAAGGGCGGCGTCATGTAGGCGATCTGCGTGGTGATCGTGTAGAGCACACCATACCAGATCAGATCGAAGCCGAGCGCCTTCACCAGCGGCACGTAGAGCGGCGCGACGATCACCAGCATGGCGGTGTCGTCGAGGAAGGTGCCCATCACGAGGAAGCTCAGCTGCATCAGCACGAGGATCATCCAGGGATCGAGCCCGAGCTGCTCGGTGAAGAGCGTGTCGATCGCGCGCACCGCCCCGAGGCCGTCGAACACCGCGCCGAAGCCGAGCGCGGCCAGGATGATCCACATGAACATGCAGGAAATGGCCAGCGTCTGGCGCACGCTGGTTTCGAACACCTCCTTCGTCATCCGCCCCTTGAGCACCGCCGCCGCGAAGGCGGTGAGCGCACCGATGGCGGAGCTTTCCACCAGGGATGTCCAGCCATTCACGAAGGGCACCATCATCGCCGCGAAGATGAAGAGCGGCAGCAGGCCGGCGCGCAGCAGGCGCAGCTTCTCGGCCATCGGCACCGCGCGGGCCTCTTCCTTCAGGGCGGGGCCCAGTTCGGGCTGCAGGCGGCAGCGGATGTAGATGTAGAGGATGAACATCGCCGCCATCATCAGCCCCGGCACGATGCCGGCGAGCCAGAGCTGGCCCACGGGCTGGCGCGCGATCATCGCGTAGAGCACGAGCACGACGGAAGGCGGCACGAGGATGCCGAGGCTCGATCCCGCCTGCACCACGCCCGTGACCATGCGCTTGTCGTAGCCGCGGCGCAGCAGCTCGGGCAGGGCGATCGTCGCCCCGATGGCCATGCCGGCCACCGAAAGCCCGTTCATCGCCGAGATCAGCACCATCAGCCCGATCGTGCCGATGGCGAGCCCGCCGTTCACAGGGCCCATCCAGACGTGGAACATCTTGTAGAGATCGTCGGCGATCTTGGATTCCGACAGCACGTATCCCATGAAGATGAACATCGGCAGGGTGAGCAGAGGATACCATTTCATCAGCTTCATGGCCGAGGAGAAGGGGATGTCCGATCCCCCCGTGCCCCAGAGCATCACGGCGGCCATGGAGGCCACGAAGCCGATGGCCCCGAATACCCGCTGGCCCGTGAAGAGCATCAGCATCATGGTGGAGAACATCAGGATGGCGATCATCTCGTAGCTCATCGGATCTCCTCCCCGCGGATGCGTGCGACATCCTTGATGAGTTCGGAGATCGCCTGCAGCAGCATGAGGAAGATGCCGAGGCACATGATGATCTTGATCGGCCAGAGATAGGGGCGCCACGCGGTGGGGCTGCGCTCGTTGTATTGCAGGGAGTAGCTGGTGCTCTCGACGGCCCCGTAGAGCATCACGCCGAGGTAGAAGAGCAGGCAGAAGACGGTGATCGCGTCCACCTGTGCTTTGCGGCGGTCGCTCCAGGCGCCGTAGAACAGATCCATCCGCACGTTGCTGCCCAGCTGGATCGAGTAGGGGCCGCCCATGATGTAATAGGTGACCATGGCGAACTGCGCCATTTCCAGCGTCCAGAGCGAGGGCAGGAAGAAGGTCTTGGAGATCGAAGACCACAGCAGGATGCCGATCATGACGAAGATGCCATACATCATGACCCGTCCGATCCTGTAGTTCACCGCGTCCACTGTGCGGACATAGCCGCGGGCGAAGGGGGTCATGTGGCCTCCGTTCGGTTGGCGTCGATCCGCATTTCCGTCAGCGTGGCGCTGAGCAGGCGGGCCAGGTCCTCGGCCACGGCGGCCTGGGTTCCGGGCGTGGCGATCAGATCGTTTCGGATTTCCAGCATCACGTTCAGCAGCCCGTTCAGGATGCCGTGCTGCTTGAGCGTATGGGTGACGCCATCGGCCGGGCTGTAGGGCGCGTTGCGCTGGGTGTTCATCGCGGTGAAAGCGGGGGCGAGGTCGAGCATCCTGTCGGCGAGGCGGCTGTCCTCGTCGTGCAGGATGCCAAGCTCCACCGCGCGCGTTTCGCCGTTGTAGGTGGGAGTGAAGCTGTGCACCGTCACCAGAACGGGCGGCTGGCGGAAGCCGCGCAGGGTCTCCTCCAGGAGATCGCGGAAGGGCTCGTAATAGGTGCGCGTGCGGCGGGTGCGCTCTTCGCGGGTCACCGCGGCATTGCCCGGAATCGTGAAGCGTTCGCTGCGCGCGGGCATGGCGTCATGGGCGTAGGGCGGGCGGTTGCAATCGTAGACGAGGCGCGACACCGTGCTGATGACGAGCGGCGCATCGAGGATGCGCGCCATGTGGGCGGCCACCTCCAGCGCGCCCGGATCCCAGGCCACATGGCTCCTGCGTGCTTCCTCCGTCAGCCCGAGCCCCGCGAACTCTTCGGGAATCCGCCAGGAGGCATGTTCGCAGGCCAGCAGGAACGGGCCGGCGCCGTCCGGGTTCAGCAGCGCCGCCGGCGCCTGCCCCTGCACGATCTGTTCCAATGTGTTGGCCGATGCGGACACGCCTTGCAGCTCCCGGTTTGCGTTTGTGAAAAGAATTCTTCAGGAGCCTCTTTCCTGTCAAAAAAATTTTCTGGAAAGATTTGTTCAGGGCAATACAACCTGTTTGAATCCGCTCATCCAGCGATCAGAAAAAGGGCAAGCCGATGCCGCATCCATCAGACACGATCGCCGACAGGCTGCAGCAGGCCTACGAGGCGCTGACGAGGGCGGAGCGGCAGCTGGCGACCTCGATCCTCGAAAACTACCCGGTCTCGGGGCTGGGCACGATCACCACCGTGGCCCAGGCGGCCGGGGTCTCGACGCCCACCGTGGCGCGGATGGTGCAGAAGCTGGGTTACAAAGGGTTTCCCGAGTTTCAGGCCGAGCTGCGCCGCGAGCTTGAGGCCAAGATTTCCGACCCGATCGCCAAGCATGACACATGGGCGGAGCGCGCGCCGGACGCGCATATCCTCAACCGCTTCACCGAGGCGGTGAGCGGCAACATCCGCCAGACGCTGGCGCAGATGGACCCGGACAGCTTCGACGCCGCCTGCGCGCTGCTCGCCGATACCGGGCGCGGGGTCTATGTCGTCGGTGGGCGGATCACCCGCGCGCTGGCGGATTACTTCTTCCTCCACATGCAGGTGCTGCGCCCGCAGGTGACGCTGATCCAGTCCATTTCCAACGCCTGGCCGCACTACCTGCTGGAAGTGGAGGCGGGGGACGTGGTGGTGATCCTCGACGTGCGCCGCTACGAGAACAGCACCCTGAAGCTGGCCGAAATGGCGGCGGCGCGGGGGGCGAAGATCGTGCTCTTCACCGATCAGTGGCGCTCGCCGGTGTCACAATACGCCGACCACGTGTTTTCCTGCCGCATCGAAGTGCCATCGGCTTGGGATTCCGGCGTGACGCTGATGCTTCTGCTGGAAACCGTCATCGCCGAGGTGCAGGAGCAGACCTGGCCGGAAACGCGCAAGCGGATGGAGGCGCTGGAAGACATGTTCGACCGGACGAAATTCTTCCGCAAGTTCACCTGAGCGCCCGCGCGCCGCGCCCCCAGCCTCAGGTGGCGCCGGCATCCTGGGCCTTGCGATACAGCTCCCAGGCGTCGAACTCGCCTTCATCCACGATGCAGACGCCATACTGGTTGCCTTCCGGATCTTCGCGGATCTCGTAGGCGCCGTTGCTCTGGACGCAGAAAACGGCGGCCGGGTTGGCCAGATCCACCTCGTCGGCGCTGTTGGACGACTCGGTGCAGGCGGCCAGCGCGGCCAGCGGCAGCAATGCGAAAGACATTTTGCGGATCATGAAGTGCCTCATCTTGAAATGATGTTGCGCGGCGAAGCGCCTTCCGGCGCCGTGCTCCGCGGTGATCGAATGGCCAACTTCCTCTCTTTTTGCGGGTGACGCAAGGGCAGTGATCGCGCCGGTTCCGGCCCTTGTTTCCTTGCGTGCGGGGCCGCAGTCCCGCCCCGTCATGGCGCTCGAATTCGAGACCCGCTGACCGGAAATTCAGCAGGCCGGGAAAAAAACCCTTGCCGAAACCGGTTTCGAAACAAAACGATTGAACAAGAATTCCGCAAAACAACCGAACGGACCATGCAACAGGAAGGGCTCGGCGTGAAGCAACGCCGCATCACCATCGCCGATGTCGCCGATGCCTTGGGCGTGACGAAGGGCACCGTCTCCCGCGCGCTCAACGGCTATTCCGACATCGCCGACAGCACCCGCCTGCGCATCCAGCGCAAGGCGCAGGAGCTTGGGTATCGCCCCTTGAGCCATGCGCAGGCGATCCGGACCGGCAAGGTCCGCTCCATCGGGCTGGTGCTCCAGATCAACGCCCATGACGCGCAGCGCCCGTTCCTGGCCGATTTCCTGGCGGGCGTCACCAAAGGCGCAAGCGATGAGCACTGGACGCTGACGGTCTCCACGGCGGCGTCCGATGCGGACATGCGCGACACGCTCACCCGGCTGGTGGAGGAGCGCAAGGCCGACGGCTTCATCCTGCCGCGGGCGCTGCGCAGGGATTACCGCGTCGAGCTGCTGCGCCGGCTCGAAGTGCCCTTCGTGCTCTACGGCCGCACCCCCGACATGGCCGGCTGCCCCTTCTACGACATCCGCGGCGAGGAGGCGATGGAGGAGGCGGTGCTGCGGCTGGCGGCCTTCGGGCACCGGCGCATCGGCTTCATCAACGGCGGCCTCGAATACTACTATTCCGCCCTGCGGCTGGAGGGCTACAAGGCCGGGCTGGCGAAGGCGGGGATCGCCTACCGGCCCGAATACGTGCAGGAAGACGCGGTGACCGTGGCGCAGGGCCATGCCGCCGGCGAGCGCCTGCTGGGGCAGGCGGAGCCGCCGACGGCGGTCGTCTGCGCCGTGGACATGGCGGCGCTGGGGCTCTACCAGGCGATCCGCGCCGCCGGGCAGGAGCCGGGGCGCGATGTTTCCGTGATCGCCTATGACGGGGTGCCCGAAGGCGCCTACGCGCAGCCTCCGCTCACCACCTTTGCCGTGGATTCCCGACGCGCCGGTGAACGGCTCGCGCGGCTTCTCATCACCCGCATTCGTGGCGGCCACCCCGATACCCTGCGCGAGTTCGATCGCGCGCAGCTCGTGGTGCGCGGCTCCGATGGGCCACCGCCACGGCCCGATTTCACCAACTGATTTGTCACCTGAGCAAAAAGAGACTGGGAGGAAAACAATGACGATTTTTGCCAAGACACACACCGGCCGGCTGCTGGCCGGGGCCGCGATGGGCCTCGCCTTCAGCGCGATGGCCGTCCAGGCCGACACCATCCGCTTCTGGACCACCGAGGAGCAGCCCGAGCGCCTCGCCAAGCAGGAAGAAATGGCCGCCGCCTTCAAGGAGGCCACCGGCACCGAGGTCGAGGTGATCCCCGTCTCCGAAAGCGATCTGGGCACCCGCGCCACGGCCGCCTTCGCCGCCGGCGATCTGCCCGACGTGATCTACCACACCCTGCAATACGCGCTGCCCTGGGCCGAGGCCGGCATCCTCGACACCGAGGCCGCCAGCGACGTGATCGCCGAGCTTGGCACCGAGACCTTCGCGCCGGGCGCCCTCGCCATGGCCGCCTTCGACGGTGGCACCGCGGCCGTGCCAGTCGATGGCTGGACGCAGATGGTCGTCTACCGCAAGGATCTCTTCGACGAGAAGGGGCTTGCGGCGCCCAATTCCTACGCCAACGTGCTGGCCGCCATCGAAGCGCTGCACAACCCGCCGGAGATGTATGGCTTCGTGGCCGCCACCAAGGTGGACGAGAACTTCATGAGCCAGGTGCTGGAGCACGTCTTCCTCGCCAACGGCGTTTCGCCCGTCGGCCCGGATGGCTTCAAGCCGCTGGAAGAAGGGCCGACGATGGAGGTGCTCGACTTCTACAAGGCCATCGCCGAGGCCTCCCCGCCGGGCGAACTCTACTGGAAGCAGTCGCGCGAACTGTATTTCGCCGGGCAGGCGGCGATGATCATCTGGTCGCCCTTCATCCTCGATGAGCTGGCCGGCCTGCGCGACAGCGCGCCGCCCACCATCAACGACGATCCCACCACCCGCGATCTGGCCACCGCCACCGGCATCGTGACCAAGCTTGCCGGCCCCTCCAACCCCGACGGCGCGGCCTGGGGCGACATCCGCTACTTCGGCATCACCTCGGATGCGGATACGGATGCGGCGATGGAGTTCGTGAAATACTCCATGGACGAAGGCTACACCCAGACGCTCTCCATCGCGCCGGAAGGCAAGTTCCCGGTCCGCCGCGGCACCGCCGAGAACCCGACGGCCTTCGTGGAGGCCTGGGCCGAACTGCCGGTGGGCGTGGACCGCAAGGCCCCGCTGGGCGAGCTTTACGCGCAGGAGATGATCGACGAGATCGTCGGCGGCCTCGACGTGGCCCAGCGCTGGGGCGTGGCCGAGGGGCAGCTGTCGCTGGCCTCCAAGATCATCAACAGCCAGGCCATCAACCGCATCGTGCGCCAATACATCGACGGCGCGCTTGACGGCCCCGCCGCCGTGGCGGCGATGAACGATGAGCTTTCCAGGGTAGAGTAAAACTTTCAGGGCGTTGCGGCGCCCTGTTCATGCAAGGCGCGGTGGGCCGGCCCCGGCCCGCCGCCACCGTCGAAACCACGGAAAAACCCCGCCATGACATCCCTGTCTCCCCCGAAAGGCACGGGGCCGCTCGGCCGGCGCGAAGCGCGCCTGGCCTGGGGCCTGTTGATGCCCACGATCATCAGTGTCGCCCTCGTGGTGATCCTGCCGCTGCTGTCGATCTTCTGGATCAGCGTGAAGCCGGTGCAGCTGGCTGACCTGCGCGCGCCCGCCCCGGTGGTGCGCGAAAGCCTGCGTGGCCGCCCCGCGGCGCCGTCCGATCCGGCGCAGTATGAAATCCGGATCCGCAACTCCAGCCAGGACAAGCCGATCCTCGGCGTGACGCTGGCCGATACGCTGCCCGAGGGGCTGACCATCCTCGCACCCGATCCGCGTTGCACCATCGACGGCGCCGAGATTTTCTGTGATTTCGGTGATCTGGAGCCGGGTTATCGGGAGCGGATGCGCATGGAGGCGCAGGTTTCGCAGGCTTTCCTCGATGCGGATCCCGATCTCGACGCCTCCGAGCCCCGGCTCACCTACAGGTCGGAAAACATCCTGACCAACAGCGAATTCACGCTGGACAACTTCCGGCGCGTCTTCGACGGCGGCGAGTTCTGGGCGGTGCTCTGGACCACGATGTTCTACACCGTCTTCGGCACCATCGGCGCGCTCGTCTTCGGGCTGTTCGCCGCGATGCTCCTGAACAAGAGCTTCAAGGGGCAGGGCGTGCTGCGCGGGCTCTACCTCTTTCCCTACGTCGCCCCGGTGATCGCGGTGGCCTTTACCTGGGTCACCCTGTTCGATCCCTTCTCCGGCTCCGCCAACGCGCTTCTGCTGCAGATGGGGGTGACGCAGGCGCCGATCAACTTCTTCGGCGAACGGCCGCTGGCGCTGATCATGGTGACGGTCTTCGAGATCTGGCGCTACTTCCCGCTTTCTTTCCTCTTCATCCTCGCCCGGATGCAGAGCATCGACACCGACATGTACGAAGCCGCCGACATGGACGGCGCGAGCCCGTTCCAGAAGTTCTGGTTCCTGAGCCTGCCGCAGCTTCTGGGCATCCTCTCGGTGCTCTTCCTGCTGCGCTTCATCTGGACCTTCAACAAGTTCGACGACATCTTCCTGCTGACGGGTGGCAACGCCGGTACGCGCACGCTGACCGTGAACGTCTACGAACAGGCCTTCGCCCTTGCCAACATCGGTGCCGGGGCGGCGGTGGCGGTGGTGGTCTTCCTCTGCCTGCTGCTGTTCTCCGTCTTCTTCTTCAAGTTCATCAGCCGCGAGGAGGGCCTGTGATGGGAGCCTTGAGACATGGCTACGTGACGGCGCCGCTTCTGGGCGCGCTCTGGGCCTTCACCATCGCGGTGACGGTTTCGGTCAGCTTCGCCTTCGCCACCGGCGAAGCCTTCAAGCCCTCGCTCTGGCTGTCGCTGCTGTTCGGCGCCGCCGCCGGGGTGATCGCCCTGAAGGCGCCGGGGCGCTGGACGGGGGTGGGCGTGGTGAGCCTCGCCTTCGCGCTGCTGGGCGCGGCCGGGTTTGGCGCGGTGCTGAGCGGGGAGGGCGTCTCGCTGGGCAAGACGCTGCTGGCCGGGCTCTGCGCCGGGTTCTTCACGGCGCTTCCCCTGGCGGTGTTCCTCGAGGATTGCACATGGGGGGCGCTCACGCGGCACGAGTTCGAGGAGGCGTTGATCCGCTTCTTCACCGGCATCGGCTACATCTTCTTCACCGCCATCGTCGTGATCCCCTTCTACGTGATGGTGATGACCAGCCTGAAGAGCCAGCAGGCGCTGTTGCAGAACCCGCTGGATTTCTCGCTGGAGCTGTCCAAGGGCTGGGGTCTGTTCCGCAGCTATTCTGAGCTGTTTGCCGATTTCGGCTTCGGCGGCTACCTGATGACCTCGCTGCTGGTCTCCGTGGCCACGGTGGCGATCACGCTGGCCTTCTCGGTGCCCGGCGCCTATGCCGTGGCGCGGCTGCGCTTCAAGGGGCAGGCGGCGTTCTCGCGCTCGATCCTGCTGATCTACATGGTGCCGATGATCGTGCTGGCGCTGCCCATCTACATCGTCTTCTCGATGGTGGGGCTGCGCAACTCGATCTTCGGGATCATCCTGATCTACCCCGTTACCACCATTCCCGTGGCGCTCTACATGCTGCAGGGCTACTTCCGCGGCCTGCCCGCGGAAGTGGAGGAAGCCGGGCTGATGGACGGTCTGTCGCGCCTCGCGGTGATCTGGAAGATCACCCTGCCGCTCTCGCTGCCCGCGCTGGCCTCCGTCTCGCTCTACGTCTTCATGATCGCCTGGAACGAGTTCCTGCTGGCCTTCATGCTGCTGGATGATCCCTCGAAATTCACCCTCACGCGGGGCGTGGCGATGCTGAACTCCTCGGAGATCCCGCGCCAGCACCTGATGGCCGGGGCGGTGATCGCCACCGTGCCGATCATGGTGCTCTTCCTCGGGCTCGAACGCTTCATGACCAAGGGCCTCACGGCCGGATCGGTGAAGGGCTGAGCCACGATGACACGCAATTTCAGGAACGGGCCGGGCAACTGGCCGGAAAGACAGGACGAAATGACGGAGCAACTGGATCAGCAGGCCCGCGACATCATGACGGGCAACGATCGTGGCGGCTACACGGTGCCCACCAGCGGACTCTACCCCTACCAGTGGAACTGGGACAGCATGTTCGCGGCGTGGGGGTTCTCCACCTTCGATCGTGCCCGCGCCTGGGTGGAAGCGGAGACGCTCTTCGCCAGCCAGTGGGAAAACGGCATGGTGCCCCACATCATCTTCCACCGCGAGGTGCCGGAGTATTTTCCGGGGCCGGAAGTCTGGGGGCGCGAGCGCAGCCCCGCCACCTCGGGCATCAGCCAGCCGCCGGTGGCCGCGACCCTGATCCGCTGGATCTACGAGGCCGACAGGGCGGAAGGCGCGGCGCATCTGCGCGCCCTCTACCCGAAGCTGCTGGCGTGGCACCGCTGGTTCATGGCGCACCGCTGCGAGCGCGGCATGATCGTCGTCACCCACCCGTGGGAAAGCGGGCGCGACAATGCTGCCGACTGGGACGCGGCCATGGCCAATGTCGATGGCTCGGGCGTGGGCGAATACACCCGGCGGGACACCTCCCACGTGGATGGCTCCATGCGCCCCACGAAGGAGCAGTACGACCGCTACCTTGCGCTTGTCCACTTCGGGCGTGATTGCCATTGGGATGAAGAGGTTATCCGGCAAAGCTCACCCTTCCGGGTGGCCGATCCTGGGATGAGCTTCATCTTCCTGCGGGCCTGCCGCGACCTGGCGGCGCTGGGCGCGGAACTGGGCGAGGACACCTCCGAGATCGCGGGCTGGATCGCGGCGCTCGAGGAGGGGGCGGCCAGCCACTGGAACCCGGAGCGCGGCCACTACGATTCGGTCGATATCCGCACCGGCCGGTTCAGCGGCGCGCTCAGTTCCGGGGCCTTCCTGTGCTGGTATGCCGGCGTCGGCGGCGATGCGATGCTGCCCGCGCTGGAGCGCATCATGCAGGCGGTGCGCTACCCGGTGCCGAGCCTCGATCCGGCCGATCCGCGTTTCGACGCGCCGCGCTACTGGCGCGGGCCGATGTGGGGGATGTTCAACGCCCTCATCGCGCGCGGGCTGGCGGAAGCGGGCCACGGGGCCATTGCCGAGGATCTGCGCCGCCGCACCGCCGAGTGCATCGCGCGGAACGGCTTCTACGAATATTTCAACCCGGTGACGGGCGCCCCGGCAGGCGGCGGCCTGTTCACCTGGACAGCAGCAATCTGGCTGACCTGGGCCTCGCCCGCAGCCGAGGGGAGGGTGTGATGGGCGCCATCGAACTGAAAGCCGTCGAGAAATGGTTCGGCGAACTGCAAGTCATCAAGGGGGTGGATCTGAAGGTCGAGGACGGCGAGTTCATCATCTTCGTCGGCCCCTCGGGCTGCGGGAAATCCACGCTTCTGCGGATGATCGGCGGGCTGGAGGAGACCAGCCGGGGCGCCATCCTGATCGACGGCGAGGACGTGACCTCGCATTCGCCCAGCAAGCGCGGGCTGTCGATGGTGTTCCAGAGCTACGCGCTCTATCCGCACATGACCGTGGGCGAGAACATGGGCTTTTCGCTGAAGACCGCCGGCGCCCCCAAGGCCGAGATCGCGGAGAAGGTGGGCCATGCGGCGCGGATCCTGAAGCTCGAACCCTTCCTTGAGCGCCGCCCCAAGGCGCTGTCGGGCGGGCAGCGGCAGCGGGTGGCGATCGGGCGCTCCATCGTGCGCGACCCCACGGCCTTCCTCTTCGACGAGCCGCTCTCCAACCTCGATGCCGCCCTGCGGGTGGAAATGCGCTACGAGATCGCCAAGCTGCACCAGTCGCTGAAGTCCACGATGATCTACGTGACCCACGACCAGGTGGAGGCGATGACGCTGGCCGACCGCATCGTGGTGCTGGACGGCGGGAAGATCGCGCAGGTGGGCAGCCCGCGGGAGCTGTATGAAAACCCGGCGAACCTCTTCGTGGCGCAGTTCATCGGCTCGCCCAAGATGAACGTGATGCCCTGCACCACCTCGGGCGATGTCTTCCGGCTTGAAGGCGGGCGCGGCGGGGCGTTCCCGGGCGGCGGCGCGGCGGTCTCCGTGGGCGTGCGCCCGGAGCACATCACGCTCGGCGCACCCGGCACCGGGGCCTGCGACGGCGTGGTGGACGTGCTGGAATACCTCGGCGCGGACACCTTCGTGATCATCGACGCCGGCCCGCTGGGCCAGATCACGGTGCGGGTGACGGGCGACAGCCTGCTGCGGCCGGGCGAGGCCGTGGGGCTGACGTTTGATCCCGAGCGGCTGCATTTCTTCAATTCTGATGGGCTGGCGGTTTAGCAAGCGCTGTTGGGGCTGGGCCCGTCTGCGGGCGGGATCGAGGAGGCCATCGCTCTCGAAAGCCGCGGTTCCAACGTTTGTTTTTAGATCTAAGGGCAGCGAAGACCCGCGGGGTGGTGCGAATAGCGCCGCCCCGTTTTGCAAAGGCAAACCTTCGGTTTGACGGGGGCGGGTCGGCGCTGCCCGGCGTGCGCCGGGCGGGAGTATGAGAGTTGGTGCAGGGCGTTGCCTAAGCCTCCACCCCCCCGCACAAATGCCTGCCCCCCTTGCAGCCCCCAGAGCGCGACACTAAGACTCTGGTAGTGACCCATCGCGCATCATCGCGACAAGCAGCAGGCAGGCGAAGAGAATGAGAGATCCCCACGAATTCTACATGAACACCCTCGTGCCCATGGTCGTCGAGCAGACGAGCCGCGGCGAACGGGCCTACGACATCTTCTCGCGCCTTCTGAAGGAGCGGATTATCTTCCTGTCGGGCCCCGTGCATGACGGCATGTCCTCGCTGGTCGTGGCACAGCTTCTGCACCTTGAGGCGGAAAACCCGAGCAAGGAAATCTCGATGTACATCAACAGCCCCGGCGGCGTCGTGACCTCGGGCCTGTCGATCTACGACACCATGCAATACATCAAGCCGAAGGTCTCCACGCTCTGCGTCGGGCAGGCGGCCTCCATGGGCTCGCTGCTGCTGGCGGCCGGCGCGCCGGGCATGCGCTTCTCGCTGCCGAACTCGCGCATCATGGTCCACCAGCCCTCCGGCGGCTACCAGGGCCAGGCGACGGACATCATGATCCACGCCCGCGAGACCCAGAAGCTGAAGGATCGCCTCAACGGCATCTACGTGAAGCACACCGGCCAGAAACTGAAGGCCGTGGAAGACGCTCTGGAGCGCGACAACTTCATGTCGGCCGAGGAAGCCAAGGAGTGGGGCCTGATCGACGAGATCGTCGAAAACCGCGTGAAGGACGACGACTCCTGATCATGAATCGCGGCGGCAAAAGCGCCTCGAAAGGGTGCGTTTTTGCCGTTGTGGATACCCGGGCGCTGGCCTACTGTTGAGCGCAAGAGACGACGGAAC
This sequence comes from Pseudoruegeria aquimaris, assembly GCF_900172235.1. Taxonomy (GTDB): domain Bacteria; phylum Pseudomonadota; class Alphaproteobacteria; order Rhodobacterales; family Rhodobacteraceae; genus Pseudoruegeria; species Pseudoruegeria aquimaris. Next base: position 63,708 of record NZ_FWFQ01000002.1, on the reverse strand, counting down.
GCTCCCAAGCGGGCGCATCAAGGGGCCAGCGGGCCCAGAGGATAGCACATGGCGAACAACGCAAGCGGCGACGGCAAGAACACCCTTTACTGCTCTTTCTGCGGAAAGAGCCAGCACGAGGTGCGCAAGCTGATCGCGGGCCCGACGGTGTTCATCTGCGATGAATGCGTCGAGCTGTGCATGGATATCATTCGCGAGGAGACGAAATCGGCAGGCCTGAAAGCCACCGACGGCGTGCCCACCCCGAAGGAGATCTGCGATGTGCTCGATGATTACGTCATCGGCCAGGCCCACGCCAAGCGCGTGCTCTCCGTGGCCGTGCACAACCATTACAAGCGTCTGAACCACGCCGGGAAATCCGAGATCGAGCTGGCGAAGTCCAACATCCTGCTGATCGGCCCCACCGGCTGCGGCAAGACGCTGCTGGCCCAGACGCTGGCGCGCATCCTGGACGTGCCCTTCACCATGGCCGACGCCACCACGCTGACCGAAGCCGGCTACGTGGGCGAAGACGTGGAGAACATCATCCTCAAGCTGCTCCAGGCCTCCGAATACAACGTGGAGCGGGCGCAGCGCGGCATCGTCTACATCGACGAGGTGGACAAGATCACCCGCAAGTCCGACAACCCCTCGATCACCCGCGACGTTTCGGGCGAGGGCGTGCAGCAGGCGCTTCTGAAGATCATGGAGGGCACCGTGGCCTCCGTGCCGCCGCAGGGCGGCCGCAAGCACCCGCAGCAGGAATTCCTGCAGGTGGACACCACCAACATCCTGTTCATCTGCGGCGGCGCCTTCGCAGGGCTCGACAAGATCATCGCGCAGCGCGGCAAGGGCTCGGCGATGGGCTTCGGTGCCGACGTGCGCGACGAGAGCCAGAAGACGATCGGCGAGCACTTCAAGGATCTGGAGCCGGAGGATCTGCTGAAATTCGGCCTGATCCCCGAGTTCGTGGGCCGTCTGCCGGTGATCGCCACTCTGGAAGACCTGGACGAGGACGCGCTCGTCACCATCCTGACCGCGCCGAAGAACGCGCTGGTGAAGCAATACCAGCGCCTGTTCGAGCTGGAAGACGCCGAGCTGACCTTCACCGACGACGCCCTGCGCGCCATCGCCAAGCGCGCCATCGAGCGCAAGACCGGCGCGCGCGGCCTGCGCTCCATCATGGAAGACATCCTGCTCGACACGATGTTCGAACTTCCGAGCATGAAGAACGTGGAGAAGGTCGTCGTCAACGAAGAGGCCGTCACCAGCGACGCGGCGCCGCTTCTGGCCTTCTACGAGCCGGAAAAGGGCGAGGAAGCCAGCGCGAGCTGAGCCGCGCGGCAAGGCTGAAGTTACGGGCAGGGCGGGGATTTCCCCGCCTTTTCCATGTCCGCTTGCCGCGTCCGGCCGGCATCCGGGGCGGGCAGGGCAGGGGCGCGAGGTTCAGCGGCGACGCAGGTTCTTGTAGAGGCCGGTCAGGAAGCCCACGGCGAGGCTCAGGCCGATCACAACCGGCACGTTGAAGGTGTGGCGCGCGCCCATCGTCTTGCCTTCGGGCAGGAAGAAGAAATATCCGCCCGCAAGCGCCAGCGCGTAGAGCAGCAGGAAGCCGCCGAGCTCCCGCTCCTTCGGTTCGCGCGAATGCGTCAGGGCAAAGGCGCCGTAGCCGGCCGGGAAGCCGACGATCAGCAGGACGAAAACAGCATAGAGCATGCTCTGCCTCCTTCAGGTCATGGCCCCATAGTGGGGGAAGGCGCCCGCCCGGCAAAGAGAATTCTTTCAAGGGCTTCGCCGCAAGGTTTGGGGCAGGGCGGCGGCGCAGCGCCGCGCCCCGCACGGGCCACTGGACGTTGCGCCTCACATCGGTCATATGAAAGGGAAGGAAACCGGAGGGTGCCATGAACTTTCTTCTTCGTCTTCTCACCTGGTGGAATGGCTCCACCCTGGGCACGCAGATCTTCACGGCCCGCAAAGGGGTGAAGGTCGGCGAAGACGAGCAGGGCAACGTCTTCTACGAAACCCGCGACGGCAAGCGCCGCTGGGTCGTCTACAACGGCGAAGTCGAGGCCTCGCGCATCTCCCCGGACTGGCACGGCTGGCTGCATTTCACCTGGGACGAGCCGCCCACCGCCAAGCCGCTGGCCCACAAGCCGTGGGAAAAGCCGCACAAGGAAAACCTCACCGGCTCCGCCCTGGCCTATGCGCCTCCCGGCTCCCTGCGCCGCGCGCAGCCGGTGGAACGCAAGGATTACGAAGCCTGGCAACCTGAGTGAGCATGGCTGAAAACCTGACAGAAACCCTGGTGGGGGCGGGCGTCGTGGCCGTGGCCGCGGGCTTCCTGCTCTACACCTCTCAGGTCACGGGGCTGGGCTCCGGCGGCGGTGGCGGAGCCTATCCGCTCAAGGCGAGCTTCCGCTCCGTGGAAGGCGTGACCGTCGGCACCGACGTGCGCCTGGCCGGGGTGAAGATCGGCACCGTCACCGCGCTCACCCTGAACCCGGAGACGTTCCGTGCCGATGCCACGCTGACCCTTCAGGACGGCATCGAGATCCCCGACGACAGCGCCGCGGTGATCGCCTCCGAGGGGCTGCTGGGCGGCAATTTCGTGGAGGTCGTGCCCGGTGGCTCGCCCTTCGCCTTCGCCCCCGGTGACGAGGTGCTCGACACCCAGGGCGCCGTGAGCCTCGTCTCGCTCCTGCTGAAATTCGTGACGGGCGACGGCCAATGACTTCGCGCAGACGGCCCCATGCCCTGCTGGCGCTCACGCTGGCCGCTTCCCTTGCCGCGGGCACCGCGGTGGCGCAGACCTTCGGCCTGCTGCCCGAGGAGCAGCCCGGCGCCAATCCCAACGGCGAGATCGTGGAGCGCACGCTCGAAGAGCAGTCCGACGGGTTGAGCCTCATCATCGACGACACCATCCGGCTGATCGAGATCGACGACCGCGAGAAGGCCGAAACCGCGCCGGGCGGCGTGCTGCGGGCGCTCGACAAGGTGGACGGCGCGCTCCAGGATCTAGCGCTCGAGAACGGCGGGGGCGCCAGCTTCGGCCGCATCGATGTGGTGCTCGATGAATGCCGCGTCCCGGCGGACAACCCCACCGGCGACGCCTACGCCCATGTGACGATCCACGACCAGGTGCTGGACAAGACGGTGTTCGAAGGCTGGATGATCGCCTCCTCGCCCGCGCTCAACGCGCTGGATCACCCGCGCTACGACGTCTGGCTTCTGCGTTGCGGGCCAGCAGCTCAGCCGGAGACGGACACCGCGTCTGGCGATTGAAATCGGCATCCTTTTCAAGGGCTTCGGCAAGGCGCGCATGGTAGGCGGCTCGGGTGATCTCCCGCGCGCCCAGCCGCGCGAGATGCGGCGTGAGAAACTGCGTGTCAAACAGGGTGAAGCCGCCTTCGCGCAGCCGGTCCACGAGATAGGCCAGCGCCACTTTCGAGGCATCCGTTTCGCGGGAGAACATGCTTTCACCGAAGAAGGCGCCCTTGAGGGTGACGCCGTAGACCCCGCCGACCAGCGCGCCGCCGTGCCGCACCTCGATGGAATGGGCGTGGCCGCGCCGGTGCAGCGCGAGGTAGAGGCGGCGGATTCGATGGCTGATCCAGGTCTCCTCGCGCTCCGCGCAGCCGTCCAGAACGCCCTCGAAATCGCTGTCGCAGGAGATGTCGAACCGGCCAGAGCGGATGCGGCGCGCCAGGCTGCGGGAGATGTGGAAGCCGTCCAGATCGAACACGCCGCGGCGTTGGGGATCGAGCCAGAAGATGTCTTCGTCGTCGCGGGATTCGGCCATCGGGAAGATCCCGTTGGCGTAGGCCTGCAACAGGAGTTCGGGGGTCAGGGCGAGATCCATCGCGGCCTCGCGGGCGGATGGCCCCCGCCGCGGCGGGGGCACACCCTCAACTCATGTTGGCGTCGAGCCATTTTTCCAGCCAGTGGATGTCGTAGGAGCCGCGCTGCACGTCTTCCTCGGCCAGCAGCATCCGGAAGAGCGGCACGGTGGTGTCGATGCCGTCCACGATCAGCTCGCCGAGCGCGCGGTCCAGGCGCGCCAGAGCCTCCTGGCGGTCGCGCCCGTGGACGATCAGCTTGCCGATCAGGCTGTCGTAGTAGGGGGGGATGGCGTAGCCGTCGTAGAGCGCGGAATCCATCCGCACGCCCAGCCCGCCGGGTGCATGGTAGGCGGTGACCTTGCCGGGGCAGGGCGAGAAGTTGGGCAGCCGTTCGGCGTTGATCCGCACCTCGATGGCGTGGCCGTTGATGGCCAGATCTTCCTGCGTGAAGGACATCGGCAGGCCTTCGGCCACGCGGATCTGCTCGCGCACGAGGTCCACGCCGAAGATGGCCTCCGTTACCGGGTGCTCCACCTGCAGGCGGGTGTTCATCTCGATGAAGTAGAACTCGCCGTCCTCGTAGAGGAATTCGATGGTGCCGGCCCCGATGTAGTTGATCTTGGCCACGGCCTCCGCACAGGTCTTGCCGATCCGGGCGCGCAGCTCCGGGGTGATGACGGGGCCGGGGGCCTCTTCGAAGACCTTCTGGTGGCGCCGTTGCAGCGAGCAGTCGCGCTCGCCAAGGTGCACCGCGTTGCCCTTGCCGTCGCCGAAGACCTGCACCTCGATGTGGCGCGGCTTGCCGAGATATTTCTCGATGTAGACTTCATCGTTGCCGAAGGCCGCCTTGCCCTCCGCCCGCGCGGTGCGGAAGGCGGTTTCCAGCTCTTCGGGCGTGCGCGCGAGTTTCATGCCGCGCCCGCCGCCGCCGGCGGTGGCCTTGATGATGACCGGGTAGCCGATCTCCGCCGAGACCTTCTTGGCGGTCTCGTAGTCCGGCACGCCACCGTCGGAGCCGGGCACGCAGGGCACGCCGAGCTTCTTCATCGTATCCTTGGCGGTGATCTTGTCGCCCATGATGCGGATGTGTTCGGCGGTGGGGCCGATGAAGGTGATGTCGTGATCTTCAAGCGCCTGCACGAAGGTCGCGTTCTCCGACAGGAAGCCGTAGCCCGGGTGGATCGCCTGGGCGCCGGTGATCTCGCAGGCGGCGATGATCGAGGCGATGTTGAGGTAGCTCTCGCCCGAGGGCGGCGGGCCGATGCAGACGGCCTCGTCGGCCATGCGCACGTGCATCGCGTCGCTGTCGGCGGTGGAATGCACGGCGACGGACTTGATGCCCATCTCCCGGCAGGCGCGGATCACGCGCAGCGCGATCTCACCCCGGTTCGCGATCAGGATTTTTTCGAACATGGCTCTGGCCTTATTCGAGGATCACGAGCGGCTGGCCGAATTCCACGGCATCGCCGTCGCCCACGAGGATCCGCTTGACGGTGCCGGAGGCCGGGGCCGGGATGTGGTTCATGGTCTTCATCGCTTCCACGATGAGCAGCGTGTCGCCTTCCTTGACGCTGGCGCCCACGGTGATGAAGGCCGCGGCGCCCGGTTCGGGAGCAAGGTAGGCGGTGCCGACCATCGGCGAAGTCACGGCGCCGGGGTGGCTGGCGGGATCCTCCGGCAGGTCCGCGGCCGGGGCGGCTGCCGGGGCCGGTGCGGCGGCGGGGGCCACGGCAACCGGGGCGGGGGCGGCGACGGCAGGCGCGGCGTAGGCCACGCCTTCGGCCGTCTTGCTGACGCGCACGTTCAGGCTGTCGTCCTCGCCGTATTCGCGCATGACCTCGATCTCGGTCAGGTCATTGTCGTTGAGCATCTCGGCGAGCGCCTTGATGAAAGCCACGTCGTTTTCGTATTTGTTTTCTGTCATGCCGTCCTCGATGGTCTGGCGCCTGTCTGAAGCAGGCTTGCCCTGAGCTACGCGGTTTATACGCTACGTCACGAGCGGGGAAAAGTGGCGTGGGCGACATTTCTTTCCCCGGTCTTTTCCCGCCGACATCCGCTGTTTTGCTGCGCCACCGCACGACCTGTGGCGAATATTTGTGCGCCGCGCCCCTCCGGCTGCCCAAATCCTGCCGCGCGGTGCAAGTCGCGGTGATTTCAGAAAATTTACCATTTGATAAAAAAATCAGCCTGTGCCACGCTGATCCCAATAAGAACAGATGCCAGCAGAGAGGCCATGATGCCCAACAGCCAGTTGACCCCCGGCATAGTCGCCGGGCGCTTGCCGGATGACTCCTACGCGGAGAATTTCGCCGATCTCCATGCACCGCTCGATGCCCATGAGGCGCAGGTGGCGGCGGACCGCTGCTACTTCTGCCACGACGCCCCCTGCGTCACGGCCTGTCCGACGAGCATCGACATCCCGCTCTTCATCCGCCAGATCGCGACCGGCACGCCGGAGGCCGCCGCCAAGACGATCTTCGATCAGAACATCCTTGGCGGCATGTGCGCCCGCGTCTGTCCCACGGAGACGCTCTGCGAGCAGGCCTGCGTGCGCGAGGCGGCGGAAGGCAAGCCGGTGATGATCGGCCAGTTGCAGCGCTACGCCACCGACAGGCTGATGGAGAAGAACCGGCACCCCTACACGCGCGCGCCCGAAACCGGCAAGCGCGTGGCGGTCGTCGGGGCGGGGCCGGCGGGGCTGGCCTGCGCCCACCGCCTGGCGATGCACGGCCACGACGTGACGGTCTACGATGCGCGCAACAAGCCCGGCGGGCTCAACGAATACGGCATCGCGGCCTACAAGGCGGTGGATCGCTTCGCCGAGCGCGAGGTGTCCTGGCTGCTGCAGATCGGCGGCATCCGCCTGGAGACGGGCAAGGCGCTCGGGGCCGGGCTGACGCTCGAAGCGCTGCGGGAGGATTTCGACGCGGTGTTCCTCGCGATCGGGCTGGCCGGCGTGAACGCGCTGCGGGCGCCGGGCGAAGACAAGGCCGGCGTGGAAGACGCCGTGTCCTTCATCGCCGAACTGCGGCAGGCCAGCGATCTCTCGGCCCTGCCGATCGGCCGCAACGTCGTGGTGATCGGCGGCGGGATGACGGCGGTGGATGCCGCCGTGCAGGCCCGCCTGCTGGGCGCGCAGAACGTCACCATCGCCTACCGCCGTGGCCGCGACCGCATGGGCGCCTCGAAGTTCGAACAGGATCTCGCGGCCTCTCGGGGCGTGCGCATCCTCGAGAACGTGCAGCCCAAGGCGATCCACGGCAACGGCAGCGCGGTGGAGATCGAACTGGAATACACCGAAGAGACGCCCGAGGGGCTGAAAGGCACCGGCGAAACCTTCCGCATTCCGGCCGACCAGGTGTTCAAGGCCATCGGCCAGACGCTCGAAGGCGCGCCCGAGGGGCTGGAGATCGCCGGCGGCAAGATCGCCGTCACGGGCGCGGGCCAGACGAGCCTGCCCGGTGTCTGGGCCGGCGGCGACTGCGCCTCCGGGGGCGATGATCTGACCGTTACAGCCGTGGCCGAAGGGCGGGATGCCGCCGAGGCCATCCACGCCGCTCTCGGCGCTTGATTTCAGGGAAGGATACCCAAATGGCAGACCTTTCAAGCACTTTCGTCGGGATCAAATCCCCCAACCCCTTCTGGCTCGCCTCCGCGCCGCCGACCGACAAGGAATACAACGTCCGCCGGGCCTTCGAGGCAGGCTGGGGCGGTGTCGTCTGGAAGACGCTGGGTGCGGAAGGCCCGCCCGTCGTCAACGTCAACGGCCCGCGCTACGGCGCGATCTGGGGGGCGGACCGGCGCCTGCTGGGCCTCAACAACATCGAACTGATCACCGACCGCCCGCTCGAGGTGAACCTGCGCGAGATCAAATCGGTGAAGCGCGACTACCCCGACCGCGCGCTCGTCGTCTCGCTCATGGTGCCCTGCGAGGAGGCCGCGTGGAAGGCGATCCTGCCTCTGGTGGAGGAGACCGGCGCCGATGGTGTCGAGCTGAACTTCGGCTGTCCGCACGGGATGGCGGAGCGCGGCATGGGCTCTGCCGTCGGGCAGGTGCCCGAATACATCGAGATGGTCACGCGCTGGGTGAAGCAGAACAGCCGCATGCCCTGCATCGTGAAGCTCACCCCCAACATCACCGACATCCGCAAACCGGCCGAGGCCGCCGCGCGCGGCGGGGCCGATGCGGTGAGCCTGATCAACACGATCAACTCCATCACCTCGGTGAACCTCGACGAGATGTGCCCGGAGCCGATGATCGACGGGCAGGGCTCCCACGGCGGCTACTGCGGCCCGGCGGTGAAGCCGATCGCGCTGAACATGGTGGCCGAGATCGCCCGCAACCCGGAAACCGCGAACATCCCGATCTCGGGCATCGGCGGCGTCACCACCTGGCGGGACGCGGCGGAGTTCATCTCGCTGGGCGCGGGCAACGTGCAGGTCTGCACGGCGGCCATGACCTACGGCTTCAAGATCGTGCAGGAGATGATCTCGGGCCTGTCCCAGTGGATGGACGAAAAAGGCTACGCCTCGGTGGACGAGGTGGTGGGCCGCGCCGTGCCGAAGGTGAAGGACTGGCAGGATCTCAACCTGAACTACGTGGCCAAGGCCTCGATCAACCAGGATGACTGCATCAAGTGCGGCCGCTGCTTCGCCGCCTGCGAGGACACCAGCCACCAGGCCATCGCCATGAGCGAGGATCGGACCTTCACCGTGAAGGACGACGAATGCGTGGCCTGCAACCTCTGCGTCAACGTCTGCCCGGTGGAAGGCTGCATCACCATGGTGCCGATGAAGCCCGGCGAGGTGGATCCGCGCACCGGCGAAGTGGTGAAAGAGGAATACGGCAACTGGCAAACCCATCCCAACAACCCGGCCGTCTGGGCGGCCGAGTGAGCGGGTTCTCCCCAACGATAACACCCTGATTGCACCACCTGCCCCGGCCTGAGAAGGCCGGGGCTTTTTCGTGCGGCGCTCCTTTTTCGCGACGATTGGAGCCGAGGGCGGAACCAGACCGCGGGGTGGGGGCGGCGGGCCGCCGGGCGAGGTCTGGCCAAACAGGCCCCTTGGAAATCGTCAGGTCCGCAGCATCTTGGTGAAAAGCTGATCGAGATAGGCCTTTGCATCCTCGAAGCTGGTTTTGCTTCGCTCCGCCAGGATCCATTGCACCTGCACCTCGAAATCGGCGTAGTGCTGGGTGAGGGACCAGATCGAGAAGATCAGGTGGTAGGGATCCACGGGGGCGATCTTCCCGGCGTCGATCCAGCCCGAGATCACCGCGGCCTTCTCGTCCACCAGCTCTTTTAGCTCGCCCTTGATCGCCTCCTCGATCCGTGGGGCGCCCTGCAGAATCTCGTTTGCGAACAGGCGGCTCTCGCGCGGGAAATCCCGGCTCATCTCGAGCTTTCGGTCCACGTAGGCCAGGATCTCGGGGATCGGCTCGCCGCCTGCGTCCAGCGCGCGCAGCGGATCGAGCCAGGTGTCCATCAGCTCGCTCAGAAGCTCGACGTGGATCGCCTCCTTGGAGGGGAAGTAGTAGAGCAGGTTGGGCTTGCTCAAACCTGCCGTCTGGGCGATCTGGTCGAGCGTGGAGCCGCGGAACCCGTATTGCGAGAACACCTCCAGCGCGGCTTCGAGAATCGTTTCGATGTTCTTGCGCTGGATGCGCGTGCGCTTGGGCTTGTCTCTCACCGCCGCTTCTCCCGGACCGTTCCCGCTTCACCGCCTGCGCCGTTGCGCCGGCGCTCAATTTCTCGCCACCCCCGCCGGCCACGCGCTCCCTATGGCATCACCGGATGCACGGGGGAAGGGCACATGCCGATTTCACGGGCAGGGAGGCCTGCGAAATCCTTGACTGATACCCCATCTCTGCTAGCGTGATCTTGACCAGATGGTCAAACATTTTCGGACGCCACCCGGCCCAGCAGAAAAGAAGCCGGGAAGCCACAGGGATGCTGCCAATGGCACTGGATCAGAAATCGGCCCCGAACGACCTCTCGGCGTTCTGGATGCCCTTCACCGCGAACCGCCAGTTCAAGAAAACCCCACGCATGTTCGTTTCGGCGGACGGGATGTTCTACAAGACGGGCGACGGCCGCGAGGTGCTCGACGGCACGGCCGGGCTTTGGTGCTGCAACGCGGGCCACAACCAGCCCAAGATCGTGGAAGCCATCCGTCAGCAGGCCGGAGAGCTTGACTACGCGCCGGCCTTCCAGATGGGCCACCCCAAGGCTTTCGAGCTGGCCACCAGGCTCTGTGACATGGCGCCGGAGCCGTTCGAACACGCGTTCTTCACGAACTCCGGCTCCGAAAGCGTTGAAACCGCGCTGAAAATCGCGCTGGCCTACCACCGTGCGCGCGGTGAAGGCAGCCGCACCCGTCTGATCGGGCGCGAGCGTGGCTATCACGGCGTGAACTTCGGCGGCATTTCCGTGGGGGGCATCGTCAACAACCGGCGCCACTTCGGCACGCTGCTGGCCGGGGTGGATCACCTGCCGGCCACCCATCTGCCCGAGAAGAACGCCTTCACGCGCGGCCAGCCCGAACATGGCGCGGAACTGGCCGAGGATCTGGAGCGCATCGTCGCCCTGCATGGGGCCGAAACCATCGCCGCCGTCATCGTCGAGCCCATGGCGGGCTCCACCGGCGTGCTGCTGCCGCCCAAGGGCTACCTCGAACGCCTGCGCGAAATCTGCACGAAGCACGGCATCCTGCTGATCTTCGACGAGGTGATCACCGGCTTCGGGCGGCTCGGCTCCTCCTTCGCGGCGGAGCATTTCGGGGTGATGCCGGATCTCATCACCTGCGCCAAGGGGCTGACGAACGGGGTGATCCCGATGGGGGCCGTGCTGGCCACGGCCGAGATCCACGATGCCTTCATGCAGGGCCCCGAGCACATGATCGAGCTGTTCCACGGCTACACCTACTCGGGCAACCCGATCGCCTCGGCCGCCGGGCTGGCGACGCTGGAAACCTACCGCGAGCAGGGCCTGTTCGAGCGCGCCGCCGAACTGGCGCCCTACTGGGAGGAGGGGCTGCACTCCCTGCGCGGGCTGCCCCATGTGATCGACATCCGCAACATGGGCCTCATCGGCGCGGTGGAGCTTTCACCCATCGCCGGCGCACCCACGAAACGGGCGTTCCAGGCCTTCCTCGACTGCTACGAGAAAGGCGTGTTGATCCGCACCACCGGCGACATCATCGCCATGTCGCCGCCGCTCATCATAGAGAAACCCCACATAGATCAACTGTTTGGCACCTTGGCCGACGTGTTGAAAACCCTGGAGTGAGGCCGCAGATGGGGGCGCGCGTGCATCGGACCGAAGCCATGATCGCGGGGATGGCGCCACGGCTCCAACCCGGCCTCTGGGCCTTCCACACGGTCGATGCCGCAGCGCTCACCCCGGATCTTCTGGCGCGGGCGGCCGGGGCCTTCCGGGAGGAGGAGGGGCTTTCGCTGATCCTGCCCGCCGCGCCCGGCGAAGCGCTTGCGATGGCGCAGATCACGCTTCAGGTCCATTCCGCGCTCGACGGCGTGGGCCTGACGGCGGCGGCCTCCGGCGCGCTCGCCGCAGAAGGTATCCCGGCCAACGTCGTCGCCGCAAACCACCACGATCACATCTTCGTTCCGGCCGAGATGGCGGAGGCCGCGCTGCGCGCGCTCACCGCCCTGGCGGCGGAACACGCAACCTGACAAGGAAGGAGAGCCTCATGCCCGCCCCCGGCGAGAACATGAAGATCAACGGCCAGCGCCTGTGGGACAGCCTGATGGAAATGGCCAAGATCGGCCCCGGCGTGGCCGGCGGCAACAACCGCCAGACCCTCACGGACGCCGATGCCGAGGGCCGCAAGCTGTTCCAGAAATGGTGCGAAGAGGCGGGCATGACGATGGCGGTGGACGAGATCGGCAACATGTTCGCCCGCCGCGAAGGCACCGATCCGGAGGCCTTGCCCGTCTACGTGGGCAGCCACCTCGACACCCAGCCCACCGGTGGCAAGTATGATGGCGTCCTCGGGGTGCTGGGCGGGCTGGAACTCGTGCGCACGCTCAACGATCTGGGCGTGAAGACGAAACATCCGATCGTCGTCACCAACTGGACGAACGAAGAGGGCACCCGTTTCGCCCCGGCCATGCTGGCCTCTGGGGTCTTCGCCGGCAAGCACACGCTGGAATGGGCCTACGACCGCGTGGACGCGGAGGGCAAGCGCTTCGGCGACGAGCTGGAGCGCATCGGCTGGAAGGGCGAAGAGAAGGTCGGCGCGCGCAAGATGCACGCCATGTTCGAGCTGCACATCGAGCAGGGGCCGATCCTCGAAGCGGAAGGCAAGGACATCGGCGTCGTCACCCACGGGCAGGGGCTGCGCTGGATCGAATGCACGGTTACGGGGAAGGAAAGCCACACCGGCTCTACGCCCATGCACATGCGCAAGAACGCCGGCCGCGGCCTCGCGCTGATCACCGAGCTGGTTCATGAGATCGCCATGAAGAACCAGCCCAATGCGGTGGGCGCGATCGGCCACATCGACGTCTACCCCAACTCGCGCAACATCATCCCCGGCAAGGTCGTCTTCACCATCGACATGCGCACCCATCTGCTGGACAAGCTCAACGGCATGGTGGACGAGCTGCTGGAGCGCGCACCGAAGCTCTGCGCGGAGATCGGCGTGGACTTCGCCGCCGAGATCGTGGGCCAGTTCGATCCGCCCGCTTTCGACGAGGGCTGCGTGAAGGCCGTGCGCGATGCGGCCGAGCGGCTCGGCTATTCGCACATGGACATCATCTCCGGCGCCGGCCACGACGCCTGCTGGATCAACGACGTCGCCCCCACGGCGATGATCATGTGCCCCTGCGTGGACGGGCTTTCGCACAATGAAGCCGAGGAGATCACGATGGAATGGGCCACGGCGGGCGCGGATGTGCTACTACATGCCGTAGTCGAAACCGCGGAGATCGTCGAATGAACCGGACCGTCACACTTCTCGCCCTCATCCCCCTTGCCGCGCTGGCCGCCTGCGCCCGCGCACCGGAGGTGACGCAGGGCACCATCTCGCCGCAGGCGCGTGCGCTGATGCCGATCAAGCAGGATCTGTCCAGGGTCGTGAAGGGCGCCGACGGCTGCTACTACGAGGTGATGGAAGGCAGTCTGAGCGGCTATCTTTCGCCCTTCCAGGATCCGTTCCGGGAGGGCCGAAAGGTCTGTGATCCCAAACCGGCGGAAGGGTGAGGATCCGCCGCCAACCCATTGAGAAAAAAGCCAGCGCCCAGAATGGGGCGCGGCGCCAACCACAGGGAATGTGAGCCATGAGCAAAGTCATCAAGGGCGGCACCGTCTGCACCGCGGACCGGACGTGGAAAGCGGATGTGCTGATCGAAGGCGAAGTCATCAAGCAGATCGGCGAGGATCTGAAGGGCGATGAATACATCGATGCCGAGGGGGCCTACGTGATCCCCGGCGGGATCGACCCGCACACCCACCTCGAAATGCCTTTCATGGGCACCACCGCGGCCGAAACCTTCGAATCCGGCACCTGGGCGGCGGCGGCGGGCGGCACCACGATGCTCGTGGATTTCTGCCTGCCCGGCGAGGACGGTTCGATCAAGAACGCCATCAACGAATGGCACCGCAAGTCCGCGCCCCAGATCTGCGCCGACATCGGCTACCACATGGCCATCACGGGGTGGAACGAGACGATCTTCGCCGAGATGGAAGACGCGGTGAAGATGGGCGTCAACAGCTTCAAGCACTTCATGGCCTACAAGGGCGCGCTGATGGTGGAAGACGACGAGATGTTCGCCTCCTTCCAGCGCTGCAAGGAACTGGGCGCGCTGCCCATGGTGCATGCCGAGAACGGCGACGTGGTGGACCTGCTCCAGAAGGAGATGCTGGCCAAGGGCATCACCGGGCCGGAAGCCCATGCCTATTCCCGCCCGCCGGAAGTGGAGGGCGAGGCCGCCAACCGCGCGATCATGATCGCCGATGCGGTGGGCACCCCGCTCTACATCGTCCATGTCTCCTGCGAGCAGGCGCACGAGGCCATCCGCCGCGCCCGCCAGAAGGGGATGCGCATCTACGGCGAGCCGCTGATCCAGTTCCTGACGCTCGATGAAAGCGAGTATTTCAAGGGCGACTGGATGCACTCCGCCCGCCGGGTGATGAGCCCGCCCTTCCGCGGCAAGGAGCATCAGGCCAGTCTCTGGGCGGGGCTGCAATCGGGCTCGCTGCAGGTGGTGGCCACCGATCACGCCGCCTTCACCAGCGAGCAGAAGCTCATGGGCAAGGATAATTTCTGCCTGATCCCCAACGGCTCCAACGGGCTGGAGGAGCGGCTCGCGGTCCTGTGGACGGAAGGTGTGGAAACCGGGCGGCTGACGCCGAACGAATTCGTCGCCGCCACCTCCACCAACGTCGCCAAGATCCTGAACATCTACCCGAAAAAGGGTGCGATCGTGGAAGGGGCGGATGCCGATATCGTGGTGTGGGATCCGAAGATCTCCAAGACGATCAGCGCCGCCAACCACCACTCGGTGCTGGACTACAACGTCTTTGAGGGCTTCAACGTGACGGCGCAGGCGCGCTACACGCTCTCGCGCGGAGACGTGATCTGGGCCTGGGGGCAGAACAGCCAGCCGCAGCCCGGCCGGGGCCGCTTCGTGCCGAGGCCGCCGTTCGCGTCGGCCACGAAGGCGCTCTCGAAGTGGAAAGAGCTCAACAGCCCGCGCCAGATCGCCCGCGACCCGATGAACATCCCGGCCGGCATCTGAGCGGGGCCGGGCATTCAGGGCGCCCCGGGGTCGGCCCCGGGGCGATCACGCAGGACAGGCAGGACACGCAGGACATGGCAGAGGGGATGGCCGTCCGGATGACACGCAGAACGCACAGCTTGGGCACCCCGAGCGAGGGCTCACGGCACCAGCGCCTCCAGGTGGGGCAGCAGGGTGACGCTTTCCTGCTCGTTGGGATCGGTGCGCGCGATCACGGCCACGGCCGGGGTGTCGCCGGGATTGAACGGCAGATGCGGCACGTCGGCGGGGATGTAGATCATGTCCCCGGCCACGGTCTCCATCCGGTGTTCGAGCCGCGGCCCCCAATACATCACCGCCGCGCCCGACAGCACGTAGATCGCGGTTTCATGGGTGTCATGCTTGTGCGCCTTCGCGCGGCCGCCCGGCGGCACCGTGAGCAGATGCATGCAGATGCGCTGCGCGCCCACCGTCTGTTTGGCGATGCCCTCGAAGTAGTCGAAACCCTGCTTGCCGTGATAGCGCCCGCCCGCCCGCAACTTGATGCACTCCGCCATGATATCGCCTTTCGAAAATGACCAGAATGAAGAACAGAAAGTTGTCCCCCGCATGATGGTAGCACAGGCCCAGAGCCCAACGGCCCCCGTGATCGCCGCTGACCACCTCGATCTCACCTTCCAGACGAACGATGGCCCCGTCCATGCGCTCAAGGACGTGAGCCTCGACATCGGCAAGGGCGAGTTCGTCTCCTTCATCGGCCCTTCCGGCTGCGGCAAGACGACCTTTTTGCGCTGCATCGCCGCGCTGGAGCAGCCCACCGGCGGCAGCATCTCCGTCAACGGGATGAGCCCCGACGAGGCCCGCCGCAACCGCGCCTACGGCTACGTCTTCCAGGCCGCCGGCCTCTACCCCTGGCGCACGATCGGCGGCAACATCCGCCTGCCGCTCGAAATCATGGGCTACTCCAGGGCCGACCAGGCCGAACGCGTAAAGAAGGTGCTCGAACTGGTCGATCTCGCGGGCTTCGAGAAGAAATACCCCTGGCAGCTGTCCGGCGGCATGCAGCAGCGCGCCTCGATCGCCCGCGCGCTCGCCTTCGATGCCGACATCCTGCTGATGGACGAGCCCTTCGGCGCGCTGGACGAGATCGTGCGCGATCACCTCAACGAGCAGCTCCTGAAGCTCTGGGCCGCCACCGGCAAAACCATCGGCTTCGTGACCCACTCCATCCCCGAAGCCGTCTATCTCTCCACCAAGATCGTGGTCATGTCCCCGCGCCCGGGGCGCATCACCGACGTGATCGAAAGCACGCTGCCGCCCGAGCGCCCGCTGGACATCCGCGACACGCCGGAGTTCCTCGACATCGCCCACCGCGTCCGGGAGGGCCTGCGCGCAGGCCACGCCTACGATGACTGATCGCGCCACAGCAGCCCCCCGCCGCGCCGGCCACCGGGGCCCGGCGACGAGGGACCGACTTCGTTCACGGTCATCGGCTCCTCAGCCTGTACCGCGCATACAATTTGACTCAAGTTTGGTTACTTTGTTCTTAAAATACCTCCGCCGGAGGCATGAAAGTGAAACCGCGCTACGCGTGGTGGCCTTCGGCGAAGGTATTTGCGGAACAAAGTGGGAGGCGTGCCATGCGTAGCCTGCTTGCCGTGCTCACCGTGGTGGCCGCGATCGTGGCCATCTGGTATCTGGCGGCGATCCAGATGAATTCGAAATGGACGCGGGACCAGGCCGCGCGGGCGGGAATCGCGCTTTCCTTCGGGGAGGTCGTCGCCGATACGATGGCGCAGGAGCGCCCGGTGCTGCCCGCGCCGCACCAGGTGGTGGCCGAGCTCTGGAAGACCACCGTCCAGAAGAAAGTGACCTCGAAGCGCTCACTGGTGTTCCACGGCTGGATCACGCTGTCCTCCACGGTGGTGGGCTTCCTCATCGGCACCGTGGCGGGCATTCTGCTCGCTGTGGGGATCGTGCACAGCAGGGCGATGGACATGAGCGTCATGCCCTGGGCTATCGCCAGCCAGACGATCCCGATCCTCGCCATCGCGCCGATGATCATCGTGGTGCTCAATTCGGTCGGGATCCAGGGGCTTCTGCCGAAGGCCTTCATCTCGGCCTACCTGAGCTTCTTCCCGGTGGTCGTGGGCATGGTGAAGGGGCTGCGTGCGCCGGATGCGATGCAGCTGGACCTGATGAAGACCTATTCCGCCAGCAAGGGCGAAATCTTCTGGAAGCTGCGGCTGCCCAGCTCGATGCCCTATTTCTTCGCCTCCATGAAGGTGGCCATCGCCGCCGCGCTCGTGGGCGCCATCGTGGCGGAACTGCCCGCCGGCGCCATTCGCGGGCTGGGCGCACGGATGCTGACGGGCAGCTATTACGGGCAAACGATCCAGATCTGGTCGGCCCTGTTCATGGCGGCGCTTCTGGCGGCCTGTCTCGTGGGGCTCGTGGGGCTGTTGCAGCGCATCACCCTCCGGAAGATGGGGATGGCGCAATGACGGCTCTTCTGATCGCAGCCCTGTTCTGGGCCGCCGCCACCTGGCTCGCGGTGCGGATCGCCAATTCCCCGGCCAGCGCCACGCTTGCCGGCAAGCTGGCCGTGCCCGCCCTGCTGGGCGTCACCATCCTCGTGGTCTGGGAGGGCGTGGTGCGCGGGCTGGAGGTGCCGGCGGTGATCCTGCCGGCGCCGAGCACGATCGGCGGGACCTTCGCGGCCAGCCTGCCGATCCTGTGGGGCGATTTCGTGCAGACCTTCGTGAAGGGGGCGCTCTCGGGCTACGTGATCGGGTGCGGGGCGGCCTTCGCCACCGCGATCCTCATCGATCGCTCGAAGTTTCTCCAGGCTGGGCTGATGCCGGTGGGCAATTTCCTCGCCGCCATGCCGATCATCGGCACCGCGCCGATCCTCGTGATGTGGTTCGGCTTCGACTGGCAGTCCAAGGCGGCCGTGGTGGTTTTGATGGTCTTCTTCCCGATGCTGGTGAACTGCGTGCAGGGATTGCAGGAAAGCAGCGCGATGCAGCGGGACCTGATGAAGACCTATTCGGCCTCCTACTGGCAGACGCTCCTGAAGCTGCGCCTCCCGGCGGCCATGCCCTTCGTTTTCAACGGGCTGAAAATTTCCACGACCCTGGCGCTGATCGGTGCGATCGTGGCCGAATTCTTCGGTTCGCCCATCAAGGGCATGGGGTTTCGCATCTCCACCGAGGTGGGGCGGCTCGGGCTTGATATGGTCTGGGCGGAAATCACCGTTGCGGCATTGGCCGGTTCGGCCTTCTATGGTGCCGTGGCATTGATAGAGCGGGGGGTGACCTTCTGGCACCCGTCGCAGAGACGATAACGACAAAAAACATCAACAAGGAGGTTCGAAAATGAACAGACTGCTTTCCACCACGCTGGCCGGTGCGCTGGCCTTCGCAGCCCAGGGGGCCCTCGCGGCCGACGACCTGACGCTTCAGCTCAAATGGGTCACGCAGGCCCAGTTCGCCGGCTACTACGTGGCGCTGGAGAAAGGCTTCTACGAGGAGGCCGATCTGAACGTCACCATCAAGCCCGGCGGCCCCGACATCGCGCCCACCCAGGTGATCGCCGGCGGCGGCGCGGACGTGGTGATCGACTGGATGCCGAGCGCGCTCGCCGCCCGCGAAAAGGGGCTGCCGCTCGTCAACATCGCCCAGCCGTTCAAATCCTCCGGCATGATGCTGACCTGCCGCAAGGACACCGGCATCACCTCGCCTGAGGATTTCGCCGGCAAGACGCTGGGCGTCTGGTTCTTCGGCAACGAGTATCCCTTCCTGAGCTGGATGAGCCAGCTGGGCTATTCCACCGATGGCGGCGAGGACGGCGTGACGGTGCTCAAGCAGGGCTTCAACGTCGATCCGATCCTGCAGGGGCAGGCCGATTGCGTTTCCACCATGACCTACAACGAGTATTGGCAGATCATCGACGCCGGGCTGACGCCGGACGACCTGGTGACCTTCAAATACGAAGACCAGGGCGTGGCGACGCTGGAAGATGGGCTCTACGTGATGGAAGAGAAGCTCGCAGACCCGGCGGAAGTGGACAAGCTGACCCGCTTCGTGGCCGCCTCCATGAAGGGCTGGAAATACGCCGAAGAAAACCCGGATGAAGCCGCCGAGATCGTGCTCGAATATGACGAGACCGGCGCCCAGACCGAGAAGCACCAGAAGCGCATGATGGGCGAGGTCGCCAAGCTGACCGCCGGCTCCAACGGCGCGCTTGATCCGGCCGATTACGAGCGCACCGTCGCGACGCTGCTCGCCGGCGGCTCCGATCCGGTGATCTCCAAGGCGCCGGAAGGGGCCTACACGCTGGCCATCACCGATGCGGCGCTGAAGTAGGCCGCGTCGGATCGCGCAACACCGAGGGGCGGCCCGTCTGGCCGCCCTTTTTGCGTTTCGGGCCAGCCCCTTGGCGCCGGATTTGGGGGAAGGCGCCCAAATGTGCTACCTTGCGTGGATTGTTCAGTGATTGGTGAGGCAATTTTCGATGTCCATGCGCGCGCTTCTGGCGGTCTTCAACGGAACCAACCGAAACGACGTTCTGACCGGTGGCGCGGGGGGCGATCAACTGTTCGGCCTGGCCGGGCGCGACGAGCTGGAGGGCGGCGCGGGGGCTGATCTGCTGGACGGGGGCGCGGACACCGATCTCGCTTCCTACCGCAACGCGCTTTCCCGTGTCTGGGTCGATCTTGCGCTCGGGCAGGGCATTCTTGGCGATGCCGTCGGCGATCAATTCGTGTCGATCGAGGGGCTGATCGGCTCGGCCTATGCCGACAAGCTCTATGGCGATGCGGGCAACAACATCCTTCACGGCCTCGCCAACAATGACGAACTCGACGGCCGCGACGGGAATGACAGGCTCCAGGGCGGGGCCGGGGCCGACGTGCTGCGCGGTGGCGACGGCTTTGACACCGCCACCTACGTGGACTCCGTCTTTCGCGTGATCGTCGATCTGGGGGGCGCGGTTTCGGGCGGTGATGCGGCCGGGGATACGCTGATCTCCATCGAGGCCGTCACCGGCTCGATGCACAACGATATTCTCACCGGGGATGGCGGCAACAACCGGCTCCGGGGGCTGGACGGAAATGACACGCTGGACGGCGCGGGCGGCAATGACCGGCTGATCGGAGGGCGTGGGTTCGACAGCCTTGACGGCGGTGCCGGCACGGATTGGGCGCTTTATTCGCGTTCCGAAAGCGGCGTGACCGTCAACCTTGGCACCGGGCTGGGCAGCGGCGGTGCGGCGCAGGGCGATACGCTCACCGGCATTGAGAACCTCATCGGCTCCGCCCATGACGATCACCTGATCGGCGATGCGGGCAGCAACCGGCTCGTGGGGCTGGGCGGAGATGATACGCTTGAGGGCGGCGGCGGGGATGATCGTTTCTTCGGCGGCGCGGGGGGCGATGCATTCAACGGTGGCGACGGGTTCGACATGGCCGTCTACCGAGACGCCGGCCAGCAGGTGATCATCAATTTCCGCAACGCCCAGCATTCCGGCGCCGCGGCCGGCGACAGTTTCAGCGCCGTCGAGGGGATCGTGGGCACCGCCTTCAACGATTCCATCGTCACCGGCGATGCCGACAACCGCATCTTCGGGGGGGCGGGCAATGACTTCATGGATGGCGGCGATGGCAACGATCTGCTGATCGGCGGGGCCGGGGCCGATTTCATGCACGGCGGGCCGGGGATAGATACCGTGGGCTACCGCGGCTCCGACGCCGGGGTCACCGTGTTCACCTCGGGCGGGCTCAACAGTGGCGGCCACGCCGAGGGCGACGTGCTGAGCTGGATCCACAACGTCAACGGCTCGCTGTTCGATGATGCGATCACGGGCGATGTGCTGGCAAACCGGCTGCGTGGGCTGGACGGGGCAGACGTTCTTACCGGGCGCGGCGCTGCGGATGATCTGACGGGCGGCCTCGGGGCGGATCGCTTCGCCTTCGTCGATCTTTCCGACCACGCCGAAGCCTTGCTGGCACCGGGCGCGACGATTTCCGGCTACGCCGCGGAAAACGGGGATCGGATCCGCGATTTCACCGCCGGAGAGGATCTGCTGCGCTTTGATGCGGGCATGTTCAGCGGGGATGTGTTCAACACGGATAATGTTGCCGCGCTGGGGCTGGCCTCGGCGGCGGATACGGCCTTTGCTTTCACCGGCGGCACGCTGTTCTACGTGTCCTACGCAAGCCAGGCGAATTTCCTTGCCGGGCAGGCCACCCTCCGGGCGCTTGCAGATCTGGATGGCGTGGCCAGCCTAGCGAATTCAGATTTCGAATTCGTCTGACGTTCAAGGCCCTCCTCGCGGCAAAAAAAAGCCGGTGCCTCGGGGGAAGCACCGGCGTGAGAGAGAGGCGCTTGCCGGGGCAGGCGCGCTCGGGGAAAGCGTCAATGCCTGTTCATGCGGTTGGCGATCAGATCGTCCACCACGGCGGGCTCCGCCAGCGTGGAGGTGTCACCGAGCGCGCCGAAGTCATCCTCGGCGATCTTGCGCAGGATGCGGCGCATGATCTTGCCGGAGCGGGTTTTCGGCAGGCCGGGCGCCCATTGGATCAGGTCGGGCTTGGCGATGGGGCCGATCTCGGTGCGCACCCAGGCTTCCAGTTCCTTGCGCAGCTCTTCGGACGGCTCGATCCCGTTCATCAGGGTGACATAGGCGTAGATGCCTTGCCCCTTGATGTCGTGCGGGTAGCCCACCACGGCGGCCTCGGCCACCTTCGGGTGCGCCACCAGCGCGCTTTCCACTTCCGCCGTGCCCATGCGGTGGCCGGAGACGTTGATCACGTCATCCACGCGCCCGGTGATCCAGTAGTAGCCGTCGGCATCGCGGCGGCAGCCGTCGCCCGAGAAATAGTAGCCCTTGTAATCGGAGAAGTAGGTCTTCTCGAAGCGCTCGTGATCGCCGTAGACCGTGCGCATCTGGCCGGGCCAGCTGTCCTTGAGGCAGAGCACGCCCTCGGCCTCGGTGGTGGTGATCTCCTCGCCGGTCTGGGGATCGAGGATCACCGGTTGCACGCCGAAGAAGGGCAGGGTGGCGGAACCGGGCTTGGTGGCCGTCGCGCCGGGCAGGGGAGTCAGAAGGTGGCCGCCGGTCTCCGTCTGCCACCATGTGTCCACGATCGGGCAGCGGCCCTTGCCGACGACCTCGTTGTACCAGTTCCAGGCCTCCGGGTTGATCGGCTCGCCCACGGTGCCCAGCAGCTTGAGGCTGCTGAGATCGTGTTTCTCGACCCATTCCGGCCCTTGCCCCATGAGCGCGCGGATGGCGGTGGGGGCGGTGTAGAACTGGTTGACCTTGTGCTTTTCGCAGACGGCCCAGAAGCGCCCGGCATCGGGATAGGTGGGCACGCCCTCGAACATCAGCGTCGTGGCGCCGTTGGCGAGCGGGCCGTAGATGATGTAGCTGTGGCCCGTCACCCAGCCCACGTCGGCGGTGCACCAGAAGATATCGCCGTCGTGGTAGTCGAAGGTGTATTGGTGCGTCATCGCCGCATAGACGAGATAGCCGCCGGAGGTGTGCACCACGCCCTTGGGTTTGCCGGTCGAGCCGGAGGTGTAGAGGATGAACAGCGGATCCTCCGCCCCCATCGGGCGGGGCGGGCAGTCCGGCGCGGCCGTGGCCATCAGGGCCTTCACGTCCACGTCGCGGCCCTCGACCCAGGTCGTCTGCCCGCCGGTGTGCTTCACCACGAGGCAGCGCACCTTGTCCGAGCAATGCAGCAGGGCGGCGTCGGTATTGGATTTCAGCGGGGTGACGCGGCCGCCGCGCGGCGCCTCGTCGGCGGTGATCACGACCTTTGCGTCGCAATCGTTGATCCGGTTGGCCAGCGCGTCGGGGCTGAAGCCGGCGAAGACGATGGAGTGCACCGCGCCGATCCGGGCGCAGGCGAGCATGGCATAGGCGGCTTCCGGGATCATCGGCAGGTAGATCACCACGCGATCGCCGCGCATCACGCCCTGGCTCAGCAGCACGTTGGCCATGCGGCAGACGTTCTCGTGGAGTTGCCTGTAGGTGATGTGGAGCGCCTCGTCGGCGGGGTCGTCCGGCTCCCAGATGATGGCCGTCTGATCGCCGCGGGTTTC
Source organism: Pseudoruegeria aquimaris (assembly GCF_900172235.1). GTDB lineage: Bacteria > Pseudomonadota > Alphaproteobacteria > Rhodobacterales > Rhodobacteraceae > Pseudoruegeria > Pseudoruegeria aquimaris. Next base: position 41,038 of record NZ_FWFQ01000002.1, on the reverse strand, counting down.
GAGATGTCGGTCGATGCAGTTGGCGGCGACGTTGAGCTCACCGTCCTCGAACCAGCGGATGTTCACGTTGCCGAATTCGAAGGAGGTGTTCTTCACCCTGGTGTAGGGGGTGATCCAGTCGATGCGCTTGCCGTGCTCGCCCCAGAAGCTCTCCGGGTCGGCGACGGAAGCGGCATACATCTGTTCGTATGTCGCCTTGTCGGCATGGGCATGCGCGGCGAATTCCGCGCTCGGGGCGTAGACGGCCTCGGTCATGGTTCGGCTTTCCTCCCTGAAGGGCCGCCCCGCTTCCCTTCGGGGCGGCGGTAAGTGCGTCAGATGGCCAGATATTCCGCGCGCAGCTCGGCGTTATCAAGCACCTCCTTGGCGGTGCCGTCGAAGACGATCTGCCCGGTGTCCAGGATGATGGAACGATCGGCCAGTTCCAGCGCGCGCACGGCGTTCTGCTCCACGATGATCGTCGTCATCCCCTGTTCCTTGATGATGTTCAGGGTCTTCTCGATCTCGTCCACGATCACCGGGGCAAGGCCTTCGTAAGGCTCGTCCAGCAGCAGCACCTTGATGTCGCGCGCCAGGGCGCGGGCGATGGCGAGCATCTGCTGCTCGCCACCGGAGAGCGTGACGCCCTCCTGCTTGCGGCGCTCCCCCAGGCGCGGGAACAGATCGTAGAGCCGTTCCAGCGACCAGCCGACGGGCTCCACGATCTGGGCCAGTTGCAGGTTTTCCTCCACCGTGAGGCCGGGAATGATGCGGCGATCCTCCGGCACGAGGCCGATGCCGGCGATGGCGGCCTCGTGACTGCGCATCTTGTGCAGCGGCTGGTGATCGAGCCAGACCTCGCCATGGGTGATCATCGGATCGTCCAGCCGCGCGATGGCGCGCAGGGTCGAGGTCTTGCCGGCGCCGTTGCGGCCCAGAAGCGCGAGGATCTCGCCTTCGTGGACGTTGAAGTTGATGCCCTGCACGATGTAGCTCTCGCCGTAGTAGGCGTGCACATCCCAGACCGAGAAATAGGCCGGAGCCGTCGCGGCGTGGTTGGCGTTCTTCGAGAAATCTGGACGTTCGTTCATCTGTCCGTCTCCTTAGTGCGCCTGACCGAGGTAGGCTTCCTGGACCTTGGGATGGCCCTTGATGTTTTCCGGCGTGTCCTCCACCAGCGGCGTCCCTTGCGCGAGCACGGTGATGCGCTCGGCCAGCGAGAACACCACGTGCATGTCGTGCTCGATGATGGCCATGGTGATGTCGCGCTTCTCCTTGATCTCCTTCAGGAGTTCGATGGTGTTGTTGGTGTCGGCGCGCGCCATGCCGGCCGTGGGCTCGTCCAGCAGCAGCAGGCGGGGCTGCTGCACGAGGCACATGGCCATCTCCAGCCGCCGCTTGTCGCCACGTGAGAGCGAGGCCGCGTGCATGTCGCGTTTCTCGATCATGTTCATGTCCACGAGGATTTCCTCGGCCTGCTCGTTGAGGCTCTTCTCGTGCTGCACGCTTTCGAAGGCATGCATCCGGAAGGCGCCGTCGCGGCGGGCGAAGCAGGGGATCAGCACGTTTTCCATCACCGTGAGATCGCCGAAGATCTCGGGCGTCTGGAACACGCGGCTGATGCCCATCTGGTTGATCTCATGCGGCTTGCGCCCCAGCACCGACTGCCCGTCGAACATCACCGAGCCCGTATCGGGGATCAGCTTGCCCACGAGGCAGTTGAGCAGGGTGGATTTGCCCGCGCCGTTGGGGCCGATGATCGCGTGCACGGTGTTTTCCTGCACGCTGAGGTTCACGTTCCCGAGGGCCTGCAGGCCGCCGAAGCGCTTGTTGACGTTCTTGACTTCAAGAATACCCATTCTCGCGTCTCCTTACTCGGCCACGTGCGGGCTGGGTTTGGGGTGGTGCTCCGGATCGTTGCCGGGCGTCTGCGTCGTGTTGCGCTTGAACAGCCGCGCGATGCGCTGTCCGCCTTCCACGAGGCCGCCGGGCAGGAAGATCACGACGAGCATGAACAGAAGGCCCAGGGTCAGGTGCCAGCCCTTGCCCACGAAGGGGTGGATGATCGTCACCATGAAGTCCTCCATCCCGTCGGGCAGGAAGGCGAACCAGCTGTGCAGCACGTTGTCGTTGATCTTGGAGAAGATGTTCTCGAAGTACTTGATGAAGCCTGCGCCCAGCACCGGGCCGATCAGGGTTCCGGCACCGCCGAGGATCGTCATCAGCACCACCTCGCCCGAAGCCGTCCACTGCATCCGCTCCGCACCCGCCAGCGGGTCCATCGCGGCCAGCAGGCCGCCGGCGAGCCCGGCATACATGCCCGAGATCACGAAGGCCGCGAGCGTGTAGGGGCGGGAGTTCAGGCCGGTGTAGTTCAGGCGCTGCTGGTTGGACTTGATCGCGCGCAGCATCATGCCGAAGGGCGAACGGAACAGCCGCACCGAGAGGTAGAACACCACCAGCATGATCACTGCGCACAGGTAGTAGCCCGCGTTGAAGTCGAAGGACCACGCGCCGACGTCCATCGTGTAGGTGGAGCGCATGGACAGGCCGAAGAGATGCGGCAGGTTGGGTGAGCCCGCGACGGCGAAGATCTGCGGATCGTCGGCATAGACCTGGAGCCCGGTTTCACCGTTGGTCAGGTTGAACTTCGGGTTCGACAGCACGGAGTAGGCCAGCGCGAAGGACATCTGCGCGAAGGCCAGCGTGAGGATCGAGAAGTAGATCCCCGAACGGCGCAGGCTGACATAGCCGATCAACACCGAGAACAGGCCTGCCACCACGACGGCCGCGGCAATCGCCGGCACGACGTTGAAGGTAAAGAGCTTGAACATCCACACCGCCGCGTAGCTGCCCACCCCGAGGAAGGCCGCGTGGCCGAAGGAGAGGTAGCCGGTGAGGCCGAAGAGGATGTTGAAGCCCACGGCGAAGATCCCGAAGATCACGAAGCGCTGCATCAGGTCCGGGTAGCCCGCGTTGAACTGCGCCATGGCGCTGTCGGCGGGGAAGGGGTTCAGAAGGAAGGGCGCCAGCATCGTCAGCAGGAAGACGACGATGAGGAGCGTGGTGTCTTTGCGGTTCAGTCCGAGCATTGGCTTATTCCTCCATCACGCCTTTGCGGCCCATCAGACCACGCGGGCGGGTCAGCAGCACGATGATGGCGACGAGGTAGATGATGATCTGGTTGATCCCGGGGATCGTGGTGGTGGCCCAGGTGGTGGAGGCGAAGCTTTCGAGGATGCCGAGCATGAAGCCGGCCAGCACAGCGCCGGGAAGCGAGCCCATGCCGCCCACGACGACGACCACGAAGGAGAGCACGAGGAAATCCATGCCCATGTGGTAGTTCGGCGGGTTCAGCGGCCCGTACATCACGCCCGCAAGGCCGGCCACGGCGGCGGCGATGCCGAACATGATGGTGAAGCGGCGGTCGATGTTGATGCCCAGCAGCCCCACGGTCTCGCGGTCGGCCATGCCGGCGCGCACGACCATGCCGAAGGTGGTGAACTGCAGGAAGCCGAACACGCCCGCGATGATGACCATGGCGAAGAAGAAATAGACCAGCCGCCAGATCGGATAGATGATCCGGTTGGCCTCGAAGCCGATCATGGTGCCGATGTCGATGCTGCCGCGCAGGGCGCTCGGTTCGGGGGTCTGGATCGGGTTGGCGCCGAAGTAATACTTGATGATCTCCTGGAGAACGATGGCAAGGCCGAAGGTCACGAGGATCTGGTCGGCGTGCGGGCGCTTGTAGAAGTGCTTGATCAGCCCGCGTTCCATCACGAAGCCGATGCCCACCATCACCGGGATGGCCAGCAGGATCGCCAGCGGCACCGACCAGTCGATCAGCGCGCCGCCGAACTCGGGGCCGAACCAGGCTTCCACGTAGGGCGTCTCCACCTTCAGCGGGTTGCCGAGGAAATCCGTCTTGGTTTCATCGACGGTTTCGAAGGAGAGGGTCAGCAGCTTGTTGAGCGTCACCGCGCAGAAGGCGCCGATCATGAACAGCGCCCCGTGGGCGAAGTTCACCACGCCGAGCGTGCCGAAGATGAGGGTCAGGCCGAGGGCGATCAGCGCGTAGGCCGAGCCCTTGTCGAGGCCGTTGAGAATTTGAAGAAGGAAGGAGTCCATCGGATCCACCTGGAGGTTCAGTGAGTGGCTGGCGCAAGCCGGGCCAGTGCAAGCTTGGGCCGCACGCTTGGGCGGCACGGGCCGGGCCAGTGAACCCCCCGGCCGCCGAAAGCGGCCGGGGAGGGGGCGTGCCTCAGATCAGGCGCCCGGGTTGCATTCGCCGAGCGTGGCTTCGTCGCCGCCGAACATCGGGTGGTTCGGTGCGTAGGTCACCTGCTCCACCGGCGTGACCTCGACGATCTCCAGCGTGTCGTAGGCGGACGTCGGGTTCTGCGCGCCGCGCACGACGAGCACGTCCTTGAAGCACTGGTGATCCTCGGCGCGATACAGCGTCTTGCCGTTGCCGAGACCGTCGAACTCGAAGCCTTCGAGGGCTTCGGCCACGCCGCAGGGGTTGAAGGTGCCCGCGCGCTCACAGGCATCGGCATAGAGCAGAACCTGCGCGTAGCACGTCTGGGCGGAGTTGGACGGCGGCTTGCCGTATTTCTCGCCGAAGGATTTCACGAAGGCCTTGGAGCCCTCGTTTTCCAGCTGCCAGTTGTAGTTCATGGAGCCGAGAACGCCCTTGATGTTCTCGCCGGCACCGGCGGCCATCAGCTCGGAGTAGAGCGGAACGACGATCTTGAAGTCCTTGCCGTTGGCGACCTTGTCAAGAAGGCCGAACTGGATGGCGTTGGTGAGCGAGTTCACCATGTTGCCGCCGTAGTGGTTCAGAACCAGCACGTCGGCGCCGGAGTTCAGCACCGGGGCGATGTAGGAGGAGAAATCGGTCGAGGCGAGCGGGGTTTTCACCGTGTTCACGGTTTCCCAGCCCAGGGCCTCGGTGGAGGCCACGATCGATTCCTCCTGGGTCCAGCCCCAGTTGTAGTCGGCGGTCAGGTGGTAGGCGCGGCGATCGTTGCCCATCTCCTTGGCCAGCACCGGAGCGAGGGCCGCGCCGGACATGTAGGCGTTGAAGAAGTGGCGGAAGCCGTTGGCCTTGCGGTCCTTGCCGGTGGTGTCGTTGGCGTGGGTCAGGCCGGCCATGAAGATCACGCCCGCGTCCTGGCAGAGGCCCTGCACGGCCACGGCCACGCCCGAGGACGAGCCGCCGTTGATCATGATGGCGCCGTCTTTCTCGATCATCGACTTGGCGGAAGCGCGTGCGGCGTCAGACTTCGTCTGCGTGTCGCCGGTCACGAACTGGACCTTCTTGCCGAGGATGCCGTTGCCCTTGAGCGCCTTCGAGGTGAAGGTGTTCAGGCAGCCGCCGTCGCCTTCGCCGTTCAGGTGCTCGACGGCCAGCTGCTGCGCCAGCAGTTCGTCGTTGCCTTCATCGGCGTAGGGGCCCGTCTGGGGCACGTTGAAGCCGAGGGTCACGGTGCCGCCGGTGGGCTCGTTGGTGTAGGCCGCCACGGACTGCGCCGTGAAGATGGTGGGGACGGCAAGGCTCGTCCCGGCCACTGCGCCGGTCTTCAGCACGCCACGGCGTGTGAGGTTGGATTTGGACATCAAGTTCCTCCCTATGATGTTATCCGTCGGCCTCCATACCTCCTCCGCACAGGGCCACGGGTCTTTTACAAGACACATTCATTATCGGGGGTGTGTCGAAAATTTCGCAACAACTGCTTTGAAAGTAACAAATAATTTGTAAAATACCTGACAATGGCGCCGCAGCATTTGTAAATCAATTTACACGCAGGTGCAGAAAGTGGTTGGAAACTCGGAGGGAATTCCATGGCCAAACCGGCCCTGACGGGCAACAGGATCCGCGAAAGGCGCGCCGTGCTGGGCCTGAAGCAGGCCGATCTCGCCCGCAAGGTGGGGGTGTCGCCCTCCTATCTCAACCTGATCGAACACAACAAGCGCAGAATCGGCGGAAAACTCCTCGTCGATCTGGCCCGCGAGCTGGAGGTGGACGCCTCCGCCCTGACCGAAGGCGCCGAGGCGGCGCTTCTGGCGTCTTTGCGAGATGCCGCCATGGGCCAGACGGAAGCCGCGCCCGAACTGCCCCGCATCGAGGAGTTCGCCGGCCGGTTTCCGGGCTGGGCCGGGCTGATCGCCTGGCAGCATCGCCACATCGCCGCGCTGGAGCGCACCGTGGCCACGCTCACCGACCGCCTGACCCACGATCCCTTCCTGTCGGAATCCCTGCACGAGGTGCTTTCGGCGGTGACGGCGATCCGCTCCACCGCGACCATCCTGAACGACACCAAGGACATCGAGCCCGAGTGGCGCGAAAGGTTCCACCGAAACATCCACGACGACTCCCTGCGCCTGGCCGAAAGCTCGCAGGCGCTGGTGACCTACCTCGATTCCTCGGGCGATGCGGAAACCACGCTGGCCTCGCCGGAAGAGGAGCTGGAAAGCTGGATGGAGAGCCGGGGCTACCACCTGCCGGAACTGGAAGCCGGCGAAACCACCGCCGAGGCGCTCATCGCGGGCGCCGGCGAGCTGACCTCTTCCCATGCGCGCACCGTCGCGGGCTACTACCTTGCGCGCTACATGCAGGATGCGCGCCGGATGCCCATGGACGCGCTTCGGGATGCGGTGGGCGAACACGGGCTGGACCCGGCGGCGCTGGCGCAGGGCTTCGGCGTGGACATGGCGGCGGTGATGCGGCGGCTTTCCGTCCTGCCCGCCGGCGAGGGGGAGGAGCGGCTCGGGCTCGTCGTCTGCGATTCCTCCGGCACGCTCTCCTTCCGCAAGCCGCCCGAGGGTTTCCCGCTGCCGCGCTTCGGGGCCGCCTGTCCGCTCTGGCCGCTCTACCAGGCGCTGTCGCGGCCGATGGCGCCGATCCGCAGCGCGATCCGGACGACGGGGCGCAACCCGCGCCGGTTTCTCGCCTTTGCCATTTCGCAGCCGGCCTACCAGGCGGGGTTCGACAGCCCGCAGGTCTTCGAGGCCACCATGCTGCTGGTGCCGGAGAGCCGCGCGCCGCTGCCCGCGGGCGATCCGCTGCCGGTGGGCGCATCCTGCCGGATCTGCGCCAGGCGCCGCTGCGCGGCGCGCCGCGAGCCCTCGATCCTGGCCGAAGGCAGTTGAAGCCGCAGGCTTTTGACGCCGAAGGGTTTTGACACCGGGGCGGCGAGCGGCAATAGTGGCCTGCACGGACGGAGGCGCCATTTTGTCAGGGGGAGTGACAGATGGGCAAACACATACTCGTCATCGAGGACGAGCCCAACATCATCGAGGCAATCCGCTTCATTCTCAGCCGCGACGGATGGCGCGTGGATACCCATTCCAACGGCGAAGATGCCGTGGAAGTGGTGAAGCGCACCTTGCCCGACGTGCTGGTGCTGGACGTGATGCTGCCCAACAAGTCGGGGTATGACATCCTGAAGGAGCTGCGCGAGGCCGAGGATACGCGGGCGCTGCCGATCCTGATGCTCACCGCGCGCGGCCAGACCAAGGACCGCGAGATGGCGGAGCGCTACGGCGCCAGCCAGTTCATGACGAAACCCTTCTCCAACGCCGAAGTGCTCGAGAACCTGCGCCAGCTCGTCGGCGCCGATACCTGACGCCGGGCCCCCCGTGAAAGAACCGCAGAAATCCGTCTTCGTCGCGCGCGAAACCTACCGCCAGCGCCGCACGATGGATGCCGCCCGCCTGCTGCCGCTCTTCGGGATCCTCGCCCTGCTGCTGCCGCTCTTCTGGTCGGAGACCGTGACGGCGGAGCGCGGCACCTCGCGCGGCATCGTCTACCTCTTTTCCGTCTGGATCGTGCTGATCCTCTGCGCCGCCTACCTGAGCCGCCGTCTGCGCTCCGTCCTGCGAAAGGACGAGAGCGACGGCGACGCCGGCGGAGGGGGCTAGATGTCCTTCAACCTGCTCGTCGGCGTCTGCCTCGCCTATGTTGCGGCGCTGTTCCTTGTGGCCTTCTTCGCCGAGCGCCGCGCACAGGCCGGCAAGATCGGCTGGCTGCGCTCGCCCATCGTCTACACGCTGTCGCTCTCGATCTACTGCACCGCCTGGACCTTCTACGGCGCGGTGGGCTACGCGGCGCGCTCCGGGCTCGAATTCCTCGTGATCTACCTCGGCCCGACGCTGGTGATGGTGGGCTGGTGGTGGATCGTGCGCAAGCTGGTGCGCATCGGCAAGACGCAGCGCATCACCTCGATCGCCGATCTGATCTCCTCGCGCTACGGCAAATCCAACCTGCTGGGCGTGATCGTGACGGTGCTCGCCGTGGTCGGCACCACTCCCTACATCGCGCTGCAACTTCAATCGGTTACCCTGTCCTTCGCCGTCTTCGCGGGGGACTGGCGGGCCTCGGGCCGGCAGGCTTCGGCGTGGCAGCCGGTGGATCTCAACGCCACCGCGCTCTGGATCGCCGCCGGGCTGGCGCTGTTCACCGTGCTCTTCGGCACCCGCAACCTCGATGCCAACGAGCGCCACCACGGGGTGGTCTCGGCCATCGCGGTGGAGGCGGTGGTGAAGCTCGTCGCTCTCGTCGGGCTCGGGGTCTTCGTCGTCTGGGGCGTGGCCAGCGGCCCGGCCGACATCCTCGCCCGCATCGACGCCTCCCCCATCGCCGACTGGCAGCCCGACGCCAGCCGCTGGGTCTCGCTCACCTTCCTGTCGGCGGTGGCCTTCCTGTGCCTGCCGCGCATGTTCCAGGTCATGGTGGTGGAGAACGCCGACGAGCGCCACGTGGCCACCGCGAGCTGGGCCTTCCCGCTCTACCTGTTCCTGATGTCGCTCTTCGTGGTGCCCATCGCCGTGGTGGGGCTCGGGATGATGCCGGCGGGCGCGAATCCGGATCTTTTCGTGCTCACCATCCCGCTGGCCACCGATCAGGACGGGCTGGCGATGCTCTCCTTCCTCGGGGGCTTCTCCTCGGCGACGTCGATGGTGATCGTGGCGGCCATCGCGCTCTCCACGATGGTTTCCAACCACATCGTCATGCCGCTGTGGCTCTCCTTCGCCACCAAGGGGGCCACGGTCTCCGGCGACGTGCGGCAGGTGGTGCTGATCGCGCGGCGCTGCTCGATCGCGGCGGTGCTGCTGCTGGGCTATGCCTACTACCGGATTTCGGGTGGCGGCACGGCGCTGGCCGCGATCGGGCTGATCTCCTTCGCCGGCGTGGCGCAGGTGCTGCCGGCGATGATCGGCGGCATCTTCTGGCGCGGCGCCACTCGGATCGGTGCGGCGGCGGGGCTTCTGACCGGCTTCGCCGTCTGGGGCTACACCCTGTTCCTGCCCTCCTTCGGCGGCAGCTTCCTGCTGACGGAAGCGGTGCTGGAGCACGGGCTGTTCGGGATCGGCTGGCTGCGGCCGCAGGCGCTGTTCGGCATCGAGGGGATGGACCCGGTGGTGCACGCGGTGATGTGGAGCATGGTGCTGAACACGCTGGCCTTCTGCCTCGGTTCGCTGTTCAGCTTCCCCGGCCCGCTGGAGCGTCTGCAGGGGGCGCAGTTCGTCAACGTCTACGAGTTCGGCGCCTCTGCGCGCGGCTGGCGGGGCGGCATGGCCGAGGCCGAGGATCTCCTGGTGATGGCGCAGCGCATCCTCGGTGCGGACCAGGCCCAGGCGCTCTTCCAGCGCGCGGCGACGGGGCAGGGCAAGAGCGGCTACCTGCCGGACCCTTCGCCGGACTTTCTCGAGATGCTGGAACGGGAGCTTTCCGGCTCGGTGGGCGCGGCCACGGCGCATGCGATGATCGCGCAGATCGTCGGCGGGGCCAGCGTCTCGGTGGAGGACCTGATGGCCGTGGCCGACGAGGCGGCGCAGATCATGGAGTATTCCAGCCGGCTGGAGGCGCAGTCCGCCGAACTGGGGCGCACCGCGCGTCAGTTGCAGGAGGCCAACGAGAAGCTCACCGAGCTTTCGATCCAGAAGGATGCCTTCCTGAGCCAGATCAGCCACGAGCTGCGCACGCCGATGACGTCGATCCGGGCCTTCTCGGAGATCCTGCGCGACGGCGGCCCGGTGCCGGAGGAGGACGTGGAGAAATTCGCCGGCATCATCCACGATGAAGCCGTGCGCCTGACGCGGCTGCTCGATGATCTGCTGGATCTGAGCGTGCTGGAGAACGGGCAGGTGATCCTGAACGAGCAGGCCGGCAACCTCAACGAACTGCTCGATCACGCGCTGGCCGCCACCCATGCCGCCCGCCAGGAACGGCCCATGCGCATCATCCGCGATGAACATGCCGAGGATCTGCTGATCTACACCGACACCGACCGCCTGAGCCAGGTCTTCATCAACCTGATATCCAACGCGCAGAAATACTGCGATGCGGAGGATCCGGAACTGCGCATCCAGGTGCGCCAGCGCGGGCCGCGGGTGGATATCGTCTTCGCCGACAATGGCTCCGGCATTCCGGAGAAAAGCCAGACGCTGATCTTCGAGAAGTTCTCGCGCCTGTCGGATCAGGCCGCCGCCGGCGGGGCCGGGCTGGGCCTCGCCATCTGCCGCGAGATCATGGCCAACCTCGGCGGGGAGATCATCTATCTGCCGGGGCAGGGCGGCGCCGCCTTCCGGGTGACGCTGCCGCTGGCGCGGCCCAAGGCGGCCGCGGCGCAGTAATCACGTGATCCGGGGAACGTGGCCTTTGCGAACATGATGGAGGTCGAGCGCCGCCCCGTAAGGGGGCGGGACGGCGTGGCGCAACGGTTCCCGTTGCGCGTTTTTCATGAAGGGCGCTGTTCGGATCATCCACCGAAAAGGTTGGGCCGTAGCCTGAGCACATCTTGCCAATCAGGCGCGTGCTCAGGATACCGTGGGCTGACCCTGCGAACAGGTGAGCTTAGCCCTGCGCGGCGAGCTGCTCGATCTGGGGGCGCAGGCCCTCGGTCTGGTAGCCCGCGCGGGTGCCGGCGGCGATGATCTCGTCGGTCGGCAGCTTCCCGGCCATCGCGAAGGACCACAGGATGGTGCAGCGGTTGCCGGAGGCGCAGTAGCCCAGCACCTTGCCTTCGCTTTCGGCCAGCGCCCGCCCCTGGGTTTCGATGATGTCCATCGTCAGGTTGCCGTGGCTCAGCGGGTTGAGCACGAATTTCAGCCCGGCGGCCTCGGTGGCGATGCGGATCGCCTCGGCCTGAAGCTCGATGGGCACTTCGGCGTCGGGGCGGTTGCAGATCACCGTGGTGAAACCGGCGGCCTTGATGGCCGGCAGGTCGGCGGGCTCGATTTGCGGGGTGACCGAGTAGTTCGGGCTGATTTCACGAATGTCCATGTCGATCGCCTATCACGCTTGGGGCGCGGCTTCCAGTTTCGTTTTCAGCGGCGGTGCGGCCCACATGCCGGCGGCCATCGCCACGAGGAAAACCAGCCCCGACAGACCGTTGAAGGTGAGCGAGGCCATGGCCGGGCCGGGGCAGAGCCCGGCAAGCCCCCAGCCCATGCCGAAGAGCGTGGAGCCGATCACGAGGTTGCGGCCGAGCTTCGGCTCCGGCGGGGCGGGGAAGGCTTCACCGAAGGCCGGCTTGCGCCCCCGCGTGAAGGCCCAGGCGATGGCCATGGGGATGATCGCGCCGCCCATGACGAAGGCCAGCGTGGGGTCCCAGTTGCCGAAGACGTCGAGCCAGCCCTGCACCTTGGCGGTGTCCACCATGCCCGAGATCAGCAGGCCGGTGCCGAAGAGCGACCCGGCGATGAAAGAGACGAGCCTGCGCATCAGATCACTCCCAGGATGTGTTTGAAGAGCACGACGGTCACGCCGCCGGCGAGAATGTAGAAGACGGTGGCCATGATGCCGCGCAGGCTGAGCCGCGAGATGCCGCAGACGCCGTGGCCCGAGGTGCAGCCGTTGGCCAGCCGGGTGCCGATGCCGACGAGCAGGCCGGCCGTGATCAGCACCCAGAGTTGCGGGGTGATGTTCGTTTCCACCGGGCCGAGGAGCAGCGCCAGCGCGCCGGGAACGGCGATGAGGCCGGCGATGAAGGCGATGTTCTCGCCGGCCTGCCGGCCGGCGGTTCCGTCGGCGAGGCTGCCGAGAATGCCGCTGGCGCCCATGATCCGGCCGTTGAGCAGCAGGAAGATGGCGCCCGCGATGCCGATCAGCGCGCCGCCGATCAGCCCGTATATCCATTCGATGGGCATGGGTTGTCCTTTTCGTGCGTATCCGTTGCTGACAACACATATGCAAAAAATAATATGTGTCAAGCACTCCCGCAGGCTTTCCGCGCCATGCTTGACCTGCATCAATGCGCGCGGCCCGCAAAGCCTCGCAAATGAAAGAAAAAGGAGGATGGCATGATCAACCTTGAGGAACGTCGCGCCCAGCTGCTGAAACGGAAGGCCGAACTGCAGGAGCGTCTGCGGGCCATCGAAACCGAACTGGATTCCCACCAGGCGCGGGATTGGGAGGAACTGGCCACCGAGCGCGAGGGGGACGAGGTGCTGGAAGGCATCGGGGTGAGCGGCCAGACCGAGCTGCGCCAATTGGAGATTGCCCTCAAGCGCATCGATGAGGGAGAATACGGCTACTGCGTGCAATGCGGCGCCGAGATCGCGCCGCAACGGCTGGATCTTCTGCCCACCACCCCGCTCTGCGCCGGCTGCGCGGCCAAGGCCGGTTGAGGCCGAACCCAAGGGAGAAACGACATGGCATTCGAACAACTCAAGGCAGCCATCCTGATGCTGCTCGACGAAATCGAGAAGGCGCCGGAAGACTCGCACGTTCTGCAGGAGGAACTGCGGGAGAAGCTCTCGGAGATGAAGGGCCTCGGCATGCCCCTGCCGGACGATCTGGTGAAGCTCGAAGAGGCGCTTGAGCGTGACCTCGAAGAGGGCGAGGATCCGTTCGACAACATGCCCGTCTGAGCGGCGCGCGCCGCCGTCCGCGCCCCGGCGCGACCCTGCCGCGGCCCCGCTGCCGGCTCGCTTGCTTTGCAAGGCGGCAGCGAACATACTCATTCCCGAAAATGCATCCGTTATGAGAACGGCAACAAGGAAGGCCCGACCGGCTTCCGCCGGCAGGGCCCCGCGGCACGGGGGCCTCAGCCCGCTCTGATCGCCCCGCAGGTGCTGCGCCGAGAAAGAGGGAGCAGCCATGTCGAGCCGTGTCGTCACGCAGCACGAAGGGGATCTTGCGATCATCACGCCGCCGGTGCGGCTGCAGAGCCGTTTCTGCGGGCCGACGCTGGGGGATCTGGCCGCGCAGATCGAAGCGGCGGAGCGCAATGGCGCGGTCCGGAGGATCCTGATCGAGCTCGGGCAGGGCCGCGGCGGCTCGCTGGCGGATCTGCTGGAAACCGATCCCGCCGTGGCGGAAGACCTGGGGCAGCTGTGCGACAGGGTCGAGGCCTGCGCCAAACCGGTCATCGCGCGGCTGTCGGGCCGGGTGCGGGCCGGCACCGGCGCGCTGGCGCTCGCCTGCCACTACCGCCTGGCCACCCCGGATACGCAGATGGATTTCCCGGCCGCCCGGCTCGGGCTCGTCCCCGCCGGCGGCGTGACCCAGCGCCTGCCGCGGCTGGCCGGGGCCGAGGTGGCGCTGTCGCTGTTGCAGACGGGCGCGGCCATGTCGGCCGAGGATCTGGTGGCGGCCGGCGTCGTGGATGGGCTGCTGGCCGATGTCACCCGCGATGCGGCGCTCGCGGCGCTGGCCGATCTCGGCGAGGTGGCGCCGCGCCCGACGCGCGCGCGGCGCGATGGGCTTGCCGATGGCGTCGGGTTCCAGGCCGCGCTCAGGCGGGCGCGGGCGGCGGCGGCTACCCCGCGCCGCCCCTCGGCCGCCGCCATCGCGGATTGCGTGGAAAGCGCGCAGCTTCTGCCGTTCGAGGCGGGCTGCGCGCGCGAACTCACCGCGCTTCAGGATGCCGCCCGGACCGAAGCCGCCCGCGCGCTGCGCCATGCCCTGCAGGCCGAGCGCCGAGCCGCGCAGCTTCCGCGCGCGTTTCGCGGTGAAGAGGGCGCGCAGCCCACGGCCACGCGGATCGGGCGCGTGGCCATCGCCGCCGGGGGGCGCGAGGTGCCGGCGCTGGCCTTCGCCATCCTGATCGCGGGGATCGAGGTGGTGCTCTTCGAGGAGCGTCAGGCCCCGCTGGAGGAGGCCCTGACGGCCACCGGCGATCTGCTCGAACGGCTGCTCAAGGCCGGCGCGATCGATGCCGAGACCCGTGCCCTCTGCCTGCACAACCTGCATGTGTCTCTCGGCGTGGGCGATCTCGGGGCCGCCGGGCTGGCGCTCGTGCCGGAGGGATACGGCGTGGACGAGGTGACGGCGCTTCTGAAGGCGCTGCATGCCGGGCTGGGCGAGGGGGCGATCCTTGCGCTCTCCGATCCCGCGCAGCTTCGCGCCGCCACGGCCTGGCTTCCCGCCGGTGCCGCCGCCTGCGCCCTGCAATTCTCGCTCCCGCTGGAAACCGGGGAACTCGTCGAGATCACGCCCGCTCCGGGATGCGCGCCGGGGGTGTTGCAGTCGGTCGCGGCGCTGGTGGCGCGTCTGGCGCGGCTGCCCGTCTTCGTTGACGGCAGCGGGCTGGTCGTCCGCCTGCACCGGGCGCTCACCGAGGCGGCCGGTGATCTCGTGGCGGGGGGCTGCGCGCCGGACCGGTTGCTCGGGGCGCTGCACGCCTGGGGGCTGTCGCCCACGGGCTACGCGGTTTTGGCGCGGGGCGCCGTGCAGGGCGAAGGCGAAGAGCTGGGCGATGAGGAGATGGTGGCGCTTGTGCTGGCCGCGCTGGCCAATGCCGGGGCGCGGGCCGTGGAGGAGGGCGTGGCCGAAGCGGCGGCCCACGTGGACGCGGTGGCCATCCATGCCTTCGGGTTTCCGCGCTGGCGCGGCGGGCCGATGTTCCAGGCGGATCAGGCGGGGCTGCTCGGCCTTCGCAAGCGGCTGAAGGCGCGCGCGGAGCGCAGAGGGGCCGCCGTCTGGGCGATCTCGCCCTTGATCGAGAAATGCATCCTCAACGGCGAGCCGCTTGCGGGGGTGGAGCGGGAAAACGCCTGAGCCGCGCCGCCGCCACCGGCGGCGCAATCCACGTTTTTCAAGGAGTTACGGGGCGGTCTTCAAGCGCCTTTTCAGGCGTGACTGCCCCAGGGGCCGTGATGGGCGCCCTCCGCGTCCAGTCGTTCGAAGGAATGGGCGCCGAAGAAATCGCGCTGGGCCTGCACCATGTTGGCGGTGCCGCGCGCGGTGCGCATGGTGTCGAAATAGCCGAGCGCGGCGCTCATGGCCGGAACCGGGATGCCATGGGCCACCGAAGCGCCCACGACCTTGCGCAGGGCGCCGTGGGTTTTCTTCATGAAATCAGCGAAGTAGGGCGCGAACATCAGGTTGCGCGCGGGATCTTCGCGCAGGGCGGAGGCCATGTCGTTGAGCATGGAGGAGCGGATGATGCAGCCTTCGCGCCAGACCTCGGCGATGGCGGGCATCGGCAGGCTCCAGCCGTAGGTCGCGCCGGCCGTATCCAGCAGCGCGAAGCCTTGGGCGTAGCACATGATCTTGCCGGCGATCAGCGCGGCCTCCAGATCCTCGATGGTGACGGCGCCCTCGGGCAGCGCCTGCGGCGCGGCGCCGAAGAGATCCTGGCCGGCCTTGCGGGTATCCACCGCCGCCGACATGTTGCGCGCGGCCACGGCGGCTTCGATCACCGGCACCGGCGCGCCGACCTGCTGGCTCTCGATCACCGTCCAGCGGCCGGTGCCCTTCTGGCCGGCCCGATCGAGGATGATGTCCAGAACCGGCTTGCCGGTGGCCGGGTCGATGGCCTGGCTCACCTTGCCGGAGATCTCCACCAGGTAGGATTGCAGCGTGCCCTCGTTCCAAGCCTCGAAGACCTTGCCGCACTCCGCCGCGCCCATGCCCAGCCCGTCGCGCAGCAGGCCGTAGCCTTCCGCGATCAGCTGCATGTCGGCGTATTCGATGCCGTTGTGCACGGTCTTCACGAAATGCCCGGCCCCGCCTTCGCCCATCCATGTGGCGCAGGGCTGGCCTTCGTATTTCGCCGAGATGGCTTCGAGGATGTGGCTCACCCGATCCCAGCAGGCCTTCTTGCCGCCGCCCATGATCGACGGCCCGTGGCGCGCGCCTTCCTCACCGCCGGAAACGCCGATCCCGAGGTAGGGCACGCCGGCCGCATCGGCCTCGGCGGCGCGGCGGTTGGTATCGTGGAAGTTGGCGTTGCCGGCGTCGATGATCAGGTCGTCGGCGTCCAGCAGCGGGCGCAGGGCGGCGATCTGCTCGTCCACCGCGGCGCCGGCGGGCACCATCAGGATGATGGCGCGCGGCTTGGCGATGGAGGCGACGAGCTCTTCCAGGGCCTTCGTCGGCGTCAGCCGGCTGGCAAGATCGCCGGGCTCGCGGGCGGCCAGCGCCATGAAATCATCGGTCTTGGAGGTGGTGCGGTTGAAGACCGAGATCGCGAAGCCCTTCTCGGCGATGTTCATCGCCAGCATCGCGCCCATGGTGCCCAGGCCGATCAGGCCGATTTCGGAAGTGCTCATGCGTCTGGTCCCTCGTGCAGGTGCGGCCGCGCCCCCTTTTGGCCCCGGGAGCTGTGGCCACCGAAAATTCGGAATGTTTGCGTTATCATTATGCGCCGCGGCGGTTTTTTGAACCCCGCGCTTACGCGGCAGCGCAGCGTGTTCAGGCGAAGAAGACACCCAGCGCCACGAGCATCAGCCCGATCACGGAGAGAAAGAGCGCCCCCATGTTCAGCGCCACGAGCCCCTTGAGCCGCATCTGCATGTCTTCGCCCTTGAGGCCTTCGCGCTTGGCCCTGGCGGCCACGTAGATGCAGTAGAAGAGCCCAACGAGCCCGAGCACAGAGAACGCTGCGCCGATCCAGACCATGATCGCCATGCCGTATCCTTTCCCAAAGGCCAACGGGGGCAGCGCCTAGCGCATGCGCTGCCGGCAGGCAACCCCTTGCAGGGGGCGGCGGGCCAAGCTAGCAAGGGCCGGACCGAGACCGCCACTCAAGAACGAAAGAGAGCAGGGCATGGACATGGAAGACACCCAGGTGGATGCAACCTACCGCGTGGCCGCCGACGAGCTGCGCCAGTTCATCGAGCGCTACGAGCGCCTCGAAGCCGAGAAAAAGGACATCGCCGACCAGCAGAAGGAAGTCATGGCCGAAGCCAAGGGGCGCGGCTACGATACCAAGGTGATGCGCAAGGTCATCGCCCTGCGCAAGCGCGAACCCCACGACATCGCCGAGGAAGAGGCGGTGCTGGATATGTACAAGCAGGCACTCGGCATGGGCTGAGCCTTCGGGGCCGGCCGCGAACGGGCCGGGCGCGCAACCGAAAGGCCACCGCATGGCAACCGCTTCCGCGCCCGAACCCCGGACACCCCCCGTGCTGCACCTGATCTGCGGCAAGATCGCCTCCGGCAAATCCACGCTGGCCCGCCATCTCGCCGAGGCCCCCGCGACGGTGCGACTGTCGGAAGACGAATGGCTCGCCGCCCTGTTTTCCGAGCAGATGCGGACGGGGGCCGACTACCTGCGCTGCGCGGCCTTGCTGCGCGGAGCCATCGGGCCCCACGTGGTCGGCCTGCTGCGGGCCGGCGTATCGGTGGTGATGGATTTCCCCGCAAATACCGAGGAGCAGCGCGCCTGGATGGCCCGCCTGCTCGAAGATTCCGGCGCCGCGCACCGGATGCATGTGATCGAGGCGCCGGACGATCTCTGCCTCGCCCGGCTCAAGGCCCGCAACGCCGGCGGTGCGCATCCCTTCGCGGCCACCGAGGCCCAGTTCCGCCGGTTCACGAAACACTACGCTCCGCCGAAGCCCGAGGAAGGCTTCAGGCTCGTGGTGCACACGGCGCTGCCCTGAACATCACGGTGCGATGAAGGTCACGCCGGGCATGCGTGCGATCAGTTCCACGTCTTCCTCGTAGAGATCGGAGAGGTGGTCCACGTAGTCTTCCGTCCAGCCGGGCAGGTCGAGTTCCACCTCGATCGCGTCCTCTATGGCGTATTTGTCGAGGAAAGCCGCCATCACCCGGCGCAGGTGGACTTCCGTCACCGGCGGATGGGCCTCGATATACTCCTTGAAGCGCTTCATGCCCTCCTTCTTCATGATCTGGGCCAGCACCTCGTAGCGCCCGACGAATTCGACGCCGTGATCCACGCCGGCGAATTCGCGCATGACCTGCGGCCAGATCAGCGGGGTGTCCTCGTTGCACCAGACGGTGAGCGGGGCGGAGGGGTTGGCGGCCCGGATCCGGGCGATCACGTCGGACCAGCGCAGCGCGGTGGCATCCGTCATGCCATACCACTGGGCGAAGCTCTTGTTCTTCACGCGCGCGGCGATCGTGGGCAGGAAGGTGGCCGGGTTGGCGATGGCGAGGAAGAACTCGACCTCGTGCCCGTAGAAGAGGTTCGTCAGCCCCGCGATCTTCTCGCCGGCGCGGGCATAGAGCGTGCCATGCTCCAGCACCTTCTGCTGGACGCAGATGAAATGCTCGTTCGACAGCAGCAGCCGCGTGGCGCCTTCGTCCTCCACCAGATCGTCGAACAGCGCCTGCTGAGCGTCCTCTGTGGGGCGGGCGTTGTTGAGCGCCTGCATCGTTTCGCGGATCAGGGAGCGGTAGCGGGTGGGGGCAGGGGCCACGATGCCCTGTTCGCCGAGAATATCCCGGTTCTTCAGCATTCCCTTGATCAGGCGATCACCGTCCGTGGAGTGAGCGCCGAGGTGTATGGCTACCTGCATGGGCGTCTGCGTCCGCTTCTTCTTTCCTGGTTCGCCCCAGTATATACGCGGAAATCTGGACACTTAAACCGGTTTCCGATAGGCCGCAGACATGACCGACTCCTCAGCCCTCCCGACAGCCCCCGGCGCGCGCAGGCGCCGCGTGAGCCCCTGGTCCGTGGGGGCGGTGATCGTGGCGGCGCTGGTGCTCGCGCCGATCCTCGCGGTGGTCTGGATCGCCTTCAACCCGAGCGAGAACATCTGGCCGCACATGATGGCCACCACCCTGCCGCGCTATCTCAAGACGACATTCGTGATGGCCGTTTCGGTCGGCGCGATCACGGCGGTGGTGGGCGCGTCCTGCGCCTGGCTGCTGACGATGTATCGCTTCCCGGCCGCGCGCTACCTGGAGTGGCTGCTCCTGCTGCCGCTGGCGATCCCGGCCTATGTGGGCGCCTATGCGCTGGTGGATTTCCTCGAATACGCCGGCCCGCTGCAGACGGCGCTGCGCGGGCTGTTCGGTTGGCAGACGGCACGGGACTACTGGTTCCCCGAGGTGCGTTCGGAAGGCTTCGCCATCCTCGTGCTCTCGGCGGCGCTTGCGCCCTACGTGTACCTGCTGTCGCGCGCCGCCTTCCGGGAGCAGTCGGGCAGTTCCTACGAGGTGGCCCGCGCGCTGGGCGCCGGGCCCTGGCGGCGGTTCTTCAAGCTGGGGCTGCCGATGGCGCGCCCCGCCATCGCCGCCGGTGCGGCCATCGCGATGATGGAGACGGTGGCCGATTTCGGGACGATGGACTACTTCGCGGTCCAGACGCTCACCACCGGCATCTTTTCCGTCTGGCTCGAATCCAACAATGCCGGGGGCGCGGCCCAATTGGCGGGCGTCGTGCTGCTGCTGGTCATGCTGCTGGTGACGCTGGAGAAGGCGGGCCGGCGCCGCAGCCGCTACTATACCACCAGCCGGGGCCAGCGCCCCGTTCAGCCCGCGCCCCTCACGGGCTGGCGCGGCTGGGCGGCAACGGTGTTCTGCGCGCTGCCGTTCCTCTTCGGTTTCGTCTTCCCCGCGGCGGTGATCCTCGATCACGCCATCGCCAACGCCGAGCGCTGGGCGGATCCGGGGCTGATCGAGGCCCTGCTGAACACGCTCTTCGTGGGCGGCACCGCGGCGGCGGCAACCGTCCTTGCGGCGGTGTTCATGGTCTATGGCGTGCGCCTCAGCGGCGCGCGGCTGCCGCGGCTGCTGCTGCCCGTCACCACCATCGGATATGCCGCGCCGGGGGCGGTGCTGGGCGTCGGGATCCTGATCCCGCTGGCGCAGCTCGACAACCGGCTCGCCGACGGCATCCTCGCCCTGACGGGCCATGATCCGGGGCTCCTGCTGACCGGGACGGCCTTCGCGGTGGTCTTCGCCTATTTCGTGCGCTTCTTCGCCATCGCGCAGGGCGCGGTGGACGGCGCGATGGGGCGGGTGGCGCCCAACCTGCCGCTGGCGGCGCGCTCGCTGGGGCGCACGGCCGGGGGCGCGCTGCGCGAGGTCTACGCGCCGCTGATGCGCAGCTCCGTCGGGGCCGCGCTCCTGCTCGTCTTCGTGGACTGCGTGAAGGAGCTGCCCGCCACGCTGCTGCTGCGCCCCTTCAACTACAACACTCTGGCCACGCGCGTCTACGAGCAGGCCTCGCTCGAAAACCTCGGCGACGCCGCCCCGGCCGCGATCCTGGTGATCGGCGTGGGACTGGCGGCGGTGCTGCTGCTGGCGCGGGCAAGCCGCTAGGGCAGCAAAAACACGCTTGCGCCGACAGCCCCCAACGCGTAAATCGGCCCCGTCGCCCCTATAGCTCAGCTGGTAGAGCAACTGATTTGTAATCAGTGGGTCCGCGGTTCGAGTCCGTGTGGGGGCACCAACAACTCTTGCGATCCACCTTATTGTCAACGAAAACAGGCTGGTAGCTGCCTTCTCGGGTCCACATTTAGGTCCACAGGAGGTCCACACTATGGGCGTGATGATGAAGTTGAGAGGTCTGTCAGAACTTGGGCAAGGGCGCTGGGAATACCGGCGGCGAGTCCCCGAAGCAGCCAAGGCAGCGTTGGGCAAGGGCGAATGGAAACGGGTAATTAAGGCCCGGTCGGACGCTGACCTCATGCGCTGCTATGCTCTGGTCGAAGCTGAGTTCGAGCGGGAGGTCGCGGCTGTCAAGGCTCCCCGCAAGAAGCTGACACCTCGGGCAGCATGGGAGGAAGCCCTTAGGGAAGCCGATGAGGTGGCCTCGGGTGTCGTGGGCCTCGACGGTGATGACGCTAGGGAAGTGGCGGCTGAGAGCATGGCTTCGCTTGGTCGGTCACCGCTGGTGGTGCAAGCCCTGATGGACCCTGAACGTTCTCCCCCGCCGTTGACACTCGAAGATGCCCGTGAGGTCTACGTGAAGGAGAAACTCGGGGGCGGTCTAGGGGCAGAGCATCGCGGCGCAATGGTGCGTCTTGAGAGGGTGATGCGTATGGCTGAAGACGGTGGCCTCTCGGCAGCAACACCGTTGGCCTCCATTACACGTGAACATGCCCGCAAGGTACGCGATCACATGCTCGCTCGGGAGAAGCTTGGCGGTGGCGCGGTGGCCCCTTCATCTGTGAAACGAGAACTTGGCCTCCTTCGGACAGTGGTCTCGTATGGCTCTCGCGAACTTGGCCTCCTTGACTTGGTGAATCCCTTCGACCGCTTGCCTGTCGAGGGTCTAGCATCGGCTGAAGGTCGAAAGGTTGCAGCACGTGACAAGGTCGCCCCTCTGCCTCCGAAGATCGAGCTTGCCATTCGTTCGAAGCTCACGGGCGAACTCTACCTGATTTGGCGCATTTTGACGGGGACGGGCTGTCGCCTTGGTGAAGTCACGGGCCTTCGCGTTGAAGACGTTGTCCTTGAAGGTGCCACGCCCTGTATACGCATACAGTGGAACGAAGTACGTCGCCTTAAGACCCAGTCCAGTATCCGTTCGGTGCCCCTTTTGGGTGATGCACTGGAGGCCGCTAGAGAAGCCACCGAGGCCGCCGAGGGTGGCACTTTCCTCTTCCCTCGTTATGCCCGTGAAAGGGGCGCTGATGCAGCTTCGGCGGCCCTCATGAAGCACCTGCGGAAGTTCACCACCGACAAGCGCCACAAGGTTCACTCGCTACGTCACGGCCTGAAAGACAGGATGCGGATAGCAGGTGTGGACAAGGTGTCTCAAGATATCGTCCTCGGTCACGCTCCTTCCAACATTGGGGAGACCTATGGGGGCGAAGAGGGCCTTCTTGCAGTCGCGCTGAGGGCGCTCAAAGCTGTTGAAGAAAGTGAAGGCTTAGCCATATCGACCGCGAAAGCTGACTGACGAGGTCATGCTTGGCTCTCTGCCGTCTCGGCTTTCTGCTCGGCCAGCGCTTGCCGGTATGCCTCTTCGGCTGCTTGTCGGGCGGCGTATCTGGCTTGCTCTCGCTCAGCAACCTCGGCTGAGGACGGAGGAGCGCCGTTGAGGTAGCCGCCGGGGTAGGTAGCTTGGTTGCACCTAGGGTTAAAGTGCTGGGTCTCCTCCTCGCCGTCTTCGGCGTCAGGCTCGTAAAAAGTCGTCATTTAGGTACCTTCTCGGTGTTCGTTGGGGGTTCCCCCTACCCACGATGGGAAGGGGGGCTTTCCCGGGGTTTTATCTAGCCGCGAGAGAACGTGATGATGCGTTGCTTCACCGCGACCTCCCAAGACACAGGGACGCCGCTAACGAGGACATTAAGGCCACCATCGGGCTTTTCAGCATACTGCCATCCCGCCTCCGTCAGCATTTCCTTAACGCGAGCACCTTCGTATCGGTCCATGGCGGGGAGATAGTTTTCTGCCATCGAGCGGAGGCCCTCCGGCTTCCCGTGAAGGAACATGTTTCGGGCTGCCTCTTTGAAGTCTGCCTTGCGTTTCAGGTCGCTGGTGACGAAGGCTTGGAACGCCTCATCGTCTTCGATCCCCGCCTCTGCCAGAACTTCCGCGCCAGCTTCGTGGGCACCCTGCCAAACCGCGTTGATCTGCTCGAACATCTGGCCCGGTTCTACTCCGGCGGTGGAGGACATACGTTCCATGGTCATCGCGTCGACGTCTCCAGTCTGGAGGATGCTGTCGAGGGTCCGGTAGAGGTTGCCCGGTTGCTGGGTGGTCATAAGTTCACTTAGGGCTGCCTCCCCGGCCTCGCCGAAGGTGACCCCCTCGGGCTGCTCTTCGCTTTCCTCGTGGGTCTCTTGGGTAGCAGGTCGCACGCCCTCGGTGGGGTCTTTGAGGGTCGCTTGCGGTGTTGTGTCGGAGAAGCTCCCGTCGGCGTTCCGGTGGATAGGAACCTCGGGAATACTTGCGGCCACGTCCAAGGGGATGCCCACCCCGCGAAACATGATGATGTCTTTCGGCCCCGGCGAGCGTGCCATGATCGGGCTTCCCGCAGGAGATCGGACGGTTGCCATCAGCCCCCCGCTTTCATCGTCGTTAGCACGGGCTTGATGGGATACGGAGGGGTTGCTGGTGGTGCCACCGCTGCTGGAGCTTTCCCAGCCGCCACCGTTGCCGGCAACAGCATTTGCGTGGGCGTTGGGCGGTTGGTCGCTGGAAGCGAGAGTTGAAATAGAGCTTTCGGGAGTTCCTGCGGCGTTGATCCATTCGGTCATGTGGTTTTCCTTGATTGCGGTGTGGGGTTGTCGGTGAAACGAAAGAGGGCGTCAGTCCATCGGGGCATCATCAGCGGCAGCGGTCGTGCCACCGAAGTCAGCGTGAGCAAGGATGCGGTCGAGACCCTCGGACATCAGGGCAGCTACTGCTTCGGCCTTTGATATTTCCTTTCCGGTGGCCTTGAGGTGCCGCGCTTGGAGAAGTTCCACGGTGGCCACCTGCTCGATGCGCAGTTGTATGGTGGACCAGCGGGGGCGCTCCTCCAATCGGCGGAATCGGGAGGTGGAGTTGCGCTGTCGGCGAACTGCTGCCGCGACCCCTGCCTCCTCTTGAATGATGAACTCCATCGGAGGGACGCTGTTGAAAACCTTCTTGCGGAGGTGGCGTGCCCAGCGGGAGCGGCCCCGTTCGCCTACGGAGGCGGCGTTGGTTTTGGCGGGGCGGGTGTATGCGGTGTGCTTGCACTTGGTCATGAATTTACCTTGCGGAGATGTTTTGGGGGAAGGCCCTTGCGAAAGGCCGATTTAAGGGGGGTCGGGATGAAGCAGAGGGTGCTCCCCCGGTAGACTTCGAGGAGGCCATCAAACTCGGGGTTTTCCTCGCGAAGAACGGCTGCCAGCTTTGAGACCAGTGGCCCATCGCCTGTGATCTCGTGGCCAAGCGATGACCGCGCACGTTGCTTGCTCCGGTATTCGCTGGTGTTGCGGTAGACCCGGACATGATCAAGGTCGATGCGGATGCTGTCGTTGGTGGGATTGCTATTCATGGTGTCTGCCTTTCGGGCATGCAGAAGGCCCCGTGGGAGAACGGACGGGGGGCGATCTAAGGTTTGGATACTGGTGCCTGGGGAGCAGCTTCACGCTCACCGTCAGTCGCCGCAGGGGCACCTCGAAGCGCCCGCAAAAACTCTACCTTGCGGAGGACCTGGGAGGGTCGCTGGACGGTGCCTCGCGTTGATCGTGCCTTTTCGCCTTAAAGGAGGTGCTGGAGGCGAAGGAGGTGCTCCTGTAATGCGTGTTGGTAGTCAGCAACACTTGCTGCGGCGTTCGATTGAACCGGTTTGTGCCAACAGTGGACATTCGCGCGGGTCAGCCTGCGGCCAATTCGAGGCACAGGCCCACAGTTCACCTGCCGGTTCACCTCCACCCCTTCGACGTCTTTGCCGCTCTGCACTTCCCGGATGTAGGTCTTTATCGAGACACCGAAGAACATCTGGGTGTAGGAGTTGGCTGCCTTCGCTATGTTCTTGCGGCCATCCGCACGGGGCACGTCACGGAGAAGCTGAGGGTCACAGAGGATGCGCCTAAGGCCAGCATCATGGGGAACATGTTCTAGGATGTCTTTCATCACCCCAAGGCGTTCGCAGGGTGGGGCCGAGTAGACCATGTGGAAGAGGTCTTCCGCGCGGCTGTAATGCGCATCGCTCATCGCACGGTACTCGGCACTCCGGTCGCCCTGAGAGGTGTTCCGGGAGGCTTTCTTCTGGCAGTCGCGAGAGCAATAGGTCTGGTTGGTGCGGCGAGGCTCAAAGCCTTGGTTGCACTTCGGGCACACCTTTAGGTTCGACGAATCGAGCATGGGTAGGGTTCCTTCGTGGGCTGTGATGCGGGTGAGTGTCGTGATCGTCGAAGACGGACACTCCAACTAAGGGTGTGTGTTAATTGGGAAACTGGGGGTGCACCTAGGGGGGACTTCGTCCTTGGAGACCCATGATGGAGATGTCACCTTAGCGGGCACCCGAGGGTCCATTTCGTCGCCGCGACAAGCGGCAGTGGGTCTGCACCCCTAAGCTGTTTGCTAAGGTTTCATTCAGCGTAACTGGACAGGCTTAGGGTTCACCCAAATGGGGCATGTTCGCATGTCGGCTTCTTCTTGGCGAAGGCGAAGCCGGAGCAAATCAATGGGTCACCTTAACGGTTCTACTTCGTATACGTAGGGCGGATTAACGCTTTGCGGGCAGTCGACGGGGGGACTTGGTGGGCACCTCAGCGGGCAGGGCAGGTGGGTGGTGTATGAGAAGATGCGAAAACAATAGACGAGGCCCCTCCTTCAACATCCGCGCGAGCGGACTGCCTCAAGGGCCAGTTAAGGCCCTCGAGACTGCGACCGCTCAGAGAATGCCACATGAAGGGCGGGTGGATGTCAGGGAATGCCCGTCTCAGCTTGGCAACCTCGGGTGGCCGTATCGTCTCACCTCGGGGAACCGCTCAGGGCAGTCTCCTTCATCCTATGGTGTGGGTGAATTGTGAGAAGGTGAGGAGTCAGCCCCCGCCTTCCAGCCGCTCGAGAACCCGCTTCACCTGTGATGCCTGCCATGAGCCGCCGCGAGCAGTTGGCACCCCAGAGGTGTTCAACGCTTCCGCAATCTTCCGCAGGGACACCCCCTGTGCCCGCAACGGCAGCACTACCCCGGCCACCCTTTCGGCCCTCGCCTTCGCGTTGACCTGTAGGGCCTTGTTCCGCGCCTCTGTCCTAGGGCGCAGTCCTCCCAGCTTCTTCCCCTTGACCTTGGCCTCAGCAAGCGCCGCCTTGGTACGGGCAGAAATAAACTCGCGTTCCTGCTCTGCGAGGGCTGCGTAGATGTGAAGCTGGAAGATGTCCGCTTGGGGCATAGAGGCGACACGCAGTTTGACCTTGGGATCATCCATAAGGGTCGCGATGAAGGACACCTTGCGGCTCAGTCGGTCCAACTTGGCGACGAGCAATTCGGCTCCGGTCTTCCTGACCATCTCCAAGGCTTTTGCCAGTTCAGGTCTATCTGCAGTCTTGCCGCTCAAGTGGTCCTCGAACTCCTTGACCACCTCGAACGGCTCCTCCGAGAAGTTCTGGAGGAACAGCGCGATGTCCCGCTTCTGCGCGTCAATACCGTGGCCATGCTTGCCTTGGTCGGTGGTACTCACTCGCCTGTAGATCACGTATCGCTTCATGAAAGAGGCCCTCCACTTGGTGTTGTGGAAGGCCTATCGCAGATATGTTGCAAAATTCAACGTTGGTTGTGGGCGTTACGATCGGTGCTGCTTGTCTTCGGCTACAACCGAGAACCTGGCCCCCCACGGGGGAGCAGCGAGAGCTTCCCTTCTCATCTCTGGCTGTCGAATTTCTACGCCAAAAATAAAATAGCGAACACTAAAGGAGCCAGAATCCCAAACTGTCCTAGTCCATGAGTTTGTGGACAACCCGATGGCAGTTTGCGCACAAGCATTGAAGGTCATTAAGACTTGTTCGATGTCCGGGGTTCATCTCCGCGACAGGCGCAACAGCATGGTGCACTTCGATACACGCTTCTCCTTCCGGGCCGTCATATTGGGCTACAGGGTCTATTCCACATCTCTCACAGAAGAGCCTGCCGTGCTCGCGCTTGAAAGCTGCACGCTTTGCCGCCGCAAGGCCTCTGGCGCGTTCTTTTTTGAGGTGACTGACCCGCTTTAAATCGCCTTCAGCCCAAAAGAGGTCCTCTCGGGACAACTCTCTAGCCTCAGGCTCGGCTTGCCCTTTGGGGACAATTTGAAAGCCAGCTGCTCTAAGTATTTTGAAGCTCAGCTCTCCCTCACCTGCCGAAAAGTGTCGAGGAAGAACTCGAAACCCAAGTGCCAAGCTTGCTGCGCGACCGAATACCGCTTTGGGAGGCAACCTTACTCCTTCACCTGCGATCAGATCGTATTCACGCGACTCGCCAAATGCAGGGTCAGGTCCACTGTCTATCGTGTCGAAAACAGCTTGGCGCACAAAGTCTGCTGTTACCCTGTTCAGAACCTCAGCTGAAAGACGACCTCGCTGAGATTTTCCCTGAGAAACTTCTCTTGCGCTTAGAATGCGCCCCAAATCAGCCTTGCGAAGATTTGCGACCTCTATTCGGATGCGCTTGTTCGAGTTTCCCCTTGCTGTTCGGGCAGTTGACGAACGTCCAACCTTCTGCATGCGCCGACTCAACAGAGTAAAAAGGCTTTCGAAAGGTCCGTCAAACTCACCGGGTGCCAAAATGAGTCGATCGGCGGGCGAAAGATTTCGCGTTGGTGCGCTGTCCACCCATATACCCAACAAATCCACGTTGGCATTCAACATTCGCGCTAAAATGAGGCGCAGTGCATCCGCATAGTCGCGGTTTCTTTCGTTGCTGCTGCCAATCGTCCCCCCACGGCTGTGTAGTGTAATAGCACCATCTTCGATGTCGATCGTGGCGCTTAAAGGTGTTTCGTTTTCAGACAGTATCTCATGAGCCATGTTCAGAAGCATCGCTTACCACACTAAGAAACGACAAGCGTTTTTACGTTCGCAGCAACGCGAATGGTTTTTGAGAAGTGAATGGCTTGCCATTGGCTTGACGTCCCCTCTAGCCCCCCTCTAGGCTCACCTTTGCGGGTCCACAAAACGGCCCCGCATACGTACACACTCGGGAAGAGCGCTGGGCGTATACTGTTGATATTATAGGAATTTTTTGGGTTTGGTTTGTTGGACGCAGCCCGTGTGGGGGCACCAATTTCCAGCGTTACTACTATGTTTTTTTAAAGCTCCAGCTTTCGGGCCATTTCCCTACCCACCAGCCTACCCTCCAAGCAGACCCGGGTTTCATTGGTTCACGGTGGCACCTAGTGACACTGTTGCAATCCAACGGTTATGAAAAAAAAACGGCCGTCTCGCGCCGGGGGGCTTCGTCCGTTTCCGCCCGCGTCCGGCGAGGCGATGCAGGCCCGGGCCGGGCTGCGCTCACGGATTGAGCGGAGTGCCGGGCGTGTTCTGGCTGGATCGGGCGGAAAGCGGAGTATTTCTTGTTTCGAGGCGGATGTCCGCTAGAGTTGACGGAGGTGTGAGCGCCACTTCGGCGCAAAGGGCATTTGTGGAGTTAGTGTTATGGCGGAGTTCGATTTTCAGTCCGTGATCTTCTACGACCGTGATGGCGGTAGTACCAACTTTTCCTTTGATAATGACGCTTTCCTGGATCACCCCGGAACCCTCAATGACGGAGACGGTGCCGGGGACACGGTGTTCGATTCCAACGATTCCTTCCAGTTCACGATCACGCAGGAGATCCTCGACGCTTTTCCGAGCGCCCCGTATTCGCTCGGCCAGAAAGTCACGCTCGACTACTTCGGCACTTACACAGAGGGCGGGATCACCTATGTCGTGCTTGAAGACACGAACAATACCGACTTTGGGTTCTTCTTCAGCCCGGAAGACTCCTCCACCTCCTTCGGCAGTGGCTTGAGCAAGACCGTCAACGTGGATGACGTCGATAATAGCGATTTCACCGTCTGCTTTGCCGCCGGCACCCTGATCGCCACGCCCGAGGGTGTCTGCGCGGTGGAGGAACTGAAAATCGGCGATCTGGTCACCACGGCGGACGGGCGGCAGGTGGCGGTGAAATGGATCGGGCGGCAGACGGTGCACAAGATCTTCACGCCGGCGGAGCGCTTCTGCCCCGTCCGGATCCGGGCCGGTGCGCTCGGGGGCGGGCTGCCGCGGGCCGATCTGACGGTGACGGGCGATCACGCCCTGATGATCGACGGCTTCGCGATCAACGCCAGCGCGCTGGTGAACGGGGCGTCCATCGACTGGGTGCCGATGGCGGAGCTGCCGGATCGCGTCACCTACTACCACGTCGAGACCGAGGCCCATGACGTGATCCTCGCCCACGGCGCCCCGGCCGAAACCTACGTGGATTACGTGACCCGCCGCCGGTTCGACAATTTCGCCGAATACCTCGCGCTCTACGGCGAGGAGGCGGTGATCCGCGAGATGGACGTGCCGCGCGTCTCCTCCGCCCGGCTCGTGCCGCCCGCCATCCGGGACCGGCTCGCGCGGCACGCCGCGGCGTAGCGGCAAGGGGCGCGCGTGCAGGGCAGGGGCGGAGACGTGGCGGAGCTGACGCCACCGCTGCTGGCCGCCGCCGCCGTGCTGGAAACCCGCAGGCTGGCCGAGAAAGACGCCCCGGTGCGGTCCGGTGTGGCGCAGGCGCTCAACGGGGTCGGGCTGGCAAAGGCCCGCGCTGCGGTTGCGCGAGAGGCTGACGATTTGCCCGATGCCGAGAGCGACTGGCAAACCCGCTTGCGGCGCGGGCTGCGGCGGGCCGGGCGCGCGGCGATCGCTTGCGGCGCGCCTGTGAAAACGCGGCTCGGTCTGGCCAAGGCGCTCAATGCTCTCGGCGAGGACCGCCTCGTCATGCGGCTCCACCGCAGCGTTCTGGAGGTGGAACCCGGCAACTCCTGGTCCAGGCTCGGGCTGCTGGATCGCCTGATCGCCGCGGGCGGGTTCGAAGAGGCGCAGGCCCTTATCGCGCGGGCGCCCGCCCCGCTCTCCGGCAGTCCGGAACTGGCCATGCGGCAGGCGGCGCTCCTGCGCCGATCGGGCGATCTCACCGCCGCGGCGGCCGCGTTGGAGGGCCTTCTGCACAGCGGTGGCGCGCCCGCTGCCGCGCGCGAAAGACTGGCCCGCCTGCTGATCGAAAGCCAGAGGTTTGCCGAGGCCGAGCGTGTGCTGGAGGCGGGCCTCGGCGCCTTACCCGACAACCTGCCGCTCTGGCTGCTGCGCGTCGATCTGGCGTTGCAGGCGGCGGATGCGGCGCAGGCCGCCAGGCACCTCGCCAGGGCGGAAGCAGCCTGCGGTCCTTGCCGGGAACTGAAGCTGAAAGCCTGCCGCGCCGGCCTGCGGGGGCCCGATTGGCACGCCGCTTTCGCCACGCTCGAGAAGCTGCGCGCGGCGGGGGCGTTCGAGGCGGACATCGAGCGGGAATATGCCCTCGGCCTGATGCGCTTGGGGCGGTTTCGGGAGGCGGCCGCCTGTTTCGAAACGCAGATGGCCCGCGATCCCGAAGCCGTTTCGGTGCATGTGAACCTCGTTGATGCCTGGGCGGGCGCGGGCGAGGTGGAGGCCGCGCTTCGGGCCGCGGAGCGCGCGGCCGCGCGTTTCCCGGCGGAGCACAAGGTGCAGATGCGCCATCACTGGGCGCTCGTTCAGGCCGGGCGCGAAGAGGCGGCGGCGCAGACGCTGGCGCGGATTGCAGACAGGTTTCCGGCCCTGCCGGCCGTCCGGCTCGCACAGGCGCGCCATGCGTTGGAAGCGGGGCGGGCGGGTGAGTCCGAGCGTCTCTGCGCACAGGTGCTGGAAGGGGCGCCGCTCCATCTCAACGCGCTGCTCGGCTTGGAGAAGGCCCTGAGCCGGCAGGGCCGGATGCAGGAGGCCCGCACGCGGCTCGCGGCTGCGGTGCAGACCGCCGCGGAGCCGGGCACGGGCGGCGCTCTGGCCGTTCTGCGACTGCGCCTCTGCGAGTTGGCGCTGGATGCCGGAGAACCTGAGCAGGCCGTGGCGTGGCTTGAAGGTTTCGCCCGATCGATGGAGGGCGCGGCGGGCGAGGCGTTGGGGCGGGCCTTTCGCCTCGCGCTTGCGCTGGATCGCCCCGATCTGGCCGCCGCGGCGCTGGACGGTCTCCTGCGCGCGCCGGTGGTCTCGCGGGCCGCCGCCGGGCCCGTCGTGCGCAGCGTCGCGGCGCTTTCGGACCCCGCCCTCGCCGGATCGCTTGCGCAGGCGCTTTCGGCGCGCATGCCCGCGCCGGAGCGCAAGGGCTTCGCAACCGAAGTCACGACATGGCTCGACGGGCCGATCGAGGCCTTGCGCCAGTCGCGGCGCACGATGCCCGTCGCCGGCTCCAGGCGTGACACGGCCCAGCGGGCGCGCCTGCTGATCGGGGCCGGGCAGCGGTGCCTTGCCCAACGCTACCTGCGGGCCTGCGTCCGGGCCTGGCCCGGGCACGCGGAGTTCGGCGTGATGCTGGCCGAGACGAGCCTGCGGATCGGGGATCTCGCCGGCGCGCGTGCCGCCATCCAATCGCTTACGGGCCGCGTGCCGCAGGAGCGGCTTCACGCCCTGCGCGCCCAGCTTCTGCTGCGAGAGGGGGATCCGCGCGCCGCCCAGCGCGAAGCCGCCGCGGCGGCCGCGGTGGCTCCGTCGCCGGGGGCCTTCACGGAGGCCCTGCGGATCGCGCTGGCGCGGGGGGATCTGCCCGCAGCGGAGACATTCGCCGCCGCCTGGCGGCAGACGCTGGGCGCGCAGAGCCTTGCGCAGGCGCATTTCCAGAGCTCGCTTCTGGGCGCGCAGCTCAACGAGTTGCGTATCGCCAAGGGGCACCCGGCGCAGGAGCGCTACACCACCTTCGTGCATCCGGCGCGCGGCGTCGTCGCGCGCTGGATGGAGCGGCGCGGCGGGCGGCCTTTCGACGGCGAAGCCGAGATCCCGCGCCGCATCTGGCAATTCTGGGACGCCCCCACGCCGCCGCCGGACGTAGCGGCAGTGATGGAAGCCTTCCGGGAAGAGGGCTTCGCCTACGAGCGCTTGACGCAGGCCACGGCGATGGAATTCCTGAAGGCCCAGTTCGGCCCGCTCCACCTGCGCGCCTTCCGGCTGGCGGAAAAAGGGGCGGAGGCGGCCGATTTCCTGCGGCTCTGCGTACTGTTGAAGCACGGCGGGCTCTACGCCGATGCCGACGACCGCCGGGTCGGCCCTCTGGCGCCGCTGCTGGCCGGGCGCAGCGGCTGCATCCTGTTCCGCGAGCCGCACGGCGCCCTCGCCAACAACGTCATCATTGCCAGCCCCGGCCATCCGGTGCTGCATCTCGCGGTCGAGATGGCGATGCGCTCCCTGCTGGCCCGCGAGCGCGACAATACCTGGGCGCGCACCGGGCCGGGCCTTCTGACGCGCGCCACCGCCACCGCCCTGCGGCACGAACGCGAGGCCCTGCGGCAGGCCGGGCTCTGCATCCTGCCCGAAAGCGCGCTGGCGCCGCATATCGGCACCCATCTCGCGCTGCCCTACAAATCCACCTCGGCCTATTGGAACTGGAGCGGGGCGCGCGCCTTGCCCGAGGCGGTGCGCGCGGTGCTGGACTGGCTGGCGCCGGGCGGGGGGCAGGGCGTTTCTCGGATTGCCTGACGCCGGAAAACGCGCGAAAAAGTGAAGGCCGGGGGATTAGTGTTCTTCGGGCAGTTTGCTATGACGGGGAGCGAGCCTTCGCGATCCGAAACCGTGCCGAAAGGAATTTGGAGATGCCAGAACTGACGCGCCGCCACTTCGTGATCGGGTCCGCCCTCCTGTTCTCCGGCCCCATCGCGCCGCCGGCCGCCGCCGCGCCGACCTCTCCGCCCAGCATGTGGAACACATGGGACGCGCAGGTGACGCCGCCCAATTACGATCCGGCCACCACGAACCCCTGGGGCTTCCATCCGCGCTTCCTGCCGCAACGGGTCGAGGCCAATCCGGGGCTGACGCCGGGCGACATCCACGTGGATGCGGTGGCGCGCTACCTCTATCACATCGAACCCGGCGGCGGCACGGCCATGCGCTACGGCGTGGCCATCGCCCGCGGCAATCTCTACGAGCCCGGCCGCTACCGCATCGGGCGCAAGGCGAAATGGCCCACGTGGCGGCCCACCGACGCCATGATCGAGCGCGATCCGCAGTATGCGGAATTCGCCGACGGCATGGACGGCGGCCCCAACAACCCGCTCGGCAGCCGCGCCTTCTATCTCTATACCGGCAACCGCGACACCTACTTGCGCATCCACGGCACGCCGCTTCCGCGCTCCATCGGCAGCCGTGCAAGCTCGGGCTGCGTGCGGATGGTGATGGCCCATATCATCGGGCTCTACGAGAACGTGGCGGTGGGCTCCATGGCCACGCTCTACCCGGCCGAACGCCCCCTCGGGGAGGCCTGAGCCGGCGCCGCCTTGCCGCCATCATGCCGCTGTGCCGGCCTGAGCGGCCTCCGGATTGCCTGAATGAAGAAACGCTCCCGCAGCGTGGGAGCGTTTCTTGATGCGTAGAGGGCGCTGGGCGCGTCAGCTCGTGGCGGCGGCGCCGGTGCAGATCGGGTTGCCGGCGGTCGTCTTCAGCGGCAGCCAGGTGGTTTCGACGGGTCCTGCGTAGAGGAACCAGTAGCAGCCGTCTTCCGGATCCACGCGCACGGCATCGAGGTTCTGGTTGGGCGCGGCCAGTTCGCGCACCTGTTCGGAGGCGGGCTTGTAGCCGCTTGCCGCGCCGCCGGCCGAAGGCGACGAGGTTTGCACGTTGCATCCAGCCAGGGCGGCCACGAGGCCGGGGATCAGGAATTTCGCAGTCTTCATGGGGGGCTACCTGCTCACATGCGTTGGGTCTGCCCAATTGCTAGCACCCCGGGGCGGCTGCGTCCATTCACAGGTCATTCAGGCGCGGTCAGGCCGCGGTGGCGGCCGGTGCGGCAATACGCCGAGGCGGGCGGGGGCCGGGGGAGCAGTTTCGCGGCGTGGCCCCTTGAGTTTCCAGTAACTGGAAGCCTTATGTGGAGGGCAAACCGATCCAGATGGGGCCATGAAATGGGCGACACATACGCGATTTCCTTCGGCATCGACGGCATGTCCTGCGCCTCCTGTGTGGGGCGCGTGCAGAAACGGCTGCAGGAGTTGGAGGGGGTGAGCGAGGTTTCGGTGAACCTCGCCACGGAGACGGCCCGCCTGCGGGCAGGCGATGCAGATGACGTGAGGAGTGCCGTGCAAGCCATTGATGCGCTTGGATATCCGGCGCGCACGGCCGAGGTGGTTCTGAGCATTTCCTCGATGTCCTGCGCCTCCTGCGTGGGGCGGGTTGAAAAGGCGCTGGCGGCGCTGCCCGGCGTGGTGGATGTGGCGGTGAACCTCGCCGCCGAGACAGCCCGCGTGCGCTACCTCGAGGGCGCGCTTTCGCCCGAGCGCATCGCCGAGGCGGCGACTCGGGCCGGTTACCCGGCGCGGATCGCGCAGGCCGATGCCGCGCGGAGCCGGGCCGAACGGCAGGACGCCGAAGCGCAGGCGCTGGCCCGGCGCGTGGCCTTCGCCGCCGCGCTGGCCTTGCCCGTCTTCATTCTCGAAATGGGCGCCCACGTGATTCCCGGTTTCCACGGCCTGATCCACCGCACCATCGGCATGCAGGCCTCCTGGCTGATCCAGTTCGTTCTGGCCTCTCTCGTGCTCTTCGGCTCCGGCCGGCAGTTCTTCGCCAAAGGCATCCCGGCGCTGCTGAAGGGCGCGCCCGACATGAACAGCCTCGTGGCCGTGGGCACGGGCGCGGCGTGGAGCTACTCGGTGGTGGCCACCTTCCTGCCGGGCCTGCTGCCCGAGGGCGTACGGGCGGTCTACTACGAGGCGGCGGCGGTGATCGTGGTGCTGATCCTCGTCGGGCGCTGGCTGGAAGCCCGCGCCAAGGGGCGCACCGGTGCGGCGATCCAGTCGCTTCTGGGCCTTCAGGCGCCCAGGGCAGTGGTGCTGCGCGGCGGCGAACCCGTCGAGATCGACGCCGCCGAACTGGCGGTGGGCGATACCGTGCTGCTGCGCCCGGGCGCGCGGGTGCCGACCGACGGCGTGGTGCTGTCGGGCACCGGCAACGTCGATGAAAGCATGATCACGGGCGAGCCGCTGCCCGTGGCGAAACAGGCGGGCGACACGGTGACGGGCGGCACGGTGAACGGCACCGGCAGCCTGCAATTCCGCGCCACCCGCGTGGGCGCCGATACGACGCTGGCCCAGATCATCCGCATGGTGGAAGAGGCGCAGGGCGCCAAGCTGCCGATCCAGGGGCTCGTGGACAAGGTGACGCTCTGGTTCGTCCCCGCCGTCATGCTGGCCGCGGGCCTCACCGTGCTGGCGTGGCTGCTGTTCGGCCCCGATCCCGCGCTCACCTTCGCGCTGGTGGCAGGCGTCTCGGTGCTCATCATCGCCTGCCCCTGCGCCATGGGGCTGGCCACGCCCACCTCGATCATGGTCGGCACCGGGCGCGCGGCCGAGATGGGCGTTCTGTTCCGCAAGGGCGACGCGCTGCAGGCGCTCTCCGAGGTGGAAGTGGTGGCGCTGGACAAGACGGGCACCGTGACCGAGGGCCGGCCGACCCTGACCGACGTGGTGACGGCCGAGGGCTTCGAGCGGGGCGAGGTTCTGGAGAAGGTCGCCGCCGTGGAGGCGCTTTCGGAGCATCCGGTGGCCGAGGCCATCCTGCGCGGCGCCCGCGCCGAGGGCGTGCCCGTTGCCAGGGCCGAAACCTTCCGCTCGATCACCGGGCA
Organism: Pseudoruegeria aquimaris; assembly: GCF_900172235.1. Taxonomy (GTDB): domain Bacteria; phylum Pseudomonadota; class Alphaproteobacteria; order Rhodobacterales; family Rhodobacteraceae; genus Pseudoruegeria; species Pseudoruegeria aquimaris. The sequence goes on along the minus strand of NZ_FWFQ01000002.1, from coordinate 5,651 downwards.
CGGAGTGGCCGCCAACGTGGGCGGGCGCGAGGTGCTGGTGGGGGCCGATCGCCTGATGGAGGCGGAGGGAATCGACATCACCCCGCTTCGGGCCACGGAAACCGCGCTGGCCGCGAAGGGGCGCACCGCGCTCTATGCCGCGATCGGCGGCAGGCTCGCCGCCGTCCTCGCCGTGGCCGATCCGGTGAAACCCTCCAGCCGCGCCGCCATCGCGGCCCTGAAGGCGGAGGGCTACCACGTGGCCATGATCACCGGCGACAAGCGCGAGACCGCGGAGGCCATCGCGCGCGAGGTGGGCATCGACGAGGTGATCGCCGGCGTTCTGCCCGACGGCAAGGTGGCGGCGCTGGACGAATTGGCGAAAGGCGGGCGCAAGCTGGCCTTCGTGGGCGACGGCATCAACGACGCCCCCGCTCTGGCGCGCGCCGACGTGGGCATCGCCATCGGCACCGGCACCGACGTGGCCATCGAAAGCGCCGACGTGGTGCTGATGTCGGGGGATCTGCGCGGCGTGGTGAACGCGGCGCATGTCTCGCGCAGAACGATGCGCAACATCCGGGAGAACCTCGCCTGGGCCTTCGGCTACAACGTGGCGCTGATCCCGGTGGCGGCGGGCGTGCTCTACCCGTCCTTCGGCATCCTGCTCTCGCCCGTCTTCGCGGCCGGGGCCATGGCGCTGTCGTCCGTTTCGGTGCTCACCAACGCGCTGCGCCTGCGCCGCACGGCGCCTGTGCTGGCCGAGCCCGCCACGCAGACGCCCGCCGGAACGGCGGCGCCACGGGCGCAGCCGGCGGAATGAGGAAGGGAGAGGACGGATGAACATCGGGGAAGTCGCCAGCCGGTCGGGGCTGCCGCCCAAGACGATCCGCTACTACGAGGACATCGGCCTCGTGCGCCCGCAACGCGGCAGCAACGGCTACCGCGCCTTCCGGGAGACGGATCTGCACAAGCTCATCTTCCTGGGGCGTGCCCGCGCGCTGGGGTTCTCGATCGAGGATTGCCGGGTGCTGCTGAGCCTCTACGAGGACGAAAGCCGCGAAAGCGCGCAGGTCAAGGCCATCGCGCAACAGCACCTCTCGGCGATCGAAGAGAAGATCACCCAGCTTCAGGCGATGCACGCCACGCTTTCGCACCTGGTGAACAGCTGCCACGGCGACGACCGCCCGGACTGCCCGATCCTGAACGATCTGGCGGGGCAGGCGGCCGGGGGCTGACGCGCGCCGGCTCAGCTGCTGCGGGCCGAATCGTAAAGAGCGAAGTCTTGCGCGTGCCGCTCTCGAAATCGGGCCTCCAGCACCGGATCCAGCTGCGTGTCCCCTCTTGGGGAAACGTTGGTGCGCGCCAGGTCCAGCGGCAGGCCCAGCCGCTGAGAGAGAAAGCGCGCGGCAGCGGGGAGTGCTTCGTAGCGGTAGAGATGGCTCACGCCGAGTGAGCTGTCCCCCGCGAGCACATACTCGGCCTGCGCCATGAGATCGGCGTGCCGTGGGCGGTCATCGAGGAGGTAGTCGGCGACGAAATCGTTGAAGCTCATTCGGGCCGTCGAGGCCGGGTTGCGCTCCGGGTTCAGGCGGGCGCGGAACCGATACCAGCTGTTGAGCCATTGAATGGGTTCGCGCAGCACGGCGACGCTGATCAAGGGCTGATCGCCGCCGTAGGCACGCATGAAAGGGGCGAGCAGTTCCTCGTAGCGCCGGTATGTCATGTGTTTGCCGGTTCCCGTCCGGACGAGACGGATCTGGGCGTGGGTTTCAAGGGCGTCATGAAGCGCGGTGGTGCCTGTCTTCGGAACCGCAAGGAGCACGAGGCCGTGTTCGGGGAAGCCAAGCATGATCAGGCCGTTACCGGTTCTGGGGTGGCCTGCGCGCTCTCCGACACCACCGGCCAGATCGCGCGCAGCAGTTCCGCTCCGTAGCGCGCGTTCATGTGGAAATGATCCTCCGCATCGTAGGCCTTGCGGCCGTCGATGCCCTTGGCGCCGGTGGCAAACTCCTGCCGGGTCAGCCAGCCGTCCACGAGCGTTTCGGCCGGTTGCGCGAGGGTCCGCATGCCTTCCGCCTCCGCCGAGGCGCGCCAGCGTTGCAGCATCGCCTCCAGCCTGTCGCGCGCTTCGCCGCTGGCCATGTCGCGGTAGGCTGCCGCCTGCGGATGATCGGAGGCCAGAAGCTCCTCGCTTGGCTGGGGCCGATCCACCATCCATACCGGCTTGTCGGTGGTTGAAACCAGCAGGCGTGCCACATGTCCGCAGGCCGAATGGAACAGCAGATCGTGGCAGGCGGCATCGATGGCCGCGCGGGAGGCGAGGAAGCGGGTATCTGCTCCCTCTCCGAAGCGGGCGTGCAGCGCCGAAAGTGCCACGAGGCTGCGCAGGCCCAGGGTGGACCCGATGAGGACGAAGCCGTCGAAATCCGACAGTGGGACCGCATCCTGGCCGGCCGAGGATCTGAAATTGCGCTCCACCACATCGTCCGTCGGCACCAGCCTTCCGGCTTCGATCCTGGTGTGGAGCAGCGTGTTGCGCGCCGATCCGAAGAACGCAGGCTCGACGGCATCCTTCGCCGTGGCAAAGGCTTCCCAGCCGAGCTTGACCGCGGCGAGGTGGGAATTGCCGATGAAACAAAGGGCCATGTTGACGCTCCTGGTTGGTTCGGCGCTAAGCGGCGCTGACAAGGGGCTGAAGGCCCATAGTGCGGATTTTCGCGAAGAGATCACGCAGGGCGAGTTTGCCGTAATCGGCGTTCATGTGGCGCACGTCGTCCTGATCGGGCGTTTCGCCGCGTGCCAAAGTGTCGGCGTAGATGGAGTAGCGGCTCTCCGTCATGATGTCTTCCACGACGGTTTCGGCTGGCTGGGGCAGGGGGATCAGGCCACGGTCGCGCATCTGTCGCGCCAGCCATGTCTCCATCCGGGTCAAGGGCGCAAGTGCGGGTGCCTCTGCATATTCTGCGTAGAACCCGGAGAAGGCGTTCCCCATTTTCTTTACCCGGATGTCAGCGTTGGGCGAGGAAAAGCAGAAGATCGGCGCTTCTACATCTGCCGCGCGCAGAAGATCTGCGACGTGGCTGATGCCGCCCGTCGCATAGTAATCCCACAGGGCTGCCCTGAAGGCGGCATCCGAGGCAAGGTAGCGTGCCCCGGCCCTGCTAGGCTGATCCCGAAGCTGGAACAGCCGTTGGATCTGTGCGACCACCCCGACACCGGCCCGCGCCCCGACGAGAACGAAGAAATCGTAGTCTTTCAGAACGATACGATCCTGCTTGGCCATCATTTCGAACGTTCGGCGGATCTTTTCGCTTTCCGGTACGATGCAGCCGTTTTCCAGAACGGTGCCCGTCAGGGTCTGTCCTGGCGAACCGAAGAACGTGAGCGCGATTTCGGGGTGGTACGAAGCGATCTCTTCCCAGGCCTGCGCCATGCAGGTCACGTGGGAGTTTCCGATCATGCAGCCGCGCAGGGTCATTTCGCGAAGGCCTCCATCATGATCTCCTCGCAGACAAGCTCTTCTTCTGCGGCGCGCTGCGGCCCCGGCCGGGCTGCTCCGGCGCGCTGGGCATGTTTCGCCGCCGGCTGGTGCCGCGTGATCGGCTTGTGCTGTTCGAGGAAGGCCTTCATCACCAGCGCCACGCCATCCGGTGTGATCGTGCGCTGGTTGGGATTGTAGTAGAAGCCGCGCGCGGTGTGCGTCGTCGCCATCTCGTAGCCGGGGAAATAATCGATGTCGTCGAACTCCTCGTAGAGCCCGCCGGCGACCGCGCGCAGAACGCTCTTGGTGTAGGAAGAGGCCACGAGAACGTGGTTGTCCGTGGCCGTCGCGGTGAGCGGCACGGGGGAGGTGGTGATGAGAAAGCGTGCGTTTTCGTTCATGCGCTTGATCTTGCGGCGCAGCATCACGAAATCGCGATAGACATCCTCGTAGCGGAAGTTGACGAACTCGTATTTCTCGGGGTCGAAAGTGCCGGCCACGACGCCCGGGCAGATCGGGTAGACGGTTCCGCTCTCCTTGTTGACCCAGCATTCCGTCAGCCCGAGCGTGAAGACGTAGACATCCGCCAGTCGAAACAGCCGACGCACCTGCTCGAGGTGCTTCCTGCGGTGGGCGATGGCCTCTTCGAGGCTTTCGAGACCTTCCGGTTCGACCGCGGGGCGCAGCCCGTCGAAGAAGCGCCCGTCCCTTTCAAAGATGTCTTCTTCGCGAACCGTCTGTTCGCGGGCGTCCTCGAAGAGCTGAAGCCATTGGCGGACGGAGTAGATGTTTCCGTAGCGGGCGGAGTAGACGCCGTAGCCGAACCGCTTGGCCGTTTCCTCGGTCATGCCGGGCAGCGCCGGCTCCAGATCGAGGATCTTGTAGCCAGCTTCCTTCATGTAGCGTGCGACATGTTGCGCAAAGCAGCTGCCCTGGGTCGAGATGCGATCGCTTTCGGTGATCTCGAACTTTTTGACGTAGACGTTTTCGAGTTGGGTGATGTGCTTCTGAGCCACCCCGGTGCGCCAGAATTTCTCGGGCGGAAGATTGGAATATGGGGTGTCGTTCGATGTCATGAAAAAAATCCTTAACTGGTTACAAGCCGGCCCGTGGCCGTTCAGCCGTCGCCGGCCATCGATTTGAGCATCAGGTCCCGGATGGTGGAGTCCCGCAGGATATCGCTGAGAATAAGGTTGCGCTGGTTGCCCAACTTGCGCATCCGCCGCTCCGGCGGGCTGTCGAAGGTGCCGTCCATGCCGGAGGCCGAGAAGATCGGCTCAAGGTAGTGCGGATAGTTGCCTACGGCATCCTCGTAGTAGATTTCGATCGGCTGGATCTCGTTCTTGCGGAAGAACCAGGACCAGCGCCTGTCTTCCTTGGCCAGCGCCCGCGCGTAGCCCTTGGCCTTCTCGACGTTGAACTGCATGGTGAGATTGAAATCGTCATCCTTGGTGGCGCGCTTGTCCCAGATGTTGAGCTCTTCCGCGACGTATTTGGAGACCGCCTGCTCGAAGATGTTGGCGCGCCGGATGAACACCCACGTCGCATCCCTGAAGAATTCCGCGAAAGGCGCGCAGCTGGCGTCATGGCGGTCCGGGTCGATCTTGAAGGAGAGCTTGTGAAGATAGTGGAACATCACCTTGTCGTAGAATGCCGGGCCGTTCGCTGCGCGGAAGGCACGCACCGTTTCGTAGGCGTCTTCCCAGGACATTACCGCGCCGTCTTCCTTCGCGAGAACCTGTGAATAGAAAGCCTCGGACTCGCTGCGTGGAAACCCTGCGAGATTGGCGAAATCATCGACGACCATCGTCGAGCCGCTGCGCTGTGTCGCACAAAAGATCACGGCAGTGGGGTGTTGGGCGTTCTCTGGTTCCATAGGCTCTTCACGCGTCGCTCTGGCTGAGTTTACCGAAGACGTTGTAGTTGTATAGCCGCAAGGGCGAGCGCGTTCCGTTGGCGCCGAGCTCCAGCCGGATCTTGCGCACATCGGAGGTGCCCATTAGGTCGTGGACTCATAATGTCTGATCCAGAGCCTTGAGCAAGCGAGGTGAAGTGCGGCGAGGAAGTTTGCTGCGGTTTTGAAGTATCGCGTTGCGATGCCGCGGAAGTGTTTGAGACGATTGAAGAACCGTTCGACCTTGTTGCGTTCGCGGTAGAGGTCTCGGTCGACGGTCCTGACCACGCGGACGTT
>NZ_FWFQ01000010.1 GCF_900172235.1 Pseudoruegeria aquimaris | reverse complement strand
ACAGCGGCGAGATCACCGCCCATTCCGCATCGCTCACATCGTGTCTGCCCGTCATGCTCACCTCCGTTTCCGAAAGTGAATCATCACACCGCCAAAAACGGAATCCCGTTTATGAGTTCACGACCTAGTGCAGGATGCGGCCGATCACCGTGACGAAGGAAAGGGGCACGTCCCGCAGGCCGTAACCCTCGGGCTGAAGCGACACCGCGTAGAGGATGGCCACGCCGGAGGCCAGCACGAGCACGGCGGAGAGCCGGGGCGCGCGGGCTTCGGAATAGGCGTTGATCGCGGACGGAAGGGCGAGGGCCAAGAGCACCACGCCGATGACGAGAAGCAGGTCGGGGTCTATGGCGGCCAGCATCTCCATGCGCCCTCCAACGGCGGTGCGAGGCGAAGTGCCGGGGCGCCAAGGCCCCGGCTTCAGGGCATTATTCCGCTTCGGAGCTGAAAATCAACCGCTCCTCGCAGGGGGCGACCCGCAGGATGTTGGTGGTGCCGGGCACGTTGAAGGGCACGCCGGCGGTGACGACGATGTTGTCGGTCGGCTCGGCGAGGCCCAGATCGCGGGCGGCGCGCACCGCGCCCACCACGGCCATCTTGAAGCGGGCCACGGGGCCGGTGACGGCGCATTGCGTGCCCCAGCTCAGCGAAAGCTGGCGGGCGGTGCGGATGTCGGAGGCCAGGGCGATGATCGGCACCGAGGGGCGCTCGCGGGCCACCAGCAGGGCGGTGGTGCCGGACTGGGTGTAGCAGCAGATCGCCTTGATGTCGGCCGTCTCCGCGATTTCGCGCGCGGCGGAGACGATGCCGTCGGCGATGCCGGAACGGTTGTCCGTCACCAGCGCGGTGCGGGAGGCGTCGATCACGTTGCGGTAGTTCGGATCGCTTTCCACTTCCACGGCCACGTTGTGCATCGTGGTCACGGCTTCGATCGGGAAGGCGCCGGCGGCGGATTCGGCCGAGAGCATGATCGCATCGGTGCCTTCATAGATCGCCGTGGCCACGTCGGAGACCTCGGCGCGGGTGGGCATCGGGCTTTCGATCATGCTCTCCAGCATCTGGGTGGCCACGATCACCGGCTTGGCGGCGGCGCGGCACTTGCGGATCAGGCGCTTCTGGATCGGCGGCACGTTCTGCACGGGCAGTTCCACGCCAAGATCGCCACGGGCGACCATGATGCCGTCGGAGACTTCGAGAATGCGGTCGAAATCCTTCACCGCAGCGGGTTTCTCGATCTTGGAGAGGATCGCGGCGCGGCCCATGGCCAGATCGCGCGCCTCGCGCACGTCATCGGCGCGCTGCACGAAGCTCAGCGCCAGCCAGTCGACGCCCAGCTCGCAGACGAATTCCAGGTCGCGGCGGTCCTTCTCGGAGAGCGCGGCCAGCGGCAGCACGACGTCGGGCACGTTCACGCCCTTGCGGTTGGAGATGGTGCCGCCCACGGTGACGACGCAATCTGCGAAATCGGAGCCGCATTTCTCGACCTTCAGGCGGATCTTGCCGTCGTTCACCAGCAGGCTCGCGCCCGGCTCGAGCGCGGCGAAGATTTCCTTGTGCGGCAGTTGCACGCGTTCCTTGGTGCCTTCGGCGGGGTCGAGGTCGAGGCGGAACTTGTCGCCCACTTCGAGCTCTTCGGAGTCGTTGGCGAACTTGCCGACGCGCAGCTTGGGGCCCTGCAGGTCGGCGAGGATGGCGATCGGCGTGCCGATGTCCTTCTCGACCTTGCGGATGATCTCGTGACGGCGGCGGATCTCGTCGTGGTCGCCGTGGCTCATGTTGAGCCGGAACACGTCCGCGCCGGCTTCATGCAGCGCGCGGATCATCTTGTAGTCGTCGGATGCCGGGCCCAGCGTGGCCACGATTTTTACATTGCGAGTGCGTGTCATGCTGCCTCGTTCCTCGTGCGATTCAATTTTTTCGGTGGGCCGCGTGCTGTATGGCCGAATTGTCGCCCACTGACAACTGGTGCTTTTGCACGGGCTGGCCTATGTCATGGGCTGACACGAAACAGCGACGAATTCATGACGGAAGCCCCCTTCGAGATCATCGGTGAAAACAGGCCCTCCCCCTGGGTGCTGACCTGCGACCACGCAAGCAACCGCGTGCCCCCCGAGATCAACGGCGGTGATCTCGGCCTGCCGCAGAGCGACATGGAGCGCCACATCGCCTACGACGTGGGCGCAGCCGGCGTGACGCGGCACCTGGCCGATCTGCTGGATGCCACGGCGGTGCTGTCCAACTTCTCGCGGCTGGTGATCGATCCCAACCGCGGCGAGGATGACCCGACCCTGCTGATGAAGCTCTATGACGGATCGGTGATCCCGGCCAACCGCCATGCCGACGAGGCCGAGCGCGAGCGGCGGCTGAACGCCTACCACCGGCCCTACCACGCCGCGCTGGAGAAGGTCTTCACCGCGCGGCAGCACAGCGCGATCCTGTCGGTGCACAGCTTCACCAACCGTCTGGCCGGCCGGCCGGAGCGGCCCTGGCACATCGGCGTGCTCCATTCGCCGGGCGATGGCCGTCTGGCCCTGCCGCTGATCGCGCGTCTGATGCAGGAGCCCGATCTTTGCGTGGGAGACAACGAGCCCTATTCGGGCCATCTGAAGGGCGACGCGATGGACCGGCACGGATTGCAGCACGGGCGGGCCCATGTTCTGATCGAGTTGCGCAACGATCTGATCCGCACGCCGGAGCAGCAGCGCGCCTGGGCCGAGCGCCTCGCGCCGATCCTGCAAGACACCCTCGAAGCCGCCGGGCTGGCCCGCCCGGAGGCCGCCGCCAAACGCCCTGTCGAGATAGGAGCCTGACCAGATGGACGACCAGACCCGCATCGAACTGGAAGCCGCCGCCTTCCGCCGCCTGCGCGATCACCTCGCCGAGCGCACGGACGTGCAGAACATCGACATGATGAACCTTGCCGGCTTCTGCCGGAACTGCCTGTCGCGCTGGTATCAGGAGGCCGCCAACGAACGCGGCATCGAGATGAGCAAGGAAGAAGGGCGCGAGGCCTTCTACGGCATGCCCTACGCCGAGTGGCGCGAGAAGTATCAGACCGAGGCCACCGAGGCGCAGAAGGCGGCCTTCGAGAAATCCAGCGCCGGGCACTGAAGCGCGCGGGGCCGAGGCGGCGCAGGGTGTGCCGGGTGAACATCGCGCGCCTGCGGAGGGCGCCTTGAGCGGCCTTTCGGCCCATTCCATCGCGCTTTTCCCTGGCCCTGCCCAAGGGTCTTTCCAGCGCCCCTGCCGGCGGGGGCGCCACTGTTTTGCCCTGCGAAACAGAGTGTTGAAGGCTGCTGAAGATTGTCAGAAATGTGTTAACGCGGTATGAATTGCCCAGTTTTTGCCTTTTTTGAGGCAAGTTTTAAAGGGTGTCCGCTTTGGAGTTGCTGTTTCTTGTTCCGCTCATGCTGACGGGTGTGCTGATCGCCCAGTCCGACGACGATGACGATCCTGCCCCCTCCGAGGTGGAGGGATCGGAAGGCGGCGATGCGGTTCAGGGCACCGGCGGTGACGATCTCCTGAACGGTGCAGGTGGCGATGATCTGCTGCTCGGCCTCGGCGGGGACGACATCCTGCGCGGCGGCGCGGGCGCCGACCAGATCGACGGCGGCACCGGCAATGACGACATCTTCGGCGATGGCGGCGACGATGGCGCCACCGGCGGCCCGGGCGACGACCGGATCTTCCTTGCCGGAGGCGACGACATCACCCGCACCGCGGACGGCTACGACGACAGCGGCGACGATTTCATCCGCGGCGGCAGCGGCGATGACATCCTCTTCGATTTCGGCGGCGAGAACGTGATCTACGGTGACTCCGGCAATGACGTGCTCAGCGGCTACGATCAGCCGGGCACCGATGAGCCGGACGCGCTCTTTGCCGGCAAGGGTGACGACGAGATCTTCATGGACGACGGCGATACCGCCACCGGGGCGGAAGGCACCGATCTGTTCACCGTGATCGTGGACGAGGCAGACGAGCAGGCCGCCACGATCACCGATTTCGACGTGGCCACCGAGCAGGTGGTGGTGCTGCTGGATTCCTCGCTGGGCAGCGAAGAGGCCAGCACGCTCGAACTGCGCGAAAGCGATGGAAACACGGAGGTGCTTCTCGGAGATACCGTTCTTGCGGTTCTCACGGGCGCCACCTCCATGACGCAGGCCAATCTGGTTCTGTCCGTTCAGGACCTCGGGACCGTCTGAGACCCGGCGTTTCAAGCCGGGCGCATAATGCAAGGGACGCAAGGGGGCGTCGGTTCGCGGTTGCGGGCCGCGCGGGAGACAGACAATGGACTACATGATTTTTTCACCCTTCGCGCTGTTCTGCCTCAGCGTTCTGTTCATGGACGGGCAGGACGAAGACGTGTCCGAGGGCGAAGAGGGTGGCGAAACGCCCGAGCCGGAATTTCCGGAAGGGGCGGTCGTGGGCACCGAGGCTGCGGATGTCCTGTTCGGCACGGCGGCGGATGACGCGATCTACGGGCTCGGCGGTGACGATCGCCTCTCCGGCCAGGAGGGCGACGATTCGATCGAGGGCGGCGAAGGCAGCGACGAGATCTTCGGCGGCGGCGGCGATGACACCATTCTGGCCGGCGACGGCAGCGATATCGTCTATGGCGGCTCCGGCGATGACGCCATCGACCTGGGCGCCGGCGATGACCTGACCGGCACGACGACGGCGGACGAAGGCGACGACACGATCGAGGGCGGCGAAGGCGACGACCGGATCTACGACTGGATCGGCGCCAACCAGCTTTCGGGCGGTGTGGGCGACGATATCGTCAACAGCCTCGACAACCTGAACGACGACTCCGCGGACGTGATCGACGGTGGCGAGGGCAACGATCTCGTCCAGGGGGACGATGGAGACACCATGAGCGGCGGCGAGGGCGAGGATGATTTCGCCGTCTTCTTCGACGAACTCGACGACGCCACGGTGACCATCACGGACTTCGATCCCGCCACGGAATCGCTGGTGGTTTTCGCCCAGACGGATCTCGGGATTCCGAGCGACGCCGAACTGGTGCTGAACACTGCCGAGAACGGCGAAGATACCGAGGTGATCCTCGATGGCACGCTGGTTGCGCTGGTGCAGGGCGCCACCGGGCTGTCGGCCAGCAACGTGACGCTTTCCTTCGTGGCGCCGCCCGCGGCCGGCTGAGCCGTAAGGCATGCAGTGAGCGCAACGCAGCGTTACGGCCGTTTCGGCTTCAAACCGCTTTGGAATTTTCCTATCTGACGCTTCAGGGAGGCAGATCGGAACAGCGGACGACTCGCCATGAACGCCACCATTCGCCCCCATCCGCTCCTCGGCCGGCTGCCGGAGCTTCAGGACGCGCTGATCGCCCATTACAAGGCCCTGTCGGACGCCTCCCGCCGCCTGCGCTTCCTGACCCCTGCCGCCGATGACGCCTACCTTGAAAAGATCGGGCACCGCATCGCCCCCGACCATGTGATCGAGATCACGCTGGAGGGAGAGACGGCCGGCATCCTCGAAATCTACACGGGCCGGGACGGCCACGCCGAGATCGGCATCTCCATGGAGGACCGCTTCCAGGGCCGTGGGCTGGGCGGGCAGCTCTTCGCCGCCGGGTTGGATGCTTGCGCGCAGATGGGCGTCACCAGCGCGGACCTGTATTTCTCTTCCGCCAATACCGCGATCATGCACATGTGCCAGGAGCGCGGCGCCCATATCGAGCGCGAAGGCAGCGACGTGATGGCCTACATCGATCTGTCAAACGAAATGGCGCGCGCGGCCTGACGTTGGCAGCGCCCCGGCATCGAAAAAGCCGCCCATTCGGGCGGCTTTCGTGTTTCTTGAGGCGCGGCCTTTCCGGTCTCAGATCGCCGCCTTGCGGCTTTCCTCCAGGTAGATCTCACGCAGGCGCTTGGAGACCGGGCCCGGCGTGCCGTCCCCGAGGGCCGTGCCGTCGATCTCCACCACCGGCATCACGAAGGTGGAGGCCGAGGTGATGAAGGCCTCGTCGGCCGCCTGGGCCTCGGCGATGGTGAAGGGGCGTTCTTCCACCACCATCTGCGCCTCCTCTGCGAATTTCAGCACCGCGGCGCGGGTGATGCCGTGCAGGATGTCGTTGGAGAGCTGGCGGGTGATGATCTTGCCGTCCTTCACGATGTAGGCATTGTTGGACGTGCCCTCGGTGACGAAGCCGTCCTCCACCATCCAGGCGTCATCGCAGCCGGCCTTCTTGGCCATCATCTTGCCCATGGAGGGGTAGAGCAGCTGCACCGTCTTGATGTCGCGGCGGCCCCAGCGGATGTCTTCGATGGAGATCACCTTGAGCCCCTTCGCGGCCGCCGGGGAGTTGGCGAGGCCCGGCTTGTTCTGGGTGAAGAGCACGATGGTGGAGGGCACCTTGGCCGGATCGGGGAAGGCGAAATCGCGATCCTCCGGCGCGCCGCGGGTGATCTGAAGGTAGATCATGCCCTCCTCGATGCCGTTCAGGCGCACGAGTTCACGGTGGACTTCCAGCAGTTCCTCCATGGTGATCGGCGCCGCCATGTCCAGCTCCCGGAGCGAACGCTCCAGACGTTTTGCGTGGCCGTCGAAATCGATCAGCTTGCCGTCCAGCACGCTGGTGACCTCGTAGACGCCGTCGGCCATCAGGAAGCCGCGGTCGAAGATCGACACTTTGGCCTCGGTTTCGGGCAGGTATTCGCCATTCACGTAAACGGTGCGGGTCATCTGTGGCTCCTGAAGATCGTGTTGGGATGTCTGTGAGGGGAAGTCCGGTGCTCGTCAAGCCGCCGCTTGGCCGCAGGGAAGGCTGCCGGCCCGCCGCGAAAGCGATGGGCCAGCGTGCGCCCGCTCCGCGACGGCCCCTTTTTGCGCCCTATCCCCAGAGCGCGGCCACGGGCGGGTGCACGCCGGCGGAGTCGAATTGCAGCGCGTGGGGGCGGTCTTCGGCCAAAAGCAGGGGGCCGTCCAGATCCGTGATCATCGCGCCCTGTGCGACCAGCGTGGCCGGGGCCATGGCGAGCGAGGAGCCGACCATGCAGCCGACCATGATGCGGTAGCCTTCGGCCACGGCGGCATCGCGCAGGGCGAGCGCTTCGGTCAGCCCGCCGGTCTTGTCGATCTTGATGTTGATCACATCGTATTTGCCCTTCAGCGCGGGCAGCGAGGCGCGATCGTGGCAGCTTTCGTCGGCGCAGACGGGCACCGGGCGCTCCATGCCGATCAGCGCCTCATCCTCGCCGGCGGGCAGAGGCTGCTCCACCAGCGCCACGCCGAGGCGCACGAGGTGCGGCGCGAGATCGGCGTAGACCTCGGCGGACCAGCCTTCGTTGGCGTCCACGATGATGCGGGCGTCGGGCGCGCCGGCCCGCACCGCTTCCAGCCGGGGCATGTCGTCGGGCGTGCCGAGCTTGATCTTCAGCAGCGGGCGAAAGGCGTGTTTGGCCGCCGAGGCGCGCATCTTCTCGGGCGTGTCGAGCGAGAGCGTATAGGCCGTGATCTCGGGGCCGGGCGTAGGCAGGCCCGCCAGCTCCCACGCGCGCTTTCCGGCCTGCTTGGCCTCCAGATCCCAGAGCGCGCAATCCACGGCATTGCGGGCCGCACCTGCGGGCAGGGCATCCTGCAGCGCGGCGCGGGTGATGTCTTCGGGCAGGGCGAGGATCTCCTCGGTGACGCTTTCAAGCGTTTCACCGTAGCGCGCGTAGGGCACGCATTCGCCCCGGCCGGTTTGGCCATCGCGGGTGATGGAAACGGTGAGCACCTTTGCCTCGGTGCGCGAGCCGCGCGAGATGGTGAAGGCCTCGGCCAGTTTGAAGGTGTCCGGCGTGACGGTGATGCTCATGGCAGGGGGCCTTTCCGCAGAAGGGTGATGCAAAGGAAAGCGGGCGCGACCGGCCGTTCCTTGCAGCGGAAAACAGCAGATCGCGCCCGGCGGTGCAATGGGGCCTAGATCGCGGCGAGGGCGTCCACGAGGCGCCCGGCGCCATGCCGGTAGGGATCGACGGTGGGCAGGCCCATTTGTGCCTCGACTTTCGCGAGGTATGCCTTTGCGTCTTCTTCGTTCAGGTGCTGGGTGTTCACCGAGATCCCAACGACCTGACAGGCCGGGTTGGCGACGCGGGCCATGGCCAGCGCGGTGTCGCGCAGGTCTTCGAGGCTGGGCAGGCTGTAGCCCGGCAGGCCGCGCATGTGGGTGCGGGTCGGCTCGTGGCAGAGGATCAGCGCATCGGGCTGGCCGCCGTGGATCAGCGCCATCGTCACGCCGGAGTAGGAGACGTGGAACAGCGAGCCCTGGCCTTCGATCAGATCCCAGTGGTCTTCGTCGTTGTCGGGCGTCAGGTATTCGATGGAGCCGGCCATGAAATCGGCGATCACCGCATCCAGCGGCACGCCGTGGCCGGTGATCAGGATGCCGGTCTGGCCCGTCGCGCGAAAGGTGGATTTCATGCCGCGCTTCTGCATCTCGGCATCCATCGCCATGGCGGTGTACATCTTGCCGACGGAGCAATCGGTGCCCACGGCGAGGCAGCGCTTGCCGGTGCGTTTCACGCCGTTGGCGATCGGGTAGCCGACGGTGGGCACGCGCACGTCATGCAGGGTGCCGCCGTGGGTCTGGGCCGCGGCCACGAGATCGCCCTCGTCGCGCAGCAGGTTGTGCAGGCCGGAGGCGATGTCGTAGCCCATTTCCAGCGCTTCGATCAGCACTTTCTTCCAGGCCTGCGAGATGACGCCGCCACGGTTGGCCACGCCGATCACGAGCGTCTTCGCGCCGGCGGCCTTGGCCTCGGCGAGGGTCATGTCGGTCAGGCCCAGATCGGCGCCGCAGCCGGGCAGGCGGATCTGGCCGAGGGCGTTTTCCGGGCGCCAGTCGCGGATGCCGATGGCAACCTTGGCGGCGAGTTGATCCGGCGCGTCGCCGAGGAACAGCAGGTAGGGGGTTTCGATCATGGCAGCCTCATTCGCATCGTGTTGAGGCCTCGATAGCGGCGGGGGCGCGAAAGGTGTGCCCCAATCGCGGGGCGTGACGCGGGGGTTTCTCGAATAAATTGCGGGGATTCTCTTAATTGTGGCAGGATCTTCGAAAGATGAAGAAATAGGCAGAATAAAAACGCGCCCAAGGCGGATAAGGCGGCGGAACGTCCCGCGTGGTTTCTGCGGCGCAGGATTCATGCTGCAACTGCGAAAAACCCGTTGAATGCGATGGCGCAATATTCTACCAAAACAGAAACCGCGAATGTAACTTCATTGCCCAAGCGAGGTCAGCCATGAGCTTCCGCCTGCAACCCACCCCGCCCGCGCGCCCCAACCGCTGCCAGCTGTTCGGGCCCGGCTCCAACACCAAGCTGTTTGCCAAGATGGCGGCCTCGGCGGCGGATGTGATCAATCTCGACCTCGAAGACAGCGTGGCACCGTCCGACAAGGACATCGCCCGCGCCAACGTGATCGAGGCGATCAACACGGTGGACTGGGGCACCAAGACGCTTTCGGTGCGGATCAACAGCCTCGATACGCCCTACTGGTATCGCGACGTGGTGGACCTGCTGGAGCAGGCCAGCGAGCGGCTGGACCAGATCATGATCCCCAAGGTGGGCTGCGCCGAGGATGTCTACGCCGTGGATGCACTGGTGACGGCCATCGAGCGCGCCAAGGGCCGCGAAAAGCGCGTGGCCTTCGAGGTGATCATCGAAAGCGCCGCCGGCATCTCCCACGTCGAGGAAATCGCCGCCGCCTCGCCCCGGCTTGAAGCCATGAGCCTCGGGGCGGCCGATTTCGCGGCGTCCATGGGGATGCAGACCACCGGCATCGGCGGCACGCAGGAAAACTACTACATGCTGCACGAAGGCCAGAAGCACTGGTCCGATCCGTGGCACTGGGCGCAGGCAGCCATCGTGGCCGCCTGCCGCACCCACGGCATCCTGCCGGTGGACGGCCCCTTCGGCGATTTCTCCGACGACGAAGGCTACATCGCCCAGGCCCGGCGCTCCGCCACGCTGGGGATGGTGGGCAAATGGGCCATCCACCCCAAGCAGATCGCGCTGGCCAACGAGGTGTTCACCCCGTCCGAACAGGCCGTGGCCGAAGCGCGCGAGATCCTCGCCGCGATGGAAGAGGCCAAGGCGTCCGGCTCCGGGGCCACCGTCTACAAGGGCCGCCTCGTGGACATCGCCTCCATCAAGCAGGCGGAAGTGATCGTGGCCCAGGCCGAACTGATCGCCGGCCACTGAGTCCTGTACTGGCGTGCGGGCGGCCCGGCCGCCCGCATCCGCCACCCCTTGGCCTTCCCGAACGGCACCCGCCGGTCGGGCCCGCCTGCCGGGCCTTGCGTCAAGGCGTTGCAAATCGCCCTGAGCGCGGTCATATAGGCGCCTGAAGGCATCTGGAGCAGGCAATGAGCAACTATCTTGAGTTCGAAAAACCGCTGGCCGACATCGAGGGGAAGGCGGAAGAGCTGCGCGCCTTGGCGCGGGCGAACGAAGAGATGGACGTCGAGGAAGAGGCCGCGGCGCTCGACAAGAAGGCCGCCGACATGCTGGCCGAACTCTACAAGAGCCTGACGCCCTGGCGCAAATGCCAGGTGGCGCGGCATCCGGACCGCCCCCACTGCAAGGATTACATCGAGGCGCTCTTCACCGAGTTCACGCCGCTGGCCGGGGATCGCAACTTCGCCGACGACCACGCCATCATGGGCGGACTCGCCCGTCTCGGCGACACGCCGGTGATGGTGATCGGCCACGAGAAGGGCCACGACACCAAGTCCCGCATCGAACGCAATTTCGGCATGGCCCGCCCCGAGGGCTACCGCAAGGCCATCCGCCTGATGGATCTGGCCGACCGCTTCGGCCTGCCGATCATCACCCTCGTCGATACCCCCGGCGCCTATCCCGGCAAGGGCGCCGAGGAGCGCGGCCAGTCCGAGGCCATCGCCCGCTCCACCGAGAAATGCCTCAACGTGAAGGTGCCGCTCGTGTCGGTCATCATCGGCGAAGGCGGCTCCGGCGGCGCCGTGGGCATCGCCACGGGCAACAAGGTGCTGATGCTGGAGCACTCGATCTACTCCGTGATCTCGCCGGAGGGCTGTGCGTCGATCCTTTGGAAGGATGCCGAGAAGATGCGCGAGGCCGCCGAGGCGCTGCGCCTGACCGCGCAGGATCTTCACAAGCTCGGCGTCTGCGACGAGATCATCGCCGAGCCCCTGGGCGGCGCGCACCGGGATCGCGCCGGCACCATCGAGCGTGTCGGCAAGGCGCTGCAGGAGCAGCTGCGCGTTCTGGGCAAGAAAAGCCCCGAGGAACTGCGCAAGGAACGCCGCCAGAAATACCTGGACATGGGCAAGAAGGGCCTCTGAAGCGCGGCGTGATCGCCGGCGGCCCCGGCATCCGACAGGTTCCCAACGCCTCCGGCGGCAATCGCGGTTGCCAAACCGGGAGGCAGGCGGCGCACGGGGCGCGCCGGAATTGCAAGTTGCATTCCGTGACCTCGAAATTGGCCGGCAGATCAATGTTCGGTTGAGGCGCTCGCCTCGGAATACGACCGGAACAAACACCGATTCCGCGCCAAAGCCGCATCGGGGCCGACTGCCCGGAACCTCTCCGTCGTCGCTGGAAACCATGCCCCGAAAACAACAAACCCCCGCGAAAGGCGGGGGTCGTCGTGTCGGGCCGAAGCCCGAACCATCGCGTCAGGTGCTCAGAGCAGCCCTTCGCGTTGCGCTTTTTTGCGAGCCAGCTTGCGGGCACGGCGGATGGCTTCAGCCTTCTCGCGTGCTTTTTTCTCGGAGGGTTTCTCGAAATGCTGCCGAAGCTTCATTTCGCGGAAAACGCCCTCACGCTGCAGCTTTTTCTTCAGAGCCCGAAGGGCCTGATCGACGTTGTTGTCGCGAACGCTAACCTGCATGTGGTTTTCACCACCTTTCTAAGTTTGAGTTGCAAGGAAATTGCAGGAGTGGGCGATATAGCAAAGCCGGCCTATCTTGTCTACAGTCTGCCCGAGCCTGCCGAAGGAATGCCGATGGAACGCCCATACTCCCCCTACGCCGAGACCGTTTCCGCCCTGCTTGAGGCGGCCCTGCCGCATGTCGTCTTCGATGGCTGGAGCGAAGAGACCTTCCGCGCGGCGGTGGCCGACAGCGGGATCGATTCGGAACTGGCGCGCGCGGCCTGCCCGCGCGGGGGCGTCGATCTGGCCGTGGCCTACCACAGGCTCGGTGATCAGCGGATGCTGGATGGGCTCGCCAAGGCCGATCTCACCACGATGCGCTTCCGGGATCGCGTGGCCCATGCGATCCGGCTGCGGCTGGAGAGCGTGGAAGACAAGGAGGCCGTGCGCCGGGCCTCGGCGCTCTTCGCCCTGCCGATGCATGCGGCCGAGGGGGCCAGGCTCGTCTGGGAGACCTGCGATCTCGTCTGGACGGCGCTGGGCGATACCTCCGAGGATCTCAACTGGTATTCCAAGCGCGCCACGCTCGCCGGCGTCTACGCTTCGACCATCCTCTACTGGCTGGGCGACGAGACCCCGGGCCATGCCGCCACCTGGGAATTCCTCGACCGCCGCATCGACAACGTGATGCAGATCGAAATGGCCAAGGCCAGCGCCCGCAAGAACCCGCTGCTCAAGCCACTGATGGCGGGGCAGGACTGGCTGTTCTCGCAGGTGAAGGCCCCGCCGGCCCGCGGGCCGCGCCGCGATCTGCCCGGCGCCATCTGGCCCGATAACTGACACCCGACCCTTCCCAGAGACAGGATACCTGCCATGAGCGAAACCATGCGCGCCATCGAGATCACCAAGGCGGGCGGCCCCGAGGTGCTGCGCCTCGCAGAGCGCCCGGTGCCCGTCGCCCGGGCCGGAGAGATCGTGATCAAGCTGGCCTATGCCGGGGTCAACCGCCCGGACGCGCTCCAGCGCGCCGGCCTCTATGCGCCGCCGCCCACCGCCAGCGATCTGCCGGGGCTCGAAGGCGCGGGCACCATCGTGGAAGTCGGGGCCGATGTCGCCGGCCTGAAGGTCGGGGATGCCGTCTGCGCGCTGCTGCCCGGCGGCGGCTACGCCGAATACGTGGCCTGCCCGGCGGCCCACGCGCTGCCCATCCCCAGGGGGCTGGATCTGAAGCAGGCCGCCTGTCTGCCGGAAACCCATTTCACCGTCTGGTCCAACGTCTTCATGCGGGGTGGGCTGAAAGCCGGGGAGCGCTTCCTCGTGCACGGCGGCTCGTCCGGCATCGGCACAACAGCGATCCAGCTGGCCAGCCATTTCGGCGCGCGGGTCTTCACCACGGCCGGCTCCGAGGAGAAATGCGCCGTCTGCCGGGATCTGGGGGCGGAAGTGGCGATGAACTACCGCGAAGAGGATTTCGTGAAGGTGTTGCAGGCCGAGGGCGGGGCCGACCTGATCCTCGACATGGTCGGCGGTGACTACATCGCCCGCAACATCCGTGCGCTGGCCGACGACGGGCGCATGGTGCACATCGCCTTCCTGCAGGGCCCGAAGGCCGAGATCAATTTCGCGCAGATCATGGCGCGCCGCCTGACGATCACCGGCTCCACCCTGCGCCCGCAGAGCGATCTGGCCAAGGCCCGCATCGCGGACGAGCTGCGCCAGCACGTCTGGCCGCTGCTGGAAGCCGGGCGCATCGCCCCGGTGATGGACAGCGAATTCCCGCTGGAAGAGGCGGCCAAGGCCCATGCGCGCATGGAAAGCTCCGGCCACATCGGGAAGATCGTGCTCAAGATCTAGCGGATGAAACGCTCCACGTAGTCTTCACCGAGGCCGACCTCGGTGAAGTGCTTCCGGCACAGCTCGATCTTGGTGAAGACGTCTTCATAGCCCAGCACCTCGCCCCAGGGGTCCACGTAGCACATCACGCCGTTGACCTGGAAATAGGTGATCATTTCCTCCACGTCCTCGGGCACGACGAGGGTATGGGTTTCGCCGGGCGGCTCGTAGACGTAGGCGCCGGGCGTTGCCTCCCAGTCGTGTTCGAGGTAGTGCCAGCGCCCCTTCAGCACGAAGCCATGCACCGGCTGCGGGTGGCGGTGGCGCGAGAGCACGCCGGCCTTGCGCACCTTCAGAAGGTTCATCCAGTAGCCCTGCGAGCGGTTCAGGCAGAGCGGGCGAAACCAGACGTTCTCGGCCTGCGGCACCCAGAGCCGTTCGTCCTGCGGCACGGCGTCCGGGATCACGATCTCCTCCAGCGCGTCTTTCGGAAAGGGCAGCTGGTAAGGCATTCTCGGGTCATTGTCCTTCATCGTCTCTCCTCCTCACATCGCAAGGTATCCGCCGTCCACCGGGTAGACGGCGCCGGTCACGAAGCCGGCCTCCTCCCCCAGCAGCCAGGCCACCAGCGCCGCCACCTCGGCGGGCTTCCCCCAGCGCCTGAGCGGGGTGCGCGCCATGATGGCCTCGGTGCGGGCCGCGTCCTCGCGCAGCGCGCCCGTCATCTCCGTCTCGATCCAGCCCGGCGCCACCGCGTTCACCCGGATACCCTCCGGCGCCCAGGCCCCGGCCAGCGCCTTGGTAAGCTGCGCCACACCACCCTTGGAGGCGGAATAGGCCGGCACCAGCGGCCCGCCGAAAGTGCTGAGCATGGAGGCCGTGTTCACGATCGCGC
The DNA here is from genome assembly GCF_900172235.1 of Pseudoruegeria aquimaris. GTDB lineage: Bacteria > Pseudomonadota > Alphaproteobacteria > Rhodobacterales > Rhodobacteraceae > Pseudoruegeria > Pseudoruegeria aquimaris. The sequence goes on along the minus strand of NZ_FWFQ01000010.1, from coordinate 110,101 downwards.
CGCCTGACGCGGCCAGCAGAGGCCGGGCGGCGAGGCAGCAGCGCATGGTGCCGGTGAGGTTCACCTCCAGCACCTGCCGGAACACATCGATCTCGAACTCGTCCCCCCGCCGCAGGATGCCGGCGCAGTTCACCAGCCCGTCCAGCGCACCGATCCCCTGGAACAGCTCTGCCACCGAGGCATCGCTGGTCACGTCCAGCGCCCGCACCGAGACGCCCTCCTGCGGGGTGAAGGCCGCCCGCTCGCTTTCCGACGCAGAGGCCGCGATGACCTCCCAGCCGCGCCCGGCCAGCCCGCGTGCCACCCCTTCGCCGATACCGCGCGTGCCGCCCGTCACGAGAACCCGTTTCATGCCACCTCCCCGCGCTCCGCCATGGTTCCGGCCAGCCTACCCCGTTTCCGCGCCCAGGCAATCGGCCCGATCCTCCAGCGGGAAAAATCCCGCGGGTGGCTCCGCAGGGAGGGCGAGGCAGGGCCCCCTTCCGCGAGCGTCAGTCGATCGGCTCCAGCACGGCTTTCGCGGTGCAGTCGCGGATCACGTCGGCCCCGCAGCGGCGCACCTCCAAGTCCTTCGTCAGGCAGATCCGCGCCTCCTGGATGTGCCCGTCACGGCAGGTCAGGGTGATGGCGTCGGGAAACAGCGCAGGGTTGGCCTCGAGGAAGGCCTCTTCGACGACCGTCGCGGGCAGGCGGACGGGGCGATCCAGCTGACGCAGGATCTCGGGGCGCGCGATGCTTTCGAAGGCGGCGCGCGCCTGCGCGAAGTAGTCCGGCGCCGCTAGGCCCGAGCAGCGCCCGTGTTTCTTCCACTGGTGCCAGGCCGAGCCCGCGCTGCCCATCACGTCGGCCATGGCGGCTGTTTCGCCGCGGGTGGCCTCGCGGTGGGGCGTGCGGCAGTAGCTGGGCCAGCCGCGTTCGTATTGCGGCCAGAGCCCGTGCATCACCCAGCCGAACCGGGCATCGCCGCCGCATTGGGGCGATCCCTTCGCGCGGCCTTCCAGCTTGCACCAGTTCGGAGACCAGCTCAGCGCGAGAACGTAGTAGTCGAAATCTCCCGCCCTTTCGCCTTCCGCCGCCAGCGGCCCGGCCAGCCCCAGCGCCACCAGCGCCGCCACGATCACACGCATTTGCTCTTCCCTCTTTGCCTGATCGGCACTATATACGCCGCAAGTTCCCCGACAACGTGAACCCGTCCCGCCCCCGGCAGGACCGTCCCGAAAGGGGCGAAAGGTCTCGCATTGTCTGTCGTTAGGACGTGAAAGGAGTAAGACCGATGGCCAAACCGCTCATGGCGAAGGCAACCGCCGTCTGGCTGGTGGACAACACGACGCTGACCTTCAAGCAGGTCGCCGATTTCTGCGGGCTGCACGAGCTGGAAGTCCAGGGCATCGCCGACGGCGACGTGGCCGCCGGCGTGAAGGGCTTCGACCCGATCGCCAACAACCAGCTGACGCAGGAAGAGATCGAGAAGGGCGAGAAGGATCCGCTGCACAAGCTGAAGCTGAAGTTCAACCCGGCCGCCGTGGGCGAAGAGAAGCGCCGCGGCCCGCGCTACACCCCGCTCTCCAAGCGGCAGGACCGCCCGGCCGCCATCCTGTGGCTGGTGAAGTTCCACCCGGAGCTGACGGACGGCCAGATCTCCAAGCTGGTGGGCACCACCAAGCCGACGATCCAGGCGATTCGCGAGCGCACTCATTGGAACATCGCCAACATCCAGCCGATCGATCCGGTCGCGCTGGGCCTCTGCAAGCAGTCCGAGCTGGATCTCGCGGTGCAGAAGGCCGCGGCGAAGAAAGCCGCCGACGGCGCCGTGATGAGCGACGACGAACGCCGCAAACTCGTCTCCACCGAGCAGTCGCTCTCGATGGAAGCCGAGCCGAAGATCCCGACGGCCATCGAGGGGCTCGAAACCTTCACGCTGGGCGGCGATCCGCGCGATGAAGGCACCGACGGCAAGCAGGACGAGGAGTTCCTCGACGCCGACAGCTTCTTCAACCTGCCCGAAAGCGGCGACGAAGACGAGCAGCCCTGACGGCGGCGAACCGGCAAGCACACGGGGGCCCTGCACCATGCGGTGCGGGGCCTTTTTCGTTGCGGGTCTTTCCTTTCCCGCGGCCCGCCGGCATCCTCTGCCCCGATGCAGAGGGAGGGCAGAGATGGAGCAGGCGGAGTTCGCCGTCATCGGGCGCGGGTTGATCGGGGCGGCGGCGGCGCGCCACCTGGCGCGGGCGGGCCGATCCGTGGTGCTGATCGGGCCGGAGGAGCCCGCGCGAAAGGGCGATCACGGCGGCCCCTTCGGCAGCCACTACGATGAAGGCCGCATCACCCGCGCACTCGATCCCGATCCGTTCTGGAGCGCCGCTTCCCGTGCCTCGATCGCGCGCTACGCCGAGATCGAGGCCCAGAGCGGCATCCCCTTCTTCACCGAGGCCGGCGCGCTGGTGGCCGGGCCGGAAGACGGTGATTTCCTTGCACGCGTTCGGGCGGTGGCCGAAGCCGGTGGCCTGCCGCATGATGTATATGGGCCCGAAGCCCTCGCCGCGCGTTTCCCGGCATTCCGCTTCCTGCCCGGCACCGCCGGCTGCCATGAGCCGCTGCGTGCCGGCCACATCAGCCCGCGCCGACTCGTGGCCGCGCAGGTGGAAAGCGCGCGCCGGGCCGGGGCTCGGCTGATGCCCCATGCGGCGCTGGCGATCGAGGAAACGGCGCAGGCCGTGCGCGTCGAGACGGCCGGCGGTGCGGTCAGTTGCGTGCGCCTTCTGGTGGCGGCGGGAGGCTACAGCGCCTCGCTGCTGCCCGGGATCGCCCCGGTGCGGGTCTTTGCCCGGACGGTGGCGCTTTTCGAGGTCTCCGAGGCGCAGGCGGCGGCGCTTGCAGACATGCCCGCGCTGGTGCTGCTCGAACCGTCCGGCCGCGATCCCTACTTGCTGCCGCCGATCCGCTACCCGGACGGGCGGCTCTACCTCAAGCTCGGCGGCGATCCCGCCGACAGGCCCCTGCGCAGCGCGCAGGAGATCGGCGCGTGGTTCCGTTCCGGCGGAGATCCGCAGGTGGGCGCCTACCTGCGCGGCTGGATCGAGCGGTTCATGCCGGGGCTCGAGATCCTGTCGCAGCGGCTGGACGCCTGCATGACGAGTTTCTCCGCCGACGGGCAGCCGATCCTGCGGCGCCTGTCCGACCGCGTGGCCGTGGCCACGGCAGGGTGCGGAAAGGGGGCGAAATGCTCCGATGAACTGGGGCGGCTCGGCGCGGCGCTGGTGTCAGGCGAGCGGGCTCAGAACGCATAGGGGCAGGCAACGGGCCACGTCCTCTTGCCGGCACAGTTCGGTGGCCTTGGTCATCACTGCCGCCGAGGCTGCTGCGTTGCCGTGGCGCACGGCTTCCGCCGGCGGCAGCCCGCGCGCCAGCGCCAGCGTGAAGCCGCCCACGAAACTGTCGCCCGCGCCCACCTTGCTCGCCACCGGCACATCGGCGTTGCTGCAGGCCATCGGCGTCGCGCCGGATTGCGCGAAGACGGCCCCCTCGGCGCCGCGGGCCAGGATCACCATCTCGGCCACGCCCCGCTCGCACAGGCTTGCGGCAAAATCCCCGGCGGCCCGTGCCGTCGGCAGGGGCTCACCTGCGAGTGCCTCCGCCTCTTCCTGATCCATCCGCAGCACGGCGACGGGCCGCGCCCCGCCAGCCGCCACCGCTTCGAGCGGCGGGCCGGAGGTGTCCACGATCAGCCGCACGCCAAGAGGTGCGAGGCGGGTGTTGAGCCGGTGCGGAAAATCCGGTGCCAGCCCCGGCGGCTGGCTGCCCGAAAGCACCACGAGCCCATCCTTCGGTGCGAGGGCCTCGGCGTCAGCGAGAAAGCGTTCCGCGTCCTCCTCGGCCCAACGCGGCCCCGGCATCACGAAGCGGAACTGCTTGCCGGTGCCCGCATCGGTGACCGAGAGGCTCTGCCGGGTGTCGCCGGGCGCCGGCAGCGCCACCGCGTCGATCCCCTCGGCCAGCAGCAGATCCATCAGCCGCGCACCCGTCGGTCCGCCGACGGAGACGAGCGCCCGGCTGCCGCCGCCGACGTTGCGGATCGCGCGCGAGACGTTGATGCCGCCGCCGCCCGGATCCACCTGCGGCGCGGCGCAGCGCAGCTTGGGGCCGGGCACCACTTCGGGCGCCTCGGTGGCGATGTCGAGTGCGGGGTTCAGGGTCAGCGTCAGGATGTCGGGCATCTGGGGCACTCCGGGCGGCGAGGGGCGGCGGGATCTCGGGGCAGGTTTGCAGAGCACACGGCCCCGATCAATGCGGCGAAGGCCCGATGCGGCAAAACGGACGGCCCGGGCGGGGCCGTCCGCAGGGATGCGATGCAGCGCGCCTCAGAGGGCCCGGCGTTCCGCCGCAAGCCCCTTCACGACGGCCCAGCACATCAGCAGGAGCACGATGGCGAAGGGCAGCCCGGTGGAGATCACCATCGCCTGCAACGAGGCGAGCCCGCCCCCGACCAGAAGCGCGATGGCGACGGCGCCTTCGAAGCAGCACCAGAACACGCGCTGGGGCATCGGCGCGTCGATCTTGCCGCCCGCCGTGATGGTGTCGATCACCAGCGAGCCCGAGTCCGAGGAGGTGACGAAGAAGACGATCACCAGCACGATGCCGATCAGCGAGGTGAACCACGAAAGCGGCAGCTCCTTGAGCATCTCGAAGAGTTTCAGCTCCAGCGGCGCTTCGCTCACGGCGGTGATGCCCTGTTCGGTGAACTGCGTCAGCGCGGTGCCGCCGAAGACCGAGAACCACAGGATGCAGACGAAGCTCGGGATCAGCAGAACGCAGACGATGAATTCACGCACCGTGCGCCCGCGCGACACCCGCGCGATGAACATGCCCACGAAGGGCGACCACGAGATCCACCAGGCCCAGTAGAAGGCCGTCCAGCCGTGCATGTAGTTGCTGTCTTCCCGGCCGAAGGGCATGGAGAGCGCCGGCAGATCGCCGAGGTAGGCGGTGATCGAACTGCCGAAGATCGAAAGGATCGCCCATGTCGGCCCGGCGATGAGGATGAACAGAAGCAGCAGGAAGGCGAGGCCCATGTTGACCTCGGAGAGCACCTTCACGCCGCCGTCGAGCCCGCGCACCACCGACACCAGCGCCACGGCGGTGATCGCGGTGATCAGGAGCACCTCGGTCGTGGTGTCCACCGGGATGCCGAAGAGCATGTTGAGCCCGGCGTTGGCCTGCGTCGCGCCGAAGCCCAGCGAGGTGGCCAGCCCGAAGAGCGTCGCGAAGACGGCGAGGGTGTCGATCACGTGGCCCCACCAGCCCCAGACCTTCTCGCCGAAGATCGGGTAGAAGGCCGAACGGATGGTGAGCGGAAGCCTCTTGTTGTAGCTGAACAGCGCCAGCGCCAGCGCCACCACGGCATACATCGCCCAGGGGTGCAGGCCCCAGTGGTAGAGGGTGGCGGCCATGCCCAGCCGGAGCGCGGCCTCCGGATCGCCGGCGGCGGCCCCGAGCGGCGCCCAGTCGGTGCGCTGGCCGGCCTCCTCGGTGATGCCGCCGAGCGACGCGGAGAAATGGCTCATGGGCTCGGCCACGCCGTAGAACATCAGCCCGATGCCCATGCCCGCGGCAAAGAGCATCGCGAACCAGCCCGCGTAGCTGTAGTCGGGCGTCGCCTCCGAGCCGCCCAGCCGGACCGAGCCGTAGGGGCTGACGATGAGGAAGAGGCAGAACAGCACGAAGATGTTGCCGGCGCTCAGGAAGAACCAGGCGAAGTTCGAGGTCAGCCACGGGCGCAGCGTGCCGAAGGCCGACTCCGCCACATCCGGCAGCGCGAGAGCGAAGAAGACGAAGACGACGACCGACAGCCCCGAGATCACGAACACCGGGTTGTGGAAATCCAGCCCGAAGGGGCCGATGCTGGCGGTCACGTTGTCCTGCCCGATCTCGTAGTCGGTCTCGATCGTCTGGGTCGTGCCCTCGGGCTCCGGAATGCCCTGTGGATCAGTGGTTTCGTCTGTCATGATGCGTGTCCGAATTTTTCCCTGAATGGTGGAAGGGTAGCAGCAAAATGCGCGTCTGAGGATCGTGTTCCGACATTCCGCCCCGTTTTCCCGGCGTCTCCGCAGGGTCGGCGGGTGGTGCCTTCCCTGTTCAGAAAGCGGTGTCCTTCACCGATTCCATCGAGACGTGAGTCGAGGTGTTGGCCACATGGGGCAGGGCGGAGATCTGCTCGCCGAGGATCGCGCGGTAGGCGTGGATGTCCTTCGTGCGGACCTTGAGCAGATAGTCGAAGGCGCCCGCGATCATGTGGCACTGCTCGATCTCGGGGATGGCGTTCACGGCGCGGTTGAACCGCGTCAGCGCGGCTTCGGTGGTGCTTTCCAGCTTCACTTCCACGAAGGCCACGTGATCCTGCCCCAGCTTGCGGGGGTTCAGGATGGCGCGGAAGCCGAGGATGTAGCCTTCCTCCTGAAGCCGCTTCAGCCGCAGCTGGCAGGGGGTTTTCGTCAGGCCCACGCGTTTGGCCAGTTCCGTCACCGTCAGGCGGCCGTTTTCACTGAGCGCGGCGATGATGCGCTTGTCGAATTGGTCGATATGCCTCGGATCAGCCATTTTGCTTGCTGTTTTGGGTTCAGTGTGCCGGTTATTTTAGCGCTTTCGCCTACGGAAGGCCATAGGTTGGAGAAAAAGACTTTCGCATTTGCGCTAGTCTGGAGCCGACGCCCAGTTTGGAGAGCTTCCATGCCCCTTTCCCCGCTCAGAGACAGGATCCGTGCGCTGCACTTTGCCGAGGAAGACGGGCTGCTTGCCCGCCTGCAGCAGGAGGCGCAGATCGGCGAAAGCCTGCGCGCCAAAGCTCATGCCCGCGCCGTTTCGCTCGTGGAGGACATCCGCGGGCGGGCCGATCCGGGCCTGATGGAAGTCTTCCTCGCGGAATACGGGCTCTCCACCAAGGAGGGCATCGCGCTCATGTGCCTCGCCGAGGCGCTGTTGCGGGTGCCCGACAGCGAGACTGTGGACGCACTGATCGAAGACAAGATCGCCCCCTCGGCCTGGGGTGAGCACCTAGGGCACTCCAGCTCGCACCTCGTGAACGCCTCCACCTGGGCGCTGATGCTCACCGGCAAGGTGCTGTCGGACGGGCAGGGGCTCGCCAGCGTGCTGCGGGGGGCGATCCGGCGGCTCGGGGAGCCGGTGATCCGCGTGGCCGTTGGCCGCGCCATGCGCGAGATGGGGCACCAGTTCGTGCTGGGCGAAACCATCGAATCCGCCCTGAAGCGCGGTGCGGCGCGGGTGGCGCAGGGCTTCACCTACTCCTACGACATGCTGGGGGAGGCGGCGCTCACCGCGCGCGATGCCGATGCCTTCTTCACCGCCTATGCCGAGGCCATCACCGCGCTGGCGCCCCATTGCGCCTCGGAGGACATCCGCGAAAATCCCGGCATCTCCGTCAAGCTTTCCGCGCTCTATCCGCGCTACGAGTTCACTCAGCACGAAAGGGTGATGGCCGATCTCGTGCCGCGCCTGCGGGAGCTGGCGAAGATGGCGGCCAATGCCGGCATGGGCTTCAACATCGACGCCGAGGAGGCCGACCGGCTGGATCTGTCGCTCGACGTGATCGAGGCGGTGCTGAAGGAGCCCGCCCTTGAAGGGTGGGAGGGCTTCGGCGTGGTGGTGCAGGCCTACGGCAAGCGCGCGGGCGCGGTGCTGGACTGGCTCCACGCGCTGGCAGAAACGCTCGATCGCCGCATCATGGTGCGCCTCGTGAAGGGCGCCTACTGGGATACCGAGATCAAGCGCGCGCAGGCCGAGGGTTTGCCCGGGTTCCCCGTGTTCACGCGGAAGGTGGCCACGGATGTCGCCTATCTGTGCAACGCGCGCAAGTTGCTGGGCATGACCGATCGCATCTACCCGCAGTTCGCCACCCACAACGCCCATACCGTCGCCGCGATCCTCGAGATGGCCGAAGATCTCCAGGCCTTCGAGTTCCAGCGGCTGCACGGCATGGGCGAGGCGCTCCATGACATCGTGAAGGCGCAGGCCGGCACCCGCTGCCGCATCTACGCCCCGGTGGGCGCGCACCGCGATCTGCTCGCCTACCTCGTGCGCCGCCTGCTGGAAAACGGCGCGAACTCCTCCTTCGTGAACCAGATCGTCGATGAGTCCGTGCCGGCCGCCGCCGTGGCCGCCGATCCCTTCGAGGCGCTCGCCGCCGCGGGGCGCAACGCGGCCGTGGTGCCACCGGCGGATCTGTTCCGGCCCGAGCGCCGCAATTCCCGCGGCTGGGACGTGAACGATCCGCTGCACGCAGGCCAGATCGAGGCCGCCCGCGCGCCCTATGCGCAGAAGGCCTATGCCGTCACCCCGCTATTGGCGGACGGGCTTGCACAGGAGGGCGGCGAGACGCTGGAAATCCGCAATCCGGCGCGGCCCGAAGACAGGCTGGGCACGGCCCTGTGCGTCACCCCGGCCCTTGCGGCGCAGGCCGTCGAGGCCGCGCGGCCCTGGGCGGCCCCGGTCGCCGAGCGCCGGGCGGTGCTGGAGCGGGCCGCCGATCTCTACGAGGCGCGCCACGGCGAGATCTTCGCGCTGCTGGCCCGCGAGGCGGGCAAGACATGGCGCGACGCCATCGCCGAACTGCGCGAGGCGGTGGATTTCCTGCGCTACTACGCGGCCCGGGCGGAGCAGGAGCCCAACGGCCCGCTGGGCACGGTCACCTGCATCTCGCCGTGGAACTTCCCGCTGGCGATCTTCACCGGCCAGATCGCCGCGGCGCTGGCCACCGGCAATGCCGTGCTGGCCAAGCCGGCTGAAACCACCAACGCCATCGCCTTCCTCGCCATGCGGCTTCTGCATGAGGCCGGGGTGCCGCGTGCGGCGCTTCAGCTGCTGCCCGGCACCGGGCGCGAGATCGGCCCCGTGCTTACCGGCACTCCCGGCGTGGGCGGGGTCTGCTTCACCGGCTCCACCGCCACGGCGCAGGGCATCAACCGGGTGATGGCGGCGCGGCTGGCGCCCTGCGCGCCGCTCATCGCCGAAACCGGGGGGCTGAACGCAATGATCGTGGACAGCACCGCGCTGCCGGAGCAGGCCGTGCGCGACATCGTGGCCTCCGCCTTCCAGTCCGCCGGGCAGCGCTGTTCGGCCCTGCGGCTGCTCTACGTGCAGGAGGACGTAGCCCCGGCGATCCGCAAGATGCTGTTCGGCGCAATGGATGCGCTGCGCATCGGTGATCCTTGGCAGGCTGCCACCGATGTCGGCCCCGTGATCAGCGCGGAGGCGAAGGCGGGGATCGAGGCCCATGTCGCGGCGGCGAAGGCGGAAGGGCGGTTGCTGAAGCAGCTGCGCCCCCCGCAACAGGGCACCTTCGTCGGGCCGGCGGTGATCGAGGTTTCCGGCATGGCCGACCTGACGCGGGAGATCTTCGGCCCCGTGCTGCACATCGCCACCTTCCGGGCCGAGGAGCTTGACCGCGTGGTGGAGGAGATCAACGCCTCGGGCTACGGGCTGACCTTCGGGGTGCATTCGCGCATCGACAGCCGGGTGGACGCACTCGTCCGCAAGATCCGCGTGGGCAACATCTACGTGAACCGCAACCAGATCGGCGCCGTCGTCGGCAGCCAGCCCTTCGGCGGCGAGGGGCTTTCGGGCACCGGCCCCAAGGCCGGCGGGCCGGCCTATCTCGCCCGGTTCACCCGCCCCGAGTCCGCCCCGGCGGCGGAGGCCGGCCCCGCGGGGGGCACCGTGGAGGTGGGCGCGGTTCAGGCGGCGATCGACGACGCGGGCCGGCAGGGCGGGTTGCTGCTGCGCACCGAAAGCCTGCCGGGGCCGACGGGAGAATCCAACCGGTTGTCCGTGTTCGGGCGCGGCACCGTCCTGTGCCTCGGGCCGGGCCTCGCGGCGGCGCAGGAGCAGGCCCGCATCGCCCGGGCCGAGGGCTGCGCGGCCGTGGTTGTCGCGCCGGGCGCCGCGCTCGACGGGCATCTCGCCCCGGAGGCGCTGGAGCATCTCGCGGGCGTGAGCGTCGTTGCCTTTTGGGGGGATGAGCAGGAGGCGCGGGCCTATCGGCAGGCGCTGGCCCGGCGCGACGGGCCGATGATACCGCTCGTCACCGCCACAGACCTGCCGGCCCGCTGCCGACTTGAGCGCCATGTCTGCGTGGATACAACCGCAGCGGGTGGCAATGCCGCCCTTCTGGCCAGCGCCGGCGCGTGAGTCGGGGCGGGCCGTGCGGGGCTGCCGCTCGCGCGGTATCGGGTTACGCATGCGTTCCGCGCCATGTGAACAGGGTGCGGAACGCTTTGATTTTGATGGGAGAATAAGTAGGTCAAATTTTTTTGATCGCACCTTGATCTGTGTTAAGGTCGAACCGTCGGGCCAGAAAGTATTTGTTGTTTCAACGTCTTGTTTGCGCTGTTGGAGGAATCTCGTGGCAACCCAAGCCGATCCAAAGGCTGAGGCACCACCGAAATCTTCGGAACGTCTCGCTGTTTTCCTGCTGGTCGTCGTCATGGCGCCGGTCATGTCCGTGGCCATCGTCGGCGGCTGGGGCTTTGTCGTCTGGATGCTTCAGCTCATCTACGGCCCGCCCGGGGCGCACTAGCCCATGGCGCGAACGGAAGGCACCGACCTGGGCCGCCGCAACCTTCTGAGGGGGCGGCTGTCGGACCTGCGCGACGCGCGGCTCCTTCGCCCGCCCTGGGCACCGGAGCAGAGCGTCGCAGAGAAATGCACGGGCTGCGGCGATTGCGTGGGCGCCTGCCCGGAAGCCATCCTCACGGCCGATCCCGACGGCCACCCCTACGTTGTTTTCAGCGACTCCGCCTGCACCTTCTGCGGCCGTTGCGCCGAAGCCTGCGAGGCGGATGTCTTCACCCTCTTGCCCGAAGATCCGAACCAGCGCGCCGCAACCGGCTTTTCCCACGTGGTGCGCATCGAGGCGAGCTGCCTGATGCGTGCCGGCGTGGAGTGCCGGCTCTGCGCCGATCACTGTGACACGCAGGCGCTGCGCTTCGACTACCGCATCCGCCCGGCGGGCGGGATCACGCTGGATGCCGGGGCTTGCACGGGCTGCGGCGCCTGCATCGCGCCCTGTCCGGCGGGGGCCATCGCGATCGAGGCCGCCACCGCGCAGCCCGCCATGAGCATGGAGGCGGCGTCATGAGCCCTTTTGCGATGGTGCATATCTCGAGCCTTCTGGTCACGGCCAAACCCGAACGCCTGGCGGCGGTGGCCGAGGCCATCGCGCGGGAGCCGGCGGCCGAGGTCGCCCTCACCGATCCGGCCGGAAAGATCGTCGTGGCGATGGAAACGGAAAGTGAGCAGGCGATCGTGGACGCCCTGGATCGCATCCAGCTGCTCGAGGGCGTCGTGAGTGCAGCGCTCGTCTACCACCAGATGGACGACGGCGCGGCGGAAACATGGATTGAAACGGAACAACGGAGCGGGTGAACAGCATGGTGAAACTGACACGCAGACAGGCCATCAAGGCAAAGGCCGTCGCCGCAGCCGCAGCCGCGGCCGGGCTTCCGGCGGGGGCGCAGAACCTCGTCACGGACGCGGAACTGACGGAGCTCAAAAATGGGACAAGGCCGCCTGCCGCTTCTGCGGCACCGGCTGTTCGATCATGGTGGCCACGAAGGCGGGCCGCGTGGTGGCCACGCATGGTGACGCGGAAGCCGAGGTCAACAAGGGCCTCAACTGCATCAAGGGCTATTTCCTCTCCAAGATCATGTATGGCGCCGACCGCCTCACGCAGCCGCTTCTGCGCAAGAAGGACGGCGTGTTCGACAAGAACGGTGATTTCGAGCCGGTGAGCTGGGATGAAGCCTTCGACATCATGGCCGAGAAGTGGAAGGCCACGCTGAAGGAGAAGGGCCCGGAGGCCATCGGCATGTTCGGCTCCGGCCAGTGGACGGTCTGGGAAGGCTACGCCGCCTCCAAGCTGATGAAGGCGGGCTTCCGCTCCAACAACATCGATCCCAACGCGCGCCACTGCATGGCATCGGCCGTGGTGGGCTTCATGCGCACCTTCGGCATCGACGAGCCGATGGGCTGCTACGATGATTTCGAGAACGCCGATGCCTTCGTGCTCTGGGGCTCGAACATGGCCGAGATGCACCCGATCCTCTGGACGCGCATCGCGGACCGCAAGTTCAGCCATCCCCATGTGAAGGTGGCGGTTCTGTCCACATTCCAACACCGCAGCTTCGACCTCGCCGACATCCCGATGGTGTTCGCGCCTCAGACGGACCTGATCCTGCTCAACGCGATCTCTAACTACCTGATCGAGAACGACGCGGTGAACATGGAGTTCGTCGAGAAGCACGTGAACTTCAAAAAGGGCGCGCAGGACATCGGCTACGGGCTGCGCCCGGAGCATCCGCTGCAGCAGGCGGCGGCAAACCCGGATTCCGGCGCCTCCGAGCCGATCACCTTCGAGGAATTCGCCGAGTTCGTGAAGCCCTACACGCTGAAGATGGCCGCCGAGGCCAGCGGCGTGCCGGAGGAGCGGATCGAGGAACTGGCGAAGCTCTACGCCGATCCGGACACCAAGGTGATGAGCCTCTGGACGATGGGCGTGAACCAGCACACGCGCGGCGTGTGGGTCAACAACATGATCTACAACCTGCACCTGCTGACGGGCAAGATTTCCACCCCCGGCAACTCGCCCTTCTCGCTCACCGGACAGCCCTCCGCCTGCGGCACCGCGCGCGAGGTGGGCACGTTCAGCCACCGCCTGCCCGCGGACATGGTGGTCAACAACCCCGAGCACCGCGCCAAGGCCGAGAAGATCTGGAAGCTGCCCGAGGGCACCATCCCCGAGAAGGTGGGCGCCCACGCCGTGTTGCAGAACCGGATGCTGAAGGACGGCAAGATCAACTGCTACTGGGTGCAGGTGAACAACAACATGCAGGCCGCGCCGAACATGATGGAGGAGGGGCTGCCGGGCTACCGCAACCCCGACAACTTCATCGTGGTCTCCGATGCCTATCCCACCGTCACCGCGCAGGCCGCCGACCTGATCCTGCCCGCCGCGATGTGGGTGGAGAAGGAAGGCGCCTACGGCAACGCCGAGCGGCGCACCCAGTTCTGGCACCAGATGGTCCACGCACCGGGCGAAAGCCGCTCCGACCTGTGGCAGCTGATGGAATTCTCCAAGCGGTTCACCGTCGAGGAGGTCTGGCCGCAGGAGCTGATCGACAAGATGCCCGAAGTGGCGGGCAAGACGCTGTTTGACGTGCTCTACGCCAACGGCCAGGTCAATGCCTTCGGCCTGGAGGAGACCAGCAAGGAGCATGCCAACGACGAATCCGAGCATTTCGGCTTCTACGTCCAGAAAGGGCTCTTCGAGGAATACGCCTCCTTCGGCCGTGGCCACGCCCACGATCTGGCGCCCTTCGAAACCTATCACGAGGTGCGCGGGCTGCGCTGGCCCGTGGTGGACGGCAAGGAAACGCGCTGGCGTTTCAACCCGGAGTATGACCCTTACGCCAAGGGCGAGGGCTGGGATTTCTACGGCAACAAGGACGGCAAGGCCAACATCTTCGCGCTGCCCTACGAGCCGCCGGCGGAAAGCCCGGATGAGGAATACCCGTTCTGGCTCTCCACGGGGCGCGTGCTGGAGCACTGGCATTCGGGCTCGATGACGCAACGGGTGCCCGAGCTCTACAAGGCGGTTCCGGATGCGCTCTGCTACATGCACCCGGACGATGCCGCCGAGATGGGCCTGCGCCGCGGCAGCGCGGTCAAGGTGATCTCGCGCCGGGGCTTCATGGAAACGCGGGTGGAGACGCGCGGGCGCAACAAGCCGCCGCGCGGGCTTGTCTTCGTGCCGTGGTTCGATGCCAGCCAGCTGATCAACAAGGTCACGCTGGATGCCACCGATCCGCTGTCCAAGCAGACCGACTTCAAGAAATGCGCCGTGCGCATCGAAGCTGTGTGAGGTGTGAGATGAAACGCATTCTTCTATCCGTTCTGGGCGTCGCCGCGGTGACGGTTTCGATCTCTGCCGCCTCGGCCCAGCAATATGTCGCGACCCTTCGCGGCGAGGTGGACCTGGCGGAGGAAACCATGCCGCCGCCGATCCCGGCACAGACGAACGACGATCTGCGCAAGGCGCGCAACTACCCCGAACAACCGCCGCTGATCCCGCACAAGATCGAGGGATACCAGATCGACAAGAACGCCAACCGCTGCCTCACCTGCCACGCGCGCAGCGCCGTGGAAGACAGTCAGGCGCCGATGATCTCGGTCACCCACTTCATGAACCGGGACAACCAGGTGCTCGCCTCGGTTTCGCCGCGGCGCTACTTCTGCACCCAGTGCCACGTGCCGCAGCATGAGGCCAAGCCGCTGGTCGAGAATGCCTTCGTGGACGTGGACAACGTTCTGGAATACCTGAAAGAGAACGAGGGAGGCAGCGACTGATGTTTTCCCGCCTCTGGAACTGGATCAAGGGCCTCTGGCGCACCATCGCCCGGCCCAGCATCCACTATTCGCTGGGCTTCCTGTGCCTGAGCGGCTTCTTCATGGGGATCATCTTCTGGGGCGGGTTCAACACCGCGCTCGAACTGACCAACACCGAGAAGTTCTGCACCGGCTGCCACGAGATGCGCGACAACGTGTTCGAAGAGCTGAAATCCACGATCCACTACACCAACCGCTCCGGCGTGCGGGCCACCTGCCCGGATTGCCACGTGCCGCATGAATGGACGCCCAAGATCGCGCGCAAGATGCAGGCCAGCAAGGAGGTGTGGGGCAAGATCTTCGGCACGATCAACACGCGCGAGAAATTCCTGGAGAAACGGCTCGAACTGGCCCAGCACGAATGGGCGCGGCTTGAAGCCAACGACTCGCTGGAATGCCGCAACTGCCACTCCGAGGAATACATGGATTTCACCCGCCAGTCCAAACGCGCGGCCGAAACCCACGAACGCTTCCTCGTCACCGGCGAGAAGACCTGCATCGACTGCCACAAGGGGATCGCGCACCAACTGCCCGATCTCGGCCAGGCCGGCATGATGAAGCCGCAGCCGACGGAAGCGCAGATCGTGGCCTATCTCGACAGCCTCGAGGAGCTTGGCGCCAACTGACGCCCGGCGCGCAGCCCTTGGGCTGTGCCGCTTCAAAATGAAAAAACGCGGCCCCCAGTTCGGGGCCGCGATTCTCTTTCGGGGGCTGCGATCAGCGGCGTGTCGGCCTTCAGAAATCGTACTTCCAACGCGCCCCCAGCAGCCAGGAGTCCATGTCCTGATAGAGCGTGCCGCTGGTGTCTGCGAAGCTGTAAGCGCGGTAGCCCGCGTAAAGCTCCATATTGGCGGCGTCGATCTTCTGCACGAGGGAGACGCCCCAGAGATCGGAGTCAGAGCCCGCGGTGTCGAAATCCTCCCCGGCGTAGTAATCCAGCGCCGCTGCGGTGGCGCCCCAACTCACGACATCGCGTTCCAGCCCGAGGCGGGCCATGGCGTAGGAGGCGTCGGTGTCCGCGCCGCCCGCGATCAGGGTGAAGCTGACGCCCGACGGGGTGTGCAGGATCCCGGCCGAACCCGCATAGGCCCCGGCGTTGCTGTCGCTGGTGTCGGAGTAGCCGGCGGAGGCGGCGAATTCCACGTCGCCGAATGTGTCGGCGTAGAAGACAGCCAGATCGTAGAAATCGCGGTCATCGCCGGAGGTGAGTACTTCGATCCCGTAGGCGGCGGCCACTTTGAAGCCGCCGTATTGCGGTGTGTCGTAGCGCAGGCGGAAGCGGCGGCTGCCGTCGAAATTCTTGAACACATCGGAGATGGCGATGCCCGAGAGCGTGCCGCCGGCATCGCGGAATTGGAAGCCGCCGGCCTGATCGCCGATGGCGCTGCCCGCCACCACGCCGACGCCGGTGAAATCGGATCCCACCGCGCCGTCGCTCGCCATCGAGCCCTGGCCTGCGGAGAAAGTGCCGTAGCCGGTGGAGAAGATTACCTCGAACTTCCGCAGGTCGGTGCGTTTGATGTCCCAGAAATCCGGCGCGTTCAGCTGGCTCACCGCGCCCGACTGGCGAAAGCCCAGCCCGGTTTCGAAGTTGAACAGGAAGCTGTTGCCGGTATCGCCCAGATCGCCGGTGACGTTGAAGCCGAAGCGGCTGTTGGCGTTGGAGTTGTCGGTGAAGGTGTTCGTCGTCTGACCGCCATCATCGACGCTTTGCCACGCCGGGTTGAAATGGCCATAGAACTCGATGGCGGATGTGCCTTGCGCCCAGAACGCCGTGGGCAGGGCGAGAGCCGTTGCTGTCAGAAGGGGGATAGCGGCTTTCATGGAAAGCTCCTCGATGCGGCCTTGGCGCGGTCTGCGGATCTGTTGCCAACAGTTGAGCGCGAGATGGGGGATAAGAAACAACCGCAAGGTAGCACAAAGAAAACGGGGCGGCAGGGCCGCCCCGGATCAATGGGGAACTTCGCGGGCAACCGTTGCCGATTGGCCCGCGGTGCGTGGAGCGGTCAGTCGAAATCGCCGACCTTGATCATGCTCTTCATCGCCGTCGGGCTGCGGTCCAGCGCCTCGAAGGCGGCCTGCACCTCGGACAGCGGCGAAATATCGGTGATGAAGCGCTCGGCATCCACCGCGCCCTGCGCGAGCAGCGCGATGGCGCGTTCGTAATCCTCGGGCTCGTAGACGCGGGCGCCGATCAGCTTCAGCTCGCGCCAGAAGAACTGGAACAGGTCGATCTGCGGCTTCTGGGCGTGGATCGC
Source organism: Pseudoruegeria aquimaris (assembly GCF_900172235.1). Classification (GTDB taxonomy): domain Bacteria; phylum Pseudomonadota; class Alphaproteobacteria; order Rhodobacterales; family Rhodobacteraceae; genus Pseudoruegeria; species Pseudoruegeria aquimaris. Next base: position 93,392 of record NZ_FWFQ01000010.1, on the reverse strand, counting down.
CACCATGACGATGCGCGCGCGGGTGCCGGCCACGGCCGTCATCGCGTCCACCCCGGCCTGCGTGCCGGACACCTCGAAGACGACTTCCGCCGCCTTGCCCTCGGTGCGCGCGTTCACGGCCTCCGCCAGATCGGTTTCGCGCGGGTTGATCGTGTCGAACCCCATGGCCTGCGCCACGGCGAGGCGGTGTTCGTTCACCTCCGAGATCACCACGTTGCCGCCGGCGGCGCGGGCGGCGATCGCCACCAGAACGCCGATCGGCCCGCCGCCGATCACCACGGCGTCCTCGCCCTCGGTGAGGCCCGAGAGCCGCACGTCGTGGCAGGCCACCGCCAGCGGTTCGATCAGCGCGGCGTGATCCAGCGCCAGCCCATCGGGCAGGTGGTGCAGCGTGTGGGCGGGAACGCTCCAGAGACCCTGCAACGCGCCGTCGGTATCAAGGCCGAGGAACTTCAGCTTGTGGCAGATGTGGCTGTGGCCTGCCGTGCAGGCCGGGCATTCGCCGCAAGGCTGCAACGGGCGCACCACGACGCGCTGGCCGGGGGCGAACCCTTCAACGCCGTCGCCGAGGCTTTCCACCACCGCCGACATCTCGTGGCCCAGCACCCTGTCAAATCCGACGCGGGCGTCCATGTTGCCGTGGTAGACGTGCATGTCGGTGCCGCAGATGCCGCAGTAGGCGATGGCCAGCCGCACTTCGCCCGGCCCCGGAGGCGGCGCGGTGCGCTCTTCCACGGAGAAGGTCTTGTTGCCGCGGTAGACGGCGGCTTTCACGGTTTGGGTGCTCATCTGTGCATCTCCTGATGGGCGCGGCGCAGCTTTTCCCAGTCGAAGGTGACGCCTGTGCCGGGGGTGTCGGGTGCGACGGCGAGGTGATCCTCGATCACCAGCGGCCGCGTCGTGTATTGATCGATCGGGAAGGAATGGACCTCGATCCAGCCCGCGTTCTCGCGGGCGGAGACGAGGCTGACGTGCAACTCCTGCATCCCGTGGGAGCAGATCGGAATGCCGTGGGCGGCGCTCAGTTCGGCGACCTGGAGCCAGCCGGTGATGCCGCCGCAGTTGGAGGCATCCGGTTGCAGGTAGCTCAGGCGCGCGTCGGCCACGGCGTATTCGAACTCGTGGATCGTATGGAGGTTCTCGCCCATGGCGAGCGGCATGCCGGTGGCCTGCGCGATGCGGCCGTAGCCCTTGTAGTCGTCGGGGATGATCGGCTCTTCGAACCAGGTGATGCCATAGGGCTTGAAGGCCTCGGCGGCCGCGATGGCCTGCGCTTCGGTCATGGAGTAGTTGGCATCCACCATGAAGGTGACATCGGGGCCGATCAGTTCGCGCACCGCCTTCACGCGGGCCACGTCCTCTTCCAGCGTGGGCTGGCCGATCTTGATCTTCACCCCGTCGTGGCCGCGCGCGAGATAGCCGCGGATGCTGTCCAGCAGCTTGGGCAGGGGAAAGTTCAGATCGATCCCGCCGGCGTAGGCGCGGCAGCGGTCCGATGCGCCCCCGGCCATCTGCCAGAGCGCACGGCCCTCGCGCTTGCCGCGCAGATCCCAAAGGGCAATATCAACGGCGGAAATGGCGAAACTCGCGATGCCGCCCCGCGCCACGTAGTGCACGTGCCATTGCATCGCCTCGTAGAGCGCCTCGACCTCCCGCGCATCGCGCCCCACCAGAAAGGGCGCCAGGTCGTGGCGGATCATCGCTTCGATGGCGTGGCCGCCCCTGCCGCCGGTATAGGTGTAGCCGGTGCCTTCGCTGCCGTCGGCCAGCCGCACCGTGGCGGTGACGAGCTCGAAGTGGGTGTGATCGCCGTGCTTGGCGTCCGAAAGCACTTCGGCGAGCGGCACGTCGAAGCGCCGCACCTCGACGGATGTGATTTCCTGTGTCACCGGCTGCCTCCCAACATGCCGCGGCCCCAATCCCCTCCCGGGCCGGTAGTTGCGCGAACCATGCAAAAAAACCGGTAGGGGGCGCAATGGGCAATTGCCCCTCGGGAAGGTCGCGGGCTCACAGGTAGGCGAATACCCGGGCCAGAACGCGCTCCGCAGCGCTGCTCAGCCGCCGGCCTCGGTTCTGGATCACGAAACAGGGCGAAACCGAGATCGGCGTGGCGAGATCCAGCGGCGTGACCCGCGCGCTGAGCGGCGGCTCCAGCAGCATGTTGGCCACCTCATGCGTCAGCGGGGCGATCGTGTCGGTGCCCTGCAGAAAGGCCAGCGCGATCAGCAGCGAGGAGGAGTTCGTCACCCGGCGCGGCGCCGCGAGCCCCTGCGCGTGGAAGGCATTCTCCACCGCAAGGCGGATCGGCGAGCCCATGTCCTGCATCACCCATTCGTGGCGCAGAAGCGCCTGCAGCGGCAGGCCACGCCGGCCTGCAAGCGGGTGCTCCGGGCGCACCAGCAGGGAAACGACCTCTCCGCGCGCCGGGTGCAGCCGGAACTCGCGCGCATCGTAGCCCGGCGCCAAGCGGGAGATGACGAAATCGTAGCGCCCTTCCACGAGGCCCCGCATCAACTCGGTGGAGGGGGCCACCTCGATGGTGAACTCGATGTCTGGGGCCTCGGCCTTGACCTCGCGCACGGCGGGCATCAGCGAGCCCACCGCCGGGCCGGTGACCGTGCCGATGCGCACGCGGCCCATGTCTCCGAGAGCGAAACGCTCGGCCTCGGCCTGGAGCAGATCCAGCTCTTCCAGGATAACCTTGGCATGGCGCAGGAAGATCCACCCGAGCGGCGTGGGCTCCATGCCCTTGGGGTGGCGCTCGAACAGCGGCCCGCCGAGCGCGGCTTCCACGTCCGCCAGCGTGCGCGAAGCCGCGGGCTGCGAAATAGCGGAAAGATGCGCGGCCGCCTGCAACTGGCCGGTCTCCGCGATTTTCAGAAGCAATCGCAGGTGGTTGGGTTTCAGGCGGCGGGCAAGGTCCATGGCAGGCTGCATTCCAAAATGGTTATGCAGATTACCTGTAATGCGAATTGCTTGTTATGCAAAGCGATTGATACCCATTGGCGCGGGCCTCGCGGCCCAAAGGGAGTAAGCGCCACCTAGCCAAAACACTCCGGCGCATCCAAGTGGAGGAGACACATGAAACTCAAATCGATCCTGGCCTCGGCCGGCACCGCGCTTCTGTTCGCGACCGCCGCCTACGCCGACGGCACCGTCGGCATCGCCATGCCCACCAAATCCTCGGCGCGCTGGATCTCGGACGGCAACTCGATGGTGGAGCAATTCGCCGCCGCCGGCTACGAAACCGATCTGCAATACGCCGAAGACGACATCCCCAACCAGCTCGCCCAGATCGAGAACATGATCACCAAGGGCGTGGACGTTCTGGTGATCGCCGCCATCGACGGCACCACGCTCTCGAACGCGCTGGAAAACGCCGCCGCCTCGGGCATCCGGGTGATTGCCTACGACCGCCTGATCCGCGACAGCGAGAACGTCGATTATTACGCCACCTTCGACAACTTCAAGGTGGGCGTGCAGCAGGCGACGACGCTCGTGGACGGGCTGAACGAGCGTTTTGCCGGCGTGAAGCCCTGGAACGTCGAACTGTTCGGCGGCTCGCCGGACGACAACAACGCCTATTTCTTCTACGACGGCGCCATGAGCGTGCTGCAGCCGCTCATCGATGATGGCTCCATCAACATCGTGTCGGGCCAGATGGGCATGGACACCGTGGGAACCCTGCGCTGGGACGGCGCGGTGGCGCAGGCGCGCATGGACAACCTGCTGTCGGCCCACTACACCGATGCCGTCGTGCACGGCGTTCTCTCGCCCTACGACGGGCTGTCCATCGGCATTCTCTCCTCGCTCAAGGGCGTGGGCTACGGCTCCGGCGATCTGGCGATGCCGATCGTGACGGGGCAGGACGCCGAGGTGCCTTCGGTGAAATCCATCCTCGCCGGCGAACAATACTCCACCATCTTCAAGGACACCCGCGCGCTGGCCGGCGTGACCGTGGGCATGGTTGATGCGCTGCTCAAGGGCGGCGAGCCGGAGATCAACGACACCACCACCTACGACAACGGCGTGAAAGTGGTGCCTTCCTACCTTCTCGAGCCGCTTCCCGTGACGGCCGAGAACTGGGAGGAGCTGCTGATCGGCTCCGGGTACTACACCATGGATCAGATCAAGTAGGCGCAAGGCAACCACAAGGCTCGCCCGGCCCGATCCGGGCGGGCCGCAAGACGGAGCAAGCACAGGCATGGCCGCGCTTCTTGAAATGCGCTCGATCACCAAGACCTTTCCGGGGGTGAAAGCTCTCGATCAGGTCAATCTCACCGTCCGCGAAGGGGAAATCCACGCGCTGGTCGGCGAGAACGGGGCGGGAAAATCCACGCTGATGAAGGTGCTGAGCGGGGTCTATCCGCATGGCAGCTACGAAGGCGAAATCCATTACGACGGCGCCGTGGCCGCCTTCCGCGACATCGCGGACAGCGAGAAACGGGGCATCATCATCATCCACCAGGAGCTGGCGCTGGTGCCGCTGCTTTCGATCGCGGAAAACATCTTTCTCGGCAACGAACAGGCCCGGGGCGGCGTGATCGACTGGCAGGGCACCTTCCGGCGCACCGAAGGGCTGCTGAAGAAGGTCGGCCTGAGCGAGGCGCCGACGACGTTGGTGGACAAGCTGGGCGTCGGCAAGCAGCAGCTCGTGGAGATCGCCAAGGCGCTCTCCAAGGAGGTGCGGCTGCTGATCCTCGACGAGCCCACGGCGGCGCTGTCGGAATCCGACAGCCAGGCGCTTCTGGATCTGCTGCTGGAGCTGAAGGCGCAGGGCGTGACGAGCATCATCATCAGCCACAAGCTGAACGAGGTGCGCCGCGTGGCCGATACCGTCACCGTGATCCGCGACGGCACCACCGTTTCGACGATGGATGCGCGCAGCCAGCCGATCACCGAGGACGCCATCGTGCGCGATATGGTGGGCCGGGACATGGCGCATCGCTACCCGGAGCGCGAGAGGCGCGCGGGCGAGATGCTGCTGGAGGTTTCTGGCTGGAACGTCTGGCATCCGGAGCACAGCGAACGGCAGGTGATCCGCGACGCCGCTTTCAACGTGCGCGCGGGCGAGGTCGTGGGAATCGCCGGGCTGATGGGCGCCGGGCGCACCGAGCTGGCGATGAGCCTCTTCGGCCGCTCCTACGGGCGCAACATATCCGGCGAAGCGAGGATCCGCGGCCAGGTGGCGGATCTCTCCAGCGTGCCCAAGGCCATCGCGGCGGGGCTGGCCTACGTGACGGAGGACCGCAAGAGCCTCGGCCTGATCCTTGAGGAAACCATCGAGCGCAACGTGACGCTGGCCAATCTGGCGGGCGTCTCGGCAGGCGGTATCCTGAACGAGAACGAAGAAACCGCCGTGGCCGAGAAGTACCGTGCCGCGATGAACATCCGCACACCCAGCGTGTTCCAGAAGGTGATGAACCTCTCGGGCGGCAACCAGCAGAAGGTGGTGCTCTCCAAGTGGCTCTTCGCCGGGCCGGAGGTGCTGATCCTCGACGAGCCGACTCGCGGCATCGACGTGGGAGCGAAATTCGAGATCTACGGGATCATCAACGAGCTCTCTGCCCAGGGCAAAGGCGTGCTGATGATTTCTTCCGAGATGCCCGAGCTCTTGGGCATGTGCGACCGAATCTACGTGATGAACGAAGGGGCTCTGGTGGGCGAGTTGACCGCCGCAGAGGCCAGCCAGGAGCGCATCATGTCGCTCATCGTGACCGAATAAGGAGATCCCGGGGATGGCCATGGCAGAGACCACGGAGACCGCCGCCGCGCCCAAGGGCGTCGGCGAATACCTCAAGAGCCACCTGCGCGAATACGGGCTGCTGATCGCCCTGATCGCCATCATGGTGTTCTTCCAGATCGTGACGGGCGGCACGCTGCTGCGCCCCGTCAACATCACCAACCTGCTGTTGCAGAACAGCTATATCATCATCATGGCGCTGGGGATGCTCATCGTCATCGTGGCCGGGCACATCGATCTCTCGGTCGGCTCGGTGATGGGCTTCATCGGCGCGCTGGCCGCGGTGATGATCGTGAACCACGAATTGCCTGTCTTCGCCACCATCGCCATCTGCCTCGTGGTGGGCGGCGTGATCGGCGCGGCGCAAGGGTATTGGGTCGCCTATTGGAAGATCCCCTCCTTCATCGTGACGCTGGCGGGCATGCTCGTGTTCCGGGGGCTGTCGCTCTGGCTGCTCGAAGGCCAGTCCGTCGGCCCCTTCCCGAAGGAATTCCAGGTGCTGGCCAACGGCTTCGTGCCTGACATCTTCCCGCCCGCGATCGGCGAACGCCTCGCGCCGCTGTTCGATGCGCGCAAGGTGAACGTGCTGGCGCTCTGCACCGGGGTGATCGCGGCGGCGGTGATCGTCTGGATGGGGCTGCGCAAGCGCGCGCGCAACAGGGCCTACGGCATCGTGGACGAACCGCGGGCCTTCTTCATCGCCCGCACCGCCATCGTGAGCCTTGCGCTGGTGTTCATCATGTACAAGCTCTCGACCTTCCGGGGCCTGCCCAACGTGTTGATCACCATGGGCGTTCTGACGATCATCTACGCCTTCCTCACCGAGAAGACGACGCTGGGCCGCCGCATCTACGCGCTGGGCGGCAACGAGAAGGCCGCGAAGCTTTCGGGCATCAAGACCGAACGCCTCACCTTCCTCGCCTTCGTCAACATGGGCATCCTTGCCGCCGCCGCCGGGCTGGTGTTCGCCGCGCGGCTCAACACCGCCACGCCGAAGGCCGGTTTCGCGCTGGAGCTTGACGTGATCGCCGCCGTCTTCATCGGCGGGGCCTCGATGTCGGGCGGTGTGGGCAAGATCGTCGGGGCCGTGGTGGGTGCCTTCCTGATGGGGGTTCTCAACAACGGCATGTCGATCATGGGCATCGGCATCGACTACCAGCAGATGATCAAGGGGCTCGTCCTTCTCGCCGCCGTGATCTTCGACGTCTACAACAAGAGCAAGCAGGGCTGATCCATGGCATTCAAACCCGCGAAATGGCCCCGCCGGCTGCGCAGCCAGGAATGGTATGGCGGCACCTCGCGCGATGCGATCTACCATCGTGGCTGGCTGAAGAACCAGGGCCACCCGCATGACCTGTTCGACGGGCGGCCGGTGATCGGGATCATGAACACGTGGTCCGATCTCACCCCCTGCAACGGCCACCTGCGCGAGTTGGCCGAAAAGGTGAAAGCCGGGATCTGGGAGGCCGGGGGCTTCCCGGTGGAAGTGCCCGCCTTCTCGGCGTCGGAAAACACCTTCCGCCCTACGGCGATGATGTATCGCAACCTCGCCGCCCTCTCGATCGAGGAGCAGATGCGCGGCCAGCCGATCGACGGCGCGGTGCTGCTGGTGGGTTGCGACAAGACCACGCCCTCGCTGCTGATGGCGGCGGCCTCCACCGACATCCCCTCCATCGTCGTCACCGGCGGGCCGATGCTCAATGGCTACTTCCGGGGCGAGCGCGTGGGTTCGGGCACCCACCTTTGGAAATTCTCCGAGGCCGTGAAGGCCGGGGAGATGACGCAGGACGAATTCCTTGAGGCGGAGCAGTCCATGAGCCGCTCCACCGGCACCTGCAACACGATGGGCACCGCCAGCACCATGGCCAGCATGGCCGAGGCGCTGGGCATGGCGCTTTCGGGCAATGCCGCGATCCCGGCGGTGGACAGCCGTCGCCGCGTGATGGCGCAGATGTCGGGCCGCCGGATCGTGCAGATGGTCAAGGACGATCTGAAGCCCTCCGACATCCTGACGAAACAGGCCTTCGAGAACGCCGTGCGCACCAATGGCGCCATCGGCGGCTCCACCAACGCGGTGATCCACCTTTTGGCCATCGCGGGCCGGGTGGGGGTGGATTTCACGCTGGACGACTGGGACGCCTGCGGCCGCGACGTGGCCACCATCGTGAACCTGATGCCCTCGGGCGACTACCTGATGGAGGAGTTCTTCTACGCCGGCGGCCTGCCCGTGGTGCTCAAGCACCTCGGCGAGGCGGGCTTGCTGCACAAGGAGGCGCTCACCGTGGCCGGCACCCCGATCTGGGACGACGTGAAGGATGCGGTGAACTGGAACCCGGACGTGATCCGCCCCGTCGAGAAGGCGCTCACGCCGCAGGGGGGGATCGCCGTCCTGAAAGGCAATCTCGCCCCCAAGGGCGCGGTGATCAAGCCCTCGGCCGCCTCGGAACACCTTCTGAAGCACCGGGGGCGCGCCGTGGTGTTCGAAGATATCGACGACTACAAGGCCCGGATCGACGACGAGGATCTCGACATCGACGAGACCTGCGTGATGGTGCTCAAGAACTGCGGGCCGAAGGGCTACCCCGGCATGGCCGAAGTGGGCAACATGGGCCTGCCGCCCAAGGTGCTGCGCAAGGGCATCACCGACATGGTGCGCATCTCCGATGCCCGCATGTCCGGCACGGCCTATGGCACCGTGATCCTGCACACCTCGCCCGAGGCTGCGGCCGGCGGCCCGCTGGCGGTGGTGCGCGATGGCGACATGATCGAGCTTGACGTTCCCGCCCGCCGCCTGCACCTCGACATCACGGAGGCCGAGCTGGCCGCCCGTCTGGAGGCCTGGGCACCCTCGCACCCGGTGCCGCCTTCAGGGTATGAATGGCTGCACCAGGCCCATGTGGAAGGCGCCGACACCGGCGCGGATCTGGATTTCCTCAAGGGCTGCCGGGGTTCGGCCGTAGGAAAGGAATCGCATTGATGGAAATCGCCCTCGTCGGCATCGGAAAGATCGCCGTGGACCAGCACGTGCCCGCGATCGATGCCAGCCCGGATTGGAAGCTCGCCGCGACGGTCTCCCGCCACGGCACGGTGGACGGCGTGCCCGCCTACACGGATTTCACCGCCATGCTGCAGGAGCGGCCCGAGATCCGCGTGGTCTCGCTCTGCCTGCCGCCGGTGCCCCGCTTCGCCTATGCCGCCGAGGCGATCCGTGCCGGCCGTCACGTGATGCTGGAGAAGCCGCCGGGGGCCACGCTGTCGGAGTGCCACGCGCTCGAAGCGCTGGCCCGCGCGCACCGGGTTTCGCTCTACGCCACCTGGCACTCCCGCCAGGCCGAGCAGGTGGCCGCCGCCAGGGCTTTCCTCGCCGCCGCGCCGCTGAAGCGGCTGGAAGTGCGCTGGCGCGAGGACGTCCGCCACTGGCATCCGGGGCAGGACTGGATCTTCGAGCCCGGCGGCATGGGCGTCTTCGATCCCGGCATCAACGCGCTCTCGATCGTCACCGAGATCCTGCCCGATCCGATCCACCTCACGACCGCCGAGCTGCGGTTCCCGGAAAACAGGCAGACCCCGATCAGCGCCGACATGGCCTTCTTCCACCCGCAGGGGGCCGAGGTCACCGCGCATTTCGACTGGCTGGCCGAAGGCGCGCCGGAATGGACGATCGAGGCCGAAACCGAGGCCGGCTACATGCTGCTGGAAGACGGCGGCGCGAAACTGACGATCGACGGCGCCGCGCCGGAGGCCGCGCCGCCGGGGCTCACCGGCGAATACCCGCGCCTCTACGCGCAGATGGCCGCGCTGGTGCAGGCCGGCGGGATCGACATGGATCTCGCCCCCATGCGCCACGTGGCCGATGCCTTCACCCTGGGCCGCCGCGTGAGCGTCGCGCCGTTCCACTGGTAGCCGCGGCTGCCCCCACCAGAAGAGAGCTGAGATGAAAACGCCGCTCACCGGTATCCTTCCCGTCGCCCCCACGCCCTTCCATGCCGATGGATCGATCGATCCCGAAGGCATGTGCCGGGTGCTCGACTGCATGATCGATCAGGGGGTGGACGCGATCTGCATCCTCGCCAACTACTCCGAGCAGTTCCTGCTGTCCGACGAGGAAAGGGACATCCTGACGCGCGTCAGCCTCGAGCATGTGGCGGGGCGGGTACCGGTGATCGTCACGGTCAGCCATTTCGCCACCGGGATCGTCACCGCCCGCGCACGGCAGGCCGAGGCGCTGGGCGCCGCCATGCTGATGATGATGCCGCCCTATCACGGCGTGGGGCTGGTGCCCTCCGAAGAGGCGATCTTCGAACATTTCGCGGCCGTGTCGGAGGCGGTGTCCATCCCGATCATGGTGCAGGACGCACCGCTCTCGGGCTGCACGCTCTCCGTGCCGCTGCTGGCGCGCATGGCGAAGGAGATCGAGAACGTCTCCTATTTCAAGATGGAGATGCCTTTCGCTGCCGACAAGCTTGCCGCGCTGATCGAAGCCGGGGGCGCGCATGTCCTCGGCCCCTTCGACGGCGAGGAAGCGGCCACGCTTCTGGCGGATCTGGATGCAGGCTGCACCGGCACCATGACTTCCGCCTTGCAGCCCGAGAAGATCCGCCCCATCGTCACCGAATACCGCGCGGGCAACCTCGATGCGGCGCTGGCGCAGTGGAAGCTGTGCCTGCCGCTCATCAACCACGAAAACCGCCAGTGCGGGCTGCGTGCGGCGAAAACGGTGATGATGGAAGGCGGAGTGATCGGTTCGGATCACGTGCGCCACCCGCTCAAGCCGCTGGCGCCGCGTACGAAGGCGCGCCTCATGTCGCTGGCGCGCGAACTGGATCTGATCGCCCTGCGCTGGGGCAAGTAGCACGAGGGCGCCCATGTATTCCCCTACGGGTAAGCACCTGATCGCCGGCACCTGGACCGGCTCCGAGAGCACCTTCACCTCGCAGCCCGTGGAGGGCCCTGCGGCCGTCGTCGCCAACGGCGGGGCGGCTGAGGTCGCGGCGGCCTGCGCCGCCGCCGAGGAAGCCTTCGAAACCTACGGCTACGGCAGCCGCGAGAGCCGCGCGGCCTTCCTCGAGGCCATCGCCGATGAAATCGAGGCCCGCGGCGCGCAGATCACCGACATCGGCACGCGGGAAACCGGCCTGCCCGCCGCCCGCCTCGAAGGTGAGCGCGGCCGCACCACGGGCCAGCTGCGCCTCTTCGCCGCCCACATCCGCGAGGGCGCCTATCTGGACGTGCGCCACGATCCGGCCCTGCCGGAACGCGCGCCCCTGCCGCGCCCCGATCTCAAGATGATCCAGCGCCCGATCGGCCCGGTGGCCGTGTTCGGCGCTTCCAACTTCCCCCTGGCCTTCTCCACCGCCGGCGGCGATACCGCCTCGGCGCTGGCCGCCGGCTGCCCCGTCGTCGTGAAGGGGCACCCGGCGCACCCGGGGACGGGGGAGATCGTGGCCGAGGCGATCGCCGCTGCCATCGCCGCCTGCGGCCTGCATCCCGGCGTGTTCAGTCTGATTCAGGGCAACACCAACGATCTTGGCGCCGCTCTGGTGCAGCACCCCTTGATCCGGGCGGTGGGTTTCACCGGCAGCCTGGGCGCGGGGCGTGCGCTCTTCGATCTCTGCGCCGCCCGCCCGGAGCCGATCCCCTTCTTCGGCGAACTGGGCAGCGTGAACCCGGTGTTCCTGCTGCCGGGCGCTCTCGCCGCGCGCGGCGAGGACATCGCCAAGGGCTGGGCGGGCTCGCTGACGATGGGCGTCGGGCAGTTCTGCACCAACCCGGGCATCGTGGTGGTGGAGCGCGGCGAAGGCGCCACCGCCTTCCTCGAAGCCGCCCGCGCGGCGCTGGCCGAGGTCGGCCCGCAGGTGATGCTCACCGAGGGCATCGCGCAGGCCTACCGTGCCGGGCGGAGCCGCGTGGCCGCCACCAGCGGCGTGCGGGAAGTGCTTACCACGACCTGCGATCTGCGCCACGCCACGCCCTATCTCTTCGCGACGACCGGCGCGGAATGGCTGGCCAACGACACCCTCGGCGAAGAGGTCTTCGGACCGCTCGGGATGGTCGTCGAGGTCTCCGGCGCGGAGGAAATGCTGGCCGTCGCGCGCGCGCTTCAGGGGCAGCTGACATGCACGCTCCAGATGGAGCCCGAGGATACCCCGCGCGCGGCGCAGCTGATGCCCGTGCTGGAGCGCAAGGCGGGCCGGGTGCTGGCCAACGGCTTCCCCACCGGCGTGGAGGTTGCCGACGCGATGGTGCATGGCGGGCCCTACCCGGCCTCCACCAACTTTGGCGCCACCTCCGTGGGCACGCTGGCCATCCGCCGCTTCCTGCGGCCCGTGTGCTACCAGAACATCCCCGAGGCCCTGCTGCCCGAAGATCTGAAGGGGCTCGGCTGAGGGGGCAAGGCTGAAGATGATCGGCTGACCGGGCGTTCAGCGTTGCGCCCGGCGCCATGCGCGCAGGTCCGCCCCGTGATCCATGAGCGCTTCCAGCGCCTCGTTCACCCGTTTCATGCGGGTGGTTTCGGTTTTCGCCGAAGCCACGTGCTGTGCCAGCATGCGCCGCTTGCCCGGGGTGAGCGCCGCGAAAGCGCGCCCGGCGCGCTCGTTGGCCTGGAGCGCGCCTGCAAGCGCGGGAGGTATCTCGACATGGGATTGATCGGCGATGGCAAAACGCATCTCGGCGAAGTCGCCCGGCGACAGCCCGGCTGCCTTCATCACGGTGGGCGAGACAATCACGTAGTGCCGCCCGTCGCCGGCGGGAATGAAGGCATTGGCCACCGGCATCTCCGCGATTTCGCCTTCGATTCTCAGCCTTGGATGGGCCTTCAGTGGCAGGCGCGCGGCAATTTCATCGGGCAGGAACATCACGTTGTAGTGCACCTTGCGCACCCGTCCGACACCGTGCCGCTCGATCGGGGCTTCAAAATGAAATGGGTAGGGGTCCATGCCGTCACTCCTGCGCGCGGGCGGAATCCTAGTGTTTCAGGGGGCAGGGTCCAGCCGCATCGGGGCAGGGCGTTGGTTCGGGGCATCGTCTTTCGGCGATTGACCGGCTTGCCGCCCCGCACACTCGCATGGGATAGAGCGGGCACATCGAAACGGGAGCAGCTAGACATGTCCGGCAGGATCCGCCCCTACCTGAAGGCCGATACCGAGGCCCTGCGCGAGATCTGTATCCGCACGGGCGCGGGGGGCGAGGATGCGCGGGGTGTCGAGGCCGAGCCCGGCCTGCTGCCCGAGATCTTCCTCGATCCCTACCTGCGCCACAGCCCGGCCCACGCCTTCGTGGTGGAGGATGACGCAGGGCCCTGCGGCTACGCGGTCGGCGTGCCCGACAGCCGGGCCTTTGCCGCCTGGCAGGAGGCGCAGTGGTGGCCGCGGCTGCGGGCGGCGCACCGGGATCCGGGGCCGGACAGGGGCCGCTGGCAGAGCAGCGACTGGCTGCGCCGCTGGGTGCATTGCCCGCCCGAGGCGCTTCCCGATGCGCTGGCGGGCTGGCCCGCGCACGGCCATATCGATCTGCTGCCGCGGGCGCAGGGCGCCGGGCTGGCGCGCCCGCTGATGGAAACCCTGCTCGACAGCCTCGCGCGGGCCGGGGCACCGGGGATACACCTCGGCGTGGCCGCCGGCAACGCCCGCGCGCTCCGCTTCTACGAGAAGCTGGGATTTGTCCGCGTGCCCGACGTGGGCGGGCCGGGGGCGGTTTTCGTCGCGCGCAGTCTTCCGACGGCGGGTAGCGCCGACGCGGGGGCCTGATTCCGCGGCGCATTGCTCTTTCGAAAAGATACCAATGAGGCCAAAAATAATACCACTTTTGGGGTGGCCGGCTCGGGTTGCCGGTGCGTGACGCTCCTAATTCTCCTTGGAAACAGCCGTTTGCGGGTGGTTTGCGCCACGTCACGCGCATAGGTCTTGCGTGAGCGCACAAATTAGATACCTTTGTGATGCCAATTTGATCCAAGGGAGGACTCGATCCGTGACTGCAACCACTGGCAAACTCGTTCTGGCCGGGCTGATGGCGAGCTTCGCCGTTGAAGCCGCGGCCCAGGAGATCACCCTCTATTCCTGGCGTGAGCAGGAAATCCCGCTCTGGGAGCACATCTCCGAAAACAACCTCGTGGACGGCGTGACGATCAACTTCGTCCGGATCCCGGCCGACAACTACGACACCAAGCTGCGCATCGATCTGCAGGACGGCGGGCCGGACATGTTCCAGGGCCGCGCCGGCGCCGCCTGGCTCAAGAGCTTCGTGGAGGCGGGCATCGTCGCGCCGCTGGATCCGTCCATCGATCTTTCCGCGCTGGCCCCCGCGACGCTGACCGCCGGGCAGGGCGCCGACGGCACCCAGTACGGCGTGCCCTTCGCCGTGCAGATGGAGAGCATCCTCTACAACAAGGGCGTGTTCGAGGCCAACGGCATCGAAGAGCCGAAAACGCTGGATGAGCTGAACGCAGCCGCCGAGAAGCTCAAAGCCGCCGGCGTCACCCCCTTCAGCTTCGGCGGCCGCTCCGGCTGGTGGCTGAACCAGGTGGTGGGCGAAGTGATGACGGCCGGCCTGGTGGATGACGCCACCGCGCAGGGGCTGATCGACGGCTCCGTCTGCTTCACCGATCCCGCCTTCGTGCAAACGCTCGCCACCGTTAAGGGCTGGATGGATGCCGGCTACATGAACGCCGCGCCGCTGGCCGACGACTACGGCGCCATGCGCACCGCCGTGGCGCTGGGCGAAGCCGCGATGATGATCGACGGCGCATGGTCCTCCGGCCCGTCCTCGCCGATGTACGAGATCGACCCGAACCTCGAAATCGGCTTCATGCCGGTGCCGGGCGAGAACGGCAAGGTCTACGCCTTCGGTGACGGCTCCTACCTCGCCAATGCGAACACCGAGCACGCCGAGGCGGTCAACAAGGTGCTGGCCTTCACCACCACCAAGGAGTTCGCCGAGCTCTTCGCGGCCAAGGTGGGCGAGCTGCCCGTCTACGGCGGTGACTACGCCATCGAAGATCCGCGCCTTGCAGAGATCGCGGGCCTCGTGGCCAACAACTCCGCCGCAGCCACGCCCTTCTTCGCCTACGCGCTGAACTCCGGTGAACCGAGCTACGGCCAGCTGGTGGCCGACGGCTACCAGGAGCTGCTGAACGGCTCCATCACTCCGGAGGATCTGGCTGCCAAGATCCAGGCCGGTCTGAACTCCTGGGGCTATGCCGGCGCGGCGAACTGCCAGTAAGCGCAGGGCCGCGATGTGAAACGGGCGGGCCCCATCGGCCCGCCCGAACCTTGAAGGGTGACGGGGAAACGCATGGCGAAGATGAGCTACAACCGGAAGGCCAACCTGCAACGGATCGCGCTGCTGACGCCGGGCGTGCTGCTGTTCGGTATCTTCAACTTCCTGCCGCTGGTGGCGCTCCTGGGCCTGAGCCTCGTGGACTGGCCGGGGGTCGGTTCGGCGGATTTCGTCGGGCTTGAGAACTTCCGCAAGCTCGCGCTGGAGCCCTACTACCGCGATCAGTTCGTCAACGCGCTGGTGCAGAACATCTGGATGTTCGTGCTGATCATCGGCTCGATGCTGCTTCTGGGCTCGCTTCTGGCGCTGCTGCTTTCCTTCGGCACCAATGGGCGCGGAGCCTACCGGGCGATCTACTTCCTGCCCTATCCGCTGGCGGGCGCCGCCGTGGCCTTCCTGCTGGATCTGATGGTGCAGCCGCGCGGGGCCATCAACACCTTCTTCGTGAAGACGCTGGGCTGGTGGGACGCCCCCATCGGCTTCCTGGGTGATACCGATCTGGCGCTGCCGACGCTGGCGATGTTCTACGCCTGGCACCGGATGAGCTTTGCCATCGTGCTGATCCTTTCGGCCATCGTCGGCGTGCGGGTGATCCTGCTGGAGGCGGCCATGCTCGACGGCGCCTCGCGCTGGCGGATGCTGAAGGCCGTCGTCTTCCCCGTGCTCGCGCCGGCCTTCGTGCTGATCACCGTGATCGTGATGGTCGATGTCTTCAACAATGCCGATTACACGCTGCTGCTGATGGGGCCCGAGGCCGGGCCGCTGCGCTCCACGGATGTGCTGGGCACCTTCCTCTTCCGCACCTCCTTCGGCGGCTCTGCCACCAGCGTGAACGTGAATTTCGGCATGGCGGCGGCCATCGGCCTCGTGACGGCCATCCTGATCCTGCCCGCCGCGCTGTTCCTCGCGCTCAAGAACCTGCGGAAGGACTGACCCGATGCACAAGATCTTCAGCCTTTCGCGCAAGGAACAGCTTGCCGTCCAGTTCATCCTGATCGCCTGGGCCTGCGTGGTGCTGATCCCGCTCGGCGTGGCGGTGATCAACTCGTTCAAGCCCAACCTCGGCGAAGTCTACCGCGCGCCCCTGGCGCTGCCCTCGGAGTGGACGTGGTCCAACTATGCCGAGGCCTGGGTGGGGGCGAACTTCGGCGGCTACTTCCTGAACTCCGCCATCGTCTCGCTGAGCGTGGTGGTGATCGTCTGCTTCTGCGCCTCCACCACGGCCTTCGTGCTGGTGCGGATGCCGTTCCGGGGCTCCGCCCTGCTGTTCGCCTGCTTCATGATCGGCGTCATCATTCCGATCCGCCTCGCGCTCGCGCCGCTCTTCACCATCGTGAAGGGGCTGGGCCTGCTCGATACGCTCACCGGGCTGATCCTCGTGCAGTCGGCCTCGATGATGCCGGTGGCGGTGTTCATCCTGACGGCCTTCCTGAAATCCGTGCCCAGCGAACTGGAAGACGCCGCCCGCATGGACGGGGCGCTGCCCTTCCAGATCTACTGGCGCGTGGTGCTGCCCCTGATCCGTCCCGCGCTCGCCACCGTGGCGCTCCTGAGCTTCGTGCAGGCGTGGAACGAATACTTCCTGCCGCTGATCTTCCTTCAGAGCAGCGAGCTCTACCCGCTCACCCTCGGTATCGCCGAATTCCGCGCCCAGTTTTCCGTGCAATGGCACCTGATGTTCGCCGGCATCCTCATCATGCTGGCCCCCACCGTCATCGCCTTCCTGCTCGCCTCCCGCCAATTCATCGAGGGGCTGACGCAGGGCGGCGTCAAGGAGTAGCCCCATGTCTTCGCTCGACATCAAACACCTCAACAAATCCTACGGCTCGGTGCAGGTGCTGCACGACATCAACCTGGAGATCCCCGAGAACGCCTTCGTGGTCTTCGTCGGCCCCTCGGGCTGCGGCAAGTCCACCCTGCTGCGCTCCATCGCCGGGCTGGAGGAGATCGACAGCGGCGAGATCATCCTCGAAGGGCGCGACGTGGCCAAGGAGGCACCGGTGGATCGCGATTTCGCCATGGTGTTCCAGTCCTACGCGCTCTACCCGCAGATGACCGTGCGCGACAACATCGGCTTCGCGCTTTCCGTCGCGGGCCGGCCCAAGGCCGAGATCCACCGGAAGGTGGACGAGGTGGCGCAGATGCTGCGGCTCACCGAATACCTGGACCGCAAGCCGGCGGATCTTTCGGGCGGGCAGCGCCAGCGGGTGGCCATCGGCCGTGCGATCCTGCGCAGCCCCAAGGCCTTCCTCTTTGACGAGCCGCTCTCCAACCTCGACGCCGAACTGCGTGTGGACATGCGCCTGCAGATCGCAGAGCTGCGCCGGCAGATGTCGGCCACCTTCATCTACGTGACCCACGATCAGGTGGAAGCCATGACGCTGGCCGACCAGATCGTGGTGCTGCGCGCTGGCCGGATCGAGCAGGTGGGCAGCCCGATGGAGCTTTACCACCACCCGGCCAACAGCTTCGTGGCGAGCTTCATCGGCTCGCCCAAGATGAACCTGCTTTCCGTGGCCGATCTGGGGCTTGCGGGCGAAAGCGCGGCCACGCTGGGCGTGCGCCCTGAACACCTGAGCATTGGTGCCGACGGCGCGCTGGAAGGCACGATTGCGGCCATCGAGAACCTCGGCCCGGTCTCCTACGCCTATGTCGATGTGCGGGGCGCGCGGGTGACGGTGCAACTGCCGCCCGCCCACGGCTTTGCGCTGGAGGAGGCGGTGAAGATCGGCTGGGCGGATGACGCGCTGCACCGCTTTGATGCCGAGGGGCGGCGGATCTAGGCGAAACGGTCAGGAGCGCGCCCGGCCCCGAGGGTGGGCGCGTCTTCGCAAGCGGGGCGGCTGTGCCTCACACTACGCAGCCGCGCGCGAAACGGATGGGCAATAGCGCGCCCGCCCTGGGGGGGCGGGGCCGGGCGCGCTCCGGATCGCAAGCGATCCGGCAGGTTTCTTTGAAGGCTGGAGCAAGGCGCGTGACACATTCTCTCATTCCCACTTGGCGCGCGGGCGCGGGCAACGGGCGGCTCGAACTGGATCTCGGCCCCGCGGCCGTGGATCTGCCCGAAGGCACGCGGCTCTGCCTCACCTCGCAGCTCTACCCGCTGTCGGGCGATGACATCCGCGGCGGCACGCTCGCCGTGGCCGATGGCTCCTACCTTGAATTCGTGCTGGAGCCTGGCGCGACCTGCGTTTCGGTAGGCGATCTCTTCTTTTCCCCGCGCCACGTGGGCGAAGGCCCGGCGAGCGCATGGCTGGCCCTGCCGGACGGCCATGTGCAGGTGCTGGCCTGCGCCTCGATGCGGCGGGATCCGGAACTGGCCATTCCGGCCGCGCCCGTCCCGGTGCCGGAGCCCTTCTCCGGCCCGCGCTGCACCCCCTGGCCCAACGGCATGGCGCTGTCCGGGCTGCAGGCGCGCCCGGCCGTGGACCTTTCGGCCGCGGGGGCCGCGCTGGACCGGCTGCGCTGGGTGCTCGGAGAGATCGGCAAGACGGCCGGGCGGCTGCAGGAGCCCGGCGGCCTCGTGCTGGAGCCGCGGGCGGATCCGTCTCTGCCGCCGGAGGCCTACCGGCTGGAAATCGGCACGGAAAGGATCGCTCTGGCCCACGGAGAAAAGGGCCTGTTTCCCGCGCTCGTCACGCTGGCGCAGATGCTGGAGGGCTGCACCCACGGATTCGGCTTCCCGGCGGCGGGCTCGGTGATCGAGGACGCCCCCGCCTACGGCTGGCGCGGGATGCATCTGGATTGCGCGCGGCACTTCTTCACCGTGTCCGAGATCGAGCGGCTGCTGGCCCACATGGCCTGGCTCAAGCTGAACCGCTTCCACTGGCACCTGACGGACGACGAGGCCTGGCGCGCCGAAATCCCCTCGCTGCCGCAACTCACCGGGGTCGGGGCGCAGCGCGGCTTCGGCCGGCCGCTCACCGCGCAGCTGGGCGACGGGCCGGAAGGCCACGTCGGGGCCTATTCCACCGCCGACATGGCGCGCATCGTCGCGACGGCGGCCAACCTCGGCATCGCGGTGATGCCCGAGATCGATCTGCCGGGCCATTCCACGGCCCTTCTGCGCGCGATGCCCGAACTGGTGGACGGGCAGGAAATGCCGCGCAGCTATGCCTCGGTGCAGAACTTCTTCAACAACAGCCTCAACCCGGCGATGCCCGGCGCTCTGGAGACGGTGGGCGCGATCCTCGATGATCTGCTCGCGGTGTTTCCCGGCGCCGAGGTCCACCTCGGGGGCGATGAGCTGCCCGCCAGGGCCTGGGCCACCTCGCCGGTGGCGCTGGCCGCCGCCGGGGAGCGCCCGGTGCTGGACCTCCAGAAGGATTTCTTCCGCCGCCTGCAGGCCCGGCTGGCCGCCGAGGGCCGCCGCATCGCGCTCTGGGATGAGCAGGGGCGGGTGCGGAGCGCCGAGCCTGAAGGGGCGCTGATCTTCTGTTGGCAGGATGTCGAGGTGGCCGAAAAGCTGGCCGAAGGGGGCTACAGGCTCGTGCTCTGCCCGGCGCAGGCAACCTATCTGGACATCGCGGAAAGCCCTCATTGGGAGGCTGCGGGCAGCGGTTGGGCAGGCCACACCAGCCTCGCCGACAGCTACGCCTTCGCCCCGGAAGCCGCCGTTCCGGCCGCGCGCCGCGGGCAGATCGAAGGCGTGCAGGCCTGCCTCTGGACGGAGCAGGTGCGCAGCTGGCCCGACCTTGAAGCCCTCGCCTTCCCGCGCCTTGCCGCCGTGGCCGAAACCGGCTGGACCAAAGCCTCGCAGAAGGATTTCGCACGCTTCATCGCCCTGCAGGCTTAGGCCAGACGGTCCAAATGTAGCACCAAATCCGCGCCGCCTCCGATGGGGGCTGCGTTTTCGTTTGGCGTGGGTGAAGTCAACAAAAAAGGCGCCGCAAGGCGCCTTGTTTTGATTGGTCGGAGTGAGAGGATTCGAACCTCCGACCCCTGCCTCCCGAAGACAGTGCTCTACCAGGCTGAGCTACACTCCGACCGTGAGGCCGGGAATTATAACCAAGCTTTGCCTTTGGCAACCCCGACTCAGCAGAATCTTGGCGCCGTGCCGAAAATTTTTTCGCCTACTCCTCGGGCAGCGGCGCGGGCCGCGATGGGGCGCCCCCGGTGCCGGCCTGCTGGCGCTGGCCGCGCCGTTGCGCCGCCCGCAGATAGGGGCCGACCCGCAGCGGGTTGCCCGTGCCGCTGCGCGTCCTCGTGCGCAGCACGGGGGTCGTTTTGGAGGTCTTGCCGCGGCTTTCGCGGAACAGGATGTAGAGCCCCGACAGGATGATGACCCCGGCCCCAAGCGCGGTGGGGCCGTCGAGCGTTTCGTTGAAGAAGATCAGCCCGTAGACCGAGGCCCAGATGATCTGGGAATACTGCATCGGCGCAACGATCACCGCCTCGCCGTGGCGGTAGGCGAGGATCAGGCAGAAGGTGGCCAGAAGCGCCATCGCCGCGATCAGGGCGAAGCCGCCGAAATGCTCGATGGGCATCGGCACGTAGATGAAGGGCAGCACAGCGCCCAGCACGATGAAATTGGCCAGCATCGGGAACAGCAGCAGCACGGCGCTGCGTTCCTCGTGGCCGATCTTGCGCACGATCACCGAGTTGAGCGCCCCGCCCACGGCGCAGAGCAGGGCGGCGGCATGGCCCAGTTCCAGCGTCGTGCCGCCGGGGCGCAGCACGATCAGCACGCCGCAGAGCCCCACGATGACGGCCGCCCAGCGGTGGAGTCCCACGCTTTCGCCCAGGATCGGGATCGCCAGGATGGTGATCAGCAGCGGCGCGGCGAAGATGATGGCATAGACCTGCGCCAGCGGCAGGACGCTGAAGGCGTAGAAGGCCCCGAGGCCCGAGGCCATGGAAGCCGCCGTGCGCAGCAGCATCCACCAGGGGTGGACGGGCCGCAGCGTGCCCTTGTCGGGATCGCCGATCAGCATCAGCACCAGCAGCGGAAATCCGAGAAGCCCGGAGAAGAACAGGATCTGGAACGGCGAATAGGTGCCGCCGAGAAACTTCACGATCACGTCGTGGGTGGAAAAAATCCCGTAGGCGGCGAGGGCGAAAACGGCCCCGGTGACATTCCCGCCGGGCAAGATCTTGGACATGGGGACTTCTCGAAAATCAGCTTTGCTTTGGGCCGACCATAGACAATGTGATGCCCCGGTAAAGACGCCGGAACGAAAAAGCGGGCCCGCCGGGGCCCGCCTTCGTGGAAAACGCCGTATGTGCCGCGGCTCAGAGGCCGGCGTCCAGAGCGGCGATGATCGCATCGCCCATTTCCGAGGTGGACACCGGGGTTTCGCCCTCGGCCTGGAGCAGATCCGCGGTGCGCACGCCGTCGGCCAGCACTTTCTCCACGGCGGCTTCGAGGCGGTCGGCCTCCGCGCCCTGGTCGAAGGAGTAGCGCAGCGCCATGGCGAAGCTCAGCACGCAGGCGATCGGGTTGGCCTTGCCCTGGCCGGCGATGTCGGGCGCGGAGCCGTGCACCGGCTCGTAGAGCGCCTTCGGGCGGCCGTTGCCCATCGGCGCGCCGAGCGAGGCGGAGGGCAGCATGCCGAGCGAGCCGGTGAGCATCGCGGCGGCATCCGACAGCAGATCCCCGAACAGGTTGTCGGTCACGATCACGTCGAACTGCTTGGGCCAGCGGCAGAGCTGCATGGCGCCGGCGTCGGCATACATGTGGGAAAGTTCCACGTCGGCGTATTCGGCCTGATGCACTTCCGTCACCACGTCGCGCCACAGGATGCCGCTTTCCATCACGTTGGCCTTCTCCATGGAGCAGACCTTGTTGCCCCGGCGGCGGGCCAGTTCGAAGGCGGAGCGCGCCACGCGGGCGATCTCGCTCTCGGTATAGCGCTGGGTGTTGATGCCGACGCGCTCGTTGCCTTCCTTGATGATGCCGCGCGGCTCACCGAAGTAGATGCCGCTCGTCAGTTCGCGCACGATCATGATGTCGAGCCCGGCCACGACATCGCGCTTGAGCGAGGAAAAATCGGCCAGCGCGTCGAAGCATTGCGCCGGGCGCAGGTTGGAGAAGAGATCCATCTCCTTGCGCAGGCGCAGCAGGCCGCGCTCGGGCTTCACCGAAAAATCCAGCGCGTCGTATTTCGGGCCGCCCACGGCGCCGAGCAGCACGGCGTCCACTTCCTGCGCCTTGGCCATGGTTTCGTCGGTCAGCGGGGTGCCGTGAGCATCGTAGGCCGCGCCGCCCACCAGATCCTCGGAGACGTCGAAGGCGAGATCGCGCTTGGCGCCGAACCAGTCGATGACCTTGCGGACCTCGGCCATGACCTCGGGGCCGATGCCGTCGCCGGGCAGGATCAGAAGGGAGGGATTGCTCATCAGAAGGCCTCGTCTCGCAAGTAAATGTCGGGAAAGGGCCTACCCCTTGAAATAAAGGGGGTCAAGCGGCGCGAAGGGCAAGGGTGCCCCAAGGGCGCGTATTTGTTGGAAACGCGATGAGGGTTCACCTCAGAGCCGGGCTGCCCTCGCCCGTGGTGGGGGCGAAAGCCCCCGCCTTGGGGGCGGGCGGGGGCTGCCCGGCGTGCCGCCGGGCGGCTGTTTCTGGCGTTGCGCGGAAGGCCACCACGGGCAGGGGCCGCCCGGCTCTGTCATGCGTTTTCACCCCCGCTCCACCACCTCGGCCAAGCCCTCGCTCAGCAAGTCATACACCCGCCGCACGCGGGGGCTGCGGCGCAGGCTCTGCGGCACCGAGAGCCAGACGGGCAGCGGCGGAATCTCGACCTCGGGCAGGATCGCGCGTACGTCGGGGCAGCGGCGGGCGGCGAAATGCTGGCCCGCCCCGATCCCGAGCCCGGCGCGCACGAGTTCCCAGTAGGCCGGGTGGTGGTCGCAGCGCGTCTGGAAGAAGCTGCGCTCCACCTCCAGGCCGAAGCCGCGCATCCCCCGCAGGATGAGATCGGACTTGTCGTAGCCCACCCACTCGTGCGCCATGGCCTCCTCGATGGTGCGCGGCAGGCCGCGCCGCGCGACGTAGCTCTCGGCGGCGAACAGGCCGAGCGCCATGTCGCCGATGTGCCGGGTGGCGATGTCCAGCTGCGTGGGCCGATACATGCGCACGGCGATGTCGGCCTCGTGGAAGAGCAGGTTTTCGCTGGCGTCCGAGGCGACGAGCTCCAGCTCTATTTCCGGCGCCGCGTGCCGGATGTCGCGGAGGATCGGCGGCAGGGCGTGCTGGGCCATCATCACCGAGGCCGTGATCCGCACGGTGCCGCGCGGGGTGACGGACTGGCCGCTGGCCGCCAGCGACAGCCGCGCCGCCGCCTGAGCCATGGCGCGCGCCGGTTCCAGAAGCGCCTCGGCCGCCTCTGTGGTGGCGAGCCCGCGGGCGTTGCGGGCAAAAAGCGTGAGGCCGAGGGTTCCTTCGAGCTGGCGGATGTGGCGGCCGAGCGTGGGTTGGCTCAGCCCCAACACGCGGGCCCCGGCGGAAAGGGAGCCCGTCTCGGCCACGGCCAGGAAGCTCTGCCAGAGCGCCCAATCCGGGGTTTGTGTCTTGTCCATGCAGGAATGAATACCAGATCGCCGGATTCGGGCAATGTCGGAACGAAAATGCACGGGCTACCTTTTGGTGTATCGACACGCAGACGCAGCAGACACAGGGAGACGGCACGATGGGCGGAACGGTTCTTGTCCTCGGGGCGAACGGGAAAATCGGGCGGCACGCCTGCGCGGCCTTCTGGAACGCGGGCTGGACGGTGCGGCGCTTCGACCGCGCGCGGGACGATCTGGTGCAGGCGGCGCAGGGGTGTGACGTGATCGTCAACGGGTTCAACCCGCCGGCCTACCACGATTGGGCCAACATCCTGCCGCGCCTGACGGCCGATGTGATCGCCGCCGGGCAGGCGAGCGGGGCGACGGTGATCCTGCCGGGCAACGTCTACAATTTCGGAGATCGGCCGGGCGTCTGGTCCGAGGACACGCCGCAGAGGCCCTGCGCGCGCAAGGGAGAGATCCGGAAGCGGATCGAGGCCGAGTATCGCGCCGCCGCGGCGGAAGGCGTGCAGACGCTGGTGCTGCGCGCGGGAGATTTCATCGATCCGGGCCGGCAGGAGACGTTGATGGCGCTCGTCATCATGAAGGATCTGGCCAAGGGGCGGCTGACCACCCTCGGCGATCCCGCCGTTCCGCGCGCCTACTGCTACCTGCCGGATTGGGCGCGGGCGGCCGTCATGCTGGCGGCGAAACGCGCCGAGCTGGCCCCCTTCGAGGATGTGCCCTTCGCCGGGCACGCATTCTCGATGCTGGAGTTGCAGGCCGAGGTGGCGCGGCAGCTTGGCCGGCCGGTGAGGCTCTCCCGGTTCCCGTGGTGGCTGATGACGCTTGCGAGCCCGGTCTGGGAACTGGCCCGCGAGATGCGTGAAATGCGTTACCTCTTCGAAACGCCGCACCGGTTGAGCGGCGCGAAGCTGGCCCGCCTTCTGCCGGATTTCGAGCCGACGCCGTTTTCGGCCGCCATCGCCGCGGAGATCCCGCCAGAGGCCCGCAGGCCGTCCGTGGACGCCGCCGGTCAGGGCCAGTCGATGTCCACCCAGACGAGCGCGTGACGGCTGGCCGCGGCCGCGGGGCTGCCCGGGGCCGGCCACATCAGCCCGGCGCCGCGCAGCTTGAGGCGCGCATCGGGCAGAACGTAATCGACCCGCAGGTTGCCGGGGCCTGCCCCCTCATCCGGCCAGTCCACCGTATCCTGTTCCGGCGGCCCGGCGTGGCGGGTGTTGGCCCCGCCCTGTGCCCGCGCCGCCGCCCGCCCTCCTGCGCTTGCGGGGCGCGGATCCTGCAAGGCGGGGTGCGCGAGGAGCCAGCGGATCGCTTGCTTGCGGCCCTCGCCGTCGAAGGGGTCGGCATTGGCGTTTCCGAGCAGCACGAGCGGGGCGTCGGGCGATGGCTCCAGCGACCGCGCCCAGAGCCGGATCTCATCGTGGTTGCGTCGCCCGTTGCGATCTTCCGGGCCGTCGAAGACCGGTGGCGCGGCATGGAAGGCCAGCAGGGTCAGCGTGCCGCCAGGCAGGGCGATCGGAACGCGCCAGTGGCCTGAGCTCGAAAGCGGTTGGTCGGGGATCCGCGCCGCCATGCCTGCCCGCAGGTTGCCGTCGAGCGCGGACCACATCACGCCGCCGAGATCATCCGCGCCGGACGCGAAGGGGTAGCGTGACAGCACGGCCATGCCGCCGTTGCCGGGAAACCGGCCGAAGCCGATGGCGTCCTCCGGCTCGCCAAGGCGGCCGTCGCCGTCCAGATCCAGCCCGCTGTCGCGCCCGCGTGGGCTGGGGCCGGTGTGGACATGGGGCAGATCCGGCCCGGTTTCCCGAAGCCGGGCCGCGAGCGCGCGCGCGGCCTGGGAATCGGGATCCTGGTCGAACCCGGTGAGCAGGAGGATGTCCGGCCGCGCCTCGTGCAGGACGGCCAGCACGGCTTCGACCTGGGGATCCTCGCCCAAGAGGATGTCGCGCAGCAGGAGCCCGGGGCCTTCCCGCTCAAGCTCGGCTGTGTAGGTTGCGATGCGTATGGGGTCGGCCGGCGCGGGTGCCGGGGGCAGGGCCGCCAGCAGAAGCCCGACGAGCGGGCTCAGACGGCCTGCAGGGCTTCGTCGGCGGCGCGGGAGAGGGCGCTGCGCTTTTCCTCGATCATGTAGGCGATCCGCGCCATGGCGATGCCGCGCATGAAGAGGGAAGCGGGAAGGAAGGCCCATAGTGCCACGATCCAGATCAGCGTCTGCGGCGATTCGAAGGACAGCGGCGCAAAGACATCCGCCGCGAACTGCACCGCGACCGGGATCAAGAATGGCAGCGTGAAGCCTAAGGAAACGTTAACCCTGCCGTCCCGCAGCAGCCGCTTCACCACGTCGCCGCCGGCGGTCGGATCGAAGGTGGGCAGGTTGATCCAGACGTTGAACTGCCCGGCGTGGGTGGGCCAGTTCCAGAGCCGCAGGATGATCAAGAAGATCGCCAGCGTCACCAGCGACACGAGGTAGGACATCCCGGCGGCGGCGGCGAGCAGGTCCAGCGCCTCGGGCGGGGTGTCCAGCGGCGCGGCCTGCGTGACGAGCCGCACCGGGCTGAAGGGGAAATCCATCGCGTGGCTGATGACCCTGCCGATCACCGTCACGAGCTCCGTCATCGGGGTGGCGACGACGGAGCCGCGCACGATCATCGTGAGCATGAAAACGGTCACGAACAGAGACAGCAGGCGGATGCGGTTGAACGGCGGCGCATCGCGGAACTCGATCAGCGACGGGCTGACGACGGCATATTCGACGAAGGTGAGCAGGGCGGCGAAAATGGCGACGAGCGCCACGACCTGGTTGGAATCGGCGGAGGTGTTGCCAAGCAGCAAGGACGGCGTCGCGATGACGATCCCTACAAGCGCCGCGCGAACCAGCGCACCTGTCAGCTGCATGATCACTGCCGTTCAACCCTCAACCTGGACGGGACGATCTTGACGCCGTTCCCTCGTTCCAAACCGTGCCGCCCCTGTGTCCGGGCGGTTGCCTCATTCTTGCCTTAATCCTGCATCGCATTCACTGTCGCGGGCAAGGTGTTGTTAATCATGACCTTTACGATTTGCCCTATTCGCTCCGCCACTGGTGCGCGTTTGCATCATTCAAAAGCAAGCACGGTCAGCAACGAAGGCTGACCGTGCTTATTGTTTCCGCAGTGAAAACGACCGCTTCGCGAGTCGCTTCCGGGGCCTGAAGGGATCAGACCCAGGGGCGCTCGGCGCGGGCTTTGGCCTCGAAGCTGTCGATGGCGGCGGCCTTCTCCAGCGTGAGGCCGATGTCGTCCAGCCCGTTCAGAAGGCAGTGCTTCTTGAAGGCGTCCACCTCGAACTTGATGACCTCGCCCTCGGAGGTGGTGATCTCCTGCGCTTCGAGATCCACCGTCATCCGGGCATTCTCGCCCCTCTCGGCGTCCTTCATCAGGATGTCCACCTGCTCCTGCGGCAGCACGATCGGCAGCATGCCGTTCTTGAAGCAGTTGTTGAAGAAGATGTCGGCGAAGGAGGTGGAGACCACGACCTTGATGCCGAAATCCGCCAGCGCCCAGGGGGCGTGCTCGCGCGAGGAGCCGCAGCCGAAGTTGTCGCCCGCGATCAGGATCTGGGCCTTGCGGTAGGCCGGCTGGTTGAGCACGAAATCGGGGATCTCGTTGCCGTCCCGGTCATAGCGCATCTCGTCGAAGGCATGCACGCCGAGGCCCGAACGCTTGATCGTCTTCAGGAAGACCTTCGGGATGATCATGTCGGTGTCGATGTTGACGAGCGGCATGGGGGCCGCGATGCCGGTGAAGGTTTCGAACTTTTCCATCGCTTGGCTCCTTACATCATCTCGCGAACGTCGGTCAGCCGGCCGGTGAGAGCGGCGGCTGCGGCCATGGCCGGGGACACGAGGTGCGTGCGCCCCTTGTAGCCCTGGCGGCCTTCGAAGTTGCGGTTGGAGGTGGCGGCGCAGCGCTCGCCTTCGCTCAGCTGGTCTGGGTTCATGGCAAGGCACATGGAGCAGCCCGCGAGCCGCCATTCGAAGCCGGCGTCCTGGAAGATCTGGGCGATGCCCTCTTCCTCGGCCTGCGCCCGCACGAGGCCCGAGCCCGGCACGACCATGGCGCGTTTCACCTTGATCTTCTTGCCCTTCAGGATCTCGGCGGCGGCGCGCAGATCCTCGATCCGGCCGTTGGTGCAGGAGCCGATGAACACGGTGTCGATCTCGATGTCGGTCAGCTTCTGACCAGGGGTAAGGCCCATGTAGTCGAGCGCGCGCCGCACGGCCTCGACCTTGCCGCCGGTGAAATCCTCGGGCGACGGCACGACGCCGGTGATCGGCAGCACGTCCTCGGGCGAGGTGCCCCAGGTGACGACGGGCTCGATGTCTTCGGCGCGCAGGGTCACGACCTTGTCGAAATGTGCGCCCTCGTCGGTGTAGAGGGTCTTCCACCAGGCCAGCGCGGCCTCCCACTGGGCGCCTTTCGGGGCGTGGGGGCGGCCCTTGACGTATTCGAAGGTGGTTTCGTCCGGCGCGATCAGGCCGGCGCGGGCGCCGCCTTCGATGGCCATGTTGCAAACGGTCATCCGGCCTTCCATCGAGAGATCGCGGATCGCTTCGCCGCAATATTCGATCACGTGGCCGGTGCCGCCGGCGGTGCCGGTCGCGCCGATCACGGCGAGGGTGATGTCCTTGGCGGTGACGCCCGGCTTCAGCTTGCCGGTGATCTCCACCTTCATGTTCTTGGATTTCTTCTGGATCAGCGTCTGGGTAGCCAGCACGTGCTCCACTTCCGAGGTGCCGATGCCGTGCGCCAGCGCGCCGAAGGCGCCGTGGGTGGCGGTGTGGCTGTCACCGCAGACGACGGTCATGCCCGGCAGCGTCCAGCCCTGCTCGGGGCCGACGATGTGCACGATGCCCTGGCGGACGTCGGACACCGGGTAGTAGTGGATGCCGAATTCCTTGGCGTTCCTGTCGAGCGCCTCGACCTGGATGCGGCTTTCCTCGTTGTCGATGCCCTTCTCGCGATCCAGCGTGGTGGGCACGTTGTGATCGGGCACCGCGATGGTCTTCTCCGGCGCGCGCACCTTGCGGCCGGCCATGCGCAGGCCTTCGAAAGCCTGCGGGCTCGTCACCTCGTGCACGAGGTGGCGATCGATGTAGAGAAGGCAGGTGCCGTCCTCGGCCTCATGGGCAACGTGGGCATCCCAGATCTTGTCGTAGAGTGTTTTGGGCGCGGTCATGGTTATCCTCTCCCGCTGAAGGTTCGTCGTGGCGTGATGGTTCGGCTGCGCACAGGTAGGCGCCCGGCCTCATAGGCCGGTGACGATGGACAGAGCCAGACCATGGAAGCGCCAGGGCAGGCGCGCGCGGTCGTCTATGTCGAAGATGCGAGTCATCGTCGTCGGGATACTGCCTTTCCCGCCCTCCCACAAGGGATTCCGGACTATACAAGCCGCCGCGCTTGGCCAAAGATCACCGCATGGAACAGGAACTTCAACAGCTTGTCGGCGAATTCTGGCGCTATACCGAGGCGGCCGAGAGTTTCGCGCGTTCGATGCTTCTGCCGTCGCGGCTGCGCCAGTTGGTGATCCTGATGGTGCTTGCCGGCGTGGCCTGGGGGGTCAACGCGGTGCTGGCGCCCCGCGTGCACGACTGGATCCGCAGCCTGCAGGGGCGCAGCAAGGCGCAGCTGCGCAACCTCGTGGAACTGCACCGGCGGATCTGGGGCTACAGCTACGTGGCGCTGATCTGGCTGACCGTCTTCGTGATGAACACCGTGCTGGGGATGTTTCCCTCGCATACCTACATCCTTCGCATCGCGGGATCGGTGGGGGTGGCGTGGATCTTCGTCAGCCTGATCGCGCGCTTCGTGCGCAACCCGCTGCTGGCCCGTATCCTGAAGTGGGGCGCCTGGGCCTATGCCGCGCTCTATTTCACCGGCCTGCTCGGCGCGGTGGCGGGGCTGATGGATGCCGTCGCCATCGAGATCAACGACTTCCGCCTCTCGCTGCTGATCGTCTTCAAGGCGCTCGTCGTCACCGGGGCGCTGGTCTTCGTCGCGCGCTCGCTCTCCAACCTCATCACCCGCTGGGCGGAGCGGAACGAGAACATCTCGCCCACGCTGGGCGTGCTGATCGCCAAGATCACGCAGGCCTTTCTCTACGTCTCCGCCGTCTTCTTCGGCCTGCGTGCCATCGGCTTCGATCTCACCGGCCTCACCGTGCTTTCGGGCGCCATCGGCCTCGGCCTCGGCTTCGGCCTGCAGAAGATCGTGTCCAACATCGTCTCCGGCGTCATCATCCTGATGGACAAGTCGGTGAAGCCCGGCGACGTGATCTCCCTCGGGGACACCTTCGGCTGGATCGATTCGCTGGGGGCGCGCTACGTGTCGGTCGTCACGCGCGACGGGCGCGAATACCTGATCCCGAACGAGGATCTGATCACCAACCAGGTGGTGAACTGGAGCCACTCCAACGAGCTGGTTCGGCTCGACATCCACTTCGGAACCTCCTACGGCGACGATCCGCATCTCGTGCGGCAAACGGCGATCGATGCGGCGCTGTCGGTGGGCCGGGTGCTGCCCGACAAGCAGCCCGTGTGCCATATCACCGGCTTCGGCGACAGCAGCGTCGATTACGTGCTGCGGTTCTGGATCGCCGATGCCACCAGCGGGCTGACCAACGTGCGCGGGGATGTCTATCTCGCGCTCTGGGATGCCTTCAAGGCGGCCGGGATCAGCATTCCCTTCCCGCAGCGCGAGGTGCGTCTGCTGGGCGAGGGCGGGCCGGATGGCGGCGCGGGTGCGGCCGGGGCAGGGGCGTAGCTGCCTGAAAGCCGAACTTCGGGCTTCCGTCGTCGGGCAAGCTGCTTCATGCTGTGCCCGACCGTTGGACCGTGCTGCCAGAAAGGGCTGCCCCATGTTGCGTGAACTCCGCCTGCTCTCCGTGAAACCCGCCGTGGCCGGGGCTGCCCTTCTGGGGCTGCTCGCCGCCTGTGCGCCGCCGCCGCCGGCCGGGGTGAAACTGCTTCAGGACGCGGATCCGCTCACCGTGGACCCGGCCGCCCTCGCCGTGCGCATCCATCTGCCCGAAGGGGTGGGGCTGCAGAAGGGCGGGGCCGTGCTTTCGGTGGGGGCGACCGACGGCGCCGCGGCGGTGAACGAAGACTTCACCCTTCAGACGGCGGCGCGCGGCGAGCGGGTGGTGGATCTCTCGCTCTCCGGCAAGGATGCCGAGCGGTTCCGGGCGCTTCAGGCCAAGGCGCGTGCGTGGAAGGCCGAGAGCCCGGCAACGGCGAAGGGCGATCTTTCGGTGGACGTGAAGGGCTGTGCCCTCGACGGCCCGGTTTCGCCCACCGTGGAAACGGCCATCGACATCAGCCTTGACGGCGGCGCCAGTTTCCTGCCGCTGCTGCCCTCCACCCCCCTGTGGGAACTCACCGACGCGGTGAACGTGGCGGAGATGCCGCCCTGCTAGGGCCATGAGGCGGCCGAGACGCCCCGTCATGGCGGCTTTGCAGCGCCACGCATTGAGATTCGGCGCCGCCGATGCTACCTTTGTGCCATGCCCAGCGCCGGGGCCGTGGCGGCGCGTCGCAAGGAGGACACTGTCCTGTCTCACGCAGCAGACGCAATCGATGGCACGATTGCACCGGATACCGCGATGACGGCGGTTCAAACGGATTGGTCGAGCGAAACCCTGCTCGACGCCATTCTCTCTTCGCTTCAGGATGACAAGGCCGAGGATGTCACGCAGATCGATCTGCGCGGCAAATCCGAGATGGCGGATTACATGGTCATCTGCTCGGGCCGTTCGTCGCGGCAGGTCGCCTCGATCTCCGAGAAGCTGACCGAGCGCCTGAAAGAGCGTTTCGGCCTCTCTTCCAAGGTGGAAGGGGCCGATGCGGGCGATTGGGTTCTGATCGACACGGGCGATGTGATCGTGCACGTGTTCCGCCCGGAAGTGCGCGATTTCTACCAGCTCGAAAAGATGTGGTTGCCGGCCGGCGCTTCGCCCTCCAGGGCCTAGATGCGCGCCCACATCTGCGCGGTGGGCCGCCTTCGGGCGGGCCCTGAGCGCGACCTGATCGACGATTATCTCACCCGGTTCGACCGCACCGGGCGCAGCCTCGGGCTGGGCCCGGCGACGCTTCACGAGGTGGAGGACAGGAAGGGCGGCGGCATGGCCGCCGAAGCCCCCCTGCTTGAACGCGCCGTGCCCAAGGGGGCGCTGGTCTGCGTGCTGGATGAACGCGGCCGGCTGATGAGCTCGCCGGAGTTCGCCCGCCAGCTCGGCCAGTGGCGCGACATGGGCCGCGGCGACGTGGCCTTCCTGATCGGGGGCGCCGACGGGCTGGCGCCCGAGCTGCGCGACAGGGCCGATTTCAAGCTTTCCTTCGGCAAGATGGTCTGGCCGCACATGCTGGCGCGGGTGATGCTTGCCGAGCAGCTGTATCGGGCGGCCTCGATCCTTGCGGGCAGCCCCTACCACAGGGAGTA
Source organism: Pseudoruegeria aquimaris (assembly GCF_900172235.1). Classification (GTDB taxonomy): domain Bacteria; phylum Pseudomonadota; class Alphaproteobacteria; order Rhodobacterales; family Rhodobacteraceae; genus Pseudoruegeria; species Pseudoruegeria aquimaris. Next base: position 61,385 of record NZ_FWFQ01000010.1, on the reverse strand, counting down.
GGGGCAAGCCCGCGCGGCCCGGTCAGCCCTTCAGGTAGATGGCGATGGCCGCCTCCGCGCCTTCTTTCCAGATCAGGTCCAGCCAGCGGCAGAAGGCCTCGGCGAAACGGGGACGGCTGCCCAGATCCCCGTAGAAGTGCCGCATCTCGAGCCAGGCCATCGGGCGTTCGCGTGCGGCCTGCGCGCAGGCCGTCAGCTCGTCCCAGTGGGGATCGTTGGCGGCGATGCGGCTGCCGTCCTCGCGCGTGCCTTCGCACATGCGCGCCCAGAAGGCCTCGACCAGCGCGAGCCCTTCCACGGGGGCACCGGAGGCCAGTGCATCCTGCACCGTGGGCAGGATGAAGCCCGGATGGCGCGAGGCGCCGTCGAAGGCGACGCGGCGGGTAGTGTCCACGATGCGGGGGTTGGCGAACCGGCGCGCGATCAGGTCGATGTAGGCGTCGGGCGTCATGCCGGGCACCGGGGCCACGTGGGGGGCGATCTCCTCCCGTTCCACCTTCAGGAAGAAGGGCTGCACGGCGGTATGGGCCATGCAGTCGGCGATGGTTTGGAGCCCGAGGATCTCGCCCACGTTGGCAAGCACCTGGTGGCCGCCGTTGAGCTGGCGGATCTTCATCTTCTCGTAGGCGTGGACATCCTCGGTGAAGGTCGCGCCCACGCGGCCCCAATCGGGGCGTCCGGCGCAGAAGTCATCTTCGATCACCCACTGGCGGTAGGTCTCATGCGTCACCGGGGCGGCGTCGATCACGCCCATCTCGCGGGCGAGCGCGATTTCGCCGGGGCCGGTGGCCGGGACGATGCAATCCACCATCGAATTCGGGAAGCTGCAGTTGGCCTCGATCCACTCCGCCAGGTCGGGATCGGTGAGCCGGGCCAGCGAGACGATCGTCTGGCGCAGGATCTCGCCGTTGCCCTGCAGGTTGTCGCAGCTCTGGCAGGTGAACGGACCGGCCCCGCTGCCGCGGCGCAGCTTCAGCGCCGCGATCATCGCGCCGAAGGCGGTGCGCGGGCGCGTCGGGTTCTCGGCGTCGTGGCGGATGTCGGGGTGGTCGGCCGCGAAGCCGCCCGTGGCGGGATCGATGAAGTAGCCCCCTTCCGTCACCGTGAGCGACACGATGCGGATGGCCGGATAGGCCATGGCGGCGATCAGCGGGGCGTTGCCCTCCTCGATCGGCAGGTAGCCGATCATGCCGCCCGTGACTTCCGCCGAGGATCCCGCCGGATCGAGCGCGATCAGCGTCGTCAGGCAGTCCTGCGCCAGAAGCTTTTCACGCATCTGGGAATCGTAGGGGCGCACGCCGGCGCCGAGGATGGCCCAGTCCTGCGCCAGCCCCTCCTGCATCAGCCGATGCAGATACCATGCCTGGTGGGCGCGATGAAAATTGCCAAGCCCGATATGAACGATGCCGGGCGTCAGTGCCTTGCGGTCGTAGCGGGGGCGTTCGATGCCCTCGGGCAGCCGGCTGAGCGTGGCAGTGCTCAGGGGCAGCGGGGCAGGGGCTTTCGCGGTGTCATCTGGCTTTGCCATCGTCAGCTCATCCATTGTCCGCCGTCCACGTTGTAGCATTGCGCCACGATGTATTCGGCTTCATCGCTTGCAAGGAACACGGCCATGCCCGTCAGATCCTCCGCGCGGCCCATGCGCCCGTAGGGCACGCCCGCCGCGACTTCCTTCTTCTTCTGGCCCGGCGCCTTGCCTTCGTGTTTGGCAAAGAAGGCGTCCACGCCGTCCCAGTGCTCGCCGTCCACCACGCCGGGGGCGATGGCGTTGACGTTGATTCCGTGCCGGATCAGGTTCAGCCCCGCCGATTGCGTGAGGCTGATCACCGCGGCCTTGGTGGCGCAGTAGACGGCCACCAGCGGCTCGCCCCGGCGCCCGGCCTGGCTGGCCATGTTGATGATGCGCCCCTTGATGCCGCGCTCGATCATGTGGCGGGCCACGGCCTGCATGGTGAAGAGCGTGCCGGCCACGTTGATCTGGAACACGCGCTCGTAGTCCGCGCGGTCGATCTCGACGATCGGGGCGGCGGTGAACAGGGCGGCGTTGTTGATCAGGATGTCGATCTGCCCGAAGCGTTCGACGGTTGCGCCCACGGCCGCGTCGATGCTCTCCTGGCGCGTCACGTCCATCTCCACGGCGAAGGCGCCCTCGCCGAGGCGGTCGGCGGTTTCGCGGGCGCGGGCGATGTCGATGTCGCCGATGGCCACCTGCGCTCCTTCGCGCAGGTAGGCTTCCGCGAAAGCGGCCCCGATGCCGCGCGCGGCGCCGGTGATCAGCGCCGTTTTTCCAGCGAGACGGCTCATGCGATCCTCAGGCCTTGCGCGTCGAAGCGGTGGATGACGTCCGCGCGCGGCGTCAGGTGGATGCGGTCGCCGTGGCGGAAGCCGACTTCGCCGTCGGCGCGCACGGTGATCGTTTCGGCCAGCCCGGTGTCGTGCACGTGGAAGAAGGTATCGGAGCCCAGGTGCTCGGAGACCCCGACGACCCCGGACCACAGGCCTTCGCTGTCGGAGACGGCGATGTGCTCGGGGCGCACGCCGATGGTGTGGGCGTCGTGCTTGGCGGCTTCGGGGCCTTCGATGAAGTTCATTTTCGGAGAACCGATGAAGCCGGCCACGAAGAGGTTGCGCGGCGCGCGATACAGTTCGAGCGGGCTGCCGACCTGCTCGATCACGCCGGCCTGGAGCACCACGATCTTGTCGGCCATGGTCATGGCTTCCACCTGGTCGTGGGTCACGTAGATCATGGTGGTGGCGAGTTTCTCGTGCAGTTCGGAGATCTCCATCCGCATCCCGACCCGCAGGGCGGCGTCAAGGTTGGAGAGCGGCTCGTCGAAGAGGAAGGCGGCGGGTTCGCGCACGATGGCGCGGCCGATGGCGACCCGCTGCCGCTGGCCGCCCGAAAGCTGGCCGGGGCGGCGGTCAAGGTAGTCGGTCAGGTTCAGCACCGACGCGGCGGCTTCCACGCGCTTGTCGATCTCGGCCTGCTCCATCTTCGCCATCCGCAGCGGGAAGGCGATGTTCTTGCGCACGCTCATGTGCGGGTAGAGCGCATAGGACTGGAACACCATCGCCAGGCCCCGCTTGGCCGGGGGCACGTTGGTGGCGTCGGTGCCGTCGATCTCGATCTGGCCGGTGGTGATGTCCTCCAGCCCGGCGATCAGGCGCAGCAGCGTGGATTTCCCGCAGCCCGAGGGGCCGACGAAGACGGCGAACTCCCCGTCCTCGATGGTCAGGTCCAGCGGCGGAATGACCTCGACATCGCCAAACTTCTTGGTGACTTGCTTGAGTTGGATGCGTCCCATGGGTCAGGTTCCTTATTTCACCGCGCCGAAGGTCAGGCCGCGGACAAGTTGTTTCTGGCTGAACCAGCCGAGGATGAGGATCGGCGCGATGGCCATGGTGGAGGCCGCGCTCAGCTTGGCGAAGAACAGGCCTTCGGGGCTGGAGTAGCTTGCGATGAAGGCGGTGAGCGGCGCGGCGTCCACCGAGGTCAGGTTGAGCGTCCAGAAGGCCTCGTTCCAGGCGAGGATGAAGTTCAGAAGCAGCGTGGAGGCGATGCCGGGCACGGCCATGGGCGTGAGGATGTAGAGCAGCTCTTCCTTCAGCGTGGCCCCGTCCATCCGCGCGGCTTCAAGGATCTCGCCGGGGATTTCGCGGAAGTAGGTGTAGAGCATCCAGACGATGATCGGCAGGTTGATCAGCATCAGGATGACGACCATGGCGAGGCGGTTGTCCAGCACGCCGAGCTGGATGCACAGCAGGTAGATCGGGTAGAGCACGCCCACCGCCGGCAGCATCTTGGTCGAAAGCATCCACATCAGGATGTCCTTGGTGCGCTTGGAGGGCACGAAGGCCATGGACCAGGCCGCCGGCACCGCGATGATGATGCCCAGCACGGTGGAGCCGCCGGCGATGATGACCGAGTTCCACAGGAAGCGCATGTAGTTGGAGCGCTCCTGCACGATGGCGTAGTTTTCCAGCGTCCAGTCGAAGTTCAGGAAGATCGGCGGGCTCGCGATGGCCTCGGCTTCCGTCTTGAAGCTGGTGAGGATCGTCCAGAGGATCGGGAAGAAGATCAGCAGGCCGATGGCCCATGCGGCGGCGGTGTTGAGGATCTTGCGTTGTGTGGTGACGGAGCGTGCCATTACAGGGCTCCCTTCTGGCTGGAGCGCAGCGGGTGGGGGCGGGGTGTGGGGGTGGGGCGAAGCAGATCAGGCATCGAGGTTCTTTCCCACAATGCGCATCAGGAAGAGCGCGACGATATTGGCGAGGATGATGGCATAGACACCGCCGGCCGAGCCGAGGCCCACGTTCTGGCTTTCCAGCACGCGCTGGTAGATCAGGTAGGTGAGCGTGCGGGTGCCGAAGGCGCCGCCGGTCGTGACGAAGATTTCCGCGAAGATGGCCAGCAGGAAGATCGTCTGGATCAGGATCACGATGGTGATCGCGCGGCTCATGTGCGGCAGGATGATGTGGTAGAAGCGCTTCAGCGGCGGGGCGCCGTCCATCTCGGCGGCTTCGAGCTGCTCGCTGTCCAGCGACTGGATCGCGGTCAGCAGGATCAGCGTGGCGAAGGGCAGCCACTGCCAGGAAACGATCATGATGATCGAGGCGAGCGAGGCATCCGAAAGCCAGGAAACCGGCTCGGCCCCGAAGAAGCGCCACAGGTGGGCGAAGAGGCCGTTCACCGGATCCATGAACATGTTCTTCCAGACGAGCGCGGAAACGGTGGGCATCACGAAGAAGGGGGCGATCACGAGGATGCGGACGACACCCTGGCCCCACATCGGCTGATCCAGCAGCAGCGCCAGCAGGATGCCCAGGACGACGGTGATCAGCAGCACGCCGCCCACGATCACCAGCGTCGTCTGGACGGCTGGCCAGAAGGCGCTGGAGGTGACGAAGCGGACGTAGTTGTCAAACCCCACCCAGCCAAGATCGCCGCCGCGCAGGGGAAGGTATTTCTTGAAGGAGAAATACAGTGTCATCGTCAGGGGCACGAGCATCCAGACGAGCAGGACGAAGACGGCGGGCGCCATCATGATCCGAGCTGCTGACCGGGAGTGTTGCGTTGCCATGGGGATATCTCCTCTGTTGACGCTCTTGGAGCGTCCCAGAAACCCTTCGGAAATTTCAAGGAAAAGGTGGTGCTGATGTCGGGGCGCGGGGTGGAGGGCCCGCGCCCCTTCAGGGAGGAAGCGTCAGTAGCCTGCGGCTTCCATCGCTTCGGTCGTGATGGCCTGGGCCTTCTCAAGCGCTTCCTCGACGGTCTGCTGACCGGCGTAGGCGGCGGAGAATTCCTGGCTCACTTCCGTGGCGATACCGGCGAACTCCGGAATGGCGACGAACTGGATGCCGACATAGGGCACCGGATCGACCGTCGGGTTGGTCGGATCGGCGGCATTGATGGAGTCCAGCGTCATCTTGGCGAAGGGCACTTCCTGGTATTCAGGCGTCTCGTAGAGCGAGGTGCGCGCACCCGGCGGAACGTTGGCCCAGCCCTCGTTCTCGGCGACGAGCTGGATGTATTCCTTCGAGGTCGCCCATTCGATGAACTGCTTGGCGGCGTCTTCCTTCTGGGTGCCGGCCGGGATCGCGAGCGCCCAGGCCCAGAGCCAGTTCGCCTTCTTGTCCACGCCCTCGGCGTTCGGCGCCAGCGCGAAGCCCACGCTGTCGGCCACGGTGGAATCGTTGGGGTTCGTCACGAAGGACGCCGCAACGGTGGCGTCGATCCACATGCCGCACTTGCCCTGCTGGAACAGCGAGAGGTTCTCGTTGAAGCCGTTGGTGGCGTAGCCCGGAGGGCCGTAGTTGTTCATCAGATCGACGTAGAAGTTGAGCGCGTTGGCCCATTCCGGCTGGTCGAACTGGGCGTTCCAGTCTTCGTCGAACCAGCGTGCGCCGAAGGAGTTGGCGGTCACGGTGATGAAGGCGCCGCCCTCACCCCAGCCGGCCTTGCCGCGCAGGCAGATGCCGTTGATGTCGTTTTCGCGGTCGGTCATCGCCGCGGCGGCTTCGCGGATGAACTCCCAGGTGGGGGCTTCCGGCATCTCGAGGCCGGCCTTCTCCATCAGGTCGGTGCGATACATGACCATGGAGCTTTCGCCGTAGAAGGGCGCCGCGTAGAGCGTGCCGTCGTGGGACAGACCGCTACGCATGGCGGGCAGGATGTCATCCACGTCGTATTCTTCGGAGAGATCGTCCAGCGGCACGAGCCAGCCGTTGGCGCCCCAGATCGGGGTCTCGTACATGCCGATGGTCATGATGTCGAACTGGCCACCCTTGGTGGTGATGTCCGTCGTCACGCGCTGGCGCAGCACGTTTTCCTCGAGCGTGACCCACTCGACGTCGATACCCGTCGCTTCGGTGAATTTGTCGGTGTAGCCCTGCATCCGGATCATGTCGCCGTTGTTCACGGTGGCGATGGTGATCGTTTCGGCGGTGGCCGCCGATCCGGTGACGAGCGCAAGTGCGGTGGCCGCACGGAGTGCGTTCTTCAGGTTCATTGGGTCCTCCCGTAATCAATTTACCCGAGGACAAGCATCGAAAAAATCTTTTCGCGCGTCAACAAAAATTTTACGCGCGGAAATTTCTGAGGGAGATCAAGCCGAAGCGCGCAGGATAAGCCTTGCCGGATAAAGGGTTTCGTTGCGCGTGCCGAACTTTCCGCCGGCCTCGATCAGTTCGAAAAGCGTCTCCACGGAGCGATTCGAGACGGCCTCGTAGTCGTGGGCGGCGGTGGTCAGCGGCGGGCAGGTGAAGCGCGCGAAGGGGTGGTCGTCCATCGAGGCGACCCGCAGATCGAAGCCCTCGCCGATCCCCACGCGCACGTTCCGCTCGTAGCAGGCGGAGAGGAAGCCGATGGCGAGGCGGTCGTTGCTGCACAGAACGGTGTCGCTGGTGAGCTGATCGCGTTTCAGCACCTGGAGCCCGCCCTGGCGCCCGATCTCTTCGAAGGCCCAGCCCTCGCCCGGCACGCTGATCACATGCGGCGTGAGCCCCAGCGCCTCCATCCGGTTGAGATAGGCGATGCGGCGTTTGTTGGCGTTCGGGTTGGCCGGGTGGCGCATCTCGAAGAAACAGGGCGCATCGCCGCTGCGGCTCAGGTAGTCCACCGTCTGGTCCACGAAGCTGGCGTTGTCGGAGCCGATGAAGGCGGCGCCCATGCCCTCGATGTTGCTGTCGAAGATGACCGTGGGCACGGCCTTGCAGAAGCGCTCGATCTCCTTCTTGTGGGAGGCCCGGCCCAGCGGCGCCAGCAGCACGCCGGCGGGCTTGAGCGAGCGCAGCCCGTCGAGGATCTCGACCTCCTGGTCGGGGATGCCGTGGGAGGAATAGAGCGTGGGGCGGTAGCCGGCGTCGATGCAGCGCTGTTCGAGGTTGCGGGCGATCTCGGCGAAGAAGGGATCCGCGAGGTAGGGCACCACGATGCCGACGTTCTTCGTCAGTCGCCGGTTCTGGTTCATCGCGTAGACGTTGGGGCGGTAGTCGTAGCGCTCCAGCGCCTCCTCGATGCGCGCGCGGGTTGAGGCGCGCACGCTGTCCGGGTCATGGAAATACTTCGAGACGGTCGGCCGCGAAATCCCGCTGACCGCCGCGAATTCCTCCATGTTCCTTATTTTCTTCTGTGCCATGTTTCCCCGCTTCGGCCGCGCGGCCTTGGCGCGGGCGATCCTCTTCTGACGCCTCCAGCGTTTCTTATCGCGGGGAAAAAATCAATAACTTTACGTAAAGTTTGGAGTCGGTCGGCGGAGGTCAGCCGCCGGTGGCGCGCGCGGCGAGGTGCCGGGAAAGCGCGTCGAACAGCAGGTAGAGCACCACCGACATGGCGCAGAGCGCCAGCACCGCGGCGAACATCAGGTCCGTCTTGGCGCGGCCGTTGGCCAGCAGCATCAGGTAGCCCAGCCCGCGCGAAGCGCCGACCCATTCGCCGATCACCGCGCCGATGGGGGCGTAGACGGCGGCGAGTTTCAGCCCGGTGCCGAGGTTGGGCAGCGCGGCCGGAATGCGGATGCGCAGAAGCACCTGGCCGGGCCGCGCCTGCATGGCGCGGGCGAGATCGAGATAGCCCTGCGGCGTGTTCAGAAGCCCGTCGAGGAAGGAGGAGGTGACGGGGAAGTAGATGATCAGCACCGCCATGGCGATCTTGCTCCAGAGCCCGTAGCCGAGCCAGAGCGTGAGCACCGGGGCCAGCGCGAAGACGGGGATCGCCTGCGAAAACACGAGGATCGGCCCCAGGAGCTGGCGCGCACGGGGCGAAAGGGCGAGGTGCAGTGCGGTGGCGATGCCCAGCACTGTTCCGATGGCCATGCCCAGCAGCACTTCGCCCAGCGTCACCAGCGCGTGCTCCCCGATCAGGGCGCGGCTGTCCCACAGTTCGGTGAAGACGCGCAGCGGCGAGGGCAGGATGAAATGGGGCAGCCCGGCGAGCCAGACGACGGCCTGCCAGACGGCGATCAGCAGCGCGAAGGAGGCGAGGGCGTGGCGCAACCTCATGCCGGAGCCCCTTTGCGCAGGAAGGCGTGCAGCCGGCCCTGAAGGGCCAGCGTGTCGGGGTGATCCACCGGGCGCGGGACGGGGACGGGGGGCACGTCGAAGCTGCGGGCGCTGCCGGGCGCCATCACGTGGATCGCCTCGCCCAGGCGGGCGGCCTCGCCGGGATCGTGGGTGACGAGCAGAACCGTGCGCCCCGCAAGCTGCGTGGCGGCCAGATCCTGCATGTCCGCGCGGGTGCGGGCATCGAGCGCGGAAAAGGGCTCGTCCAGCAGGATCACGGGTCGATCCTCCATCAGCGTGCGCGCGAGCGCCACGCGCTGGCGCTGCCCGCCCGAAAGCGCGGCGGGGCGTTTGTCGAGGTGATCGCCGAGGCCCACGCGGGCCAGCAGATCCCGCGCGCGGGCCAGATCGGGCCGGCCGCCCCTCAGCCGCGCGCCGATGGCGACGTTCTCGGGCAGGGAAAGCCAGGGCAGCAGCAGATCGCTCTGCGCCATGTAGGCGATGCGATCCTGAAGCGGCTGCCCGTCGGTGGCGGTGATCGAGCCTTCGAAATCCACATGCGCCGCCAGCCCGGCGATCAGGCGCAGCACCGTGGTTTTCCCGACGCCGGAGGCCCCCAGAAGGCAGGTCCAGCGCCCCGGCGCCATTGCGAGCGTCAGCCCGGAGAAGAGCGCGGTGCCCTCCACCGAGGCCGCGCCGGAAAAGCCTATGCCGGGGGCCGGGCTCATGCGGGGGTGAGGCCCATCTGCCAGAAATCCACTTCCAGCCGCGTGGCCGTGGCGAAGCGCTGCGAGAGCCGCGCCCACCGGGGCGAAAGGGTGTAGTCTGCGCCGAGCCGGTGCACCAGCGCGCCGTCGATCAGCGCGCCAACGTCGCGGCAGATCTGCTGATACTCGTCTCCCGCATAGGTGCCGATCCATTCGGCATAGGCATCGCTCGTGGCCTCGGTGCCCAGCCGCGCGCCGATCTCGCCGTAGCCCATCACGCAAGGCGCGAGGGCGGCCATGAGATCGAGGAAATCGCCCGAGTAGCCCGCCTCCAGAACGTAGCGCGTATAGGCAAGGTTGGCGGTGGCCTCCTCGGTGGCGAATAGCTCCGCCTCGCCGATCCCGGCCTTGGCGCAGGTTTCGACGTGCAGCTGCATCTCGTGGTTCACCAGCCCGTTCACCGTGGCCGCCGCCGCCTTCATTTCCGAAAGCGTCTCGGCCTTGGTGACGGCCAGCGCCCAGGCGCGGGAGAAATGCACGAGGAAGACGTAATCCTGCCGCAGGTAATGCAGGAAAGCGGCCTCGGGCAGGCTGCCGTCCTTCATGCCTTCGACGAAAGCATGGCGGGTATACGCCCGCCACGCCTCCGGGCAATCCGCGCGCCAGAGCGCGAAGGCCTTGCCGTAGTCGCTCATTGCGCCGTCACGTCGATCGCGATGGCGGAGACCGGGTTCACCGACGGCACGAGGCCGAACTCGTGGAGGAAGGTCTCGAAGGCGGCGTAGCGGCCGGCGTCGAAGGCGGCCGGGCGCAGGGCGAAGCGGGGCAGGGTATCTACCCAGGCCTTCGCGTTCAGCTCGTCCTGCAGCTCCTTGGAGGTGCCTGCGAAGATTTCCCAGCTTTCTTCCGGGTGGTTCACGATGAACTGCGTGGCCTTTTCGGTGGCGGCGAGGAAACGGGCGATCTTGTCGGTGTCGAGGCTCTCGGTGTTGGCCACGTAGATCAGCTCGTCATAGGTCGGCAGGCCCTCTTCCTCGATGTAGAAGCAGCGCCCGTCCACGCCTTCGATCTCCATCTGGTTCAGTTCGAAGTTGCGGAAGGCGCCGATCACGGCATCCACCTGTCCGCTCATCAGCGAAGGCGAGAGCGACCAGTTCACGTTCACCAGTTCGATGTCCTCCATCGTCAGCCCGTTGGGCTTGAGGATCGCGCCCAGCACGGCCTCTTCCACGCCGGCCACCGAGAAGCCGACCTTGCCGCCCTTCAGATCGGCGATGGATTTGATCGGGCCGTCCTCAAGCACCAGCAGGCAGTTCAGCGGCGTGGCGACGAGCGTACCGACGCGGGTGAGCGGCAGGCCCTCGTGGATCTGCAGGTGCAGCTGCGGCTGGTAGGAGACGGCCAGATCGGCCTTGCCTGCGGCCACGAGCTTGGGCGGATCGGAGGGATCGGCGGGCGGGATCACCTCGACCTCAAGGCCCTGCTCGGCGAAATAGCCTTTCTCCTGGGCGATGATGATCGGCCCGTGGTCGGGGTTGATGAACCAGTCGAGGATCAGGGTCATCTTGTCTTGCGCCATGGCCGGGGTGGCCAGCAGCATGGCGGCAAGGGTGAGTGCCTTCTTCATGGAATGTCCTTTCATGTGGCGGTGTCTCCCATCGCGACGAGGGCAATCTCGCCGCTCCAGTGTTCGTTGAGCGCCTTGCCCGCGCGCCAGGAGCGCAGGCCGGTGCGGCAGACCATCACCGCGCGCTGGCCTTCGCCGGGCAGCACGGTGGGGGCGATGAAATCCTCGGGGCGCATGCGCCGCGCGTTGGGCGTGACGCAGGGAGCCTCATCGGCGCCGCGCAGCTCCACCACGAAATCCTCCGCCGCGATGTCGCGGTGGCTGATGAAGGGGAACTGGCCGTCCGCGGGCTCCGGTGCGTCGTCGAAGCGGAATGTGGCGGTGCGCAAGGCGACGGCATCGTAGCGCAGCATCTGGCCGAGCGGTTTGCCAAGGCCCAGGAGGTGGTTGAGCGCCATCTGCGCCTGCAACGTGCCGAGCGTGCCCACGACGGGGCCGAGCACGCCATTGGTGGCGCAGCTTCCCGCTACGGCGGGCAGGTCGGGGAAGATGGCGCGCAAGGAAGGCGCGCCGCCGCAGCAGCCCGCCGCGTAGCCTTCCGTGCCCAGAACCGAGGCCGTGAACAGCGGGATGCCGGCGGCCACGCAGGCATCGGACAGCGTGTAGCTGGCTGCGAAGGTGTCGGCGCAATCGAGCACCACGTCGCAGCCGTGGATCAGCCCGTCCACGTTGTCGGGCGTGAGCGCGGCGAACACCGGCTCCACCGTCACCTCGCCGTTGAGCGCCTCCAGCCGGGCGGTGGCGGCGCGGGCCTTGGAGCGGCCCACGTCGGCCTCGGTGAAGAGCACCTGCCGGTGCAGGTTGCTCGCGTCCACCCTGTCCGGATCCACCAGCGTGATATGGCCCAGCCCCGCCCCCACGAGGTAGGGCAGCGCCGCCGCGCCGAGCCCGCCCGCGCCCACCACGAGGGCATGGGCCCCGGACAGGCGCTGCTGCCCCTCGGGCCCGACCTCGGGCAGGATCATCTGGCGGGCGTAGCGGCTCATCCGCAGGCCTCCAGCCAGGCGCGGATGCGCGCCTCGGGATCATCGTTCAGGGTGATGTCGGTGACGGCGGAGACCACATCGGCCCCCGCTTCGAACACGCCGGGCGCGCGTTCCACGCTCATGCCGCCGATGGCGACGAGGGGAATGCTGCCGATGCGCTTCTTCCATTCGGTGACGCGGGGCAACCCCTGCTCGTGCCATTTCATCTTCTTCAGGATCGTCGGGTAGACGGGGCCGAGCGCGATGTAATCGGGGTCAAGCGCCAGCGCGCGCTCCAGTTCCGCCTCGTCGTGGGTGGAAATGCCCAGCCGGATACCTGCCGCCTTGATCGCCTTGAGGTCGGCGGTGTCCAGATCCTCCTGCCCGAGATGGAGGAAATCGCAGCCCTCCTCGATGGCCATCTGCCAGTAATCGTTCACCACCAGCGTGGCGCCATGCTCGCCGCAGAGCCCCTTGGCCGCGCGGATCTCGGCGCGCACGTAGGCGGGCATCTGATCCTTGATCCGCAACTGCACGAGCTTCACCCCGAGGGGTAGGGCGCGCAGCAGCCATTCGGTGGAGTCGAAGATCGGGTAGAAGCGGGGCAGCGTCATTCGAGGAAGGCCTTTCCGATCACGGGGGTGGAGGGCGCGGCCATGTCGCGCGGTTCGATCGGGTCGGCTGCGTAGGCGGCCTGCCCGGCCAGCACGGCGCGGGAAAACGCCTCGGCCATCATCGCCGGATCGCCGGCCTTGGCGACGGCAGTGTTCAGGAGCACGGCGTCAAAGCCCAGCTCCATCGCGCGGGCGGCATGCGAGGGCAGGCCGATCCCGGCATCCACCACCAAGGGCACATCGGGAAAATGCGCGCGCATGGAGCGCAGCGCGTATTCATTGGCAAGCCCGAGCCCCGAGCCGATGGGCGCCCCCCAGGGCATCAGCACCTCGCAGCCCGCGTGCAGCAGCTTCTCGGCCACCACCAGATCCTCGGTGGTGTAGGGGAAGACCTGGAAGCCGTCCTCGCTCAGCACCCGCGCGGCCTCGACCAGCGCGAAGACGTCAGGCTGCAGCGTATCGGTGTGCCCGATCACCTCCAGTTTGATCCACGGGGTATCAAAGACCTCCCGCGCCATGTGGGCGGTCGTCACGGCTTCCTTCACCGAGTGGCAGCCGGCGGTGTTGGGCAGCACCGGCACACCCAGATCGGCGATCATCGCCCAGAAATCCTGCCCCGCGCGATCGGCCCCGCTCTCGCGCCGCAGCGAGACGGTGGCCACGCCCGCGCCGGAGCGGCGGAAGGCTTCCGCCAGGATGGCCGGCGAGGGATATTGCGCCGTGCCCAGCATCAGCGGGTTGGCGAGCGTGGTTCCATAGAAGCTGCGCATCGCTCAGCCCCCCTGCATCGGGGCGAGCACTTCGATGCGGTCCCCGGCTTCCAGAGCGTGGGTGGCGCGGGCGGGTGCGGCCACGAAGGCCTCGTTCACGGCCGTGGCCACCTTGGCCTCCGCAAGGCCGATTTCGGCCAGCAGCTCGGCCAGTGTTCTGGCCTCGGTCTCGCGGCTTTCACCGTTGAGCGTAATCTTCATCCATCACCTCCGGGCGCGCGCCCGTTTCAAGCATGTCGGCCACCATCCTTGCCAGCGCGGGCGCGAGCAGGAAGCCGTGGCGGTACAGGCCGTTTGCGTAGATCGTATCGCCGCGGCGGCGGATGCGCGGCAGGTTGTCGGGGAAGGCCGGGCGCGCATCGACGCCGATTTCCAGCACCTCCGCCTCGCCGAAAGCCGGGTGCAGCGCGTAAGCCGCGCTCAGCATTTCCAGAAGCGAGCGCGCGGTGATCCGGCTGCGCTCGCCGGCCTCGATCATCGTCGCACCGAGCATGTAGACGCCATCACCCCGCGGCACGATGTAAAGCGGGATGCGCGGGTGCAGCAGCCGCACGGGGCGCGAAAGCTGCACGTCGGGGCAGCGCAGGATCAGCATTTCGCCCTTCACGCCGCGCAGATCGGCGAGCGCATCGCGCGCCGAAAGCCCCCGGCAGTCGATCGTCGTGGCGGCCTCGGCTTGAGGCTGCACCGCGATGCCCTTGGCGGCGAGGTTCCCGGACAGCGTTTCGAGCGCGGCACGCGGGCTGAGGTGGGCTTCCTCGGGGAAGAAGAGCGCGGCACGGAAGCGGCCGGCGAGATCGGGCTCCAACGCGTCGATCTGCGCGGCGTCGAGCCGCTCGAAGTTCTCCGTGCGGCGGGCGAAACGGTCCAGCTCCTTCAGGTCGCGCCCCAGCGCCACCACGAGCGAGCCTTGTGCTTGCACGAGCCCGGTGTGCTGCTGCCACCAGCCGATGGACTGCGCCCCGAGCCGCACTACCGGTTCTTCGGCGCTTTCGCCCTCGCACCAGGGGGCAAGCATCCCGCCGGCCCACCAGCTGCAGGCATGGGGCCCGGGCGCTGGCTCCTTGTCCACCAGCGCGAAATCGATCCCGCGCGCCGCCAGTTCGGTGGCCATGCACAGCCCGGCAATGCCAGCGCCGAGGATCCGCAGCTCAGCCATGGGCGGGCCATTGGGCGTGGAAGTGGTGCACCGGGCCGTGGCCGGCGCCGATCTTCAGATCGTCGGCGGCGGCGATCGCGGCTTGAAGGTAGCCGTGGGCGGCCACCACGGCGGCGGAGAGATCCGCGCCCTTCGCCAGTTCGGCGGCGATGGAGGAGGACAGCGTGCAGCCGGTGCCGTGGGTGTTCTGCGTCTCCACCCGCCGGGCGGTAAGCACCAGCGGCGGCGCATCGCGGGAGATCAGCAGATCCTCGCAGACCGCGCCCTTCGCATGGCCGCCCTTCATCAGCACGGCCCCCGCCCCGAGCGCCAGCAACGCCTCGCCCTGCGCCGTCATCGCGGCGCGGCCTTCGGCCTCCGGCTGGCCCAGGAGCCGGGCGGCTTCGGGCAGGTTCGGCGTGAGCACGGTGGCCATGGGCAGGAGCCGTTCGATCAGCGCGGCCACCGCATCCTCCTGCAACAGGCTGTCGCCCGATTTCGCCACCATCACCGGATCCAGCACGATGGGGCCATCAAAGCCCTGCAGGCCCTCGGCCACGACCCCGATGATCTCGGGCGTGGCCAGCATGCCGATCTTGACGGCCTTCACATCGAGATCCGAAAGCACCGCCTCGATCTGGGCCCGGATCACCGGGAGATCGATCCCCTGAACGGCCGTGACGGCCCGGGTGTTCTGGGCGGTGACGGCGGTGATCACCGAGGCGCCGTAGACGCCGAGTGCGCTCATGGCCTTCAGATCGGCCTGGATGCCGGCGCCGCCGCCGCTGTCGGAGCCTGCGATGGTGAGGGCGATCGGAGTCATTGCGCACACGCCTTTCAGCTTGCCCGGACGTCACCTGCGGTTGGATGGAAAGGGGGCGGCTTGCGCGCTGTCCGTTCCCTCCGCCGGCATTGCCCGGATCAGGTTCTATGGGTTGGCGCACCGCGCCTCTCAGCCTTCCTGCGAAGGCACCCCAACGGTTGCGCCTCACATAGCGCGGCGGCGGGCGCGGATCAATGGATTTCGCGCCCGTCGCGGGGGCGTGCAAAGGCGAAAGGGCCCGGCAACACACGCCGAGCCCTTCCTACGAGGTAGTTCAAAATACTTGGGGTCTGAAAAAACGGGTCTCAGAAATCGACGGTCACGCCGGGCAGGTTCAACTCTTTCATCAGGTCGCGCACCTCCTGCCGGGCGGCGACATTGGAGATGTTGAGCTGTTGCACGCCGATGTCGCGCAGGTCAAGCAGGGTGAGGCCACGCGGGAACAGCTCGCGGAAGATCACCCGCTCGCCGAAGCCGGCGGCCACGCGGAAACCGATGCGCTTGGACAGGTTCTCCAGCGCTTCGCCCACCTTCTTCTTGTTGTGCATCTGCTGCGCCGCGAGGCGGTTGCGCACCACGATCCAGTCGATCGGGGGCAGCCCGGCCTGCGCGCGCAGCTGGCGCGCGTTCCAGACCATCTCGGAGTAGACGGACGGCCCGAGGATCTTGTTGGTATCCGGGTCCACCTTCGCCAGAAGATCGAAATCGATGAAGCTGTCGTTCATCGGGGTGATCAGCGTGTCGGCCAGCGAATGCGCCACCTGGCTCAGGCGGGTGTGCGAGCCGGGGCAGTCGATCAGGATGAAATCGCTGCCCGGCTCCAGCGCCGCCACGGCGGCGGAGAGGCGGTGATCGTAGATGTTTTCGCCGGGGGCGAGGCTTTCGCGGTCCACTTCGGGCAGATCGGCGTATTCCGGCGTGGCCAGATCGAGCCCGTGCTTGGCGCAATAGGCGCGGCGGTTTTCCACGAAGCTTCCGAAGCTGCGCTGGCGCAGGTCCAGATCCAGCACCCCCACGGAGTGCCCCATCCGGCAGAGCGCGGTTGCGATGTGCATGGAGGTCGTCGATTTGCCCGACCCGCCCTTTTCGTTGCCCACAACGATGATATGCGCCACGATTGTCCCCTTCGTTCCTTGGCCGCCGCCGCTCCGGGCGTCGGCACGGGCACTATATGTTGCGCGGCTTGCAGTGAAAAGCGCGATAGACAAGATCGATGCCGAAATGTGGCTCTTGCGCCCGCCGCGACGGAATTGCGCGGCAGAATGCAGGGAAATTCGGCCAGATTTGGGCGCTTCAGAGGTGTTTTTCCATGCGCAGACGGCGGGCGAGGCCGTCCGGATCGGCGAGGAACCCGGCGTCCTGCCAGCCGTGCCGGGCGTAGAAGCGCTGCGCGGCCTCGTTGCCGGCGTGGATTTCCAGCCGCGCGCGGGCGTGCCCTTCCGCTGCGATGGCCGCCTCGGCGGCCCGCAGCAGCTGGGCCCCCACGCCACGCCCCTGCGCCGGCGGATCCACGATCAGCAGGTGCAGCAGGTCTTCCAGAACCACGTAGAAGCCCAGCAGCCCGTCTTCGCCCTCGGCGACGGTGGCGTGGGCGATGTGGCGGGCCACCTCGCGATCGGAGGCGCCGGACTCGAGATAGTAGTCCACCGCCTTGTTGCCGAGAAAGCGGCGGTAGCCGTGGTCGATGGCGCGGCAGGCGATGGCCTGAAGCCGGGGCGCGTCAGCGGGGCGGGCCGGGCGAATGCCGCCGTCGGGCGGGCTGGATGCGGACGATGCAGTCATGAGGGCCTCCGTTTGCTATGATCCTAGGGGAGTCGCGCGCGTTCACCAAACGGAGGGCCCCCATGACGACACATCCGGACGACTGGGACATGCAGGCCGAGGCGCCGCCCGATGGGCTCGCGCCCGCGCTCGCGGCGCTCTGGTGGCTGCGCAAGGGGGCGTTTCGCACCGGCCCCGCCTGGGAAAGGGCCCATGAGATCTGCCAGGCGGCCGAGGGCGAGCCGGGGCACGATCTCGTGCACGGGCTGGCGCATCTGGTCGAGGGCGATCTGTTCAACGCCGACTACTGGTATGGCCGGGCCGGCACGCCGCGCCTGTCGCGCCTGCCCGAAGAGGAATGGAGCAACGTCTGCCGCGCCCTGCTGGAGGCCGGGCGGGCGCGTTGAGACAGGGTGGGCGGAGCAGACGCCGCATCCGACAGCAAGGGAGGAACGTCATGGCCTATGATCGCAGGCTCGTCTCCAACGGAAACCCGATGGAGGAAATCGTCGGTTTCAGTCGCGCGGTGAGGGTGGGCCCCTTCATCGCCGTCGGCGGCACCGCTCCGGTGGATGCCGAGGGCAGAACGGTGGGCGTCGGGGATGTCTTCGCGCAGACGACGCGCTGCTTCGAGATCATCGAGGCGGCGCTGAAGGAGGCGGGCGCGGGGTTGAGCGATATCGTCCGCACCCGCGTGATCCTGATGGACATCGATTCCTGGAAGCCGGCCATCGAGGCGCGCAAGGCCTACTGCCGTGACGCGCGCCCGGTGGATACGATCATGGCGATCACCCGCTTCGTGAACCCGGAATGGCTTGTGGAGATCGAGGTGGATGCCGTGATCGGCGGCTGGGACGGCTGAGGGCTTCCGGCGAGGCAAGGCGCGGGGCCCGAGTTTTCCTGTCCGGCGGCGCGCCGGGCAGCCCCCGGGACGTCCCGGAACGCCCTCGTCACCCCGGAGGCGGAGTGCAAGTGCCCGCAAGGGGGGGCGGCGGAACAGGAGCAGGGCACCTGATGCCTGTTGCCCACCAAAGAAAAACGCCGCCCCGAGAGGAGCGGCGTTTTCCATGGAACCAAAAGGGCAGGGCTTAGAAGCCGAGGCCTTCGTATTTCTTCTTGAACTTGGAGACGCGGCCGCCGGTGTCCATCAGCTTGGAGGAACCGCCCGTCCAGGCCGGGTGCGAGGAGGGGTCGATGTCCAGCGCGAGCTGTTCGCCTTCCTTGCCCCAGGTGGAGCGCATCTTGACGACGGTGCCGTCGGTCAGCTTGACGTCGATGAAGTGGTAGTCGGGGTGCAGATCTTTTTTCATGACCTGTGTCCTTACGCGTCTGCGCCGGCGGCTTCCGCCTTCGGCTTGTAGTTGGAGACTTCTGCGATACGGGCGGATTTGCCGCGACGGGAACGCAGGTAGTACAGCTTGGCGCGGCGCACTTTACCACGACGCACGACTTCGATGCTGTCGATGTTGGTGGAGTAGAGCGGGAATACGCGCTCCACGCCTTCGCCGAAGGAAATCTTGCGGACGGTGAAGGAGCCGGCGATGCCGGAGCCGTTCTTGCGGGAAATGCAGACGCCTTCGTACATCTGCACACGGGTGCGGGAGCCTTCCGTCACCTTGTAGCCGACGCGAATGGTGTCACCGGCTTTGAAATCGGGAATTTCTTTCCCGAGGGAGGCGATTTGTTCCGCCTCGAGCTGTGCGATCAGATCCATCTGACCTTCTCCATATCTGCTCGTGGTTGGTCCACGAAGTTGATGCCGCCTCAGAGCTCTGTGTCTTCATCGGGTCCGCGATGCGCCCGCCAGAGATAAGTCTGCGTTGCTTTGGTGCCGTCGCCCCGCCTGCCGCGTGCCGCCGAAGAAAGCGGTGGATGCAAAACGAAACGAGCCCGGACGACTCATGGGAGCCCCGGACGGGCGGTGTTTAGGGCAGCTTGGCCTTGGGTGCAAGGGCTTTGCGCGCGGCGGCGCTCAGCCTTTGCGGTGCTTTTCCCAGAGATCGGGGCGGCGCTCCTTGGTGAGCGCCTCGCTCATCTGCCGCCGCCACTGGGCGATCTTGCCGTGGTGGCCGCTCATCAGCACCTCGGGGATGGCGCGGCCCTCCCATTCGGCGGGCCGGGTGTATTGCGGGTGTTCCAGCAAGCCGTTGGAATGGCTCTCTTCCTCGGTGCTCTCCTCGTTGCCCAGCACGCCGGGCAGCAGGCGCACGGTGGCATCCAGCAGCGCCTGCGCGGCGATTTCGCCGCCGGTCAGCACGAAATCCCCGAGCGAGACCTCTTCCACCTCGAAATGTTCGAGCACGCGCTCGTCCACGCCCTCGAACCGGCCGCAGAGCAGGGTGATCCCGGCGCCCGAGGCGAAGCGGCGCGCCATCGCCTGGTCGAACCGCCGTCCGCGCGGGCTGAGGTAGACCACGGGCCAGCGGGTGCGGTCCTGCGGCGTGCCGCGCGCGGCCACGGCGAGCGCGTTGCCCACCACGTCGGGCCGCAGCACCATGCCGGCGCCGCCGCCGGCGGGCGTGTCATCCACGTTCTTGTGCTTGCCGACGCCGAAATCGCGCAGGGCGATGGTGTCGAGCGCCCATTTGCCGTCCTTCAGGGCGCGGCCCGTCAGCGAATGGCCCAGCACGCCGGGGAAGGCCTCGGGAAACAGCGTGACGACCTTCGCGCGGAAGGCGGCGTTGAGGTTCAGGTGCTCTTCCATCAGGTCGCGCGGTTTGCGCACCGAGGTGAGCGAGGCCTTGATCGAAAGCCGCCCGTGCGAGCGGTTCGGCGGGGTGTCACTCATCGTCGAAGACCCCTTCGGGCGGATCGGCGATGATGCGCCCCTTCTCCAGGTCCACCGTCGGCACCACGGCCATCGTGAAGGGCAGGAGCACGGTGTCGGACAGAGCCGGGCTGCGGATTTCCAGCAGGTCCGAAGCGCCGTGGTTGAGCACGTTGATCACCTGCCCCAGCTCGCTGCCGCCGGTGTCGAGCACGGTGAGGCCGATCAGGTCGGAATGGTAGAATTCATCGTCCGGCAGATCGGGCAGGGCGTCGCGGTCGGCGTAGAGCTGCACGCCCTTCAGCGCGTCGGCCTCCTCCTTGCTGCCCACGCCCCCCAGCCTTGCGGCGAAGCCGTTCTTGACCGGGCGCGTGATCGTCACCGAGAAGCTGCGGCCGCCGTCCTCGGTTGTGAGCGGGCCATAGGCGGCGATGTCGGACGGTTCGGCACAGAAGCTCTTGAGCCGCACCTCGCCCCTCACGCCAAAGGCGCCCGCTATCGCGCCCACGCAGATTTTCCGATCACTCATCGCACGCTTTCCCTGCCTGCTTGTCTACCGCGTTTCAACGGCCAGAGCCGCGGCGCGGCTTTCCCAGCCGGCGGCCTCCAGCTCGGGCTGCTCGCCTTCGTCCTCCGGCCAGCCGACGCAAAGATAGCCCACCAGCACCCAGCTGTCAGGCACCGCCAGATCCCGCGCCAGCCGCTGCGGATTCAGGATCGAGACCCAGCCCACGCCAAGCCCCTCGGCACGGGCCGCCAGCCAGAACTGGGTGATGGCCGACACGACGGAGTAGCGCCGCATCTCGGGCATCGTGCCCGCGCCCAGACCGGCACCCTTGGGGGTCGCCTCGTCGCAGAACACCGCGAGTTGCACCGGCGCTTCGCGCATCCCCGAAAGCTTCAGCCCGGCATAGAGCCGCGCCTTCTCGTCGGCGAAGCCGACGAGTGCTTCGGCGTTGGCGGCTTCGAAATTGGCCAGCGCCGCCGCCCGCGCCGCCGGGCTCTCCACCCGCACGATGCGCCAGGGCTCGCTCAAACCGACAGAGGGCGCCAGCCCGAACGTCGCCAGGCAACGTTCGAGCAGGGCGCCCTCCACGGGATCGCTGCGGAAGCGGCGAACATCCCGCCGCCACCGCATGAGCTGGTCGAATTCCGCGCGGAAGCGCTCCGAGAACTGCGGCATTCGGGCCAACGGACCGCCGATTACTCGGCGGCGGCTTCTTCGGAGGCCTCGGCGGCTGCGGCAGCCTTGGCGGCTTTCTCTTCAGCGCGCTCGACGGCTTTCTTGCCCGGCTTGGCTTTCTTCGGGTTGTTGCGCTCTTTCTTGGCCAGGACGCCGGCAGCTTCCAGCATGCGGGCCACGCGGTCGGTCGGCTGGGCGCCCTTGTCGAGCCAGGCCTGGATCCGCTCGACGTCCAGCTTCACGCGGTCTTCGCTGTCTTTCGGCAGCAGCGGGTTGTAGGTGCCCAGCTTCTCGATGAAGCGGCCGTCGCGCGGCATGCGGCTGTCGGCAGCCACGACGCGGTAGAAGGGGCGTTTCTTGGAGCCACCACGGGCCAGACGGATCTTCATTGCCATTGTTCAATCTCCTTTGAATGGCGGGTGAGGCACAGGCCTCAGACAGTGTTATTCCTGGTGCTTCTTGTGGTGCTGAATGACCTCAGCGATGATGAAGTTCAGGAAGGCTTTGGCGAATTCCGGGTCGAGATCGGCCTCGGCTGCCAGGGCTTCGAGCCGCTTGATCTGCTTGGCCTCGCGGGCCGGATCAGAGGGCGGAAGATCGTGTTCGGCCTTGAGTTTCCCCACGGCCTTGGTGTGCTTGAACCGCTCGCCCAGCGTGTAGACGAGGATCGCGTCGAGCCGGTCGATGCTCTCGCGGTGCTCCTTCAGCAGCGTGGCAGCGCGGACGGTGGGGTCGGTCATGTCTGCCTCTTCGGCTTGGGGTTGGCTCATGCGTAGGCCTCCGGGCTGCCGTCTGCGTCATCCGGGCGGTAGCGGTAGGTGCAGGTGCCGCTTTCGCGCTGATGCACGAGCACGCCACCCAGCCGTTCGGCCAGCGCACGGGCGCGCGTGTTGGCGGCCTCGATGTAGCTCACCACCGTCTCGGTGCCGAGCGCGAACAGGTGATCCAGCGCGGCCTGCGCGGCCTCGAAGGCGTAGCCGTGGCCTTCGGCCTCGGCCGACAGCAGGAAGCCCAGCTCCAGCGCCTCGTCGCCCGGCTCGCAGCCGGCGAAGAGGAAGCCGATGGTTTCACCGGCGCGGGTGATGGCGAAGACGCCGTCGCCGCGCAGCAGCCAGCCGGCGCAGTAGTTGGCGAAATCCGCCCAGGCCTCGGCCTCGGTCATCGGGCCGCCGAAATAGGCCGCGCGCTGGCCGGCCACCAGTTCGGCGTAGAGCGCGAAATCGGCAAGGCTCGGCGCCCGCAGCACGAGGCGCGGCGTCTCCAGCACCGGCAGCGCCGATTGCGCGGCCTGCGCAAGGGCCTTGCCCGGCGTGGGCAGGATGGCGGGAGCGATCGACACGGCCATCGTCACTTCTTCTTCCCGAAGCCCGACAGGCCGGGCGGCAGGGCGGCGCCGCCGAGGCCGGGCAGGCCGCCGGGCATGCCGCTCTTGCCCATGGCCTTCGCCGCGGCTTCCAGCGCTTTGGGGTCCATCTGCGAGGGATCGACATCGGGCATGCCGCCCTTGCCCATCATGCCCTTCATCGCCTGCTTGAGCATGCCGCCTTTGCCCATCTTGCCCATCTTCTTCATCATGTCCGCCATCTGGCGCTGCATCTTCAGAAGCTTGTTCAGATCGGACACCTCCATGCCCGAGCCGGCGGCGATGCGCTTCTTGCGGCTCGCCTGCAGGATCTGCGGGTTGGCGCGCTCCAACTTGGTCATGGACTGGATCATGGCGATCTGGCGCTTGATCGTCTTGTCGTCGAAGCCGGCGTCCTGCACCTGCTTGGCCATCTTGCCCATGCCCGGCAGCATCGACATCACGCCTTCCATGCCGCCCATCTGCAGCATCTGCTCGAGCTGGGTCTTCATGTCGTTCATGTTGAAGCGCCCCTTCTGGAACCGCTTCATCATCCGCTCGGCCTGCTCGGCCTCCACGACTTCCTGCGCCTTCTCCACCAGCGCGACGATGTCGCCCATGCCGAGGATGCGGCCGGCGATCCGGTCCGGCTCGAAGGTTTCGAGCGCGTCCATCTTCTCGCCGAGGCCGACGAACTTGATCGGCTTGCCGGTCACGGCGCGCATCGAGAGCGCCGCACCGCCGCGGCCGTCGCCGTCCATCCGGGTCAGCACCACGCCGGAGATGCCGATCTTCTCGTCGAAGTTTTCGGCCACGTTCACGGCGTCCTGGCCGGTCAGGCCATCAACCACCAGCAGCGTTTCGCGCGGCGAGACGACATTGCGCACGGCCTCCACCTCGCCCATCAGCGTGTCGTCGATGTGCAGGCGGCCGGCGGTATCGAGCAGGTAGACGTCATAGCCGCCCATCGTCGCCTGCTGCTTGGCGCGCTTGGCGATGTCCACCGCGCTCTGGCCCTTCACGATCGGCAGCGTATCGACGCCGATCTGGGCGCCGAGCACGGCGAGCTGATCCATGGCGGCGGGGCGGTAGATGTCGAGCGAGGCCATCAGCACGCGCTTGCCGTGCTTTTCCTTCAGCCGCTTGGCGAGCTTGCCGGTGGTCGTCGTCTTGCCCGAGCCCTGCAGGCCGACCATCAGGATTGGCGCGGGCGGGTTGTCGATCTTCAACTCGCCGGGCGCGTCGTCATCGCCGGCGAGAACGTGGCGCAGCTCGTCGTGGACGATCTTCACCACCTGCTGGCCCGGCGTCACGGATTTGGTGACGGCCTGCCCGGTGGCCTTCTCCTGCACGGCCTTCACGAAATCGCGGGCCACGGGGAGCGAGACGTCGGCCTCAAGCAGCGCGACGCGGACCTCGCGCAGGGCGGTTTTGACGTCCTCCTCGGAGAGGGCGCCCTGCTTGGTCAGGCGTTCGAAGACGCCGGAAAGGCGTTCGCTCAGATTTTCAAACATGCCTCGGCCCTCCTGAAAGCCTTCTCGCGCTGCTCTTTGCCCCACCAGTTAAGGTGTGACGCTCCATATGCCAATGGCCCCCGTGGGCGCGACGCGCTGACGGGGGGCGATCCCTGAAACGACTCAAGGGACCGGAAGCTTGACCGACTTCCGGGGTTTGCGCGTCCGCTTACGGGGTTCGGGACGGGGAGTCAAGCCGGGGCGGCCGGCGGCCTAGCTCGCAGGCCGGCCGGGGCGCATGCGGCCGGGCAGGCGGCGCAGGGCCTTCACCGTGCTCAGGCCGAGGTAGCCGCCCACCAGCCGCGCGGCGGAGGCGCTGCCGTCGGCCCGCGGCTCCTCACCGCGGCCCATGCGGTGCATCTGCGTCACGTAGTATTCCACCCGGGCCACCGTGTTGAGCAGGTTCACCACCCCGGAAGAGGCGTTGACGCCGAAGCTTCCCTTGCCCAGCACCAGCCCGTCCTCCTCGATGCCGATGCGCTCCAGCGTGCCTGCGATGAGGCCCTCAGGCGCGTCGGGCTGCACGCAGAGCGGGCGGGCCAGCCCGATCATGTGGATGCCATCGTCCGTCAGGGCTGCTTCCATCGCGGCGCGGCTGCGAAAGCCCCCGGTCACCACCACCGGTACCGAGATCCCTTCGCGGATCTCGCGGGCGTATTCCAGGAAGAAGGCCTCGCGCGCCTGGGTGCTCTCGCGCTCGGGCGTGGCCTCGGCAAAGGCCATTTCCTCGTAGGTGCCGCCCGAGATCTCAAGCAGATCGATGCCATCTTCCTCCAGCCAGCGGGCCACCTGCCGGCACTCCTCAAGCGTGAAGCCGCCTTTCTGGAAATCGGCGGAGTTCAGTTTCACCCCCACCGGGAAATCCGCCCCCACGGCGGCGCGCGTGGCCCGGACCACCGCGCGCAGGAAGCGGGCGCGGTTTTCCAGCGGTCCGCCCCATTCGTCGCTGCGCCGGTTGGTGATCGGCGACAGGAACTGGCTGATGAGGTAGCCATGCGCCCCGTGGATCTGCACCCCATCAAAGCCGGCCTTCCGCGCGATCCGGGCGGTCTCCGCATAGCGCGCGATCACCTCGGCGATCTCGGCTTCCGTCATCGCGCGGGGCCTGCCGAACAGGCCCAGCAGCTTCAGCTTTTCTTCCGATGGCGAGAGCGGGCGCGGGTTGATGATCATCGGGCATTGCCGCCCCGGATGACTGATCTGCATCCACACGTGCGAGCCGCCACATTGCGCCGCTTTGGCCCAGCGGGACAACGCGGGCAGGTGGCGTTCGTCTTCCACCACCACGTTGCCGGGGCGCTCAAGTGAGCGGCCATCGACCATCACGTTGCCGGTGACGAGAAGCCCCGCGCCCCCGCGCGACCAGCGGGCATAGAGCGCATCATGGGCCGGGGTGGGGCCGTCGTTAGAGCCGGCCAGCGCCTCCGTCATCGCGCTCTTGCAGATCCGGTTGGGCAGCACGGCGCCGCAGGGCAGGGGGAGCGGGGCGGCGAGGGGGCTGTCTGGCATGGGGGCTCCGGGAGAGGCGGCGGCAGGGCCGGGGAAGGGTCGGGCGCAGCATGGCGGCGCGGCGCGCTGCCGGTCAAGCCGGGAAACCGCTTGCGCCATGCTGCCGGTGCGGGCACTCACGGGCCATCGGGATGATGTTTGACAGGAACAGCATGGCATGACGCAAGACACCACTCCGCCGTTCACCTCCGACGCGCTGCTTGCGCAGCTCAGCGCCTGGGGCCTGCCCTACATGCTGCATCGCCACGTGCCGCTGCGCACGGTGGAGGAGGCAAAGGCCGTCGAGGCCAGTATGGATGTGCCGGGCCAGAAGGCCTTTCGCACCAAGAACCTGTTCCTGCGGGATCGCAAGAAGCGCCCCTACCTGATCACGCTGGAGCAGGATCGCGCGGTCGATCTGAAGGCGCTTGGGTCGCAGATCGGCGCTCCGGGGCTGTCCTTCGACTCGCCCGAACGGCTGATGCAGGCGCTGGGCGTCGCGCCCGGCGCGGTGAGCGCGCTGGCGATGGTCAACGGCGTGGCGGCCGGTGTCACCTTCCTGATGGACGCCGCCGCGCAGGAGGCCGACGTGATCTACATGCACCCTCTCGTGAACGATCAGACCGTCGCGATGCGGCGCGAGGATGTGCTTGCCTTCATGGCACGGATCGGCTGCGAGGTGCGCTGGCTGTCTTTCTGAGGGGCCTTTGATCGGGGTCTTCCGATCACTCCAGCGCCAGCCGCAGCGCCGCCTGCACATGGGCGGCGGAGGGGTTGACGAAGGTGAAACCACCGGCCTCGAACGCCACGTCGTCCAGATGCGCGGGAAAGGCCAGCGGCAGTTCGGTGCAGGCCAGCAGGATCGCCGTGCCCGGATCGGCGTGGAGCGCGCAGAAGGCCAGCAGCCGCTCGCGCGCCCGAGGTGAGGCGCCGCCGTAGAAATCGGCGTCGATCATTGCCTGCATTTCAGCGATCGCCGCCTCTGGCAGTCGGGCATTGGCGGTGACGCCCACCTCGGCGAGCGCCTGCGCGTAATCCAGTGCCTGCATGGTGACGGCTGTGCCCAGCACGAGCGCCCGTCGGCTGCCTGCCTGTGCCGTGGCCTGCGCGGCTTCGGTGAAGATCGACAGGATCGGCATCGTGACGCCCTGCCGGATCGCATGAAGCCGGGCGTGGGGGGTGTTGGAGGCGATCACCGCGAAATCGCAGCCCGCGCCTTCGAGCGTCAGCATGGCCTTGCGAAACACCGCGTCGAAGGCGGCCCAGCTGGCCTCGTCTCCGGGGCGGCCGCGCAGGGCGCGGGTTTCGGACTGTGTGACGGATTCGATCGTGATCGGCGGCGTGGGCAGGGGCGAGGTAGCGCCCCGCGCCGCGAAATGCCGGCCCGCGCCTTCGCAGATCGCCCGGTAGTAATCCACGGTGGAGGCCCAGCCGACGCCCCCGAGTATCCCGATCTTTTTCATGGCGTGCCCCGCGTCGCCGTGAACAGGTTGAAACTGGCGGGCAACCGGACGCCGTCGGGCCCGGCATATCGGCGCCACTCCGCCGCGAGATCGGCAGCGACGGCGCCTTTCTCGGCCTCGCTGGCTCCGGCATCGACGAAGATGCGCCCGGCGGGGCCGATCTCCACGGCCAGCGCGGCGGCGCGCTCGGGGCTTCCGGGCGGGCGCAGGGAAAGAGAGACGGTTTCGGCACTGGCGGCTTCGAGCCCGGCCTCGGTGAGCAGCCCGCAAACCCTGTCGGCGTCGGCAAAAGCCATCGGACCGGGCGCATGGGGATCGGCCGGCTCCGGCGCGCCGAAGCGGGCTACCGCGAGGGCGCGGGGATCGGCGAACCACGGGTTTTCCGAAAGGCTGCGCCAGCAGAGAAAGGCCAGCCGCCCGCCGGGGCGCAGGGCGCGGGCGATGTTGCGGAAGGCGGCCACCGGATCGTCGAAGAACATCACCCCGAAGCGCGAGAGCGCCACGTCGAATCGGCCTGGCTCAAAGGGATGCACCTGCGCATCGGCCAGCAGGAAACGCGCGCCCGAGGCCTCCTGCGCCTCCAGCCGTTCGGCTGCGGCCAGAAGGCTCGAAGAGATGTCCACACCCAATGCGCCACCGCCGGGGCCGGCCGCGCGGGCGAAGGCCACGGTGCTGCGCCCGCCGCCGCAGCCGATGTCGAGCACCTGTTCGCCGGGGGCGATCCGGGCGGCGGCCAGCAGCGCGTCCAGCGGTTCGGCGAAGAGCGCGTCCAGCGCCTCCTGCCGGGCGACCCATTTCAGGCCGGGGCCGGATGTCCAGAACTCGCCTTGCGCGGCATTCGGAGTATCTTGGCCCATGGCGGCCTCCGATCAGGGGTGTCCAACATGGAGAAGGCTGCGCCAGGAGGCGCGGCAAGGCCAGCATTTTCTTGCCTCGGGCGGGGATGCTCGCGGCCGCAAGAGGGAGGCGCGGGATGCGCGACGGGGTGATCTACGTGGCAACGGGCGCGGGCTACCGCGCGCTCGCGGTTCAATCGGCGCGCAGCCTGAAGGCGTGGAATCCGGATCTGCCGGTGGACCTGTTCACGGATGCGCCGGAGGCCGAGGGGCTCGGGATTTTCGACGCGGTGCACCCGGTGCCGCGCGATCATCCGCGGGTGAAGCTCTGGTGCTTCGCGCAGAGCCGTTTCGAACGCACCCTGTTCCTGGACAGCGACACACTGGTGCTGGCGCCGCTGGGCGGGCTGTTTCCGATCGCCGACCGGTTCGATCTGGCGATGTGCCATGACGTACGCCGCCGCTCGGCACTGGTGCAGGAGGGCGGCGGGGTGGTCACGCCCGAGGCCTTCCCGCAGCTGAACTCGGGCGTGATGCTCTACCGCAAGTCGCCGGAAGCGCTGGCCTTCTTCGAAAACTGGCGGGCGCGGTTCGAGGCGCTGGGCGCGGTGCGGGACCAGGTGCCGCTGAAGGATCTGCTCTGGGAGAGCGATCTGCGGTTCTACGTGCTGCCGCCGGAATACAACCTGCGCCGGGTGACGATGCTCGATGCCTGGGAGCCGCTGGACGCCCTGCCCGCGATCATCCATTCCCACCGCCTGCTTCAGCACCTGCGCGGGCATTCCGAACGGATCACCTCGGTGGCGCGGCTGCTGGAGGCCGAGCGCGCGGCGCTGGCGCAGGAGTGGGCGGCGGTGGGTGCAGAGCCCGATCCGGAGGATCCGGTCGCCCGCTTCCGCGCCGTGCGCCCGGGTTGAAACAGGCGGCGCCGCCCGGTTGACGGGGGGGGCGCCGGTTGAAGGCGTTGGACAGAAGTGCGCCGGATCAGGCGGCCTTCAGCGCTGCGATGGCGGCGTTGGCGGCATCCAGCGCGCCGGTTTCATCCATGTTCAGCCCCGTCGCGGCGACGAACTCGACATCGGTGATGCCGATGAAGCCGAGCACCTGCCGAACGTAGGGGGAGGCGTGATCGAAATCGCTGCCCAGCGGCACGCCGCCGGAGGCCACGGCGACGATGGCGCGCTTGCCTTCCAGCAGGCCCCTGGGCCCGTTCTCGGTGTAGGCGAAGGTGACGCCGGCGCGGGCGATCTGGTCCACCCACTCCTTGAAGGCGGCGGGGGCGGAGAAGTTGTAGATCGGCAGGCCGATCACCAGCACGTCAGCCGCCTTCACCTCTGCGATCAGCGAATCCGAGAGCGCCAACTCGGCGCGCTGGGCGTCGCTGCGGTCGGCCTCGGGGGTGAAGTTGGCTGCGACCCAGGCCTCGGAGATCACCGGCAGCCCGCCGGAGAGATCGCGGGTGGTGACGGTGGCGCCGGGGAAACGGTCGATGATGGATTGGGTCAGCTTGCGGGAAACGGAGCCCTGCTTGCGGGCGGAGGTCTCGATGCGGAGAATGTGGGTCATGGGGTGTCCTCGTCGGGGAGAAAGTTGAACTGAGCCCAATTTGGTTATTGCATTGGTGAACGCAATCGGCTCATTTTCACATCTGATGTTTGAAAATGCACAGGTGCGCGATGGACAACTGGGACGAGATCCGAACGGCCTACCAGGTGGCCCGCATGGGCACGGTGAGCGGGGCGGCGGATGTGCTGGGCGTGCATCACGCCACCGTGATCCGCCACATCGATGCGCTGGAGGCGCGGCTCGGCGTGAAGCTCTTCCAGCGCCACGCGCGCGGCTACACCCCCACCGAGGCCGGGCGTGACCTGTTGCAGGTGGCGCAGGCCACGGACGATCAGTTCACCCAGCTTGAAAGCCGGATCAAGGGCGGGGACGGCGAAATGCGCGGGGAGCTGGTGGTGACGGCGCTGCCCAATTTCACCCCGCTGCTGGCGCCGGTGCTGGCGGAGTTCCAGGTGGCGCATCCCGGGCTTGTGGTGCGCTTTCTCACCGGGCTGCGGCTGTTCCGGCTGGAATACGGCGAGGCCCATGTGGCGATCCGCGCCGGGTCCGCCCCGCAGGAGCCCGACAACGTGGTGCAACCCTTCTACAAGCAGGACATCGGCCTCTATGCCCACCGGAGCTACGTGGAGCGTGAGGGGCCGATCACGGTGGAACGCCCGCTGGAGAGCCATGCCTTCATCGGGCCGGACGATCCGGACTCCCGCGCGCCCTTTGATCAGTGGATGAAACAGGCGATCCCGCGGGAAAGGGTCGTCTTCCGCGTGTCGGGCTCCGGCGAGGTGATCGATGCGCTGCGCGGCGGGGTGGGGCTGGGCTTCCTGCCGGTCTGGCGCGCGATCGACGAGCCGGATCTCGTGGAGATCCTGCCGCCCCGGCCGGAATGGAGCGCGGAGTCCTGGCTCGTCACCCACGTGGATCTGCACCGCACGCCGAAGGTGCAGGCCTTCCTGAGCCTGCTGAAGGAGCGGGTCAAGGATTGGCCCTGCGCCGGGATCAAATCGTGAGCGCATCCGCGCCCGCGGGCGGCGAAGCGGCGCGGCGGCAGGCGATGCAGGGCCATGCGGCGATGCTGGCCTTCTCGGCGCTGGTGGCGGGCAGTTTCAGCCTTGGGTCCATGGCGGCCAACGAGATCGCCCCGGCGGCGTTGAACGCCATCCGTTTCCTGGTCGCGGGCACTCTGATCGGCGCGGTGGCCCATGCCACCGTGGGGCTGAAGCGCGCGCATTTCGAGGCACCGTGGCGCTACGCGGTGCTCGGCGGGCTCTTTGCGATCTATTTCGTGCTGATGTTCGAAGGGCTGAAGACGGCGCCGCCCGTCTCCACCGCCGCGGTGTTCACCCTGACGCCGGTGATGTCGGCCGGCTTCGGCTACCTGCTTCTTCGCCAGATCACCACGCCGCGCATGGCGCTTGCGCTTGCGATCGGGGCGGCCGGGGCGTTGTGGGTGATCTTCCGGGCCGATCTGGCCGCGCTTCTGGCCTTCCGCGTCGGCACCGGCGAAATGATCTATTTCTGGGGCTGCCTCGCCCATGCCGTCTACACGCCGATGGTACGCCGGCTGAACCGGGGCGAGCCGGCGGTGGTCTTCTCCTTCGGGATGATGGTGGCGGGTTTCGTGATCCTGGCGCTCTGGGGCTGGGGCGACATCGCCGCCACCGACTGGGCCGCGCTTCCGGGGATCGTCTGGATCACCATTCTCTACACCGCCGTCTTCGCCTCGGCCGCGACCTTCGTGCTGTTGCAGTTCGCGGCGCTGCGGCTGCCCTCGGCCAAGGTGATGGCCTATACCTACCTCACGCCGAGCTGGGTGATCCTGTGGGAGATCGCGCTCGGGCGCGGGGCGCCGCCGGCGCTGGTGCTGCCGGGCATCGCGCTCACGGTGCTTTCGCTGCTCCTGCTGCTGCGCGCGGAGTAGCCCGGCCCGTGTCCGGCAGGCAACCATATGAAAACATTGCGATATGATTAATTCCCAACCGGTGTTTCCGCGGCGGTTTCAAGAGGGAATTTTCGTTCAGCGCCTGTGCAAAACTGTGCATTCCATTCCGCCCCGAACAGGCATAGCTCTGCCGCAGCGCCGAAAAGTGAACGGCGCAGTTCAGTTTAACACGTGACAGACAAGAAGAGCAGAGCACCATGAAGAAGACCCTCATCAGCAGCCTCGCGGTGGCCACCGCCGTCGCCGCTCCCGCCGCCTACGCGGTCGAATTGAACGGCGCCTCGATGGATCTGGGCTATTCCGCCTTCACCGACGAAAGCGACGTGAACAAGACGGCGATCGAAGGGTCGGTCGAGCTTGGTTTCTCGCCCAACATCGCGGCGCAGATCGATCTCGGCGCTACGAAATTCGGCCTGAGCAACGAAGACAACATCAACGCCGCGGTGCACGGCATCTACCACCTGGATGACGCAACCGCCTTCGGTGCCTTCGCCGGGGTGGACCGCGCCGGCGGCGAAGACAACAGCTTCTACGGGCTTGAGGCCGCCTATGACACCGGCGCCTACGAGACCGAGGGCTACGTGCAGTTCGGTGAATACGGCAGCGAAGATTTCTGGGGCGCCGGCGGCTCCGTCCGCTACGCCGTCAACGCAAGCTTCGGCCTCGGCGCCAGCTACGACTACGCCGACGTCGACAACGCCTTCAACGCGCAGCGCTTCGCGGCGGTCGCCGACTACAACGTCTCCGACTCCACCCGCCTCTACGCCGAATTGGGCGTGCTGGATTCCGACGATCTGGGCCTCGACACCGAGCCCTTCATCGGCGCCGGCGTGAAGGTCTCGCTCGGTGGCGGTGAGCCGACCTTCGGCAGCCGCGGCCTCGTGGGCCTCATTCCGGGCCTCTGATCCGGTCGGATCGAAAACGCCGCCCGCCCCCTCTCCGGGGCGGGGGCAAGCTTTCAGCGCCTTTGAAGCCCTGCCCGCCCTGCCGGTTTTCCCCGTTTCCCGGCAGGCAGGCAGGGCTTTTTCGTGGCCCACCGCTCCGATGCCGCCATCCCGTCCAAATGGGTGCCTCCGCGTAATCTGCCCCTGCGTGTGGCAAAAGCCTGGCGCTGCCGCAATACGTGGTGGAAACGGTAGACAGACGCGGGGCCATCATGCTGAGCAAACGCACATTTCTTTCCGGCCTCGTGTCCAGCGCGGCCCTTGCAACGATCCCCGCCGTGGCGAGGGCAGCGGCGCCGGATGCCACGCTCTTCACCAACGTGCGTGTCTTCGACGGCCGATCC
This sequence comes from Pseudoruegeria aquimaris, assembly GCF_900172235.1. Lineage (GTDB taxonomy): Bacteria > Pseudomonadota > Alphaproteobacteria > Rhodobacterales > Rhodobacteraceae > Pseudoruegeria > Pseudoruegeria aquimaris. The sequence continues at coordinate 29,098 of NZ_FWFQ01000010.1, read as the reverse complement.
GACGGGCTCACCGGCCTCACCAACGTGCTTGTCGAGGGCGAACTCATCAAGGAGATCTCGCCGGCCGCCGACGCCGCGCCCGATGTGCCGCGCATCGACGGCGCCGGGCGCACCCTGATGCCGGGGCTGATCGACAACCACGTGCACCTGCAGTGGAACCAGGGGCCGATGGAATTCTGGACGGCGCGCCCGGACTACGTGGCCGCCCTCGCGCTGCGCGAGTGCGAGGCCACCTTGATGCGCGGGTTCACCGGCGTACGCGACACGGGCGGCGGCATTCTCGGGGTGGCCCGCGCGATCGACGAGGGCGTCTATCCCGGCCCCCGCATCCAGGCCTGCAACGCGGCCATCGGCATGACCTCCGGCCACGGCGACTACCGCCCGCGCAGTGTGCGGCCGCGTGCTTTCGGCGGCCCGGCGCTCACCGAATTCGAAGAAAAGCAGATCACCATCATCGCCGATGGCGTCGCCGAGGTTCTTACGGCCGCGCGGGAACAGTTCCGCCAGAGGGCGCATTTCATCAAGGTCTTCTCCGGCGGGGCGGTTTCAGGGCTCTACGATCCGCTCGACATCAACGAATACTCCCCGGACGAGCTGAAGGCCGCGGTGGAGGAGGCCCGGCGCTGGAACACCTACGCCACATCCCACGCCTACATGGATTCCTCGGTGCGCAGCGCCATCGAGGCGGGATTCGCCTGCATCGAGCACTGCAACCTGATGACCCCGGATTCGATGGAACTCGCCGTCGAAAAGGGTGTCTGGCTGTCCACGCAGGTCGGCTTCTTCATGACGCCGATCCCCGAGGGCTTTTCCGAGGCGCAGGCGCAGCGGCAGCAGATGGCGCAGGACGGGCTCGACACGATGCTGCGGCTGGCGAAGGACTACGGCGCCAAGATCGCGCTCGGCACGGATTTCGTCGGCTCGTCGGAAACAAAGGCGACGCAATTGAACGAGCTGAGCCTGCGGACGCCCTGGTTCAGCAATGCCGAGATCCTGCAGCAGGCGACGGGCAACAACGGGCAGCTTTGGGAGCTAGCGGGGCAGCGCAATCCCTACCAGAAGGGGCCGGTCGGCGTGATCGAGGCCGGCGCCTACGCCGATATCCTGCTGGTGGACGGGGATCCGATCGCCGATCTTTCGGTGATGGACGACCCGGAGAATTTCAACGTGATCATGAAGGGCGGCCGGGCGTTCAAGAATACCCTGTCCTGACGCTGCGCCGTGCGTGCCGGGCGCGGACCGCTTGCCGCGCCGAAAGGGCCTAGAAGCTCTTGCGCGCCTTCAGGGCGGCGGAAATCGTGCCGTCGTCGAGATAGTCCAATTCGCCGCCGATGGGCACGCCCTGCGCCAGCGAGGTGACGGCCACCTCCGTGCCTTCGAGCTGTTCGGCGATGTAGTGGGCGGTGGTCTGGCCGTCGACGGTGGCGTTCAGGGCGAGGATCACCTCGTTCACCCCTTCCGTGGCCACGCGGTCCAGCAGGCGCGGGATGCGCAGATCCTCGGGGCCGACGTTGTCGAGCGCCGAAAGCGTGCCGCCCAGCACGTGGTAGCGCCCCGCAAAGGCCTTGCCCCGCTCCATGGCCCAGAGGTCGGCCACGTCCTCCACCACGCAGATCTGCCCGTTGCCACGCTTCTCGGAGGCGCAGATCTCGCAGATGTCGGTGACGCCGACGTTGCCGCAGTTCAGGCACTCGCGCGCCGAGATCGCCACCTGGTGCATGGCATCGGCCAGCGGCGTCAGCAGCAGAGCGCGCTTGCGGATGAGGTGAAGCACCGCGCGACGGGCGGAGCGCGGCCCGAGGCCGGGCAGCTTCGCCATCATCTCGATCAGGTTCTCGATGTCGCGCGGGGCTTCGCTCATGCAGGCGGCAGCCTCAGACGGGCAGCTTCATGTCGGCCGGCAGGCCGAGGGATTCGGTCAGGGCCTTCATTTCTTCCTCGTGGCGCGCGGCCGCCTTGGCCTGCGCATCCTTGATCGCGGCAAGGATCAGATCCTCGACGACTTCCTTTTCCTCCGGGTTGAAGATGGAGGGATCGATCTCAAGCCCCACCAGTTCGCCCTTCACGGTGGAGGTGGCCTTCACCAGCCCCGCGCCGGACACGCCCTCGACGCGCATGGTGTTCATCTCTTCCTGAAGCTGGGCGAGCTTCTCCTGCATCTCCTGGGCCTTCTTCATCATCTTGGCCATATCGCCAAGGCCGCCGAGTCCTTTGAGCATGGGGTATCCTTCTTCCTGCGTCGGATTGCGTGCATGTGTTCGGCCCCTGTTTACTTGGCCCACGGGGCGCTGACAAACAAAAGCCTGCAGTCGGCAGATGGGGGCGGATTTGATCGGTGTCAAATACACATTCCTAGTGCGGAATATGATGGTCGCGACTCACATGCACGCAGGAGGCTTTCATGACGCGGCTGGCAATGGTGATCTTCTCGATGGTGGCGACGACGCTGGCGGGAACCGGCGTGGTGATCGCGCTGGTGGTGGGGCTGGATACGCTGCTGCCGATCCTCGCCTTCGCGGCGGCGGGCTTCGTGCTGGCCTTCCCCGTCACGTGGTTGATCGCGAGGAAACTGGCGGCGCTGGGCTAAGGGGGCGTTTCAGGCGTTCAGGAAGACCCGCAGCGTGGCCTCGAACTCGCGCGGTTTCTCGGCGTGCAGCCAGTGGCCGGCGCCGGGGATGCGTGAGAACCGCGCCTTGGGGAAGAGCGTTTTGATCTTCTCGCGGTGTTCGGGGCGCACGTAGTCCGACTCCGCCCCCGACAGGAAGAGCGTCGGCCCGCCGAACTGCCCGCTGACTTCGGGAAAGCCGACGATCTTGCTCATCTCGGCTTCCAGCGTGTCGAGGTTCAGCCGCCAGCGCTTGCCCTTCACGTCCAGCGATTGCAGCAGAAAGGCGCGGATGCCATCTTCGGGCACGCTGTTTTTCAGCGCGCGATCCGCATCGCCGCGCGTGGAGACGGCGGAAAGATCCAGCCCGCGCATGGCGTGGATGTATTGCACCTGCGTGTGGCTGTAGGCGACGGGGGCGATATCGGCCACCACCAGGCGGTGCACCATCTCGGGGTGGGCGAGCGCCAGCACCATGCTGGCCTTGCCGCCCATGGAATGGCCCACGACGTCCGCCTGTCCGCCGTTGGCGGCGATCACCTCGGCGAGGTCGGCGGCGAGATCCGGATAGGCGTGGGTTGGGAAATGCGGGCTTTCGCCGTGGTTGCGCATGTCCACCGTCAGCACCTCGCGCTCATCCGACAGCCGCTTGGCGATCACGCCCCAATTGCGGGCCGAGCCATAGAGGCCGTGGACGATCAAAAGGGGCGGGCGGCCGTTGGCGGAGCCTGTGCGAAGCGTGTTGAGCATGGCTGCGCTTTTAGCCGCTGGCGCGCGTGCGCGCCAGATGGATTGAGATTGCGGCGGCAAGGTTGTAAGCCGGTGGGGCTGCTAGGAAAAGTGACGATGACGATGGTGCCGGTTCAGCAGATGGCCGAGGAGATCTCGGGCCTGTTCTCCGAAAAACTCGCGATCCGCGGGCGCACGCTCGCCGCGCAGGCGCGCAAGTCGCGCCGCTTCCTGCCCAAGGCGGTGCGGGCGGATGCGGCGTTTCTCTCCGAAAGCGTGAAGCTGGCCGAACACCCCAAGCTCGCGCGCCGGATCGATCCCGCCCGCGCGCAGGCCGCCTATGAAAACTGCAAGCGGCATCTGCAAGCGGTGGACCCGGCGGAGCGGCGCAAGGCGATGTGGCTCGGCATCCTGACCAGCGTGGCCTGGGCGATCTTCGTGGTGATCGTGCTGTTCGTGGTGGTGCTCGTCTGGCGCGGGTTTGTTTGAATCGTTGAAGCGATGAGGGCGGCCCCAGCCCGTGGTGGGGGCTGAAAGCCCCCGCCTTGGGGGCGGGCGGGGGCTGCCCGGCGTGCCGCCGGGCGGAAGGTCCTACCGCCCCGCCAAAGCCTCCGGCACGATCAGCCGGTTCTCCGGCTCCAGCCGGTCGATGATCCAGCGGAAGTGATCGCGGCGGAAGGCGATGCAGCCTTCCGTGGGATGGCGCGGCTTGCGCCAGATGTGCAGGAAGATCGCCGAGCCCATCCCGGCCTCGGCCAGCGGCCAGTTCCAATCCGTCACCAGCACCAGATCGTAGAGCGGATCGGCGCGGCGCAGGCGCTCGTGGCTGTGGCCGTAGGGCGCGCGCACATGCTGGTTGTAGTCCGGTTCGCCGGAGGCGTCGCTCCAGAGATCGCGCGGGCCGATGGGGAAGGCCTCGCCCGCAACGCGCACGCGGTCCGGCCGCGCCATCAGCCCCATGATCCGGTGCACGCCGGCAGGCGTGGCGCCGTCGCCCTCGCGCTTGCTGGTGGAAACCCCGCCGCGCCCGATCGCGCAGGGGAAGGTTCGGCCCAGAAAGCGGATCCCGCGCGGGGTGAGCACAAGATCCTGCGGTCGGGTGTTCACAGCAGGTGCCCCGATTTCGCCGCCTTGGTGGCGAGGTAGGCTTCGTTCAGCGGGTTCTGACCCACCTTCAGCGGCACGCGCTCGGTGACCTTCACCCCGGCCGCCTCCATCATCGCGACCTTCTTCGGGTTGTTCGTCATCAGCCGGACCTGCGAGAAGCCCATGCGCTTGAGGATCTCGGAGCCGATGCGGAAATCGCGCTCGTCGTCCTCGAAGCCGAGCCGGTGGTTGGCCTCCACCGTGTCGAAGCCCTGATCCTGAAGCGAATAGGCGCGCATCTTGTTGGCAAGGCCGATGCCGCGCCCCTCCTGGTTGAGGTAGAGCAGCACGCCCGCGCCCTCGCGGCCCATCTGCGCCAGCGCGCCGCGCAGCTGTGGGCCGCAATCGCATTTCAGGGAGCCGAGGATGTCGCCGGTGAAACAGGCCGAATGCAGCCGCGCAAGCACCGGGGCGTCGCGCGGCGGGCTGCCGATCTCCACCGCGTAATGCTCCTCGCCGCCGTCCTCGGGGCGATAGATGTGCAGCCGTCCGGCCTCGGAGACGGTCATCGGAAGGCGCGCGTGCACCACTTCGTTCATCGGGCTCGTGGTGTGCAGCACGGGGTAGGCGGCACCGGCGTCGAGCCAGGTCAGCCCGTGCTCGGCGGCGAAGGCGGGGCCGGCGTCGATCTCCAGCAGCAGCGCCGCCGGCAGCAGGCGCGCGGCCTTGCAGAAGGTGATGGCGGCGCGGGCCAGCCGTGCGTCGCCCTCGCGCAGGGTCTGCAGGGGGCCCTTCATCGGGTGCATCAGGTCATCGGCCGGATCGGACAGGCTGCGCAGCCAGTCGCAGGTGGCGCTCTCCGGGATCACCACGCGGGCGGCCTGCGCATCGTAGGCGCGCGCCTTCAGCGTCTCGGCGCGGCGGGCGGTGATCGCCAGCACCGGCTGGCCGGGCAGGCTGCGGATGTCGGCAAGGCGCTGCGGACCGAGCGTCTCGGCGGCGGCCACGAGCGCGAAGCGCCCTTCGAGCCCCAGCACGACGGGCACGCCCATGCGCAGATCGGCACGGGCGCGGGCCTGAAGCTCGGTGATGTCGGGGCGCAGATGCATGGCGGGCCTGTTATACTGTTACAGCCAGAGCCCGCTATTTAGAGGCTCGCCGCGGGAATGTGAAACATTTCTCGCGGCTTTCGTGGCGTTTTGACACGAGCGCGTGAATTTGTTGTAGCAAATCTTGCCGCCGGGCGGCGCGATGATCAACTCTTCTCCAGACAGAGCGAGGAGCGCGAAAGACATGGCAACGCTTAAGAAAATCCTGCTGGTGGACGACGATGAAGATCTCCGCGAAGCGCTGAGCGAACAGCTCGTGATGACGGAGGATTTCGATGTCTTCGAGGCCGGCAACGGCCAGGAGGCCATGGCCAAGGCCAAGGAGGCCATCTACGATCTCGTGATCCTCGACGTGGGCCTGCCCGATACCGATGGCCGCGAGCTGTGCCGGCTGCTGCGCAAGCAGGGGGTGAAATGCCCGATCCTCATGCTCACCGGCCACGACAGCGACGCCGACACCATCCTCGGCCTCGACGCCGGTGCCAACGACTACATCACCAAGCCCTTCAAGTTCCCGGTTCTGCTGGCCCGCATCCGCGCCCAGCTGCGCCAGCACGAACAGAGCGAAGATGCCGTCTTCCAGCTCGGGCCGTACACGTTCAAGCCGTCGATGAAGATGCTGGTGGACGAGGACGATCGCAAGATCCGGCTCACCGAGAAGGAAACCAACATCCTCAAGTTCCTCTACCGCGCGTCCGAAGGCGTCGTCCCGCGCGACGTGCTGCTGCACGAGGTCTGGGGCTATAACGCCGGCGTAACGACGCATACGTTAGAAACGCATATCTACCGGCTGCGCCAGAAGATCGAACCCGATCCTTCCAACGCGCGGCTGCTGGTGACGGAGAGCGGCGGTTACCGCCTCGCCTCCTGACGGGTTCCCCTCTCAGAACGGGGCAATGTTCTGAAACCTCCCTGTTGGACTGGCCCGGCCCCGCGCCGGGCCTTTTTTTCGCCCACGGGTTCTATCGCCGGCCCGGGCGCCTACATGGAGGGCTTCAGCAACGAACCATAAGCCACGAGAAAGGCAGTCCCATGGTGCTTCAGGCCCGCTACGATTCCTTCGGCGATCCCGCCGACGTCCTCCACCTCAACGAAACCGAGGCGCAGGCCCCCGGCGAGGGGCAGGCGCGGATCCAGGTGCTGCGCGCGCCCATCAACCCGTCCGACCTGATCCAGGTGGCCGGCAACTACGGCGTGAAACCCGAGCTTCCGGCCGTGGCCGGCAACGAAGGCCTGGGGCGCATCGCCGAGGTGGGGGCCGGCGTCGGTCACGTGAAGCCGGGTGATCTCGTGCTTCTGCCGGCGGGCTGCGGCACCTGGCAGAGCGAAGTTGTGGCCGATGCGGCGACGCTCTTTGCCCTGCCGGAGGCCGATCTCGACCAGCTGTCCATGCTCACGGTGAACCCGCCCACGGCCTACCTTCTGCTTCAGGACTTCGTGGATCTGCACGAAGGCGACTGGATCATCCAGTCCGCCGCCAACTCCGCCGTGGGCCGCTACGTGATCCAGCTTGCCGCGCAGCGCGGCATCCGCACGGTCAACGTGGTGCGCCGCGCCGAACTGGCGGCCGAGCTTGAAGAACTGGGCGCCGATGTCGTGCTGGTGGATGGCGAAGACCTGCCCCAGCGCGTGGCCGACGCGGTGGGCGAGGGGCGCATCCGGCTCGGGCTGGACGCGGTGTCAGGCGGCACCTTCGCCCGGATGAGCGAATGCCTCGCGCCCGGCGGCGTGATGGTCTCCTACGGGGCGATGTCCAACATGCCGGCCATGCTCAGCCCGCAGGCGGTGATCTTCCGCGATGTGCAGGTGCGCGGCTTCTGGCTGGCGCGCTGGTTCACGCAGGCCAGCCCGGCCCGCAAGCAGGAGGTCTTCGGCGCGCTGATCGGGCTGATCGCCCAAGGCAAGCTCTCTGCCGCCGTGGATGCCGTCTATCCGCTGTCCGCGCTCTCCGACGCCGTGGCCCATGCCGCGCGCGACGGGCGGGGCGGCAAGGTCTTGCTTGCGCCGAGCGAGGGTGTTTAACTCCGCCACGATCCCGAAGGCCCGCCCGCGCGGGCCTTCTTTGCCTTTGCCCTGACTGCCCCTGCGGAGCCGCGCCCATGCCCTTCACCCTCGCCACCTGGAACATCAACTCCGTCCGCCTGCGCGAGGAGATCGTGCTCAAGCTGATGCAGGAGGAGGCGCCGGACGTTCTCTGCCTGCAGGAATGCAAGAGCCCGGTCGAGAAGATCCCGCTCGAAGGCTTCCGGGCGCTGGGCTACCACCACATGGTGGCGCGCGGGCAGAAGGGCTACAACGGCGTCGCGATCCTCTCCAAGATCCCGATGGAGGAAGCCGGCAGCGAGGATTTCGCCGGCCTCGGTCATGCCCGCCACATCGCCGGGCGGCTGGAGAACGGCGTCACCATCCACAATTTCTACGTGCCTGCGGGCGGCGACGTGGCCGACCGGGAGGTGAACGAGAAATTCGGCCAGAAGCTCGACTACCTCACGGAGATGCGCGACAGCTTCCACGCCGATACGCCTGAGAGATCCATCCTCGTGGGCGATCTCAACATAGCACCGCGCGAAGATGACGTCTGGGATCACAAGAAGCTTCTGAAGGTCGTCAGCCACACGCCGATCGAGGTCGAGCACCTGGCGCAGGTGCAGGAGGCCGGCAACTGGGTGGATGTGACCCGCGCCGACATCCCCGACGGGCGGCTCTATTCCTGGTGGTCCTACCGGGCGAAGGATTGGGACGCCGCGGACAAGGGCCGCCGGCTCGATCACGTCTGGGCGACGCCCGACATCGCCGGTGCGGCCCATTCCAGCCGGGTGCTGCGCGCCGCGCGCGGGTGGGAAAAGCCCTCCGACCACGCGCCGGTGTTTGCCACCTTCGATCTCTGACTCAGCGCGCGGCCGTGTAGAAGATCGGCGAGGTATAGGCGCGGTCCTGCACCTCGGCGGGCACGGCCTCGGGCAGGGGCACGCCGTAGAAGGCCGCGTCATGGGTCGTCCAGCGCGGCTTCGGGATTTCGATGACCCGCACGTGGTAGAAGGCATCCTGCGCCGCGTCGAACTCTGGATCTTCCCAGAACCCCTGCAACGCCGGTGCGCCGATGGCGTTGGTGTAGGTGGCGGAGGCCACGTCCACCGTGGAGCCCACGGCCTCACGCGCCCGCCGTCCGCGCCGATCTCGCGCCCGCCGGACACGGCGATGTCATGGACGCGCTCATGGGTCTGCCCCTCGGCGTCCAGCCAGCCCTTCACGATCTGGATCCGGTCGAGGTTGGCGCCGTCGGGATCGCGCAGGGCACGCGCACCCGCAGCCGCGAGCCGGTGGTGGCATAGGCCTCCTTGCGGGTCAGCGCGCCGAAGACCTCGCGCCGGGTGTTTTCCCGCGCCCAGACGGCGGTGAGGCCCGAGGCGGATTCCTGCGCGGTGATGATGCGCAGGGCGGGATCCTCCGCCGGGATCACGTCCATCCCGTGACTGTCGGGCGAGGGTTCGGTGTGCTGGTATTTTCCGAAGCAGTTGTCTTCGCGGGTGGTGGGCAGGGCCGTGTGGCTGTCGGTCGTGCCGTACATCCCGAACTTGTCGGGGTTCACCCCGATCTCGCGGCCGATCTTCAGCCCCAGTTTCAGCGCCGAGCGGGCGTATTCGTATTGCAGCATCTCGGGCGTCTTGGCGGCGGGGCCGGAGAGGTTGGCCACGTCCCAGCGCTCGAAATCGGCGAATTCGTCATCGGGTGAAAGCAGCGGATGGGTTTCCTCGTCGCCCTTGATCTGGGTCATCTCGTGAATCGGCTCCCAGCGGATGCGCTTGGCGGCATACTCCGCCGTCAGGGGGGAGCCGTCGAACTTGGTCTCCGGAAACATCAGCCCGTTGCTCATGTCGCCCTTGGGGGTGAAGGTCCATTCGAAGCCCGCCAGCGAGGTGAACACACCGGGCTCGTTGTCGCTGTCGATCGTCTCCACGAGATCCACCCAGAGATCGCCGTCCAGCCCAAGCCCGGCGGTCGGATCGATCCCCTGCACCGTGCCGATCTCGATGATCTCGCCGAAGGCGGCCATGCGGTCCTGCTGGCTGCCGTTGAAGAGCGCGTGGATGCGCCCGCCCCAGTCATCCAGCAAGAGGCGCGGATCGCTCCTGCGGATGGCGGTGGCCAGTCCGATCATCTCGGCGTGCTCGGTGACGGCGAGGAAATCCAGCGAACGGATCAGTTGCACGGGCTGGCCGGTGTTGGAGCGGATCTTCTCGCCGCGGGCGACGCGGAAGGCGTCATGCACGTTGAGCGAGGTGCCGATCAGGCCGGCATCGAAGGAAATCTCGGTGTGGAAATGCAGATCCCCGAACAGCACCTGATCCGGGTAGCCGCGGCCCGCGAAGGGGGAATAGACGGGCGGCTCCTTTCGGGATTGGCGCGCGTTTGGGGCGATCCGGGCAGCCTACGCGAAAAAGGGCCGCGCGCAAAATCGGCGCTGCCCTGCGGGCTCAACCGTTCGCGGATTTCGCCTGCAGAGCGTCGCCGCGCCGGACGGCGCCGGGCAGCGCGGCCGGGGCCGCGTCAGGCATGGGCGCCGCCGCGCAGGGCGAGCGGGCGCTCCTTCACCGGCAGGTGCACGATGGCGGAGAAGGCCCCGACCCCGACGCCGACCCACCAGACGGCGGTGTAGTCGCCCGTCAGGTCATACATGCGCCCGCCCAGCCAGACGCCGAGGAAACTGCCGAGCTGGTGGCTGAAGAAGACGATGCCGTAGAGCGTCCCCATGTAGCGCAGGCCGTAGATATAGGCCACGAGGCCCGAGGTCAGCGGCACGGTGGCCAGCCAGAGCGAGCCCATGGCGATGGAAAAGATCACGACCGAGGTAGGGGTGATCGGCAGCAGGATGAAGGCGGCGGCCACGAGCGTGCGCAGGGTGTAGATCCCGGCCAGCAGGTATTTCTTCGAGTAGCGCTTGCCCAGCCAGCTGGCAAAGAGCGTGCCGGCGATGTTGGAGATGCCGATCAGCGAGATCGCCACGGCGCCGAGGGCGGAGGTGGTGGTGATGCCCACCGAATGCAGCACGCCGCCGGCCAGGATCGGGCCGCACATCTCGGCCACGAAGGCGGGGAAATGCGCGGTGATGAAGGCCAGCTGGTAGCCGCAGGAAAAGAACCCGAGGAAGATCAGCGTGTAGCTCGGATCCCGGAAGGCCTTCCCGAGGATCGTGCCCATGCTCTCCTCGATCTCGGCCTTGCTCGCCATCGGCGCGCGCATCATCGGCAGAACCGCCAGCACGAGGATGATCGTGGCGGCGAACACGAGAAAGACGTTCTGCCAGCTCATGAAGCTCAGCAGCCACTCCGCGGTGGGCGCGCCGATGACCTGCCCCATGGAGCCGGCCGCCGTGGCGATGCCGAGCGCCATGGAGCGGTGTTCGTCGCTCGCCGCGCGCCCGACCATCGCGAGGATCACGCCGAAGCCGGTGCCCGCGATGCCGAAGCCCACGAGGATCTCGAGGAACTGGTGCGCGCCGGGCGTGACGGCATTGGCCGAAAGCACCAGCCCCGCCGCATAGGTGAGCGCGCCCAGGATCATCGCCTTGCGGTCGCCGAATTTCTCGGCGATGGCGCCGAAGATCGGCTGGCCCACGCCCCAGGCGAGGTTCTGGATGGCGATGGCGAGGGAGAACTCCGCCCGCAGCCAGCCGAACTCCTCCGCGATCGGGATCTGGAACACGCCGAAGCTCGCCCGGATGGCGAAGCTGACCATGATGACGATACAGCCGCCGATCAGCACCGGCGAAAGTAGGGGTGCGCGCGTATCCTGCATCCTGTCCTCCTGCAAAGCCGCGCCACGTTCCGCGATGGGGGCTGTGCCGTCAATTCAGAATTTGTGACCCGACCCATGCGCCGGGGCGATGAAAGCCGCGCAGGAGCTTGGCTTTGCGGGCGAAGTTTGGCACAGGGGGGCGCAGAGGGCGAACAGGCACGGCGAACAGGCAGGGCGACATGGCGACTCTGAGCGAGATCTATGCACGGAAGGTGAAGGCCGGGGACATCCGCCCCGATCCGGCGCAGGAGCTGGTGCTTCCGATCCTGCAGGACATCCGCGCCCACCTCGAAGCGGCGAAGACGCGCCGGCGCGGGGTGTTGGGCGGGCTGTTCAGCAAGCCGCCCAAGACGCCGGACGGGCTGTATCTCTGGGGTGGCGTCGGGCGCGGCAAATCCATGCTGATGGATCTCTTCGTGGAGAACCTCGCCATCGAAGAGAAGCGCCGCGTGCATTTCCACGCCTTCATGCAGGAAATCCACGCCGCGCTGCATGAGGCCCGCAAGACGGGCGTGGATGATGCGATCCAGCCGGTGGCCGATGCCGTGGCCGCGCAGGTGCGGTTGCTGGCCTTCGACGAGATGCAGATCAGCGACATCACCGACGCGATGATCGTGGGCCGGCTTTTCGACAAGCTCTTCGCCGCCGGCGTCGTCGTCGTCACCACCTCCAACCGCGTGCCCGACGATCTCTACAAGGACGGGCTGAACCGTCACCTGTTCCTGCCCTTCATCAAGCTGCTGAAGGAGCGCATGGTGGTGCACGAACTGGCCAGCCCGACGGACTACCGGCAGGACCGCCTCTCGGGCGAGCAGGTCTATTTCACCCCCGTCAACGCCGCCGCGCGGGCGCGCATCCGCGCCGTCTGGGCCGGGTTGACCGGGGGCGAGGCCGCGCCGCTCACCCTTCAGGTGAAGGGCCGCGAGGTGACTTTGCCCGCCTATCGCAACGGCGTGGCCCGCGCGAGTTTCTTCGATCTCTGCGGCAGGCCGCTCGGCCCGGCGGACTACCTCGCGATCGCGCAGGCTGTGCGGGTTCTGGTGCTGGACGACATCCCGAACCTGTCGCGCAGCAACTTCAACGAGGCACGGCGTTTCGTGACCCTGATCGATGCGCTCTACGAGGCGCGCGTGCGGCTGATCTGCTCCGCCGCCGCCGAGCCCGAGATGCTCTACCTCGAAGGCGAGGGCAGTTTCGAATTCGAGCGAACCGCCAGCCGCCTGCGCGAGATGCAGGACGCCGACTGGGGCCGCACCGACGCGCCCTAGGGGGCGCTGCCCCCGCCGCCTGCGGCGGCTCCCCCGGGATATTTTGGGGAACAAAGTGGGGCGCGTCTTTTGACCGGAATCATCCACGGGGTGCGGGGCGGCCAGCCCCGCTTGGCCCGGCTCAGCCGTTTTCGCGCAGGATCGCGCCGGCGAGGTAGAGCGAGCCGCAGATCAGGATGCGGGCATGCGGATCGCGCGCCGTGATGGCGGCGATGGCGGCGGTTACGCTTTCAGATTCATGGGCTTCGAAACCGGCCGCGCGGGCGGCCCGGGCGGTTTCGACCGCGGGCAGGGTCGCCGCTTCGCCGGGGATGGATACCGCGTGCAGGCTGTGGGCGCGCGCGGCCAGCGGGCGCAGGTAGCCGCCGATGTCCTTGGTGTTGAGCATGCCGCAGATCAGGTGCGTGGGCCTGTCGGGGAGCTCCGCAAGAAGGGCCGCGAGGGCCTCGCCGGCGGCCGGGTTGTGGCCGCCGTCCAGCCAGAGCTCCGCCGGTCCGGCGAGATCGACGAGCGGGCCCGTCCTGAGCCGTTGCATCCGCGCGGGCCACGTGACGTTGCACATGGCGCCCTCGCAGGCGGCTTCGCCGAAACCGAGGTGGCGCAGCGCGGCGATGGCCATGCCGGCGTTGTCGATCTGGTGGGCGCCGCGCAGGGCGGGCAGGGGGAGATCGAGGAGGCCGGTTTCGTCCTGGTAGACCAGGCGGCCGCGCTCCTGCCAGACGTGCCAGTGCTGCCCCTGCGCCAGAAGCGGGGCGCCGAGGCGCGCGGCGCGGGCCTCGATCACCTCGAGCGCGGCCTCTTCCTGCCGCCCGACGACGCAGGGCACGCCGCGCTTCAGGATGCCGGCCTTCTCTCCGGCGATCTCGGGCAGGGTGTCGCCGAGGAACTGCTGGTGGTCGATGCTGACCGGGGTGATCACGGTCAGCGCCGGGGTGTCGATGACGTTGGTGGCGTCCAGCCGCCCGCCGAGGCCGACTTCGAGCAGCGTGAAATCGGCGGGCGTGCGGGCGAAGGCCAGCAGCGCGGCGACGGTGGTGATCTCGAAATAGGTGATCGGCGCGGTGCCGTTGGCGGCGTAGCATTCATCCAGCACCGCGGTGAGCGCTTCTTCGGAGATCAGCGTGCCGGCGAGGCGGATCCGTTCGTGGAAGCGGGCGAGATGCGGAGAGGTATAGGCGTGGACGCTGCGGCCCGCGGCTTCCAGCCCGGCGCGGATCATCGCCTGCGTGCTGCCCTTGCCGTTGGTGCCGGCGATGTGGATCACCGGCGGCAGCGCGCGCTCGGGGTGATCGAGCGCGTCTAGCAGGCGCCAGACGCGATCCAGCGTGAGGTCGATGATCTTCGGATGCAGCGCCATCATCCGCTGGAGGATGGCGTCGGAGCCCTGCGTGGCGCTCACGGCTTGGCCTTGCTCCCGGCGTCGGGCTCGGAGCCGGCCGCGGTTTCGGCCTCGGCGGGTGCGGCTTGCGGGGCGGGATCGGCGGCGGCTTCGGGCGCTTCGGGCTCGCCGGCTTCGGCGGCGGGCGGTTCCTCGGGCGTGGGCAGGGTGCCGGCCACGGCGGGGGGCTGCTTCATCAGCATCCGGCAGATGGCCACCAGCTCGTCGCGCAGCTTGCGGCGGTCGGTGACGCGATCCAGCATCCCGTGATCGAGCAGGTATTCGGAGCGCTGGAAACCCTCCGGCAGTTTCTCGCGGATGGTCTGCTCGATCACCCGGGTGCCGGCGAAGCCGATCAGCGCGTTGGGCTCGGCGATCTGGATGTCGCCCAGCATGGCGTAGGAGGCGGTGACGCCGCCGGTGGTGGGGTGGGTGAGCACGACGATGTAGGGCAGCCCGGCTTCCTTGAGCATCTGCACGGCCACGGTGGTGCGCGGCATCTGCATCAGGCTGAGGATGCCTTCCTGCATCCGGGCACCGCCGGCGGCGGAGAACAGGATCAGCGGGCAGCGTTTCTCGACCGCGCGCTCGGCGGCGGCGATGATGGCGTTGCCCACGTACATGCCCATGGAGCCGCCCATGAAGGCGAAGTTCTGCGCGGCGGCCACGATATCGGTGCCGGCCATCTCGCCTTCGCCCACGAGCATGGCGTCCTTCTCGCCGGTCTTCTTGACGGCGGCCTTCATGCGGTCGGGATATTTCTTCTGGTCGCGGAAGTTCAGCGGATCGGCCAGCACCTCGGGCACCTTCACCTCGACGTAGATCCCGCCGTCAAAGAGCGCGTCGAAGCGCTCGCGCGGGGAAATCGGCAGGTGGTGATCGCAGTTGGTGCAGACCTGGAGGTTGTCGGCCAGCTCGCGGTGGAACAGCATGGTTCCGCACTCGGGGCATTTCGTCCAGAGGTTCTCGGGCACCTCGCGGCGCGAAAACAGCGAGTTGATCCGCGGGCGGACGTAGTTGGTGATCCAGTTCATGCGCGTGCGCTTCCCCTGTGCCGATGCCAGTGCCTGTGCTGGCCAGTGCCTGTGTTGCGCACTGAAATAAGGTGCACCCAAGGGAAATGCAATCAGACCTTGAGCGCCAGACGTATCGCGAGCCAGCCGCAGAGGATGAGGCCGAGATCGATCAGGATCAGCGGATCGCCCGCCGGCAGGTCCGCGAGCGTGAAGGGAAGGGTGTAGAGCGACAGGCCCGAAAGCGGCCCCGGCGGGCTCACCAGAAGGATGCCGAAGGCGTTGTTGGCGAAATGCAGCGCGGTGGCCGCGCCGATGCTGCCGGTGCGCGCGGTGAGATCGGCGGCGACGAGGCCGAAGGCGAAGGACCACGCCACGATCATGAGGGCGTTGTCGCCGGTGTTGGCGGGATCGTAGTGCCCGAAGGCGAAGAGCGCCGAAGGCAGCACCATCCAGACGAGCGGGCTTGCGAAGCGTGCGGCGAGCTGCTGCTGGACGTAGCCGCGGAAGAAGATCTCCTCCGCCACCACCTGAAGGAACAGCGCGCCCATAGAGAATGGCAGCAGGATCACCCATTGCGGCAGCGGCAGCCCGGGTTCGAGATCAGGCATCAGATATGGGGGCAGGGCGAAGATGGCGATCTCCACCAGAACGATGGCGATGAGCGCCTTGCGGAAGGTCGTGCCGAAAAGATCCACGGGGCCGATGAGCGTGCCGAAGCCGCGCCCGTGCAGCAGCCGCGCGGCCAGCCAGGCGCCGACGATCATGAAGCCGAAGCCGAGGAGCAGGCCGAAGGTTATCAGCGGCGTGCCGGGGATGAACCCGTCCATCCGGGGGCCGACCGGGCCTTCGAGGATGGCAAATGCGGCGAATAGGGCGCTGCCGGCGATCATGTAGAAGGCCCCGGCCCCGGCAATGCCCAGAATCAGCCGCCACAGCGCGGGCTTGGCGCGTGCGGGGGCCACGAAGGCGTCATGGGGGTGGTAGGCGCGGGGCGTGTGTCTCGTCATCGGCGCGACGCTACCCGCGGGGCGGGAAAACCGCAATCGCGCTTGTGAAATCCCTCTTCACGGCCTATTCGAAAACCCAGCCAACTTCTGGGAGGTCTTCCATGCTCAAGCCGCCGTTCGACAAATCCAAACTGCCCAGCCGCCACGTGACGGAAGGGCCGGCCCGTGCGCCGCACCGCTCCTACATGTACGCGATGGGGCTGAGCGAGGCCGAGATCCACCAGCCGCTCGTCGGCGTGGCCACCTGCTGGAACGAGGCCGCCCCCTGCAACATCGCGCTCAACCGCCAGGCCCAATCGGTGAAGATGGGCGTGAAACAGGCGATGGGCACGCCGCGCGAGTTCACCACCATCACCGTGACCGACGGCATCGCCATGGGCCACGAGGGCATGCGCTCCTCGCTCGCCTCCCGCGAGGCCATCGCCGACACGGTGGAACTGACGATGCGCGGCCACTGCTATGACGCGCTCGTGGGCCTCGCCGGCTGCGACAAATCCCTCCCCGGCATGATGATGGCCATGGTGCGGCTGAACGTGCCCAGCGTCTTCATCTACGGCGGCTCCATCCTCCCGGGCCGCCACAACGGCAAGGACGTGACCGTGCAGGACGTGTTCGAGGCCGTGGGCCAGCACCAGGCCGGCAACCTCTCCACCTGCGAACTGGAGAAGCTCGAAGCCGTGGCCTGCCCCTCCGCCGGCGCCTGCGGCGGCCAGTTCACCGCCAACACCATGGCCTGCGTCTCCGAGGCCATCGGCCTCGCGCTGTTCAACTCCTCCGGCGCGCCGGCGCCCTACGAGAGCCGCGACCAATACGGCGAGGCCTCGGGCCGGGCGGTGATGAACCTGCTTGAGAAGAACATCCGCGCGCGTGACGTCGTCACCCGCGACTCGCTGATCAACGCCGCCCGCGTGGTGGCCTGCACCGGCGGCTCCACCAACGCCGGCCTGCACCTGCCCGCCATCGCCCATGAAGCCGGCATCGAGTTCTTCCTCGATGACGTCTGCGAAATCTTCCGCGACACGCCCTATTTCGTGGATCTGAAGCCGGGCGGGCAGTTCGTGGCCAAGGATCTCTACGAGGCGGGCGGCGTGCCGGTGGTGATGAAGGAGCTCGACAAGGCCGGGCTCATCATCCGCGACTGCATGACGGCCTCGGGCTACTCCATCGGCGAAGAACTCGACAAGATCACCCGCGAGGCCGACGGCCGCGTGATCCACTCCGTCGCCGCGCCGATCACCAAGACCGGCGGCGTCGTCGGGCTGAAGGGCAACCTCGCGCCGGAAGGTGCCATCGTGAAGGTGGCCGGCATGAGCGCCGAGCAGCAGGTCTTCACCGGCCCGGCCCGCGTGTTCGAATGTGAGGAAGAGGCCTTCGCCGCTGTCCAGGCGCGCGAATACGAAGAAGGCGAAGTGCTGGTGATCCGCAACGAGGGCCCCTCCGGCGGCCCCGGCATGCGCGAAATGCTCGCCACCACGGCCGCGCTTTCGGGCCAGGGCATGGGCAAGAAGGTGGCGCTGATCACCGATGGCCGCTTCTCCGGTGCGACCCGCGGCTTCTGCGTGGGCCACGTTGGGCCGGAAGCCGCTCATGGCGGGCCGATCGCGTTGCTCAAGAACGGAGACATGATTACGATCGACGCAATCAAAGGCGAGATCTCGGTGGCCCTGAGCGACGAGGAACTCGCCGAACGTAAGGCAAACTGGGCAGGCCCCCGCGAAACGATCTACGCCTCCGGCGCGCTGTGGAAATACGCGCAGCAGGTGCAGGCCACCTATCGCGGTGCCGTGACCCATCCGGGCGGCAAAGCGGAGAAACATGTCTACATGGACCTGTAAGGTCGGAACAGGAAACAGCGTGGCGGCCCTCGCGGCCGGCGCGCTGATGATGCTGGCGGGCGCGCCCACCGAGGCCCCCGCCGCCCCTTCCCGAAACAGCCCAGAGAACACCCGTCCGGCGGCGCTGCGGGTGCGCGTGTCCGAACCGGCCGTGGTGATCGCCGGTCCGGCGGGTTACTGCGTGGATCTGGCCGCCTCCCGCCAGCGCGACGGTGAGGCTTTCGTGCTGCTGGGAAGCTGCGCCGCGATCACCCAGGATGCCCGCCACCGCGAACCGGCGGTGCGTGCCGTCATCACCGCCAGCGTCAGCGGGCTGGAGGCCGGCTACACCATCGCCCAGACGCTTCCGTCGCTGGAGCGCTATTTCCGCTCCGAGGAAGGCCGCCGCATCCTGAGCCGCGACGGCCGGGCCGAAAGCATCGATGTGCTGGAAACCCGGACCGAGGGGCGCGTCTTCTACGTGCGCACCCGCGACCTCGCGCAGGGCGCCGCCGCGGGCGGGAGCGCGGAATACTGGCGTGCCTTCTTCGACGTCGATGGCCACATCGTGTCGGCCAGCGTGCTGGGCACCGAGGCCGCGCCGCTCTCCGCGCAGCAGGGCCTCTCGGTGCTGAAATCCTTCGTGCGGAAAATAAGCCGGGAAAACCGGTCTTAAGGTGTTGATTGCGGCCTGAAGCCTTGGGATGATTGCACAAATCATCGGGGCAGGGCATGTGCCCCCTCGTGCCCGTCGCGGGCCCGCCGCGCGGGCCGTGCGGGCCGATACTTCGAGGGCAAGGCAGGCAAGGATGGCCAAACGGATCGACACGCAGCTGGACGGATTCCTGTTCAAGCGAAACCTCGCGCGCTGGAAGCGCCTCGCGGCCGCCGCCGAGGCGGCCTCGCCGTCGGATCTGCGCAAGTGGCGCGGCCGGGCGCGGCAACTGCGCTCCCAGCTCGACAAGCTCACCTACGTGGCCGACAGCCGCCTCACCCTGCCGATGATCGGCTCCAACGCGATCCAGAAGCCGATGTTCTGCGACTGGGCCTACCGCCCCGAGCTGTGGCGCGGCCCGCTCAACCCGCCGGGGCGCGCGGCGGTGCAGACGCAGGAGAAGATCGGCAGCGAGGTGACGGTCTACCACGATTGCTCCATCTCCGAACTCACCGTGCGCCAGATCCGCAACACCCGCGAAGAGGATCTCGCCCCTTTCGGGCTGCGGATGGACGTGTTCCGCTTCGACGGCAGCTTCCTGTCGCTGGCGATCGACCTGCCCGAGGAGGCCGCCCACGGGCTGCGCAAGCGCCACCTCGTGAAGCTCGATGCCATCGTCGAACTTGAGAAGCCGCTCGAGATCTTCGCCCGTCTGAACGTTAAGCACGGGCCGAACACCGAACAGATCGTGCGCGAGCTGCCGTGGCAGTCCGAGGATGTCTCGGTGGAGTTCGACATGACCTACACCAAGCTCAACGAGAAGCGCGTGGAGCGCATGTGGGTGGATTTCATCTTCGAAGGGCCGGAGATGAACCAGATCATCCTGCGCGATCTCACCCTCACCCGCCGCCCGCGCGCCGAACTCTAGAAGGAGCCCTGCCATGGCCGAAGCCCAACTGACGAAGAGCCGCATCCAGGCCGGTGTCTGGGAAGGGGTGCTGTCGCTGGAAGGCGGCGCGGACGGCGCGCCCGAGATCGAGGTGACGCATCTGGAAAAGCCGGTGGAAGGGGTGAGCCTCGAACCCATCGACGGGGCGCAGGGCCAGTGGCACCTGCGCATCCCCATTCCGGCGGCCGCGCTCTCGGACGGGGTGCAGACCTTCCTGATCCGCTCCCGCCCCGATGACGTGACCCTCGGCAGCTTCGCGATCCTGACCGGCGAGCCGATGTCGGAGGACATCCGCGCCGAGATGGACCTGCTGCGGGCCGAGCTGGACATGCTCAAACGCGCCTTCCGCCGCCATTGCGTGGAAACCATGGGCTGAGGACGCCCCTCGCGGCGCCGGCTGCCCTGCGCGCCCCGCGGACTTTTGCCGTCAGGAGAGGCGGGGTGGCCCTGCCGGGGCTGGACACCGGCGCGCGGCCTGCTTTACGTTCGCGTCAACATCTTGACGCCGCGTTCCGCGTGACAAGCCATGCCCCTTGGACGACATCTTGGGGGATAGCAGGAGGACACCATGACCCAATCCCGATACCCGCATCTTCTGGCACCTCTCGACCTGGGCTTCACCACGCTCAAGAACCGCGTGTTGATGGGCTCGATGCACACCGGCCTCGAGGAAACGAAGGATTGGAACCGGGTCGCGGAGTTCTACGCCGAACGCGCGCGCGGCGGGGTGGCGCTGATCGTCACCGGCGGCATGGCGCCCAACCGCGAAGGCGGTGTCTTCCCCGGCGCCGCCGGCCTCTTCACCGAGCAGGACATCGCCAACCACCGGGTCGTTACCGACCGCGTGCACGAGAACGGCGGCAAGATCGCCATGCAGATTCTCCATGCCGGCCGCTATGCCTATTCGCCGGAATGCGTCGCGCCCTCGCCGATCAAGTCCCCGATCTCCCCCTTCCCGCCGAAGGAGCTGGACGAGGCGGGCATCGAGAAGCAGATCGCGGATTTCGTGACCGCCACCGTCCGTGCCCGCGAGGCCGGGTATGATGGCGTCGAGATCATGGGGTCCGAGGGCTATTTCATCAACCAGTTCCTGGTGACCCATACCAACAAGCGGACCGACCGCTGGGGCGGCTCCTACGAGAACCGGATGCGCCTGCCGGTGGAGATCGTGCGCCGCTGCCGCGAGGCGGTGGGCGAGGATTTCATCATCATCTACCGGCTGTCGATGATCGACCTCGTGCCCAACGGCTCCACCCACGAAGAGGTGGTGCAGCTGGCGCAGGCCGTGGAGGCCGCGGGCGCCACCATCATCAACACCGGCATCGGCTGGCACGAAGCCCGCGTGCCCACCATCGCCACCTCGGTGCCGCGCCGCGCCTTCACCTGGGTCACCCGCAAGCTGATGGGCAAGGTGAACGTGCCGCTCGTCACCTCCAACCGGATCAACACGCCCGAGGTGGCCGAAGCGGTGCTGGCGGAGGGCTGCGCCGACATGGTGTCCATGGCGCGCCCCTTCCTTGCGGATCCGCATTTCGTGGCCAAGGCCGAGGCCGGCCGCGCGGACGAGATCGCGCCCTGCATCGCCTGCAACCAGGCTTGCCTCGATCACACCTTCTCGGGCAAGCTGACGAGCTGCCTCGTGAACCCGCGCGCCTGCCACGAGACCGAGATCACCATCACCCCCACCGAGACGCCGAAGTCCTTTGCCGTGGTCGGCGCCGGCCCGGCCGGCCTTGCCGCCGCGCTCACGCTGGATGAACGCGGCCACCGGGTGACCCTGTTCGACAAGGCGCAGGAACTGGGCGGGCAGCTCAACATCGCCAAGCAGATCCCCGGCAAGGAGGAGTTCCACGGCTTCGTGCAGTGGTTCGAGACGATGGTGGCCAAGTCCGGCATCACCGTGAAGCTCGGCACCGAGGCCACCCCCGAGGCGCTCGCCGATTTCGACGAGGTGATCGTGGCCACGGGCGTCGTGCCGCGCGATCCGCAGATCCCCGGCCAGGATGGCGACAACGTGCTCGGCTACATCGACGTGCTGCGCGAGAAGAAACCCGTCGGCAAGACGGTGGCCGTGATCGGCGCCGGCGGCATCGGCTTCGACGTGTCCGAATACCTCGTGCACGAGGGCAAGAGCCCGACGGAAGACCTCGAACTCTGGAAGGAGGAATGGGGCGTGGGCGACCCGGAAGAGACCCGCGGCGGCCTGGCCAGCGACGGCCCGCACCCCCATGCTCCGGCGCGCGCGGTGACGCTGCTGCAGCGCAAGGCCCAGAAGCCCGGCAAGGGGCTGGGCAAGACGACGGGCTGGATCCACCGTGCCGCGCTCCAGATGAAGGGCGTGAAGATGATCGGCGGCGTGAACTACGAGAAGATCGATTCCGAGGGGCTGCACGTGAGCTACGGCGAGGCGCGCGAGAACCCGCAGGTGATCCCGGCCGAAACCGTGGTGATCTGCGCCGGGCAGGTCTCGGAGCGCTCGCTGGCCGAGGCGCTGGAAGCCACCGGCAAGCCCGTGCACGTGATCGGCGGCGCCGACGTGGCCGCCGAACTGGACGCCAAGCGCGCCATCGACCAGGGCACGCGGCTCGCCGCTACGCTCTGATCCTTCCCGATCTTTTTCGGAACCTGCCGCGCCCGGGGCCGCCGCGCCCCGGGGGTATTGCAGGGAAAACACTGAAGTGCGCGCCGACGCCGCGATTGTTTCGCTGTTTCCCCGACCCGAACGATCCCGTTTTAAATCCCGAGATTGTCGGGCGTTCACCCCATTTCCGCCCGATTCTGTCCGCATAACCTTGGGGGAACTCAGGATCTGGTAGGACTTGTTATGGACCGTTTGACCGAAATGGAAGCCTTCGCCACCGTGGTGGATCAGGGAGGTTTCACGGACGCCGCCCGCAAGATGGGCATCTCCAAATCGGCGGTTTCCAAGCATGTGTCGTCGCTGGAGGCCCGCCTCGGCGCCCGCCTGCTGAACCGCACCACGCGCCGCGTGAGCCCCACCGAGATCGGCCTTGCCTATTACGATCGGGCCCGCCGCGTGCTGAACGATGCCGGTGAAGCCGATGCGCTGGTGACATCTATGCAATCGGCGCCTTCGGGGCTGCTGCGCATCTCCGTCGCCACCGATTTCGGGGTGAATCATCTGTCGCCGGTGCTGGGGGATTTCCTGCTCGAATTCCCCGACATCACCGTGAACATGGTGCTCAACAACCGCTACGTGGAGCTGATCAGCGAGGGGTTCGACATGGCCGTGCGAATCGGCGAGCTGGAAGACAGCTCCCTGCGCGCCCGAAAGCTGACCGAAACCACCAAGCGGATGATCGGCAGCCCGGCCTATTTCGAGAAATACGGCCGCCCGCAGAAGATCGACGATCTGAACGAGCACAAGCTGCTGCATTATTCAAGCCAGTCCAACGGCGCGGTCTGGAAGCTCACCGCCCCCTCCGGCGAGAAGCGCCAGGTGCGCACGGCCGGCTGGCTCTCGGTGAACGACGGGCAATCCCTGCTCAATGCCGCGATTTCCGGCCTCGGCATCGCCTATCTGCCGAGCTTCCTCTACGGCGATGCGATGAGGAAGGGGCTGGTGGAGGAGGCCATTCCCGGCCTGCCGCGGGAGACGCAGGGCATCTATGCCGTCTATCCGCCGGGCCGTTTCACCCAGCCCAAGGTGCGCGCCTTCATCGATTTCCTCGTCGAGGCCTTTGCCGACAAGGGCCCCGACGACTGGTAACCCCCCGGTTTTCCCTCGCGCGCGTCATTTCTCCCGGGCGCGCATTACTGGGTCGAAGTGAGGATCACTTCGACCCGTCTGTTCTTCGTGCGCCCGTCTTCCGTGAGGTTGCTGGCGAGCGGTGACAGGAAGCCCATGCCTTCCGCGCTGATCTGCGCGGCGTCCACCCCATGCACCGAGATTAGCCGCTCCGCCACGGAGGCCGCCCGCTTCTTCGAGAGCGCCACGTTGGCCTCCAGCGAGCCTTCCGCATCGGTATGGCCGACGAGAGCGATGGTGCGCCCGGGGTGCGCCGCGAGGTAGGCGGCCAGTTCGGCGAGCGTGGCGAAGGGGCCGGCGCCAAGCTGCGCGGAGCCCGATTCGAAAACCAGATCGTCGAGCACCGAATGGCCGTCGCGCTCCAGCTTCTCGGCGAGGCTGCCGGCGGCGGCGGCCGGCGCGCTTTCCACCGGACGGGCCGCAACTTCCCCCGTGACGCCTGTGGCATCTGTGGCCCCGGCGGCCGCGCTCAGGGCGGCGGCCTCGGGGTGTCCGGGGGGCAGCACGCGGGTGAGCTGGAGGAAGCCGCTCGCGGCGCTGCGGCTGGCCAGGAGGCTCAGGTATTCCGCCGCCTCGCCGGCGCCCTTGCGGGCCGAGAGGAAACGGAAATCGCCGAGATCCACATGCATGTCGGGCTCGGGCAGGATCCGGGTCGAATAGCGGAAATCGAAGCCGCCGCAGCCGTCGGTTTCGCAGGTGAAGAGGATCTCGAAGCCCTCCGCTTCAAGCTGGTCGCGCAGCGGGGCGAGGATCTCCAGCGTGGCGAGCTGCGAGTCCGGCAGCCGGTAGGCGGACTGGCTGAAGGCGCCCTCCACCTGCTGCGTGTCCATCGCGCCGTCCTTCCACGGTGACAGCGGCAAGGCGTAGCTGGCCAGCGGCTCGGATTGCCTCGCCGACAGGAGCGCGCCTTCCGGCAGGGTCAGCGGCGCGGCGAAGGCCCCGCCGCACAGGGTGGCCAGCGCGGCGGCGCATATGGCGAGGCGGGTGCTCATCTGGCCTGTGCGTGATACTCTGGGTTGGGGCGCATGTCGGTGGCCGAGGCGATGCGGTTGCTCATGTTGAAGAAGCCGGCGACGGCGGCGATGTCCCAGATGTCGCGCTCGGAAAATCCTACGCTGCGCAGGGCTTCGCGGTCTTTCTCCTCGATGGTGTAGCTGGCGTTGGTCATCAGCGCGGCGAAATCGAGCATCGCCCGGTGGCGGGCCGAAAGCGGCGCCACCCGGTAGTTCATGACGAGCATCTCGCCCAGTTCCGGATCGCCAGAAAGCTGGCGCACCGCCGCGCCATGGGCCACGAGGCAGTAGTAGCAGCGGTTGATCGAGGAGACGACGACGGCGATCATC
This sequence comes from Pseudoruegeria aquimaris, assembly GCF_900172235.1. Classification (GTDB taxonomy): domain Bacteria; phylum Pseudomonadota; class Alphaproteobacteria; order Rhodobacterales; family Rhodobacteraceae; genus Pseudoruegeria; species Pseudoruegeria aquimaris. The sequence goes on along the minus strand of NZ_FWFQ01000010.1, from coordinate 4,574 downwards.
TCGCGCTCCAGCTTGCTCAGGCCCGAGTCCGCCAGCATCAGATCGTTGTAGAGGCCGGTGAAGGCGTTGAGCTTTTCGATATCGAAGGCATAGGCCTTCAACACGTTGGGCACGAGGCCCAGCTTCTCGGCGCAGACGTCGAAATACTTCTGAATGTCATCGGGGAGCGGATCCACCATCGGCAGATCCAGCGCGGTGGCTGGCTTGTCTTCTGTCGTCACGCGGTATGTGCCTCTGCGGAAACCGGAATTCGGTAGTGGTAGGTTTCCACAGAAGCCATGCCGAGGGAAGCATAGAGCGCGTTGGCCGGCATGTTTTCGCGCGTCACGGCCAGCGCGATCCAACGTGCGCCGGCCTTCTGCGCCCATTGCGCCGCCACGCCCATCATCCGCCGCCCGGTCTGCTTGCGCCGCATCCGGGGCGAGACTTCGAGCGCGTGGATCATGGCGATCTCGCCGTGCAGCGCCACGAAGGCGGTGCCCGCCGCGCGGGCATCGGCACGGCCGAGGATCGCGGCCTTGGGCCCTTTCGCGCGCTCCATCACCGCCAGCCGCGCCGGGCCGATGCCGGCTTCTGCCCAGATCTCCTCCTGGATGGCCAGCGGCGGCCAGATCGCAAAACCGGAGAGCCGCTCGGTCTCGATGGCGGCCAGCCGTTCGATCGGGGCCACGTAGAGCGCGACCGGATCCACCACCGCGTAGCCCCGTGCCTGAAGCGCCGCGTCCAGCGCGGCGTCCTCGGAGCGGATCATGAAGAGCGGCGCCTGCCCCAGCGCGCGCATGGCTTCCTCCGCCTGCGGGATGTCGGACGCGCTCACCGGGCCTGTGGGTGTCGCGGCGGAGACGCGTTTGCCGCCGCCTGCGCCGAACCGGATGAGCCACGGGCCGTGCGCTTCGCACCGCGCCGCGGGCCAGGTGGCTTCCAGTGCCGCGAAGAGGGCGGCCCGATCGGGGGCGTGCATCAGAGCGCGCCCTCGAATTCCTGCGCCAGCCGGGTCATGGCGGCGTCGATCCGTGCCCCGTCGGTGCCGCGGATCACGATGTTCGCGCCGTAGGCGCCGTCCTGCTGGAAGGGGTAGGAGCCGATGGAGAGATCCGGGAAATCCGCCGCCAGCGCCGCCAACGGCCCGGCGATGTCGCCCTCGCCGCGGTTGATGCGCAGCGACTGCGACAGCAGCGGCGCGCCGCCGGTGAGCGTGGGCAGCACCGAGGCCACCATGGCCTGGAACACCGAGGGCACCCCGGCCATCACATGCACGTTCTTCAGCGTGAAGCCCGGCGCGATGGAGACGGGGTTGTCGATCAGCGTGGCGCCCTCGGGGATGCGTGCCATCCGGAGGCGGGCCTCGTTCAGCTCGCGGCCCGTGGCGGCGTAGTGATCGGCCAGCAGTCTGCGGGCATCTTCGCGCACGCCGATCGGCGTGTCGAAGGCCGCGGCGATGCATTCGGCGGTGATGTCATCATGGGTGGGGCCGATGCCGCCGGAGGTGAACACGTGGTCGGCGGCGGCGGAGAGCGCCCGCACCGCGCCGATGATCGCCGCGCGATCGTCGCCCACCACGCGCGCCTCGATCAGGTCGATCCCCTGCTTGGCCAGTTCGCCGGCGAGGAAATGCATGTTGGAATCGCGGGTGCGTCCCGAGAGGATCTCGTCCCCGATGACGAGCATGGCGGCGGTGGGGTTGGGCATGGCTGGGCTCCGTCTTGCCGGGTGGTTGGCTTCGGTATAGGCCTGCCCCATGCGCTTTCAAACCCCTCTCGTGCCCGCCACGCTGATCCGCCGCTACAAACGTTTTCTCGCCGATGTGCGGCTTGAGGATGGCCGCGAGGTGGTGGCCCATTGCCCCAATCCGGGTGGCATGATCGGGCTTCAGGACCCGGGGATGCGGATCTGGCTCGAGCCCAACGACGACCCGAGGAAGAAGCTGAAATACGGCTGGCGGCTGGTGGAGCACGAAGGCGGCCACTGGACGGGCATCGATACCGGCGTGCCCAACCGCGTGGTGAAGGAAGCGCTGCTGGCGCGCGCCATCCCGGCGCTTTCCGCTTACTCCGGCGTGCGGCCCGAGGCGAAATACGGCGCGGCGAGCCGGGTGGATTTCCTGCTCACCGAGCCCGGCCTGCCGGATTGCTACGTGGAGGTGAAGAACGTTCATCTGCGGCGCAGGGGCGATCTGGCGGAGTTCCCCGACAGCGTGACGGCGCGCGGGCGCAAGCACCTCGGCGAGCTGGCGGAGATGGTGGCGCAGGGCCACCGCGCTGTGATGCTCTACCTCGTGCAGCGCACCGATTGCGCCCGCTTCGCGCTGGCCGCCGACATGGACCCGGCCTATGCGGCCGCCTTCATCGAGGCACGCGCCGCCGGGGTGGAGGCGCTCTGCCACGGCACGCGGATTTCGCCGGAGGGGGTGTGGCTGGCGGGGGAGCTGCCAATGGAAGCCGTTAAAGGGACTGAAAAGTAGTTACATTGCGGAGGTGTGGCGTGAAGGGCTGGCCCGGTCCGCCGGGTGGGGGTGAAGCCCCCGCCCGAGGGGACGGACGGGGGCTGCCCGGCGTGCCGCCGGGCGAAACCATGTCGTCGTTGTTGGAATCTTGCGCGGTTGTCGGGGTCTGCGCAGGCTGTGCCTTTCCCCTACTGGCACTTTCCGCGCAAAACCCTTATCTGTAGCGCGAAATCCATCTGTTCGGAGCATTCCCTTGGACGATAGCCGTGGCCGCCTGACCCGTGACGGGATCCGCATCTACCCGCAGGACGCCTTTGCAGGCATGCATGCCGCCGGCCGCGTGGCCGCGGAAATCCTTGATGGCGTCGCCGCCCTCGTGGTGCCCGGCGCGACGACCGGCGAGATCGATCGCTGGATCACCGAGCAGGTCGAGGCCAAGGGTGCGAAATCGGCCACCATCGGCTACAAGGGCTACCAGCACGCCTCCTGCATCTCGGTGAACCACGTCGTCTGCCACGGCATTCCGGGCGACAAGAAGCTGAAGGATGGCGACATCCTCAACATCGACGTGACCGTGATCGTGGACGGCTGGTATGGCGACACCAGCCGCATGTACGTGGCCGGAAAACTGCCGCGCAAGGCCGAGCGCCTGATCCAGGTGACGCATGATTCCCTGATGAAGGGCATCGAGGCGGTGAAGCCGGGCAACACCTTCGGCGACATCGGCCACGCGATCCAGAGCTACGCTGAGAGCCACCGCATGTCGGTGGTGCGCGATTTCTGCGGCCACGGGCTGGGCCGCGTCTTCCATGCCCCGCCCAACGTGCTGCACTACGGCCGCCCCGGCACCGGCCCGGTTCTGGAGGAGGGCATGTTCTTCACCATCGAGCCGATGATCAACCTCGGGCGCCCCGAAACCAAGGTGCTGGCCGACGACTGGACGGCCGTCACCCGCGACAAGAGCCTCTCGGCCCAGTTCGAACACTCGGTCGGCGTCACCGCCGATGGTGTCGAGATCTTCACCCTGTCGCCCGCCGGCCGCTTCCACCCCACCTACGGGGAATAGGGGGCCGCTTTTCCCCCTCGATGGCGGGCGCCGGCGCCGGCGGGCTTGATCCGCCGTGCCGCAACGGCAAGGATGCCGGGCAGGGAACAGGGAAAAGCATGTGTCTCAACATCTTCTGCGCGTCAGCGACCTGAAGCCGCGTCAGGCCGACCACCTGCTGCAACGCGCCATCGCGCTGGGGCGGGAATACGCCGCCGGTATCGTGCCGCCGCTCCTTGAAGGGCGGCGCATCGCGCTGATCGTGGAGGAGCGCGGCTGGCGCAACACCGTGGCGATGGAGCTTGGCGCCGCCAGCATGGGCGCCCATTGCGTGCATGTGCCCGTGGGGCTGACCGGCGGGGAGCACCCGCAGGATCTGGCCCGTTACCTTGCCAACTGGTTCGATCTCGTCGCCGTGCGCACCCCCAGCCTCGGCGCGCTGGAGGCCTTCGCCGCCGCCAGCGCCCTGCCGGTGCTGAACCTGCGCACGCGGCAGAACCACCCGTTCGAGGTGCTCGGCGATCTCTCCTACGTGCGGGCGCTGCGAGGCGGGCTCGAAGGCCTTCGCGTGGCCGCCGTGGCGCCGGCGGCCAACATCCTCGCCTCATGGGCCGAAGCCGCCGTGGCGTTGCCGCTGGAGGTGACGCAGATCGCCCCGCGCGCCCGCTGGCTCGACACCGGCCGCTACGCCACCCACCGCCTGACCTGCACCGAGGACATGGACGCCCTCGCCGATGCCGACGTGATCGTCACCGATTGCTGGCCCGCCGGGGCCACGGAGGCCGAGATGGCGCCGTTTCGCATCACCGCCGCGCGGCTGGATGCGACACGACCCGGCTGCCTGTTCATTCCCTGCCCGCCGGTGAGCCGGGGCGAAGAGGTGAGCGAAGACGCGATGACTCACCCGCGCTGCGTCGCCGTGGCGGCGAAGGCGCAGCTGATGCATGTGCAGATGGCCTTTGCGGAGGCGGTGCTGGCGGAGAGGATGCCGTCCTGACTGAGGGAGCCCCGTCAACGGCGCGCCGCTTCTGCTGGCGGTGTGCAGGGCTTTCGGGCGTGCGGGTTTGGCAGACATAAAGCGCTGAA